>DASXKX010000020.1:0-32403 GCA_036496545.1 Gaiellaceae bacterium | reverse complement strand
GTTTCCCCGGGCTATTCCGGTACCGAGGGTGGATTACTCACGTGTTACTCACCCGTTCGCCGCTGTCCCCAGCCCCGAAGGACTGGTTCTCGCTCGACTTGCATGTGTTAAGCGCGCCGCCAGCGTTCGTCCTGAGCCAGGATCAAACTCTCCGTGAAGATGAATGCCGGCCCGAGGGCCGACGGTCTTTTCACTTCGAGCTTGCGCTCAAAGTCTGACCTCCGAAGAGGTCATGACAGGTTGATTCCTCGTCCAGCCTCTGCAGTTGAGCACGCAGGGCTGAGCCGAGGTCTCGACGTAAACGCACGCTGCTGAGTTTTCAAAGACCGGGCCGTCGTCGCGACGGCGTAAAAAAGGCCCCGATCACGCCCGAGGCCTCAGAACCGTGGAACTGTTTGGGTTCCGATTCTTCTCTGAGGCTACTCCGTTGTGGTCGTTTGCAGGGACTTTCCAACGCCGCCCGCTTGGGCAGCCGGGGAATAGTAGCAAGGCGAAACCCAGTGTCAAACGGAATGCAGGCGGACGAACTGCCGCTTGCCGGCTTGGAGGACGGCGCCCTCGAGCGAGCCCGCCGCCACCTCGTAGCCGGAGACCGGCTCACCGTTCACCTTGACCCCGCCCTGATCGATCTGGCGCCGCCAGTGGCTGCCCGACTGGCCGAAGCTCTCCTGCAAGAGCGCCGGCAGGTAGACGACACCGTTCGCCGCCGTGAATCGTGCCTCCGGCATCGCCTCCGGCGCCTCGTGATGGCGCACGACCCGAGTGAAGTGCTCCTCGCCCGCTCGCGCGCCCACTTCCCCGTGCCAGCGCGCGGTGACGCGCCGCGCGAGCTCGAGCTTCCACTCCATCGGGGACGCGGGATGGTCGCCGCCGCCGGCAACGAGATCCCACCACTGCGGCAGCGCCTCGTCCGGGATCGACATCGTCTTGCCGAACATCTCCTCGGGCGGCTCCTCGATCCCGATGTAATTGCCGCGCGACTTCGACATCTTCTCGGCGCCGTCGAGACCGACCAGCAGCGGATACGTGACGACGAGCTGCGCCGGCTTCCCATACCGCTCCATCACGTCACGGCCGGTCAGCAAGTTGTAAAGCTGATCGGTGCCGCCGATCTCGACGTCGGCGTCGATCGCCACGGAGTCGTACGCCTGCATCGGCGGATACAAAAGCTCCGACAGCGAGATCGGCTCCTGCGCAGCGAAGCGCTTCGCGAAGTCGTCGCGCTCGAGCAGGCGCGACACGGTCAGCATCCGCGTGAGCCGCACGACCTCGGCGAACGAGAGCTCCCCGAGCCACTCGCCGTTGAACCGAACCTCGGTCTTGTCGCGGTCGAGCACGCGGAACGCCTGGTCGGCAAACCGCGTCGCGTTCGCGTCGAGCTCCTCGTCCGGCAGGACCGGCCGCTCGGACGAGCGACCCGACGGATCACCGATCCGCGCGGTGTAGTCGCCGACGATCAGGACGACTGTGTGGCCGGCGTCCTGCCACTCGCGCAGCCGATCGAGCACGACCGCGAAGCCGAGGTGCACATCGGGCGACGTCGGGTCGACACCGAGCTTCACGCGCAGCGGCCGGCCGAGCGCCTGCTTGCGTTCGAGCTCTCCCTCTGGAAGAACGTGCACAGCATGGCGCGTCGGGACGAAGTCCTTCACGGGATGAACCGTACAGCCCTCTCGAGCGAAGAAGGTCCGTGAGCCGGGAGCTCGCACACCTGTCCGACGAGGCGCTCGTCGCGCTCGCCGCACGCTCGGAGCAATCCGCGCTTGCCGAGCTGTACGACCGCTTCGGCCGACCTGCGTACGGTCTTGCGCTTCGCATTCTCCGCGACGAGTCGCTCGCCGAGGATGCCGTGCAGGACGCGTTTCTCGCGGTCTGGCGGACCGCGCCGCGCTTTCTCCCCGAGCGCGGCAAGGCGAGCACCTGGATCCTCACACTCGTGCACCGGCGCGCCGTCGATCTCGTTCGTCGCGAAGAGCGGCGGCGCACCGACGCGCTCGACCCGGAGACGGAGCCGGGCGACCGCTCGCCGCCGGTCGACGAGGAGGCCTGGCTGCGCCTCCAGCGTGAGCGCGTCCAGGGCGCGCTCCGCCAGCTCCCGGATCAGCAGCGCGAGGCGATCGAGCTCGCGTACTACGGCGGCTTCACGCAATCCGAGCTCGCGGAGCGGCTCGGCCAACCACTTGGAACGATCAAGAGCAGGATGTTCTTGGGGCTCGGGCGGCTCCGCGAGCTCCTCGGCGACCCTGGACTGGAGATGTCATGGACGTCCACGACCTGACCGCGGCCTACGCGCTCGACGCGCTTGACGCCGACGAGCGCGAGCAGTTCGAGGCGCATCTCGCGCAATGCGAGCGCTGCCGAGGCGAGCTCGCGACGCTCGGCGAGGCGACCACCGCGCTCGCCCTGGCCGTCCCGGCACCGGTTCCGCCCGCACGGCTGCGGAGCCGCATCCTCGACGCGGCCGCGGCCGAGCGCGCGAATGTCGTGCCACTGCCTATGCGGCGGGTGTGGCTCACGCGCGCCACCGCGGCCGCGGCGAGCGTCGCCGCGTGCGCGGCGATCGGGCTCGGCGTCTGGGCGACGACGCTCTCGAACGACCTCGCTACGCAGAAGGCGCTGAACGCGCAGACCGAGCGTGCGACGCAGATCCTGCTCGACCCGTCCTCGCAGAAGACGAATCTGCGCGGCGGCCAGGGCATGGTCGCCGTCGATGCGACCGGCCGCGGCGTGCTCGTCGTCGACCGGCTGACGGCGGCGCCGCAGGGCAAGACATACGAGGCTTGGGTGATCCCGCCGGGCGGCGAGCCGCAGCGCGCCGGCCTCTTCAAGGGCGGCGGCTCGATGACGATGGTGCCGCTGGAGGGGAGCGTTCCCGCAGGCGCGGTCGTTGCCGCGACGGTGGAGCGCTCGGGCGGTGTCTCGAAGCCGACGGCGACACCGATCTTCAGCGCCCAGACGTAAGACCCTAGGGCGGTACAATCCGGCGGCTTCCGTGCTGCTCCGCAAGAAACGCACCGAGTCGGCGGCCCCGCGCCGGCGACGGCGCCGGATCCGCAAGCTCCGCCTTCTCGCGCTCATCGGCGTCCTGGGCCTGCTTGCGCTGGCGTCGTTCTCGTACGGATTGATCCTTGCGGTCAGCCAGCAGCTGAGCGACCTCGATCCGTTTGCACACGTAAGCAAGCAGCAGGTCGACGGCTATGTCTACGCCGGCGACGGTCACACGATCCTCGCAGTCCTACGCGGCAGCCAGAGCCGAGTGCTCGTGCCGAGCGACCGCATCAGCCCGTGGGTGAAACAGGCGATCGTCGCGACCGAGGACAAGCGTTTCTACGAGCACCGCGGGATCGACATCCGCGGCATGGCGCGTGCGCTGTGGGCCGACGTCCGACATCAGGGAACGGTGCAGGGCGGCTCGACGATCACACAGCAGTTCGTGAAGAACCAGTTGACGGGCAACGCGCATTCGGTCACGCGGAAGCTCAAAGAGGCGGCGCTCGCGTGGCAGCTCGAGCAGCAGTGGTCGAAGGACAAGATCCTGACGGCCTACCTCAACACCATCTACTTCGGGAACGGCGCGTACGGCATCGAGCGCGCGGCGCGGACGTACTTTGGGCACAGCGCCCTGAAGCTGACCCTGCCGGAGTCGGCGCTGCTCGCGGGTATCCCGGAGGACCCGAGCCTCTACGACCCAGTCGCGCACCCGCGCGCGGCGAATGCGCGGCGGAAGGTCGTGCTCAGCCTGATGCTGCAACAGAATGTGATCACGCACGGCGAGTACCGGAACGCCGTCCGCGCGCCGATGCCCCGGCCGCAGAACGTGCATCTCTCCGGTGTGATGGGGAAGTCGCCGTACTTTGGCGAGTACGTGAAGCAGCAGATGCTCGCCGACAAGCGCATCGGGCCGAAGCGCGTGTACGGCGGCGGGTTCCGCGTGTACACGACGATCGACCTGCGGCTGCAGATGCTCGCGCGCAAGGCGATCGACAGGTGGCTGCCAAGCCCGGACGTCCCGCAGGCCGCTCTGGTCGCGCTCAATCCGTCGACGGGCGACGTGCTCGCGATGTACGGAGGTCGCAGCTTCCATGCGTCGCAGTTCAACCTTGCGGTCCAAGGCGAGCGGCAGCCCGGGTCGTCGTTCAAGCCGTTCGTGCTCGCGACGGCGTTGAAAGAAGGCATCTCGCCGCTCTCGGTCTTCGACTCTCATCCCGTGTCGATCTTCCTCGGCAACCGCTACTGGATGCCGTCGAACTATGAAGGCGAGTACCTCGGGCCGATCAACCTCGTGAAGGCGATCGCCGTCTCGGACAACTCGGTGTTTGCACAGTTGACGAAGGACGTCGGGCCGTCGAACGTCGCGCGTGAGGCGCACGCGCTCGGAATCACCAGCGCGCTCGACGGCGTGTTCTCGATCGGGCTCGGCACGCAGGCGGTGAACCCACTCGAGATGGCGCGCGCATACAGCACGTTCGCGAACGGCGGCAGGCGTGTCGACGGCGCAGTCTTCGGGAACGAGCCGCGCGCGATCACGCAGATCAAAGACGGCGGCGGCAACGTCGTCTACAACAACACGCCGGTCGGGAAACGCGTGATGTCGGCGACCGACGCCGAGGTCGTCAACCAGCTCCTCCAGGGCGTCGTGACCGGCGGCACCGGCACTGCCGCGGCACTGCCGGACCGTCCCGTCGCCGGAAAGACGGGGACGACGGAGAACTACGGCGATGCGTGGTTCGTCGGCTACACGCCGCAGCTCGTCACCGCCGTGTGGGTCGGGTACCCAAAGGGGCTGCGCCCGATGCTGACGGAGTGGCACGGCGGCCCGGTTGTGGGCGGCACGTTCCCGGCCTCGATCTGGAAGACCTTCATGCAGTCCGCGCTCAAGCTGCTCGGCGCCGAGCCGGCGGGCTTCGCCGCACCGCCGTATCTCTCGGTCGACTCGAAGCGTGTGACGTACCGCGACGGCCGGCTCGAGCTCGACAACGGCCGCTGCAAGAGTGTGTCGCTCCTCGTCTACTTCGTCGGCCAGGGGCCACGCCGGACGGCGAACTGCAAGGTGAACGAGGTCGAGGTACCGAGCGTGATCGGCTACAACCTTGCCGCCGCGCGGACGCGGCTCTCGGCTCAGCCTCTGACCGCGCAGGTGATCTACCGGCCTGCGACCGCCGGCGAGCGCGTCGGCGTTGTCGTCAAGCAGATCCCGCGCACAGGGACGCTGTCGTCGTTCCAGCGCGTGACGCTTGTGCTCGCGAAGCCGTTGCACGGGACGGTGCCGAAGGTTGTCGGGCTCTCGTGGTCGCGCGCGAGTGCGAAGCTGCGCCGACTGAAGCTCTACGTGCAGCGGCAGCGGTCGAAGGGCGCGCCCGGACGCGTCGTCGACCAGAAGCCTCGCGCAGGCGTCGCCGCTGCGCCGGGCATGAGGGTCACCCTGACGGTGGGAAGCGCCGGCTGAGAAACGGCGAGCCGGCGACGCCGTAGCGCCACTCGAGATCAGCGGCGCGGGTTAGTCCGATCCGCTTGCCGGTGACGATCTCGGGCGTCTCCGTGCGGGCGAGCAACTCGAACGGCGGCGCGTCGAGCGCGTGACCGTCGAGCTCGCGCGTCACAGCGAGCGCCTCGCAGAGCTTTCCAGGGCCGGAACACAATGCGCGCACGGCGTCGACGCCGCGTCGCTCGCGCATTGCGTCGAGGCCGTGCGTCGGCTCGAGCGCGCGGATGAGCACGGCGTCGGCGCGGCCGCGCTCCGCGCAAACGAAGTTGAGGCACCAGTGGATGCCGTATGAGCGGTAGACGTACGCGTGGCCGGGCGGGCCGAACATCGCCGCATTCCGTGCCGTCTGGCCACGGAACCCGTGGCTCGCCGGATCCTCCTGATCGTACGCCTCGAGCTCGACGATCACGCCGCCGACGCCGGCGACGAGGAGCGTCGCACCGACGAGCTCAGGCGCGAGCTCGTGCACGCGGCGCGCGAAGAAGTCGCGCGTGAGCCTCAGAACAGCTGCTCGGAGTCGGCTTGCCGCGTCGTCTCCTCGAGCACGCGCCGCGCGCGGCGGCCGAGATCGCCGAGGTCGACGCGGCCCTCCTCGACTGCATTCGCAAGCCGCTCTGCGAGGTCGAGCGCGTCGTCGAGCACAGGGTTCATCTGGCTCGTGTCGTGGCCCATCTCCGCGAGAATCGTCCGCTCCGTGCGCGACGCGACGATCGGCTCGGGGAGGCCTTCGACCCAGACGCGCGTGCGGCGGCCGTGGCCGCGGTCGTCCCCTTCGAGCGGCTCGAGCGCGTAGATGCGGTCGGCGCGAGCCCATTTCCCGAAGCCGAGGAACACCATGCGCGGCGTCGTGACCGCCATTGCGAAGAAGCTACTCGAAGAACGTGTCGTCGTGCGAGTACGGCGGGCTGCAGCAGCAAAGGATGCGGAGCTCGCTGGAGCCGTTGTTGTCGAGCGTGTGCCACGCGCCGGGCGGGATGAGGACGGCGTCGCCGCGTCGCACGATGCGCGTGTCGCCGTCGACCTCCATCCGGCCCGAGCCCTTGAGGACGAAGTAGATCTCCTCCGTCGCGCGGTGGTAGTGCCGCGCGGTCGCCTGGTCGGGCTCGAGCGTCGCCTCCGCGAGGCTCTGCTCAGCGGTGTGGTGAAGCTCGCGGATCGTCGAGCCGTCCTTGGTGACGAACGGCTCCGCCTTGTCGATATGCGTCACGTCCATGACGGGCAGTATCGCGGGAAATTGCTGGCAGGCGGCTCCCGGTGGACTCAGAGTCCAAGAAGTCGTGACGAAGTCGTGACGCGGCCGAAATGGGCAGGGCGCGACTAGAGCGCAGCCGCAAGCGCCTCGGCGACGCGCTCCTGCGCGTCTCGCCCAAGCGTGGTGAAGAACGGCAGCGCCAGGCTCCGCGAGCTCACGTCTTCGGACACCGGACACAGCCCCTCGCTGAAGCCGTAGCGCTCCCGCATGTAGGGCTGCAGGTGGATCGACGGCAGGTACCGGTTGTAGCCGATGCCCTCCCGCTCGAAGTGCGCGATCACACGCTCGCGGTCGGCGTTCGACGGCAGCAGCACGACGTAGACGAACCACGACCGCCGATGGTCGGCGTCGTCCACGAGCGGAAGTTCGACGCCGTCGATGTCGCGCAGCAACTCGCCGTACCGTCCGGCGACGTCACCGCGCAGCGCAAGGATCTCGTCGAGCTTCCCGACCTGCCCGATCCCGAGCGCTGCGCGCACATCGTCGAGCCGGTAGTTGTAGCCGAGCCGCACGTGTTCGAGCCAGCCGCCGGAATCGCCGCGGCCCTGGTTGCGCAGCGAACGCAGCAGCCGCCACTCCTCCTCCGAATGCGTCGTCACGATTCCGCCTTCGCCGGTGGTGATCTGCTTGTTCGGATAGAACGCGAAGACCGCGCTCGGCCCGTGCGAGCCGATCGTCGCACCGCGGTACTCGGCGCCGAGCGCCTCGCACGAATCCTGGATCAACGCGAGCCCGTGCCGGTCCGCGATCGCGCGCAGCTCGTCGAGCTCGCACGGATAACCGTAGATGTCGACCGCGACGATCGCCTTCGTCCGCGGCGTCACCGCCGCCTCGACCGCGGCGGGATCCATGTTCAGCGTCGCGTCATCGATGTCCGCGAACACCGGCACGCCGCCTTCGTATATGAAGCAGTTCGCGCTTGCGGCGAACGAGTACGGCGTCGTGATCACCTCGTCGCCGGCGGAGATGCCCGCCGTCACACACAGCAGATGCAGACCGGTCGTTCCCGACGAGACGGCCGCCGCGTACGGCGCCCCGACCTTTGCGGCGACGAGCTCTTCGAACGCGTCGATCGTCGGCCCGAGCGACAGCCGTCCCGACCGCAGCACCTCGAGGATGAGTTGCTCCTCACGCTCGTCGAGGTACGGCCCCGAGAGCGGGACGCCCGACTGCTCGACTTTCACGCCTGCGTCTTCGCGGCGGGTGCGTACTCGAGCCACTGAGCCCACCGCTCGGTGCGGCCGTGGACGGTGTCGAGGTACGCCTCCTGGATCTCGAGCGTCACCGGTCCCGGCGGCCCGATCACCTGATCGTCGACCTCGCGGATCGGCGTGACCTCGGCGGCGGTGCCGCACATGAAGACTTCGTCCGCGAGATAGAGGTCGGTGCGGATGAGCGTCTTCTCGACGACGCGATGACCGAGATCCTGCGCGATCTGGATCAGCGCGTCGCGCGTGATACCGGGAAGGATCGACGCAGAGAGATCCGGCGTGTAGAGGACGCCGTCCTTGACGATGAAGATGTTCTCGCCCGAGCCGTCGGCGATGTAGCCGTCCTGCGTCAGCAGGATCGCCTCCTCGTAGCCGGCGCGGTTCGCTTCCGCGACGGCGAGCATCGAGTTGAGATAGATGCCGGTCGCCTTCGCGACGTGTGGGATCACGTTGGGCCCGATGCGCTGCCAGCTCGAGATTTTCGCGCGGATGCCGGTGCGCAGCGCTTCCTCGCCGAGGTACGTACCCCAGGGCCACGACATGATCGCGACGTCGACCGGGTTGCCGAGCGACGACACGCCGAGCTGGCCGTAGCCGAAGTACGCGATCGGCCGCAGGTAACACTCGGGGAGGCCGTTCGCGCCGATGAGATCCCAGACTGCGGTCTTGAGCTCGTCGCGTGTGTACGGGAGCTCCATGTAGAGGAGCTGCGCCGAGTTCGCGAGCCGGTCGATGTGCTCGGTCAGGCGGAACACCGCCGTGCCGCGCGGCGTCTCGTACGCGCGGATCCCCTCGAAGACACCGGAGCCGTAGTGCAGTCCGTGCGCGCCGACGTGAACGGTCGCGTCCGCCCAGTCGACGAGCTCGCCGTTCATCCAGATCTTCGAGGTTTCCTGCATGTCGGTGTCTCCTCCGGTGTCGGGTCGAACGCGGACGCATGGTAGCCCCGGCGCATGCGGTCAAGCCTCCGTCAGATCGGTGATCTCCGCGTTCGTTAACCGCACAACGTCGACGGACGCGAGCCCGACGACATGCCGAGGCGAGCCCGCGCCCGCCCAGACCGTCACGACGCGCAAGAGCTCGCGGTCGCAGAAGACGCGGGTGACGTTCGGCGCCGGGAACGGCGCCACTGCGCCCGGCTCGAAACCGGTCGCCGACTTGACCTCCTCGGCACCGGCCGAGCGCGCGTAGCCGGCGCCGGCCGCCGCCGCGACCTTCGACGGGTCGGCGCGCCGGTGACCGGGCACGAGGACGAGGTACGGCAGACCGTCGCAGATGAACACGAGCGACTTGACGATCTCCTCGAGCGCACAGCCGATCGCCTCCGCGGCGCCGGCAGCCGTCGGGACGCTCTCGATGAACTCCTCCAGGCGCGAGTCGATGCCGCGCTCGCGCAAGTACGCAGCGACGCGCTCGACGGGCTCCGGCCAGCTCTCCATCCGGCGAGCGTAACTCCGCGCGGCAGTCGCGCGTTGTCACTCCGGGAGACGACGAAAGGGAGGCGACGGTGGAGGAGAAGGTCCAGCGAGCCCGGACCGAGGCTGTGTTCCGTGACGTCAACGAGCGCATCGCAGAGAGTGCCGAGCGCTTCGACGCGGAGAGCACGGAGTTCGTCTGCGAGTGCTCGGACGCGACTTGCGCGGACCGAGTGGAAGCGACACTCGAGGAGTACGAGGACGTGCGCGCGGACGCGACGACCTTCCTGCTCGCTCCGGGCCATGCGCACCGCGACATCGAGCGCGTGCTCGAGGACCGCGGCCGGTTCCACGTCGTCGAAAAGATGCACAAAGCCGTCCGCGCGACGGTGAAGCGGCTCGACCCGCGCGCAGAACCGGCCTAGTCGCCGCCGAGCTCGATCACGCGCGCGTCATCGAAGCCCTCGGCCCGGATCCGCTCGACGAGCGCGTCCGGCGGCATCGAGTCAACCGTCAAGATCATCAGCGCCTTCTCGCCGCGGCGCGTGCGGGAGACCGTCATGTTCGCGATGTTCACGCCCGCCTCACCGAACAGCGTGCCGACGCGCCCGATCACGCCGGGCACGTCGTCGTAGCGGAACAAGACAAGCAACGGCGCCAGCTCGAGGTCGAGCTCGAAGCCGAGCGTGTGCACGAGCCACGGCCGGTTGTCGCGACCGATCAACGTGCCTGCGACCCGCAGCTGATGCCCATCCGAGTGCACTTCGACGCGCAGCAGGTTCGTATAGTCGCGCGCCGACTGTGAGCGCTCCTCGCGCACTTCGATGCCGCGCTCGCGCGCGATCAACGGCGCGTTCACGTAGTTCACCGGCCGGTCCGCGCGTCCCTGGAACGCGCCGTTCAACGCCGCGACCGTCAGCAGGCGCGTGTCGTAGTCGGCGAGGCCGCCGTACGTCGTGACGACGATCTCGTCGGCGCGTCCCTCGGCGAGCTCCATCGCGAGCCGGCCGAGCTTCGCGGCCAGGGGGACGTACGGGCCGAGCGCCTCCAGCTCCTCGGCACCGATGACGGGGATGTTCACCGCGTTCGTTACGAGCCCGCCCTCGAGCGCCGCCGCGACCTGCTCCGCGACGATCAAGCCCGCGCGATCCTGCGCCTCGTCGGTCGACGCCGCGAGATGCGGCGTCGCGACGACGTTGTCGAGCTCGAGCAGCGGCCCGGAATACGGCTCCTCGCTGTAGACATCGAGCGCGGCACCGGCGACCTTCCCGGCTTGCAGCGCCTCGAGGAGCGCCGCCTCGTCGACGAGCTCGCCGCGCGCGGCATTGATCAGCCGCACGCCGTTCCGCATCTGCGCGAACGCAGCCGCGTCCACACTGCCCCGTGTCTCGTTCGTCAACGGCAAATGCAGCGTGAGAAAGTCCGCGACGGCGTACACCTCGTCGCACGTCTCGACGCGCTCGGCGCCGAGCTCGCGGAAGCGCTCCGGCGCGACGTACGGGTCGTACCCGACCACACGCATGCCGAGCCCGCCGGCGCGGCGCGAGACCTGCTGACCGATGCGGCCGAAGCCCAGCACGCCGAGCGTCTTGCCCGCGAGCTCGACTCCGCCGTAGGCCTTCCGCTCCCAGCGACCCTGCTTCAGCGCCGCGTGCGCCTGCGGGATGTTGCGCGCGAGCGCGACCAAAAGCCCGATCGTGTGCTCCGCCGCCGACACGACCGTGGACTCCGGTGCGTTCGCGACAACGATGCCGCGCCGTGTCGCAGCATCGACGTCGACGTTGTCGACACCGACGCCTGCGCGCCCGATCACCTTCAGCCGCACAGCGCGATCGATCAGATCAGCGGTCAGCTTCGTCGCAGAACGGACGACGATCGCGTCGTACCGGTCGATGATCTCCGCGAGATCGCTGTCGCCGTCGACATCGACGTCGAAGTGCTCGCGGAGGAGATCGACGCCCGCAGGCGCGATCGTCTCGCGCACGAGCACCCGCGCGGTCATGCGACGTTCTGGTGCTCGTACGCCTCGAGCGCGGCCGTCACCGCGGCCCCGCGCTCGACGTCGGCGCCGAGATCGGCCAGGACAAGCTCGACCGCGGCGAGCATCGTCGCGATGTCGAACACGTCGAACCAGCCGATGTGGCCGAGCCGGAAGATGACGCCCTGCAGCTCGCCCTGGCCGCCGGCGATCGTCATCCCGAAGCGGTCGCGCAACGCCTTGACGACATCGCCGGAATCCACACCATCCGGCGCGCGCACGGCCGTCACGACCGCACTGCGATCCTCGTCCGGCGAGAAGAGCTCGAGTCCCATCGCCTTCACGCCGGCCCGCGCGGCGCGGCCGAGACGCACGTGCCGGTCGAACGCCGTCTCCAGCCCTTCTTCGAGCAGCAGCCCGAGCGCGACATCGAGACCTGCGATCAGCGAGACCGCAGGCGTGAACGCCGCGTCGAGCTTGCGCTGGGCCGTTCGCGTGCGTTCCCAGTCGAAGACAAACCGCGGCGAGCTGCCCGTTGCCGCGTACGCCGCGTCGCTCACCGCGCAGAGCCCGAGCCCGGGCGGCGTCATCAATGCCTTCTGCGAGCCGGAGACGACGACGTCGAGCCCCCACGCATCCGTCTCGCACGGCACGGCACCGAGAGACGACACGGCGTCGACGACGATCAACGCGCCGGCCTCCTTCGCCGCACGCGCGAGTGCCTGCACGTCGGCGACGACGCCGGTCGACGTTTCTGACTGCACGACCCATACCGCCTTCGCCTCGCGATCCCGCAACCGAGCGCGCACCTCGTCGGGATCGGGCGTCTCGCCCCAGGCGTAGCGAAGGTGATCGACGTCCGCGCCGTACGCGCGCGTCAGCGCGGCCCAGCGCTCACCGAAGTTCCCGGCGGAGACGACGAGGTGCGGCTCGCCCGGGGAGACAAGGTTCGCCGCCGCCGACTCGAACGCGCCGGTGCCGGATGACGTGAACAGAAGGACATCGGTTGACGTCCGGCAGACATCGCGCAACCGCGCGAGGCACCGCTCGTACACCGGCCGGAAATCGGGACTGCGGTGGTGGATCACCGGCTCGGCGAGCGCCGCGAGCACCTCCGGCGGCACAGGCGTCGGGCCCGGCGTGAAGAGGTAGCGCTTTCCGCTCACGCGAGCGAGACTAGCGATCCCGACGGCGGTCTCACTCCGGCGTCTGCGAGCCTTACGCCCCGAATGAGCGTCATCGCCTTCGCAGCTGCCCTCGTCGCGCTCCGGTTGACCGGTTTACTCGTGCGCCGCTGGCGCGTCACGCGGCGGCCCGAGCTCGTCGCGTGGGCATGGGCGCTTGCCGCGTACGCGGTCGCCGCCGGCGCGATCGCCTGGGGCGAAGCTGCTCAGTGGGACGCGCGCGCTTTCCGTGTCTATTACGCGGCGGGCGCACTGCTCACGGCACCGCTCCTCGGCGTCGGCTCGCTGCTGCTGTCGGGCGTCCGCCGCGCGGTGCCGATCGGGCTCGTCTATGCCGGGCTTGCGATCGGGATCGCGATCGCGATGCCGGTCCACGGCGCCTTCGCAGCGCACTCGCTGCCGCCTGCGCAAGACCACCTCGCATTCGTCCCCGGACGCCTGCTTGCGATCGTCGCGAACTCACTCGGAACGCTTGCCGTCGTCGTGATCGCAATCCGCTCGCTGCGCCGGCGCCCTCTCGGGAACACGCTGATCGTGCTCGGTGTCGCGGCCGCCGCAGTCGGCAGCGGCGTCGCCGGGCTCGGCGCGGGCGGCGCTGCGATCGGGATCGCGGTTGGCGCGGCCCTGCTCTATGCGGGCTTCACTGCGCGCTCGGCGCCGCGACCGTCACCGTCAGCATCTGAGTCGTGACGTCCCCCGCAAGCCCGGTTGCCTGCACCGTCAGCTGGTGCTCGCCCGGCGTGTAGCTCGAAGCGTCCCAGTCGTACGCATACGGCGCCATCGCAAGCGTCAGCTGCGGCAACCCGTCGACGGAGAACACGACGCTCGTCACCGACCCGCTCGTTGCGACGAGCCAGTGCTGCGGACCGGACACCGTCTGACCGTCGACGAGCGAGTCGGAGACGATCTTCGCCGGCTGCACCGTCTTGTTCACGACGACGACCTGCACGCGGGACCGGACAAGGCGGCGATCGCGGGCGACACCCGCAAGCGTGAGCGTGTGCAGCCCGTCCTTCGCACGCCGCGTGTCCCAGTGGAAGAGGAACGGCGCCGCCGTGTCGTGCGCGAGCAAGCGCCCGTCGAGATACAGGAGCACGCGCGACGGCGCGACGCCCGTGAACAGCGCCGGAACCGAGACGACTCCGGCTACCTGCTGCTTCGGCTTCAGATTCACCGGCGCGACCGTGAACGGCTCGTTGCGCACGCGAATCGTGAAGCGCTGCCGTGTCCACGACTTCGCGCCGTACGCGCGCACCTCGAGCTTGTGCCGACCGTTCTTCAAGCCGAACGTGTCGAATAGCCGCCCGCCCGCGAACGCGAACGGCACGATCCGGTCGGTCCAGCGCACCCGGCCGTCGACGACATATCCGACGCGGCGGACCGGCCCGCTGACCTTCGTCCGCCACGGAACGCGACCCGCGACGACCTGCCTGTTCGTGAGCGTGCTCGAGTCGATCTGCAGTCCGATGTGCTTGTGCGCAAGCACGCGCGCGGGGTATGCGAACGCCCGCACGAGCCGCATGAAATACCGCCAGTTCCAGTAGCGGCCCGGATCGGTGTGGTTGTCGAGCCCGCCGCCCTGCAGCGGGTCGTTCGGGTCCGGCACTTGGTAGTGGCCGATGATGTGGTGCCGGTCGATCGGGATCACCGAGCGGCGCGCGATCACCCCGGCGAGTCGCGCGCTCGAGCGGTACTCGGCTCGCGTGAACCCTGACGGGCTCCCGGTCACGCCCTCGTTCTCGATCCCGACCGAACGGAGGTTGTAGCCCCAGTTGCCGGCCTGCCATGCGACATCGTGGAGCGGGACGAGCTCCTGCACCTGCCCCGCGCGACCGACGACGAAGTTCGCAGAGGCGTGCGCCTCGGGGTTCCGGAGCCACGACACCGTTCCGAGGAACGACCCCTCGCTCACGTGGATGACGATGAACCGGATCGCGCTCGGCTTCCGGTGGGCCTGGGTGAAGTTCGAGGCCGCAGCCAGCTGACTCGGAGGCGGCTGTGCGGCGGCGACGCCCGCGGGCACGAGCAGAAGAAAGAGCGCGATGACGATTCGGCAGACGACCCGCATGACCCTCGAAGGCGTTCCGTTGTAGCGGAAATCCAGGGTTTCCGGGCCGTGGCGGGATCCTTGACGCAACCTTCACAAACTCTTGACGAGATCGGGTCGTCTACATTGCCCGTACGCACGGCATAGCCGCGCCGGACGGTGTCGCTCACACGAGCTCCCACCCGCCCGGCCTACGACTGGCAAGCGATCCCCTGGGGGTGTGCAATTTGCGGCGACTTATCCTGGCCTTCGCCGGCCTGCTCGCGTGTTGCTGCGCGGCGGCAGCGGGCGTGACGAAGGCCACTGCGGCAGGACAATCGAGTTCACAGGCACAGCAGGAAAAAGCCCGGCTGGCGGCGATCACCTGGCTCGGAGGCCAGATCCGCGGCTACCAGCACACAACGTGGCGCTGGGAGCGGGTGATGGGCACCCACCTGACCCCGACCGCGGGCCGGGTCCTGACGGAGATGAGCGTCCCGGACGTGAAGCGGGCGCTCAAGTTCTGGCAGGGCCGCGCCCACGCGGCGCACCGGAAGGCGGAGCGTCCGCCGCATCTGCGGGCCTTCCTTTGTATCCATCACTACGAAGGCAGCTGGACGGATTCGGGCGGCCCGTACTACGGCGGCCTCCAGATGGATGTCGGCTTCCAGCACACGTACGCGGCCTGGCTCCTACACCGGAAGGGGACCGCCAACCACTGGACGCCGCTCGAGCAGATCTGGGCCGCGGAAAAAGCGCTCAAGTCCAGGGGTTTTTGGCCCTGGCCAAACACAGCGAGGGACTGCGGGCTGCTCTGACAGCTGCATAGCGTCGCTTTAGCGTCGCGATGACTTGACAATGATGTCATCGTGATGTCATACTGCCGTCATGCAGATCGACGGCTACGTCCACGCGCTCCAGGAGGACCTCGCGCGCGTGGCGGCACTCGGCGACGAGTCGACCGCCCGCGCAGCTGAGCTCCTCTCGGTCGCGCTCGAGTCGGCCATCGGCCGGCGCCTCCTCGAGGCGCTCGGCGAGGCCGCGCTCGAACTGAACTCCCAGCTCGAGGACGGTCGAGTCGAGGTCCGGTTCGCCGGTGGCGACCCGGAGCTCGTGCTCGTCCGCGACGAGGCGGAAGCGGCCGTCGAGCCGGCCGATGAGGCTTTCACGGCGAGGATCACCCTCCGCTTGCCGGAGAGCCTGAAGGCCCGGCTCGACACCGCCGCCGCCAACCACGGCATGTCTGTGAACACCTGGCTCGTGCAGGTGCTTCAGCGCCAGCTCGAGTCCCGCCAATCATCCGGCGGCCCCGCGTCCAGCTCGCGGCGCCGCCTGACCGGCTACGGCCGGAGCTGAAAGGAGCCGAGATGCACCTTCTGCCGCCACCCACCACCGTGCACTGGGTCTACGACGATCCGTCGGGCGTCGACCAGCGGCTCGCGTCCACGCCGGTGCCGCTGCCGAAGCCGAAGCGCGGGACGATCATCCCGTTCCCGACACGGCGCATCCCGGCGACCCCGAAGGCTGCCTGAGATGGCCGAGCAGCGCTTCCATACGCCCGAGCCGGTCGAGCTCGAGATCAAGGTGCCGAGCGGCGACGTCGACGTCGAGACGATCGAGGGCGACGAGTCCACGATCGAGCTCGACGGAGATGAGAAGCTCATCGAGCTGACGGAGGTGCGGCAGGAAGGCCGCCGCCTCGTCGTCGAGCTCAAGGGCAAGAAGCCGTTCGGCATCACCATCTCGATCGGCGACTTCAGCTTCGGCAGCGGATCCCTTCGCGTCCGCGCACGTGTGCCGCATAGCAGCCGCGTCGAGCTCGCGACGGCGTCCGCGGATATGAAGCTGCGCGGACGGATCTCGATGCTCGACGTGAAGTCCGCGTCGGGTGACCTCTCCCACTTCGGCGAGGTCGAAGGCAACGCTGCGCTGAAGACCGTCAGCGGCGACGCACGCCTCGAGCGCGTCGGCGGCGAGCTCCGCATCCAGACGGTCTCGGGCGACGTCAACGCGACGTACGTCGGCGGCTCGGTCGTCTCGAAGAGCGTGTCCGGCGACGTCCGCGTCGACTCGGTGCGCGAGGGGAGTGTGAGCGCGCAGAGCGTGTCCGGTGACATCGAGATCGGCGTCGCTCCCGGCACACAGCTCGATGTGGACGCCGGCTCGGTGTCGGGCGACCTCATGTCCGAGGTTCCGCTCGGCAGCGATCCCGACGGCTTCGACCACGGCGACGGGCCGACGCTCGTCGTGCGCGGCAAGACCGTCAGCGGCGACTTCCGCGTCTTCCGCGGCTAACCGGTCAGGTGCGCGCGATCCTGTCACGTCCCGACGTCCGCCTGCTGCTGGCCGGGCAGACGCTCTCGATGTTCGGCGACTGGGCGATGATCATCGTCCTCGCCGTCTGGATGAAGGTACTGACGGGATCGTCGAGCGCCGCCGGGCTCGTCTTCTTCGTGTTCGCGATCGTCAGCCTCGCAGCGCCGCTCGGCGGGCTTGTCGTCGACCGGCTGCCGAAGCGACGACTGATGATCGCGACGCACATCGTCCTCGCCGGTGTGATGTGCCTGCTGCTCTTCGTGCACGACCGCGGAGATGTCTGGCTGTTGTACGTCGTGACGGCGCTGTACGGGCTCGGTGGCGACATCTTCGCCGCTGCGCGCTCGGCGATGATGAAGGCAATGGTCCCGGCCGAGCTGCTCGGCGACGCGAACGGCGCGTACCAATCGATCCGTGAGGGGCTGCGCATCATCGCCCCGCTCGCCGGCGCGGGACTGTTCGCAGTCGCCGGAGGTGGCACGGTCGCGCTTGTCGACGCCGGGACGTTCCTCGTCTCCGCCGCGACGCTCGTCGCGCTGCGCTTCGACGAGCCTAAACCTGCGCCGAAGGAGCATCACTTCCTGAACGAGCTGTCCGCCGGTGTCACGCACATTCTCCGCACGCGGGTGCTGCGCGAGCTGACGATCGGCCTCGGGGCAGCACTACTCGTGGTCGGGTTCAGCGAGACGCTGATCTTCGCCGTCAACGCATCGAGCCTGCACCGCCCCCCATCGTTCATCGGCGTGCTCTCCGCCTTCCAGGGCGTCGGCTCGATCGTCGGCGGCGTCACCGCGTCCATGCTGCTCAAGCGCATCGGCGAGCTCCGCCTCACAGGCTTCGGGGTACTCGTCTTCGCGCTCGGCGACGGTGCCTTGCTCGTGCCGCGGCTCGCCGTCATCGCGCCGGCAGCGGCCGTCGCAGGCGTCGGCATCGTCTGGGCTGTCGTCGCCCTCGCGACGGCGTACCAGCGCCGCAGCCCAGACGCTGTCCAGGGTCGCGTCGCCGCCGCGGCGAACATGCTCTTCAGCGTGCCGCAGACGATCTCGATCGCCGTCGGCGCCGTCCTCGTGACGCTGATCGACTACCGGCTCGAGATCGCGATCATGACCGTCTGCACGCTGGCGGCTGCCGCGTACCTCCTGACGCGCCGGCGAGAGGAATCGGCGGAGGTCGAGCTCGCAGCCGCGGCGTGATCCGGCACGCGTCCAGGCTCGGCGCGATGATTCCTGGGTGACGCCCGTACCGCTTCGCAAGAACCGCGACTTCATCCTGCTGCAGTCCGGCCAGACGCTGTCGACGATCGGGTCGATGTCGACGCAGATCGCGTATCCGCTCCTCGTGCTCGCGCTGATCCACTCGCCCGCACGCGCGGGGATCGTCGCCTTCGCGAGCGTCGTCCCGTGGGCGATCTTCGGGTTCGGCGCCGGCGTGCTCGCCGACCGTGCTCCCCGTCGGCGGGTGATGGTGACGAGCGACGTCGTCCGGATCGTTGCGGTCACCAGCGTGATCGTCGCGATCGCCGTCGACCACCTGACGTTCGTGCACCTCGCGCTCGTCGCGTTCATCGAGGGGACGATGTTCGTCTTTTTCAATGTCGCGGAGTTCGGCGCGCTCCGCTCGGTCGTCTCGACGGCGCAGCTGCCGCGCGCGGCCGCGGCCGAGCAGGCGCGCTACTCGACGGTGCAGCTCATCGGCCCGCCCCTCGGCGGGGCGCTCTTCGGCCTCGGCCGCGCACTGCCTTTCGTGGCGAACGCGACGTCGGTGCTTTTCTCACTCGGCTCGATCCTCTCGATCCGCACGCCGTTCCAGGAAGCCCGCGAGGCCGAGGAGGCGGAGCCGCTTCACTCGCAGCTCGTCGAGGGGCTGCGTTGGCTCTGGGCACGGCCGTTTCTCCGGACATGCGCGCTGCTCTTCGCAGCGACGAATCTGATCTACGAGGGCCTCATCCTCGTGCTCGTCGTCGTCGGGCGCAGCGAGGGGCTCTCGGGCGGCGAGATCGGGTTGCTGATCGCGTCGTTCGGCGTGTGCTCGCTCCTCGGCTCGGCGCTCGCGCCCTACCTCCAGCGGCTGCTGTCGATGAAGGCGATCATCATCGCGTCTGGCTGGGTGCCGCTCACCATCTCGTTCTTCGTGCTCGACCCGAACGTATACGTCCTGCTGGCGGTGATCGTCCCGTTGATGCTCTTTGTGCCGACGACGAGCGCCACAGTGATCGGCTACCGCCTCGCAGTCGTCCCGGACCGTCTCACTGGACGCGTCAACAGCGCCGCACGGACGATCGCGCTCTGCGGCGCGCCGCTCGGCCCGCTCTCAGCCGGGCTCCTGCTCTCGGCGACGTCACCGCGGGTCACGATCGCGGTGTACTCGCTCTTCCTGCTCGTGCCGGCGATCATCGGAACGCTGAGCCCGTCGATCAGAAACGCGCCGAGCCTCTCCGAGCTCGACGAGTTGCCTACGCCTGAAGTTTCTCCCGCAGCAGTCGGCTGACGACCTTCGGGTCGGCCTTGCCGCCGGTCTCCCGCATCACCTGGCCGACGAAGAAGCCGAGCACGCCCTCCTTGCCGCCGCGGTACGTCGCAACCTGACCGGGATTCGCGGCGATGATCGCGTCGATCACCGGAGCGAGCTCGGACTCGTCGCTCACTGCGGTGCGCGCGAGATACTCGTCGGCTGAGATCGGTGCGGTCGCCGCGGCCGCGAATGCTTGGTCGAGCGCCTCGCGCGTGACATTCGCCTGCACGATCGCGGCGAGCGCGGCGGCGTTCTCGCGCAGGAAGTCGCCGCGGTTCATCGCGATCGCGGCGGCGGCCTTCCACTCGACGCCTTCGGCTGCGAGCGCCTCCGCCTTCCAGTCGTTGCCGGTCGACACGAGCTCCGCCGCCGATTCGACGCCGACGTGCTCCGCGTATCGCCGTGTACGGTCCGCGGGCAGCTCGCCGATCTCGCCGCGCAGGCGCTCGACGAGCTCGCGCGGCGGCTCGATCGGGACGAGATCCGGCTCGGGGAAATAGCGGTAGTCGTCCGCTTCTTCCTTGGAGCGATGCACCGTGAGCGCGTCGGTGTCCGCGTCGTAGTCGTACGTCGACTGCTCGATCTCCTCCCCGCGCTCGTAGGCGGCGACCTGCTCGCGGATCGCCGCATCGATGCCGCGACGGATGAACGTGAAGCTGTTCATGTTCTTGATCTCCCAGCGCGGGCGGTAGCCCTCCTCCCCCTGCTTGCGCACAGACACGTTGACGTCGGCGCGGAGCGTGCCCTTCTCCATCTCCGCATCCGACACGCCGAGCTCGACGATCGTCTGCCGCAGCAGTCTGATGTAGCGGTCGGCCTCGTCGGCGGAGCGCAGATCGGGCTCGCTGACGATCTCGATCAGCGGCGTGCCGCCGCGGTTGAAGTCGACGAGCGAGTAGTCGGCGCCGACGCTGCGTCCGGTCGCGCCGCCCGCGTGCACGGTCTTTGCCGCGTCCTCCTCGAGGTGGGCGCGCACGATGCCGACGCGCTCGTCGCCGTCAGGTCTCGGGACGACCAGCGCACCTGGGCCGCACAGCGGCTCTTCGTACTGGCTGATCTGGTAGCCCTTTGGCAGGTCGGGATAGAAGTAGTTCTTCCGCGCGAAGACCGCGTGCTCGGCGATCTCGCAGCCGAGCGCGAGACCGAGCTTGATCGTGTGCTCGATCGCGCGCGCGTTCGGCACCGGCAGCGCGCCTGGATGCGCGAGGCAGACCGGGCACGTCTGCGTGTTCTCGGGAGCGCCATACTCGAGCGCGCAGCGGCAGAACATCTTCGTCTTCGTCTTGAGATGCGCGTGCACCTCGAGGCCTATGACGGCTTCCCAGTCAGAGCTCGACATCGAGCCTCTCTTTGGCTTCGCGCACGGCCTTCTCGATGTCGAGCTCGACCTCGACCATCCCGAGCCGGTGCTCGAGCGGCCCGTTTGTCTCGATCAGCCAGAGCTCACGCTCGCCCGCTTCGAGCTGCAGCTTCACGCCGCCGACGAGCACCGCGCGCGACCCGTCGAGGATGCGCGGCTCGAAGCCGAACACGCGCTCGACCGCCGGGACGAAGTCCGCCGCCGGATCCTCGAATCTCATCGGGCGAGCCTCGTAGGCACCGGGTCGAAGCCGATCGCCTGCTCGAGCGCGTAGCCGGCCGCAAAAAGCCTGTTCTCGGAGAACTGCGGCCCGATCAGCTGGATGCCGACCGGCAGTCCCTCTGACAAGCCGCACGGCACGTTCAGCCCCGGCAGCCCCGCCATGCACGACGGGATCGTCAGCAGGTCGTTGAGATACATCGCAAGCGGGTTCGCGGACTTCGCGCCGAGCTCGAACGCGACGGTCGGCGACGTCGGCGTCAGCAGCAGGTCGAAGCGCTCGAACGCTTCCGCATGCTCGCGGATCAGGATCGTGCGCACCTTCTGCGCCTGACCGTAGTACGCGTCGTAGTACCCGGCCGAGAGCGCGTACGTCCCGACCATGATGCGCCGCTTCGGCTCGTCGCCGAAGCCCTCCTCGCGCGTGCGCGTGTACATCTCGTACCGGTCGGTCGCGTTCGGCGTGCGGTAGCCGTAGCGCACGCCGTCGTAGCGCGCGAGGTTCGACGACGCCTCCGCCGGCGCGATCAGGTAGTAGCACGGCACGCCGTAGTCGAGCGAGCGCGGCAGCGAGCACTCCCCCACCTCCGCGCCGAGCTCGCTGCAGAGCTCGATCGTCTTCTGCACGAGCTCGCGCACACCGGGCTCGATCGCGTCGTGTGCCGTGAACTCCGTCGGCACACCGATGCGCAATCCCTTCAGGTCGACGCGCTCGGGCAGCTCGATCGCGTTCGGCAGCTCGACTGTTGTGGTGTCGCACGGGTCGCGTCCGGCGAGGATCGAATAGAGCCATGCGCAGTCACGCACGGTGCGTGCGACCGGACCGACCTGGTCGAGACTCGACGCGAACGCAACGACGCCGTAGCGGGACACGGAGCCGTACGTCGGACGCAGCCCGATGTTGCCGCACAGCGCGGCCGGCTGCTTGATCGAGCCGCCGGTGTCGGAACCGAGCGCCCACGGTGCAAGTCCCGCTGCAACCGCCGCTGCGCTGCCGCCGCCCGAACCGCCGGGGACGCGCGTCGGGTCCCATGGGTTGCGCGTCGGTCCGTACGCGGAGTTCTCCGTCGACGAGCCCATCGCGAACTCGTCGGTGTTCGTCTTGCCGAGCACGCTCAGCCCATGGCTCTTGCAGCGCTCGACGACGGTCGCGTCGTAGACGGGGACGTAGTTCTCGAGGATCTTCGAGCCCGCCGTCGTCGGGATGCCCTTCGTCCCGATCACGTCCTTCACCGCGATCGGCAGGCCCTCACCGCCCTCGTCCTCGCAAACATGGAGGTATGCGTGCAGCTCGGGGTCGCGCTCGTCGATCGCCGCGCGGTACGCGGCGTAGACCTCTGCGGCGCTGACCTCCTTCTCGCGGATGAGACGCGCCGCTTCCTCGGCTGACGTGCGGAGCGTGTCGATCATGAGCCCCCCGGGGGCACCTTGAAGTAGTTGCCTTCGCGCTCGGGCGCGTTGGCAAACACCTCGTCGATCGTCAGGCACACGCGCGGTTCGTCCTCCGCCCAGACGTTCACAACGTCGAGCGGGTGCGATGTCGCCGGCACGTCGGAGAGGTCCAGCTCCGAGACCTTCGAGACGGCGGCGATGATGTCGTTCAGCTGCGGGCCGAGCCGCTCGAGGTCTTCGTCCGAGAGCTCGAGGCGCGCGAGATGAGCAACGTGGCGGAGTTGTTCGCGGTCGATCGCCATTTCAGTCTCCGATTCTCCATACGAGAAGAGGCCCCTGTCGGGGCCTCTTCAACACTGGGGTCCGACAGGTTCTCTAGGCGGCCTGGACGTTCGCGGCCTGCGCGCCCTTCGGGCCCTGCACAACCTCGAACGACACTTTTTGGCCCTCGGTCAGCGACTTGTAGCCGTCCATGCCGATCGCCGAGAAGTGGACGAAGACGTCGTCGCCGCCCTCCCGCTCAATGAAGCCGTAGCCCTTCTCGTTCGAGAACCATTTCACGGTGCCCTCTGCCAACTGTGGTGCCTCCTACTGCTGATGGAAACGACGGCCCGGAATATAGCTCAGGAAACGCGCGATACAAGGCCCCGCTTAGCTCTCGCAGCGCTCACGGTGTTCTTGAGAACCATGGCGATCGTCATCGGTCCGACGCCGCCGGGCACCGGCGTCATGTGGCCGGCGATCTCCATCGCGCCCGGGTCGACGTCGCCGAAGAGGCCG
Organism: Gaiellaceae bacterium; assembly: GCA_036496545.1. Classification (GTDB taxonomy): domain Bacteria; phylum Actinomycetota; class Thermoleophilia; order Gaiellales; family Gaiellaceae; genus Palsa-739. The sequence goes on along the minus strand of DASXKX010000020.1, from coordinate 9,274 downwards.
TCGTCCGTGCGGTTCATGCCGACGTCGATCACGGTGGCGCCGGCCTTGATCATGTCGGCGCCGACGAGGTGGAGCTGCCCGACGGCGGCGACGAGGACGTCCGCGTCCAGCGTGTGGCGCTCGAGGTCGACGGTGCGCGAGTGACAGATGGTCACCGTCGCGTTCGCCTGCAGCAGGAGGTGCGCCATCGGCTTGCCGACGATCGCCGACCTTCCGATGACGACGGCGCGCGCGCCGCGCAGCTCGATGTCGTACTCGGCGAGCATGCGCATGATCCCAAGGGGCGTGCCCGGCACGAGCCGCGGCCGGCCGAGGTAGAGCATTCCGGCGTTCCACGGGTGGATGCCGTCGATGTCCTTCGCCGGATCGATCGCCTCGATCACCTGGCTCTCGTCCAGATGGTCGGGCAGCGGCAGCTGGACGAGCAGGCCGTCGACGGCGTCGTCGGCGTTCAGCTCGTCGATCGTCGCGAGCAAGTCGTCCTGCGTCGTGTCGGCCGGGAGCTTCAGGTCGCGCGCGTCGATCCCGGCGTCGCGCGCGTGTTTCTGCTTCAGGTTGATGTAGACGTGGGACGCCGGGTCGTCCCCGACGAGAACGGTTGCGAGGCCGACGTGGCCGAGCTCCTCGACTTCGGCCGCCACTTCCTCGCGTACTTTGGCGGCGAGCGCCTTGCCGTCGATCAGTTGTGCAGGCATCGGCGGCAGCGTACGCCAGAATGCTGCCGTGGCGGAAAGGCTACCCCGTAAGAACGACGCGGCCTCAATCGCGGCGCGGCGAGACGCTCTCGGGCTGAACGGCGACGTCGACCTCGCGGCGTACGCGAGTGCGGCGGAGTCGGTGACCGGGGTCGCGACGATCCCGGTGTCGGTCGCGCAGCTGCGCGTGTCGCTCGGGCAGTACACGCTCTCCGACGACGGCGAGGTGATCGAGTCCGGGCGCGCTGTCGAGGATGTCGTGGTGCCGCTCGCGCACAGCGAGGGAGGGCTCACCGCGTCGGTGCAACGTGGCGCGAAGGCGGTCGAGCTCTCCGGCGGCTTTCGTACGTACGTCGTCGCGGATCGCATTACGCGCGCGTCGTGCTTCGTCTGCCGCGACGCCGGCGATGCGCTCACGCTCGCGCGATGGATCGGGACGCAGGTCGGCGACATGCGCGAGTTCCTGCGTGCGTCTGAGTCGTCGGAGCTGTCGCGCTACGCGGTGCTGCGCGAGGCGAAGACGCACGTCGTCGGGCCGATGTGCCACGTGCTGTGGCGCTGGACGACCGGCGACGCGGTCGGGCCGAACATGATGACGCGCAATGCGTACGCGCTGAACATGGCGTATGTCCTGCCCAACGCACCGGTACCGATCGAGCGCGCGCTGCTCGAGGCGAACATGGGCGGCGACAAGAAGCCGTCGTTCGAGTACTTCCAGTCCGGCCACGGCAAGACCGTGATTGCCGAGACAACGCTGGCCGACGAGGCGATCGGGCGCGTGCTCCGCACGACCGCGGCCGATCTCGACGCTCTCTCGTGGGCGGGGACGCACGGGGCGGTCGCGTCCGGTATGCAGTCTGTGGCGTTCACACCCGCGTCCGCGATCGCGGCGGTGTTCGCCGCGACGGGACAGGACCTCGGGATGGTCGGGACGTCGTCGATGGCGCACGGCACCGGCCGGCGCGTCGAGGGCGGGCTGCATGCATCGATCCGCTTCCCCGGGCTCGAGGTCGGGACGGTCGGCGGCGGCACGGGGCTGCCGACTGCACACGAATGGCTCGCGCTCATGGACTGCGCGGGGCCCGGGAAGGTCTACCGCTTTGCGCAGATCGTCGCGGCGACGGCGCTCGCGCTCGACATCAGCGCGTCAGCCGCGATGGCGACTGCCGGCTCCGAGAATTTCTTCCGCGCGCACTTCGAGCGCGGCGGCTTGCGGCACTGAGCCCGGGGGCTTCGTGGCCTGACGTCTCGCGTTACGGGAGCGTCCGCTTCGAGGTGACGTTCCCCGCGGCGTCCTTCGTGACGAGGTATGCCGCCTGGCCCTGCTCGAACCGCTTGTCGGAGACGAAGAGGTTGTTCGTCACCACCGCCGAGTCGAGCACGTTGCCGCTCGCGTCCTGGAACTCGACCGTCGCGACACCGTCGGCTGCAATGCCCTGCAGACCTCTCGGGAATGTGATCGCCTGGACATCGGCCGACGGGAAATTGTCCTCGTTCAGGTCGCAGAGGACGCCCTTCTCGTACTGCGCGGCGACGTGGTCGATCGCGAAGCAGAAGTGCCCGGACCCGGTTCGCGCCGCATAGAAGTTGACGCCGTTCAGCGTCCCGAGCAGCTGCATCGTCGAGCCGACGTGCATGTCCTGCAGCGCCTGGTCGAGCTGCGATTGGCCCGGTAGCACCGAGGTGACCGGCACCGTCGAGCCCTCGTTCGAGATCCCAAGCGCCCCGGCCAGCCGGCCGCCGAAGGCAACCGCGGGGACTGCGATTGCCGCACAGATGATCGCCGCAACGGCAACGCGCCGGACGGGAAGCCGCTCGCGCACCGGTGCGGGTGCCGGAACGGGGTTAGCCGCCGCGAGCCGTGCGATGACGTCATTTCTCATCTCGTCACTCCTCTCGGTTCAGGTCGAAAGGACGAAGCGGCGGCGAGACGTGACGCGAGCCGCGACTTCGCGCGGTGATAGCGCACGCGGCAGGCGACGGGCGAGCACTTGAGCACCCGGCCAGCTTGGCTGAGGGACAGTCCCTCCCACGCGACGAGCCTCAGCACCTCGCGGTCGGCGTCGGTCAGCTCGGCAAACGCCGCCGCGAGCGCAGAGTCGCCGACTGGCTCCGGCTCGTGCGAGACATCCTCCGGGACATGCGCGCGGCGCAACCGGCGCCGACGCTCGTTCGCAAGCGTCTTGTGCGCGACCGAATAGAGCCACGGCAGTGCCTGGGCCGGAACGTCGTCAAGCTTCCTCCAGCAGACGAGGAACACGTCCGCGACGACATCGTCGACGACGTCCTCGGGCGCCCGCCGCCGGACGTACGCGCGTACCGCGTCGGCATGCTCGCTGTAGAGGTGATCGAACCGCTGCATCCACTGAGCATCTGTCATGGCGACGGCGGTTGTTACAGCCGGCTCAGAACGGAAGGGCTACCTCGCTGACGTCGAGCCCGAGCGACTGAGCCAGCCGCACCCCGTGGTTCAGCTCGAGCTTCAGGCGCTCGCGGTCGCGTGCTTCCATCAGCGACCCGACGAACTCGCGGGCCTTCGGACGCCACAGGGCATGCTTCGCGAACTCGGGCAGCATCCGGTTCGCGGCTGCGATCAGCTGCGTCTTCACCTGCGGCGTCGCGCTTTCGAGCAGGATGCGCTCATACGCCATCCCCGATCCGTGATGGATGCCGTCGTCGATCGCCAGCCGGTTGCAAATGTCCTCGAGCACGGTGCCGCGCGACGAGCGCGCGATCAGCCGAAAGCGCGGGATGATGAGCCGCTCGAAGAAGACCTGCATCAGGAACACCTTCTCCTCGAGCAGATCCGCGTCGAGGAACATCCGCCCGAGCCGGTCGAGATGCGGGTCGCGCTCCCCTTCGCCGCCGACTTCCCCGATCAGCTTCAGCCAACCCTCGGTGTGGCGCGACTCGTCCTGCACCATCGTCGTGTAATAGAGCCGGGCTTCCGGGTCGGGCGCAGCGTTCAGGAGTTGCGCCGACATCTCGCAGGCGATGATGTCCGCCTGCAGCTGCTGCATCACGACGCTGCGCCAGATGTCGCGGCGCCGTGCCCGTCGGTCGGGCGATCCCTTCCCTTCCGGCACGGGTGGCAGCGCGCCCCACGGCACGTCTTTGACCTGCCACTCGACCCGCTTTGCTAAATCGTAAAACCGCAGAACACCGGCGTACTTCGCGCGGTCGTCGGCTTCGGCGATCGGCTCGGCACTCACGGGGTGGGACCTTATCCTGCAGGCGGTGATCGCCCTCGTCTTCAGCTACGACGTCCGCGAACCGGCGGAGTTCGAGCGGGTCTACGGCCCGAACGGCGACTGGTCGCAGTTCTTCGCAGGCGCACCCGGCTACATCGGCACCGAGCTCCTGCGCGACGTCGAGTTGCCAGGGCGCTACCTCGTGATCGACCGCTGGGAGTCGGCCGAGGCCTACAACGCGTTCGCGACGGAGCACCGCGAGGACTACATGCGCCGGGTCGACGACACCCGCTACCACTACGAGCAAGAGCTCCGCTTCGGCACCTTCGAGAACGTCTGGGTCAAGCCCGGCGCCTGAACTGCCGATAACCGCCTCAACGACTCCGGTGTGGCAGGCCCGGACGCGGAGGCCGCAATGCTCATCAGAATCGTCGCAGCGGGGGCGTGCATCATCGTCTTGATGCTGGTCATCAAGGACGGCCGGGTGCTGCGTACGACCGGCCTCACCGGCTCGTGCACCGTCGTGCAGACGCTGACCGACTCCTCCGAGCTCGTCACCTGCTCGGCGGGCAAGCTCGAGGGGAAGCCCGACCTCTCGCATCGCGGCTGCAACGGCATCGGCCTCTCCGGCAAGAACGAGGTCTGGCGCTGCCCCGCCGGCTTCGACATCAGCGATCTCGCCCGCTGACGAAAACCGGACCGTTCGACCCTGCGTAAGAACCGGTGGGCTGCGCCATACCCGGCGGGCTCCCTGTGTCGCCGGCCGCCACGGAGACACGCACCGCCGGGTTTGACGCAGCCCACTCGCTAGTGAGGCAGCGAGGCGAGCGCGTCTACGAGCCGGTCGTCCGCATCCGGCCGGTGCACCGTGATTCGCAGCGCGCCCGGTGACGGACGGACCGCGATTCCGCGGTCGAGCAGCAACTCGTAGACCTCCGGCGCACGCTCGTGCAGGACGCAGAGGAAGTTCGTGTATGACTGCAGCGGCTCGAGCCCGATCGAGCGCAGCGCTCCGGCGAGCCGCTCCCGCTCCTCGATCGTCGCCGACACGTCCGGCGGCCCCGCCTCGAGCCCGGCGAGCGCAAGCGCGGCGGACAGCGTCGACACCGGCGCGGGCTGTTGCCGTTCATTCAACTCCGCCGCGATCTCAGCGTCCGCGAGCCCGTACCCGACGCGCGCGGATGCAAGACCGAACGCCTTCGAGAACGTGCGCACGACGATCACGTCGTTCGACCCGAGCAGCGCCAGCGCCGTCTCTCCGCCGTACTCGAAATACGCCTCGTCGACGACGAGCGGCCGCGAAGCGGGGATCTCGACCATCGCCCCGGTCGGGTTGTGTGGTCGGCAGACGAACGTGAGCGCCGGATCGTCGTCGCCGACATCGGCGCCCGTCACCCAGGCCGCAACGCGGTACAAGGGATACGACGGCTCGTCGGCGATCGCGATCCGGTCGCCGGGCCCGGCGTAGGCACGCGCGCACAGCATGAGAATGTCGTCCGCGCCGGCACCGAGCACGACGTTCTCCGGCTCGAGCCCGTTGTAGTCGGCGATCGCCTGCAAGAGCTCGGGAAAGCCGCCGTGCCGGTACGACTGGATGCGCTCGAGCGCCGCGGCGATCGTCTCCGGGCGAGCGGTCGGCGGCGGGTCCGGCTGCGTGTTGCCGTCGAAGCGAAGTACCTCCTCCGGCGCGATCCCGGCGCGCCGCGCGATGTCGACCGCAGAGAGCGCCCACCCGTAGGGGCGGAACTGAGGCGAGAGCGGGCGCACCCGCGCGAGCCTACAACGCTGCGCATTGCGTGGGTAAAGGGCCCCATTTGCCTCGCATTGCGTAAGTGCGATACTCCCGGGCGATGCGGCTCGAGGAACGGGCTTCGACGAGTGACGTCCGCAAAGGCCGGGATCGGTACGTCCCGCGCGGGGTCGCGACCAGTGATCTCGTCGTCACCCGCGCCTGGGGCGCGCGCATCTGGGACGCCGAGGGCAACGAGTATCTCGACTTCGCCGGCGGCATCGCCTGCCAGAACCTCGGCCACGGCAACGCGTCGGTCGTCCGCGCCGTCCACGAGCAGATCGACCGCTACCTCCACCAGTGCTTCATGGTCGGGATGTACGAGCCGTACGTCGCCGTCGCCGAGAAGCTCGACGAGATCTGGCCCGGTCAGAGCGCCACCAAGACATTGCTCGTCAACTCCGGGGCCGAGGCGATCGAGAACGCGGTCAAGATCGCGCGCGCCGCCACCGGCCGCGCAGACGTCATCGTCTTCGACCGTGCCTTCCACGGCCGCACGAACCTGACGATGGCGATGACGTCGAAGCTCGTCTACAAGCAGGGCTTCGGGCCGCTCGCGACCGACGTCTACCGCGCGCCGGCGCCGTACCCGTACCGCGGCGTCTCGACCGCCGACGCACTGCACGGGCTCGAGCTCCTGTTCAAGCAGGACGTCGATCCGCGCGAAGTCGCATGCATCGTGCTCGAGCCGGTGCAGGGCGAGGGCGGCTTCATCCCGATGCCCGAGGACTTCATTCACGCACTCCGCGAGCTGTGCGACCGGCACGGCATCGTCTACATCGACGACGAGGTGCAGTCGGGCTGCGGCCGCACCGGCACGGTCTGGGCGATCGAGCGCTACGGGATCGAGCCGGACCTGCTCGTCTCGGGCAAGACGCTTGGCGGCGGCCTGCCGCTCGCGGGCGTCACCGGCAAGGTCGAGCTGATGGACGCGCCGCACCCGGGCGGGCTCGGCGGGACGTTCGGCGGCAACCCGGTCTCATGTGCGGCGGCGCTCGCTGTCCTCGACGAGCTGACGGCGCCCGGCTTCCGCGAGCGCGCGGAGCAGATCGCGACGCTGCTGCGCACGCGGCTCGATCAGATCGCGGCGAAGTATCCGGCGGTCGTCGGTGAGGTGCGCGGCCTCGGCGCGATGCTCGCGCTCGAGCTCGCCGAGCGCAACGGCGATGCCGCGAAGGCGCTGACGACGCGGGCGCGCGAGAACGGCCTCGTGCTCCTCTCGTGCGGCCTTTACGGCAACGTGATCCGCCTGCTGCCGCCGCTCTCGGCGACGGACGAAGAGCTGGAGCGCGGGCTTTCGATCCTGGAGGAGGCGATTGGCGACACAAGCACCGGCTGAGCCGGCGCTCGAACGCCCGGCCGCTGCGCCGGCCGTGCGCCTCAGCGGCATCCGCCGCACGTACGGCGACGTGGTGGCGATCGACGAGCTCGACTTGGAGATCGCGGAAGGCGAGTTCTTCACGCTGCTCGGCCCCTCCGGCTCCGGCAAGACGACGACGCTGCGCGTGATCGCCGGCTTCGAGCAGCCCGACCGCGGCCGTGTCGAGCTGCAAGGCGTCGACGTCACCCGCGTGCCGCCGTCGGAGCGCGACGTCAACACGGTCTTCCAGGACTACGCGCTCTTCCCGCACATGACGGTGCAGCAGAACGTCGAGTACGGCCTCCGCGTCAAGGGCGTCAGCCGCAAGCAGCGCCGCATCAAGGCGGAGGACGTCCTCGAGCGCGTCCGGCTCCCACACGTCGGCGCCCGCCGGCCGGTGCAGCTCTCGGGCGGCCAGCGGCAGCGCGTCGCGCTCGCGCGCGCGATCGTCAACTCGCCCAGCGTGCTTCTGCTCGACGAGCCGCTCGGCGCGCTTGACCTGAAGCTCCGCCAGGAGATGCAGGTCTTCCTGAAGGCGCTGCAGCGCGATCTCGGCATCACGTTCATCTACGTCACGCACGACCAGGAAGAGGCGCTCACGATGAGCGACCGCATGGCCGTGTTCAACGAAGGGCGCATCGAGCAGATCGGCTCGCCGGCGGAGGTGTACGAGCATCCCCAGACGGAGTTCGTCGCCGGCTTCGTCGGCGTGTCGAACGTGCTCGAGCGCAACGGGCGGCGTATCACGATCCGCCCGGAGAAGATCAACATGCTCGACGACGACGGAACCTCAGAAGGAGAGCCCGGCGTCGTAAAGGAGGTCGTCTATGTCGGGATGGTCACCCGCTACATCGTCGACCTCGACTCGGGCGGCGAGCTCGTCGTCGTTCGTCAGAACCTCGAGACCTCGTCGCAACAGGCGCTCGAGGACCGGGACAAGCGTGTCCGGCTGCAGTGGAAGCCGGAGCACACATACGAAATACCGAAGGAGGGTCAGTGATCCGGATCAGGAGGGTGCACGTGCTCGCCGCGGTGGTCGCCGTGGCGCTGTGCGTGCCTGCGGCAGGCATCAGCTCCGGGAAGGGGCTGCCGACGTCGATCGGCAAAGGTGAGGGGCAGCTGAACCTCATCGCGTGGGAGGGCTATACGCAACCGCAGTGGGTCAATCCGTTCCAGAAGGCGACCGGCTGCAAGGTGAACGCGAAGTACGCCGGCTCGTCGGACGAGATGGTGACGCTCATGCGGCAGGGCGGCGGGTCGCAGTACGACATGGTCTCCGCCTCCGGTGACGCAAGCCTTCGCCTGATCTACGGCAAGGACGTCCAGCCGGTGAACGTGAACCTCGTCAAGGATTGGAAGAACTTCATTCCGGCGCTGAAGTCACCGCCGCACAACACGATCAACGGCGTGCACTACGGCATCTCGCTCCAGTGGGGGCCGAACACGCTGCTCTACAACACGAAGAAGGTCAAGCCGGCGCCGACGAGCTGGTCGGTGATCTACAGCCCGAAGTACAAGGGCAAGGTCACGGTCCCGGACAACCCGATCCAGATCGCGGACGCGGCGCTGTACCTCTCGAAGTCGCAGGCGTCGCTCGGCATCAAGGATCCGTACGAGCTGAACCAGACGCAGTTCAATGCGGCGGTCAGCCTGTTGAAGAAGCAGAAGCCGCTGATCCGGAAGTACTGGGGGCTCGCCTCGGACGAGATCGACCTCTTCAAGAACGGCGATGCGGTGATCGGCGCTTCGTGGCCGTACCAGACCAACACGCTCGCGGCGGACAAGGTCCCCGTGAAGGACCTGATCCCGAAGGAAGGCGCGACCGGCTGGGCCGACACGTGGATGCTCTCCGCGCACGCGAAGCATCCGAACTGCGCGTACAAGTGGCTCAATTGGATCTCGACGCCGAAGGTGCAGGCGCAGCAGGCGATCTACTTCGGTGAGACGCCCGCGAACCCGAAGGCCTGCCCGATCATGAACAAGCTGTCGCCCGGGTCGGCAGGGCTGTACCACTGCGGCGCGTCCGCGTCGTACTTCAACTCCATCAAGTTCTGGAAGACGCCGATCTCGAACTGCGGGAACGGCAAGAACGACTGCATGGACTACACGCAGTGGCAGCAGGCCTGGGCTCAGCTGAAGGGTTAGCCGCACGGACGGGCCGTCCCCTGCGGACGGCCCGGCTCCGGCTCTCCGGCTTCTTCTGGAGACATCCCTGGGCGAAGGCGCTGCTGCTGCTCGT
>DASXKX010000019.1:0-135043 GCA_036496545.1 Gaiellaceae bacterium | reverse complement strand
AACACCGAGGCGATCGTCAAGTCGGAGATGAAGGACATCGGCATCACCCTGACCGAGTACCCGCGGGCCGCGAACGTGATCTTCGGCCCGACCGGCGTCCCCGGCGGCGACTTCGACATCGCCGAGTTCGCCGAGATCACGTCCGGCGACCCCGGTGCCTGGTACGACGTTTGGCGCTGTGGCGGTGCCAGCAACTACACCGGCTACTGCAGTGCCAAGGCCTCGAAGCTGATGGCCGCCGGCAACGCCGAGCTCGACCCGACCAAGCGGGCTGCCGACTTCCAGGCCGCCGACAAGCTGATGGCTCCCGGCGTGCCGGTGTTCCCGTTCTACCAGCGGCCCGTTCCGCTGGTCTACAAGTCCGGCATCTCCGGGATGGTCAACAACCCGAGCACCGTCGGGCCGTTCTGGAACATCGAGGACTGGAAGTGGAAGTCGTAAGACGTGCCGAAAGCGGGTTACACTAACCCGCACTTTGCAGCGTAAAAACAGGGGCCGTGCCCGCGCTCAGCGGGCACGGCCCCAGCCAAATCGACGATCGGGAGCCATCGATGCTCACCTACATCACGCGGCGCATCCTGTACAGCATCCCAGTGCTGGCCATCTCGTCGTTCCTGAGCTTCATGTTCGTCTCGCTCGCCGGCGACCCGACCGCGAACCTGCGGCAGAACCCCCGGGTCTCGCAGCTGACGCTGCACAATCTCCAGCACCAGTACCACCTCGATACCTCGATCCCGGTGCGCTACTGGTACTGGATCCAGGACGTCTTCGCGCACAAGCTCGGTGTCTCGCTCATCACCTTGCAGCCTGTCTGGCCCGACATTCAGCGTACGTTGGGCCACACCGCGCAGGTCGTGCTCACCGCGGAAGTGATCGCGCTCATCCTCGGCGTCGCGGTCGGGATCTACTCCGCCGTACGCCAGTACTCCGTGTTCGACTACACGTTCACGTCGGTGAGCTTCCTCGGTTTTGCGATGCCGACCTTCTGGCTCGCGCTGCTCCTTCAGATCCTCTTCGTCGACATCTATCTGAAGTGGCACGTTCGGATCTTCTACACGTCGCAGCTCAACAGCAACGGCAGCGCGACGTGGTCGTTTGACCGCTTACAGCACATCGCGCTACCGGTCGCGACGCTCACGATCATCAGCTTCGGCCTCTACAGCCGGTACATGCGCGCATCCATGCTGGACGTGATCAATACGGATTATGTGCGCACGGCTCGAGCGAAAGGGTTATCTGAACGAAAAGTGATCATGCGACATGTCTTTCGGAATGCGCTCATTCCGCTGACGACCGTTGCGGCCCTGAACTTCGGCGCGGTGCTGAGCGGCGCGATCGTCACCGAGACCGTCTTCAGCCTCGACGGTATCGGCTTCTATTTCGTGAACAAGCTCGGCCAGCTCGACGTGTATGCGATCATGGCCTACCTGATGGTCACGGCGGTGATCATCATCGCCGCGAATCTCATCGCGGACGTCCTGTACGGCTTTCTCGATCCACGAATCCGCTATGACTGACCAGACGCCGCTCGAGCTGAAACCGCCGCTGGTCTCGCAGGTGAGCGACATCGCGCAGCCGCAGGTTGCGGGGCTCGCCGACTCGACCGCCGAGGCGGGGCTCGAGCTCAAGGCGCGGAGCCAGTGGTCGTACGCGCGCCAGCGCTTCCTGCGGCACCGGCTCGCGATGGCCGGCCTGCTCGGCCTGATCTTCTTCTTCGTCGTCGGAATCTTCGCGAACTACATCGCGCCGTATCCGATCGATCAGATCAACCTCGAGGAAGTCATGATCGGTCCGACGCTGACCGGCCATCACTTCCTGGGCACAGACGAGGTCGGGCGCGACTTCCTCAGCCGGATCGTGTTCGGGATCCGGACGTCGGAGGAGGTCGGCATGTTCGTCGCGTTCGTGTCGACGATCCTCGGTCTGATCCTCGGCGCGATCGCCGGTTACTTCGGCGGGCTTAGCGACAACCTGATCATGCGGTTGACGGACCTTGTCCTGACGCTCCCGCTGCTCGCGATCCTGCTGACCGCGGCGGCGCTGCTCGGCGAGGGCTCGCAGTGGCGCGTGTCGATCATCCTCGCCCTGTTCCTCTGGACGACGATCGCGCGCATCGTGCGCGGGATTTTCCTTTCGCTGCGTGAGAAGGAGTACGTCGAGGCCGCGAAGGCGTCGGGCGCCGGCAATACGCGGATCATGTTCCGTCACATCCTCCCGAACACGCTCGGCCCGGTCGTCGTCGCAGGCACGCTGGCGGTGGCGACCGCGATCCTGATCGAGGCGGCACTGTCGTTCCTAGGCTTCGGGATCAAGCCGCCGACGACGTCGCTCGGCCTGCTCGTCGCGGATGGCCAGAACAACCCGCAGAAGTGGTGGCTGACGGTCTTCCCGGGGCTCACCATCGTCGCGATCGTGCTCTGCATCAACTTCATCGGCGACGGCCTGCGCGACGCCCTCGACCCGCAGCAGCGCAGGGTTCGTGCCTGAGCCTGTCCTTTCGATCAGGGATCTAGCGGTCGAGTTCCGCACGGAGGACGGCGTCGTCCATGCGGTAGACGGGATCTCCTACGACGTCTTCCCGGGCGAGATCCTCGGGATTGTCGGAGAGTCCGGCTCCGGGAAGAGCGTGTCGACGATGTCGATTCTCGGGCTGATCCCGCAGCCGCCGGGCCGCATCGTGAGCGGCACCGCGATGTTCAAGGGTAAGGACCTGCTGAAGCTGAAGAAGAAGCAGCTGCAGCGGTTCCGCGGCGACGAGGTCGCGATGGTCTTCCAGGACCCGATGACCTCGCTCAACCCGGTGCTGAAGGTCGGGCTCCAGCTCGGCGAGGCGATCAAGACGCACTATCCCGACGTCTCCGACGCCAAGGTGAAGGAACGTGTGGTCGAGCTCCTGCGGATCGTCGGCGTTCCGAATCCGGAACAGCGTGCGGATCAGTATCCGCACGAGTTCTCTGGCGGCATGCGGCAGCGCGCGATGATCGCGATGTCGATCGCGAACTCGCCGTCGTTGCTGATTGCGGACGAGCCGACGACTGCGCTCGACGTGACGATTCAGGCGCAAGTGCTCGAGGTGCTGAAGAAGGCGCAGGCAGAGACGCATGCGGCGACGATCCTCATCACGCACGACCTCGGCATCGTCGCGGAGCTCTGCGATCGGGTCTTGGTTATGTACGGCGGGCGCATCGTCGAGTACGGCGACGTGCACACCATCTTCCAGAGCCCGCGGCACCCGTACACGATCGGGCTCATGGACTCGCTGCCCAAAATCACGGAGGACGAGGAATGGCTTCGGCCGATCCCGGGCTCGCCGCCGTCGCTCATCAACCGTCCGTCCGGGTGCGCCTTCCATCCGCGCTGCTTCCTCTCGCAGGGCCGGTTGCCGTGCCGTGAAGAGGTTCCGGAGCTGAAGCCGGTAGACGGCGGGGCGGAGCACGGGTCGGCGTGTCATTACGCGGACGAGCTGATCGGGCGGCGGTCGAAGTTCGCGGAGCCGGTGCCTGCGGGTGGCTCATCGTGAGCGCGGTCGAGCGGACCGAGCATCACGTCGACGATCGTCCGCGCGAGGGCGAGGAGATCTTGCGCGTCGACGGGCTCGTCAAGTACTTCCCGATTCGTGCGGGTCTCTTCAAGCGGACGGTCGGCCAGATCCATGCGGTCGACGGCGTCGACCTGTCGATCGTCGCGGGTGAGACGCTCGGGTTGGTCGGCGAGTCGGGCTGCGGCAAGACGACGCTCTCGCGCACGCTGATCAAGCTGACCGAGCCGACGAGCGGGACGATCACGTTCAACGGTCGCGACATCACGGGCTACAACCGGCGTCAGATGCGCGCGGTGCGGCGCGAGATGCAGATCGTGTTCCAGGATCCGTACGCGTCGTTGAATCCGCGCATGACGGTCCGCGACATCATCTCGGAGCCGCTGCGCATTCACGGCTCGTATCGCGGCGAGCAAGGGAAGCAGCGGGTGAACGAGCTGCTACGCACGGTCGGGCTCTCACCAGAGCATGCGAACCGCTTCCCGCATGAGTTTTCCGGCGGGCAGCGGCAGCGCATCGGTGTCGCGCGGGCTCTCGCGTTGAATCCGCAGTTGATCATTCTTGACGAGCCCGTCTCCGCGCTCGACGTGTCGATCCGCGCGCAAGTCGTGAACCTGCTGGAGTCGCTGCAACGCGACTTCGGGCTGACGTACATCTTCGTCGCGCACGACTTGTCGGTGGTGCGGCATGTGTCCGACCGCGTCGCGGTGATGTATCTCGGCAAAGTCGTCGAGATCGGGAAGAAGCAGGAGATCTACGAGTCGCCGTCGCATCCGTATACGCAGGCTTTGCTGTCGGCTGTGCCGATCGAGGAGCCGAGGCAGCGCGGGCGGCGGAAGCGGATCGTGTTGGAGGGCGATGTGCCGTCCCCGGCGAACCCGCCGTCCGGCTGCCGGTTCCGCACGAGGTGCTGGAAAGCGCAGCCGATCTGCGCCGAGGAAGAGCCCGAGCTCAAGGACCGCGGTACGGGGCATCCGAGCGCCTGCCATTTCGCGGAGGTTGTCAAGCCGCTCGACGTTGTCGGGCAGCCTGCTTCGGTCTGACGAAGCCGGACGGGGATACTCCCCGTTTAGGCAGTTTCGACAAAGGCGCGCAACAACCGTTGCGCTCGCGCGCGATTCTCGTGAAAGAGCGAGAGGATGAACTCGTTCGTAACGAAGCGGAAGCCGTCGTCATAGCCGGCGCAGCCGCGATAGCTACTCCAGTACCAGTCGGCAGGGTGGACGCATAGTCCTGCTTCGACGGGATTCCGTGCGATGTACCGGACGCAGCCCAGCAAGTGCTCCTCAGTCTCGATCCGCGCCGCGCCGTACGGACCTCCTTTGAGATGTCCGCTGCGCGCCCATCTACGGTTGAACTGCTGCGCGTAGCACCCGTTGAGGACGCGCATTCCCGGCTGAAGCGCGTCCTCGTCCACCTCGAGGAGGAGGTGGTAGTGCGTCGACATCAAGCAGAAGGCGTGGCAGAGCCAGTCGAACCGGCCGATCGCCCGGTCCAGACGGTTGCAGAAATCCGTCCTGTCGACATCGTCGCGGAACATGTCCACTGGCCCAGCGCTCCGGCGGGTTACGTGATAGATGCCCGCGTAGACGGTGCCCCTCGGTTCGCGCGCCATGGGCGAACCGTGCTTGAAGAAACGTCACGAAAGGTGCGCCGTAACACAATTGCGCGGAAGTCGGCACATCTCCGTGGCGGGGAGTCTCCCCGTGTTCTACGCGTAGACGGTGCCTCTAGGTTCGCGCGCCATGGGCGAACCGTGCTCGAAGAACGTCACGAAAGATGCGCCGTAACACAATTGCGCGGAAGTCGGCACATCTCCGTGGCGGGGAGTCTCCCCGGGTTCTAGCGATGCCGGGCCCGAGCGCGTCCCTCCTTCGCGCGCTGTTGCCACTTTCGCTTCTCCTCACGGCGGAGCCGGGCGTCGGCTCGCACGGCGATCGCGCGCAGCTCTCGCTGCAGCTTTTGCCAGCTCGCGTACCGCTCGCCCGACAGCTCGCCTGACGCCAACGCCGACTTCACCGCGCACCCTGGCTCCGTGCCGTGCGAGCAGTCGTTGAACCGGCACGCTGCCGCGAGCTCCTCCACATCGGCGAACGCCTCCTCCAGGCCGCCGCTGTCCCACAGCTGCAGCTCGCGGATGCCCGGCGTGTCGATGATCAGACCGCCACCGGGCAGCTCGATCAGTTCCCGATGCGTCGTCGTGTGCCGGCCCTCATCGTCGTCCTCGCGCGTCTCCTTCGTCGCCATCAGCTCGCGGCCGACCCACCGGTTCACGAGCGTCGACTTGCCTACGCCGCTCGACCCGATCAGCACCGCCGTAACGCCGTCACGCAGACGCGAGCGCAGCGCATCGCATCCCTGCCCGGTCACCGCGCTCACGACATGCACGGGGACGCCGAGCGCGACCGCCTCGACCTCCGCGACAAGCGCCCACGGATCCTCGAGCCGGTCGGCCTTCGTCAGCACGATCTCCGGCATCGCGCCGCTCTCCCAGATCGTGACGAGATACCGCTCGATGCGGCGCGGCTCGAGCTCCGGCCCCAGCGACGACACGACGAACGCGACGTCGACGTTCGCCGCCAGCGTTTGCGCCTCCGACGTCTTCCCCGCAGCGCTCCGCACGATCGCGGTCCGCCGCGGCAAGACGCACCGGATCAACCCATCGCTCAACCCGACCCAATCGCCGACCGCGACATCGGCGCCGTCGTGCACCAGCCGCCCGGGTAGCCGCGTGCGCAGCGGCCCTCCGGCCGTGTGGACGTCGTACGCAGCGCGATGCGCCGCGACGACGCGGCCCGGTTCGAGACCAGGGCTCAATTCGGCGGCGAGCTCGGGACTCCACCCAAGCGCGCCCAAAGCAGACTCGGACAACGCAAAGCTCCTTCGGGACGTGGAAACGAGGACGGCGCGCCGGCCGTCTCCCGAGAGGAGTTACGCCCGTCGCGCGGTTAGTCGGCCGAAGCGGCCGTGGAGGCGAAGAGCACAGTCATGTCGTCGCACCTCCTTCGGACCGGCGGGACAGGAACGCGGCGAAGGTTAGGCGCCCGGCAGCCAACCGTCAAGCGACGGCCCAGCGCCGCCGAATTGTCGCGCGATGTGCGACACCGCGAGCACGCGCCCGTGCCCGACGAAAACCCACTGATCCGCACGCGGCAACGACGTCACGAGCCAGCGTCCGTCAGGCGACCACGCGACGCCCGCCAGCCGCGTCTGCACCCGCAACACGGTTTGCAGCCCCTCCGGCCCGTACACGAGCAGCGCCTCGGGCGTGAGCAGCGCGAGCTCGCCGTTCTGCGAGAACGTCACCGCGCGCACATCGCGCCGCGGCAGCGTCAAAGCCCTCCGACCGAAGACATGGACACCGCCCGATCCCGCGACGGCGAGCCGCGCTCCGTCGACCGACCACGCCAGCGAGCGCACGACGCCCGGGACACGATGGCGCGCGACGACCGCGCCGGAGTCAACGTTCCGCACGACAACGACACCGCCGGCAGAGACGAACGCAATCACGTGCCGCTCTGGTTGCCACATAGGCGTCAAATGCACAGCACGACGCGCAAGCAGCCGGTCTCCTGTCCCGTCGCCCGCGACGACGCGCAACGACTCACCGCTGAAGTACGCGATATGCGTATCCGTCTGCGTCCCGCCCCAGCTCGGCAGCGAGACGTCGGGCCGTCCGAGCGACCAGCGCACCGTCCCGTCGCTCGGCTCCACCGCGTCAAGCCCATCGCGCGACGAGGCGACGACGAACAGCCCGTGCGGCGACCACGAAGCGTCAGACCAGGAACCGAGCCGCCGCTTCGAGCCGTCGGCCGCAATCACCCACGTGCCGCCGCGGCCGCTCGCCAGGAGCCGCCCGGAAGACGGCAGCCGGAAAAGCGCCGGCGCCGCATGCTCGATCCCGATCGACCGCCGCACCGCGTTGACGACCGCCCGTCCCGGCGGCGACAGCGCCGCCGCCGCGCACACGGCGGCCAAGCCGACCGCTGCCACCATCCACCATCCGCGAACTCGTCGCCGCGGCACAGCCTCCCGCTCGAGAAACGCCGACCGCACGACTGCCCAGGCGCGATCCTCCGCCTCGCGATCCGCCGGGATACGTTCGAGCGCCCGCTTGAGCTTCATCCCAGGGCCTCCCCAAGCCGATCAAGCCCGCGGCGCAGCCGCGAGTTCACCGTTCCACGTGGCAGGTCCAAGAGCTCGGCAATCTCGCCGGGCGTGTAGTCGAGCAGGTACCGCAGCACGATCACTGCCCGCTGCTCGACGCCGAGCGACGCCAAGGCCGCGGCCAAGTCGTCCACGCGCCCGCCACCGTCGCGCTCGACCGCCGCCGGCTCCGCCACCCCGTCTGCGCCGATCTCACGCCGCAGCGATCGGGCGCGTGACCAGTCGATCGCACGATTCACGACGATGCGATGGAGCCACGGACCGAACGGCCGCCGCCGGTCGAACCGATCGAGCGCGCGCACCGCCGCCAGGAACGACTCCTGCGCAATGTCCTCGGCTGCCGCCGCATCGCCTACGACGACGAGCGCGGCCCGATATGCCCGCGGCCAGTGCAGGCGGAAGAGCTGCTCCAACGCAGCCGGCGATCCTCGCTGCGCGTCGCGCACCAATGCGCGCTCCCTCCGCTCGATGACCATCGGCCGCACCGAGACACCGATTCCGACGAGCGCACTCATCCGCGAACGCCCTCGACCGCGAGCGCGCGGATCGCATGCACCCACGCGCCGAGCTGCGACTCCGGCACCGCACCGGCCGGTAGCTCGACGACGAACGACGCAGTTCCTCGGAACCGGTGGTTCTGCCAGTTCGACGCCGTCCCGTACGGCCACTCGATGCTCCGGTACGGGAAGTGCGCGAGCGCCGCGAACCGCCGCGCCGTCGCCACCGATTGTCCCCAGGCGCGCACGACATCCTCGTGCTGGTGGAACCAGATCGTGACCTGCGGCCGCAGCGTCTCGATCAGCGAGACCGCATAGCGCGTCTCCGGCTCGGACAGCGGCCTCGGTCCCGAGTACTGATAGGCGCCCGGCCGCCCGATGCGCGCCCAGTTCGACGGGAAGTTCCGGTTCACGTCGACGCCGTGGGCGTTCCCGCGCACGCCGCGGCCGCACTCGTCCGGGTTGAGCGCCTGGATGACGACGATCTCGGTCCCGCGTGGTGCGCCTGCGGCGACGAGCCTCCGCGTGATCGCCATGCCAGCCGGCTCGTTGCCGTGGATGCAGCCGACGACGAGCATCCTGCGGGCCGCCCCGGGGTCGCCGAGCACGACCGGCCGGATCGCACGGCCCTGGACGCTGTGCCCGATCGGCAGCGCCGCGAGGAGCAGAGCCAGCACGCGCATCTACGCGCTATACGTTCGCACGGCCGCGGGAGGTCCCGCGCCGCACCGGGCCTACTTCAGGTCGCCGAGGATCTCCGTCGCCGCGCGGAGTCCTTCCGCGGCGCCGCCCTCCATGAAGCCCTGGAAGTCCTGGGAGCAGTGCTCGCCGGCGAAGTGGATGTTCCCCTGGCGTACGCCCTCGTAGCCGCTGAAGCCGACGTACTGCCCCGGCTTCCAGTACGAGTAGGAGCAGTTGAAGTTGGGGTCGGTGGCCGGCGTCGAGAGCATCGCCTTGCCGTTCCACTGCGCCGTGACCCCAGGGAAGATCTGCTCGAGGTTCGCAAGCGCCTGCTGGGCGGCCGACGTCACCCTCGAGTTCGTCGCAGTCGTCGTGTACGGGTTCGCTTGGCCGAGCGACTTCGACGTGTTCGCACCGGGGTACTCGACGAAGATGCCCGTCGCTCCGGACTGCGCCCGCGTGACGTCCCAGCCGCTCTGCAACGGCAGATCGGTGTAGACCGACCCTGTGCTGCCGATGGTGTTCCAGATCCGCGAGCCGAACTGCATGTTCAGCTTTGCGTTGACGCCGGCGCCGAGCTGCGTGATCGCCGTCTGCTTCAGCGGATCGAAGTTCGCCTTCTTGTAGTTCAGCGTCCGCAGCACAGCAAAGTGCATGCAGAGAATCACGTGGTCGGCGTTGATTGATTGGCCGTTTCCGAACGAAACGTTGATCGAGCCGTCGCTGTTGAGCCCGATCGCCATCATCCGCATGCCGGTGTGAACGCTGCCGCTCGGCAGCGCGTTTGCGATCGCGAGCGGGAGTAGCGAGTTGCCGCCCACAATGTGGTAGCGCTCGTCGGACTTGCCGTAGATCGAGAAGTTGCCCGGCTTCGCGTTGAAGCCGAGCAGATACATGAGATTGAGGGCCGACTGGTCGGTCGTCTCAGCCCCGTACTCCTCGTTGTACGCCGCGTTGAGAAGCGCGCCGAAGTTCGAGCTGAGACCGCCGGGAACGTAGTTCGCGATCCAGTCGTGGACGGTCATCTTGTCGAAGAATTGGCCCGCCGACGTGAAGATCTTGTAGGTCGTCGGGTAGCTTGTCGCCTGTACCTGGCCACTCAGCGTGTTGTGCACCGGCTGGAAGTCGTTGCTCGCCTGGGCGTAGGAGTAGAGCGAGCCGTTGACGTAGTACGTGTCGGTCGAGCTGTTCGGCTGGGCTCCGAGCAGGTCGACGGTGGGAAGCCCGAAGCGCTGCGCGAGCTGGAGGATCGTCTTGTGGTTCGAGTCGATCAGCTCGCCGCAAAGCTCCGCCTGTTGGCCGTTGTCCCAGAAAGAGTGGCCGAATTCGGTCCAATCCGAATGCATACGGCCGCCGAGCCTCCCGGACGACTCGTAGACGTCCGAGTACACGCCTTTGTCCGCGAGCGTGAGCGCTGCGGTCAGGCCGGCGATCCCGCCGCCGACGATGGCGATCCGTGCGGTGTTGCTGTTCTTGGCCGGCGGCGCCGCATTCGCAACCGCGGGCAAAGCAAGTGCGCCTGCTCCGATGACCCCGGCACGCTTGAGAAACTCGCCGCGCGAATAGGCCTCCTCGCGCCTGCCTCGAAGCTCGGCGGCATCGATCCCCAGCCGCTCGGCCGTGCGGTGCTCCTCGGCCATCCGCTGGAGGGCACGAAGCAAGGGCGTGCGGGCCATCTGTGACCTTCCTCTCCCCGAAGACTGGACGCGTCGTAGATTTCGCATAGTGGGGCCAATTGTCAAGTCCATTGACGCAATGCGCAGCGAAGTGGTACGAATTCCGCGCATTGCGCAGCCCCGACGCCCACCCATTGCGGCTGGCCAACCAGGGCGACCCGGGGCGCGGCGCCGTCACGCCGGCCCGCCGGGTCGACGACCTCGACCGGAAGATCATCGAGGCGCTGCAGGCGAACGGACGCGAGTCGTTCCGCCGGATCGCGGCGAGCGTCGGTGTCTCCGAGGCGACGGTGCGCGCGCGCTACGCGCGCCTGACGAACGAGGGCGTACTGCAGGTCGTCGCGGTGACGAACCCGCTCGGGCTCGGCTTCGACCAGGCGCTCATCGGCATCAAGACGTCTGGACCGCCGAGTGAGGTTGCAGATGAGATCGCGCAGTGGCCGGAGGCGGACTACGTCATCGTCACCGCCGGTCAGTTCGACCTCGTCGTCGAGGTCGTCGCGTCGGACCGCCACCAGATGCTCGAGCTCACAAACCGGATGCGCGCGCTGCCGACCGTCGCATCGACCGAAACATTCTTCTACCTCGAAATGTGGAAACAGCTCTACGACTGGGGGACACGCGTGTGAGTACCCAAATGACAAGGATGAGTCCCAGCGAGCTGCAGCAGGCGGCGCGCGATCACCTGTGGCTCCACTTCACGCGCATGCACGGTCACGAGCCGCCGATCATCGTGCGCGGCGAGGGCTGCTACCTCGAGGACGCGAACGGCAAGCGCTATCTCGATGCGCTCGCGGGCCTGTTTGCTGTGCAGATCGGCTACTCGTACGGCGACGAGATCGGCCAGGCGGCACACGAGCAGATGCGTGAGCTGCCGTTCTATACGAACTGGTCGTACGCTCACCCGCGCGCGATCGAGCTCGCACAGGAGGTGGCGTCACTTGCCCCTGGCGATCTGAACCGCGTCTTCTTCGTCTCCGGCGGCTCCGAAGCCGTCGAGTCGGCATGGAAGCTCGCGCGTCAATACCACCAGGCGCGCGGGGAGCGGCGCTGGAAGGCGGTCGCGCGCCGCACGGCGTACCACGGCACGACCATGGGCGCGCTTTCGATCAACGGCATCGCAGCCTTGCGTGCGCCCTTCGAGCCGCTCGTGCCGGACACGATCCACGTAAGGAACACGAATCGCTATCACCGGCCGCCGGACGAGACCGAGGAGGAGTTCACTGCGTTCCTGCTCGAGGATCTCGACTCGTCGATCGAGCAAGCCGGGCCGGAGACCGTTGCGATGGTGATCATGGAGCCGGTGCAGAACTCGGGCGGTTCCTACACCGCCCCCGCCGGCTACTGGGCCGGCGTCCGCGAGATCTGCACGAAGTACGGCATCCTGCTGTGCGCGGACGAAGTCATCACGGGCTTCGGTCGCGTCGGCTCATGGTTCGCGTCCGAGCGCTACGACATCAAACCGGACCTGATCACGTCCGCGAAAGGGCTCTCGTCGGCGTACGCGTCAATCGGCGCGGTGATCGCCGCCGACCACGTGGTCGAGCCGTTCATGACCGAGTCCTCGATGTACGCACACGGGATCACGTTCGGCGGTCATCCCGTGCAGTGCGCGATCGCGCTGAAGAACATCGAGATCCTCAAGCGCGAGCGGATAATCGAGCACGTCGACGAGAACGGCGACACGTTCCGCGACACGCTTGCCCAATTGCTCGAGCTCCCGATCGCCGGCGACCTCCGCGGGACGGGCTTCTTCTACGCGCTCGAGCTCGTGAAGGACAAGGAGACGCGTGAGACGTTCACGCACGAGGAGTGCGAGTCGCTCCTGCGCGACTTCCTGTCGCCGCGGCTGTTCGAGAAAGGCTTGATCTGCAGAGCAGACGACCGGGGCGACCCGGTCGTGCAGATCTCGCCGCCGCTCATCGCAACGCAACACGAATTCGACGAAATCACCGGAATCCTCGGGGAGGTGCTGAGCGAAGCATGGCAACGAATGCGATAGCCGTAGAGCAGACCACAGCGTTCGCGCTGGAGGAGAAGAAGAAGCTCATCAAGTCGCTACGCCGGTTCGACATGGTGTTCTTCACGATCTGTGCGTTCGTCGGGCTGGATACGCTCGGCTCGGTCGCGAAGAACGGGCCGCAGGGCTTCCTCTGGCTCGTCGTTCTCGCCGTCGTGTTCGTCGCGCCCTACATGCTGATGATGTCGGAGGTGGGATCGGCGTTCACGCAAGAGGGCGGGCCGTACGAGTGGACGAAGATGGCGTTCGGCCGAATCCATGCCGGGATCGCGGCGATCCTCTACTGGGTCACGAACCCGCTATGGGTCGGCGGCTCGCTTGCGTTCATCGCGACGGACGCGTGGAGCGCGAACGTCTTCAAGATCGGCACCGCGACGGCCGGCGACTACACGTTCAAGCTGTTGTTCATCTGGATCTCGATCGGCGTCGCGATCATCTCGCTCCGCTACGGGAAGTGGATCCCGAACTTCGGCGCGATCCTGCGCTTCGCCGTGCTCGGTTTCTTCTCGCTCACGGTGATCATCTACGGGATCAAGCACGGCGTCGCCGGATTCCAGACACACGAGCTCAGCCCCACTCGGGCGATCTTCTTCGGGCTCGTGCCGCTGCTGCTCTTCAACTACGTCGGGTTCGAGCTGCAGAACGGAGCGGCGGAGGAGATGGAGAATCCGCAAAAGGATGTGCCTTTGTCGGTACTGCGCAGCGGGATCGCGGGCGTGCTCATGTACGTGATCCCGATCTTCTGCATCCTCCTTGTGCTGCCCGCCAAGCAGGTGACCGGCATCGGCGGCTTTATCGACGCCGTGACGCTCACGTTCCACGGCGTCTACGGCGGAGCGGCGCATCCGCTGCTCGTCGTGATGACGCTGTGTTTCGTCGGCGCGCTCGTCACCTCCGGCGCCGTGTGGATGATCGGCTCGGACCGCATCCAGGCGGTCGCCGCGTACGACGGCGCGTTCTTCCCGCAGTTCGGGGTCTTCAACAGGAAGCTCGGCACGCCGGTGCGGGTGAACGTGCTCTCCGGCGTGACGTCGTCGGTCTTCTCGATCGTCGCCATCTACCTGCTCAAGAACTCGAGCACCGCGGCAGCGTTCACGGTCGTGCTGGATATCGCGATCTCGACGACGCTCATCTCGTACCTGTGGATCTTCCCGGCCGCGCTGAAGCTCAGGTACACGCATCCGGACGTCCACCGGCCGTACCGTCATCCGTGGGGGCTGCCGGGGATCTGGGTATCGACGATCCTCACGACCGGGTGGATCCTGCTCGGCTCGTGGGTCGCGGTGTTTCCCGACACCCTCGAGCGGCTGTTCAACGTCGGCTACGGGTTCAAGGACTCGTGGGGCGTGACGCAGGGCCAGTTCGAAGCTCTGACGCTCGGCACGCTCGCGATCATCGTGGTGATCGGCCTCGTCGGCTACTGGTTCGGCCGCGAGGTGCGCGAGCAGGGCGCGGTGGTGCCGATCGAAGAGGCGATCCCGCCCTCGCCGCTCGAGGCGTAGCGCTCATCGGGGGCGGCTTGCCGCCCCCGATTACGCTCTCTTCGTGGAGATCACGCTCTGCGATGTCGGCCCGCGCGACGGGCTGCAGAACGAGCCGGGGGAGTATCCCCCGGCGGTGCGGGCCGACCTCGTCAACCGCCTCGCCGCGGTCGGGCTGCCGCGGATCGAGGCGGTGAGCTTCGTCCGCGACGACCGCGTCCCGGCGATGGCAGGAGCCGACCAGGTCGTCGAGGGGATACTCCCCCGCGCGGAAACGGAGTACGCCGGCCTCGTCCTGAACGAACGGGGCTTCGAGCGCTTTCGCGCGACGACGCTCGACCGCGTCAACGTCACGTTTGCTGCGACCGAGAGCTTCAACCAGGCGAACGGCAACGTGGGCCTGGCCGAAGCGGTCGCGAACGCAGAGGCCATCTTGACAGCCGCGGGGGAGTATCCCCGTTCGGTGACGATCTCCGTCTGCTTCGGCTGCCCGTTCGAAGGCCGCGTCGATCCGGGCGTCGTCGTCGAGCTCGCGTCGCGCTTCGCCGGCCGCGCGGAGGTCGTCCTCGCGGACACGATCGGCGTCGCGACGCCGTCCGCGGTCCGCGCGCTCGTCGCGCAATCGGGCGCGACCGGCTTTCACGGGCACAACACGCGCAACACCGGCTACGCGAACTGCCTCGCAGCGATCGAGGCCGGCGCGCGCGTCCTCGATGCGTCGATCGGCGGGCTCGGCGGATGCCCGTACGCGCCGCGCGCGACCGGCAACGTCGCGACCGAGGATCTCGTCTATCTGCTCGAAGGGGAAGGCATCGACACGGGGGTCGACCTCGACGCGCTGATCGAGGTCTCAAATTGGGTGGAACAGCTGCTCGGCCGGCAGCTCGAGGGGTACGTCTACCGCGCCGGCATTAACTGAGCGGCACCAGCACCGCCCGCTCGAACTCGATCACGAGCTCGTCGCGCTGGTTCAGCCCGCGCGTGCGCACCGTTACGACGCCGGAGCCCGGGCGGGACGCCGACTCGCGCTTCGACACCACCTCGGTCTCCGCGCGGATCGTGTCGCCGGCGAACACCGGTGCCGGCAGCCGCACCTCCCGCCAGCCGAGGTTGACGGCCGCCTCGGAGACATCGCCCACCGACAGGCCCGTCACCAACGCCAGCGTGAACGTGGAGTCGACGAGCGGCCGCTTCCACTCCGTCTCGGCTGCGTAGACGGCGTCGAAATGGATCGGATTCGTGTTCATCGTCAGGAGGGTGAACCAGACGTTGTCGGCCTCCAGTACCGTCCGTCCGAAGCGGCTTCGATAGACCGCGCCGACTTCCAACTCGTCATACGTGCGACTCACACCCGAGATCATCGCAGGGATGCAGCAGCTCGCTCTCGAGCAGCGGCGGTTGCTCGGGGCGCGCGCGACGTGGCACGTCGGCGACGTCGCGTGGGGGCTCCGCCAACACGAAGGACGCGAGCCCGAGTGGCGGTTCCGGCTCTGGCGCGACGGCGAGGACAGCGTCGTCGCCTGGTCGTGGCTGAAGGGCGACCGCGGCCTGCTCGAGTTCGAGATCCATCCCGAGCACGCGCACCTGCTCGACGAGGTCCTTGACGAGCCGGACGCGAAGGAGGCCGTCGCCGTCGAGGGCGACAACGAGACTCGCGCGATTCTCGCGCGCCACGGGTACGCGGAACCGGGCCGGGCACTTCACTTCAACCACCGCGACGTCCCGGAGGCGCCGACGCCGCCGCCCCTCCCGGACGGCTTCCGCTACCGCACGGTCGAGCCGGAGGATCTCGCCGAGCGCGTCGCGGTCCACCGCGACGTCTGGGAGCCGTCGCGGGTCACCGAGCCGAGCTACCGCAACGTCATGGCCGAGTGGCCGTACCGCGGCTCGCTCGACTGCGTCGTGGAGGCGCCGGACGGCCGCTTCGCCGCGTATGTCCTCGTCTGGCCGGACGATGAGAACGGCGTCGCGCTCTTCGAGCCCGTCGGCACGCGGGCGGAGTTCCGCCGCCGGGGGCTCGGCGCGGCCGTCTGCACGTTCGGCCTGCAGCGGCTTCACGAGGAAGGCATGCGGCAAGCGGTCGTCGGTTGCGACACCGAGCCGGCGTGCGCGCTCTACGAGTCGCTCGGCTTTCGCCGCAGCTGGACGATCGTGTCGTACGCGCGATGAACCGGCTCGGACAGGAAACGAGCCCCTACCTCCTGCAGCACGCCGGCAACCCGGTCGACTGGTACCCGTGGGGCGACGAGGCGTTCGCTCAGGCGCGCACCGACGACAAGCCGATTCTGCTCTCCGTCGGCTACAGCGCGTGCCACTGGTGTCACGTGATGGAACGTGAGTCGTTCGAGGACTACACGACGGCGGAGCTGATGAACGAGCACTTCGTCAACATCAAGGTCGACCGTGAAGAGCGCCCCGACGTCGACTCCGTCTACATGGACGCGGTCGTCTCGCTTAGCGGCCACGGCGGCTGGCCGATGACGGTGTTCCTCACCCCGGACGGCGAGCCGTTCTACGGCGGCACGTACTTCCCGCCCGAGCCGCGGCACGGCCTGCCGTCGTTCCGGCAGCTGCTCGTCGCAATCGCAGGCGCGTACAAGGACCAGCGCGACGACGTCGTGCAGCAGGCAAGCGCGCTCGTCGACGCGATCCGCAAGGGCTCCGTCCGCGCGCAGTCCGACGAGCCGCTCACGCCCGAGCTTCTCGACCAGGCGGTCGCCGCGCTTCGAACGCAGTACGAGCCGATGTACGGCGGGTTCGGCCGCGCGCCGAAGTTCCCGCCGGCCTCCGTGCTCGAGTTCCTGCTCCGCCGCGGTCAGCTCGACCTCGTGCGCGGCACGCTCGACGGCATGGCCGCCGGCGGGATGTACGACCTCGTTGGCGGCGGCTTCCACCGCTACTCGGTCGACGACCGCTGGCTGATCCCGCACTTCGAGAAGATGCTCTACGACAACGCGCTGCTCGTGCCCGCATACCTGCACGCGTGGCTCGTCACCGGCGAGGAGCGCTATCGCCGCATCGTCGCGGACACGATCGACTACGCGCTGCGCGAGCTACGCCTCGAATCCGGCGGCTTCGCGTCGGCGCAGGACGCCGATACGAACGGCGTGGAGGGGCTGACGTTCACGTGGACGCCGGAAGAGGTGCCGCGTCCCGACGAGCTGCTGCAACCGTTCGAGCACGGCCGCTTCGTCATGCGCGGAGAGCTCTCGGGCGACGAGCGCACGCAGCTGCTCGGGATCCGACAGCAACGACCACAGCCCGCGCGCGACGACAAGGCGGTCGCCGCGTGGAACGGGCTGATGCTTGCCGCGCTCGCGGAGGCGGGCCGCCGCCTCGACCGCCCCGACTGGCTCGAGGCGGCGCGCGAGCTCGCCGAGTTCCTGCTCGGCCCGCTCGCCGACGGCGACCGCCTGCGCCGCACGTGGCGCGACGGCGTCGCGAAGGGCACCGGCTATCTCGAGGACTATGCCGACGTCGCGCACGGGCTCTACGAGCTCCACGTCGCGACGGGGGAGCCCCGCTGGCTGCACGAATCGCGGCGGCTTGCGCTGAAGGCGGTCGAGCTCTTCGCCGACGAGCGCGGCGGCTTCTTCCTCACTCCGGTCGACGGTGAACAGCTCGTCGCACGTCAGAAAGACCTCGATGACAACCCGACACCGTCAGGGAACTCGATGCTCGCGTTCCACCTCTTTCGGCTCGCGCGGATCTGGGGCGACGACGAGCTCGAGCGGCGGGCCGCCGGCGTCCTGCGCCTCGTCCGCGACGCGATCCCGTACGCGCCGCAGGCGTTCGGCTGGGCGCTCTGTGCGCTCGACCTCTACCTCTCGCCGTCGCGGGAGCTTGCGATCGCCGGCGACCTGCAAGCGCCGGTCGCGCACGATGCGCTCGCGGGCTTCGAGCCGAACACTGTCATCGCGATCGGGCCCGACGACGCCGTGCCCCTCCTCGAAGGCAAGACGAAAATCGCAGGAAAGACGGCGGTGTACGTCTGCGAGCGCTTCGCCTGCCGGGCGCCTGTAACGGATCCGGCCGAGCTTGCCGATAGATGAGCGATGCGGCTCTGGGTCGTTCTCGTCACCGCCGTCGCGGCGGGGGTTGTCGCTGCGACTGCGCAGGCAACCGCGCGTCCCGTCACCTCGCAGGATCGCGCGCTGCTCGCGCGGCCGGCGACCGCTGAGGAGCAGGTCGCCGAGCAGGTCGCGCGCCGGCTGACGGGACACGACGTCTCGGTTCGCTGCGGTTCGATCGGCCTCTCGAACCCCAACATCCTCGGCGTCACGCCCTTGATCGATGGCCACTCGTTCGACTACTTCCTCATGCGACCACAGGAGTGCACCCTTTTGACGTGGTTCCACCGCACGCCGACCCGCTGGGACCCGCGATCCTGCACGGGCGAGGACTGCTCGTACGTCCCAAGCATTGCAATGGCGCTCGCCGTCGTCTCGCACGAGACGTACCACATCCTTGGCTACACGAACGAGGCGCAGGTCGAGTGCTACGGCATGCAGTCGATCTGGTTCGTCGCCTCGAAGCTCGGCGCGAGCGTGCCTGAGGCGCAGGCGCTCGCATCGCTCTACGCGACAAAGATGTATCCGCTTAGGCGCACGCAAACGCCGCAGTACTGGTCACCAGAGTGTCGCGACGGAGGGAGGTACGACTTGCGCCGCTCCCTGGCACGCTGGCCCTCCTAGCTATCCTCGTACGAGTCGTGCGCGGACGGAAGCAGTAGCGGTCGAGATCGCATGTGAGGCGTGCGGCTGGCTCGCGGTGACGAACCAGCCCGCGCTCCAGGTCTGGGCGGAGCACGAGGCGTCGTGCCCGGCCGTCGGCGGCGCGGTCCGCCACATGCCGGAGCTGCCGCCGCTCCCGCGGCTCCTGCCGAGGGTGGACGCGTGCGCGCACCGGCTCGTGCGAAGACAGATCGCGGTGACGGCTGCCGGCGTCAAGCGCTACGCCGTCATGTGTGAGCTTTGCGGCCGGCTCGTAGACCGCGTCTAGATAACGAAGGTCTCAGGCCGTTCGGCGCCGCGCGCGAAACGGTCGGCCGATAGGGGGGAGAGGTCGAGCGTCGGTTCCGCGCCGACGACCAGCTCGGCGAGGTGCTCGCCGACCGCCGGTGCCTGCTGGAACCCATGCCCCGAGAACCCGGTCGCGTAGAGGAACCGTGAGACGTCGGGCGACTCGCCGACGAGCGCGTTCCAGTCCGGGCTCACGTCGTACCAGCCCCACCACGAGCTCTGCACGGGAAGCTCGACGAGGGCAGGCAGCCGCCGAGCCGCCGCCTCGGCAACGAGCTCGAGCTCTCGCTCGCGCCCGCCAAATGCAAGCCCCGGTCCCTCGCGGTGTACGTAGAAGCCGGTCGAGAAGTCGATCGTCAACGGCAGCCGGCCGGGCAGGCTGCCGTCCTGCGGCGTGAACCACATCGAGCGTGCCTCACCCTCGACCGGCAGCGGCACACCGGCGAGCGCGCCGACCTCGCGCGACCAGATGCCGGCGCAGCACACGACGCACTCCGTTGCGATCGTCCCGGCGGTCGTCTCGACGCCGACGATGCGGCTGTCGCTCACGGTGATCCCCGTCGCGGGGCAACCTTGGCGCACGTCGGCTCCCGCCTCGCGCGCGTACCACTGCACGACGCTCTCCGGCGTTGCGTACCCGTCGCGTTCGCAGAACGTCGCGCACAACAGATCGTCGATCTCGAGTTGCGGGACGATCGTCCGCGCATCCTCCGGCGTCAGCTCGCGAGATGGAACGCCGAGCGACTGTTGCAGCGCCAGCGCTTCCCGAAACGTTGCGACGTCCTCGGCATTGTCGAGCAGGAACAGGTAGCCGTACTGCCTGAACGAGATCTCATCCGGCATCGCCTCGAATTCCTCGAGCGAGCGCAGCGCGATCCGGATGTTCAGCTCGTCGGCAAACTGCGCGCGGATCCCGCCTGCGGCCTTGCTCGTCGAGCCCGACGCGAGTGCGTCGCGCTCGAGCAGCACGACGTCGGAGACGCCGAGCCGCCGCAGATGAAAGGCGGTGGCGGCGCCGAGGGCGCCGCCACCGATGACAACGACGTCCGCCGTGCTAGCGGAGATGGTCGTAGATCTTGCCGAACGGCGCCCATTGGCCCGTGGCGCTGCCGTTCCACTTCTGGAAGATCAGCTGCTCGTAGGGGAAGTTGTCCGTCGCCGACGTCTTCAGCCTCATGCCCGGATACGCGAATGGATCCGCGACATTGAGGTTGTGCAGCGCCTTCATGAGGCTCGCACGCGTCGGGTTCTTGCCGGCGTGTTGCAGCGCGTATGTGAATGTCCACGCGACGCCGAGCCCGTAGACGACGTTCGAGTCGTTGAGATCGAGCGCCGGCGCATACTGCGCGATGATCGCCTTGGCGAGCTTGGCGCCGGCCGTGCTCGAGTTCACGGTTGTCACATAGTTGACGTAGTTCGTCGAGATGACGCCGTTCGTGTCCGCACCGTTCGCGGCCGCGAGCTTGAGGAAGACCGGGTTCGCCGACACGTTGTTGATGATTGTCGCGTCCGGCTTCCAGCCGACCTTCGTCGTTGTGACGAGTGCGCCGATTGTTTGCGTCGGCAACGCGAACACGACGAGCACGTTCGCTCCCGCCGCCTTCAGCGCCACAATCTGCTGAGAGACGTTCGTTTGCGTCGGGTCGTACGTCTGAGCGCTCACGATCTCGCTCTTCTTCTCAGCCAGTCCGATTCGAAGCCCGGCGTAGTAGTTCTTGCCGTAGGAGTCGTTCTGGTAGAGCACGCCGACCTTGGCGTTCGGGAGGTTCTTCGCGATGTACTGGCCGTAGAGCTTCGACTCGCCCGGGTAGTCGGGCTGCCAGCCGATCGTCCACGGGTACGCCTGGCCGCCGCATTTCTTGCGCGCGCAGAAGCCCCAGTACGAGTCGCCCGTGGCGAGCAGGATCTGCGGCACCTTGTGGGAGTTGAGATAGCCCCAGGTTGCGAGCCCAGGTGCAGTGCCGAGGCTGCCGACGACTGCGAACACGTTGTCCTGCTCGACCATCTTCTGCACGAGCGGCACCGTCTTCGACGGGTCGTACCCGTCGTCGAGGATCTCGAAGTTGATCTTCCGTCCGTTCACTCCGCCGTGGTCGTTGACGTACGAGTAGTACGCGTTCTCTGCTGCGGGGATTGTCTTGTAGAGCGCCGCGACGCCGGTCAGCGGGAACGTGCCGCCGATCTTGACCGAGGTCGCGGTGATGCCCGGAGTCGCCTGCCGGGCGCCGGTTGCGGCGGAAACCGCAACTGTGGCGATGATCGCGGCTCCGACGCTGAGCGTCAGGAACCTGGCCCTTCTTCCCATCCGACCCTCCCTACGCATGGTTTGAACGACGGTTCAAAAAGCTGCCGGTGCCGATTATGACGTTTTGGGGGTCGATTTGATAGCTGCCCGGACCCGCGCCAGGAGCCCGGCGAAGCCGTTCGGGAGCAGGAGCATGACGAGGATCACCACGAGGCCGAAGACGAGGTCCTGGCCGTGCGACGGCCCGATGAACGGCACGCTCGAGGAGATTTCGGGCAGCAGGCCGATGAAGATGGCGCCCACGATCAGGCCCCAGAGCGATCCGAGCCCCGCCACGGCCGCGCCGATCAGGAGCTTCAGCGAGAGCAGGATCCCGAACTCGTTCGGCTGGGCGAACCCATTCGTCGCGATCACGAAAAGGGAGCCCGCAACGCCGGCGTACGCGGCGGATACCCCGAACGCAAAGGTCTTGTAGACCGGCAGCGAGACGCCCGACGACACCGCCGCAACCTCGCTGTCGCGCACGGAGCGGAACGCACGGCCGATCCGGCCGCGCAGGAGGATCCAGGCCGTGACGAAACCGATCGCGGCGCACGACCAGCTGACGACGTACAACCAGAGGTGGGAAACCGTGTGGTCGGTCTGCAGGCCGTTGCTGCCGCCGAGGAACTTCGAGAACTTCAGCGGCAGCTGGGGGACCGACACGGCGAGGGCAAACGTTGCCAGCGCGAGATAGACGCCGGAGAGGCGGAGCGCGGGGAGGCCGACGAGGAGACCGCAGGCGAAGGCGACAGCAGCCGAGACCGGCAGCGTCGCGATGAGGTTCGTGTGGTGATCGTGCGACAGAATCACCGTCGTGTAGCCGCCGATCATCATGAACGCGCCGTGGCCGATCGAGATCTGACCGGTGTATCCCGTCAGGATGTTGAGTCCCAGGATCGCAATGAAGTAGATGGCGACATCCGAGACGATGCCTTCGTGGTAGCCGTCGAGGACGAACGGCAGGATGGCGACCACGGCCGCGACTCCAAGAGCGGCAAGCGATGCCGTAACCAGGGAACGGCTCATACCCGACGCACCTGCCGGCGACCGAAGAGGCCGGTCGGCTTGAGGAGAAGGACAACGAGCAGGATGACGAAGGCGATCGGCAGCCGCAGTTCGGACGTGCCGAGGTAGTAGCCGCTGATCTTCCCGTACTGGCCGAAGAGATTCAGGAAGACGCCGATCAGCAGGCCGCCGACAACGGCGCCCGCGGGGCTCTCGAGACCACCGAGCACCGCGGCTGCGAACGCGTAGAGCAGGACGGCCTGCATCATCGTCGGCTGCAGGAACTGCGTTGGCTCGGTCATCAGCCCCGCAACCGCGCCGAGCACTGCGGCGAGCCCCCAGCCGATCGCCAGCATCAAGTCGACGCGCACGCCCACGAGCGAGGCGGCCGCCGGCCGGAGCGCGGACGCACGCATCGCAAGGCCGAGCTTCGTGAACTTGAAGAGCAGCCAGAGCACGACGACGGAGAGGATCGCAACCGCAAGCGTGCCGATGTCCTGGCGCGAGAACGCAACACCGCCGACGTGGTAGACGTTGTTTCCGAACGGCGCCGGCATGAACTTGAGGTCGGCGCCCCACTTCCACGTGACGAGGCCGTCGATGAGGATGAAGAGGCCGACGGTCACGATCACGACAGCGATCACCGACTTGTGCTGGACAGGCCGGATCACGGTCACCTGGATCGCGATGCCGAGCGCGAACGAGATTGCGAGTGTCAGGAAGAACGCGACCCAGTACGAGAGGCCCCAGAGCGTGAGCTGGTAGGCGATGTACGTCGTCGCCATCGCGAGCTCGCCCTGCGCGAAGTTGACCACCTCGGTTGCGCGGTAGATCAGGACGAGCGCGAGGGCAAGCGAACCGAAGATCGCGCCCTGCGAGAGCCCGGACACGGTCTGCTGCGCGAAGATCGTGCTCGACAGGCTGCCGATCACGAGAAACACAACGGCGGCGAGGAGCCCGAGGAGCACGGGAAGCGAAACGCCCGTGGTCACCGCGGTCTTGCGCTTTGTAAGAAAGCCGAGCATCAGTATCCGAGGTAGCTCCGCCGGACGGACTCGTGCTGCTGCAGGTCGGCGCTCGGCCCCGAGAGCGCCACGCGTCCGACCTCGAGCACGAACGCGTTCTGCGCTGCCTGCAGCGCGATGTGCGCGTTCTGCTCGACGACGAGAACCGTCAGCCCTTCGCTCTCGTTCAGCTCGCGGATGATCCGGAAGATCTCGGTCACGAGCAACGGCGCGAGCCCGAGCGACGGCTCGTCGAGCAGGAGCAACCGCGGGCGCTGCATGAACGCCCGTGCGAGCGCGAGCATCTGCTGCTCACCGCCGCTCAGCGTCCCCGCCTGCTGCGAGCGGCGCTCGTCGAGCCATGGAAAGTACGTCTGCACGCGAGCGAAGTCGTCCTTGAGCGCGCCTCGGCGCGTGTACGCCCCGAGGCGCAAGTTCTCCCAGACAGTCAGCTCGGCGAACGTGCCGCGACCTTCGGGAACGTGCGCGATGCCGAGGCGCGCGGCCCCCTCCGGGCCGGTGCGCGCGAGCTGTCTGCCCGCGAAGCGCAGGTCTCCGTCACGACGAACGGTTCCGCTGATCGCGCGGAGCGTCGTGGTTTTCCCCGCGCCGTTCGCGCCGAGCACGGCTGCGACCTCGCCCTCGTCGACCGCGAGCGAGACTCCATGCAGCGCCTGCACCTGGCCGTACCGCGCCGTGACATCGTCGAGCTCGAGCAATGCCGCCACTTAGTCTTCCTCCAGCTCGCCGCCGAGGTAGGCCTCGATCACCCTCGGGTCGCGCTGCACCTGGGCAGGCGGGCCGCTCGCGATCGTGCGGCCGAAGTTGAGCACGTGCACGTGGTCGGAGACGCGCATCACGAGGTTCATGTGGTGCTCGACGAGGAGCACGGTGAGCTTCAGCTCGTCACGCAGGCGCCGGATGAACGTCGCGAGCTGGTCGACCTCCTCATGGTTCAGCCCCCCGGCGGGCTCGTCGAGCAGGAGGAGCCGCGGCTTCGAGACGAGTGCGCGCGCGAGCTCGACGCGCTTCAGCGTGCCGAAGGGCAAGCCGGAGGCCGGCCGCGCGGCGACGCCGTCGATGCCGACGAGCTCGAGCGTCTCGTGCGCGGCTGTTTGCACCGAGCGCTCGCTCTGGAAGCGCGAGACCGTGTGCGCGCCGACGAGCACGTTCTCGAGCACGGTCATCGTGGGGAAGAGCTCGACGTTCTGGAACGTGCGGGCGATCCCAAGCCGCACAACGCGACTCGGCGCCGTATGCAGGAGCGAGCGGCCGTCGAAGACGATGTCGCCGGAGTCGACGCGGTAGAGCCGCGTGATCACGTTGAACGCCGTCGTCTTGCCGGCGCCGTTCGGGCCGATGAGGCCGAAGATCGTGCCCTCTTCCGCCTCGAGCGAGACCTCGTCGAGCGCGACGATGCCGCCAAACCGCAAGGACGCGTTCTGAACTGAGAGGAGGCCCATCCCCGCGCGCGACTTTACGGATTCCGCCCACTGGCGTCGAGGTACTCCTGCCACAGGTGCTCCATCGTCGTCAGCCGCGGCGCGCGGATGTGGGCAGGGTCGTACGGCGTGTGATTCACCGCCCGCACGACGAAGGCGCCGTGCGCGTCGACGTCGAGGACGTTGATGCAGCCTGGCGACTGCTCGAAGCCGCCGAGGAAGATCCGCTCGCCCGTAACGGCGCGGCTGAGGATCGCGCGGTTCACCGCGCCGTGCAGTACCAGCAGGGCAACGTCCCAGGTTTGGTCGGTGACGATCGCATCAATCTCCGGCAGGACGCGGTCCAGGAGCTCCCCGATCGTCTCGCCGCCGAGGAACGTCGTGTCGAGCGGAACGATGCCGCGGAAGGCGATGGACATCATCTCCTGCACCCGATCCGCCGGGACGCCGCGAAGCTCGCCGCTCTCGATCTCGCGCAACCGTTCGTTCTGCACCGGCTCGATCGACGGTGCGATCGCGTGCGCGGTCTCGATGGTGCGGGGGAGGCCGCTCGTGATCACGAGGTCGAATGTCACCTTGGAGAGCGCGTGCGCCGCCGCGATCGCCTGCTCCCGGCCGGCGTCCGTCAGCACGACCTCGTGCGGGTGTTTGCCCTCGAAGTAGCGCACCTGCGCGTGGCGCATCAGGTAGATGCGCCGGCGTGGCGGTGCCGTCATTGCGCGCGCAGAGACTGTCCGCCTGCGGCCCGCATGCCGGCGATCATGCCGGGCGGCGCGACGCCGTCGGGGAAGCGGTCGACCAGCTCGCGGAGCAGTGCTTCCGCATCCCAGCGCTCGTCGCTCGCGAAGAGCTCGCCCGCGTCCCACCCGTGCAAGGCGTTGATCGCGCCGCCCCACACGTGGAAGACCTGACCCGTGATGTGCTGCGCCTCGTCGGCAGAGAGTGCGACGACGAGCGGCGACATGTTCCCAGGGTCGAGCGGGTCGAACCCTTCGGCGGGCGGGCCCATATCGAAAGTCTCCTCGGTCATGCGCGTGCGCGCGTTCGGGGCGAGGCAGTTGACGGTGACGCCGTAGCGCTGGAGCTCCTGCGCGACGATCAGCGTCAAGCCGGCGATGCCGGCCTTCGCCGCGCCGTAGTTCGCCTGCCCGATGTTCCCGAAGACGCCGGAAGGGCTCGACGTGTTGATGATCCGGCCGTGAACCTCGTCGCCCTCCTTCGAGCGCTCGCGCCAGTACGCGGCGGCGTGCCTCGTCGGTGCGAAATGGCCCTTGAGGTGCACGTTGATGACCGCATCCCACTCCTGCTCGGTCATGTTCACGATCATTCGGTCGCGGAGGATCCCGGCGTTGTTGACGAGGATGTCGAGGCGGTCGAAGTCGTCGATCGCCTGGCGGACGAGACGCTCTGCGCCGGCGAAGTCGGCGACGTTCTCGCCGTTCGCGGCGGCGGTGCCGCCGGCGGCCGTGATCTCCTCGACGACCTGCTGGGCGGGCGTGTCGTCGTGGCCCTCGCCCGAGAGCGCGGCGCCGAGGTCGTTCACGATCACCGTCGCGCCGGCGTCCGCGAGCGCGAGCGCGTGCGCGCGCCCGATCCCGCGGCCGGCTCCGGTGACGATCGCGACCTTGCCCTCGAGACTCGGCACGGCCGCAGGATATGCGTTTCGCTAGCCCGCCTTCAGCGTCTTCAGGTACGCGACGAGCTGGCGGAGCTGCGCCGGCGGGATGATTCCGCCCCAGTGGGGCATACTGACGATCGGCGCCCGCCCGATCACGCTTCCCGACCGGATGACGTCGGTGATCTTCTTGTCGGTGTTGAACTGGTGCCGGAAGTCGGCACCGGAGAGCGGTGGGATCGTCCTGTCCGCCGACTGGGGATTCGGCACTCCGCCGAGGCCGTTCGGGCCGTGGCAGTTGATGCAGCCGTAGCGGACGTAGAGGGCCGCGCCGGCGACGGCGTCCCCCTGGCCCTGTGGCGTCGGAGGCGGAACGGCGTCCGCCACGCTCGGCAGCCCGGCGTGAAGGTACGAGATCAGGTCCGAGACCTGCTGCGACGAGATCACCTCGCGCCAGACCGGCATGTACGGCTTCGTCGGGTTCGCCGACTCACCGAGGCCGTGGTCGATGATGTGGCGGAGCTGAGCGGCAGTCAGCTGCGCCGCGACGCCTTTCAGAGCAGGCACGTCGGGCGAGACCCCGCCGCGGCCGTTCTCGCCGTGGCACTGCGCGCAGGCGAAGGTCGTGAAATCGTGCGCACCCGCGGCGACATGCGGCTCGACGGACGGGGTCGAGGCCGCCGTGGTCGCGACTGCGGCGGGCGTCGACGAGCGCGTCGCCCGGCCGACGGTCCACCCGCCGAAGGCGGCCACGAAGGCGAGGCCGAGTGCGATGAGGACGATCGCCGCCTCGGCGACATGCGGTGCGAGGTTTCGGCGTCTCCTGTCGATTTCCCGACGCTAGAGCGCAGTCGTCTGTCCTCCATCCGCAGAAACTGCGTATTTCAGCGGTAGCTCTCGAGGAAAGCCGGCGAAGCGATCCGAAGCCGCGCCTCGACATCGGCCTTCACGCGCCGCAGCGTCCCGGGCGGGACGTCGCCGGCGCGGATCGCCGCTGCGAGCTCGCGCAGCTCCGCGTCGTCTTCGACTGCCAGCGCGGCGAGCTCACGGTGGACGATCGAGAGCGCGTTCATCGCCACGAGCGTCCGGAACCGCAGGCGAGGGTCGGTCAGCGTCGGCAGGATCTCCCCGCCGAGGAACTCGAGGATCGCCTCGGTCAGCTCTTGCGCTGTCGGCCGCTCACTCATCCCGCGAATCGTTCCAGGAGATTGACGATCTCGTACTCGACTTCGACGCCGAGTCGCCCGAGGATCGCGAGCTCGACGCTCCGGTCCTGCCCGGTGAGATGCCGCTGCATCTGTGTGAGGCAGCCGATCGCCCAGCCCACGTTGCCCGCAAGCTCCCAGTAGTCGAGCTCCTCCGGTTGCACTCCGAAGCCGGTCAGCTCGTTGTAGCGCTCGAGGTAGGGCTCCACCGGCCCGATGCCTCCGAGCCGCTTCTCGGGCACGCCGAAACGCCATGCGCGGACGAGCGCGAACGCGAGATCGCGCGCGGGATCGTCCAGATGTGTGAACTCCCAGTCGAGCACGCCGACGAGTCCCGACTCGCCGACGACGAGGTTGCCGATGCGGTAATCGCCGTGCACGACGACCGACTCGCGCGGGGGCGGCCGGTTCTCGCGGAGCCACCAGAGCCCGAGCTCGATCGCCGGATGCGGCTCGCCGACCTCGTCGAGCTCCTCGACCATCCGCTCGAGCTTCGCCTCGTAGAGAAATGGGACGTGAGCGGTCGGGATCGCGTGGATCTTCGCGAGCTCGTCCGCCATCTGCACCGGCAGACGTTCGCGCGCCGCCGCGAGCTCCTCGCGACGCACGACGCGCCGCCCGATCGTCTCGCCCTCGAGCCGCTCCATGACGAACGCCTCGCGGCCGGCGAGGTCCGAGATGTACTGCAGCGGCTTCGGCACCTTCACGCCGGCAGCGTGTGCGGCCTGCAGCACCGCGAACTCGTTCTCGAGCGAAAGCGTGTGGCGGTGGATCACGCTGCTCGCAGCACGCCGCACGAGCAGCGGCTCGCCGTCGACGTCGACCGCCCACGCCTCCTTCGACGCGCCGCCGGCGAGCAGGACCGGCTCGGAGATCTCGCCGCCTAGGGCAGCTTGGAGCACTTCGCGCATCTCTGCGATCATGGCTGGAGATGGCGACGGTTGTCATCCCGGACGTGATCGCGGAGCGCCGCGAGCGCGTGCGCGCCTTCATGGAGGAGCACGTCTATCCAAACGAGCGGGCGCTGACGCGCGAGGACGACGCGGCCGATGCACTCGTCCGCGAGCTCCAGCAGAAAGCGCGCGACGCGGGCTTGTGGGCGCCCCATCTCCCGCCGGAGGCGGGCGGCTCCGGCAGCGGCTTCATCGAGTATGCGTACCTGAACGAGGAGATCGGGCGCAGCTTCATCGCGCAGCTCATCTTCGGCTGCCAGGCGCCGGACGCCGGGAACGGCGAGCTCCTTCATCTCTTCGGGACGGAGAGGCAGAAGGAGCGGTTCCTGCTGCCGCTCGTCAGCGGTCAGACGCGCTCGTTCTTCGGCATGACCGAGCCGGAGGTTGCCGGCTCCGACCCGACGCTGCTCCGCGGACGCGCAGAGCGCGACGGCGAGGACTGGGTGATCAACGCGCACAAGTGGTTCTCGTCGGGTGCAGACGGAGCAGCTTTCGGAGTCGTCATGGTTGTGACGGATCCGGATGCGCCGCCGCACCGGCGGGCGTCGATGATCCTCGTCCCGACCGACACGCCCGGCTACGAGCTTGTCCGGAAGGTCCCGGTGATGGGGCACGAGGGCCGCGGGTGGGGAACGCACTGCGAGACGCGCTTCACCGGCGTACGCGTGCCGGTCGAGAACACGCTCGGCGAGCCGGGTGCGGGATTCATGATCGCCCAGAAGCGGCTCGGGCCGGGGCGCATCCACCACGTCATGCGCTGGCTCGGGCAGATGCAGCGGGCCTTCGAGCTGATGTGCTCGTACTCGCTCGAACGGCAGGCGTTCGGTGGGGCTCTCGCCGAGAAGCAGACGATTCAGAACTGGATCGCCGAGTCGGCCGCCGAGATCCAGGCGTGCCGTCTCATGACGATGCAGGCGGCGCAGCGAATCGACGAGGGCGATGAGGCGCGCGTCGAGATCTCGCTCCTCAAGTTCTTTGCTGCGCGCGTCTTGCACGACGTTGTCGATCGCGCGCTGCAAGTGCACGGAGGACTCGGCATGACCGACGATGCCCCGCTCGCGATCATGTACCGCATGGCACGCGGCGCGCGCATCTACGACGGCGCAGACGAGGTGCACAAGATGGTCGTCGCGCGCCGAATCCTGCGCGAGTTCGAGGACGGCGGCAGCTGGCGCTTCACGTAGCGCTCGAGGGCGAGCGGGTACGGCTCGAGCCGCTGCAGCCCGGTCACGAGGACGACCTCTGG
This sequence comes from Gaiellaceae bacterium, assembly GCA_036496545.1. Taxonomy (GTDB): domain Bacteria; phylum Actinomycetota; class Thermoleophilia; order Gaiellales; family Gaiellaceae; genus Palsa-739. The sequence continues at coordinate 105,205 of DASXKX010000019.1, read as the reverse complement.
GAGGTCGCGCAGGACGAGCGGATCTGGACGCTCATGCGCGTCAGCGGCCACGAGAGCCGCGAGCTCTTTCACGACTGGTACGAGTCAGTGGACCTCGGCTTTGCGCAGTACTTCGACGGCGAGCTCGTGGGGCACACGAGCTTCTTGAATGTCCGTGATCACGACCGCGTGGCGGAGATCGGCAACACCTGGGTCGTGCCCGCAGCGTGGGGGACCGGCGCGAACCCGGAGGCGAAGCTGTTGCTCATGCAGCACGCGTTCGAGAAGGAGGGCTTCCTGCGGGTGGAGTTCAAGACGGACGCGGACAACGCGCGCTCGCGCGCGGCGCTGGCGGCGTTCGCGGAGTTCGAGGGCGTCTTTCGCAAGCACATGCTTGTGCGCGGCGGCGAGCGGCGCGACTCGGCGTGGTACGCGGTGATCGACGACGACTGGCCGCGCGCGAAGGCGGCGCTCAAGGCGCGATGCTCTTCCTGATTTTCGGCTCGAGCTGCTCCGGTAAGACGACGCTGCTGGATGCGTTGCGCCTGCGTTACGTCGACCTCGAGATCCACGACTTCGACGAGATTCGCGTTCCTGCCGACGCCGACACGTCGTGGCGCCAGCGTGCGAACGAGCAGTGGGTGCAGCTTGCGCTCGGGGAGCAGGCTGAAGGTCGGGATTTCATCCTGGCCGGCCAGACGCCGCTCGGCGAGCTGCTCGCGGCGCCGTCGGCGACGCAACTCGAGGCGATCTCGGCGTGTCTGCTCGACTGCGACGTGACGGAGCGGCTGGCGCGCATGCGCAGCCGCGGTGACGACTGGGCGGCGCGATTCGGCAGCGATCTCGACGACTTCGTGCACTGGGGAGAATGGATGCGCGGCCATGCGCGCGATCCGCGTTTTCGACCGTTCGTGATCCAGGAGAACTGCGACCCCGGCATGAAGTGGGAGCGCTGGACGAAGTGGCGTGCGAACGACCCGCGCTGGCGCGTGCGGATCGTCGACACGTCGCGTGTGAGCGTCGACGAGGTCGCCGACGAGCTCGAGCGGTGGCTGGAGGAGGAGCGCGAGCTCGTGCGGGCGGGGCGGCACCCGCTGACCGGTGAGGCCCTGTCGGAGCCGTAAATGGGGATTGCCCCCCGCGGCTGTCCCGCGCGGCCGGTAGCCGACGCGAAAAGCGTCGCTATGCAGGCGAATCGCCTGTGGATGAACTGTTCGAGAGGCTGGACAGAGCCCTGAGGGGGAGTATCCCCACTGCGCAACGCCTGTCCTAGCGGCGCAGCTCTTTCAGCGTCTCAGCGAGATCGTTGACGTGCGCGCCGTTGCGGGCGGCGGCGCAGTTTGCCGCGACGACGCCGGCGAGCGTGCCGCCGGCGTACTTCGACGCCTCAGCATCACAAGACAGCGTGCGGTAGCGGAACCAGGCCCGCTCGCCTCCGACGAAGCCGGCGCGACCCGGCGGAGCGAGAAGCTTGAAGATCGCCTTCACGTCGGCGTTGATCGTCCGGTCGGTCTTCAGGATCGATTGCTCCGCGCAGCCCTCGAGGTCGAGCGTGCTCACCGGATGCATTGGGCACGGCTGCGGCGTGAAGACCTCGTGGATGACGGGCGGCTTCAGCGCGGTGCCGGCAAGGACGGCGACGACGGCGAGGACCATCGCCTCAGTCTGGCGGACGGAGCGGCGCTTAAGAAAGACGCAAGCCCCACGAGCGCCGGCCCGACGACGCCGACGAAGTAGTAACCGTTGTCGAGGGGATCGAGCGCGAGGCGCGCGAGCACGACCGCGAGGGGCACGAGCCACACGGCCTGCACGCTCTTGCGCGCGAGCTGAGCGGCGCCAAGACCGGCTGCGAGCGCCGCCGCACCCTGCCCAAGCCTGAGCATCCAGCCGACGTGTGTCCCCGGCGCGACGAAGAGCCCGAGCAGCGAGCTCGGCGACACGGCCCAGGTGTACGACAGCATCTCGAAGCGACCGCCCAGGACGAACGGCAGGAACAACGCCGCCGCAAGGCCGCACCCGATAGCGACGCCGCGCACCGCCTCACGCCGCCGCGGCGCGAGCACGAGCACCGCAAGCCCGAGGACACTCCACGTCTCGACCCCCGCGCCGAGCCCGACGAGCACCGCCGCACGCACGACGCGCCCGCGCCGCGCATCCGCAGCCGCGATCACCCAGAGCAGCGGCAGCACCGCGTCCGCCGGATGCCCGGCCTCGAACGCGTTGACCGTCAAGCCGGTCACCACGGCGGCGAGCCCTGTAAAGAGGAGCAGCCGCGCTGAGGTCACGCCGGCCGCGCGTGCAGCCGCGACCGCGAGCAGCACAACGCCGACGCCGACGCCGATCGACAGCACCGCGAGCGACCTCCCCACCGAGCCGAACAACGCGAGCTGCAGCGGCCCCGCCTGGATCGACGAATTGGCGAACGCGTCCCGCCAATGGCTCGAGAGCAACGTCCTACCGGCCGACACGAACAGCGGGCTGTCGCCGCCGTCACCGCGCACGAGCGGCGCGACGACGGCGGCGAGCACAGCCGGGACAATCCAGGGCGCGGATCGCCGCATGGGCGGCTTATCGGCGCCGACGAGCCCCCAGCTGAGCTTTAGCTAGCCGACGGGTCGACCTGCCAGAGGCCGAAGTCGTTCCCGTGCGGGTCCTGGCACGTCACGAACCAGCCCATCTGCGGCACCGGCATGGCCTCGCCTGCCGTGCCGCCGAGCTCCTGCACCCGCGCCGCGCCGGCGTTGATGTCGTCGACCGAGAAGTACGGCCGCGTCCCCTTCTTGCCGGGCTCCATGTTCGTCACCGCGGCGCCCTGCGTGTCGCCCAGGCGCGTCATGTGGTACTCGCTCGGCCCGGGGAAGGACTCGAACTGCCAGCCGAACAGCCCGCTCCAGAACGCCTGGCTCTTGGCAGTGTCGTCCGCCGGGATCTCGAGATGCACGATCTCACCAGCCACGCTATGGCTCCTTTCGCTCGTCGCTGCGGATGATCTGTGTGCACCGTGACGATGCCAGGAGTTCTCCATCCTCTGCGTAGAGGTCCGCCGCGCAGAACGCGACCCGCCGGTTGCGCTGGACAACGCGGCCCTCGGCGCGCAGCCGGCCGGGCCGCGCCGACCGCATGAACTCGGTGCGCAACTCGGCCGTGAGAAAGCTCTCGTGCTCGCCGAGGACGGACCAGCACGCGCCGCCCATCGCCGTGTCGAGGAGCGTCGTCACCATCCCTCCGTGGACGATCGGCCCTGAGGGTGCGTGGAAGCAGAACTCGACTGTCGCCTGCCACTCGATCACTGAGCGGCCGTCGCCCTGCTCGACGCCGTAGTAGCCGAGCGTCCGCCAGATGTGCGGTGCAAGAGGCGGTTCCTCGGCCCAGCCTCTGCGCATGCGCGCCATGCCCGCGACGTTATCCGGAGCCGATCGTCGCGTGCGGGGCCCCAACGTTCGGGGCCCCGCATGTCCTGAGCACTACGGGGTCGCGATGCCGTTCACGAACAGCTTGATCGTGTTCGGCGCGAGCGCGCTCGGGTCGACCTTGTCCTGGCCGGCGAGCGTGTTGATGTCGAGCCGATCGTTTGCGGCTTCCGCGTGGAGGATCTTCACCGACGCCGCGAGGCCGGTTTCCTTGATGCCGCCGGCGTCGCCGAAAACGGTGATGCGATCGTCGCCGTTGGTGCCGTTGACAACGACACGGTCGGCCTGGCCGTCACCTGCCCGGCCGCCGAGTGCGCCCGCGAGATCGACGAGCACGCTACTGACGTCGGTCCCGGTCAGGTCGTTGACGGTGACGAGGTCGGCACCGCCGAGCGCGTTGACGTCGACGTTCTCGACGCTGTGCGTGTCCATCGTGATGTTGCCGAGGTCGCGGACGAACTTCAGGTGGTTGCCGTTTGCCGACAGGGTCATCTGCTCACTTCCGGCGGCACCGTTGAAGACCATCATGTCGGCACCGTCGCCGCCTTCGATTGCGTCGCTGCCGTCGCCCGGATCCCAGGTGAACGTGTCATCGCCGGCGCCGAGATCGGCAGTGTCGTTGCCACCGTTGCCGTCGATCGCGTCGTTGCCGTCGCCGCCGAGCAGCTTCTCGGCGCCCACACCGCCGGCGATCCGATCGTCGCCGGCGCCTCCGTCGAGCGTCGTCGTGATCGCCTGGGCGGAGAGCCCCGTCGCCGAGATTGAGTCGTCGCCGCTAAGGGCATCGACCTCCAGCTCGTCGGTCGCCTCCTGGTGCTGAATCGCGACCTGTGCGGCGAGCCCTGACACAGTGACGCCGTTTGCGTCGCCGTTCACGGTGATGTTGTCGTCGCCCTTGGTGCCGTTGACGACGACGCGATCGGTCTGGGCGTCACCTGTCGCGCCACCCAGTGCGCCGGCGAGATCGGCGTTGACCGCCGTGACGTCCGTCCCGGTGAGGTCGTTGACGGTGACGAGGTCAGCGCCGCCGAGTGCGTTGAAGTCGACGTTCTCGACGCCGTGCGTGTCCATCGTGATGTTGCCGAGGTCGCGCACGAAGCTGAGGTGGCTTCCGATCGCGGACAGCGTCACCTTCTCGCTCGCGGCCGCACCGTTGAAGATCATCGTGTCGTTACCGGCCTCGCCCTCGATCCTGTCGCTGCCGTCGCCCGGGTCCCAGACGAAGGTGTCATCGCCGGCGCCAAGATCAGCGAGGTCGTTGCCGCCGTTGCCGTCGACTCGGTCATTGCCGGAACCGCCGAGAAACAGCTCTGCCCCAGCTCCGCCGAAGAGCGCGTCGTTCCCGTCGCCGCCGGCGATCGTCGTCGGGATGCTGTTGGTGAACGCGCCGTTGCTGTCGTCGATCCGCACGACGTCGTTCCCTGCGCCGGCATCGACCACGATCGCGTCGACCGGTTGGAGGTGGCGACTGAAGTTCGCAGTGCCATCGTTGCCTGCGTCCACCTGAAGCACGTCCGGGTTACCGGCCTTCAGCCGAAGCGTGATCTGGTCATCGCCCGGGGTCCCAAGGATCACGAGTGTGTGGTGGATGAGTCTCGGGCGCTCGAAGCGGTGATATCGCTGCGAGTGCGTCTTCCCGTGCGCGGCGGCAGTGCCGGCGACGGTCAGCGCCGCAACAACGGCGATCGCCGACACCACCACGCGGGGATGAATGCGACTGTTCACAGTTCGTCCTTTCGGTGATTGGATCTGTCGAGTGCTGAAGACACCGAAAGGGCGTCTGTATTCCGAGGGAATGTCTGGACACGCCGCGGTGCCTTTCAGACCGTGAGACCGTTAGCGCTGAAATGCCGTCGAGGCGCCGGCCCATCTGCGGACGCGCATCGACGAGCAACGACACACGCGCAGGCGTCAGCCGTCGCGCCGGCTCGTGCTCGCGTCGGTCGCCGGGGTCGCGCCGACCGGCTTCACGACCCTGACCGTGACGCGCGAGCGGGCAGACGGCGACGAGAGCTCGTCGGGCAAGAGGGTGCTCGTCGGGACGGCGCAGCGCAGCGGCTCCTAGCCGACTAGTCGAACGACCTGTTGCCGTGCGCGGTAGAGGCGGCTCATCACGGTGCCTTCACGGATGCGCAGGGCGTGTGCAGCTTCCTTGTAGGACAGCCCGGCGATGTCAACGGCGACGAGGACGTCGCGGAAGTCGCCCGGCAACGTCGCGATCGCTGAGAACACCTCCGCGGCCTCGAACTGCTCCTCGGGCCGCCGCGCATGCGAGTCGGGGACGAGGTCGAGCTCGTCCGGCAGCGCAGTCGTCCGGAGCCGGCGGCTCTCCGTGCGCTTCTGATTCAAGAAGGTGTTGCGCAGGGCTCGGAGCAGGTAGCCGAGGTCGTCTTCGTTGCGGAGGAGACGCGACCGCGCGAGCAGTCGTGCATACGTCTCCTGCACGAGATCCTCCGCATCCTCGCGTGACCCGGTAAGCGCCCATGCCGCCCGGAAGAGCCGGTCGATGTGATCGCCGAGCCTGGACGGATCGAGTGTCCGCGCAGCCGGCGCGGCGATGTCATTCGCGAGAAGCAACGCGTAGACAGGTACGCGCAATTCGAGTCTGTCGGTTCCATGCCTGCGGGCGGGAATATCCCCGCCGATGCGGAGTCCTTGATCGAGACAGCAACATGATCGAAGGAGATGAGGACACATGGACTCAACGGCGGCTCTGGCCCTCGTACGGGGCAGCCAACTGGTGCATGAACGAGCTGCAGACGCCCGCGAGTGGGCTCGCATCCTGGCGACCTTCCCGCTCTTCTCAGATGTGAGCAGGCGACGCCTTCGCAAGCTCGTCCAAAGCGCAGGATTCGCCGAATTCGCTTCCGGCGAGACCGTGATCACGCGACACGACGCCGACGACTCGCTGCATGTCGTCCTTGAAGGGAGCGCGAAGGCGATCGGCGGTGCAGCGCCTCGCAGCATGTCAATCGGCGACTACTTCGGTGAGCTGAGTCTCATCGGTGAACGGTCGCCGTACGCCGCCGTAGTCGCGACTCGGCCGCTCTACGTGATGCGGCTTCCCAGACGATCTGTCGCGCGCCTTGCCCGGCAGCATCCTGCGCTTACCGTCACCCTGCTGCGAGATCTGGCGGGTCGCATCACGGCCACAGAGCGCACGCGGGTTATCGCGGTCCCGGGATGTTCGGGAACCGGAACTTGACGATCCGGTTCGGCTGCACGACCCACGCGCTGCCTGTCTCCGGATCGCGAAGCGCCTGCATCGCCGCCTCCGCGACGAAGGCGGGCTCCATCAGCGGTGCGGGCAGCGCGCCCCGCACTTCCTGCGCGACGATCGGCGTGTCGGTGAAGCCCGGACAGAGCGCGTTGATGCGGATGCCGCGGGCCTCGAGCTGCGGCGCGACGCTCCGCACGAAGCCGACGACGGCGTGCTTCGTCGTCGCGTAGATCGGGTCCATCGGCACCGCGATCAAACCTGCGAGCGATGCGGTCGCGACGATCGAGCCGCCGTTCGGCATCAGTCGCGCCGCGAGCTCGCGCGTCCCGAACACGACGCCGTCGAGGTTCGCGCCGACCGCACGCCGGTACTGCTCGTCGGTCATGTTCGCGATCTCGCTCTCGCCGGTGACGACGCCCGCGTTCAGAAACGCTGCGTCGAACTCGCCTTCGAGCGCGCGCCACGCGTCAGACGAGCCGACATCGAACTCGGGGAGGTCGACCAGCGTCACGTCGGCGTCGCCGAGCGCAGCGGCGAACGCCTGCCCCAGCCCGCCGCGACCGCCGGTGATCAGCGCCTTCACGGCAGCAGCACGACCTTGCCGACGCTGCGCCGCGACTGCACGAGCTCATGCGCCTGCTCGACCTCGTCGAGCGGCAGTTCGGCACCGACGAGCGGCGAGAACGCACCGGTCTGCCACAGGTCGAGCAGCTCGCCGAGCGCCTCGTGGACGATACCGGGGTCGAGCCGCATCAGCCGGCCGAGATAGAAGCCGGCGAGCCCGACGTTCCGCCCGACGAGGCGCGCCGGCTCGATCTCGCCCCACGCGCCGCCGACCGAGCCGATCGCGATCACGGTGCCCAGGGGACGCAGCCGCGCGAACGACGACGCGAAGAGCTCGCCGCCGACAGGGTCGAAGACGATGTCGGCCTGCAAGTCCCCCGGCAGCTCGTCGTAGACGTACGCCTCCTCTGCGCCGAGTGCCCGGCACGTGTCGAGCTTCTCCGGCGAGCCGACTGCCGCGACGACGCGCCCGCCGAGCGAGCGCGCGATCTGGATCGTCGCCGAGCCGACGCCCCCGGCCGCCGCATACACGAGCACGGTCGCGCCGGGCCGCACACGCACCTGCCGCGTCAGGGGGATGTACGCCGTGAGGAACGTGAGCAGGAACGACGCACCTTCCGCGAAGGAGGCGTGGTCGGGTAGCGGCACGACGAGCGCGCGGTCGACTGCGACCTCCTCTGCGTAGCCGCCCCCGCCGGTGGTGAGCGCCATCACGCGCGAACCGTCGGCGAGCTCGCCCGCGATTTCCGAGCCGAGCACTGCCGGAAGCTCCGGCATCTGGGGATAGACACCGTGGCGCACCAGCACGTCGGCGAAGTTGATACCGGCGGCGCGGACGCGCACGACAACCTGGTCATCGCGCGGCTCAGGATCCGGGACGTCGGCGACCTCGAAGGGGCCGTCAACCTCGCGGAGAACGGCGGCTTTCAAGCCGTCTGCGCCGGCTCGGCCGCGGCAAACTGCTCGCGCAGCGCGGTCTTCCGGAACTTGCCCACGCTCGTCTTCGGGATTTCCTCGACGAATTCGAATCGTTCCGGCAGCCACCACTTCGCGAAGTTCGGCGCGAGGAAGTCGCGCAGCTCATCCGGCGTCGTGCCTGCGCCCGGTTTCAAGACGACCGCCGCAAGCGGACGCTCGTCCCACTTCGGGTCGGGGATCGCGATCACCGCTGCCTCCGCCACGGACGGGTGCGCCATCAACGCATTCTCGAGCTCGACCGACGAGATCCACTCGCCGCCGGACTTGATCACGTCCTTCGAGCGGTCCTTGATCTGGATGTAGCCGCGCGGGTGGATCGAGACGATGTCGCCCGTGCGGAACCAGCCGTCGTCGGTCCAGCGATCCTGCTGCTCCGGCGTGTCGTAGTACGACGAGGCGACCCACGGGCCGCGCACCTCGAGCTCGCCCATCGCCTCGCCGTCCCACGGGATCTCCTCGTCGCCGGCCCGCGCGCGTACCTCGACGAACGGCAGCGGCAGGCCGGCCATCGCCTTGAGGTCGAACTTCGAGTCTTCGTCAATGTCGTTCAGGTCGTGCGGCGTCGCGGCCGTCGAGGCGACCGGCGACGTCTCGGTCATGCCCCAGCCCTGCACGATCGTGAGCCCTTGCCGCGCAAAGTCGACGATGAGCTTCCTCGGCACCGCTGAGCCGCCGACGAACATGCCCTTCATCCGCGAGAGATCCCACTTGCCCGGGTTCGCCTCGAGCTCCGCGAGGATGCCGAGCCAGATCGTCGGCACGCCTGCGGACCACGTCACCCCCTCCTGCGTGAAGTCCTCGAGCAGGCTGACCGCGTCGAGATGCGGCCCGGGGTACACGAGCTTCGCGCCGACCATCGTCGCGACGTACGGATAGCCCCATGCGTTTGCGTGGAACATCGGGACCACCGGCAGGATCGCGTCGTTCACCGACGTTCCGAGCCCGAACGGGTTGTTCGCTGAAACGCCGAGCGCGTGCAGGACGCTCGATCGATGCGAATACACGACGCCCTTCGGCAGCCCGGTCGTGCCGCTCGTGTAGCACATCGCCGCTGCGTCGTTCTCGTCGATGTCCGGCTCGCGCCAGTCGCCCGCCGACGCGCCGGCGAGCAGCTCCTCGTACGAGTCCTCGACGACGAAGACGTGCTCGATCTGCGTGCGGTCGCGGAACTGCTCGAGCAAGGGCAGCAGCGAGCGGTCGACGATGACGGCCTTGTCGCCGCCGTGGTTTGCGATGTACGCGAGGTCATTCGGATGCAGGCGGAGGTTCAGCGTGTGGAGCACGAAGCCGCCGCACGGAATGCCGAAGTACGCCTCGTGATGCTGCACGTGGTTCCAGCAGAGCGTCCCGACCCGGTCGCCCTGCTGCAGGCCGAGTTGCTGCAGCGCGACCGCCAGCTGCTTCGACCGGCGCATCGTGTCTGCGTACGTGGTGCGGTGGAACGACTTGTCGGGAAGACGGGTGACGATCTCGCCGCGGCCGAAGTACGTCTCTGCCCGCTTCAGCATGTGGGTCAACGTCAGCGGGAAATGCATCATCTGGCCGTCCACTGCAGCCTCCTCTAGACCGGAACGGTGACGCCGAGCACGGCGTTTGCGATCTCGCGGCGAAGCGCGGCCGGCCGCTGACCGAACCCCTCGAGCCACAGCGCCCGCTTGTAGAACCGGTGCAGCGGGTGCTCCCACGTGAAGCCCGTGCCGCCGTGCACCTGGATCGAGCGCTCGCAGGCGGCGACGGCGGCCTCGGTCGCGAAGGCGTTCGCCGCGGCGGCCGCGATGGGCGCCTGCTCATCCTCGTCGGCGACACACCACGCTGCCCAGTAGACAAGCGAGCGTGAGAGCTCGACATCGGCGTAGGTGTCGGCGAGCTGATGCGACACCGCCTGATAGACGCCGATCGGCTTGCCGAACTGCTCGCGCGTCTTCGCGTGCTGGATGCCGAGCTCGAGCGCGCGCTGCGCGACGCCCAGCGCCTCGGCGGCCATCGCGACCCGCAGACGGGGCGTCTCCTTTGAACTGTTGCCTGAGCCGACGCGACGAAGCGGTCGCGCCGGATCGACAGTGTCATGCGGCTCTCCGGCATCGCCGCCGTACGCGAGACCGTTCAACTCGATCACTCCGTTCTGTCCCGCGACGTGCGCAAGGTACGGCCCTGGGTAGAGCGCGTAGCCGAGCTCCTCGAGTAGGATCGCCTCTTCGACGAAGCCGAGGTCCGCCTCGGCGACGTCGAGCCAGCCGAGCTCGCCGAGCTCCGCCCAGCGGTCGTCTTGCGGTCCGTCCCAGTCGCGGTCGAGCGGATAGCGGTCGGCGAGCCACTCGCGCGCGGAGCGCCTCAGCTCTTGCTGCTCATCCGTGAAGGCGAAGTCCACTAGCGGCTCCTCGGGAGACCGAGCACGCGCTCGGCGACGATGTTCCTCAGTACTTCAGACGTCCCGGCCTCGATCGTGTTGCCGCGGCTTCGCAGCTGCTGGTAGTTCCACCAGCCGTCGTCGAGGATGCCCTCCGGCCCGAGCAGCTCGCGCGCGAGCTTCGTCAAGCGCTGGTTCTGCTCCGACCAGCGCAGCTTGATCGCCGAGCCCTCGGGGCCGGGGATGCCGGTGCGCTGCAGCGTCCCGAGCGCGCGGTAGTTCGTGTAGCGGAGCGCCTGCAGCTCGATCCACTCGGCCGCGATGCGCTCGCGCGCCCCGTCGTCGCCGTTCAGGCGCTCGCGTGCGACGTCGAGCAGCCGGTTGACGGAGCTCTCGAGCGCCGCCGTGAGCGCGAAGCCGAGTGTGCCGCGCTCGTGGAGGAGCGTCGTCATCGCGACGTTCCAGCCGTCGCCCTCGTCGCCAAGCCGATTCGACACGGGCACCTCGACGTCGTTGAAGAAGATCTCGTTGAACTCGGCTTCGCCCGTGATCTGCCGTAGCGGCCGCACCTCGACGCCCGGCGCGTGCATGTCGACGATCAGATACGTGAGGTTGCGGTACCGCGGCGCATCCGGGTCACTGCGGGTGACGAGGATGCAGAAGTCGGCGATGTGGGCGAACGACGACCACACCTTCTGCCCGTTGACGACGTAGACGTCGCCACGGCGATCGGCGCGCGTGCGCGCGGCCGCGAGGTCGGAACCGGCGTCGGGCTCGCTGAAGCCCTGGCACCAGATCTCCTCCGCCGACAGGATCTTTTCGAGGTGCGCCTGCTTTTGCTCCTCTGTGCCGTGCGCGATGATCGTCGGCCCAGCCATGCCGAGCCCGATCACGCCGATGTGCGCGGGCGCGTGAGCACGCGCCATCTCCTCGTAGAAGATCGCCTGGAAGCTGTAAGGCGCGCCGGCGCCGCCGTACTCCCTCGGCCAGGTGAGCCCGGCGTAGCCCCCTTCGTGGAGCATCCGGCTCCACTCGCGGCCGAAGTCATCGCCGTAGCGCTGCGCTCCGCCGCGCCCGCCGCGCTTCTCCTCGGGCAGATTCGCGTCGAGCCACGCCCGCAGCTCGGCCCGAAACGCGGCCTCGTCCGGCGTGTCGCGCAGGTCCACGCAGCGAGATTAGCCCGCTGCGGGCGCCGATGCGAGCCGAGCGTCAGGAGCGCGCACGATCTCGCGCCGCGGCCGCACCGGCAGGAGACTGACCGTGGTGATGATCACCGCGACGCCGATCCACTGCGTCCAGCGCAGATCCGAGTTGTAGGCGTAGATTCCGGCGATCACCGCGATCGCCGGATACGTCAGCTCGGCGAGCGACGCCATCAGCGCCGGCGTCCGCTTGAGCCCGTAGTAGTAGAGCGCGAGCGCGACGAGCCCGGTGACGATTGCGAGGTATGCGATCCACAGGCTGTCGTGCGCGCCTGCGTACGCCTTCGCGCCCATGACGGGGAGCGCGATCGCGCTCGCGATCAGCCCGAAGAAGAAACGGAGCGAGAGCACGTGGTCGAACGAAAGCTCCCGGCTCAGGTAGCGGCCGAGAACTGTGCCGAGTCCCCACAGGACTGCGGCTGACAGCGCCTCGATGATCGGCACGAGCCCCTTCGCAGTCGGCTCGAGCGGATGCGCCTGGTTCACGAGCCAGAACCCGGCGAGCGCAGGGAGGAGGAACCACGCAAACCGCGGCCGCGGCCGCTCGCCCAGCACGACGGCCGCGCCTGCCACTGCGACGAGCGGCTGAATCTTCTGGATCACCACCGGCGTGATGAAGTCACCGTGGAAGAGCGCCTCCGTGAAGAGGATCGTCGCCAGCGCAGATGCGCCGGCGCCGACTGCGATGGCAGCAGCGATGTACTTCGGGCCTGCCTTCAGCAGTGCGCGCAACGCGGGATAGAGCAGCGGCAGCACGAGGACGACGAGGATCACGTGCTCGCCGAACACGATCGTCGTCGCGGACGTGCTCGACGACAGCGGCTTGCGCAAGATGGGATCCGTACCCCACAGCGCGGCGGCGAACGCAACGAGGAGCACACCCGGGATCCGCATCGTTCTGAGCGTAGCCGTCACGCCTCTTCGTAACGGAGGAGGTCGCCGATCGATTCCCTGCGGCGAATGACGCGCGCTTCGCCGTCGCGTACCAGCACGACGGCAGGACGCGGCACACCGTTGTACGTCGAGCCCATCGCGAGCGTGTATGCACCCGTTGCAGGAACGGCGAGCACGTCACCGCGCCGGGGATGCGGCAGCTCGGCGGCGTCGATGAGCACATCGCCTGACTCGCAATGCTTTCCGGCGATGCGGAAGACACCGTCCGCGAGCTCGTCCGCGCGGTTCGCGAGCAGTGCCTCGTAGCGTGCGCCGTAGAGCTGCGGCCGCGGGTTGTCCGACATGCCGCCGTCGATCGCGACCCAGCTGACGCCGCCGCTCTCTTTCGTCGCGCCGACGCGGTAGAGCGAGACGCCGGCCCGGCCGACGAGCGAGCGGCCCGGTTCGAGGACGAGGCGCGCGTTCGGCCAGTGCTCGTGCACCCTCTGAGCGAGCGGCGAAACGAACTCGACAACCGTCGGCGGGTGCTCATCCCGGTTATGGCGCACGGCGAGGCCGCCGCCGACGTCGATCACCTGCGGCTCCCAGCCGTGCTCGTCGCGCATGTGCTCGCAGAACTCGACGACGCGCTCGACCGCCAGCACACTCTCGTCCGTCCGTGCAAGCTGCGAGCCGATGTGGACGTGCACGCCGATCGCCTCCAGCCCACTGTTCGTGATCACGTCAGCGGCGGCATCGAACGGGAGCCCGAACTTCGAGCCGGCGTGCGCGGTCTGGATCGACTGGTGCGTCGCGGCGTCGACGCCCGGCGTCAGGCGGACGAGGACTCGGTGGACTCCGGCTGAGGCGGCGCGCTCGGCCTCGCCGAGCTCGTCGAGAACGACGATCGCCCCGGCCTCCGCAGCCGCCCGCAGCTCCGCCTCGTCTTTGTTGTTTCCGTGGAAGATCAGGCGGTCGCCGACGATGCCGGCCGCCTGCGCGAACGCGAGCTCGCCGAGTGTCGACACGTCGGCGCCGATACCTTCGTCCGCCAGGACGCGGAGGAGCCCGACGTTCGCGAACGCCTTCGTCCCGTAGACGACGAGTGCGTCCGGCGCGACCTCGCGGTAGGCCCGCGCCTGCGCTCGGATCGTCTCCTCGCAGTAGACGACGACGGGCGTGCCGTAGTCGTCCGCGAGCGCCGTGGCGCTGACGCCGCCGAGCGTCAGCTCGCCGGATTCAACGCCGGCGGTGAGAGGAAGGAGCTCGAGCACGTTGCTAGTATCAATACGACGATGAACGAGCTGCTTCTTTAGCTCAGGGAGAACACGCGGCGACGAGCCGCGGCGGCTCCCCCGGCCTCTCCTAGGAGAGGCTTTTTTGTATCCATGGAACGCTACGACGCACATACGACCGAAGCGAAATGGCAGCGCGTCTGGGAGGACGCGGGGGCCTTCCGTATCGAGGACGCGCTTCCGGAGGGCAACCGGTCGGAGAAGAGCTACGTCGTCGAGATGTGGCCGTACCCGTCGGGGACGCTGCACATGGGGCATTGCCTCGTCTACACGATCGGCGACGTCGTCACCCGCTTCCGCAGCCGCAACGGCTGGAGCGTGCTTCACCCGATCGGCTTCGACTCGTTCGGCCTGCCGGCCGAGAACGCGGCGATCCGCGAGGGTGGCCACCCGCGCGAGATCACCGAACGCAACATCGCGAGCATCACGCGCTCGATGCGCCGCATGGGCTGGGCGCTCGACTTCTCGCGGATGATCTCCGCACACGAGCCCACGTACTACAAGTGGGATCAGTGGTTGTTCCTCCGGCTTTTTGAGGCGGGGCTTGCCTATCGCAAGGCCGCGCCCGTGAAGTGGTGCCCGGTCGACCAGGTCGTGCTCGCGAACGAGCAGGTGCACGACGGCCACTGCGAGTACTGCGGCGCCGAGGTTGAGGCGAAGTACCTCGAGCAGTGGTTCTTCCGCACGACCGCGTATGCGCAGGAGTTGCTCGACGACCTCGACCAGCTCGACTGGTTCACCAAGGTCAAGACGATGCAGCGGAACTGGATCGGCCGGTCCGAAGGCGCCGAGATCCTGTTCCATGTGTCGGAGCTCGCTGAGGACGTTCCCGTGTTCACGACGCGGCCCGACACGCTCTTCGGCGCGACGTTCTTCGTGCTCGCGCCTGAGCATCCGCTCGCCGCAGAGCTGGTCGAGCGCTCGCCGCACGGCGACGCGCTACGCGACTACGTGCGCCGCACCGCCGCGAAGCGCGGTGAGGAGCGCGCCGCGGCGGAGGAGAAGACCGGCGTCTTCACGGGCTTCTACGCGACGAACCCGGTGAACGGTGCGCAGATCCCGATCTGGATCGCGGACTACGTGCTGATGGACTACGGCACGGGTGCGATCATGGCCGTGCCGGCGCACGACGAGCGCGACGAGGAGTTCGCGCGGACGTTCGAGCTGCCGATCGTTCCAGTCATCGACGAGGACGATCGGCTCATCAACTCGGGGCAGTTCGACGGCCTGCCGGCTGAGGAGGCGAAGCGGGCGATCGTCGACTGGCTCGCCGAGAGCGGCCGGGGCGAGCACGCGATCTCGTACCGCCTGCGCGACTGGGGGTTCTCGCGGCAGCGCTACTGGGGCTGTCCGATCCCGATCATCTATTGCGAGGACCACGGTGCAGTGCCGGTGCCTGACAACGAGCTGCCGGTCATCCTGCCGCACATCGACGACTTCAAGCCGCGCGGGATCGCGCCGCTCGCGCAGGCAGAGGACTGGGTGCGCACGCCGTGCCCGACCTGCGGCAAGGAGGGACGGCGCGAGGTCGAGACGATGGACACCTTCGTCGACTCGTCGTGGTACTTCCTCCGTTACGCCGATCCGCACAACGCGGAGCAGCCGTGGCGCCGCGAGCTCGCGGACTTCTGGAACCCGGTCGACATCTACACGGGCGGCATCGACCACACGACGATGCACATGATCTATGCGCGCTTCTTCATCAAGGCGCTGAACGATCTCGGGCTCGTCGGCCACCGTGAGCCGTTCGTCAAGTTCTTCACGAACGGCTGGGTGCAGCTCGGCGGCACGAAGATGTCGAAGTCGAAGGGCAACGTGATCGACCCGGAGGAGATCATCGGCCGCTACGGCGCGGACGCTGTCCGGCTGTACATCCTCTTCATCGGGCCTGCAGACCAGGACATGGACTGGACCGAGGAAGGCATCGAGGGGATGGTGCGGTTCATGCGGCGCCTCTTCCGGCTCGTCGTCGACGTCGCCGAGAACGCGCCGCGTGGCGAACCTGTGGTGAACGAGCTTTCGCGCAAGGCGAACGAGACGATCGCGAAGGTGAGCGACGACATTGGGCGGCGGCTCTCGTTCAACACCGCGATCTCGGCCGTCATGGAGCTCGTGAACGAGCTGTCGCATGCCGGTGTTGCTGATCCTTCGGCGCGGTTTGCCGCGGAGACGGCGGTCTCGATGATCCAGCCGTATGCGCCGCACCTGGCGGAGGAGTTGTGGGAGCGGCTGGGCAAGTCGAAGCTGTGGGAGGAGCCGTGGCCGGCGGCGGACGAGTCGCAGCTGGCTCGTGCCACGTTCGAGCTCGTCGTCCAGGTGAACGGCAAAGTGCGCGACCGGTTCGAGGTCGCGGTCGACCTGCCCGAGGATGAGCTCGTCGCGCGTGCCCTGGCGTCGCCGAAGGTGCAGGCCCATCTGGACGGCGGCGAGGTGCGAAAGACGATCGTCGTGCCGCAGAAGCTTGTGAATTTCGTCGTGTAGCCGACACACAGCCGTGACGGTTTGCAGGCGACGCTTCGTCGGTGAACCTGCACTCGCTCACGCTTTCGGAGCGGCGGTTGCTCGTCGCTGTCGTTGTAGTTGGTGCGCTCGTTGTTGCGGGCGGGCCGCGGCTGCTGCACCGCGGGGCTGCTGCGCCTGTTGCGCCGCCTTTACGCGTTGCGGCGCCTGCCCATACTCCGGCGTCGGGCAGCGGTAACGCGCTCGTCGTCGACGTCGCCGGCGCGGTTCGGCGGCCTGGGCTGTATCGCCTGGCTCGCGGGATGCGGATCGCGGACGCGATCGCACTCGCCGGCGGCTTCACGCGCCGTGCCGACCGCGTCGCGGTGAATCTCGCCGCGCCGGTCGCCGACGGCGAGCAGATCGTCGTCCCCGCGCGCGGGGCGGGAACGGCGGGAGCGTCGAGCGGCGCCGGACCCTCACCGACGGCGCCGCTCGACCTCAACACCGCGACGCTCGAGCAGCTCGACGCGCTGCCGGGCATCGGGCCGACGACCGCGCAGAAGATCCTCGACTACCGCCAGGCGCACGGGCCGTTCCGCTCCGTCGCGGATCTCGACGCTGTCCCCGGGATCGGCCAGGGTCGCCTCGAGCAGCTGAAGGGACTCGTGATCCCATGATTAGGCGGTCCTATGTGCTGGCGGGATCGCTCGTCGCCGGGCTCGCCGTGCCCGCCGCGGTGCGGTTCTCCGTCATGCCGGCGCTCGTGGTCGCGCTCGGCGCGGTTGCGCTTCCGCCGCGGTTCTCGCTCGCCTGCGTGCTCGCACTTGCGGGCTGGTGGTGGGGGAGCGAGCGACTGCACGAGCTCGATGCGAGCCGGCTCGCGGGGCTCGTCGGCTCCGGCGGGATCGCGATCGTGGACGTGAAGGAGCCGCCGCGGATCGGCCGCTTCGACGTGCGCGAGACGTCTGTCGTCCGGCGCTGGGACGACCGGCCGCTGCATGAACCGGTCCTGCTCGAGCTCGCGCGCACGCGGGCGCCGCCGCCGCAGGGGGCGCGGCTTCGCGTGATCGGCACGCTGCGCGTGCCGCCCGAATACGAGCGCACGTGGCTGCGCCGGCATGGCGTGCATGTCGTCCTGCGCGCGTCGACCGTGCAGGTGCTGCGCCTGCGCGGCGGCGTCGCCGACCGGCTGCATGCCTGGCTCGCGCGCGCCTCGGTGCCGGGGATCACCGGCGAGCGCCGCGCGGTGATCGAGGGCGTCGTGCTCGGCGAGGACGGCGGGCTCTCCGATTCGCTCAAACAGCGGTTCCGGGCGTCCGGGCTCTACCACCTGCTCGCGGTGAGCGGCGGCAACGTTGCGGTCGTCGCCGCAGGAACGGTCGGGATTGCATTCCTGCTCGGCGTCTCGCGCATCGCGGCGGAGCTCGCAGCGCTTGGTGCGATCGGCGGCTATGTGCTTGCGGTCGGCCCGCAGCCGTCCGTGATCCGTGCGGGCGTCGTCGGCGCTCTTGGCTCGCTCGCGTGGCTAAGCGGCCGGGAGCGAGACCGCTGGTATGCGCTGCTGCTCGCAGCGATCGCGTTGCTCGCGTGGAATCCGTACAACGCACTCGATCCAGGCTTCCAGCTCTCGTTCGCCGCCGTCCTCGCCATCTTTACGCTCGCTCCACGCATCGAACGCCGGCTCGAGGGCTATCCGGTCCCGCGCCTGCTCGCACAGTGCATCGCGATCTCGGCGTCTTGCGGCGTCGTGACGGCTCCGATCTCGTGGTTCCATTTCCATGCGATCCCGCTCGTCACGGTTCCGGCCAATCTCGCCGCTGCGCCCGTCGTGACGCCGCTGCTCGCACTGGCGCTCCTCGCGGCGGTTCTTCCTCCCGCGGGACCGCTGCTCGCGCAGATCAACGGCTGGTGCGCGGCGTACCTCGCCGGCTGTGCGCGCTTTTTCGGCGGTCTGCCCGGCGCGCAGATTCGGTCGCCGGCCGCCGCCGCAGCCCTCGCGGCCGGCGCCGCCTGGGCGGCAGCCTATGCTTGGCGTCGTGGCCAACGAGCTCAAGCCCGCCTATCTCCTGAACGGAAGCGACCGGCCGAAGATCGTTCGCGCGGTGCGCCGGCTGCGTGAACGGATCGGTGACGACGCGACCGAGCATCTCAGCGCACGCGAGGCGTCCGGCGGAGACGCGGTCGCCGCGTGCAACGCGCTCGGTCTGTTCGTCGGCGAGGGACGTCTCGTGATCGTCGACGAGGTGGACCGCTGGAAGGCCGCCGACGTGAAGGAGATCGTCGCGTATCTGGCCGCGCCGGCGCCGGCGACGGTGGTGGCGCTCGTCGCGGCAGAGCTGAAGTCCGATTCCGCGCTCGCGAAAGCAGTTGCAAAGGCAGGACAAGTGCTGACCTACGACGTCCCGAAGCGCAAGCTGCCGGAGTGGGTTGGCGAGCAGTTCGCGCGCGCCGGCGGCAAGGCGGAGCCGGATGCATGCCGTGCATTGATCGACATCGTCGGGGACGATCTCGACGAGCTGACGAGCGAGATCGAGAAGCTTGCCACGTGGGCAGGCGGCGAGACTATTACGCTCCGCGACGTCGAGCTGCTCGCCGCCGGCCGCGCGGAGACCGCGATCTTCTCCCTCACCGATGCGTGGGGGAGAAGGGATGTCGGCGGAGCGCTGCGCGCCGCGGAGGAGATCATGGAGCGCTCGCACCGTCCGCGCTCCGGCGAGCTGATGCGCATCATCGCGTCGCTCGTCTCCCACGTCAGCCGTGTGCGCCGCTGCCAGAAGCTCGCGGAGGATGGCGTCCGTCCGCGCGACGCAGCGCCTCGGCTGAAGATGCATCCGTTCGCCGCCGAGAAGGCGTTCGCTCAGGCGGCGAACTTCTCGGCCGACGAGCTCGGCGACGCGCTCGTGCGGCTCGCGGAGCTCGACGCGAACGCCAAGGGGGGCTCGCGCCTGCCGGCCGACCTCGAGCTCGAGCGGGCGCTCGTCGATATCACGCGCGGGAGCGTGGCGGCCTAGCTACTGCTTGCCCGCGACGACGCGGGCGGCCTGAGCCTTCCGCCGAGCGGCGGTGTTCTTGTGGAGTGCGCCCTTCGCGGCGGCCTTGTCGAGCCAGCTCACGAGCTCGCGGTGGCGCGTCCCAATTGCGTCGGCGTCGTCGCCCTGCGCTGCCTCTTCGAGGCGCCGCATGAGCGTCTTGGCGGTCGAGCGCCAGCGGAGGTTCTCGACCCGCTGCCGGGCCGCCAGGCGAACGCGCTTTTCCTGTTGTCTGATGTTCGGCATCGCGTGAAAACGCCCGCGTCTCGCGGGCTTCGGGATCGTACCAGCGGCAGGAGAGCGTTGCGCGGCCGGGAACATTTGTGGCATGGCTGACAAGCGCTCGGGTGACGACCGCCGGGACGGATCCGAACGGCGTTCGGGCAAGGACCGCCGCACCCGCGACGACGGCCCACCGGCCGGCGGGGACGAGCGGCGCGACGGGGACGACCGGCGCAAAGCCTCCGACCGCCGGTCGGGCAAGGATCGCCGCTCCGACGGCTGACGTACCCTCTTGCCCGTGACCGACGCCGATCGCGAGCGCGAGCTGCGCCGGCTCGAGCGCGATCGCCGGCGCGGCGAAGCCGGGAAGCCGACGTACTTCAGCCCGGGCAACCTGACCGCCATCGGGCCGGACGACCCGACGTTGAACCTCAGCGTCACCGAGCTGCGCGAGGGGGGCGAGGCAAAGCAGCCGAGCGTGGACGGAGGCACGTCGCGCGGCGGCCTTGCCCGGTCGACGGCGATCTTCGGTATCGCGACCGGCCTGTCGCGCATCGTCGGCCTCGTTCGCGAAGTCGTCGCCGCGTACTACTTCGGAACGGCCGGAAAGATCAACGCCTTCACCGTCGCGTTCCAGCTTCCGAACCTCGTTCGAGCGCTCGTCGCGGACGCCGCGCTGTCGTCCGCGTTCGTCCCGGTTTTCATCGATCTCCTGAAGCACGACAGAAAGCGGGCTTGGCGAGTGGCCTCTAGCCTGTTCTGGCTGACGCTCCTCGGGCTCACGGCTCTGTCCGCGCTGTTCATCCTGATCGCGCCGTGGGTGATCGACCTCTTCGGCAATCCCGGCGGCGACAAGGAACTCGCTGTGGGGCTCTCGCGCGTGTTGTTCCCGATCGTTGCGCTGCTCGGCGTCAGCGGGATCATCGTCGGGATCCTCAACAGCTACGACCACTTCACGGTGCCCGCGATCTCGCCGGTCTTCTGGAACCTCGCGATCATCGCCGGGCTCGCGATCGGTGTCCCTCAGGCGGACACCACAAACGCCAAGCTGTACGTCTACGCCGGTTCGATCCTCGTTGCGACGTTCATCCAGGTCTTCCTGCCGCTGCCGTGGCTGCGCGGCCTCGACGGACGGCTGCGGCTCGTTCTCGACTGGCGCGACCCGGCTGTGCGCGAGGTCTTCCGAAACATGATCCCGGTCACGCTCGGCCTCGGCCTGATCAACATCAACGCGGTGATCGACACGTTCTTCGCGTCGCGTCTGATCAACGGCTCGCTCGCGCCTACGGCGATTCAGAAATCCTTTCTCATCTACATGCTCCCGCAGGGGATTTTCTCCGTTGCGATCGCGACGGTGCTCTTCCCGACGCTGTCGCGCTATGCGTCAACCGCGGCGGAAACGGGCGACTACCGCGGCTTCCGCGACACGGTCAGCTCCGGCCTGCGGTACATCGCGTTCACGTTGACCCCGGCCGCCGTCGTGAGCGCAGTTCTCGCGGAGCCGATCGTGCGCATCCTCTTCCAGCGCGGTCAGTTCGCACCAAATCAGACGCCGGTCGTCGCCGCGTGCCTCGCGGCATTCAGCGCGGGCCTCGTCTTCAACGGGGCAATGCTGATGCTCAACCGGGCGTTCTTCAGCATGCGCACGAATTGGATCCCGACGATGATCGCGCTCGGGAACCTCTTCCTGAATGCGATCCTCGACTTCGCGCTCTACCGCGTCGGGCCATGGGGCATCCCGCTCTCGACCGCGATCTGCAACGTCGCGGGAACGTGGGCACTGATCGTCGTGCTGCGCGGCCGGATCCGCCGGCTGAACGGCCGCGAGATCGCGTCGACCGTGACGCGCGTGGTCGTCGCGTCGGCGCTCGTCGCCCTCGTTGCGTGGGTGGTCTGGAAGCCGCTCGACTCTGCACTCGGCCGGTCGTTCCCGGCTCAGCTGGTCTCGCTCGGCGCGGCGCTCGCGGCTGCGCTGGCCGTGTACTACGCGGCCTGCCGCGTGCTCCGAGTGCGCGAGCTCGATGTCGTGCTCGGGCTGCGCTCGAGACTCCGCCGCGCATGAGCGGAGAGCGGCAGACCTGGCACTACGGCCTGATGGCCGAGTGGTGGGCGCACTTCAACACCGACGGCGGCGAGGAGCTCGCCTACTTCCAGCCGTACGTCGAAGCCGGCCAGCCCGCGCTCGACGCCGGGTGCGGCAGCGGACGGCTGTTGCTGCCTTGGCTCCGTGCAGGTTTCGACGTCGACGGCTGCGACGTCTCGGCCGACATGGTCGCGGAGTGCCGGGAACACGCTGCGGCGGAGGGACTCGCGCCGACGTTGTGGGTGCAACCGTTGCACGAGCTCGAGCCGCCGCGCCTGTATCGGACGGTCGTGGTCTGCGGCACGTTCGGTCTCGGCACCACGCGCGCGCAGGATGAGGACGCGATCCGCAGGCTCTACGCGGCACTCGAGCCGGGCGGGACACTCCTGCTCGACAACGAGGTTCCCTACTCGAGCGCCCGCCGCTGGATGCGGTGGACGGCTGATGGACGCGCCGATCTGCCGGGCCCCTGGAGTGCCGAGCCCGACCGCCGCGTCGCGCCCGACGGCTTCGAGTACTCGCTCTGGAGCCGGATGCTCGAGGTCGATCCGCTCGACCAGTCCGTGCGCGTCGAAATGCGGATCGAGAAACGGCGTGCTGAAGCGCTTGTCGGGGAGGATCAGCATCCGCTTTCGATGCGGATGTGGTTCAAGGACGAGCTCGTTCTGATGCTGCGGACGGCCGGCTTCTCGTGGGTGACCGTGCGCGGCGGCTACCACGACGAGGACCCTCGGCCCGATCACGACTTCCTCGTCTTCGTCGCGCGGAAGTAGGCCGGCACAGGGCCCCGAGTACCATCGCTGCGGAGACCTATGGACCAGAGCAAGATCCGCAACTTCTCGATCATCGCCCACATCGACCACGGCAAGTCGACGCTGGCCGACCGCATCCTCGAGATCACCGAGGCCGTCTCGGCGCGCGAGATGCGCGAGCAGCTGCTCGATTCGATGGAGCTCGAGCGCGAGCGCGGGATCACGATCAAGGCGCAGGCCGTGCGCGTCTTGTGGAAGGGGCACGAGCTCAACCTCATCGACACGCCTGGCCATGTCGACTTCACCTACGAGGTCTCGCGGTCGCTCCAAGCGTGCGAAGGGGCGCTGCTCGTCGTCGACGCCGCTCAAGGGATCGAGGCGCAGACGCTCGCAAACGCGTACCTCGCGATCGAGAATGGGCTCGAGATCGTGCCGGTCGTGAACAAGATCGATCTCCCGCAGGCGGATCCAGACGGCGCGTCGATCGAGGTCGCTGATCTGCTCGGTGACGATCCTGCGCGCGTCGTCCGAATCTCCGCGAAGACGGGGACGAATGTGCACGACGTCCTCGACGCGATCGTCGAGCGTGTCCCGGCGCCGTCTGGCAACCCGGACGCGCCGCCGCGCGCGCTCGTCTTCGACTCGTCGTACGACCAATATCGCGGCGTCGTCGCGTTCGTGCGCGTCGTCGACGGCACGTTCAAGCGTCGCGAGGCGCTGCAGACAATCGCGACTTCAACGCGCTTCGACGCGGAGGAGATCGGCTTCTTCTCGCCGACGATGACGCCGGTCGACACGCTGACCGCCGGTGAGGTCGGCTACGTGATCACCGGCCTGAAGGAGCTGTCGAGCCTGCGCGTCGGCGACACGCTGACGACGGTCGCGAATCGCGCCGCGACTGCGCTCCCGGGCTACAAGGACGTGAAGCCGATGGTGTTCGCCGGGCTCTTCCCGACGGAGTCCGACGACTACCCCGAGCTACGCGACGCGCTCGAGAAGCTGGAACTCAATGACGCAGCGCTCTTCTACGAGCCCGAGACGTCGCAGGCGCTCGGCTTCGGCTTCCGCTGCGGCTTCCTCGGCCTGCTGCACATGGAGATCGTGCGCGAGCGGCTCGAGCGCGAGTTCGATCTCGACCTGCTCGTCACGGCACCGACCGTCGCATACCGGGTCAAGGAGAAAAACGGCGAGTGGGTGGAGGTGCACAACCCCGCCGAGTTTCCACGTGAGGTCGAAGAAGTCGAGGAGCCGTACGTCAAGGCGTCGATCATCGTCCCGAAAGAGTTCGTCGGCGCGGTGATGGAGCTCTGCAACGACCGGCGCGGCACGTTCGATCACATGGAGTACCTGTCGCCCGAGCGGGTGCATCTCACGTACGAGCTTCCGCTCGGCGAGATCGTGCTCGACTTCTACGACCAGCTGAAGTCGCGCACGCGCGGTTACGCGTCGTTCGACTACGACCTCGCCGGCTTCAAGGCCGGCAATCTCGTGCGCGTTGACGTGCTTGTCGCGGCCGAGACCGTCGACGCGCTATCGCTGATCGTGCATCGCGACTTCGCGTACGACCGCGGCAGGCTGCTTGTCGAGAAGCTGCGCGAGGAAATCCCGCGGCAGATGTTCGACGTGCCGATCCAGGCGGCGATCGGCGCGCGAGTGATCGCGCGCGAGACCGTGAAGGCTCGGCGGAAGGACGTGCTCGCGAAGTGCTACGGCGGCGACATCTCGCGCAAGCGCAAGCTGCTCGAGAACCAGAAGAAGGGCAAGAAGCGGATGAAGCAGGTCGGGGCAGTCGAGGTGCCGCAGGAGGCGTTCCTCGCCGTGCTCAACATCGGTCAGGGGCAGCGGAGCTGATGGCGCTCGAGCTGCGCGGCGAGTGCGAGCGCTGTGGCGCTGGGCTTCCTCCTGACGGCGATGCGGCCATCTGCTCGTACGAGTGCACGTTCTGCTCGTCGTGCGCGGAGGCGATGGATCACGTTTGCCCGAACTGCAGCGGCGAGCTTGTGGCGCGGCCCAAGCGGGTGAGTGCGTGAGCGGCGGTGCGCGGCATCTCTATCTCCACCTGCCGTTCTGCGCGCACCGCTGCGGATATTGCGACTTCGTAACGGTCGTCGGCCGCGGCGGGCAGCATCGCGCGTACGTCGATGCGCTGTTGCGGGAGCTCGAGCTGGAACGCAAGCTGCTCGCGCCGAAGCTCGAGACGATCTTCCTCGGAGGTGGGACGCCGACCTTCACCGAGCTTCGCGAGCTCGTACGTCTGCTCGATGCGTTGCCGCCGGCGGCGGAGGTGACGGTCGAAGCGAATCCCGAGACCGTGACGTTCGACCTGGCGCGTGCGCTGCGTGCCGCCGGCGTCACGCGGGTCTCCCTCGGCGCCCAGACGTTCCAGCCGGAGCTTCTCCGAGTGCTCGAGCGCGTTGCCGGGCCTGACGACGTCCGACGCGCCGTGCATCATCTTCGTG
This sequence comes from Gaiellaceae bacterium, assembly GCA_036496545.1. Classification (GTDB taxonomy): domain Bacteria; phylum Actinomycetota; class Thermoleophilia; order Gaiellales; family Gaiellaceae; genus Palsa-739. The sequence goes on along the minus strand of DASXKX010000019.1, from coordinate 80,350 downwards.
ATGCCAGTTGCGACAACATATCGCTCGATCTCATCTACGGGATCCCAGGCCAGAAGCCCTCCGACCTCGAGGCCGACCTCGGCGACGCCCTCGCGCTCGAGCCTGAGCACTTGTCCTGCTATGAGCTCGAAGCGAAGCCGGGGACGCGCTTCACCCACGCCTGGGGAGACGAGCTGCGCCGGCAGGCCGACGCGATGGAGGACTACTTCGAGCGCGTCGTCACCACGCTGACGGGCGCGGGCTTCCGCTGGTACGAAACGGCGAACTTCTGCCGCCTCGACGCTGGGCGGGATCTGCGCTCTCGGCACAACCTCGCGTACTGGCTCGGCCACGACTACCTCGGCATCGGGATCGGCGCGGTTTCGACAATTGAGAACAAGCGCTGGCGGAACACACCGCGGCTCGGGCGCTACCTGGAGGCGCTCGGTGCGGGGACGCAGCCGGAGCGCGAGCTCGAGGACGTGGGCGGCGACGTCCGGGTGCGCGAGCGCGTGATGCTCGGGTTGCGCCTTGACGAGCCCTTGAGGCTCGCTGGCCTGAAGAGCGCGCTCGACCCCGTCGGCCTTGCCCGGGTCGAAAGCCTTGGGCTGGTCGAGCGTGCGGGGGACGATTCCCTCACGCTCACCGAGCGGGGCCGCTTCCTCGGCGGTGGCGTAACGGCCGAGCTTCTGGCGTAAAATTCCTGCAAATGCCCGTGAAGCTTCAGCTCACCGCGAGACAGCAGGCGATTCTGCGACGGGTCGTCGAGGAGTTCGTCGCCACCGGGCAGCCGGTGGGGTCGAAGACGCTCGTCGAGAGAGCCGGCGTGACGGCATCGTCGTCGACCGTGCGTGCCGAGCTCGCCGAGCTCGAGACGCTCGGCTTGCTCATGCATCCGCACACGTCCGCGGGCCGCGTGCCGACGGAGAACGGCTACCGCTACTACGCGGACGAGCTGCTGCATCGCCCGGCGCCACCGCCGGACGCGTTTCCGCTCGACCTGCACACGAGGCGGACCGAGGTCGAGTCGGCGCTGCAGGCGACGACGGAGATGTTGTCGCAGGTGACGCGGCTGCTCGCGCTCGTGTCGGCCCCGCCGTTCGAGGCGACGACCGTCGTGCGCGTCGAGGTGCTCCTACTCCAGCCGGAGCTCGTGATGGTTGTCGTGATCACATCTGCGGGCGGCGTCACGAAGCGGAACTTCCACTTCGAGGATCCGGTTGACCTGGGACTCGCAAAGTGGGCGAACGAGTATCTCAACGAGACCGTTTCCGGCCTCCAGCTCGGCACGACGCTCCTGCGCCGGCGCTTCGACGACCCCGGCCTCTCGGCGCGCGAACGAGCGTTCCTCACCACTCTCCGTCCTGCGTTCACGGAGCTCGTCTCCGCCGAACAGCGCCTGTACGTCGGCGGCGCCGCCGACCTCCTCGGCGAGGTCCGAGCCGAAGAGCTCGAGGCGTACAGGAACCTGTTCGAGCTCGTCGAGAAACGGGCCGCGCTGCTCGACGTCCTGGGCGAGTCGGCCCTCGAGCCGCGGCAGTCGTTCGTCCGCGTCGGGCACGACCTCGAGCATCCGGCGCTGCGCGAGATCGCACTCGTCGGGGCATGTTACGGCCTCGTGCATCGTGCGCTAGGCGCGGTCAGCCTGATCGGCCCGGTCCGGATGGACTACGAGCGAGCGCTCGGCGCCGTCCGGTCCGCCGCCTCTGAGCTCTCGCGATTCGCCGAGTCGGTCTACGGCGACCGCTAGCCTCATCTGACGCGATGGCCACGACCGAGCACGACTATTACGAGCTCCTCGGCGTTTCCCGGGACGCGAGCGAGTCGGAGATCAAGAAGGCGTTCCGCGCGCTGGCGCGCGAGCTGCATCCCGATGTCTCGGACGCGCCCGACGCGGAGGAGCGCTTCCGCGTCGTCGTCGAGGCGTACGAGGTGCTCTCGAAGTCCGAGACGCGCGACCTCTACGACCGCTACGGGCACGCCGGTCTCCGCAGCGGCGGCTACAAGCCCGGTCACTTCGACTTCGGCAGCCTCTCCGATCTCTTCTCGGCGTTCTTCGGCGACGACCTGCTCGGGCGTTCGTCGCGCGGCGCCGACCTCGCTGCGACCGTCGAGATCGAGCTCGTCGAAGCGGCGAACGGCACGACGCGCAACGTCCCGTTCCAGGTTGCGGTCACCTGCCCGCGCTGTGCCGGAGAAGGCGCCGAGCCGAACACGCGGATCTCCACGTGCCCGACCTGCGCAGGAGTCGGTCGCGTCCAGCACGTCACGCGCAGCGTGTTCGGCGAGTTCGTACGGACGCAGGCGTGCCCGACGTGCAGCGGCACAGGCCGGTTCATCGAGACGCCGTGCACGGAGTGCCGCGGCGCCGGCCGCGTGCTCGAGCGGCGGACGATCGAGGTCGAGATCCCGGCCGGCATCCACGACGGGCAGCGGATCCGTATGACCGGCGAAGGCCACGCCGGCCAGTTCGGCACACGCGCCGGCGACGTCTACGTCCAAGTGCATGTGCGCCGCGACCCGCGCTTCGTCCGCGAGGGCAACGACATCTTCTCGACCGTCGATCTGACGATCACGCAGGCGGCCCTCGGCGCGACGATCACCGTTCCGACGCTCGCCGGCGACGAGGAGCTCACGTTCGATCCGGGAACCCAGCCCGGCGACATCCGCGTGCTGCGCAGCCGCGGCATGCCGGTGCTGCAAGGCTTCGGCTCCGGCGACCATCGCGTGCTCGTGAACGTTCTCGTCCCCCGGCACATCGACGAGGGGCAGCGCCGCCTGCTCGAAGACTTCGAAGCGCGCTCCGACGATAAAACGTACAAGGCTGACGAAGGCTTCTTCGAGAAGCTGAAGAGCGCATTCCGCTGAAGCGGTACGTGATTGTCGGCGGCGAGGCCGAGCTCGCGCTCCTCCTGCACATCTTCCCGGAGGGTGTCGAGGAGCTGGACGGGGCGTTCGCGGTCTATGCCGAAGAGCCGCCGCTCGGCTTCGACGTCGTGGACACGACCGACGTCGCCGAGGGTTGGCAGGAGCGCTGGCGCGAGTTCCACCACGGCACGCAAGTCGGGCGCTTCTGGGTCGGGCCGCCGTGGGAAGAAGCGGGGCAGTCGGAGACGATCGTGATCGATCCGGGCCGCGCGTTCGGCACCGGCAGCCATCCAACGACGCGACTGACGCTCGAGCTCCTCCAGACGCTCGACCCCGGCTCCGTGCTCGACGTCGGCTGCGGCTCGGGCGTCCTCTCGATCGCGGCCGCCAAGCTCGGCTTCGCGCCGGTCATCGGCGTCGACCTTGACGCGGCTGCGGTCGAGGCAACGACCGCGAACGCCCGAGCCAACGGCGTCACCGTCGAGGCCCGCCTCGGCGATGCGCTGGCGGACGAGCTTCCGCACGTCGACGTCGCGCTGGCCAATGTCGCGCTCGACGTCGTCGAGCGCCTCCTCCAGCGGTTGCCGGCCGAGCGCGTGGTCACCTCGGGTTACCTGGACCGCGACCGCCCCAACGTCCCCGGTTGGACGCACGTCGACCGCGCAGCTGTGGACGGCTGGGCGGCCGACGTGTTCGCGCGCAAACTCTCGTAGCATTCCGGCATGGCGACGTTCAACGTCCGGTTCCTCGGGTGCAAGGTCTCGCATGTCGACGCGCACGAGATCCGCGAGCAGTTGCTCGCCGACGGCCACGACGAGCGCGACACAGAAGCCGACGTGGCGATCGTCAACACGTGCTGCGTCACAAACGAGGCAGTTGCGAAGTCGCGCAAGGAGGCGGCGCGCGCGGCGCGCACGCACAGGCGCGTCTATGTCACCGGATGCGGAGCGAACCTCGCGTCAGCGGCATTCGCCGGTCTCCCGGAGAACGTCGTCGTGGTCGCGAAGCGGAGCGAGGAGACGCCGTCGTACATCGCGGGCGACGTCGGCGCGATCGGCTGCGTGCAGGCAGACGCTCGCCTCGATCGCATCCGCGCATTCGTGAAGGTGCAGGACGGCTGCTCGTTCTCGTGCAACTTCTGCGTGATCCCGCTCGTGCGCGGACACTCGCGCAGCCGACGCGCCGCCGATGTCCTCCGCGAGGTTGAGCGCCGCGTCGCGCAGGGGCACCGCGAGGTCGTTCTCACGGGCATCAACCTCGGCTGCTACCGCGATCGCGAGCAGCGCTTCGACCTTCCTCGCCTCGTCCGTGCCGTCGGCGCGGCGCCGGGAGTCGAGCGCCTCCGGCTCTCCTCGATCGAGATCAATCACGTCAACGACGCGCTGATCGCAGCCCTACGCGAGACACCGACCGTCGCACGGCATCTGCACGTGCCCCTGCAGTCGGGCGACGACGGCGTGCTGCGTGCGATGGGCCGCCGCTACACGACGACGACGTACCTCCGCCGCCTCGCGCCGCTCGCCGACGAGTTCAACCTGACGAGCGATGTCATCGTGGGCTTCCCCGACGAGGACGAGTGCGCGTTCGCCAACACGCTGCGCACCGCGCGGAGCGCCGGCCTGACGAAGATCCACGTGTTCCCCTACTCGCCGAGACCCGGCACCGTGACCGAGCGCAGAGATCCGGTACCGCCTGCGGAGAAGAAGGAGCGCAGCGCCCGTCTACGTACCGCCTCGCACGAAGCGTGCCTCGCGCGCTGGAGCGCGAAGATTGGCCGCGACGACGTCGTGCTCGTCGATCGCCCGGGGCGGGGCTACGGCGACGACTACTCGCCGTGGCTCGTGGACGCTCCGGTCGGCACCTTCGTCCGCGTGCGCGGCGCGGCGGTCACCGAGGAGGGCATCCGTGCAGCCTGAGCCGGACTGCCTCTTCTGCACGCTCTTTCGCGAGGGCGACCACGTCGCCTCGACCGACGGCTTCGTCGCGATCCGCGACATCAACCCGCAGGCGGAGGCGCATCTGCTCGTGATCCCTGAGCGGCACATCGCGAGCTTCCACGAAATCGCGCAATTCAGCGCCGACGAGGACAAGCGGATGCTCGACTTCATCGCCGAAGTCGCTGCGGGCGAGGGCCTGACCGATTACCGTGTCGTTGTCAACGCGGGCGCGGGTGCCGGGCAGACGATCTTCCATTTGCACTGGCACATCCTCGCCGGCGGACTGACCGGGAGAATGACATGACGCGAATCGAGGAGATCGAAGCAGAAGTCCGGGACGCCATGAAGGCGCGCGACGCCGAGCGCCGCGACGCGCTTCGTCTCATCGTCAACGCGCTGAAGAACTCCGAAAAGGAGTTGCAGCGCCCGCTCTCCGAGGACGAGGAGCTGCAAGTGCTCCAGCGCGAGCGCAAGCGGCGCGTCGAGGCGGCGGAGGCGTTCCGCTCCGGCGGCGCAGAGGACCGCGCGCTCGCGGAGGAACGTGAGCTCGCCATTCTCGAGGAGTTCATGCCGGAGCCGCTCTCCGAAGACGAGATCGAGGAGATCGTCGACGACGCGATCGCAGAGGTCGGTGCGACGAGCATGGCCGACCTCGGGCGCGTGATGGCGGACGTGATGCCGCAGATCGCCGGTCGAGCGGACGGCTCCGTCGTCAGCCAGATCGTCCGCGAGAAGCTCGCCTGAGACTTCCGCAGGCGCGGGTCGAGTCGTAGCGTAAGGCGGCATGCGTTCCGCACGCCTGCTGGCCGGCGTCTTTCGCAACCCTGATCTTCGCCGCATGGAGCTCGCGTTTGCTGGCTTCAATGCAGCCGAGTGGGGCGTGTGGATCGCGCTGCTCGTCTACGCCTACGAGCGCGGCGGCGCGACGACGGCCGGCGTCGTCGCCGTCGTTCAGCTGATCCCGGCTGCGATCTTCGCGCCGGTCGCCGCGTCCTTTGTCGACCGCCGCTCGCCGACCCGCATGCTCGCCGTCGGCTATCTCGCCCAGTCGTTCGCGATGGCGGCCACCGCAACGGTGCTGCTCGCCGGCGGGCCGGCGTTCGTGGCCTACGGGCTCGCCGCGGTCGCCGCCACGGCGGTGACCGTGACGAGGCCGGCACAGGCGGTCCTGCTGCCCTCGCTCGCCCGCACGCCGGCGGAGCTGACAGCCGCCAATGTCGTCTCGGGCTGGATCGAGAGCGTTTCGATACTCGTCTCACCCGCCCTCGCAGGGCTGCTGCTCGGCGCCGGTGGCGCGGGCACGGTCTTCGCCGTGATGGCAGTAATCGTTCTCGTCTCGGCGGCGGTCGTCGCGCCGCTTCGATCCCCCGCTGCGCACGAGGACGCGCCGGCCGGCGCGGCGCTCGATGGCCTGCGGGTCGTGGCGCATGAGCCGGGACCGCGATCGCTGGTCTGGCTCCTGACCGTGGAGGCGGTCGCGCTGGGCGGGCTCGATGTGCTCTGCGTCGTCCTCGCAATCGGCGTCCTGCACCACAGCGGCGGGACGGCGGCGTACCTGAATGCTGCGTTCGGCGCGGGCGGCGTCGCAGGTGTCGCAGTCACGAGTGCGCTCGTCGGACGCCGGAGGCTTGCGCCGTCGCTGCTCGTCGCGCTTGGGCTCTGGGCGGCGGCTCTCGCGCTGATCGCCGCGGTGCCGTCGACGTCCACCGCATTCGTGCTGCTTGCCGTCGCCGGTGTCGGGCGCACGCTCCTCGACGTCTCTGGTCGAACCCTGCTGCAACGGACGGCACGGCCGGAGGCGCTCGCGCGCGTGTTCGGCTTGCTCGAGGGCGTCACGATGGCCGGCTACGCGGTCGGCTCGATCAGCGCCTCAGGGTTCGTCGCCCTCGCAGGGAACCGTGGCGCCTTCGCCTGCTTCGCGGTGCTGCTGCCGGCCTGCGCGTTGATCGCGCTGCGCGGAGTGCTCGCCGCGGACGCCGTCGCGCTGCCCGTCGTCGAGCTCGCGCGGCTGCGCGCACTGCCGATCTTCGCGCCGCTCGACGCTGCAACGCTCGAGGGACTCGCGCGGTGCTTGGAGCCGCTCCACGTCGCTGCCGGCGCGCCGGTCGTCCGGGAGGGCGAGCGCGGCGATCTCTTCTACATCGTCGCCGACGGAGAGCTCGACATCACGGTCGGCGGCGAGCCGGTCCGCTCGCTCGGGCGCGGAGATTGCTTCGGCGAGATCGCGTTGCTGCGCGACGTCCCCCGCACGGCGACCGTGACCGCCCGGACCGCGGTGCTGCTCGACGCCCTCGAGGGCACCTCGTTCATTGCCGCCGTGACGGGCCACGACCCGAGTGCACGTGCCGCGGCAGAGCTCGTGAGCGGCCGGCTCGAACGCGCGACGCAGGGCGGCTGAAGCGGGCGATTCAGCTCGAGCTCGTCTGCGCCGATGTCCAGCTCGTGATCCCCGCGCTCGTCGCCGCGTGCTGCATCGGCGTCTTCTCCGACCAGCTGCCGGACAATCTGCCGCCGGCGCTCCTCGACTTCGCCGCCGCGCATTACGCCGGGGCGCAAAAGCTCGGCGCTGCGGAGACGCTCGCGCTGAAGAAGCGCAACCCGAAGTTCGTGATGATCCAGTACCGGCTCGGCCTCGGCCTCGGCCGTCACACGCAGATCCGATTCGGTGACCGATGGGTGAACGAGTGGCCGGTACACATGCAGGCGCAGTGGTTCTACCGCTATCACGGGCAGCGCGTCTTCCAGAGCTGGGGCTGGTACCTCATGAACCCCGACAACCTGTCGTGGCGCGCCTTCTACGTCAAGCAGCTGCGCGAGCAGATTGCGACCACGCACGCGGACGGCGTTTTCATGGACTCGACGAGCGTGCCGAACGGCTTCGGCGCGGACACGTTCACGCCGCCGCTCCCCGCGTACGACCCGCCGTGGGAGCTGGCATGGACGAAGAGGATCGAGCGTTGGCTGCCGTATGTGCAAGCACATGTCGGCAAGCCGGTGATCGTCAACGCGGGCTCGTGGGTGACGACACGCGACAAGACGCGCTACGACGCAGCGGCGGGCGTGATGATCGAAGGCTTCGCGACGAATCTCGCGCCCCTCGACTGGCAGCTCGAGCTGAGCCGGGCGCTCGGGCTGATCCGCCAGCACAAGGTCGTGATCTGCCAGTCGTACCCGGACGAGGGAGATACCGACGCGCGTATGTTCGATCTTGCGTCGTACCTGTTGATCAAGGGTGACCACACGTACGTCAACTTCGGCGACGGGATTCGCGTTACGTGGTTCCCGGAGTACGACCTGAACCTCGGCGCGACTGTCGACCCTCCGGGACTCCGCCAGGATCAGGGCGCATTCGTTCGCCGCTTCGCGAACGCGCTCGTCGTCGTCAACCCCGGCGACTCGACGTTGACGTACACGCCGCCTGCGGCGATGCGGCTCGTGTCGCCGGTCGGCGGCGGTCCGGTGCCCGACGACGGCCGTGAGCCGGCGTCCTGGGGCCTCCAGACGAAGCCGGTGACGACGGTCACGCTCGGGCCGCGCCGGGCGGCGGTGCTCCTACACTGAGCGGGTGCAAGAGGTTCTGGACGTTCCGAACGAGGTCGCGGTCGAGCTCGCCGGGATCGGCGACGGCGTGCTCGGCGCGCTGCGCGACCGCCTCGGCTGCGCAATCAATCTCCGCGGCAACCGGCTGACGCTCGAGGGCGACGAGCCCAAGGTCGTCGAGGCGAAGGCGGTGCTCGAGGAGCTCGTCGACCTCGTCGAGGGCGGCCAGGAAATCGGCGCCGGGACGGTCGACACAATCCTGAACGCGATCGACGAGTCCGAGGACGTTCGCGAGATCTTCGAGGACGTCGTCTGGTCGCATCGCGGCAAGCGGATCACGCCGAAGACGGTGACGCAGAAGCATTACGTCGACGCGATCCGAAAGTGCACGGTCACATTCGGCATCGGCCCTGCAGGCACCGGCAAGACGTACCTCGCGATCGCGCTCGCGGTGTCGGCACTCTCGGAGCGCCAGGTCGGCCGCATCATCCTGACGCGGCCTGCCGTCGAGGCGGGCGAGCGGCTCGGCTTCCTACCCGGCGACGTGCTCGCGAAGGTGGACCCGTACATGCGGCCGCTCTTCGACGCGCTCTACGACACGATGGATCCCGAGAAGCTGAACGCGTACATCGAGCGCGGCACGATCGAGGTCGCGCCGTTGGCCTTCATGCGTGGCCGGACGCTTAATGACAGCTTCATCATCCTCGACGAGGCGCAGAACACGTCACCGGAGCAGATGCAGATGTTCCTGACGCGGCTCGGCTTCGGCTCGAAGATGGTCGTCACGGGCGACATCACGCAGATCGACCTGCCGCGCGAACAGGCATCGGGTCTCATCCAGGTGCAGGACATCCTCAGCGCGGTCGACGGCATCCAGTTCGTCCGCTTCAGTAACCAGGACGTCGTCCGGCACAAGCTCGTGCAGCGCATCGTCGAGGCGTACAAGCTCCACTCCGAGGAGACCGGGACGGCGCGGCGCCGGTGATCGACATCGAGGTCGACAACCGCTCCGGCGTTGTGGTCGACGAGGACGGCGCGTGCGAGCTCGTTCGACGCGTCCTCGCAGCGGAGGGGATCGGCGCCGGCGAGCTCGGCCTCGCCTTTGTCGAGCCGGAGGAGAGCAGGGCCTTGAAGCAGAAGCATCTCGGCATCGACGAGGCGACGGACGCATTGGCATTCCCCATCGACGAGCTCGACGATTTGCCGGCAGGGCTGCCGCGACAGCTCGGCGATGTCGTCGTCTGTCCGCAGGTCGTCGGCGATGGGTGGCGCGTGCCGCTCGTCCACGCCGTGCTCCACCTCGTCGGCTACGACCACGGCGAGGCAATGAAGGCGCGGGAGGCGCTCTACACGTGAGCATCTCGTCGCCGCCCGAGCCTCCGCGCGTGAGCCGCCGCCCACCTGCACCCGGCCGCGCGCCAACGCTGCTCGACAGCTTCAACTATGCGTTCGAAGGGATCATCCACGTCCTGCGGACGCAGCGGAACCTGCGCATCCACTTCGCGATCGCCGTCGCGGTGATCGCCGCCGCGGCAGCATTCAACGTAGGACGACTCGAGTTGATCTCGCTGCTGCTCGCGATCGCGTTTGTGCTCGTGTGCGAGATGGTGAACTCGGCGATCGAGGGCGCGATCGACGTCTCGACGACGTCGTTCGACCCGAACGCGAAGCTCGCGAAGGACATCGCCGCGGGCGCCGTGCTCATCTCGACCGTGACGGCGATCGCGGTTGGCTACCTCGTCTTCGCCCATGCCGCGGCGCACCGAACGTCGAATTTCCTTGGCCGGGTTCGTGACGCGCCTGCGGAGATCACCCTGCTCGCTCTCGTCCTCGTCATCCTGATCGTGATCGGGACGAAGGCGTGGACCGGCCGCGGGACGCCGCTGCGCGGCGGGCTTCCGTCCGGTCATGCGGCGCTCGCGTTCGCCGGCTGGATGGCTGCGACGCTCGTGGTCGGCGACGACCATCGCTTTCTGATCTCGTCGCTGACGTTCATCATGGCCCTCCTCGTCGCGCAGACGCGCGTCGAGTCGGGCATCCACTCGGGCCTCGAGGTGCTCTACGGCGGCGCGCTCGGCGCGCTCGTGACGCTCGTGCTGTTCCAGGTGCTTGCGTGACGGGTGAGGAGCTTGTCACGCGGGCGGAGGCGGCTGCCTCCAACGCGTACGCGCCGTACTCCAACTACAACGTCGGCGCGACGATCGAGCTGAAGGACGGCCGCGTCTATGACGGCGTGAACGTCGAGAACGCGGCGTACCCGCTCGGCATCTGCGCCGAGCGAACCGTGATCGGCAAGGCTGCGAGTGAGGGAGCCCGTCCCGGCGACATCGCCGCGATCGGCATCAACGCATCCCCGTGCGGCGGCTGCCGGCAGTGGCTGCACGAGTGGCGGATCGAGCGCGTGTACTTTCGGCGCGAGGACGGGTCGATCGCGGAGTACGCCGCCGCGGATCTTCTGCCGGACAGCTGGAACCTTCCAGGTTGATGCGCTCCGGGTTCGTGGCGGTAGCGGGCCGGCCGAACGTTGGCAAGTCGACGCTCGTGAATGCGCTGTGCGGCGGCAAGGTCGCGATCGTCTCCGACAAGCCGCAGACGACGCGGCGCCGCATCTTTGGGATCGCGAACGGAGAGGATTACCAGCTCGTCCTAGCCGACCTGCCGGGGTTCCAGCGCCCGCGCGACGCGCTGACCGAGCGAATGCAGCGCACGGTCGACACCGCGTTCGAGGACGTCGAGGGCGTGCTGTTCGTGCTGTCGGCGCGCGAGCGGATCGGCGCCGGCGACCGGTTCATCGCGCAGCGCGTGTTCGCGCTCGGTGTGCCGGTCGTGATCGGGCTGAACAAGGTCGACCGCTTGAAGCCCGGCCACATCGCGCAGCAGATGAATGCCGCGGCCCAGCTCGGCGACTTCCACGCGTTGCATCCTGTGAGTGCCAAGACGGGTGACGGGATCGGCGGGCTCCGCGACGAGCTCGTTGCGCTCTTGCCTGAAGGGCCGCTCTACTTCCCGCAGGAGCAGCGCAGCGACCTGAGTGTCGAGACGCAGATCGCCGAGCTGATACGGGAGAAGGCGCTATGGCTGACGCGCGACGAAGTGCCGCATGCGATCTCCGTCGAGGTCGAGGAGCTCGACGACAAGGTGCTGCGCGCGAATGTGCTGGTCGAGACGGACTCGCAGAAGCAGATCGTCGTCGGCAAGGGCGGCTCCGTGATCAAAGAGATCGGGACGCGCGCACGGCCGGAGATCGAGCACCTGCTCGGCCACTCGATCTTCCTCGAGCTCATGGTGAAGGTCCGGCCGCGCTGGCGCCGAGATGAGGCGACGCTCGAGCGGCTCGGGCTCTAGCAGCTTCGCCCGAGCCAGCGTTCGAGCACTCGGATGCGTGTGACCGCACGAGCGATGTTCGCCCTCACAGCAGGACTTGTCTGGGCATCGCGTGCCAGCTCGAGATAGGCCGAATGCGCGGCGCGCGAGCCCGTGTAGAGCAGCAGGTCGACGCCGGCCGCGAGCGCACGTGCCGGCGCGTCGGGGGTTCGCGCAGCCGCCGGTGCATCGAGCGCATCGGTCACGACGACACCTTTGAACCCCATCCGGTGGCGCAGCAGCGTCGTGACAATCGGGCGCGAGAACATTGCCGGCGTCCCGGTGGTGTCGAGCCGCGGATACGACGCGCTCGAGACCATCACGAGCTTGACGCCGGCATTCACCGCCTGGATGAACGGCTCGAGCTGCGTGCTCGACACCGTGACGACGCTGTCATCGGTGTTCTGCTTCGCCGCACCGAGTCCCGGAAAGTGCTTCGCCGTCGCCGCGACGCCGCCTTTCTGTAGCGCTCGCACATACGTGACCGCGAGCGCGGCGACGAGTGCCGGGTCGCTCCCGAACGACCGGCTGCGCAGGAAGCCGCCGGGACCGAGCGTGTCGGTGACCGGCGCGAGGTCGACGTCGATGCCTGCCGCGCGGAGCTGCACAGCCGCCTGACGGGCTTCCCGATCGGTCTCGCCGATGCCGAGATGCGCGAGGTCGCCCTCCGAGTTGTGAGGCTGCGCCCAGGTGAGGCGCCGCGCAAAGCCGCCCTCCTGGTCGACGAGGATGAGCAGCGGCCGCCCGATCGCGCAGCCCGCGGCGTGCAGCTGTGCCGCCGTCCCCGACATCTCCGCCGGGCTCCAGCGGCCGACGAGGATCACGCCGCCGATCTCGCCCGCGCGCACGCGCACGAGGAACGACGCCTTCGGCGGCCCGGCCAACGCACTCACGATCGTCGCGCCCGGAGACGCGGCGGTCGCAGGCGCGGCGGCGATGAGCGCCGCGCAGCTAGGCGCGAGCCAGCGCGGGAGCCGCCGCACGCTCGAGACGGAGGCCGGTCGCCGGGTCGAAATAGTGGAATGCGCTCGGGTCGACGGCCAAGCGCAGCGGGCCACCGACACGCGCCGACGTCTGCGGCGAGACCCGTGCAGTGAAGAGCGCGTTGTTGGACGCGATCAACGCCTCCTCGTCGCCTGCAGCCTCACGGACCTCGCTGACGTCGACAGGCGGCGCCTCGACGTGGAAGATTACGTGCGCGTCAGGGCCGAGATCCTCGACGACCTGCACCGTGACATCGATCGAGGGCAGCGTGGGGTCGACGAGCGCCGCGTCTTCGAACGCCTCGGGGCGGATGCCGACGATCGCCCTGCCGCCGGCAACCCTGGGCGGGTGGGCCGGGATGCCAAAGCCGCCGAACGAGACAGAGTCCTCGGTGATGTCCGCCTCGACGAGATTCATCGCGGGCGAGCCGATGAATGCCGCGACGAAGAGATTGACGGGCCGCGTATAGAGCGCCTGAGGTGTGTCGACCTGCAGGATCCGGCCGTCGCGCATCACTGCGACGCGATGGCCAAGCGTCATTGCCTCGACCTGGTCGTGCGTCACGTAGATCGTCGTCGTCGCGAGGCGCGCATGCAGCGCTGCGAGTTGTCCGCGCATGCTCACCCGGAGCTTCGCGTCGAGGTTGGAGAGAGGCTCGTCCATCAGGAACGCCTTCGGCTCGCGCACGATCGCCCTGCCCATCGCGACCCTCTGCCGCTGGCCGCCCGACAGCGCGGCCGGCCGGCGGTCGAGCATCTCGTCGAGCCCGAGCAGCTTCGCGACTTCCTCGACGCGTTGCTTTGCTTCCGCCTTCGGCGTGCGGCGCACCTTGAGCCCGTAGCCGAGGTTCTCGCGCACGCTCATGTGCGGGTACAGGGCGTACGTCTGGAAGACCATCGCGATGTCCCGGGAGCGGGGCGGAAGGTCGGTCACGTCGTTCCCGCCGATCGAGATCGACCCCTCAGTGACCTCCTCCAGGCCTGCGATCATCCGCAGGAGCGTGGACTTGCCGCAGCCGGATGGGCCGACGAGGACGAGAAACTCGCCGCTCGCGATGTCGAGCGAGACCGCATCCACTGCGGTGACCTTCTCGCTAAAGCGCTTCGTGACGTCCTCGAGCCGGATCTCAGCCACTGCGGTGGATCTATACCGGACCGAACCTGTTGGCGCAATGGCATTGACCAATTTCCCGCCGCTCGGATATCATCGGCGACGATGACGGCGGCCGGGCAGCAGAAGGTGACGAAACAAAGCGCGACACGCGCCCAGGTCATGGACCTGATCGAGCGGCTCGGCGTCGGCACGGCGATCCCGTCGGAGCGCCAGCTCTCAGCCGATCTCGGCGTCTCGCGGCTGACCGTCCGCGCAGCACTCGACGACCTCGCCCGCGAGGGCTTCCTCGTGCGCCGGCGCGGCAGCGGCACGTACATCCAGCACCCGAAGATCTCCCAGGAGCTGACCATGACCTCGTTCAGCGAGGACATGCGGCGGCGGGGGATGGTGCCCGGCAGCCGCACGCTCTCGATGGAGACGGAGCTCGCCGGAGCACGGCTCGGGAGGCTGCTCCGCGTGTCTCCCGGCGAGGAAATCCTCATAATCAAGCGGCTGCGCCTCGCCGACGGCGAGTCGATGGCGATCGAGACGCTCCACCTGCCGAAGTTCCTCGTTCCCGGCCTTCGCAAGGAGGATCTCGAGGGCTCCTTCTACGACCTCTACCGCGAGCGATACAGGATCGTGATCGTCAGCGGCACACAGGCGATCGAGCCGACCGTGACAGGCCGGGAGGAGTCACAGGCGCTCGGCGTCCCGCTCCACTCGCCGGCGTTCCTCTTCGAGCGCACGAGCCGCGACGTGAGCGACCGGACGGTCGAGTTCGTCCAGTCGGTCTACCGGGGCGACCGCTACCGCATCGTCACCGAGCTCAGCCGCCCCGCCGGCTAATCCACCCTTGACAGAAGCGGTCCTGTGTGCGATAAACGCGCCGTGGCCAACTGGTACAGACCAATCGGCGCTCGGCCACGCGTCGACGGCTCAGGGAGAAGTGGATGAAGACGCGAATGCTCGTAGCGGCCATCGTGGCCGTTTCGCTCGGGGTCGTGGCGGCGACTGCGAGCGCGGGAGTACACCGGGCTCAGGCGAACAAGCTTACGGTGTGGCTCCAGGTCGATGCGCAGTCCGGCTGGCCGGATGTCGTCGCGGCGGCCAATGCGCAGTTCCAGCAGGATCACCCCGGCTGGTCGGTTGACGTCCAGTATCAGAACTGGGGCGACCATCTCCAGAAGTTCGATGCCACGCTCGCCGGCGGCAACACGCCCGACGTGATCGAGATGGGCAACACGGAGATGACGAAATACATGGCGGCGGGCGCCTTCGCCGACATCACGTCGTTCAAGGGCTCGTTCGCGAACTCGTCGAACTGGCTCTCAGGTCTCGCAAAGTCGGGCCTATACGGCGGCAAGATCTACGGCGTCCCGTATTACGCCGGGTCGCGTGTCGTTACGTACCGGACCGACCTCTGGAACAAGGCCGGCATCAAGACGGCCCCGAAGAGCCTCGCGCAGTTCACCGCGGACATTCACAGGCTCGCGGTGCAGAACGCGAAGGTGAAGTCGTTCTCGCCGGTCTACACGGCGGGCACCGACTGGTACTTCGCGATGAGCTTCGTCTATGACTTCGGCGGCTCGATCGCACGCACCCACGCCGGCAAATGGGTCGGCAACCTCGACTCGAAGGCGTCCATCGCCGGCCTCACTGCCTGGAAGAACTTCTACAAGGCAGCGTCGAAGGCGCCGTCGACCTCCGACGAGAACAACCCGCCCCCGTACAACGTGTTCTCGCAGGGGCAGGCGGGCTCGATCGTCGGCCCGGGCTGGTTCAGCTGCTGCACCGGTACGAAGTACAAGGCCGTGACCGCGCAGTTCGTCATGCCGAGTCACGTCAACGGCAAGCCGATGCCGGGCTTCCTCGGCGGCTCTGACCTTGCTGTGCCGGCGCCGAGCGGCAACAAGGCGCTCGGGGCTGACTGGATCAAGGACTTCACGAGCACGAGTGCCGAGAAGGCACTCCAGGCGAAGGGCAACATCCCGAACGCGACGAGCCTCCTCGGCACGAGCGTGAACGAGCGGGCTGCAGCGCGCAGCTGGTTCGTTCCCGCCGCGAAGCACTGGGTGGACGTCGAGAACGGCAATATCCTGCGCAACATGCTGGCGCAGATCCTCATCGGCAAGCTCTCGGTGGCGCAGGCAGCTGCGTCCGCAAGCGACAACATCACCTCGGTCCTGAACGGCGCCTAGCGCGCTGGACAGGGGGAGCTCCGAAATGGCAGTTGCCGCCGAGACCACGCCCAGGTGGTCTCGGCGGCACCGCCTCAGCTGGGCAAACGTCCGGCGGGGGTCGGTGCCGTACGTTCTGCTTGCGCCGGTCGTGGTGGCACTCGCCGCGATCCTCGGCTACCCGATCTACAGCCTCGTGCGGCTGTCGCTCCAGCACTACACGCTGTTTGAGCTGATCGCGCACAAGGGCCAGTACGTCGGTCTCAAGAATTTCGGCTCGGTCCTGCACGACCAGATCTTCTGGCACACACTCGTGCGGACGATCGTCTTCACGGTCGTGAACGTCGGCCTGACGATCGTCGGCGGCACGGCCATCGCGCTGCTGCTCGTGAAGGTCAGCGGCTGGGTGCGGATCCTGCTCACGTCAGGGCTCGTGCTCGTCTGGTCGATGCCGCAGGTCGTCGCCGTGCAGGTCTGGAACTGGATGACGAACTTCCAGAACGGCGTCGTCAACTACGTCCTGACGGAGTTGCACGTCGGCAACTATTACGGGCACGACTTCACGCAGTCGACGTTCTCCGCGCTCGGGCTCGTGACGACGCTGATCGTGTGGGGCGCGCTGCCGTTCGTTGCGATCACGCTGTACGCGGCGCTCTCGCAGGTGCCGGGGGAGCTCGTCGAGGCGGCGGAGATCGACGGCGCGCGGCCGTGGCGCGTCTTCCTCGACGTGACGCTCCCGATCCTGCGGCCCGTGCTGCTGATCCTCACGAGCCTCTCGATCCTCTGGGACTTCGGCGTCTTCACGCAGCCGTACCTGCTGATCCGCCAGGTGCACATCCATCCCTCGAACTACCTGATGGGCATCTATCTCTTCGAGGAGGGCTACCTCAAGTCGGACTACGGTCGCGGCGCGGCGATCTCGATCCTGATGCTGCTGCTCGTCGGGGCGCTGAGCTTCGTGTACGTCCGCCGCATGGTGCGGATCGGTGAGGCGGAATGAGCACGCGCGCCGTCCGTCAGCTCGGCTGGAACACCGTCGGGATCGCGCTTTTCATCGTGATGGTCTTCCCCGTCTACTGGATGGTGTCGACCGCGTTCAAGACGGACGACCAGATCAACGGCCTGACGCCGACCTGGCTCCCGCTTCACCCGACGCTCAAGCACTTCTCGGACGCGATCCACACACCGTTCTTCTGGACCGACGTGAAGAACAGCATCATCGTGGTGCTGTTCACGGTGGTCGTCGCGATGGTGCTCGCGTTTCTCGCGGCGGTCGCGCTTGCGAAGTACCGATTCACGGGGCGGAAGCTCTTCATCCTCCTGATCATCGGGATCCAGATGCTGCCCGGCGCGGGGCTGATCATCCCGCTCTACGTCGTCCTGGCGCGTTACCACGAGGTCGGGAAGCTCAGCGGCGTGATCATCACGTACCTCACGTTCGCGCTTCCGTTCTGCGTCTGGACGCTGCGCGGCTTCATCGTCGGCATCCCGTCCGACCTCGAGGAGGCGGCGATGGTCGACGGCTCGACGCGGCTCGGCGCCTTCGTCCGCATCCTGCTGCCGCTCGTCGCGCCGGGGCTCGTCGCGACCTCGGTCTTCGCGTTCATCACGAGCTGGAACGAGTACATCTTCGCCCGGATCCTGCTGAACGACCAGAACACGCAGACCGTCACGGTCTGGCTCTCGTATTTCCTCGGCACGAGCCGCAACCAGGACTGGGGTGCGCTCATGGCCGGCTCGACGCTGACGGCGATTCCCGTGATCATCTTCTTCCTCCTCGTGCAGCGCCGGATCATGTTCGGGCTGACCGCCGGAGCGGTAAAGGGATAACTGGTATTGACCAGTCAGCTCAAATGGTGGAGGATCTCGAAGTGACCCTCCAAACGCGCGCGGCGAGCGCCGGAAGCTCGTACTTCGGCGTCCGCATCAGCCGACACGTGCGGCGCGATATGACCGACCTCGCCGCGCGCGGGTTCACCGGGGTGCTGCACACGTTCTCCGAGAACGACTTCGCGTACTACCGCGGAACGTTGGGGGAGATCGTGGCGGCGTCGCATAACGTCGGGCTCACCGTGCAGGCGTCGCCGTGGGGCCTCGGCCGAACGTTCGGCGGCGAGGCCGAGAGCAGGTGGGTCACGTTCCATCCCGAGGAGTGCCAGGTGCTTGACGACGGGCGGCGCGTCGCGGGCGCGTGCCTGAACAGCCCCGCGTACCGCGCGTTCTGCAAGGAGTGGTCCGACTGGGTGCTCGACTGCGGCGTCGACTCGGTGTTCTGGGACGAGCCGGCGTGGATGGTGCCCGCGCATGTCGGCATCGACGATCCGGCGCGGTGGACGTGCCGCTGCTCGCACTGCGCCGAGCGGTTCGGCGGGGAGGTGCCCGCCGAGCTGACCGAGGAGGTACAGGCGTTCCGCGAGGCGTCGGTCGTCGACTTCCTCCGCGAGGTCGTCGCGCATGTCGCAGAGCTCGGCGGTGCGAACACGATCTGCCTGTTACCGGCGACGGCGGGCAACCACGGCATCTCGGACTGGAACAGCGTCGCGGCACTACCCGGGCTGACGACGTTCGCCACGGACCCGTACTGGAAGCACTGGAACGAGGCGGCCGGCCCGTTCGTGCGGCGGTTCGCGCGGCTCTTGCGCGAGACCTGCGAGCGGCACGGCGTTGCCGCGCAGCTCTGGCTGCCGAGCTTCGGCCTGCGCGCCGACGAGATCCCCGAGCTCGAGACGGCGGTTGCGGCCGCGCGCGAGGAGGGCGTCGACGATCTGTGGACGTGGGGCTACGAGGCGTGCGGGCACATGACGCACCTCGCGACGCCGGATGCGCCGCTCGTCTGGGAGGCGATCAGCGCCGCGCTGACCGGCCGGCCCGCGCCCGAGACACGAAGCACGCGCGACTTGGTGACCGTCTTGAACGCACACGACCAGGGCGTAGCCGCTGCGGTTGCGGCGATCGGCGATGAGCTCGCTGCTGCGATCGAAGCGATCGCCGAGCGGCTCGCGGTCGGCGGGCGGCTCGTCTATGTCGGCGCCGGGACGTCTGGGCGTATCGCCGCGATGGATGCTATGGAAGTGGCGCCGACGTTTGGTACCCCTCCGGGGCAGGTCGTTGCGCTTGCGGTCGACCACGAGGAGATCGAGGACGATGCCGTCCGCGGCGCGGCCGACGTGCGCGACCTCGGGGTCGGGCCGCGCGATGCAGTTGTGGGGCTGAGCGCCAGCGGGGCGACGCCGTACACGGTCGCTGCGCTTGAAGGGGCGCGCGCGGCCGGTGCGTTGACGATCTCGCTCGCCGGCACGCGGGACACACCGCTCGCTGCAGCTGCGGCGCACGAGCTCGCGGTTGTCGTCGGGCCGGAGATCGTCTCGGGGTCCACGCGACTGAAGGCCGGCACGGCGCAGAAGCTCGTGCTGAATGCGATCTCGACCGCGACGATGATCCGCCTCGGTCGCACATACGCCGGGCTGATGGTCGGCGTCGTCCCGGAGAACGCGAAGTTGCGGGAACGTGCGCGGCGGAACGTTGTGCTCGCGAGCGGCAAGCCGGAAGAGGATGTCGACGCTGCGCTCGACGCGGCGGGCGGGGACGCGCGCGTCGCGCTCGTGGCGCTCCTCGCCGGGGTCGATCCCGCGACGGCGAAGGAGCGGCTCGAGGTCGCGGGCGGCTCCGTCACCGGGGCGCTCGCATGAGGCTCGACGTTCAGGCTGCATTGGTCCGCGGCGAGCTCGTGCGCGGCGACGTCGAGGTTGTCGACGGGACGATCGTCGACGTCGGCCTCGCCGGCGGCACGCCCGGACGCATCGCCGTGCCCGGCTTCGTCGACCTGCAGGTGAACGGCTACGGCGGCGTCGACTTTCTTGCCGCTTCAACAAGCGACTACGACATCGCCGGTGCGGCGCTGCTCGAAGGCGGTGTCACGGCGTATCAGCCGACGTTCATCACCGCACCGGAAAGCGCGATCGTCGAGTCGGTGCGCGCCATGCCGTCGAACGGCTCGTTTCCGCGCGTGATCGGCGCGCACATCGAGGGGCCGTTCCTCTCGCCGGACCGGCTCGGGACGCATCCGCGCGAGCACCGGCGCGACCCTGATCTTGCGCTCCTCGACCGGCTGCTCGATGCAGGCCGCGTGACGGAGCTCACGCTCGCGCCCGAGCTGCCCGGCGCCGACGCGCTCATCGCGCGGCTGCTCGAGCGGGAGATCGTCGTCTCCGCCGGTCACACGAACGCGACGGCCGCGCAGGCGAACGCGGCGTTCGATCTCGGCGTCTCGACCGTCTCGCACCTCTTCAACGCGATGCGGCCGTTCCGCTCGCGCGACCCTGGGATCGTCGGCGTCGCGCTCACGCGTCCCGACGTCTACGTGCAGATGATCGTGGACGGTCATCACCTTGCCGACGAGACGGTGCGGCTGATCTGGGCCACGGCGGGCGGCCGGGTGGCGCTTGTCAGCGATGCAACGGCGGGCGCAGCCGGCAACGGCGCCTCGTACCAGCTCGGTGACGTGGCGATCGAGATTTCCGGCGGTGTGCCGGTCCGTGAGGACGGCGTACTCGCAGGAACCGTGCTGACGATGATCGAGGCCGTCCGCAACCTCCATGCGCTCGGCATCCCGTTCGAGGACGCCGTCGGTGCGGCGACGACGGTGCCGGCGCGGATTCTCGGCCGGCTCGACCTCGGCGTGCTCGAGCCGGGCGGCCCCGCGGACGTCGTCGTGCTCGACGACCGGCTCGACATCGTGCGCGTCGTGGGTGGGGGCGAGGCACTTGTCGTGGCTTGAGACCGAGCTGGAGGAACAGCCGGAAGCCCTCGAGCGGCTGATCGACCGTCAGCTCGGGAACGCGCGCGAGATCGCCAAGATCTTTGCGCGCGAGGACGTGCTCTACGTGCTGATCGCTTCGCGCGGGAGCTCGTCGAACGCGGCGCGCTACGCGCAGTACCTCCTCGGTCGTGCGCATCGCGTGCCGGTGATGTTTGCGACACCGTCGCTCTACACGATCTATGAGCAGCCGCCGCGCCTGGACGGCGCGGCTGTGGTGGGGATCTCGCAGTCCGGGGCGTCGCCTGATGTGTCGTCCGTGCTTGCGGAAGCGCGCCGCCAGGGCCGGCCGACGATCGCGCTCACGAACGTTCCCGACTCGCCGCTCGCCGGCGTGGCCGATGCCGTGCTTCCGCTCGAGGCGGGCGAGGAGCACGCAGTCGCGGCGACGAAGACGTATCTGAACTCACTCGGCGCGATTGCGCTGTTGTTCGCCGCGTCGGACGGGCCGGTTGCGGAAGGCGAGCTCGCGCGCATGCCGGAGCTCGTGCGCGAGCAGATCGCGCTGTCGCTCGAGACCGCGCCGCCGTTGCACGAGTACGCGGACATCGTCGGGATGACGGTCGTCGCGCGCGGCGTCAACTACGGCACGGCGTACGAGATCGCGCTGAAGATCCGTGAGCTCTCCGGGTTGGTCGTCGAGGCCTACTCGCCGGCCGATCTCATGCACGGCCCGATCGCCGCGATCCGCCCCGGCTGGCCCGTCGTCGTCGTGGCGCCGACGGGGCCGGCGCGTCCGAGCGTCGAAGGACTCGTGCTGCCGCTCTGCGAGCGCGGCGCGCGCATCATCGCCGTATCCGATGTCGATGCTGTCTTGCGCCGCGCGCAAACGAGGCTGCCGCTCGTCCCGCGCGTGCCCGAGTGGTTGAGCCCGCTGACGGCTGTGGTGCCGGGCCAGCTGACGGCGCTGCGGCTCGCGCGGCTGCGCGGCCTCGACGTCGATCAGCCGGCGGGGCTGCAGAAGGTCACGCTGACGCGTTAATCCTTGCGGAACAACACGAGGTCCTGTGTCGGGTTGCCGCGCGCGCCCTCCGGGGCCAGCTCGACGAATGTGAATCCCTGCGCAAAGGTGTCGCAGAGGTACCGCTCGGGGTGGTACGCGCTGCAGAGGTTCGTGCCGGGGACGTCCGCCCAGCGGACGACGAGCTCACCGCGCTCGAACTGCTCGCGCTCGTCTGTGTCGAGTCGTGAGAGGTACGAACGGCCGTGCGTGCTGATCAGCAGCCGTCCACCGGGACGCAGGACTCTGTGCAGCTCGTTGCGCCAGGCAAGCTGGAGCTCATCGGTGAGGTGCGTGAAGACGGAGAGCGCGTAGACGAGGTCGAAGGTGCCGTCGTCGGCGTCGAGGCCGGGCGCGAGCCCGTTGAGCAAGAACGACGCGAAGTCGAGGTTCTCTCGGCACCAGTCGATCGCTCCCTCATCGACGTCGCTGCCGGCGACCGAGCCGTTGAAGTCGGCCCAGTAACGGGTGACCCGTCCGCAGCCGCAGCCGAAGTCGAGGACGGACTCGTTCTCGTCGAGCGGGACGTGCGCCATGATCGCCTCGTAGGCTTCGCGGCCGCTGCGGAGGAACCATTCGGCGTCGGCGGTGCCGGCGACGCGGACCATCAGCCGGCGCGGGGGGAGCGGCGGGCCGTCGACGACCTGCGCCGGCGTGCCGGGGCGGAGCGAGACGAGGCGCTCGTACGTGCGGAAGGCGGGCGCGAGGAGTCCGGCGCGGCCGAGCAGGCGGAGGAGTCGCCGTTTCACCGGCGGGACGCTAGCGTCGATGCGTGGACAGAGTGAAGCGAGACGCGCTCGCGCGCGCGAAGGCGCGGCTCGATCCGTCGGCGCTGTACCCGCGCCCGGTGTCGCTGCGCGGCGTGCGGATCTGGGTCGTGCCGTGGCTCTTCGTGCTGCCGTGGTTCCGGCGGTTCGACGGCTACTCGGGGTGGTGGACGATCCTGCTGCGGTCGCGGGCGTTCCTCGAGGACGAGGAGCTCGTCGCCCATGAGCTCTGCCACGTGTGGCAGATGCAGCACCGCCCGCTCGCGATGCCGTTGTCCTATCTGTACCGCGGCTATGCGGACAACCCGTACGAGCGGGAGGCCCGTGACGCAGCTGCGCGGAAGGCTTGACAGAGCCGTTCGGGGGAGTCTCCCCGTTGACGGTTCCGTGACGGTCGAACCGCCGCAGTTCCCTGGCGGGAACGAAACGGGGAGTATCCCCGTCGTTGGCCCACGAGCCGCGGCCCTCTCGGGCACCTGCCCCGCTTTACACTGACCGCATGGCGCAGGCGCCCGCACTTCCGACCGGCTTCGAGCTTCCGCTCGAGCCTCGGCTGCCGCGCATCGGCTCGGTCGACGCGGTCGCGCTCGAGGAGCGCGCCGCCTCGCTCGCGAAGCGGAGCATCAAGAAGCAGGCGAAGGTGTTCGCACTCGAGCTCGCGATTCGCTGCATCGACCTGACGACGCTCGAGGGCGCCGACACGCCCGGCAAGGTCGCGGCGCTCTGCAGCAAGGCCGTGCGCCCGGATCCGTCCGACCCGAACATTCCCTCCGTCGCTGCAGTCTGCGTCTACGAGAACCTCGTCCCGACTTGCGTCGAGCGCCTGCAGGGCACGGGCGTGCACATCGCCGCCGTCGCCACCGGCTTCCCGTCGGGCCAGTACCCGACCGACCTCAAGGTCGCCGACGCGCGCCGCGCGGTCGAGCTCGGCGCGGACGAGGTCGACATGGTGATCGACCGCGGCGCCTTCCTCAGCGGCCGCTACGCGAAGGTCTACGACGAGATCGTCCAGGTAAAGGAAGCCGTCGGCCGAGCGCACCTCAAAGTGATCCTCGAGACGGGCGAGCTCGGTACGTACGACAACGTGCGCCGCGCGTCGCTCCTCGCGATGGCCGCGGGCGCCGACTTCATCAAGACCTCGACCGGCAAGATCCCGTCCGCCGCGACGCTCCCGGTCGCGCTGTGCATGCTCGAGGCGATCCGCGACGTGCACCACGAGACAGGACGCATCGTCGGCTTCAAGCCCGCCGGCGGCGTTCGCACGTCGAAGCAGGCGATTCAGCACCTCGTGCTTGTCCACGAGACGCTCGGCATCGACTGGCTCACGCCCGATCGCTATCGCATCGGCGCCTCCTCGCTCCTGAACGACGTGCTCATGCAGCTCCGCAAGGAGAAGACCGGCGCCTACCAGAGCCCCGACTACTTCACCGTTGACTGAGCTCGAGCACAAGCAGGATCGCGCGCCCGTCCCGAAGGAGTGGACGTACGCGCCCGCGCCCGAGTCGACCGACATCGTCTCGATCCGCGAGCGCTACGGCCTCTTCATCAACGGCGAGTGGATCACGCCGACCGAGAGCTACACGACGCTCGCACCACGAGACGAGGAGCCCCTCGCTGAGATCGGCCAAGCGACCGAGCAAGACGTCGACAACGCCGTCAAAGCCGCTCGCGGCGCCTTCGAGAACGGCTGGTCGGCGCTGCCCGGCTCCGAGCGCGCGAAATACCTCTTCCGGATCGCGCGCATCCTGCAAGAGCGCTCGCGCGAGTTCGCGGTTCTCGAGTCGCTGAACGGCGGCAAGCCGATCAAGGAGTCGCGCGACGTCGACCTCCCGCTCGCCGCCGCACACTTCTTCTACTACGCCGGCTGGGCCGACAAGCTCGAGTACGCGTTCCCGAACCGCACGCCGAAGCCGGTCGGCGTCGCGGGACAGATCATCCCGTGGAACTTCCCGTTGCTGATGCTCGCATGGAAGATCGCCCCCGCGCTCGCGTGCGGGAACACCGTCGTCCTCAAGCCTGCGGAGACGACGCCGCTCACGGCGCTGCTCTTCTGCGACGTCCTCCGCCAAGCCGAGCTTCCGCCCGGCGTCGTCAACATCATCACGGGCGACGGCCGCACCGGCGCCGCGCTCGTCGACAACCCCGGCGTCGACAAGATCGCGTTCACAGGCTCGACCGAGGTCGGCAAGGCGATCCAGCGGCGGCTCGCCGGCACCGGAAAGAAGCTGACGCTCGAGCTCGGTGGGAAGGCGGCGAACATCGTCTTCGACGACTCGGCGCTCGACCAGGCGGTCGAGGGGATCGTCAACGGCATCTACTTCAACCAGGGCCACGTGTGCTGCGCCGGCTCGCGCCTCTTCGCGCAGGAGTCGATCGCCGAGCCGCTGATCGAGAAGCTCAAGCGCCGCCTCGAGACGCTCCGCGTCGGCGATCCGCTCGACAAGAACACCGACGTCGGCGCGATCAACTCGCGGATGCAGCTCGACAAGATCGAGGAGCTCGTGCAAGCGGGCAAAGACGAAGGCGCGGAGATCTACCAGCCGCCGTGCGTCCTGCCGGAGAAGGGCTACTGGTTCGCGCCGACCGTCTTTACGAACGTCGCGCAGAGCTACCGCATCGCACAGGAGGAGATCTTCGGCCCCGTGCTCTCCGTCCTTACCTTCCGCACGCCGGAGGAAGCGGTCGAGAAGGCGAACAACACGCCGTACGGCCTCAGCGCCGGCGTTTGGACGGAGAAGGGCTCACGCATCCTGTGGATGGCGCAGCGCCTACGCGCCGGCGTCGTGTGGGCGAACACGTTCAACCGCTTCGACCCGACCTCCCCGTTCGGCGGCTACAAGGAGTCCGGCTTCGGCCGCGAGGGCGGACGTCACGGCCTCGAGCCCTACCTGATCTTCGACGAATGACCCGGCTCCCGGTCAAGAAGACGTACAAGCTGTACATCGGCGGGGCGTTCCCGCGCAGTGAGTCGGGCCGCACGTACGAGGCGCAGGGACACAACGTCGCCCGCGGCTCGCGCAAGGACGCACGGGACGCGGTGCAGGCGGCGCGGAAGGCGCAACCGGGCTGGGCGAACGCGACCGCGTACAACCGCGGCCAGGTCATCTACCGCCTCGCGGAGATGATCGAGGCGCGTGCCGCCGAGTTCGCCGAGCTCTGCAGCGGCCGCGGTGAGGTCGAGCGCTCGATCGATCGCATCGTCTGGTACGCCGGCTGGGCGGACAAGCTGCCGCAGGTGCTCGGCGGCTCGAATCCGGTCGCCGGCCCGTACTTCAACTTCACGGTGCCGGAGCCGACCGGGGTCGTCGCGATCCTCGCGCCTGAGGAGCCGGCGCTGCTCGGTCTCGTCAGTCGGGTCATGCCGCCGGTCGTCGGCGGCAATGCGACCGTCGTGCTCGCGTCCGAGACTCAACCGCTCGCGGCGGTCGAGCTCGCCGAGGCGCTCGCGACGAGCGACCTGCCCGGCGGCGTGATCAACATCATCACGGGCAGCCGCGCCGAGGTCGCACCGCATCTCGCCGCGCACATGGACGTCAACGCGATCGACCTCTGCGGCGCCGACGGCCACTCGACCGAGCTCGAGGAAGCAGCGGCCGAGAACGTGAAGCGCGTCATCCGCGGGCGCGCCGACGCGCAGAGCCCCTGGGAGATCGCGAACTACCTCGAGCTCAAGACCGTCTGGCACCCGATCGGCCAGTAACGCGCGAGTGGGGCGACCCCGCCGGCCGGCCGATCGTCTTCTGGCCGGGCCTCAACCCGTGGGGCGAGCTGCAGCTCGTCGAGGTCGGGCCGCTGCTTGCCGACCGCGGCTTCCACGTCGTCTCGATCGTCCCGCCGCAACACCTCGACGGGCCCGACGCCTATCGCCCGAGCGCGCTCGCACGCTACGTGCTCGAGGTCGCCCGCCTCGAGCGCTTCGCATTCATCGGCCACTCGTGGGGTGCCTCGATCGGGGTGCATCTTGCGGCGAGCCATCCGCAGCAGGTCGACGCCCTCGTGCTGCTCGACGCGGGGCACACCGACGTGCGGCGGATCGACTCCCGCGACGAGCTCGTGCGCGAGTTCGAGTCCGAGCAGGCGGCGTTCGGATTCGACAGCTGGGACGCGTACTTCGACTGGGTGGAAGAGCGGGTGCGCGACTGGCGCCCGAGCCTCGAGCCGCGGTACCGCGAAGGCATGACCGAGGAGAACGGCCGGATCGTCCCGCGCGCCAACCCGCGCGTCGCCGCGTGGGCGCTCTACGGCGTCTCGGTCGAGCCGCCGAGCGCCGAGCTTGCGCGCATCAAGGCGCCGATCCTTCTGATCCTCGCCGGCAACAACGACGACGCCGACGCGCTCGAACGGTTCAAGAAGGCGCAGCCCAACGCCCGTATCGAGGTCGTGGACTCCGGTCACGATATCCCCGAGGACGCTCCGGAGGAAACCGTGCGTCTCGTTACGGAGTTCCTTGGCTAGGCTTCCGGGCCAGGGCATGGC
This sequence comes from Gaiellaceae bacterium, assembly GCA_036496545.1. Classification (GTDB taxonomy): domain Bacteria; phylum Actinomycetota; class Thermoleophilia; order Gaiellales; family Gaiellaceae; genus Palsa-739. Next base: position 53,348 of record DASXKX010000019.1, on the reverse strand, counting down.
GGACCGACGTTTCAGCCACGCGATCGCCGAGGGCGACGGTATCTCCGTGATCGCGGCCGTCGAGGACGCCGACGCCGCACGAGAGGCCGAGTCGCAGCGGGCCGAGGCGCTCGTCGTGCGCGGCAACCCGAGCGTCGTTCGCGAAGCGACCTCGCTGCCGATCCTCTGGCGGACTGACGGCCGGTACGACGACGCAGACGGCGCCGACGCCGTGACGATCACCTTCGACGAGGACGACCACGGCTTCGACGGACGGCATCAGCGTGCGCTCGAGCTGGGCGTCGACTACGCGGTCGAGGTGCGCGACGAGGAAGCGCTCGAAGCCGCGCTCGATCGCTTCGACCCGGAGATCTTTCTGCTTGCGCCGTCCGAGAGCGAGGGAGACGACACGCCGCTCGACACCGTGCTCGACCTCCTCGCCGCCGTCCCCGCCGGCAAGCTCGCGATCGCCGACCTGCCCGTGACGACGTTGCACGAGGTGCAGGAGCTCGAGCGGGCCGGCTGCGACGCCGTGATCGTGCGGACGCGGGATCTCGCGCCGCTCGTCGGCGACTCGCCCCCGGAAGTTTAAGGGGCTACCCTGTTCGCCATGAGGGCGACGCTGGTCGGGGTCGTGGCTGTCGTGGGGCTCGTCGTCGCGGTCCCGGCGGGCTCCGCTGCTGCGCCGAAGACGTGCCCTGCGGCGTGGGCGTCCGGCTGGCAGAAGCTCGCGAACAAGATCCAGGCGCCCGTCTACTGCCCGACGTGGATGCCGAATCCGCTCGACGCGAAGATCGGCGGCCAATACATCGACATCAGCTCGATCGGCAAGGACCGCAGCTACCTGATCAGCTTCCTCGAGCACGGCGACGTCGGCAGCGGTGACGTGCACGTGAACTTCCGCGGTTATCCCGGCCGCTCGACGATCCCGACGTGCACGACGGTGATCCCGAACGGGAAGAAGACGATTCGCGGCAAGACGGCGTGCTTCTCCGGCGCGAACGGGAGCATGCGCGCGAACGGCATCACCGCGACGATCTACACGGTGAACCAGGACGCCGACCAGTGGCACATCCTGCTTGCGTGGCACCACCGCGGCTCGCTGTACACGGTGAGTGAGCACGTGATCAAGCCGTATCTCTCGGCGTCGCTCGTCATGAAGAATCTCGATCGTCTGCTTGCGGGCCTCGTGCTCGTCCGCCCGCAAGGCTGATGCGTCTCAGTCGTCGACGGTTCCTTGGCGGCGCGGCGGTCGCCGCGATCGGCGGTGCCGGCATCTACGAGCTCGTCGATGAGCTCGCAAAGGCGCCGTCGCGGCCTGCTGTTGAGCCGACAGGCATGCCGCGCGAGCAGCACGTCTTCGACCTTCGCACCGTGACGTCTGAGGGCGTCGACGTGCTCGTCCCGCCGCTACACAGCGAAGTGATCACCGGGACGATCAAGACGTCGGACATCGAGTCGGCGCGGAACGATCTCGAAACTGCATTGCTTCGGCTCGACACCGAGTATCCACTCAACCCGGCGGGCCTCGGCGTCACCGTTGCGTGGGGGCTGCCGTACTTCGACCATCACGTCGGAGCAGCTGCGCGAAAGCATCTTCCGTTCGACCACCGTGCGACGAAGCCGGTGCTGCTTCCTTCGCGCCGCTTCCCGAGCGATCCCGACGGAACGATGCTCGAGTCGAATGATGTTGCCGTCCTCTTGCGCAGCGACCGCCTGGAGCACATCGACGCAGCGCGCAAGGCTCTCTTCGACGAGCTCGGACTGTTCACCGTCACGAGTATCCGCCGCGGGTTCGCGGGCGGCGGCTTCGAGGGAGGCAAGAGCTTGCCGCAGCAGCTTGCGGTTGCGGCCGGCGTGCCGGGCGCCGACCTGATCCCCGACGGCTCCGAGCTCTTCCTCGGCTTCACATCGACCCAGAAAGCGGGACTCGGACCGCGGCTGATCGCGAACCACGAGACGCTCGGCTTCGTCGACCTTCGCACCGGCTACTTCCACGGCGGCACGCACATGCACCTCTCGCACATCACCGAGGACCTCGAAGCGTGGTACCTCAACTTCGACTTCGAGGAGCGCGTGCTGACGGCGTTTCAGCCTGGCATGCCGAACGTGAAGCAGGGCGCGCAGACCGTGCCGCAGGGGCCGCACCAGATCCCGACCGTCGCAGAGACCGAGCTGAAGTTCAGGCGCACGGGCCGCTTCGGGCACAGCGCGTCGATCCAGGCGACGTCGCGCCTGCAGCGGCAGATGGTCGGGCCTGAGGGAACGGTGTACCCGAAGGGAACCGCCATCCCGCAGCGCGCGGACTTCAACACGCTCGACAATCCGTTCGCGTTCTCGTCCGATCACTCGAAGGACAGGATGAGCGACACGCCCGCTGCGGGCGTGCACTTCGTCGTCTTCAACCCGTCGGGCGACGACTTCGAGCGTAACCGCCTCGCGATGGACGGGGTCATGCCGAGTGGCCGGAAGCTCGAGGTCGCGCAACGCTCGCGCGCGCAGGGCTTCAACTCGGTGCTGACGACAACACACCGGCAGAACTTCCTCGTGCCGCCGCGCGCGCACCGCTCGTTCCCGCTCGCGGAGCTTTGACGGACGGCGGCGATCGCCCCCGTCAGACCGCGTTGACGAGCAGCGACGCCACGATCGTGCACGGAGCAAGCACGATCCCCAGGAGGGAGTAGCGGAGGATGCTCGGCCGGGCGCCGTTCCTGCGCGCAACCTGGAGCCAGAGGATCGCCGACAGCGAGCCGGTGACCACGAGGTTCGGCCCGAGATCGAGCCCGAGCAATAGCGCGCGCGGATGCGCGGGCAGGCGAGCCGACAAGAGCACCGCTGCCGGCAGGTTGTTGATCGCGACTGCCGTCCCAGCCGCGATCCATGCGGTCGCCCAGCGACTCGTGTGCGCCAACGCCGTGCCGATCGACGTCGCGCGCGCGAGCGCGCCGAGACCGACCGCGACGGCGAGCAGTGCGAGCAGTAAAAACGGGTTCACTGACTCGACCGCGCGGCGCACGCCCAGGCGGCCGGCAGCCGCCGTCGCGAGCCCAAGCCCGAGCACGGGCAGCGCCGGTCGTGCGAGCACGAGCACGAGCGCGGCACCGACCGCGATCGCAATCGCGCCGACGCCGGGACGAAACGGTACGCGCTCCGCGAGCCGCGCAGTCTTCCGCGACAGGTCGCCGCGGAAGACGAGCGCGACGAACGCGATCGTGATGGCGACGGAAACACACCACGCCGGCGCGAGTCGCGAAGCGAACGTCGTCCCGGACACGTGCTCGTGCGCGAGGACGATCAGGTTCGTGAGATTCGCTCCCGGCAGCAGCAGGGAGGCGGAGTTCGCCATAAAGACCGCGCCGTAGAGGAACGGTCCGTCGGCAAGCCCGCGTGCGCGCGCAGCATGGAGCAAGACGGGTGTGAGGAAGACGACCGCCGTGTCGAGGTTCAAGACCGCCGTGACAAGCGCCTCGACGAGCAGCAGTCCGGCCAACAACACGAACGGCCCGCCCGGAGCGCACGCGACGAGCTCACCCGCCTCGGCGAAGACGCCCTCGCGTGCCGCGACCGCACCGATCAGCAGCAGTCCCGCGACAAGTGCAAATGCAGGCCAGGCCTGCGAGAAGGCGCTAGCCAAAGAAGGCTTGTGCGACGGCGTACCACTCAGGCGGCACCGTCTTCAGCTGCGCAGTCGCCTCCTCGAGCGACACCGCAACGATGTCGTCGCCGCGCAGCGCGGCCATCTGCCCAAACTGCCCGGCCTGCGCAAGCTCCGCAGCCTTGAGCCCGTAGCGCGTCGCGAGCACGCGGTCGCGTGGCGTCGGCGTGCCCCCGCGCTGGATGTGGCCAAGGACGGTGACGCGCGTCTCGAAGCCGGTGCGCTGCTCGATCTCGCGGCCGAGCAGCTCGCCGACGCCGCGCTGCGACAGGATCACATGCCCGAACTGGTCGCGCTCGCCGCTGTCCTCGAGGCCGGGCAGCTCGCAGCCCTCGCTGACGACGACGATCGAGAAGTTCTTGCCGCGGGCGTGACGGCTGCGGATGCTGTGCGCGACCTCGTCGAAGTCGACGGGCTGCTCCGGGATCAGGATCACATCGGCGCCGCCCGCGATACCGCTCATCACCGCGATCCAGCCGGCGTGGCGGCCCATCACTTCGACGACCATCACGCGGTTGTGCGACTCGGCCGTGGTGTGGAGACGATCGATCGCCTCGGTGGCGATCGTCACGGCCGTGTCGAAGCCGAAGGTGTAGTCGGTGCCGGAGAGGTCGTTGTCGATCGTCTTCGGCACGCCGACGACGGGGAAGCGGTGCTCGCTGTAGAGGCGCGCCGCGACGCCGAGCGTGTCCTCGCCGCCGATCGCGACAAGCGCGTCAAGTCCGCGGTCGGCGAAGTTCTGCAAGACCTTCTCGACGCCGCCGTCGAGCTTGAACGGGTTCGTCCGCGTCGTGCCGATGATCGTCCCGCCGCGGGGGAGGATCCCGGAGACCTCCGACGGCCCGAGATCCCGAAAATTCCCGTCGACGAGCCCACGCCAGCCCTCGAGAACGCCCACCGCGTCCCACCCGGCCGTGTCCGAGGAGCGCACGACCGCGCGGATCACGGCATTCAGTCCAGGGCAGTCACCGCCGCCCGTGAGGATCCCAACTGCGCTCGCCACGGCGGTAAGTCATACCCGCTCCATACGAAGCATGCCCCTATAGAGGGACACGTGTTTTGCGGTTCTCTCCGATGCTGTGGGTACGGCGGTTCTCAGTACTCGATCGGAGCATTGACTGTGGCGGCACTTGCGGATAACGGACAAGCTCAGGAGCCTCTCGGCAGCCTGCTCGTCAAGCGTGGCCTGATCACGCCGGAGCAGCTCGAGGTCGCCCTGCAGGAGCAGAAGTCGTCCGGCGAGCCGCTGGGCGCGATCGTGGTGGCGCGCGGCTTCGCGGCGCCGGCAACGGTCGCCCAGGCGCTTGCGACGCAGCACGGCGGCCTCCTGAAGACCGAGTACGGGTTTGCGACCGGTTTCAGCGCCGGCGGCCTGCAGTCGACCGGTGCGGTCGGCGAGCCGCCCGTCTCGAGCCCTCGGCTTGGGCGCGCGGGCGCGGTTATCGCGATCACCGAGGCGAAGCCGAAGGCCAATCCGGTCGCGGACCGCGAGGCGGTTCGTGAGGAGCTGTCGCTGGCTTCCGCCGAGACGGAGAAGCTGGCAGACGCGAACGAGCGGCTCGTGGCCGCGCGCGCCGAGCTCGAGCAGCGGCTGGCGCAGGAATCGCAGCGCGCCGCATCGCTCGAGAACGAGCTGGCGACCCTCCGCTCCGGCGACGAAGATCTGACGAAGTGGCAGGACGCGGTCGCGCAGTGGCAGGCCGCGTACGGTGAGCTGGAGCAGCGATTGACCGACCGCGACACAGAGCTTGCAGAGCTCCGCTCCTCCATCGAGGCGTGTGACAGCGTGCGCACCGATCTCGAGCGCGGGCTCGCGACGGAGGTCGAGCGCAGTGAGACCCTGAAGCAGGAGCTGGCGCTCGTCGAGAGCCGCCGCGCGGACGCCGAGTCGGCCGATTCCGAGCGCGGCGCGCTCGAGCAGAAGCTGGCGGAGGTCACGGCGCGCGCCGAGGCGCTCGAGGCTGAGGCTGCCGCAGCGCGTGAGCTGGAAGAGCCGGCGTCGGACGGAATCCGGGCCGAGCTCGAGGCGAAGCTTGCGCAGGCGGACGACCAGTTGCAGGCGGCCGAGACGGTGCGTGCCGATCTCGAGCAGCGCGTGGCCGAGGCAACGGAACGTGCCGGTGGTCTCGAGAAGCAGGCAGAAGAGGCTGAGACGCTTCGGCGCTCCGCGCTCGCCTCCGAGCAGGCGATCGGCGAGCTCGAGCGGCAGGTCGGCGAAGCCTCGCGCGAGCTGGCAGAGCGAAACGCCCAGCTCGACGAGGTAACGGCGGAGCTCGAGGAGCTGCGCGCGGCACCGTCGATTCCGGTCGGTCCATGGGCCGATGCGCAGAAGCACCTCCTCTTCTTCCAGGGGCCGGACGGCTATGAGCTCGTCGAGCGGGATGGGCCTCCGCCGGCGGAGGGCGCGTCCGTCGAAGGGCACGTGGTGTCGCGGATCAGCCGCTCGCCGATGCCCGGCAGCGACCTGCCCTGCGCGTATCTCGTCCTGAACTAGCCACGGCGGCCTCCGCCCGTTTGTAAGGCGTCGGCAAAACGAGGATTGGGTTCGACCGAGCGGGGATAGGGTCCCCGTGTTCCTCGGTCTTTGGCGATGAGACGCTGGCTCGATCCGAAGTGGTACGGCTTCCTGTGGCAGCGGAATGACCGCCACGGTCTCGCTGTCGTGATCATCGTCCTGCTCGTCGCACTCGGGGCCGGCGGCTATGCGGCTGCGAGCTCGATGAAGAACAACGACAGCGCGACCGGAACGGTCAAGCTCGAGGCGGTGCAGCACACCGTGCGGATTCACGGCCGCGAGCGCGTCGTTACCCAGTACATCACGCTCGCGACGACCGCCGCGGCAAGGCCTTCGACGGTGGTCGAGACGCGCGTCGTTACGCGGCCCGTCGTGCAGACCGTCCACGCAGCACCCATCGTTCGGCGGCAGGTCGTGTACGTCACCGGCAAGGGCACGACCGTGACCCGTCGGCAGACGCTCACGCGGACGCAGGTGGCAACGCAGACGAGCTTCCAGACGATCACGCAGCCGTCGACCGTCGTGGACTCGCAGACGGTGACGCGCCGCGTGACGGTCACGTCGCCCATTCAGACCGTGACGGTGACGGGGGCGATCATCACCGTCACGCTTCCGGCCAAGACGGTGACGCGCACGACCACAGTGACCGTGACGACCAAGGCGCCGCCGCCTCCACCGCCCACGACGACGACGAAGTGAGTTGTCCTCGCGGCCCGAGGGTGGTAGGAGAGGCCTCGTGGGCTTGCTCCGCCGCCCAAAGCTGAGACCGATCCCAGAGGCAGTCGCGTACGCGCGCTGTCACGGCGAACGCGGCAACGACATCGTGCGCGTCACAAAGCTCGAGCCGCGCAGGCCGCGGTACACGCTGCCGGTCTCCGGAGAGACGTTGCGGCAGGCGTTCGAGTCGCGGCTCCAGAGTCGCGATCGATAGTGCCGAAGGAGGGAATCGAACCCTCACTCCCTTGCGGGAACCGGATTTTGAGTCCGGCGCGTCTACCAGTTCCGCCACTTCGGCGCGGAGCCCATGGTAGATCCCGCACAAGCTTCACTATTGAAAATGAGGTCGGTCCCCTATTGAAAATAGGGCTGGAGAGCGAAATACTCGCCCGCGTACCACCTGTTCTATCCGCGGAATTGGAATCGGGTTGGAGGAGGGAGCGTGAGCAAGAAGGTTTCGCTTTTGGCGCTCGTCGTCGTGGCCGGAGTGGCTGCGGCGCTTGCTGCCGGATACTCGGGTACCGCGCGCAGCGCGACGAGCGGCGTCACACCGCTGCCGTCGTCGTCGTGCGGCCCGGTGGTTTACAAGGGGTCGGGTTCACCCGACTTCATCGTTGCGTCGGATCTGCCACTGCAGGGCGCGATCCGGCACCAGACCGTCCAGATCTCCCGCGCGATCCTGTGGGATCTCGCGAACCGGGGCTGGAAGGCCGGCAGCCTGAAGATCGGGTACCAGTCGTGCGACGACTCGACCGCGCAGACCGGCGGTTGGGACTCGGCCAAGTGCGCGACGAACGGCCGTCTGTATGCGAACAATCGGTCGGTGATCGGCGTCGTCGGTACCTTCAACTCCGGCTGCGCGAAGATCATCGTCCCGATTCTCAACCGGGCAAACCCCGGTCCCCTGACGATGGTCAGCCCGGCGAACACGAACCCGGGCCTGACGAAGCACTGGGACCCGGGCGAGCCGCAGAAGTACTACCCGACCGGCGTCCGCAACTACGCCCGCGTCGTCGCAACCGACGACTTCCAGGGCCCGGCGGACGCGATGTGGTCGAAGGCGCTCGGCTACAAGAAGGTCTACGTCCTGAACGACAAGCAGACCTACGGCTTCGGCGTCGCGACGACGTACAAGAACGCGGCGAAGAAGCTCGGCATTCAGGTCGTCGGCTTCAAGGGCTGGGACGCCAAGCAGTCGAGCTATGAGGCACTCGGCAACCTGATCAAGAAGTCGGGTGCACAGGCCGTGTTCCTCGGCGGCATCGCGTGCAACAACGGCGCGAAGCTGATGCAGGATCTGAAGGCGACGGATCCGGGCCTCAAGCTCCAGATGCCGGACGGCTTCAGCGACCCGAACGCGAACGGTGCGGTTGCAAACGGCGCGTACATCAGCGTCGCAGGCCAGCCGCCGAAGGGCCTGACGGGTCAGGGCGCCGTCTTCGTGAAGAGCTTCGGCAAGCAGATCGGCGCGACGCCGAACCCGTACGCCGCCTACGGCGCACAGGCGATGGACGTCATGCTGAATGCAGTCGCAGCGGGCGGTGGTGACCGGTCGAAGACGAATAAGGCCGTGTTCGGCCAGACCGTCACGAACGGCATCCTCGGCACCTTCACGATCAACGCGACCGGCGACACGAACCTGACGCCGATCACGATCTACAAGCAGGCCGGAAAGCAGCTGATTCCGGTGAAGACGCTCATTCCCGCCGCGAACCTCGTCGGCGGGTAGGTAGAGAGCTCAATCGCAACACACGCCGGGGGAGGTCAACCTCCCCCGGCGCGTATCTCCCCTTACTACTCACGTGGCCACCGATGTCAGCGCACAGGCTCCGATCCGAGCCAGACGGTCGCTCGGCTCGTACTTCATGCCCGCGGCGGCCACGCTGCTGCTGCTCGCGCTCGCCTTCTGGCTGATCAAGAACATCCAGGTCGACGGGTTCGCGTACTTCATGCGGATCCAGTTCATCGGCATCACGAACGGAGCGGTGTACGCGCTCGTCGCGCTCGGCTACACGCTCGTCTACGGCATCCTCGAGCTGATCAACTTCGCGCACGGCGACGTGTTCATGCTCGGCGGGATGTTCTCCGCGACGATGATCCTTTCCGTCTTCAACCTGCACAAAGGTGAGGCTGCCGGATCGCTCGCCGTTGCGATCGTCGCCTCGCTCGCCGTCGCGATGGTCGCGTGCGGGTTGATCAACGCGACGATCGAGCGCGTCGCCTATCGACCGTTGCGCGGGGCGCCGCGACTGGCGCCGCTCATCACCGCGATCGGGATGTCGTTCATCCTGCAGGACATCGCCATCGCGTGGAAAGGCCCGAGCTATGTCGCCGTCCCGCAGGTGCTTCCGACGAGCGACGTCTTCTCGATCAGCGGGGTCGCATACACGTGGGAGAAGTTCATCGTCGTGATCGTCACGGTGCCCGTGCTGCTCGCGCTCATCTACCTCGTGCAGCGGACGAAGCAGGGGAAGGCGATGCGTGCGACCGCACAGGACCGCGACGCCGCCGCGATGATGGGCATCAACGTCAACCGCACGATCTCGTTCACGTTCCTCATCGCCGGCGGCCTTGCCGGTGCGGGCGGTCTCCTGTACGCCCTGTACTTCGGGCAGGTTCGCTACGACACCGGCTTCCAGCTCGGACTGATCGCCTTCACCGCCGCCGTGCTCGGCGGCATCGGCAACCTGCCGGGCGCCGTCCTCGGTGCGCTCGTCATCGGCTTCATCCAGGCCGACAACGAAGGTCTCTCGTGGCATGCGCCGGGTAGCGACTGGACGCAGTCGATCGTCTTCTCGATCCTGATTCTGATCCTCGTCTTCCGGCCCGAGGGCCTCCTCGGCGAGCGAACACCGGAAGGCGCCTGACGATGCGCAGGCGCATTCGCCAGCAAGTCTCCCAGGCCTGGTGGCAGGCGCTCAGCGCCATGGGAATGACGCCGGAGCGGTGGATGTCGTGGCCTCCGCTTCTGAGGCGCACGATCACGGCCGTGATCTGGATCGGGATCGGTCTCGTCCTCGTCGCGTTCTTCGGCGTCTGGAAGACGTCGGCGCTCGCCGCGGCACTCGTGCTCCTCGTGCTCGTCGTGCCGTGGTACCAGGGCCTCAGCATCGCGGGGCATCGGATCGGTAAGTACGTCGTGCCGGTGGCGGTGCTCACGATCGTCGTTCTCTATCCGTACTACGGCACGCACATGCCGGAGGTGCCGATCTTCGGGCCGTTCCCGCAGATGTCGACGATGGTCGTCATGTGCATCTTCACGATCATGGCGCTCGGCCTGAACTTCGTCGTCGGCTACGCCGGCCTGCTCGATCTCGGCTACGTCGCGTTCTACGCAATGGGCGCCTATATGGCGGGCTGGTTCGCCTCGAACCAGTTTGCGAAGCAGAACGTGAACTTCGGCGCGGTCGGCCTCTACAAGGGCGACACCGGATTCCACTTCTCGATCTTCCTCGTGCTGCTCATGGCCGGAGTCGCGACCGCGTTCGTCGGCATCCTGATCGGCCTGCCAACACTCCGCCTGCGCGGCGACTATCTCGCGATCGTCACGCTCGGCTTCGGCGAGATCCTGCCGCAGATCGCGCGCAACGGCGACAACCTGTTCGGCTCCGGCTTTAACCTGACCAACGGCACCGGCGGCATCACGCCGATCGACGGCCCCGGCTTCGGCAACTGGTTCCAGCAGCACCTGCACTTACCGGCGAACTTCTTGACCGTGCACGGCCTCGGCACAGCGGATCCGTTAGACGCGGTCTTCTTCTGGACAGCGCTCGTGCTTGTGCTGATCACCATCCTTGTGAGCGCACGGCTGCGCGACTCGCGGCTCGGCCGCGCATGGATCGCTGTGCGCGAAGACGAGACAGCGGCTGCGGCGATGGGCGTTCCGCTGATGAAGGTGAAGACGTGGGCGTACGCGACCGGTGCATTCTTCGGGGGTGTTGCGGGCGCGTACTACGCGAGCTACAAGAGCGGCGCGTTCCCGGACGACTTCTTCTTCCAGATCTCCGTCTTCATCCTCTGCATGGTCATCCTCGGCGGCATGGGGAACATCTGGGGCGTCATCTTCGGTGCGTGCTTCCTCTCGTACCTCGACCGCGAAGGACTTTCGAACGTCGGCACGTGGATCAACGGGCACTTCGGCACGCACCTCGACGTGCCGCTCTACGAGTTCGGCATCTTCGGCGCGATCATCGTCATCGTCATGCTGTTCCGGCCTGAAGGGTTGATCCCGAGCTCTCGACGAGCGGCGGAGTTCCACGAGGGCGTGCACGACGAGCCGCTGTACGACACGGAGATGGCCGGTGCCTGAAGACCTGCTCGTCACCGAGCGGCTGCGCAAGGAGTTCGGCGGGCTCGTCGCGGTCAGCGACGTCGACTTCACGGTGCCGCAGGGCTCGATCGTGAGCCTGATCGGGCCGAACGGCGCAGGCAAGACGACGTTCTTCAACATGCTTACGGGCGTCTACAAGCCGACAGCCGGTCGAGTGTTGTTCGCTGAAGAAGATATGACGGGTCGCCCGCCGCACACGTTCACGCAGCGCGGCATCGGCCGCACGTTCCAGAACATCCGCCTCTTCCAGAACATGACGGCGCTCGAGAACGTGCTCGTCGGCATGCACGTTCGCCTCAAGGGCAACCTCGTGCAGGCGATCCTGCGTACGCCGGGCGTCAAACGGGAGGAGCGCGAGGCGCGCGAGCGTGCACGCGGGCTGCTCGAGTTCTCCGGGTTGCGGCGCAAGGATCAGGAGATCGGGCGCAACCTCTCGTACGGTGACCAGCGCCGCCTCGAGGTCGCGCGGGCGCTGGGAACGGAGCCGAAGCTGCTCCTGCTCGACGAGCCCACCGCGGGGATGAATCCGCAGGAGACGGCGGACTTCACCGCGTTCGTCGGGCGGTTGCGCGAGGAGCAGAAGCTGACTGTGCTGCTGATCGAGCACGACATGCGCGTCGTCATGGGCGTCTCCGACCGCGTGACCGTGCTCGACTACGGTGAGAAGATCGCCGAAGGCACCCCACAGGAGATCCAGAAGAACGAGCGCGTGATCGAGGCGTATCTCGGTTCGGCGGCGGTGGGCGCATGAGCGCGACCGCGACAGGTACGCCGCTGCTCGAGGTCGAGGACGTCGAGACGTTCTACGGCTCGATCCAGGCGCTGAAGGGCATTTCGATCGAGGTGCACGACGGCGAGATCGTGACGCTGATCGGCGCGAACGGCGCAGGCAAGTCGACGACGCTGCGCTCGATCAACGGGCTCAACCATCCGCGACGGGGCTCGATCCGATTCAACGGGGACGACATCACGAACGACCCGCCGCACGAGATCGTCAAGCGCGGCATCGCGCAGTCGCCGGAGGGGCGGAAGCTCTTCCCGCGCATGACGGTGACGGAGAACCTCGAGATGGGCGCGTTTCAGCGCACGGACAAGGCGGCGTTCAAGGAAGACATGGACCGCGTCTTCGAGCTCTTCCCGCGCCTCGCCGAGCGGCGGCACCAGAAGGCGGGGACGATGTCGGGCGGCGAGCAGCAAATGTGCGCGATCGGGCGAGCGCTGATGGCGCGGCCGAAGCTGCTGATGCTCGACGAGCCGTCGATGGGCCTCGCGCCGATCTTCGTCGAGCGGATCTTCGAGACGATCGTCGAGGTCAACAAGCAGGGCACATCGATCCTGCTGGTCGAGCAGAACGCGCTGATGGCGCTCGACGTTGCGAAGCGCGGCTACGTGCTCGAGACCGGCCACGTCGCGCTCGCCGACGAGGCGAAGGCGCTCGCGCAGAACCCGGAAGTCCGCAAGACGTATCTCGGCGAGACTTAAGGCGGCCTCGACCACGGCGGCCACGGCCGGTGCCGGCCTCCTTCACGAGGTGCGAGATCCGTGACGAAGCCCGTAACAGCGCCTGGCGCCAGACGTGTCCGTTGGACGCTCGCCCTCGCCGGGCATCCCGCGAGCATCAGCCCGGGCCGACGCGCAGCGGGAAATACGGCGGGCTGAGCAGAAAGCCGATCCGCTCGTGCCCCTGGCCCCGCGCCATCTCGAGCGCGGCGTTCAGCCCGTGGACCGGTACGAAGCCGAGCTGCCGCACCGCCGTCCCGTCGCCGGCACCCGCGACGAGAACGGCGCCGACTCGCCCGAGTGCGGGCTGGCATGCGTTCCAGTCCCGGAACGGCAGCAGGGGGTGCACGCCGTGACTCGTGCGGTAGGCGTCGATCGCACGCCGGTCGGTCGCGGCCACGCGCTCGGCTTCCGAAAGGACGCGCGGGTCGCGGCCCATCCGGGTCGCGTGGAAGAACGCGCGATACGGTTGCTGCGTCGGATGCGCGAAGTGCCGGCGGAAGCTCGACACGAGGATCACGCTGCCGCCGTCGACGATGGGGAAAGCGTCACGCCACAGTCGTAGAGCAAGGCCGAAAGCGAGGAACGCGGCGAGGAGCGGGTTCGGCCGCTCCCGGGGCAGATACGGCGTGACGCTCGGCACGCCGACGACAAGCGCGTCGAGCGGCTGGTCGAGCGGCGCGCTGCGGAGCTGAACCGCGCGCAGCAGCGCCTCCGCGTGCGCAACGGAGGGCGGCCCGCTGTACGCGCCCGCCACCGTCATCTCCGTGCGTAAGGAGCGCAGGACGTCGGTGCGCAGCGCCTCCGGGAGCGCCCGGTAGAGATGGCGGAGCGGCGATGACGCGATCCGCTCACCCGCGTTCGGGTCGTACGGATACCCCCGGAGTGCGCCCGACATCTCCGGGTGGTTCAGCACCAGCGACACGCCGAGCACCGGGACCTGCCGCAGCAAAGCGCGCTCCACAGCGACCGCGAGCTGCCAGCCCTGCGAGGCGGTCGTCTCGAGCAGCGAATGCGCGCCGGCCGCCCGCAGAGCGTCTGCACCCGCGGCCGCAAGCAGCGCCGCCGGGCCGCCGTGCAGCACGGACTCCGCGGCCGTGACGACGACGACAAGATCCGTCTCGACTAGAGCCCGATTGACGCGCAGCGGCGGTCGCGTCGATGCGTCGAGCATCACGAGGCCGGGGTCCTCGACGTCGTGCACGACGACGGTCCCATGGAAGCGGCGAGCGAGGTCGCGGGTGACGAGCGACTCGAGCTCACGTTGCGGCGTACGACGGGCGAGACCGCCTGCGACGAGGAACGTCTGGAAGCCGCTCGAGATCCCGTGTCGCTCGAGCTCGTCGACGACGGCAGCGATCGCGATGCGGCGCGGATCGTTGGGCGAGGACGGGATCGGCAGTCCAGGCGGTTCGACGACGATCGTCGCCCGCCGCGAACGGCGCGCGAGCACGTCGATCCCGTCACCCTCGATGGGGAACCGCAGGGCGTCGCGAACCGCAGCCGCAACGTCGGCGGCGCCCTGCCCCGGCGGGGGCGGTCTCAACACAACGGCGTCGTCAGGCGCGGCCGCGAGCACGAGCCGCGTTCCCGAGAGGAGCGGGACGCGCATTTAGAGCTCGACGTCGATCGAGGCGGTTTCCGGCACCGGCGCCGGACGATAGCGTGGGGCCATCAGCCCGAAGACGCTCACCGGTGTGGAACTGAACCTGGACGACGCGCCCGCGCGCGACTCCGAGCTCTTCCTCGTCGACGGCAACAACCTCGCCTACCGGGCGTACTTCGCGCTCCCGGAGGAGCTCGCGACGACGGAAGGCTTCCCGACGAATGCGCTCCTCGGCTTCACGAACATGCTCTTCAAGCTGCTCTCCGACTACAAGCCGAAAGGCGTCGCCGTCGCGTGGGACACGCGGCCGGTGCACCGGCACGCGATCGCCGAGGAGGCGGACGTCGTCTACAAGGAAGGCCGGCGGCCGATGGCCGACCTGCTCGCCGAGCAGTTCCCGTACTTCCGCCCGATCGTCGAGGCGTTCGGCTACCGCAACCTCGAGTTCGAGGGCTGGGAGGCGGACGACGTGATCGCGACGCTCGCGACCCGCGCGGACGAGGAAGGAATCAAGACGACCGTCGTCTCGACCGATCGCGACGCCTTCCAGCTCGTGACCGACAATGTCGCGCTGATGATGACGCCGCGGGGCGTAAGTGACGTGCAGGTCTACACGCCCGATCGCGTCGAAGCGCGCTACGGCATCAAGCCGGAACAGATCCCCGACTTCATCGGGTTGAAGGGCGACACCTCCGACAACATCCCCGGCATCCCCGGCATCGGCGACAAGACCGCCGGCCAGCTGATCGCGCAGTACGGCTCTGTGGACGAAGTAATCGCGCACGCCGAAGAGCTCTCGCCCGCGCGCAAGAAGAACGTCGTCGAGTTCGCCGACCAGGCACGCCTCGCGAAGGATCTCGCGACGATGCGGCGCGACCTCGACATCGACTGCGACCCGTCGGAGCTCGTGCTCGCACCGCCCGACCGCTCCCAGCTGCGCGAGATGTTCCGGCGCTTCGAGTTCCGCAACTTGCTGAACCGCATCGACGAGCTCGACGAAGCGGTGCCGGCGCTCGAGCGCATCGTCGCGGGCACGGCCGTCGTGTGGCACGAGGGCGAGTTGCCCGCGCAGGTTGCCGGCCGAGTCGGCCTCGCGATCAGTGCCGGCCGATTTGCGCTCGCGCATCACGAAGGTGTGACGATCGGGCCGTGGAGCGACGACTTTGTGCCGCGCCTACGCGACGCGGAGATCGTCGCGCACGACTACAAGTCGCTGCCGCGGTTGACGCAGCTGCCGGCCGACGACACGATGATCGCTGCGTATCTGATCGAGCCGGGACGTCCCGCGTACGAGCTCGACGATCTCGCGGCCGAGTACGGCGTCGAAGCACTGCCGGACCCGGAGGTGGAGGAGGAGACGGCGGCGCTGATCCGCGCCGCGGAGGTGCCGCGCCGGCTGGCGGCGCCGCTGCGCGCCCGCTTGCGCGAACGGGGCAGCGAGGATCTCTACGACCGCATCGAGCTGCCGCTGACCGCCGTCCTCGCGTCGATGGAGGACGTCGGTATCAAGATCGACACGTACCGTATGGGGGAGATCACGGCGCGGCTCGCAGACCGCGTCGAGGAGCTCGAGTCGCAGGCGTTGTCGCTGGCGGGCGAGGAGTTCATGCTCGGGTCGACGCAGCAGCTCGCGCGCATCCTCTTCGAGAAGCTCGAGCTGACGCCGGGGCGCAAGGGGAAGACCGGCTACTCGACCGACTCGCGCGTGCTGCGCGCGATCCGGCACGAGCACGAGATCGTCGAGGTGGTCGAAGAGTGGCGCGAGCTCTCGAAGCTCATCAATACGTACCTCGGGCCGCTGCCGACGCTGATCGGCGAGGACGGCCGCCTGCACACGCACTTCAACCAGGCGGTCGCCGCAACCGGGCGCCTGTCGACATCGAACCCGAACCTGCAGGCAATACCGATCCGCACCGAGCTCGGCCGGGAGATTCGCAGCGCGTTCGTCGCAGAACCGGGTCATCGGCTCGTGTCGGCCGACTACTCGCAGGTCGAGCTACGCATCCTCGCGCACGTGTCGGGCGAGCCGAAGCTGCGCGAGGCGTTTGCGCGCGGGGAGGACATTCACGCGGCGACCGCCGCAGAGGTGCTCGGGAAGGATCAGGCGACGCTGACGAAGGATGAGCGCAACATCGCGAAGATGGTCAACTTCGGGATCATCTACGGCATCTCGGCGTTCGGGCTCTCGGAGAATCTCGAGATCCCGCGCGAGGAGGCGCAGGAGTACATCGACGCGTATCTCGCGCGCTTCCCGATGGTGCAGGACTTCATCCAACGCACGATCGAGCAGGCGAAGCAGGACGGCTATGTCACCACGCTCTTCGGTCGGCGGCGGCCGGTACCCGAGATCCGCGCGTCGAACCGGCAGACGCGCTCACTCGGTGAACGGCTCGCCGTGAACTCGGTCATGCAGGGAACGGCGGCGGACATCATCAAAGTCGCGATGGTGAACATCCACAAGCGTCTCGTCGACGAGGGGCGCGGCTCGCGCCTCGTGCTACAGGTGCACGACGAGCTGCTCGTCGAAGCGCCGGACGCCGAGGTGTCGACGGTGAAAGAGCTCGTGCGCGTGGAGATGTGCAACGCGTATCCGCTCGACCCGCCGCTCGCAGTGGATGTCGGCTCCGGCGACGACTGGAACGAAGCTAAGTAGTTCAGACGCCGTCAGGCAGCGAATCCGGCACGAGCCCGAGCCCCTGCCGGAGCTCCTCGATCAGCTCCTGCGCGTGATCGAGCAACCCCGCGAGCTCCAACAGCTCCCCGCGCGGAACTTCGACCGTCACGCGCACCGGCGAGCGGGCGCTCGATGACAGCGCCAGCGTCTCCTCGTCGTACGCGCGCACGAGCGCCGTGAGCTCGAGGTACTCGTCCCTCCCCGAAGGCAGCTTGGCGCCCGGCGTCCACCGCTCGTCCGCCTGGCGGAGGCGGGTCGCGAGCACACCCGGGTAATGACCCGGCACGTGCACCGTCGCTTCGCCGCCGCGCGTTGCAATCGCGGCCGACCACATCGGATAGCCGGCCTCGCGCCCCTCGTGCCGGATCACGACGACTGCGACCGAATCCGTTTCCCCGATCGGGTAGCGCTCGTCCACCGTTCAAACGTACCCGAGGTCCCTGAGGGCACCACCTGCTTCGGCCTCGACGTCCGCGAGCTGCTCAGCCGAAAGATCGGTCTGCCACCTCCCGATCGACTCCGTGTGCGCGCGCGCGAACGCCGCCGCCAGCGCGCGCTCGTCAGTCCCGAGCGCCTGGGCGACGCGCGCGCCTTGTTCGCGGATCGTCTCGTAGCGCACATTCACCGTCCGCTCGGGCACCGCGCGTGCTGCGGCGACGTACCGCCGCCACGCCCACGCGGCGCGGCGCGCCTCGGAGACGCGCTCGAACTCGCCGCGCCGCTCCGGCTCAACCCAGAACCGCGCGTGCGCGCCGTAGGCGAGCCCGGCGTCGTCGCTGCCGCCGCGATCTGCGCGGAACCAGCCGCGCTCGAGCAGCGAGCAGACGACGTCGCGGCCGTCGCGCAGCACGTGCACCGCTGTCGCGCGCGGATACGCCTGCAGCGCTGCCGCGAGCACGAACGCCGTCTCCGGTGTCTGCTCGACGCCGCGCAACCCGCGCGCGAGCCCGAGGAGCCGCACCCGCTCGATGATGGCCCGCAGCTCGCGCGAAGCCTCGTCCACCGGCAATCCCGCGAGCCGTGGGAGCGCCGCCTTGAGCGGAGTCACCTCGTCGAGGTCGACGAATCCGACCAGCGACCCGATCGCGGCGCCGGTGAACGTCGTCCCCGAGCGCGGGCAGCCGACGACGAAAACGAGCCGTTCCTCGTACCCGAGAACGCCGCGCAGCCGGGCCCGCCGGGCGACCCGGGCGGAACCCGCTGCATACGCGCGCAATCCGATCAACGCCCTAAGACGCTATTCAAAATTGACAGATGGCGGTCCAAAACCACCTAACCGAAGCGCGCAACGGGCGTCTGAACACCCGGGGCTATACTCCGCGCTTCGAACTTTATGGCTAACGAAACCTTGAATGATCCCAGGCTTGAAGAGGGCGTCTGGACTCGAGACCCCGAGACCGGTGAGCTGATCCCCGACTACGAGTCGACCTTCCCGACGATCAACGAGGGCGAGGTCGTCAACGGGACAGTCGTCCGCGTGGACAAGGACGAGGTCCTGGTCGACATCGGCTACAAGTCGGAAGGCGTCATCCCGGTCAGCGAGCTGTCGATCCGTCGCTCGGTGAACCCCGCGGACGAGGTCACCGTCGGCGACGAGATCGCCGCCCTCGTGATGACGAAGGAAGACGCCGAGGGCCGGCTGATCCTCTCGAAGAAGCGCGCGCGCTTCGAGATTGCGTGGAAGGCGATCGAGACCGCGTACGAGCACAGCGACCCGGTCACCGGTCGCGTGATCGAGGTCGTCAAGGGCGGCCTGATCCTCGACCTCGGTGTGCGCGGGTTCCTGCCGGCGTCGCTCGTCGACATCCGCCGTGTGCAGGACCTCGACGAGTACCTCGGCCAGGAGCTCCGCTGCAAGGTGATCGAGCTCAACCGCTCGCGAAACAACGTCGTCCTCTCGCGCCGCGCCGTCCTCGAGGACGAGCGCAAGGAGATGCGCCAGGCGATCCTCGACCGGCTCAATCCGGGCGACGTCGTAAAGGGGACGATCTCGAACATCGTCGACTTCGGCGCGTTCGTCGACCTCGACGGTATGGATGGTCTCATCCATATCAGCGAGCTGTCGTGGAGCCACGTCAACCACCCGTCCGAGGTGCTCGAGATCGGCCAGGAGGTCGACGTCAAGGTGCTCGACATCGACCGCGAGCGGCAGCGGATCTCGCTCGGCCTGAAGCAGACGCAGACCGATCCGTGGCAGCAGGTGCTCGAGAGCTACAACGAGGGCGACGTCGTCGAGGGGAAGGTGACGAAGGTCGTCACGTTCGGCGCGTTCGTCGAGATCCTGCCGGGCGTGGAAGGGCTCGTGCACATCTCCGAGCTCGCGCAGCATCACGTCGAGAATCCGCGCGAGGTCGTGTCGCAGGGCGACACGGTGAACGTGCGCATCCTCGAGGTTGACGCCGAGCGCCGCCGCCTGTCGCTCTCGCTCAAGCGCGTCGACGACGGCATGCCCGTATCGCCGAGGCCGGGCGAGGAGGCAGCGCCGCCGACGATCGATCTCTCGGAGGACGTGTTCTCCGACGAAGCCGCCGCGCAGAGCGAGCCGGAGCCGTCGGCCGAGGTCGAGGAGCCGGTCGAGGACGAGCCCGCCGAGGGCTCGGACGAAGCCGCGCCGGCCGAAGCCGAAGCCGAATAGCGTGCCGCGGCCGGTCACGGTCGCGCTGACGGGGAGCATCGCAGCAGGGAAGAGCGAGGCACTTGCTGCGTTCGCGCGCCACGGCGCCGCAACGGCCTCGAGCGACGAGTTCGTCCACCGACTACTCGCGGACGACGAGGAGGTGCGGCGCGCGATTGCGGAGCGCTGGGGCGAGGCCGCAGTCGGCGACCGCGGCCGCATCGCAGAGATCGTCTTCGATGACCGCGCGGAGCTCGACTGGCTCGAGCAGCTGCTCCATCCGCGAACACGGGAGCTCGCACAGGAATGGCTCGGCTCGACCGGCGCGCCGCTCGAGGTCGTCGAGATCCCGCTCCTGTTCGAGACCGGGGGCGAGTCTCGCTTCGACAAGGTCGTCGTCATCACGGCGCCGCACCACGTGCGCGAGAGCCGTCGCGCAGGCTTCGCCGACCGTGAGGCGCGGCTGATCCCCGACGTGGAGAAGGTCGCGCGCGCCGATTTCGCCTACGTCAACGACGGCACGCTCGCCGACCTCGACGCGTTCGTCGCGGGCGTGGTAGAGACCCTCTCATCGTCCTGAGGCGTCTCACCCTCCCGCTTGCGCTGCTCGTGGTGTTGCTCGTGGGCGCGTTCGTCTACCTGCAGCACGCGGAGCCTCCGTGGTACGCCCGGCTCTGGTATCCGCTGCGCTACGCGGACATCGTCCGCGGCCACGCGCGCAACTACGACCTGAGCCCGGCGCTGCTCGCAGCGGTGATCGAGCAGGAGTCGAAGTTCCGCGCCGATGCGAAGTCGACCGCCGGCGCAATCGGCTTGATGCAGCTGCAGCCCGCGACGGCGAAGGGCATAGCAATCCGCACCGGCGGTACGAAGTTCGTGCTGAGCGACCTCTACGACCCCGAGATCAACGTCCGCTACGGCGCGTGGTACCTCCACCACCTGCTGTTGAAGTACGGCGATGAGCGGCTCGCGCTTGCCGCCTACAACGCGGGCCAGGAGAACGTCGACCGCTGGCGCGCGGAGGGTGAGGGTGTGCAGTTCCCCGAGACGCGCGCGTACATCGACAAGGTCGAGCGGCTCAAGAGCATCTACCGGCGCGCGTACAGGAGCGAACTGGGGATCAGCAGCTAGTCCCCGGTGCCGCCACCCGGCGGAGGCTCGGACGGCGGTGGAGGCGTGCCGGGCGGCTCGGAGAGCGAGCCCGGGCACGCGCTGCCTTTCGCGTTGAGCACCGAGAAGCGTTGCGTCTGGGTCGCAGCGTTGTTGCGAATGTCGGAGACGCGCACTGTCAGCGAGTACCCACCGTTCGGCAGCATCGTCGTGTCGAAGTTCGGCGCGAGCAGGAAGAGATAGCGACCCGGCATCGAGGTGTACTGCTGCGTGCCGAAGCGCGGCGAGTTCTCGTACGTGCCCTTCGCGTAGGTGTCGAAGAACTTCGCGTTCGGCGGCAGCGTCGCCCGGAAGTCGGCGGCGACGCGAAGCGGGATCGCGACCTTCCCGTTGAGATGCCGCACCGTCCATTCGACGAGCGTCGGCGTCACCGGGAGGCCGTTGAACGAGCCCGGCACAGCCAGCGGCGTGCGGTCGAATGCGTCGACAGAGATCTGCACGCGGCCGCAGAGGCCGAGCGGCGTCTGGATCGCGCCGGCGGAGTTGCCGAACGTCGTGATTCGGATCGTCGGACGCGTGTGGTCCGCGTACGGAGCGAGATGGCCCCTCTGCAGCGGGTTGACCGCATGCGAGCCGTCGATCTCGGTGAGGTGCACATGTCCGTACGGCGGCTCGACGTAGCCGAGAACCGTCTCCTTCGCGATCACGTGCTCTCCCTCGCCGACGATCGGTGTGAGGTGGAAGTACTGAAACGTGACGTCGCTGCCGTCGACCTGGCCGACGTCCACGTTCAGCACAGACGCGCCAAGATAGTGCGCCGTGCCGCTCATGACCGGGTAGACCGGAGTGCCGTTCGGGGCCGCGATGTCGATCCCCTGGTGGAACGAAAAGACTCCGGGGCCGTCGAAGCCGCCGGCGAGCACGCCGTTCTCGTAAACCGTGCGCGGGTCGCCGAAGAAGCCGCGGATCGGGTGCTGCTTGTTGAACGGCTTGAACGGCCAGCTGTATGCGGCCGCGGCGCTCGGCAGAGCGAGCGCGATGAGTGCGATCAGAGCGAAGCGACGGAGCACGACCTCATTGTGAGACGCCGCCAGGATGCCGAGGTTAGGCGGCGCGGCGCCTGGGTGCGCGTGGCCATCCCGGTACGCTTTCTCCTGTGGCGGAGCTGAAAACAACGAGTGCCTACCGGCCGACGGGCGACCAGCCGACTGCGATCGACATCCTTGCCGACGGCCTGTCGGCGGGCGAGCGCTTCCAGACGCTGGTCGGCGCGACCGGCACGGGCAAGACCGCGACGATGGCCTGGACGATCGAGAAGGTCGGCCGCCCGGCGCTCGTGATCGCGCACAACAAGACGCTGGCGGCGCAGCTCTGCAACGAGTTCCGCGAGTTCTTCCCGAATAACGCGGTCGAGTACTTCGTCTCGTACTACGACTACTACCAGCCCGAGGCGTACGTGCCGCAGGCAGACCTCTACATCGAGAAGGACTCGTCGCGGAACGACGACATCGACCGGTTGCGGCACTCCGCGACCTCGAACATCCTGACGCGTCGCGACGTGATCATCGTCGCCTCGGTCTCGTGCATCTACGGGCTCGGCTCGCCGGAGGAGTACAAGGAGAAGGTGGTCGCGGTCGAGGTCGGCGCCGAGCACGATCGCGATCTGATGCTGCGCAAGCTGATCGACATTCAGTACGTCCGCAACGACACGCTGCTCGGGCGCGGACGGTTCCGCGTCAAGGGCGACGTGGTCGAGGTGCAACCGGCGTACTCGGAGACCGCGTACCGCATCACGTTCTTCGGCGACGACGTCGAAGCGATCACGCACTTCGACCCGCTCACGGGCGAGGTGCTGTCGAAGTACGACCAGATCACGATCTTCCCGGCGACGCAGTACGTGACGTCGAAGCCGACGATCGAGCGCGCGGCCGACGAGATCAAGCACGAGCTGAACGAGCAGGTGAAGCAGTTCGAGGCCGAGGGCAAGATGCTCGAGGCGCACCGCATCCGCCAGCGCACGGAGTACGACCTCGAGATGATGCAGGAGCTCGGCTTCTGCAACGGCATCGAGAACTACTCACGCATCCTCGACGGGCGGCCGCCGGGATCGCCGCCGCACACGCTGCTCGACTATTTCCCGTCGGACTACGTCGTCTTCATCGACGAGTCGCACCAGTCCGTGCCGCAAATCGGCGGCATGTACGAGGGAGACCGCTCGCGCAAGCAGACGCTCGTCGACTTCGGCTTCCGCCTGCCGTCGGCGCTCGACAACCGGCCGCTGCGCTTCGACGAGTTCCTCGCGAAGGTGCCGCAAATGGTGTTCGTCTCGGCGACGCCGGGCCCGTTCGAGCACCGGCACTCGACGCGCACCGCGGAGCAGCTGATCCGCCCGACCGGGGTCGTCGACCCCGAGGTCGACCTGCGGCCGACGAAGAACCAGATCGACGACCTGCTCGGCGAGATCCGCCAGCGCGAGGCGGTCGGCGAGCGCGTGCTCGTCACGACGCTGACGAAGAAGATGTCGGAGGACCTGACGGACTACCTGCTCGAGTCGGGCGTGAAGGCGCGGTATCTGCATTCGGAGATCGACACGCTCGAGCGGATCCAGATCGTGCGCGAGTTGCGGCTCGGCGAGTACGACGTGTTGGTGGGCGTCAATCTGCTGCGCGAGGGCCTCGATCTGCCGGAGGTGTCGCTCGTCGCGATCCTCGATGCGGACAAGGAGGGCTTCCTGCGCGGGCGCACGTCGCTGATCCAGACGATCGGCCGCGCCGCGCGCAACGTGAACGGCCGCGTGCTCATGTACGCGGACAAGCAGACGGAAGCGATCAAGGAAGCGCTCGACGAGACGAACCGCCGGCGCGCGATCCAGTTTGCGTACAACGAGGAGCACGGCATCACGCCGTCGTCGATCTCGAAGGGCGTCTCCGACATCGCGGAGTTCCTGTCGCTCGAAGCGCCGCACGTCCCGGCGCGCCGGCGCCGCGGCTCGAAGAAGGTCGAGGGCATGTCGCGCGAGGAGCTCGAGAAGCTCGTCGTCACGCTCGAGGAAGAGATGTACGTCGCAGCGGAGGAGCTGCGCTTCGAGTACGCAGCCAAGCTCCGCGACGAGATCAAGGATCTTCGCCGCGAGCTGCAGGCGCTGGTGCCAGACGCCGCGTAGCGGTGTCTGCCACCGCTGTTCAAGCTGTCGCCAGCAGCCAGCCGCGCTCGGTCATGACGAGCTCCTCGAAACCGCGGGCCTGGTAGAAGCCCAGCTGATCCGTCTGCTCAGGCCACGCGTAGGCGAGCAGATGCGTCGCGCCACCGAGCCGGAGCCAGGCAGCTGCCTCCGCGAGGAGCCACGATGCGACGCCGCGGCGACGGTGCGCCTCGCTCACGCAGAGGTTGCCGACGTCCGCCCAGCGGCTCGGCTGCGCGAACAGAATGCCGCCCGCGTTTGTCTCGACCTCGATCATCCCGATCGGTGCGCCTTCTGCGACCGCGGTGAAGCGCGTGCCGTTCACGCCGACGCTGCGCTCGAGCCGCAGCCCTGCAACCGGCTGCGCCGCAGTCGCGCGGTCGAGCTCGACCCATAGAAGGCTCTCGGTCTTGCCCTGCTGCACGAAGCCCGCGTCGACGTAGAGCGAGCGGATGTGAGGCCAGGTTGCGGGGACGCCGTAGACGCCGAACGCCGGCAGGCTGCCGTCCGCCGCAATGCGAGACGGCTCCCACTCGTGCAGGACACGGAGCGACTCCGCAATGAGTGCCGTGCCTCCGGACCTGCAGGCGAGCCATCTGATCTCGGCGACGTTGCGATACGAGTCCGAGACGCGCTCGTCGTCGGCGTAGCGCAGTAGATGCGCGCCGCCGACGATCGCATCACGCTCGACGGCAACGAGCGTCCGCCGTTCGATCACCCACGGGTCGACGATGGCCTCACCCGGCTCGCGCTCGAGCTGATTGAGCAGCGCGTTGACGGACACAGTGACTCCTGGAATGACGGCGGCCACGTGCGCATTGACGAGCGCAGTCAGCTGCTCGCGGTCGGAACGACGGAAAGGCCGGATCGAGGACATGCGGACCTCCTTGACGATGCCTGAATTCGGGAGGACCGCCACCGGTGCGGTACGGGTCAGAGCCTATACGCTAGGCCGCATGTGCAGAAGCATCAAAACGCTCTACAACGTCGAGCCCGCAGCGAACGAGGATGAGGCACGCGCGGCGTCACTCCAGTTCGTCCGCAAGATCAGCGGCTACCGCAAGCCGTCGAAGGCGAACGAGGCTGCATTCGAACGCGCTGTCGACGAGATCGCCGAGATCGCGTGGCGTCTGCTCGGCGAGCTCGAGACGAGCGCGCCGCGGCGCGAGCGTGTCGCCTCGCCAGCCTAGAACTCGACAGCTGACCGTCTTAAGCTCCAGAGGATGGGGCCGACTGCCGTCCCCGGCACCGTCGTCGCGGGCTTCCGCATCGTCTCGCTCATCGGTGAAGGCGCGATGGGGACGGTCTTCCGTGCCGAGGGGCCTGACGGCCGCACCGTCGCCCTGAAGCTGCTCGCGCCTTTGCTTGCGCGCGATGAGCGGTTCCGCCGACGCTTCCTCCGCGAGTCCCGGATCGCGGCCGGCTTGCAGCATCCGTACGTCGTCCCTGTCGTCGCTTCGGGCGAAGCGGACGGGGCGCTCTACTTGGTGATGGACTACGTCGACGGACCGGACCTGCGCGAGATCCTGCGTCGTGAGGGCCGCCTCGAGCCCGAGCGAGCGGTGCAGCTGCTTGGAAAGGTCGCAGACGCGCTCGACGCGGCGCACGCTGCGGGACTCATCCACCGCGACGTCAAGCCCGGCAACATCTTGATCGACGGCGATCGCGCCGTGGTTTGCGACTTTGGGCTTGCGCGACATGTGTCGACCGTCGAGAGCCTGACAAGCGACCGCGGCTTCGTCGGCACGGTCGATTACGTCGCGCCGGAGCAGATCGAAGGAAAGACCGTAGACGGCCGCGTCGACGTCTACTCGCTCGCCTGCGTCCTGTACGAGTCGCTGACAGGCGAGCGTCCATTCGGACGGGGGACGGATCTCGCGACGGTCTATGCCCACTTGAGCGAGCCGCCGCCGCGCATGGCCGACGCAAGTCCGGAGCTCCCGCGCGCGCTCGACGACGTCGTCGCGACTGCGCTCGCAAAGGACCCAAACGACCGCTACGCGACAGCCGGCGAGCTCATGCGCGAGGCGCGTAAGGCCCTACGCGCGCCGGAGCGGCCGCGACTTCGACGCCGGTCGCTCATGCTGAGCGCAGGCGCTCTTACAGCAGTCGTCGCAGCCGCCGTTCTGGCCGCAGTGTTCGCGACGCACGGGCACTCGAGAGCCTTGCAGACCAAGGTGTTCATCACGCCACGCGGCTTCGTCAACGCGCCGCTGGGACTGAAGTCGGACGAATACAAGGCGATCTTCGGTGTCGGCTGGCGAGAAGACGTCTTCGTCCCGCCGCAGTTTCCCGTCCTCTACTACTTCGACCGTCGCATCGGCATCTATTTCAAGCAGCCGGGCGGCTCGTCGATCATCCTGACGACCTGGAACAAGCATTACCGGACAGCCGCGGGCGTGGGGCCGTGCACGTCGATCGGCCGTCTCAAGGCCGTTTATGGCAACGCCTTGCGCCCCTCACCGACGAACACGCTCCATGGGAAGACCTACGCATACATCATCGGCCACCTGATCTTCGGCGCGAACGGGCCGGAAGGTCATCCGTCGCGGACGGTGACCGCCGTCGGCGTATACAGAGGCACGACCCTCGCCTACGCAGCTTTCGTCACGCTGAGCGAGCCGACGTGTGGTGCCGATCAGTTCTGAAGCGTCCAGGTGAAGCGCGTGCGGGTCTCGCGGGGCGAGAGCAGACCGGGACTCGGGCCACGATGCACGAACAGCACGGGCGGTCGCGCGTCCACCGCGAGTGCCGCACGCATCGGGCCGAGGCCGTCCGTTCGCCAGCGTGATGCGAAGCCGGCGACGACGATCGTGGCCGGCTCGACCACTGCGACGACCGCGTCCGGCACTGCTGGCGTGAGGATGGGCGTGCTCGAAACTCCGATGGCGCGCTGCACGGCGAGCGCTGCGTCTGCGAGCAGCCGGCTCGCGTCGCGCCGCCCGAGGTGGGGGGCGGAGGCGGTGCCCACGAGCTTGAGCGAAAAGCCGTTCACGGCAGCAAGCGCCGCCGCGACCTCGAGCGCGGCCCAGTCGTGCTCTCCGCCGCCGAACGGGACGTACACGTCCGGGCCTGCGAGCCCCTGGTCACCGCGAATGAGCAGGCCGACGTCGGCGGGCGACCCGTCCACCAATGCCACGACGGCCAGACCGACGGCGGCTGTCAACTCGTCCACGCGCGCATCGACGAGCACGAGGCTTGCGTCGTGCGTCCGCGCAGTCCGCACGAGATCGAGCGCCCAGTCCGCGCTGACGAACGCCGCTGCCCGCGCGGTCGCGCCCAGGGTACGGCGCTGCTCCTCCAGCGCGGCAGCTGCGTGCGTCAGCGCCGCCTCGTCCCGCTCGATTCGCACCACGATCGTGTCGCGCATGCGGGCGAGCGCCAGCAGCGCAGGCGATGCGGTTTCTTCCCGCGTCGCGGCGAGCACAATCGACTCTGCCTCTACCAGCGACGCCGCGGCGAGCGTCGTGTCCTGGCGCAGGATCGCGGTCTCGAGCGAGCGCAACTCGGGCGCCGGCTCGAGGCCCAGCTCGGTCGAGAGCCGAGTCCGGAGCGCCCGGTACGCGGCGAGCGCGTCCGCCTGGCGACCCGAGCGGTACAGCGCGAGCATCAGCAGTCCCGTGAGCCCCTCTCGCAGCGGCTCTTCTGCGGTCAGCTCCTCGAGCGTGGGGACGACTTCGGCGTGGCGCCCGAGCGCGAGCTCAGCCTGCAGCCTCCGCTCGACGGCGACGAGCCGCAGCTCCTCCAGCCGCCCGGCGGCTGCCTGCGCGAAGCCGAAGCCGGCGAGGTCGGCGAGCGGTCGGCCGCGCCACAGCGCGAGCGCCTCCTCGAAGATGCTCCGCGCCGAGGCGGCATCTCCCCGGTTGAGCGCCTCAGTGCCCTGCGCGAGTAGCCGCTCGAAGCGCGTGATGTCGAGTTCGTGCGCGTCGAGCCGCAGCACGTAACCGGGCGGGCTCGTCTCGACGCGCGCTTCCGCGCCCAGCGCCTTGCGCAGGTCCGAGATCTGCCGTTGCACCTGGGCCACTGCGGTCGCCGGCGCGTCCCCGCTATAGAGATCGTCAGCGAGGCGCTCCACCGAGACCACCTGTCCGGCGTTCAAGAGCAGGATCGCGAGCGTCGATCGTTGCCGCGCGCCGCCGAGCCGGACGTCGCCGCGCTCCGTCCGAACGCTGAGCGGGCCTAGGAGGCCGAACTCGATCATCGCGTGCCGATAGCAGCTCGATAGCGACCCGATACCGCGACGGCGGATGCTCGATGCGTCATTCGAGGAGGAGGTTGACGCATGAAGCGTCTCATGGTTCTTGGTGCCACGCTTGCAGCGTGTCTCGCCGTACCGCTTTCCGGATCCGCGGCCGGGCCGGCCCCGACCACGTGCCCGCAGGACACGCAGACGTTCACCGGCAGCGCAGCAACGCTGATTGTGCCGGCGAACGGCTACTGCGCGATCACGAACGCGACGATCGCGCAGGATCTCGTCCTGCAGGACAGCGCAGGCGCCGATCTGTCGAACGTCACGATCGGCCGCGATCTGGTCGGCGGCGAGGACGCAGGCGCCGGCATCTTCGACTCGAGCATCGGCGGTGATCTCAACCTGCACGGTGCAGACGGCGGCGCCGACCTGGCGAATGCCGAGATCGGCCACGACTACCTGCTCTCAGACGGCGCCGGCACCCACATGGAGCGCACGACGATCGGCCACGACTTCGACGCCTCGCAGCCGAGCACCGTGCAAACGGGGATGATCGGGCCGGACACCCCGGGCGGCCCGGTCAACGTCGGCCACGACGTCGTGATCGACGGCTCTCCCGCAGACAATCCGTTCGTCTTCGACGGGATTTGCGATCTAAACGTCGGGCACGACATGCGTGTCACGAATCGGACGGTGACGCTCGGCTTCGGGATCGCCTCCGGAGGATGTCTTGCGTTCGAGGGGCTGCCTGGCAACACGATCGGTCACGACCTTGTGGTCACGGGTAACACCGCTGCCAGCGGTTTCTTCGGTCCATCGACGCTCCGGATCGGCGACGACCACGTTGGTCACGACCTGATCTTCTCGGGCAACAATGCGGTCACTGGCGGCTCGCTCGAGGTGACGAACAACGTCGTCGGGCACGACGCACTGTGCTCGTCGAATACGCCGGTGGTGACGGCCACCGAGCCGAACTCCGCAGGCCACATCAACACCTGTGGATGAATCAACAGGGCGCGTGAGAGCGGTCGCTCTCGCGCGCCCTCCTCGGAAGGGAGCTCTCAAAGGTCACGAGCTTCTCGTGTCCCGGCGCATGCGGTAGTCAAAAGCCGCTCGGCGGCCCGTTCACGCTCACGCTCGCGGACACCGTCGTCGGCGGCACAGGAGTTTTCGCAGCCGCGACGGGCAGCCTCGACGGAACGGTTGTCGCAGCCGGATGGCACGGACACGTGAAGCTCGCGGGTGCGATCACGCTCGGTCGTGAGCATCAATCGAGGAGGTGCCGCAGGAAGCGCTGCGGGTCGTCGAGGAACGACCGTGTCAGCTCGACCTGCGGCGCCTCGTCGTAGGCGATCTCGCGCGCGCCGTCGTCGCCCAGCTCGATGATCGACGCGTCGGGATAGCCGAGCAGGATCGCCGAGTGCGTTGCGATCACGAACTGCGAATGCTCGGCGACGAGCTCGTGAATGCGCCGCATCAACGCGAGCTGGCCGCCGACGGAGAGCGCGGCCTCAGGCTCGCCGAAGAAGTAGAGACCGCGCGGGCCGAGCCGGTTGACCGCGATGTCGAGGAACGACTCGCCGTGCGACTGCTCGTGCAGCGGCCGGTCGTACACATCTTCGCGCGCACCGATCGGCCCGCCCTCCTCGATCGCGGTCGCGAGGTTGAAGACGCTCTCGGCGCGGAGGAAGAACGTGTTCATCGGCGCCAGCTCCGAGCGCTCGAGCGTCAGTCGCCGGTGGAGATCCGAATGGGCCTTGCGCGTTGTGAAGCGCAGGAGCTTGCCGCCCCCCTCGGGGTTCAGCTTCGACGCGACCGCCATTGCCTCGACGAGCCTCGACTTGCCGCTGCCGTTCTCACCGACGAGGAAGGTCACCCGTGGGTGCAGCTCGACCCGGCCGAGGTCGCGCAAGTGACGGGATCTCGTCGGTGTAGTCAGGCGGCTCGCCCCCGGCGCGGGGACGGATATGGAGCGAGAAAGTGAACGGCGCGGCCGGAAGATTCATGTCCGGATCACGCAGCCCGCGGTACCCTCCGCGACATGGCCGGAGCTGTGATCTCGGTGATCGTGACCGCGTTCGTCACGGGCGCGCTTGCGCGGCTGGCCTTGCCGGGCCCGGACCCGATGCCGATCTGGCTGACGGTCGCGATCGGCCTGGTCGGGACGCTCATCGGCGCGACGATCGCATACGCGATCGCGGGGCGCGATCCGGCGTGGATCAGCATCGGCGGCTTCCTCGCGACGGTCGTGCTCGTCGGGCTCTATCGGCATTTCATCCAGAAGCGCCCGATCCTCG
Organism: Gaiellaceae bacterium; assembly: GCA_036496545.1. Classification (GTDB taxonomy): domain Bacteria; phylum Actinomycetota; class Thermoleophilia; order Gaiellales; family Gaiellaceae; genus Palsa-739. The sequence continues at coordinate 22,981 of DASXKX010000019.1, read as the reverse complement.
GCCGGGAGGCATACCGCTTCCCCGAGCGAGGTGTCGGCGTCGAGCAGTACCGCGAGCGGCTGCGCAGCGCCGGCATCGATCCCGATCGGATCGGAACGCAGTTCGCAGGGCCGCTGCCGGGCGCCGACGTCGCGCCCCAGCGTCCGCCGTCGGCGGCCGGCGCTGCGGACGACCCGACGGAGAATCCCGCCCACTACCTCGGGCTCCTCGAGGAGCTCCACGACAGCGGCGTCCTGAGCGACGAGGAGTACGACGCCGCGCGGACGCGTTTGCTCGAGCGGCTACGCGCGTAAGGATGACGACATGCTCGGGCTGATCATCTTTCTCGCGCTGTGGGGGCTCATCGTCGGTGCGCTCGCGCGTCTCGCGCTCCCTGGGCCGGACCCGATGGGGATCGTCCCGACGATCGGGCTCGGGCTCGGCGGGTCGTTCGTCGGCGGGCTGATCGCGGGCCTGCTGTGGGCGCGGGCAGCCGGCTTCATCTTCTCCGTGGTCGGCGCGATCCTCGTGCTGTATCTCTACCGCCGGTTCGTGCAGCACCGGACGCTCACCGGTCCGGGCTCGCAGCTGCCGCGCTGAGCGCACCGAGGCCGCGCGGAAACATGCGGCGTGCCGTTAGCTCCCAGTCGCCCCCGCGCCAGATGTAGGTGTTCACCGCGAGCGTGCGCTCGCCGACCTCGTAGACATGCAGTCCGCGTGCTTCGCCCAGGCGGCTCGGGCGCGGTTGCCCGAGGCCGGGCGCGATCGAGACGACCGCCGCGCGCACGTCCCCGTCAACGACCTCGAACTCGTGCCGCTCGCTGACCGCGGCCTGGTGGATGTGGCCGGCCAGGATGAGATCTGCGCCGGCTTCGACGAGCTCACGCAACACGGTGTTGCGGTGTGAGACCGGTCGCTTCCTCGCTGCGCGCCACGGCGCGCCGATCATGTGGTGGTGGAGCACGACGACGCGGAAGGCGCTGTCCGGCGCGGCGCGCAGACGCTCGCCTGCGCTGCGAAGCTGGTCGTCGCGGAGTGCCCCGCCCTGGTGCCGGTACGGCCGCGCCGAGTTCAGCCCGACCACGTGCAGCCCGCTCGACGAGTGCGTCGGCTCGGTCGTCATCCAGCACCGCTCGAACTCGGCCCACGGCCGCGTGAAGCGGGCTGGAAATGTGTACGGCATGTCGTGGTTGCCGGGCACGGCGAGCACCGGCGGCCCAAATGACCTGAGGAGCGCCGCGGCGCGCTCGTGCTGGTCCGCGCGACCGCGGTGCGTGAGGTCGCCGGACGCGACGATCAGCTCGGGCTGCGCGGCCTCGACGAGCCACGCCAGGCCCTGTTCGACTTCCGGCTCCTCGCGTGTACCCGTATGGAGATCGGATACATGGAGGAGGCGTGCCGTCACGACCGAATGAGGCTATACATTCATGAACGCGATGGCCGACGACTCCTCGGAGATCTTCGACGACCTCTACCTGGGGCTCCGGGCCGGCGGCGCGCTGCGCAAGCAGCGGCGCGGGGAGGAGCTCACTCCCGAGGAGAGCGAAGCGCTCGGTCGCTGGCACCGGCTTTCGACCGCCCGCAAGGCGATCGCGATCGGCGGCTTCGCGGTCGGGACGTTCGGGCTCGGGTTCACGCTCGGCGGCCTCGTCTTCGGGCGCTGGCGCAAGGCGTAGCTAGCCGACTTCTTCCTTCGCGCCCGTGAACATCACGGTCGGCACCTCCTGCGCGGCCGGGTCGACGTCGCGCAGGACCACGTCGACCAGCGTCGCGAGCACCGCCGCAATCGGGATCGCGAGCAGGACGTAGAAGCCGCCGAGCAGGATCCCGATCGTCGTCACGGAGACGAGCACGACGAGCGGCGAGATCCCGACCGCGTGGCCGAGGACGCGCGGGATGATGATGTAGTCCTCGAGCTGTCGCACCGCGAGCACGATCAGGCCGGCGAAGACCGCCATGTGCCAGCTCTGCGTCAGGCCGACGCCGACGGCCAGCGCGCCGGCAACGAGTGGCCCGATCACCGGCACGAGCTCGAAGACGCCCGCGAACGCGCCGATGAGGATCCAGTACGGCAGGCCGATCGCCCAGAAGCACGTGCTCAGCACAACGGCGACGAAGACGATCAGCACGAGCTCGCCGCGCACGAACGCGCCGAGCTTCTGATCGATCAGCACCCAGGTGTCACGCACTATGCGCCGATGCTTGCGCGGCGAGAGCGACTGGACGAGGGCGATCGCGCGGTCCCGCTCGAAGATCCAGTACGCAGCGACGGCGAACATGAAGAAGATGCCGACGAGCACCTCGAATGCCGTCTTTGTGACGGTGAGCGCAGGATGCACGAGCGCGCTTCCCGACGGGAGCTTGCGGAGCCGCCTGTCGAGGCCGGTCAGGATCTGGTGCTTGATGCCCGTCGAGTGCGTGGCCTCGTGATGGATGCTCGACGACCCGATCGCCTGTTGCACCTGGTCGATCGCCGGCGGCACGATGAGCCAGAGGAAGAGCGCGATCGCGCCGGCGAGTGCGATGAAGTGCAGCAGGACGCCGAGGCTGCGCGGGATGCCCGCACGCCGTTGCAACCAGTCCACGCCGGGTCGCATCGCCGCCGCGACGATGATCCCGAGGAAGAACAGGGCGATCACGGCCTTGACCTTCCAGACGGCGAGCGCAAAGACGATGATGCCGCCTGCAACGAGGGTCGTGACCGCAGCCTTCTTGGCTGTCGCACTCATGTCGCCAGGGTTCCTGCCCTTTTCGTCGAAGCGTTCAACCCCGATGCTCGCGCACGAGGCTGAGACCGTTTACATCGATTCAAGGCGCCACGGCGTCGTGCTCGCCCGGCCGCTGTCGCGCGCGCTCCTGCTGGCGGCGCTCGGCGGCTGCGGGTTCCTCCTCGGCTGGCCCGCGACGGTGCCGGGCGCGGTGCTGCTCGCGGTCGCTGCGCTCATCGCAGGCGGGGCGGTGTGGCGGTGGGACCGGACGCATCTGGTGGTGACGACCGAGAAGCTCTTCGTCGTGCACGGGACGCTGCGCCGGCGGGCAGCAGCGGTGCATCTCGCGCGGCTCGGCACGGTTGAGCTCGAGCAGTCGCTGCTCGGGCGGCTGCTCGGCTATGGGACGATCGTCGCGGGAGAGCTGGAGATCCACGAGGTGGCGCGGCCGCGCGAGGTGCTGGAGGTGGTCCAGAAGCTCGTCCGGTAGGGTTGTGCGAACACACGTTCGGGCGGTAGAATGGCCTGCGAATGGCTGCCGACGAGCTCGTTGTCCACGGCGCCCGCGAGCACAACCTGAAGGACATCACCGTCAGGCTGCCGCGGAACCGGCTGATCTGCATCACCGGCCTCTCCGGGTCCGGCAAGTCGAGCCTTGCCTTCGACACGATCTACGCCGAGGGGCAGCGGCGCTACGTCGAGTCGCTCTCCGCGTATGCGCGGCAGTTCCTCCAGATGATGGAGAAGCCCGACGTCGACCACATCGACGGGCTGAGCCCCGCCATCTCGATCGACCAGAAGACGACGTCGCGCAACCCGCGGTCGACGGTCGGCACGGTCACGGAGATCTACGACTACCTGCGCCTGCTCTACGCGCGCGTCGGCCGACCGCACTGCCCGATCTGCGGCAAGCCGATCTCGGGGCAGTCGATCGACGCGATCGTCGACCAGGTGCTGCGCTTGGAGGACGGGACGCGCTTCACGGTCAACGCGCCGGTCGTGCGCGACCGCAAGGGCGAGTACCGCGACCTCTTCGAGGAGATCGTGCGCGAGGGCTTCACGCGCGTGAAGGTCGACGGCCAGCAGATCGTGCTCGAGGAGGGGATCCCCGACCTCGACAAGAAGTTCAAGCACACGATCGAAGTCATCGTCGATCGACTCGTGATGAAGGCGGACTTGCGTGCGCGTCTGACGCAGTCGATCGAGGCGGCGGCCGGTCTTGCGGAAGGGCTCGTCGCGATCGACGTGATCGACGGCGAGTCGATGCTCTTCTCACAAAACTTTGCGTGCCCCGACCACGGGGTCTCGCTTCCCGAGCTGCAACCGCGCATCTTCTCGTTCAACGCGCCGCACGGTGCGTGCCCGCGCTGCACTGGGCTCGGGTCGCAGCAGGAGATCGATCCTGATCTCGTCGTACCGGATCCGTCGCTTTCGATCGACGACGGCGCGCTCGTGCCGTGGTCGCTCGGCGGGTCATCCGGGTTCTACGACGCGGTGATCCAGGCGGTCGCCGACCGCTACGAAATCGACACGTCTGTCCCCTGGAACGATCTGAGCGTCGAGGAGCAGGATCTTTTCCTCTACGGAACGGGCGGCGAGAAGGTGTACGTCCAGTACCGCAACCGGATGGGGCGGCGGCGGCAGTACACGCTGGCATTCGACGGCATCGTTGAGAGCCTCGGACGGCGTTACCGCGACACGGACTCGTCGTCGCAGCGCGAGCGGATCGAGGAGTACATGTCCCTGCGTCCGTGCCCGGTCTGCAAGGGCGCGCGCCTGAAGCCGGAGGTGCTCGCGGTCACCGTCGGCGGCAACTCGATTCACGACTTCTCGCAGATGTCGGTCGGCCTCGCGCTTCGCTTCCTCGACGAGCTCGACCTCACGAAGACGGAGCAGCTGATCGGCCATCGGATCGTGAAGGAGATCCGCGAGCGGCTGACGTTCCTCGACGACGTCGGCGTCGGCTATCTCACGCTCGATCGCGCGGCGGCGACACTGTCGGGCGGCGAGGCGCAGCGGCTGCGGCTCGCGACGCAGATCGGCTCGCAGCTCGTCGGCGTGCTGTACATCCTCGACGAGCCGTCGATCGGGCTCCATCAGCGCGACAACGCGCGGCTGATCACGACGCTCGAGCGCTTGCGCGACATCGGCAACACCGTCGTCGTCGTGGAGCACGACGAGGAGATGATGCGGCGCTCCGACTGGCTCGTCGATATGGGGCCGGGCGCTGGACTGCACGGGGGCGAGGTCGTCGCGGAGGGGCCGGCGTCGAAGGTCGCGCGCAATCGCGAGTCGGTGACGGGCCAGTTCCTCTCGCGGAAGCGCTCGATCGCGATCCCCGAGCGGCGCGACGACGACCGCGGCACGTTCAAGGTGCTGAAGGCGTCACAGCACAATCTGAAGAAGATCGACGTCGAGTTCCCGGTCGGGAAGTTCATCTGCGTGACCGGTGTCTCCGGGTCAGGCAAGTCGACGCTCGTGAACGAGATTGTGTTCAAGGCGCTCGCGAACCGGCTGAACCGCGCGCGGACGAAGCCGGGCGCGCATCGCGGCGTGCAGGGCATCGATGTGTTCGACAAGGTGATCGACATCGACCAGAAGCCGATCGGCCGCACGCCGCGCTCGAATCCGGCGACGTACACCGATCTCTTCACCCACATTCGCGAGCTGTACTCGCTCACGCCGGAGGCGAAGGTGCGCGGCTACAAGCCGGGGCGCTTCTCGTTCAACGTGCGTGGCGGGCGGTGCGAGACGTGCAAGGGCGACGGCCAGATCAAGATCGAGATGCACTTCCTGCCGGACGTGTACGTCCCGTGCGAGACGTGCAAGGGCGCGCGGTACAACCGTGAGACGCTCGAGGTGCGGTTCAAGGGCAAGACGATCTCGGATGTGCTCGACATGTCGGTCGAGGAGGCGCTGCAGTTCTTCGCGAAGATCCCGAAGATCCGCCGGCGCTTGCAGACGCTGCATGACGTCGGGCTCGACTACATCAAGCTCGGCCAGCCGGCGACGACGCTCTCGGGCGGCGAGGCGCAGCGCGTGAAGCTCGCGGCCGAGCTCTGCAAGGTCGCGACGGGGAAGACGCTGTACATCCTCGACGAGCCGACCACGGGGCTGCACTTCGCCGACATCGAGAAGCTTCTCGAGACGCTGCAGCGGCTCGTCGACAGCGGCAACACGATGATCGTCATCGAGCACAACCTCGACGTGATCAAGCAAGCCGACTGGATCGTCGACCTCGGCCCCGAGGGCGGCGAAGCCGGCGGCGAGATCGTCGCGGTCGGCACGCCGGAGGACGTGGCCCAGGTGGAGGAGAGCTCCACCGGGCGGTTCCTACGCGGGGTGCTGCCGGTCGAGACCGCGGTGGCGGCTGCTTAGAGCACCGCCTGCGTCTGCGTCACGCGAGCCACGAGCTTCCCGTCGTCGTCGAAGAGCTCCGTGTCGACGACGATCGTCCGCTTGCCCTTGTGCAGCGCGCGCGTCACGGCGTTCACGTGACCGCCGCGAATCGGCCCGAGGAAGTTCGTCTTCGACTCGATCGTCGCAGTGCCCTTCGCGTCGGCCGGTAGGTTGAGAAACGCGAGAAAGCCACCCGCCGAGTCCGCGAGGCTCATCAGCGCGCCGCCGTGGAGCATGCCGCCCGCTGTGCATTTGTCCGCGCTCCACGCAAGCCGCGACCGGATCTCCTCCGCCGACGCCGACACGATCTCCAGCCCGAGAAACTCCGTGTAGGGCGCCGCGGCGTGAACCTGCGCAGTGATCTCTGGATCCACGGACGGAGGCTATCGTGCGCGCCGTGAGCACTGAGATCGCACGGACGCCTCTCATCGGGCGCAGCTGGTGGCTGCGCGCGCTCGCCGCGCTCGCTGCGCCGCAGGCGATCTTCGTGCAATTGCGCGACGAGTCGGAGGATGCCGTTGAGGCGCGGAACGAGCCGCTCTTCGCGATCCTCGCGCTCGCGTCGATCTCGGTCGTGCTCGTCAGCCCGACGTTCCGTCGGATGCTGAACGACGGCCGCGTCTCGATCCTGCTGATCCCCGTGCTCGCGTTCATCGCCGGCGGGATCTATGCGGCGGTCGTCTACTGGCTCGGCGGCGGCCTGTTGTTCGGCTCGGCGCGGCGGTTCGGCAGCGAGGGAACGTGGCTGCGCGCTCGTCACGTGCTCGCGCTCGCGTCGACGCCGCTCGCCGTCTCGCTCTTCACGTTCTGGCCGATCCGAATCGCGGTCTACGGCGAGGATCTCTTCCGCACCGGCGGCGATGATTACGGCCGCGGGGACGCGATCTTCGGCGGCGTCTATCTCGGCTTTGTCGCCTGGAGCCTCTGGCTGCTGCTCGTCGGCGTCCGCAGCGTGCACGGCTGGACGTGGGGGAGGTCAGCGGCGACGGTTGCGCTCGCCGCCGCGTTCCCTGCGCTCATCGTGATCGCGGCGAGTCGCTGACTCCCTCGAACGCCGTCCGCTCGTCGTCCGGCATCGCATACGTGTGACGGTCCTCCGGGAACGCGCCGCTGCGCACCTCATCGGCGTAGCGCCCGAGCGCTTCGACGATCGCGTCGCCGAGCTCGGCATAGCGCTTGACGAAGCGCGGCGCGTGCCCCTCGTAGTACCCGAGCATGTCGTGCCAGACGAGCACCTGGCCGTCGGTGTCGCCGCCGGCGCCGATGCCGATCGTCGGCACCGCCAGCGCGCGCGTCGCCGCGCGGGCGACAGCGGCCGGCACCGCCTCGAGGACGATCGCGAAGCAGCCTGCCGCCTGCAGCTCGAGCGCGTCGTCGATCAGCCGCTGCGCGCGGTCGGCGGTGCGGCCCTGAGCCTTGAAGCCGCCGAGCACCGTCGCCGTCTGCGGAGTCAGCCCGACGTGCCCCATCACGGGCACCCCTGCCTCGACGATCGCATGCGCGCGTGCAACGGACGTGCCGCCGCGCTCGAGCTTGACGGCGTCGGCGCCCCCTTCCTTGACGAGCCGGATGGCGTTCGTGACCGCCTGCTCGTTCGACGTTTCGTACGAGCCGAACGGCATGTCGGCGATCACGAGCGGCCGCTTCGCGCCGCGCGTGACCCACTGCGTCATGAACAGGATCTCGTCGAGCGTGACGGGGACGGTCGACTCGCGGCCGTGCACGACCATGCCCGAGGAGTCGCCGACGAGGATCAGATCGACACCGGCCGCGTCGGCAAGCCGGCCGCTCGGCGCGTCGTACGCCGTGACCATGACAATCTTGTCGCCGCGTCGCTTCATCTCCGCGAGCTCCGGCAGCGGCAGCTTGCCGGCGGTCCACGACGCGTAGCGCTGAGGCTTGTCGGTCATGAGAGAGCCCCTTTCAGGAGGACGTTGTCGATCAAACGGATTTGCCCGACTCGCAGTGCTGCGGCAAGCACCATCGCGTCGCCTAGCTCGATGAGCTCGACGTAGTCGGGCTGCAGGCCGTTGAAAGAGCCGAGAGCGGCGCTGACTGCGTCGGCGCCGTGCGTGTAGGCAGCAGCGCCGGCCGCCAGTGCGCGGGGAAGCGCCAGCGCATCCTCTCGCTCTCCCGGAGAAAGCAGAGCGTTGCGCGAGGAGAATGCGAGCCCGTCCGCGTCCCGGACGGTCTCCACCACGCGGATCTCGAGCGGCAGGTTCAGGTCGCGTACCACGCGCCGGATAACCGCCACCTGCTGCGCGTCCTTCTGGCCGAAGTACGCGCGCTGCGGCCGCACGATGTTGAAGAGCTTTACGCACACGGTTGCAACGCCGCGAAAGTGTCCAGGACGCGCTGCGCCTTCGGCGCCCGCGTCGTCGACTTCGATCCAGGTCGAGAAGCCCGGCGGGTACATCTCGTCTTGGGTCGGCGCGAAGAGCACGTCGACACCGTCCGCTTCGGCGATCTGGGCGTCGCGCGCCTCGTCGTGCGGATACGCGGCGAGGTCGGCGGCAACGTTGAACTGCGCCGGGTTCACGAAGAGCGAGGCGACGAGAACCTCGTTCTCCGCCCGCGCCGCGCGGAAGAGTGAGCGATGGCCGTCGTGCAGCGCGCCCATCGTCGGCACGAGCCCGACCTCACCTTCGAGTGCGAGCTCGGCGGCTGTCCGGACGATCTTCATGTCGCGAGCGCCAGCGTCGCGCCGGCGAGCGTCTCGTACAGGTGGTCGAGCTCCGGGCGTCTCTCCGCGATCGCAGCGCGGTGCGCGGCAACGGTCGCCCAGTCGCCGCGCGAGATCGGCCCGGTCAGCTCGAAGCCGTTCTCGATCGTGCGGCGCATCAGCGGCTCGAGCGCCTCGGGCGGCGCACCGGCGGCCTCGAACAGCAGTGACGCGGCCCGCTGCAGCGTGACGATGTAGTTCGAGCCGAACACCGCGCCGGCGTGGTAGAGCGTGCGTGCCGAGTCCGCGAGATCGAACGGCCGCAGGCCGAGGGTCTCCGCAAGCAAGTGCCCGTTCGCGCGTGCGTCGTCGGTCTCCGCGGTCACCGCCGCCCACGCGCCGTCGAGCTGCTCCGCGCCGCGAGAGCGCGTGAACGTCTGCAGCGGATGCACGCTGAAGCGCCGCTCGTGCGGATCGAGCGCCGCAAGCGGCGTCCCGCCGCTCACGTGCGCGACCCAGGGGCCGACCGGCACCTGGGCCGCGACGGACGCGATCGCGCCGTCCGGCACGCAGAGCAGCACAAGCTCCGGGTCGCCCGCGCCCACGGCAACGCCACGCTCGCGGAGGCGGGCGGCCACAGCCGAGCCGACGCGGCCCGAGCCGATGACATGAACGCGTTTGAACACTTCGGCGCTCCAGCTCCGTAGTGGATGCCGGGCGCTGCGGATTATACCGTCGCGACCGCCGGCAGTCTGGCCGCGACGATGCTGTCGGCCGCCTCGCGACTCGGCGCGTGGCCCGTGACTGCGGCGATGAAGTCGTCGCGCTCGAGCGCATAGAGCCGCAGCTCGTCGACCGCGCGCACCGTCGCCGTCCGGGGCACGTCGCGCAGGAGCGCGATCTCGCCGAAGAAGTCTCCGCGCGAAAGCGTGTTGGCCTCGGCGCCGTCGATCTCGACTGTTGCCGTGCCGTCGGCGATGACGTAGAAGCGGTCGCGGGGGTCGCCCTGGGTGAAGACCGCCGCCATCGCCGGCACGTGAACCTCCGCGGCGAGCGAGGCGAGCCGCTCGAGCACCGGCGTCGGCAGCGGCGCGAAGATTGCGATGCCGCGCAGGAGCTCGAGGGGCTCGACGGCGATCCGCGCCGAGCGGTCGATCGCCGTGAGCGACCGCCACACGAGCGCGACCGAGACCGGAAGTACGAGCCCGACGGTCGCGAATGCCCAGGCCGGGCCGAGCGCCGAGATCAGGAGCGGCGTCACGAGCGCACCGACCGCGGTCGTTGCGAGCATCAGGCTCTCGAGCACTCCGAAAACGCGTCCGACGACGTCTGTCGGTGCCGCGCGCTGGAGCAGCGTCATGCCGAAGACGTCGATGAGCGTGCCGCCGGCGCCCATCGCCGCGAAGAGCAGAAGCGCGACCGTGAAGTTCGACACCAGTCCCAGCACCGCAAGCGCGGTACCGAAAACGAGGAAACCGAGCGCGAAGTCGCCCGCCAGCCGTTTACGGGCCGTCAGCGCCACGCCGACTGCGCCGCCGAGGAGACCGCCGGTGCCGAGCGCGGTGTTCAGCCAGCCGACACCCGAGTTGCCTGCATTGAGGACGCGGATGGCGTCGACGACGAGCACGACCTCGAGCGAGCCGATCGCGAACATCTCGACCCCGATGAGCCCGATGACGACCTGGAGGCGTCGGTCGGCAGCGATCACGTTGAAGCCTGCGACGAGCTCAGTGACGATCGGCTTCGGCTCCTCCGGGGCCGGTATTTGGTCGGGGGTCAGCCCGAGCACGCAGAACCCCGACCAGAGGTACCCGAGGCCGCCGACCAGGAATACGAGCCACGGCCCGCTGAAGGTGAGCACCAGGCCGCCGATTGCCGGCCCGAGGAACATGCCGACGCTCGAGATGGTGTTCAGCGCGAGGTTCGATGCCGTCAGCTCCTCGGGCGTCGTCGACAACGTCGGCAGAAGCGCAGCCTGGGCCGGCCCGAACGCCGAGGAGACGATTGAGACGAGGACGGCGCAGACGTAGACGATGATCGGCGGGCCGCCGGTCGCAGCGACGACCGTCATCACCACGACGAGCGCGGTCCGGGAGAAGTCGACGATCAGCATCACCCGGCGTCGCGACGACCGGTCGGCGAAGAGCGAGAGCCATGGTGCGAAGACGGCGGCGAGCGACCAGCGGACGAAGAGGACGATCCCGACTGCCTTCGCGCCGTTCTCCCGGTAGGTGTAGACCGCGATCGCGATCGCGTATGTCCAGACCGCGAGGGTCGAGCCGGCCCCTGCGAGCTGCAGGCGCCGGAGCTCCCGGCTCCGGAAGGCGGCCGCAAACGCGTGCCACGACTCGCTTAGGCGGCCCCAATTTCCCAATGCCGCCGCAGCATCGCAATATCAGTTGAGAATTTGAAGAGGGCCTGGGAAGATTCCGGGGAGCAACACCGTCTAGAGGGGGAACGCGCACGGCGGGTGCGCAGAGGCTTCAAAAGACAAGGGAGGCACCACAATGTCGGAGGACCAGCGCCCGAAGCAGAACGAAGAGCCCGGCGACGAGGTCGAGGCCCACGGCGGCGGCAAGCATCGGCTCGGCGAGAACGTCGAGGCCGGCGAGGAGACCGAGAAGGACGACGAGGTCGAGGCCCATCACCATCACAGGCTCGGGCACCCCAAGAAGGCGTAGCGCTTCCGTCTGACGAACTTCCCCGAAGGCCCGGACAACCGGGCCTTCGTCGTTTTGGGGTCAGCCGAGCAGGCGCTCGAGCGAGCGGAGGAGCTCGAGCCCGGCCGCCCGCGTCTCCTCGGGCGCGTCCTCGAGCCGGGCGGCGAAGCGGGCGAGCTCGGTCTCGCCGTCGAGCGCCGCCCGCGCCCGGCGCGCGCGCTGCAGGAGCTCGAGCGCGATCGCTGCCTGGTTCCCGAAAAGGCCAAGCAGGTCCATCTCTGCGAGCGAGAACGCAGAGTCCTGCGGCCGGTCGAGCACCTCGAGCACCCCGAGCACCTTGTCCTCGGCGAGGAGCGGCACGGCCATCAGCCCGCGCGGCACATAGCCGGTCGATTCCGCGGCCTCGCGCGAGAAGCGCGTGTCCTTTGTCAGGTCGTCGACGACGAGCGGCTGCCGCGTGACGAGCACCCAGCCGGCAACGCCCGTGCTCGAGGGGAAGCGCTGGCCGACGAGCGTGTCGGCGCCCTCGCCGGCGACCGCCTCGAAGACGAGCTCGTCGGTCTCCTCGTCGAGGAGGAACACGGACGACGCCTTCGCCTTGAAGATCGCGCGGGCGACCTGGACCGTGGCCTGGAGCAGCTCGCGGTAGGCATGATCGGCGCCCATCACGCCCGCGGCGACTGCAGCGCGCAGGTCGGTCACGTGCCGCCTCCGACGTTCGTCGCGGTCAGGTGCAGGACGCTCTTCAGCTGGAACGGGGTCAGCTCGGGGTGCTTGCTCATGATCAGTGCGCTCAGGCCGGCAATGTGCGGGGTCGCAAAGCTATTCCCCGTCGCGGTGATCGTCTCACGACCGAGCCAGGCGATCTCGACGTTCAAGCCGCGCGCGAAGAACTCGACCGGCGGGTTCGGGTTCGCATAGAAGACATACGGGTCGGGGGACTCGTGGCTGCCGACCGAGACGACCGCCGCGAAGCGCCACGGGAAGCTCTCGACCGGCATGTTGTGGGCCGACGCGACGAGCGTCGTCCGCTTGAAGTAGGCGGTGTCGGCCAGCTCGTGCAGGCGATCGACGTACTGCTTCTTCGTCGTCGAGAGGCTCATGTTCACAATGTGGAAGCCCTCGTCGATTGCCCACTCGAGTCCACCGAGCAGCACCGCCGCGCTGCCGGTGTAGCCGGCTCCCAGCACGCGGACGCTCGTGATCTCGCACTCGGGCGCGAAGGCGCGGATGATTCCCGCGCACGCGGTCCCGTGGCCGCAGAGGTCGCCCGAGTCGTCGTCCGCGACCACGATCTCGTCGCCCTCCTTCGTGACGGCGACCGAGCGCTGGATCGGCCCGATCAGCGGGTGGTCGAGCTCGACGCCGCTGTCGAGCACGCAGACGCGGACGCCGGCACCCGTCGCGCCGCCCCAGGCCCACTCCCGGGTGACCCGCTCGGGCCAGCTCGACGGCAACCGGATCGAGTCGCCTGCCGTCGCGGGCAGGCTCCAGGCGGGGAGATCCTCGTCGGTTTCGTGTGCCAGAACAGACATTGGTCCGATCCTAGGCTTTACTTTGCCGCCATGGCGGAGACCGTCACCGACGCCCAGCTCGTGGCGCGATGCCGCGCCGGCGACCAGGCGGCCTGGAACGAGCTCGTCGAGCGCTTCTCGCGCTACGTGTACGCGATTGCGGTTCAGGGCTTCCGGCTGCAGGGCCACGACGCCGAGGACGTCTTCCAGGAGGTCTTCGCCCGCGTGTACGAGCGCCTCGACCGATTGCGCTCCGACGAGGCGATCCGGCCGTGGATCGCGCAGCTGACGCGCCGGCTCTGCATCGACCGGCTTCGCGCGGGCGGACGGGAGTCGCCGGCGGAGCTCGAAGAGACGGCCGGCGTCGACGAGCGCCTCGCGGCGCTCGACGACGCGCTGACCATCCGGGCGGGGCTCGACGCCGTCGGCGACCCGTGCCGCGAGATCCTGGACCGCTTCTTCTGCCAGGACGAGAGCTACAAGGTGATCGGCGAGGCCCTCGATCTGCCCTCGGGGACGATCGCCAGCCGCATCTCCCGCTGCCTGACAAAACTGCGGTCGGAACTGGAGGGAAGATCGTGAGGGTCTCGACCGTCTAGTTGCCGATGATCAACTACGACGAACAGCGGATCGGTGAGCTTCTCCGACTTCTGCCCGCCGTCCCGGACGGGTGGGTTCGGGCCGCTCAGGAGCTTCCTCAAGCGCGAGCCGAGCTCGCCGCAATCGTCGCGCGCGCCGAAGAAGACGCCGTCTTCCGCGCCAAGGTCGTAGCCGATCTCGAGGCTGCACTCGAGGCGGAAGGGATCGACCCCATTCCCTCCGTGGTCGCCGCTCTGCGCGTCCGCCTCGAGCAAGCCTGAACGCTGCGGTCGCGGAGACGCCTCCGACGGGTGAGAATCCCTCGGTGGCGTCCTCGCGGCCGTATCTCGATTTGACGCTCGGCGAGTGGCTCGACGAGCTGGCGCAAAGCGATCACGTCCCCGGCGGCGGGTCGGCGCTCGGCGCGGCGGTCGCGATGGCGGCGGCCGTGCTCGCGATGACCGCGCGCGTCTCGGGGGCCGGCGGGCTCGTCGCGCAGGCGGATGCGCTGTGCGCGCGCACGCGGTCGCTGGCGCAGCGCGACGCCGATGCGTATTCGGCTGCGCTCGGCGCACGTGTGCGGGTGGCCGAGCTGAAGCCGGAGCTCCGGGACTGGGAGATCGGGCGGGCGTTCGCCGACGCGGCCGAGGCGCCGCTCGAGATCGCGCGTGCCGGTGCCGACGTCGCGGCGTTGGCGGCCGAGCTCGCGGCCTCGGGCGATCCGCATGTCCATGCGGACGCGTTGGCCGCGGCCGCGCTGGGGGCGGCGGCAGCGCGGGGCGCCGCGGAGCTCGTGGCCGTGAACCTGACGGCCGTGAACGGCGACCCGCGGGTGGCCGAGGCGAGGCGTTTGGCGGAGGACGCCGACCGGGCGGCAGCGCGCGTAGACTGAGGCTCGTGCCGATCTACGAATACGTTTGCATGGAGTGCGAGTCGCACTTTGAGGAGCTCGTCCGCGGCGCCGAGCAGGTCGCTTGCCCGGACTGCGCGGCGACGAACGTCGCGAAGCAGTTCTCGTCGTTCGCGGTGCACGGCGCGTCGCGCGACAGCGCGCAAAGCAAAACTTCACCGTCCTTCGGCGGCGGTGGGGGGTGCTGCGGCGGTAGCTGCGGCTGCGGTCACTGACGTGAGCGAGCTCGAGGGGGAGCAGCTCACGCGGGCGCAGCATGCGCAACTGACGGAGGAGCTGGCGGAGCTGGAGGGGCCGAAGCGGCAGGCGATCATCGAGGCGATCGCGGTCGCTCGCGGCCACGGTGACCTCTCCGAGAACTTCGAGTATCACGCGGCGAAGAACGAGCAGGGATTGCTCGAGCGGCGCATCGCGATCCTGCGGTCGCGGTTGCACAACGCGGAGGTGATCGACGAGGCGGCGGCCGCGGCGAGCGGTGTCGTCACCGTCGGCGCAACCGTCGAGCTCGAGCGCGACGACGGCGAGACGATGACGCTGGAGATCTCGAGCGTCGGCGGCGTGTCGCCGGAGTCGCCGGTCGGCCGTGCGGTGATCGGGCGCGCCGAGGGCGACGAGGTCCAGATCGAGGCGCCACGCGGAGCGTGGAAGGCGCGGATCCTTTCCATCCGCAGGTAGGCGTAGGCTTCGCCGCCGTGAGTGCCGTGCCGGTTCCCGAGGTCGACGAGCTCCAGGCCTACGCAAACGCCGTCGCCGGCTGCACGAAGTGCCGGCTCGCGCAGGGGCGGACACAAGTGGTGTTCGGCGCGGGGAATCCGCACGCTGACCTGATGTTCGTCGGCGAGGCGCCGGGCTTCCACGAGGACAAGCAGGGATTGCCATTCGTGGGCCAGGCGGGGAAGCTGCTGGACACGCTGCTGGCGCAGATCGGGCTCACGCGGAGTGAGGTGTTCGTGGCGAACGTGTTGAAATGCCGGCCTCCCGGCAACCGCGACCCGCAGCCTGACGAGATCGAGGCCTGCGAGGCGCATCTCTTCCGCCAGATCGAGCTGATCCAGCCGACGGTCGTCGCGACGCTCGGCAACTTCGCGACGAAGCTTCTCTCCGGCCGCACGCTCGGGATCACGCGGGTGCACGGCCAGGAGCAGCAATCGGCGCTCGGCGGCCGCAAGGTGCTGCTGTACCCGCTCTACCACCCGGCCGCGGCGCTGTACACGCCGGCGATGCTGAAGGTGCTCGAGGCGGACTTTGCCCGCCTGCCGGAGCTGCTCGGGCGCGAGCTAGAGCCGGTCGCCGCGCCTGAGCCGGAGCTCGCGCTCGTCGCGCACGCGGAGCCGGCCCAGCAGCTCGGTCTCTTCTAGTCGACTCCCTGGACAGCGACCATGTTCAGGCGCGCCGCGCCTTCGCGGAGCGCCTTCGCCCGCTGGTAGTTCTCGGACACGTACCAGGCCCTGGCGGTCTCCAGGTCGGGGAACTCGAGGATCACGAGGCGGCTCGGGCTCCAGTCGCCCTCGAGGACGGCGAGCTCGCCGCCGCGCGCGACGAAGCGTCCGCCGCTGCCGGCGACGGCCGCGGGCGAGGCGGCTTTGTATTGCTCGTACTGCTCGGGATCGTGAATGTCGGTCTCGACGATGACGTATGCAGGCATGCGCCGGACTTTACGCTTGGGCCGTGGATACCGGCTCTCCCGAGGAGACCGAGGCGGTCGCCGCGGCGCTGGCGGAGCGGCTCGTCGTGGGGGACGTCGTCACCGTCTCGGGCGAGCTCGGGAGCGGCAAGACGACGTTCGTCCGCGGGGCGTGCATGGCGCTTGGCGTGCGCGACCGGGTGACGAGCCCGACGTACACGATCGGGCACCGGTATCACGGCTCGAGGGGTGAGGTCTCCCATCTCGACCTCTATCGTTTCCAGGGCGTGTCGGCGGCTGAATGGGGTGATCTGGAGCCGTACTTCGACGACGCGATCGCGTTCGTCGAGTGGCCCGAGGCGGGTGTGGGCGTGCTGCCTCCGCCGCGCTTCGCCGTGCGCTTGATGCATGCGGACGGCGATGTGCGGACGGTGACGGTCGACGAATGCTGACGCTCGCGTTCGACACGGCGACGCAGGCTGCGACGAGCGCGCTCTTGGACGACGGCGAGGTGCTCGGCGAGCGCGTTTCGCGTGCGCAGCTGCTGCTCGAGGACGTCGATGCGCTGTTGCGGCAGGGCGGCGCGCATCCGCGGGATCTTGATGCCGTCGTCGTCGGCATCGGGCCGGGTAGCTTCACGGGCGTGCGCATCGGTCTGGCCGCAGCCCGTGGGCTGGCGCTGTCGTTGAATCTGCCCGGAGCCGGAGTTTCGACGCTGGCTGCGCTTGCCGGAGGCGCGCCGGAGGCGCTGCCGGTGATCGACGCGCGGCGGCGCGAGGTGTTCACGCTCGCCGAGGGTGAGCCGGTGGTGCTTGCTCCCGCGGACGTTGTTCTTGCGCCCGGCGCGGTGCTCGTGGGCGACGGGGCGGTGCGGTATCGCGCGCTGTTCGAAGAAAGGGGCGGAGTCGTCCCGCGCGATGGAGACGAGCGGCACGTGCCGCGCGCTCGGTTTCACGCGTTGCTTGCCCGTGAGCTCGGACCCGTCGATGCGATCGAGCCGCTCTACCTGCGCGTCCCGGATGCGGACAGGAACGTCGCGTGACGACCGTCGAGCTGCGGGCGCTTGCGCTCTCGGACTTGCGTGCGATCGAGGTGATCGAACGGCGCTCATATCCGACGCCGTGGTCGCGGTCGATGTTCGCGGGCGAGCTTGCGAAGCCGAGCTCGGTCTGCCTCGGCGCATTCGATCTCGACGGCGAGAACGGCAAGTTGATCGGGTACCTGATCGTGTCGCGCTATGTCGATGCGTGGCACGTGATGAACATCGCCGTCGATCCCGATCACCGCGGCCGCGGCATCGCGACGATGCTGCTCGAGCGGCTCTTCGAGCTGACGGCCGACGACGTGCGTCGCGGCTTCACCCTCGAGGTGCGCGTGTCGAACGCAACCGCAATCGCGCTGTACGAGCGGCTCGACTTCCAGGCGCGAGGCATCCGCCGCGGCTATTACACGGACAACCGCGAAGACGCGCTGATCATGTGGAAAGACCCCGTCGGACGTGACGGAAACTGACGCGTTACAGCAACGTCACGACTTCTTGGACTCTGAGACTTCGTCACGGAAGTGTCACGTCTGACACCGAGCCATGGCTCCGCCGGCTCTGTCACGCAAGTGTCACGACTTCTTGGACTCTGAGACCTGCTGTTGGCTCCGTCGGACATCGGCGGCAGCTGTTTGCAGGCGGATCTACAGCGGTGTCTGACACCCGGACATGTCGTTAATCCTCGGCATCGAAACGTCCTGCGACGAAACGGCTGCGGCCGTCGTGACCGGGGACGGCGAGATCAGGGCCAACGTCGTCTCGTCGCAGGCGGACCTGCACGCTCGGTACGGCGGCGTCGTGCCCGAGGTCGCTTCGCGCCGGCACCTCGAGCTCGTGACGCCGGTCATTCGCGAGGCGCTGACCGAAGCACACACAACGCTCGACGACCTTGACCGCATGGCCGTCACGCAAGGCCCCGGACTGATCGGCGCGCTTCTCGTCGGCGTCTCTGCGGCGAAAGCGATCGCGTGGTCGCGACAGCTCCCGCTCGTCGCCGTCGACCACCTGAACGGCCACGTCGCCTCGCTCTACCTGCAGCCGAACGCGATCGAGCCGCCGTTCCTCTGCCTGCTCGCGAGTGGCGGCCACACGATGCTGATCGACGTGCGCGACTACACGGAGCACACCATCGTCGGCTCGACGCTCGACGACGCCGCGGGGGAGGCCTTCGACAAGGGCGCACGGTTGCTCGGCCTCGGCTACCCGGGCGGCCGCGAGCTCGACCGCATCGCGCGCGACGGCGACCCGGCCGCCTACGACTTCCCCGTCGCGCGCGTCCCCGGCCTCGACTTCTCCTTCTCGGGCCTCAAGACCGCGCTGCTCTACGCGACGCGCGACCTCAGCGCCCAGGAGCTGGACGGCCGGCGCGCCGACCTCGCCGCGTCCTACCAGCGAGCGATCGTCAGGGCGCTCGTGGCCCGCGTGCGCGAGGCTGCCGAACAGCTCAAGGCACGGCAGATCGCCGTCGTCGGCGGGGTCGCCGCGAACTCGGAGCTCCGCGCCGCGCTCGCCGACGCCGCTCTCGCGCCGCTCGCCCTGACGACGGACAACGCGGCGATGATCGCTTCCGCGGCTCGCTTCCTGGAGCCCGTCCCGTACCCCGGTTATCTTGGCCTGGATGCGTACGCCTCGCGCTGAGCCGCGTCATGCGCTGATCCTGGCGCTCGTCGCGGTCGCGGCCACGGCGGTGCTCCTCACGACCGGCGGCAAAGGCGCGGGCCAGTCGCTCGCTCCGCCGACGAGCGCGGCCGGATGGCGCGGCCTCGTCGGCTCGCGGCCGCGCGTCGCAATCGGGCAGCGCGTGATCGTCGTTCTGAAGACGCAGTCGCTCGCGCAACGAGTCGCCGCCGCCGGAGGAATCGTTGCGACCGACCGCGAGCGCGGCTGGACGAAATCGGTGCTCGCGGCCGAGCGCCTCCTGATTTCGCGCCTCGCGCTGCAGGGAGTGACCGTGCATCCGGACTACTCGTACGCGCGCGTGCTCGCCGGCTTCTCGGCGACGGTCGACGCGGGCGCGATCCCGATCATCGAACGCGACGCCGACGTCCAGGGCGTTTATCCCGTGCGCGTCGCCTACCCAGCGACGCTCTCGACGCGCGTCCTCTCGCGCGCCGACTACGGCCCCGGATCCGGTCACCGTCCCGACATCGGCGAGTTCGGGATCGACGGCCGCGGTGTGACCATTGCGCTGCTCGACACCGGCGTCGACGCAGCCATGCCGTATCTCCGCGGCCGCGTGCAGAAAGGGATCGACATCATCGGCGGCTCAGCCGACGCACTCGCCGCGACGAGTCCCTCCGACTCGACCGAGATCGAGCGCCACGGGACGGAGATGGCCGGCCTCCTTGTCGGAGCCGGCGGCCCAGGCGGGCTTGCAGGCGTCGCCACGGGAGCCTCGGTGCTCCCGATCCGCGTCGCCGGCTGGCAGCCCGACTCGCTCGGCCACTACGCGATCTACGCGCGCAGCGACCAGATCATCGCCGGGCTCGACCGCGCCGTCGACCCGAACGACGACGGCGACGCGCATGATGCGGCGCGCATCGCGTTGATCTCACTTGCCGAGCCGTTCGCCGCGTTCGCCGACGGCCCCGAGGCACAGGCCGTCGCCGGTGCTGTCGACCTCGACACGCTCGTCATCGCGCCGACAGGAAACGACGGACCATCCGGTGCCGGCTACGGCGACGTCTCCGCGCCGGGCGCGGCACCCGCTGCGCTCACGGTCGGCGCCCTCGACGCACGCGTCGACACGGAGCGCACGCGACTCGTCGTCCGCGCCGGCCTGACGACGCTGCTCGACGGCTCGACGCCGCTCGTCGGCGCGGCGACGCCGACGCACCGCCTCGATCTGACGCTCGCCGTCCCGCGCGGGACGATCCGCGGCACCGCGCATTCGCCGCCGGGCCTCTCCGCGTTCTTCTCGCGTACCGGCGTGAGTCTCGTCGCCGGCCGCGCCGCGCTCGTCCCTGCCGGGACGACCCCGCAACCCGCCGCACAGCGCGCCGCCGCCGCAGGCGCGTCCGCCGTCCTGCTGTACGGGACGCCGGCAACGCTGCCCGCCGGCGGACTCGGTCTCGACGACTCGATCCCGGTGCCCGTCGTCTCGATCCCGGAGTCGACTGCGCGCGCCGCACTCCGAAGGCTCCGCCGCGGCCAGCCCGTCGCGGTCGCGATGCGCGAATCGGGCCTCGCGCGGAACGTCGAGCAGGATCGCGTCGCCAGCTTCTCCTCGTCCGGGCTCGCGTTCGACGGCGGCGTGAAGCCGGACATCGTCGCGCCCGGCGTCTCGCTCGCAACCGCCGATCCCGGCTCCAATCCGGACGGCTCGCTTCGCTTTGTGACGATCAACGGCTCGAGCGCAGCCGCCGCAGTCGTCGCAGGCGCCGCCGCACTGCTCGCACAGGCGCGTCCGTCGCTCGGCGCGAGCGCGATGGACGGCCTGCTCGTCGGCTCCGCGCAGTCGCTCCCGATCGACCCGGTGACGTCACAAGGCGCAGGGCTCATCGACGTCGGCGCGGCAACCGCCGGCGAAGTCGCAGCAAGCCCCGCCACGCTTGCGCTCGGCCGCTCGACCGGCGCAGGCTGGCGCGTTTCTGCGTCGTTCACACTCACGAATCTCTCGACGCGCCCGCTCAACCTCACCGTCGGTGTGCGCACGCAGGACGAAGGCGCCGCGGCCGTCGACTTCCACACGTTCCCCGCGCGGTTCTCGCTGCGGCCCGGCCACTCGCGGCTTATCCGCATCAAAGCGATCACCGCGTCGGCACCGTCCGGCACCTCGACCGCAGACGGCACCGTCGTCGTCGCCGTGCAAGACGGCGGCGCGATCCGCGTGCCATGGGCGATCGCGTTCGGGAATCCCGACATCGATCTGATCCCGAACGCCGCGCTGTCCGCGAAGACGTTCGGCCACTCCGACACGCGGCCGGCGCTTCTCTCGATCGACGCCGGTCAGGTGTTCGAAGTGACCGGCAAGCCGGAGATCGAGCCGGTCAGCAGGCTCGATGTCGTCCTCAAGCGCTCCGACGGCACAACGGTCGGGCTCCTCGCCCGCCTTCGGGACGTGCTGCCGGGCCACTACACATTCGGACTCACCGGCCGCGGACCCGACGGCCAGGCGCTCCCACCCGGCACATACTCGCTTCGTATCATCGCCTACCCTGTGCAGCCGGGACCACCGAGCCGCCACCGCCTTGACTTCACACTTCAGTAGACTCGCCCTTCGGTGACAGCGGTCGAGACACCGGTCTCGCACCTCCGCGAGAACCCGTTCGAGATCGCACGCGAGCAGTTGCGGCGCGTTGCGACGACCTTTGAGATCGACGCGAATCTCGTCAGCGTCCTCGGCACGTGCAAGAAAGCGGTCGAGGTCTCCATTCCCGTCGGCATGGACGACGGCTCGACGCGCGTGTTCCAGGGCTACCGCGTCACGCACAACATCGCGCGCGGCCCGTCGAAGGGGGGCATCCGGTACCACCCGGATGTCACGGTCGACGAGGTCAAGGCGCTTGCGATGTGGATGACGTGGAAGTGCGCGTTGATGGGAATCCCGTTCGGCGGCGCGAAGGGCGGCGTGATCGTCGATCCGAAAGCGCTGTCGCGCGCCGAGCTCCAGCGCATGACGCGCCGCTACACGACGGAGATCATCAACGAGATCGGGCCGGAGAAAGACATCCCGGCGCCGGACGTCGGCACGGACGGCTCGGTGATGGCCTGGATCTTTGACACATACTCGATGAACAAAGGTCACTCAGTGCTCGGCGTCGTCACAGGCAAGCCGCTGACGATCGGCGGCTCACTCGGCCGCGAGGAGGCAACCGCGCGCGGATCTCTGTACTGCATCCGCGACGCGGTCGCGAAGCGCGACGGCCGACTCGACTCGATGCGCATCGCGGTACAAGGCTTCGGCAACGTCGGCTCGTATCTCGCGAAGTTCCTTCACGAGGAGGGCGCGACGGTCGTCGCGATCTCCGACTCGCGCGTCGCGCTCTACAACCCGAACGGCATAGACATCGCAGCGGCGTTTGCATACAAGCGCGAGCACGGCACGCTCACCGGGCTGAAGGATGCGGACGTGATCAGCGACAACGATCTGCTCACGCTCGACGTCGACATCCTCGCGCCGTGCGCGCTCGAGCAGGTAATCACGTCCGACAACGCAGACCAGGTACGAGCGTCGATCATCTGCGAAGGAGCGAACGGGCCGGTCACGCCGGCCGCCGACGCGATCCTCGAGGACAAGGGCGTGCTCATCCTCCCGGACGTGCTTGCGAACGCAGGCGGCGTCGTCGTCTCGTACTTCGAATGGGTGCAGGGACTGCAGGAGTACTTCTGGAAGGAGACCGAGGTGAACGCGAAGCTCAACGACATCATGAGCCGCGCGTTCGAGGAAACGTGGGAGACGTCCGAGCAGCGTGGCATGCCGATGCGCGTCGCCGCATACGGCCTCGCGGTGCAGCGGGTCGCGGAGGCCACGATTACGCGTGGCATCTACCCGTAGACCTGAAGTCACGGTCTACCACGCCTTGGGCTGCCATCTCTGCGAGCGCGCGCTTGGACAGGTGCGGGCGTTCCGCGACGAGCTCGACTTCGAGCTAGAAGAAATCGACATCACCGGTGTCGACCACCTCGAGGCGGAGTACCGCGAGTGGCTCCCCGTTGTGGAGATCGACGGCCGCAGGCGTTTCACCTATCACCTTCAACCCGACGCATTTCGTCGAGCGGTTGCACAAGCGGCGGCTGAGCCCTAGCTGCTACAACGACTCAGCTTGTTACAGGTCGAGAAGGAGGCACGTGTGGCGGATCGGTTGACGGTCGGCGTCGCAGCCCGCCTGTCCCGGTACCTCCAGGTGCTGACGCAGGCGCGCAAGATGGGCAAGCAGCGCATCTCATCACAGGAGATCGCTG
>DASXKX010000018.1:0-162088 GCA_036496545.1 Gaiellaceae bacterium | reverse complement strand
GCTTGTTACAGGTCGAGAAGGAGGCACGTGTGGCGGATCGGTTGACGGTCGGCGTCGCAGCCCGCCTGTCCCGGTACCTCCAGGTGCTGACGCAGGCGCGCAAGATGGGCAAGCAGCGCATCTCATCACAGGAGATCGCTGAGTACACGAACATCAACGCCACGCAAATTCGGCGTGACTTGTCGGCGTTCGGAAAGTTCGGCAAGCGCGGCGTCGGCTACAACATCGACTCGCTACTCGGCGAGATCCGCAAGATCCTGCGGACGCAGGGCCAGCACAACATCGCGCTCATCGGCGCGGGGCGGCTCGGCCAGGCAATCGCGAGCTCACCGATCTTCGCGGAGCACGGCATCAACATCGCGGCAGTGTTCGACAAGGATCCGGCGAAGGTCGGCGAGACGGTTGGGAACGTCCCCGTCAGCGAGTACACGCAGCTCGGCGATGCGATCCGCGAGAAGAACATCATCGTCGGCGTGCTCGCGGTTCCCGCCACGTCGGCGCAGGATGCGGCGAACGATCTCGTCTCCTCCGGAGTGAAGATCATCTTCAACTACTCGGAGGCGCTGCTCGAGACGCCTTCGGATGTGACCGTGCATACATCGAATCCCGCGGTCGAGTTGTTGTACGCGCTCTACTTCCACTTGACGTAACGTCCGCCGCCGTGCGGATTGCGATCTGGCACGGCTACTTGCTCGGCGGCACAGGCTCGAACGTCTACACGCGCGCGCTCGCGCGCGAGTGGAGCCTTGCGGGCCACGACGTCACGGTCGTTTGCCAGGAGCGACACGCGGAGCGCTACGACCTCGGCGGCGCCCGCGTCCTCGTGCCCGAGCTGCCGGACCGGCTGTTGCCGACCTTCGTGCTGGACGACTACGCAGGGCTGGAGCCTCGACTGCTCCAGGACTTCACGCGTGCCCAGCGCGACGCCTACGTGCAGGCGAACGCCGCGGCGATTCCCGACGCGGACGTCGTGTTCGCGAATCACGTCCTGCTGGGCGGCCCAGTGGGTAACGCAAGCGGGCAGCGCTACGCGGTGAAGGCGCACGGCTCGGAGCTGGAGTACTCGATGCGCGGCCGACCCGAGCTCGAGGACTGGGCCGCCGAGTCGCTCGAGGACGCCGTCGCCGTCTTCGTCGGCTCGGAGCACATACGGCGAGTACTCGAAGAGGTCGTCGGCCACGTCGACCGCGTGCACGAGGTGTCGCCCGGAGTCGACGTCGACGAGTTCCGGCCGGAGCCTCGCGACCGCGCGCTCGTCGCATTGATCGACGAGGCGCGACGCGATCCCGACGACGGCGACGAGCGCCATCCCGACCTGGGCAACGCAGAGCGCCTCGCCGCGTTCTTCGCGCGCGACGAGCCGACCGTCGTGTACTTCGGCAAGCTGATCGAGAACAAGGGCGTGCAGGTGCTCTTCGAGGCGCTCGACGGACTCGACGTGCGCGCCGTGATCGTCGGCTTCGGAGACTACCGCACGCACCTCGAGCAGATCGCGCCGCCGCGCACGCTCTTCACAGGCGCGCTCGAACACCGTCACCTGGCGCACCTGCTGCCGCTCTGCGATGCCGCCGTTGTGCCGTCGATCTTCCCAGAAGCGTTCGGCATGGTCGCTGCGGAAGCCGCAGCCGCGGGCGTTCCGCCGGTCGTCGCGAACCACTCGGGGCTCGCGGAGGTCGGCGCCGGCATCGCGGCCGAGTACCCGCCGGCGCTTGCGCGCCTGACCACGTTCCCGAGCGGCGACGCAGCCGTGCTGCGCGAGCGCCTGCGCGAATTGCTCTCACTGCCCGAGCGCAAGGAGCTCGGCCTGGCCGCCCGCGCCGCCGTGGAAAGGAACTGGAGCTGGAAGCGCGTGTCCGAGCGATTGTTGAGCGCGCTCGCCGCCGACTAGGCTTCACGGTCCGTGGGCGACGAGCAGACGATCGGCTACAGCGAGCTGCTGGCCGCCTCCAAGGCCGGCTTCGAGAACGTCCCCGACTTCACCGTGGCGGTGGAGGAGGAGTTCGCGCTGCTCGATCCGGCGTCGCTCGGGCTCGCGAATCGCTTCGAAGAAGTGCAGGCGGCGGCGCAGGGCACCGAGCTCGAGCCGCATCTCGTCGGCGAGCTGATCGCGTCCGAGGTCGAGATCCGCACCGGCCGCTGCGACACCTTCGCGGAGTGTGCCGAGCGGATCGGCGAGCGCCGCGCACAGCTGCGCGCGCTTGTCGACCCGCTCGACGTCGGCCTCTCGTCGACAGGTGCGCACCCGTGGAGCCCGTGGCAGGAGCAACGGATCATCGACACACCGCACTACCGCCGGAACGACGAGCTCCTGCGCTACGTCGTCTGGCGCAACAACACGTTCGGACTGCACGTGCACGTCGGCATCAACGATCCCGATCGTGCCATCCGCGTCTGCAGCACGCTTCGCAACTACCTGCCCGAGCTGCTCGCCGTATCGGCGAGCTCGCCGTTCGTCGAAGGCGTATTCACGTACCTGCACTCGGCGCGCACGCAGATCTTTACGCGCATGTTCCCGCGTTGTGGCATCCCGGACTGGTTCGAGGGCTGGGACGACTGGGAGGACTACGTCCGCTTCCTCTATGAGACCGGCTCGATCACGGAGCACACGCAGATCTGGTGGAGCGTCCGTCCGCATCTCGTGTTCCCGACGGTCGAGATCCGGATCTGCGACGCGCAACCGGACGTTGCCGAGGCGAAGTCGCTCGCTGCGCTCATCTACTCGCTCGCGGCGCGCATCGCCCGCGCGCTCGACGAGGGCGAGCCGCTGCCGTCGTGGCCGCATCGCCTGCTCGAGGAGAATCTCTGGCGCGCGATTCGCCACGGGCTCTCCGGTGAGCTGCTCGATCTCGAGCGCGGCGAGTCGATTCCTGCGCGCGCCCGCATCGAGCAGCTCGTCGAGTGGGTGCAGCCGGTTGCCGAGGAGCTCGGCGCCGCGCCGTGGCTCGCGATTCCGGAGCGGAACGCCGCGGAGCGGCAGATCGCGCGCCACGACGAAGGCGCGTCGATGGAGGAGATCTTCACGGAGCAGGTGCGGGTCGGTGAGCGAGTCTCAGGCTGAGCCGCCCGGCGCGGAGCCTGCCCAGCCAACAGCCGAGCAGGTCGTGGAAGAGCTCCGGAAGGTGAAGGTGGGGGAGCTCCTCGTCCACACGAGCTCGATGTTCGCTTCCCTCGCCTACGGCAAGCTCGCGCCCGAGACCCGCGATCTGGACGAAGCACGCCTGGCGATCGAGGTCCTCCGGGCGCTCGTCCCTCTGCTCCCGGACGACCAGCGGAGCGGCGTCCAGCAGGTCGTCGCCAATCTCCAGCTGGCCTACGCGGACGCGGCCTCTGGGGCCGCCGCTGACCGGCCTGCCGAGTAGACCTTTGTGATACAAGAAGGCCCGCGCCGGGGGCTACCCGGCGTCCACTTTGTAACGGACCCGAATCGAGGGAGAGCCCCGAACACATGAGCTGGTTCCAGCACCACGCAGTTCTGTTCGCGCTTCTCTGCGCGGCGGCGGCGGTCGTCTATGGCCTCTATCTCACGAGCTGGATCCTCCGCCAGCCCGCGGGCACGGAGCGCATGCAGGAGATCGCCCGCGCCGTGCAGGAGGGCGCCGCGGCGTACCTGCGCCGTCAGTACAGGACCGTCGCGATCGTCGCGATCGTCCCGTTCCTCATCCTCGGCTTCTACCACCGGCTCGGGTGGGGCACCGCAATCGGCTTCCTGATCGGCGCGGCCCTGTCCGCCGCCGCCGGGTTCATCGGGATGAACGTCGCCGTTCGGTCGAACGTGCGCACCGCGGAGGCTGCGCGCAGCGGCCTGTCGCCGGCGCTCAACGTCGCGTTCCGCGCGGGCTCGGTCACGGGTCTCCTCGTTGTCGGCCTCGGACTTTTCGGCGTCGCCGGGTACTACTGGGTGCTGACCGGCTGGCTCAACCACAGCCCGCATTCGGCGATCAACGATCTTGTCGGCCTTGCGTTCGGCGGATCGCTCATCTCCGTCTTCGCGCGGCTCGGCGGCGGCATCTATACGAAGGCTGCCGACGTCGGCGCCGACCTTGTCGGAAAGATCGAGGCGGGCATCCCGGAGGACGACCCGCGCAACCCCGCCGTGATCGCGGACAACGTCGGCGACAACGTCGGCGACTGCGCCGGCATGGCTGCCGACTTGTTCGAGACGTACGCGGTGACCGCCGTCGCGGTGATGCTGCTCGGGATCACAGGCCCGCGGGCTGTCACCGGCACGCATCTTTGGCTCTACCCGCTCGTGATCGGCGGCGTCTCGATCATCGCGTCGATCATCGGCGTGCAGTTCGCCCGCGTCCGCGAGGGCGGCAACATCATGAACGCGCTCTACCGGGCGGTGCTCGTCGCGACGCTGGTCTCGGCGCTCCTCTTCTGGCCGATCACGACGGCGTTCGACACGAGCGGCGACTACTCGTTCGGCAACCTCTACGGCTCCGCGCTGATCGGTCTCGCCATTACGTTCCTGCTCGTCGCGATCACCGAGTTCTACACGGGCACCCGCTGGAACCCCGTCAAGTCGATCGCGAAGGCGTCGTTGACCGGGCACGCGACGAACATCATCGAGGGCCTCGCCATCGGCATGCAGGCGACGGCCGCGCCGGTGATCGTGATCGCGATCGGCATCCTGCTCGCGAACCACTTCGCCGGTCTCTTCGGGATCGGCGTCGCCGTCATGGCGCAGCTGTCGATGACCGGTCTCATCGTCGCGCTCGACGCGTACGGCCCGGTGACCGACAACGCGGGCGGCATCGCGGAGATGGCCGACCTTCCGCCGGAGGTGCGCGCGATCACCGATCCGCTCGACGCGGTCGGCAACACGACGAAGGCCGTGACGAAGGGCTACGCGATCGGCTCCGCCGCGCTCGCCGCGCTCGTTCTCTTCGGCTCGTACTCCGACGGACTGAGGGAGCAGGGTTTGGCGACCATCTTCCAGTTGAACGACGCCTGGGTGATCGCCGGACTGTTCATCGGCGGCCTGATGCCGTTCCTGTTCGCCTCGCTCGCGATGCAGGCCGTCGGCCGCGTCGGGGGCGAGGTCGTGCAGGAAGTGCGCCGCCAGTTCAACGCCGACCCCGGCATCATGGCCGGGACGTCGCGGCCGGAGTACGGGCGCGCGATCGACATCGTCACGAAGTCGGCGATCCGTTCGATGCTCCTGCCGGCGCTCGTGCCGATCGCGTTCCCGATCATCGCAGGGATCATCAATGCGAAGCTGCTCGGCGGCCTCTTGATCGGGACAATCGTGACAGGGTTGTTCCTCGCGATCGCGATGACGTCCGGCGGCGGCGCGTGGGACAACGCGAAGAAGCTGATCGAGGACGGCCTCTACGGCGGCAAGGGCTCGGAGGCCCATGCCGCCGCGGTCACGGGTGACACCGTCGGCGACCCGTACAAGGACACTGCAGGCCCCGCGATCAACCCGATGATCAAGATCACGAACATCGTGGCCATCTTGATCATCCCGCTCATCGTCTCGATTCACGGCTAAGCCCTTCTGGTGTCAGACACCCGCGAGGGTGTCTGACACCGCTGTTCCCAGTACCGTTCGACACATGAGGGTCCGTAACCGCACGGACGTGATCGTCGGGCTTGTCGCCAGCGCCGGCGCCGTAATCTTGGTGAGCGCGGCGATCGCGGTGCTCAAACGCTGGGTTCCGACGCTCAGTCTCGGCGTGCTCTACATCTTCGCCGTCCTGCCCGTGGCCGTCCTGTGGGGGCTCGCGCTTGCTTCGGCGGTCTCCGTCGCCAGCATGCTCGCGTTCAACTGGTTCTTCCTGCCGCCGACGCACACGTTCCAGTTGCGCGACGGCGCGAACTGGGCGGTGCTCGCGGTCTATCTCGCGACGGCGGTCGTCGTGTCGGCGCTTGCCGCCCGTGCGCGGCGCCGTGCCGAGCTCGCTGAGGCGCGTGAGCGGGAAGCCGCGGGACGTGCTGCGGCCGAGCTCGAGGCGGAGGCGCTCCGCCGGAGCGACGCGCTGAAGACGGCGCTGCTGCATGCCGTCTCGCACGACCTGCGCTCCCCTTTGACCGCGATCGTCGCGGCTGCGTCGGGACTCGCGAACCCGCAGGTGACGCTCGACGACGTCGACCGGCGCGAGCTTGTCGAGACGATTCGGATCGAGGCGGAGCGCCTCGACCGGCTCGTCGCCAACCTGCTCGATCTCTCGCGGCTGCGCGCGGGCGCGGCGGTGCCGCTTCCCGAGCTGTGGACGGTCGACGATCTCGTGTCGCGGGCGCTCGAGGAGCTCGGCTCGCGCGGCGACCGCGTCGACGTCGTGTTCGGCGGCGAGATCCCGCCCGTCGAAGTCGATGCCGCGCAGCTCGAGCGCGTGCTCGTCAACCTGCTCGACAACGCGCTCAAGTTCTCACCCGTCGACTCGCACGTCGAGCTCCGCGTCGAGCTGCGTGACGGCGCTGTCCTTTTGCATGTCGTCGACGAGGGGCCCGGCGTCCCGGATCGCGAGCTCGTGTTCGAGCCGTTCCAGAGTGCGGGCGAGCGGCGCGGCGCCGGTCTCGGCCTCGCGATTGCGCGCGGGTTCGCGGAGGCGAACGGCGCGCTCGTCTGGGCCGAGCCCGCCGAGCGCGGCGCGCATTTCGTCGTCGAGCTGCCGATCGCCGTGCGGTCGCCGGTTCCCGCATGACCCGAGTGCTTGTCGTCGACGACGAGCCGCAGATTCTGCGCGCGCTGCAGACGAGCCTTCGCGGCGCCGGCTACGAGGTCGACACTGCGTCGACCGGCGAGCAGGCACTCACGGCCGCCGCGGTTCGTCCTCCCGACGCGGTGATCCTCGATCTCGTGCTGCCCGACCAGCGCGGCACCGACGTCTCGCGCGAGCTGCGCGCGTGGAGCTCGGTGCCGATCATCGTGCTCTCGGTCGTCGGCGATGAGGCGGAGAAGGTCGCCGCGCTCGACGCCGGCGCCGACGACTACGTGACGAAGCCGTTCGGCGTCGACGAGCTGCTCGCACGGTTGCGTGCGGCACTACGGCGTGCCGAGCCCTCGGGCGAGCCCGTGCTCGAGATCGGCCAGCTCCGCATCGACTTCGACGCGCATGCGGTGTCGTTCGACGGGCGGCAGGTACAGCTGACGCCGCACGAGTATTCGTTGCTTACGGTGCTCGCGCGGAACGAGGGGAAGCTGCTGACGCATCAGACGATCCTCCGCGAGGTCTGGGGGCGCGCGTACGCGGACGAGTCGCACTACCTCCACGTCTACGTGTCGCAGCTTCGCCGCAAGCTCGAGCCCGACCCGGCGAGGCCGAAGTACATCCTCACGGAG
This sequence comes from Gaiellaceae bacterium, assembly GCA_036496545.1. GTDB lineage: Bacteria > Actinomycetota > Thermoleophilia > Gaiellales > Gaiellaceae > Palsa-739. Next base: position 154,800 of record DASXKX010000018.1, on the reverse strand, counting down.
CCCGGTGCCGGCTACCGGCTCGTCGATCCTTTGAGATCTTCCTGAGGCCGCGGCCCGGAGGCTTGAGGCGGGGCTGAGCGGGCCGGGCCTACCGTCGGTGTGTGGCCACGTTTCGGCAACCGCGCCCGTACACCGCGCTTGACCTCCCCCACCCCTGGAGGGCCGCTGCGTGGTTCGCGGCGCTCGTCGTCGCGGCACTGGCGCTCGAAGCCGATCCGCGGCTGCCGTGGATCGTCGGGGTCGCCGCCGCCGGCCTCTTTGCGGCTGCCGGCGCGACCCGGACGGTCCAGAGCCGGCGCGAGCTCACAGCGGTCCGCCGCACGGCCGACCGGATGATCGTCGTCGCGCCGACGAGTCGGGATGCCTCCGAGCTTGTGCGCTGGCGGTCCGCGGAGCTGATTCGCCGCGCGCACCGCGACCGTCTTGCGGGCGGTGTGCGGTCGACGATCGACGCGCTGGATCCACGGCGCCTCCCGTCCGCGTCGCCGCTGCGCCGCCCCGATGCGCGCGGCGCGCAACCGCTCCTCGAGCAGCTCCGCGCGCGACTTGCCGACGAGCGGCCGGTCGCCGCGCGCGGGATCATCCTCACGCAGGTCCTGCTTCAGGACGCCGCCAGCCCCCTCTACTCGGAGGGCCCTGAGCAGAACCTTGCCCGGACGCTGCGCCGCGTCCTCGGCGCGCTCGAGCCGTGACGGAGGTCGTCGAGCCACTTCGTCGCGTCCGGCGATTCGTCGTCGGACGTCCGATGCGTACGGGCCAGATGGAGGAGACGCTCCTCCCGAAGACCCTCGCGTTGCCGATCTTCGCGTCCGACCCGCTCTCCTCGGTGGCGTACGCGACGGAGTCGGCTCTCGTCGTGCTCGTCGGCGTCTCCGCTGCGGCGGCACATCTCGTCTTTCCGATCTCGATCGGTATCGCGGTCCTGCTTGCGGTCGTCGTCGTGTCGTACATGCAGACCGTACGGGCGTACGAGACGAGCGGCGGCGCGTACATCGTCGCGCGCGAGAACCTCGGCCAGCTGCCGAGTCTCGTCGGCGCAGCGGCGTTGCTGACGGACTACGTGCTGACCGTCGCGGTGTCGATCTCCGCGGGGATCTTCGCGATCACATCGTTCGTGCCGTCGCTGGCGAACCACAAGGTAGGCCTCTCGCTCGCGTGCTTGGTCCTCATCGTGCTCGCGAACCTGCGCGGCGTGCGGGAGTCCGGGCTCGCGTTTGCCCTGCCGACGTATCTGTTCGTCACGTCGATCGGTGTGCTCGTCGTCGTCGGGCTGGTCGAGCTCGCGACGGGACACGCCCATCATGCGGTCGTGCCGCACGCGCTGCCGGTCGGCACCGGCACGGTCACGTTGTTTCTCGTACTGCGGGCGTTCTCGTCCGGGTCAACCGCGCTGACAGGCGTCGAGGCGATCGCGAACGGCGTGAACGCGTTCCGCAAGCCGCACGGCCGCAACGCGGCCGCGACGCTGGCGATCCTCGGGACGATCGCGATCACGCTCTTCCTCGGCGTCTCGTACCTCGCGGTGCACCTGCAGGCGCGGCCGAGCTCGACCGACTCGGTCGTCTCGCAGATCGCGCGCGCCGTGTTCCAGCCGGGATCAGCGGGCGCCTTCATGTACTACGCCGTGCAAGGGCTGACGCTGATCGTCCTGATTCTCGCTGCGAACACGTCGTTCCAGGGTTTCCCGCGGCTTTCGGCGCTGCTCGCGCGCGACCGCTTCGCGCCGCGGCAGTTCACGAACCTCGGCGACCGGCTCGTCTTCTCGAACGGCATGCTCGTGCTGGCGACCGTCGCGGGGTTGCTGCTTTGGATCTACGGCGCGAACACGAACAGCCTGATCCACCTCTACGTCATCGGAGTCTTCACGGCGTTCACGCTCTCGCAGGCCGGCATGGTGCGCTATTGGCTGCGCCGGCGCGGCGACCGCTGGAAGGCGAAGCTGGCGGTGAACGGGGCGGGCGCGACGGCGACCGGAATCGTGACGCTGATCGTCGTCTATACGAAGTTCGCCGAGGGAGCGTGGCTCGTCACGGTCGCGATCCCGATCCTCGTCGTCGGCATGCTCGGCGTGCGGCGGCATTACGACCGGTTGGCGCGGCGCATGCGCGCGGGCGCCGCGGCGGTAATCGCGGCTGACGAGCCGCGGAACACGACGCTGCTGCTCGTCGAGTCGATCGACGAAGCGAGTGAGGCCGCGCTCGGGCTCGCGCGGGCGATCTCGGACGGCGGTGGCGTGCGTGCGATTCATGTGCCCTGCCGGAACACGGACCCGGGCATTCGGCCGCGGTGGTTCCGCTTCTCCGGCGAGCCGCTCGAGCAGCTCGACCCGTCGCTCGGGACGACGGAGGCGGTGGTCGAGCAGGTGTGGCGGCTGCCGCGCAGCGAGTCGGAGTTCGTCACGGTCGTCGTTCCCGAGCTGTTCCGGGAGAAGTCTCTGGTCGAGCAGTTCCGCCATCCGCGCGAGCTCGCGCTGAAGCTGCGGTTGCTCGCGGAGCCGGGCGTCGTCGTGACGGACGTGCCGGTGCTCGCCGGGCACGCGCCGGCGGCGCCGAAGCGGATCCTCGCTCGGGTGCTCGTCTCCGGGGTCAGCGCGGCGTCGATGCGGGCGGTCAACTACGCCTCGACGCTCGACGTCGACGACGTGCGCGCAGTCAACTTCGCCTTCAGCGCGGACGAAGCCCGGGAGCTCCGCGAGGACTGGGCGCGCCAGGGCCCGCGCATCCCGCTCGAGGTCGACGAGGCGCCGTACCGCGACCTGGGGCAGCCGCTCTTGCGGTACCTCCGGAAGCTGACGGCCGAGGAGGGCACGGCGGTGCTGGTGCTCATGCCCGAGCTGTACGTCCGCGGCTGGCGGCGGCTGCTGCACAACCAGCGGGCGCTGTACGTCAAGCGGCTGCTCTTGTTCGAGCCGCGGGTCGTGCTGGCGTCGGTTCCCTATCAGCTGTTGCGCTAAGGAACAGCGGTGTCAGACACCCTCGCGGGTGTCTGACACCAGGAATACAGTCCTGCGGTGGCCAGGCGTCGCAGGCAAGCGCATGAACTCGAACGAGTCCTCGGCGCGAACGCCCTCTTCGCGACCGCGTACGGGAACGTCGGGTCGTCGATCTACTACGCGCTCGGCCTGACGGCCGGGATCGCGCTCGGCCTCACACCGCTCGTCTTCATCATCAGCGGGATCATCTTCGCGGCGACGGCCGCGACCTATGCCGAGGGCACCGTCATGTACCCCGAGGCGGGCGGCTCGTCGTCCTTCGCCCGCCACGCGTTCAACGAGCTCATCTCGTTCGGGGCCGCGTGGGCGCAGATGCTCAATTACGTGATCACCGTCGCCATCTCGGTGATCTTCGTCCCGCACTACCTCTCGATCTTCTGGGAGCCGCTGCGCACGACGCCGTGGGACGTCATCTTCGGGATCATCTTCACCTGGATCCTCGTCGGCCTGAACGTCGTCGGCATCCAGGAAGCCGCGAGGCTCAACATCTTTCTCGCCGTTCTCGACTTCGCGACGCAGCTGCTGCTCGTCAGCCTCGGCTTCGTCCTCATCTTCTCGCCGCACATTTTGTCGAACAACATCCACTTCGGCACTGCGCCGACGTGGTCGGCATTCGCGCTCGCGATCCCGGTGGCGATGATCGCGTACACCGGCATAGAAACGGTGTCGAACCTCGCAGAGGAAGCGCGCGACCCTTTGCGTTCGATCCCACGTGCGATCTCGTGGGTCGCGATCGCCGTCTTCGCGATCTACTTCACGCTGCCGTTCATCGCACTCTCCGCGATGCCCGTCGTCCACCAGGGCGGCCGTTACTTCACGAAGCTCGGCGAGAACCCGCCGACCGGCTTCAAGAACGACCCGGTCCTCGGCCTCGTCGAGAACCTCGGCTTGCACGGCGCCGTGCTCTCGGCGGCAAAGGTCTACGTCGGGATCCTTGCCTCCACGATCCTCTTCATCGCGACGAATGCCGGCGTGATCGGCGCGTCGCGCATCACATACTCGATGGCGACGTACCGGCAGCTGCCGGCGATCTTCCGCTCGCTCCATCCGCGCCTCCGGACGCCGTGGCTCTCGCTCCTCGTCTTCGGCGGAGTGGCGCCGACGCTGTTCCTGCTGTCCGGCCAGGTCGACTTCCTCGGCCGCATGTACGCGTTCGGCGCGATGCTCTCGTTCACGATCGCGCACGCTGCAGTCACCGCGCTGCGCGTCAAGAACCGCGACAAGGAGCAGATCTGGCGCGCGCGCCCAAGCATCCGCATCCGAGGGATCGACTGGCCGGTCTTCGCGATCGTCGGCGGCCTCGGCACCGGGATCGCGTGGCTCGTCGTCGTCGTGCAGGATGCGCCGACGCGCTACGCCGGCCTCGGCTGGCTCGCGCTCGGCTTCATCTTCTATCCGCTCTACCGCCGTCACCTCCATGAGCCGCTGCGTGCGACGATCCGCGCGCCGGTCGTCATCGTCGGTGCGCAGCTCGAGTACCGCAGCATTCTCGTGCCGGTCGCGCCCGGCTACCCGTCGGACGAGGCGATGGACGTCGCCTGCCGGCTCGCGCGCGAGCGCGGGTCGCGCATCGTCGCAATGACGGTAATCGAGGTTCCGCTCGAGCTGCCGCTCGACGCGTATCTCCCCGAGGAGGTGCACGAGGCGAACGAGCAGCTCGACGAGGCGCGTGCAATCGGCGACTCCTACGGCGTCGACGTGATCGAGCGCATCGTCCGCGCCCGCAACGCCGGTCGCGCGGTCGTCGACGAGAGCGTCCGGCGCGGCTCGGAGATCATCGTCATGGGCGGCCCGCGCCGCGTCCGGCTCCAGCACGGGAAGCGGGCGATCTTCGGTGATACCGTCGATTTCGTGCTCAAGCACGCGCCCGTTCGCGTGATGGTCGCCGCCGGGCGGTCCGCCGCATGAAGGCGGCGGTCGCGCTGGCGCTGCTCGCGCTCTCAGGCAGCGCGGCGGCCGCGGATCGGCCGCGCTTCAGCGCGACGGTCGACAACCCGTGGTTCCCGCTCACGCCGGGGACGACGTTCCACTACACCGGCGTGAAGGACGGCAAGCCGTCGCGGGACGTGATGACGGTAACGCGCCGGGTGAGGACGATCGACGGGGCGCCATGCGTCGCCGTGACGGACACGCTCTACCTCGCCGGTCACCTCGAGGAGCGGACGACCGACTGGTACAGCCAGGATCGCGCCGGCAACGTGTGGTATTTCGGCGAGAACACGGAAGAGCTTGCGCCCGACGGGCACGTGACGACTCGCGAAGGCTCCTGGCGCGCGGGCCTGCACGGCGCCCGTCCCGGCATCTTCATATTCGCGAAGCCGAAGGTCGGCCAACACGCGCAGCAGGAGTTCTACAAAGGGCAGGCCGAGGATCACTTCCGGGTGCTCGCGGTGCGCAAGACAACGCTCCTGACGAAGGAGTGGACTCCGCTCGAGCCCGGCGTCATCGACCACAAGCTCTACCGCCGCGGTGTCGGCACCGTGCTCGAGCAGACCGTCAAGGGAGGCGACGAGCGCAACACGCTCGTCTCGGTGACGCACTCGTGACGAGGATGTACCGCAGGTCCGTGCTCGCCTTCGGCGTGCTCGCGATCGTGATCGGCTTCGTTCTGCTGTTCAAGACGGCGCACGACGGCGGCGGCACGGTCGGCTACACGATCGGAGCGCTCTTCGTCGCGCTCGGCGCAGCACGTCTCTATCTGCTCCGGAAGACGTAGGTGGCGCGCAAGCTCCCGCAGCTGCAGCGGGTTCTCGACGCACCGGCGCTCGCGTCGGTGGCGTACGGCGAGATCGCGTCGTCGATCTACTTCGCGCTCGGGATCATCGCGCTCCATGCACTCGGATTTGCGCCCATCGTGCTCGGCGTCGCGGGGCTCCTCTTCCTCGTCGTCGCGCTCTCATATGCCGAGGGCACGACATCGATCCGCGAGACCGGCGGTGCTGCGACGTTCGTGCGCGTTGCGTTCAACGACCTCGCCGGCTTCCTCACGGGTTGGGCGCTCTTCCTCGACTACCTGATCGTGATCTCGCTGTCTGCGCTCTTCGTGCCGCATTACCTCGGGATCGCGCTCGGCATCGACACGATTGCCCGGCATCCGGGCGACGTCATCTCCGCGTGCGTCGTCGTCGCCGTGATCGCCGGAGCACGCCTGCTTCGGAGGACTCGTCTCTACACGATCGGGATCACCGTCCCGGTGCTCGACCTGATCACGCAGCTGTTGCTCGTCGTGCTCGGCTTCACGCTTATCTTCTCCGGCAGCGCGCTCACGCGCGGCCTCTCGCTCGGCACGCACCCGACCTGGCACGACATCCTGTTCGTCCTGCCGGTCGCGATGCTCGCGTACACCGGCCTCGAAACGGTCAGCAACTACGCGGAGGAGGTACGCCGGCCGGGACGTGATCTCCCGCGCAGCGTCTTTGCAGCGATCAGCCTGGTCGTCGTCATCTACATCCTGATCGCGCTCGTCGGCTTGTCGGCGTTCCCGGTGCGCAACGGAACGACGGCGCTCGGGCACGAATGGCTGAGGGCACCGATGATGGGGATCGTCTCCGCGTTGCAGCCGCATCTGCCGCACTTGTTCGGCGAGCTGCTGCGCGTCTACGTCGGCCTGACCGGCACGCTCGTCCTGCTCGCGGCGATGACGACGTCGATCTCCGGTTTCAGCCGGCTGGCGTACTCGCTCGGCGAGCACGGGCAGCTGCCGCCGCTGTTCGGGCGGCTCAACCGGCGCACGCTCGTCGCGCCGGCGTCAGTCGTGGCCGCGGCGGTGATCTCGATCGCGCTGCTCGTCGGCACGTCCTTCACGCGCGCCGTCCCGTTCCTGGCGAGCCTCTTCAGCTTCGGCGTGCTGCTCGCGTTCACCGCTGCGCAGCTCGCCGTCGTGCGGCTGCGCATGACGAAGCCGGAGCTCCGGCGGCCGTTCCGCGTCCCGCTCAACGTTCGCTTCCGCGGAACGAAGATCCCACTCCCGTCGGTCATTGGCGCGCTGCTTACCGCGATCGTCTTTGTCATCGCGATGGTCACGCATCCGGGCGCCCGCTACGGCGGCCCGGTCTGGCTGCTCGCCGGGCTCGGCGTCTACGTCGCCGTCCGCCGCGGCCGCGGCGCCGGCCTCCTCGAGCACATCGTTGCGAGCGACGAACAGACGCTCCCGGAGGCGAGCTTCTCCAGGATTCTCGTCCCGATGAAGCTCGGCGAGATCGGGGAGGAGATGGTCGCGACCGCCGTCCGGCTCGCGCAGGACGGCGCCGCCAAGGTCGAGGCGCTCTATGTGATCAAGGTGCCGCTCGAGGTGCCGCTCGACGCCGAGCTCTACGACCTCGAGGAGCAGGCTGCCGCCGCGATCGCGGAGGCGCAGGCACTCGGCGCCGACAACGGTGTCGTTGTCGAGGGCCGCACGATGCGCGCCCGCGGCATCGGCCAGGCGATCGTCGAGGCGGCCGAGGAGAGCGGGGCGGACCTGATCGTGCTCGGGAGCTCGCCGCGCTGGCGGCGGCAGTCGCGGTTCTTCTCGCCGACTGTGGATTATGTCCTCCGCAAGTCGCCGGCGGAAGTGCTGATCGTCGCCTTCCCGCAGGGCGTCCTCGAGGGGTAACTGCGAGCTACGCTGCGACAGGTCATGAAGGCATTGATCATCGGCTGCGGCCGGGTGGGCTCTACGATCGCGCTCCAGCTCCAGAAGGAGGACTGGGACGTGACCGTCGTCGACGAGAACGAGGACGCGCTTTCGCGTCTCGGCGAGAACTGGCCGGGGACGTTTCTCGTCGGCCACGGCATGGACGCCGACCTGCTCCGCGCCGCCGGCATCGAGGAGACCGACGCGGTCGTCGTCGCGACCGACGGCGACAACACGAACATCGTGATCGGGCAGGTCGCGCAGAAGCGCTTCGGCGTCGAGTGCACCGTCGTCCGGATCCTCGATCCCGCACGCGCCGACTTCTACAACGCCCGCGGTCTCCGCACCGTCTGCCCGACGAAGACCGCGATCGACACGCTCGGCGAGGCGGTCAGGGCCTGTGCGGTTCCCGTCCGAGAGGTCACCGCGTAGATGTATGTGATCGTGGCGGGCGGTGGCAAGGTCGGCGCGAACGTCGCGCGCTCGCTGCTCCGGCTCGGCGCCGAGGTGACGCTGATCGAGCAGCGCCGCGATCGCTTCGAGCGGCTCGAGGAGGAGTTCGAGCACCAGGTGCACCGCGGCGACGCGACCGAGCTCTTCGTGCTCGAGCGCGCCGGCATCACGCGCCCGCCCGACATCATGCTCGCGTTGACGGGCGACGACGAGGACAACATGGTCATCTGCCAGCTCGCGAAGGAGAAGTACGGCGTGCCGAAGGTGATCGCGCGCGTGAACGACCCGCGCAACCAGGCGCACTTCGACCTGCTCGGAATCTCACCGACGATCTGCGCGACCTCCAGCATCATGGCGCTCGTCGAGCACGAAGTACCGGAGCACGACCTGATCCACCTGCTCGAGCTCCGGAAGGAGAACCTCGAGATCGTGGAGGTGCAGATCGACCGCGACTCGCCCGTCGCCGGCAAGCGCGTCGAGAGCCTCAAGCTGCCGGAGGGCGCGCGCCTCATCTCGGTGATGCGCAACGGCCAGGCGGAGATCGCCGTCGGCTCGACCGAGCTCGAGGCGGGCGACCAGGTGCTCGCGATCCTCGAGCCCGGCAAGGAAGACGAGCTCCGCCGCGTGCTCCTGAAGCGCTGACGGTAGCCTTGGGCCCGTGAGGGTCGCCGTCAGCCTGCTGGCCGCCTCTGTGGCGGTTCTCGGCGGCTCAGGCAGCAAAGCTGCGACCGGCTACGACTGGACGCGCTTCGGCTGGGACGCAGTCCGGACGAGCGCGCCGACGTTCCCGACAGGCATTACGGCAGCGAACGTCGGCTCCCTCAAGCGGCAGCAGGTGCGGCTCGACGGGACCGTCGACTCGTCGCCGATCTATCTCCACGACGTGAAGGTCAACGGCAACGTTCACGACGTCTTCTTCATCACGACCTCGTACGGGAAGACCGAGGCGATCGACGCTGCAAGCGGCAAGCTGCTGTGGCGCTTCACGCCGTCGGACTACTCCTCGTACGCGGGCGGTGCGCAGATCACGAACACGACGCCGGTTGCAGACCCGAGCCGGCAATGGATCTATGCGGCCGCGCCGAACGGCCGCATCTACAAGCTCGCGGTTGCAAACGGCCGTGCGGCGTGGGGCGTCTCGATCACGAAGCTGCCGTCGCGCGAGAAGATGGCGGCTCCACTCAACTTCGCGAACGGGCATGTGATCGCGGCAACAGGTGGTTACATCGGCGACGCGCCGCCATACCAGGGACACGTAGCGATCATCAGCCCGGGCGGCAGGCTGCTCCACGTCTGGAACTCGCTCTGCTCGAACCGGACGGGGCTGATCGAGCCGTCGAGCTGTTCCGCGAGCGATTCGGCGATGTTCGGCCGCGCGGGCGTGGTCGTCGTTCCGGGCTCCGGCCAGCTGCTCACGGCTACCGGCAACGCGCCGTGGGACGGGCGAACGAACTGGGGCGACGCGGTGATCCGGCTCAACCCCGACGCCACCGCGATGCTCGGCAACTACACGCCCGTGAACACCGAGGAGCTGAACACAACCGACACCGATCTCGGCTCGACCTCACCCTTCGTGCTCAGCGCGAACTACATCGGCCAGAGCGGCAAGGACGGAAAGATCCGCGTTCTCAGCGTGAACAGGATGCGCGGCACACAGCCACACAAGGGCGGCGAGTTGCAGGTCGTCTCGACGCCGTCGGGTAGCGGACTCTTCACGGCGCCGGCGATCTGGCACCGCTCGAACGTCACATATGTCTTTGTCGCCGACAACGGCACGACGGAGGCCTGGCGCTTCCGGAACGGGCGGCTGTCGTCAGCCTGGCGTGCCGGGACGGGCGGCTCAAGCCCGGTCGTGGCGGGTGGGCTCCTCTGGGTCTTCAACCCCGCGGGCGGCTTGAACGTGTATCAGCCGACGACGGGAAAGCTCATCACGACGCTCGCGACGGGCGCCGGCCACTGGAACAGTCCGATCATCGTCGACGGCCGCGTCGCGCTTCCCGAAGGGAACTCGAACGGCCACGCGCAGTCCGACATCCTGGACATCTGGCGGCTGCCGTGAAGGCTGCGATCGTCGCGCTGTTCGCGACGCTGTTGGTGAGCAGTGCGTCCGCCGCTCCGCGCAGCTTCGTGCAGGTCGTCGGCGGGCTCGACTCACCGACCGACGTCGCGCGGCGCCCGGTGACGCTTCGACGCTCTACGTCGTCGAGCAGCCGGGGACGATCAAGAAGATCGTCGGCGGCAAGGCGATAGGGACGTTCCTCGACATCCGCAGCAAGGTGAAATCGGGCGGCGAGCAGGGGCTCCTCTCGATGGTCTTCGACCCCGGCTACGCGCAGAACCACGCGTTCTACGTCGCGTACACCGACACGAACGGCAACTCGCGCGTGGTGCGCTACCGCGCGGCGAACGGGGTCGGCTTACCGTCGAGCGCCAAGCAGCTCCTATTCGTGCGCCAGCCGTACGAGAACCACAACGGCGGCGAGTTGCAGTTCAACCGCGGCTACCTCTACTTCGGTCTCGGCGACGGCGGCTCCGGAGGCGATCCTGAGCAGCGGGCGCAGAACATGGGCACGAAGCTCGGCAAGCTGCTGCGGACGAACCCGTCGCGCGGCGGCTGGCAGATCGTCGCGCTCGGCCTGCGCAACCCGTGGCGGTTCTCGTTCGACGCGAACGACAACCTCTGGATCGGCGACGTCGGCCAGAACCGCTACGAAGAGATCGACTACCGTGCAGCGGCGCGCGTCGGGCGCCTCGCGACTACGGCTGGAGCCGCTACGAAGGCCGCTCGAGTTTCGACACGTCGCATCCCCTGACGCGCCGCGGCGACCTCGTCCTCCCGGTCGCGGTGTACGCGCACCCGGGCGGCTGCTCGGTGACCGGCGGCTACGTCGTCAAGGGCCGCTACTACTACGGCGACTACTGCTCCGGGCAAGTCTGGAGCTTCAAGGCCGGGAACGGCCGGCTCGGCGCCCCGGTGACGTCGGGCGAGGTGCCGTCACTCTCGAGCTTCGGCATCGGCGGCGACGGCGCGCTCTACGCGACGTCGCTCGGCGGCGCGCTCTACAAGCTGACGGACTAACCCGCGCGGCGCCGGCGAACTTGCGGCGCCTGCTGGCCGAGCGCCGCATAGGCAAGCGCCTGCAGCGACTCGTTCAGGGTCGCGAGCTCTCGTGTCAGCTTGAGGAAGTTCTCGTCGTTGTCGGCGCGTCGGTTGAGCTTCGCGAGCTCGTCGCCGATCCGGTCGAGGCGCTCGAGGAGGACGTCGAAGCGTCGGTCGGAGAGATCCTGCTCCATGCGGTCATCTTAGGGACAGCAGCACGCCGCGCGAGCTCACGGCGAGGAAGTCGTTTCTGAGCTCGTGGGCGACCTCTTGGGCCGTGCCGACGACGTCGATCTGGCGGGCCACGCCGACGTGCGCGAGTGCGACGTCGGCGAGCTCCCGCGGCGCGTCGGTGACGACGCCGATCCGGACGCCGGCCGCGCTGAGCCGCCGCAGCTGAGCATTCGTGTCCGGGCGCGGGCGGAAGTGGATCGGTGCGCGATCGTCCGCGAAGCGACGCAGGAGCGGCCGCCAGTCGCCGAGTTGCTCGTCCAGCGCCGCCGCAGCTGCCGTTCGGTCCTCCGGCACGTCGAGCTCTACCCGCGCGCGGCGCGCCGCATCCTCAAGCCAGTCGCGCCAGAGCGGGCGCGTGTCGGCGAGCACTGCGTCGAGGTCCACGGCTATGGCCTGCATCCCGCGCGATGCTAGACTCGCGCTCCAAACCGGCGAGCGGTGAGGGAACTCCGGTGTGAGTCCGGGACGGTCCCGCCGCTGTAAGGGGAGACGCTTCTCCGCCACGACGCCACTGGGCTACGGCCTGGGAAGGCGGCGGAGAAGGGAGCCCCGAGTCAGAAGACCTGTCGCCCGCCGCGCAACCCGATTCCCTCGCGGAAGGGAGGATTCGTGCTTCGCCGATCCATCATCCTCGCCGTGGCGCTCGCTGCGGTCGTCACGCTCACTGCCTCGGCGGCGACGTCCCCACCGGCATTCCCGGTCACCGTGCACGCCGCGAACGGCGACGTCACCGTCATGCAGCGGCCCGTTCGCATTGTTTCTTTGTCGCCGTCGGCGACCGAGGATCTCTACGCCGTCGGCGCCGGCTCGCAGGTGGTCGCCGTCGACGACCAGTCCGACTATCCGAAGCAGGCGCCGCGCACGAAGCTGTCGGGCTTCACGCCGAACGTCGAGGCGATCGCGTCCTACAACCCGGATCTCGTCCTGATCTCGAACGACGGCGGGCTTTCGGACTCACTCGGGAAGCTCGGCATAACGACGCTCCTCGAGCCGGCGCCCGACAACGTCGCGCAGGCCTACGACGAGATCCGCCAGATCGGCCGGGCGACGGGGCACGCCGCTGCGGCGACGAAGGTCGTGCGCGGGATGGAGAAGACGCTCACGTCGCTCATTCGCAGCGTGCCGAAGAAGTCGCGTCACCTGAGGGTGTTCCACGAGTTGAGCCCGGACTTCTATAGCGCGACCTCGTCGACCTTCATCGGCAGGATCTACAAGCTGTTCGGCTTTCGCAACATCGCCGATGCTGCCGACTCGTCGCACACGGGCTATCCGCAGCTTTCGCCGGAGTACATCATCTCGGCGAATCCCGACATCGTCGTGCTCGCCGACGACGTGTGCTGCGGCCAGTCGACGAAGACCGTCTCCGCACGGGCGGGCTGGTCGAACGTCGCTGCCGTGAAGAAGCATCGCGTGATCGCGGTCGACGACAGCATCGCGTCCCGCTGGGGACCGCGCATCGTCGACTTTGCGCGCGCGATCGCGAAGGTCGCCCGGCAGTCGTCGTGATCGCAGAGCCGGTCCAGGCGGGAGTCCGCGCGCGTGGCGTGGCTCCTGCCTGGGCGCTCTGCACCGTCGTCTTCTTCGTCGTGTCGCTGCTCGTCGGCCTCGGGGTCGGTGCGGTCGGGATCTCGCCTGATGCGATCGTCGTGTCGGCGCTGTCGCACGTGCCGCTGCTGCACGTGCATTCATCGCTCGACAGCGTGCAGAGCGCGATCCTCTGGCAGCTGCGCGCGCCGCGCGTTGTCGTCGCTGCACTCGTCGGCGGGATGCTCGCGATCGCCGGCGCCTCGTACCAGGGCGTGTTCCGGAACCCGCTCGCCGACCCCTATCTGCTCGGCGTCGCGGCCGGAGCCGGGCTCGGCGCGACGCTCGTGATCGCGTACGGGCACGCGAGCGCGCAGCTCGTTCCTGTTGCCGCCTTCGCAGGTGCGAGCGTCGGCGCGATCGCGTCGTACACGCTCGGCCGAGCGGCCGGGCCGGCGCGGATGACGGGTGCATTGGTGTTGGCCGGTGTCACGGTCACGTCGTTCCTGACGGCGGTGCAGACGTTCGTGCAGCAGCAACACACGAACACGCTGCAGAACATCTACAGCTTCATCCTGGGCGGCTTCACGACGGCGTCGTGGCATGACGCGGGCGTCGCGGCGCCCTACATCGGCGCCAGCTCGCTTGTGCTCGTGATGCACCGCCGCGTGCTCGACGTGCTCGCACTCGGCGACGAGGAGGCGGCGAGCCTCGGCGTGAACGTCGGGCGCGTCCGGCTGATCGTCTGCGCCGCGGCGACGGCGGGAACCGCGGCGGCCGTCGCGGTGAGCGGACTGATCGGCTTCGTCGGGATCATCGTTCCGCACACGATCCGGCTGCTCTTCTCGACGAGCTATCGCGCCGTCGTGCCGTTGTCGCTCCTTGCCGGCGCGGGCTTCCTCGTCCTGACGGATGTGATCGCACGGAGCATTCTCTCGCCGCAGGAGCTGCCGATCGGCGTGATCACGGCGTTCTTCGGCGCGCCGTTCTTTGCGATCGTTCTGAGGACGTCGAGACGATGATCGAGTTGCGCGACATCTCGGTGCGGCTCGGCTCGACGCGGGCGCTGAACCGCGTCTCGTTCGCGGTCGAGCCCGGCGAGTGGCTCGCGCTGATCGGCCCGAACGGCGCGGGGAAGACGACGGCGCTACGCGCGCTGTGCGGGCTCGTCGATTACGACGGCAGGGTGACGATCGACGGGCGGGATGCGCATTCGCTCTCGCGCCGCGAGGTCGCGCGGCTCGCGGCGCTCGTGCCGCAGATCCCGGAAACGCCGCCGGGCCTCACGGTGACCGAGTATGTCCTGCTCGGCCGCACGCCGCATCTCGGCTACTTCGGCAACGAAGCAGTGGGCGACCGGCTCGCCGCAGAGCGCGCGCTCGATCGGCTCGAACTGCGCCCGCTCGCCGAGCGGCTGCTGACGTCGTTGTCGGGCGGCGAGCTGCAGCGGGCGGTGCTGGCGCGCGCGCTCGCGCAGGAAGCGCCGATCCTCCTGCTCGACGAGCCGACGACCGCGCTCGACCTCGGCCGCCAGCAGCAGGCGCTCGAGCTCGTGCACGGGCTGCGCGATGCAGGACTGACGATCGTCTCGACGATGCACGACCTGACGCTCGCAGGGCAATACGCCGACCGGCTCATCCTGCTGGACGCCGGCGAGGTCGTCGCCGAGGGCACAGCGGAGGAAGTGCTGTCAACCGCGAACGTCGCGACGTACTACCGCGCACATGTGCGCGTGGTCCACGACGAAGACGGCGTGTACGTCCTCCCGCTGCGGCCATGACGCTCGTGCTCTATCTCGGCGGCGCGCGCAGCGGTAAGTCGCGTCTTGCAGTTGAGCGCGCTTCATCGAGCGGCGCGCCGGTGACGTTCATCGCGACCGGTGAGGCGGGCGACGAAGAGATGGCCGCGCGCATCGAGGCGCACAAACGTGAGCGGCGGCCGGAGTGGCGGACGGTCGAAGAGCCGCGCGACCTCGCCGGTGCGTTGATATCCGTGGCGGGCGGCGACACGGCGCTCGTCGACTGCCTCTCGCTCTGGGTCGCGAACGGTGGCGGTGATGCCTCGGCGCTCGAGGCGGCGACGGCGCGTTCCGGCCTGACGATCGCGGTGTCGAACGAGGTCGGGCTCGGGATCGTCCCGGCGAACGCGGTGGCGCGCGAGTACCGCGACGTGCTCGGCCGGGTCAACGCAGCGTGGGCTGCGGCCGCCGACGAGGCGTGGTTCGTCGTCGCCGGGAAGACGCTGAGGCTCTCGTGAGCGCGCGCGAAGAAGCGCAACGCCGCTACGACGCGAAGACGAAGCCGCGCGGCAGCCTCGGGCGGCTCGAGGAGCTCGGCTGCCGGATCGCGGAGATCCGCGGCTTCGTCCCGACCTCGTTGAAGTCGGTGATCGTCGTCGCAGCGGGCGATCACGGCGTCGCTCGTGAGGGCGTCTCCGCGTATCCGTCGGACGTGACAAGGCAGATGGTCGCGAACTTCGAAGCCGGCGGAGCGGCGATCAATGTGCTCGCGCGTCGAGCAGGGGCCGAGCTCCACGTCGTCGATGCGGGCATGGGCGCGGGGACCGCGAACATGCTCGAGGTGCCGGCGATGACGGCCGAGGAGGTCGCCAGGGCACTCGCAGACGGCGAAGCGCTTGCCGCCGAGCTCGACGCGGACGTCGTCGGCCTGGGGGAGATGGGCATCGGCAACACGACGTCCGCAGCGGCGCTGACGTCGGCGCTCCTCGGCATCGATGCAGACCTCGTCTGCGGTCGCGGGACAGGACTCGACGATGAAGGCGTTGCGCGCAAGATCGATGTCGTTCGCCGCGCGGTCGCGCTCCACGCGGATGCCGATCCGCTGACGGCGCTCGGCGGCTTCGAAGTGGCGTTCCTCGCCGGTCTTGCGATCGGCTGCGCGCGCCGGCGAGTCGTCGTCCTGCTCGACGGTTTCATCACCGGCGCGGCGGGGCTCGCGGCGGTGCGCATCGAGCCGCAGGTGCGGGACGTCCTGATCGCGTCGCACCGCTCGCCGGAGCCCGGCCACGCGTATGTTCTCGATGCGCTCGGCCTCGACCCGCTGCTCGATCTCGGCCTCCGGCTCGGCGAAGGCTCGGGCGCCGCGCTTGCGCTGCCGCTTCTCCAGGCATCGATCGCGATCCTCGACGAGATGGCGACGTTCGAGCAGGCCGGCGTGACCGATGCCGGCCGCTGAGCTCCGCGGCTTCGCCGCGGCGATCGCCTTCCTCACACGCGTTCCGATCGGACGCTTCGTCACGCTGGACGCCGCGGACGTCGCGCGCGGCGGCTCGCTCTTCCCGCTCGTCGGCGCGGGGATCGGGACGGTCGTCGGCGGCATTGCGCAGGGCCTCGAGAGCTCGCTGACCGCGCCGATCAGCGCGCTGCTCGGCCTCGCTGCCGGCGCGGCGCTCACCGGCGTCCTGCATCTCGACGGCCTTGCGGACACCGCCGACGCCTTCGGCGCGACGACGCGCGAGCGCGCGCTCGAGATCATGCGCGACCACGCAGTCGGCGCGTACGGGACGGTCGCAGTCGTACTCGATCTCGGGCTCAAGGCAGCAGTGCTCGCGGTGCTTGCGACGCGGCATGACGCGCTGCGCTACGCGGTCTGCGCGACGGCCGCCGCGCGTGCGGTTCCCGTCGTGCTGTCCGCGGCAGTGCCATACGCGCGCGCGAGTGGGACGGGCAATGCGCTCGGAACGACCGGGCTCCCACGTGTCGTCGTCGCGGTCGCAATCGCAGTCGCGTTCGCGGTCGCGCTGCACGCGCCGATCGTCCTCGCGGCTGCTGCGGGCTCCGTCCTGATCGTCGGGCCTGCAGCGCGCCGCGCGCTCGGCGGCGTCACCGGCGATGTGCTCGGCGCGGCTGCGGAGCTGTGCGAAGTCGGCGCGCTCGTCGCGGCGATCGCCGTCACGTGAGCCGCCTCATCCTCGTCCGCCACGCCGAGCCCGTCGATGACATGCGCGGGCGCTGCTACGGCAGCCTCGATGTCGGGCTCTCGCCCGAGGGCATGCGCACCGCCAAACGGCTCACGACGCTCGAGTCCGACGTCGTCTACTCGAGTCCGCGCATCCGTGCGCTCGACACCGCGAGAGCGATCGCAGACGACGTCCGGATCGACGACGACCTCCGCGAGCTCGATTTCGGCGAGCTGGAAGGCCGCACGTACGACGAGATCGCCGCGAACGAGCCAGAGCTCTACCGCGCGTGGATGGAGCGCCCGACGACGGTCACATTCCCCGGCGGTGAGAGCTTCGCGCTGCTGAAGGAGCGTGCGCTTGCCGCGCTCGAGCGCATCCGCTCCGCACACGACTGTGCCGTCGTCGTCACGCACGGCGGGATCATCCGCGCGGCGCTCGCCGAATGGCTCTCGATGCCCGACAAGGCGATCTTCCGCCTCGACCAGAGCCACTGCGGGATCACGATCGTCGACTTCCTCGACGGCGTTCCCGTCGTGCGGCTCGTGAACGGTGCTACCTTGCCGGACGGCGCGCCTGCGCCGTCTATGACCGACTGACGAGCACGCAACCGATTGCCCGCCGCCACGCGCGGCCCGTCTCGTCTGGAGGTCAACCCTTGCTCGCCGTCACCGGCGTTTCGAAATCCCACGGTGCCGAAGTCGTCCTTGCCGACGTCTCGCTCGTCGTGCCGCCGCACGCGCGGATCGGGCTGGTCGGGCCGAACGGCGCCGGCAAGTCAACGCTCCTCCAGCTGCTCGCCGGGCTCGAGACGCCCGACCGCGGCTCCGTGCAGCCGGCGCCGGGCGTCGCAGTCGGGTTGCTGCCGCAGGAGCGCGAGCCGCTCCCGGGCGAAACGATTCGCGCGTACCTTGCACGGCGCACGGGCGTGGGGGACGCCGAGCGCGAACTTGACGAGCTCGCGGCGCGCCTCGAGCACGAGGCCGAGCTCGCAACGCAACATGCGGAGGCGCTCGACCGCTTCCTCGCCCGCGGCGGCGCCGACTTCAACGCGCGGGCGCGCGCGACGCTGTCCGACCTCGGCTTCACCGGCGCCCCGACGCAGACGCTCGCGACGCTCTCCGGCGGCGAAGCAGCCCGGGCGGCGCTCGCATCGATCCTGCTCAGCCGCTTCGACGTTCTTCTCCTCGACGAGCCGACGAACGACCTCGACTTCGCCGGGCTCGACCGGCTCGAACGCTTCGTCGCCGGCTTCGACGGCGCGATCGTCGTCGTCTCGCACGATCGTGCATTCCTCGACCGAACCGTGATGAAGATCGTCGAGCTCGACGACTGGACGCACGGCCTCACCCAGTTCACGGGCGGCTGGAGCGAGTACGAGGCCGAGCGCGCGCGGCGGCGCGATCGCCACTACCGCCGCTTCGACGCATACGTCGGCGAGAAGGAGCGCATAGCCGAGCAGACGCGGCGCATGCAGCGCTGGGAGGAGCGCGGCTACGGCCAGGGCCGCAAGAAGAAGAAGACGAAAGACGTGAAGAAGGCGTTCGAGAAGAAGCTCGGGCAGCTCGAGGTCGTCGAGAAGCCGTACGAGCCGTGGCAACTGCAGCTCGGGCTGACGCCGGGCGCCCGCAGCGGTGATGTGATCGCCCGGCTCGAGCACGCCGTCGTCGAGCGCGGCGCGTTCCGGCTCGGGCCGGTCGACCTCAGCGTCGGCGTCGGCGAGCGGCTCGCCATCGTCGGCGCTAACGGAAGCGGCAAGTCGACACTGCTCGACGCGCTGCTCGGCCGGCTGCCGCTCGCCGAAGGCACACGCTGGGCAGGCCCGTCCGTCGCCTTCGGCGAGCTCGAGCAGCGCCGCACTGCGTTTGCGGACGCAGACATCCTGCTCAACGCGTTCCTCAAGCAGTCCGAGCTGAGCTCCGAAGAAGCGCGCACGCTCCTCGCGAAGTTCGAGCTCGGCGCCGACGACGTCGGCCGCCGCGTCGGCTCGCTCTCACCGGGCGAGCGCACGCGCGCGACGCTCGCACTGCTCTCCGCGCGCGGCGTGAACTGTCTCGTGCTCGATGAACCGACGAACCACCTCGACGTCGAGGCGATCGAGGAGCTCGAGCGCGCGCTCGCGGACTACGAGGGAACGGCGATCCTCGTGACGCACGACCGCCTCTTCCTCGAGCGTTTCGGCGCCACCCGTACCATCGCGTTGTAGTGCCGACGGCAGCGATCCTCACGATCGGCAACGAGCTCGTCTCCGGCGACGTTCCGAACACGAACGGCTCGTGGCTCGCAAAGCGGCTCGCGCCGCTCGGAATCGAAACGCGCTTGCTCGCCGCCGTGCCGGACGAAATCGATGCGATCGCGGACTTCATCCGCCGCGAGGCGCCGCGCGTCGACATCTTCATCGTCACCGGTGGGCTCGGCGGCACGCCCGACGATCTGACCCGCGAAGCGCTGGCGCACACCTTCGACGCGCCGCAGGAGGAGATCCGCGAGCTCGCGGCCGATCTGCGCGGCCGCTTTCGCGGCGATCCGGAGTACGCCGCGCGCTGGGCGCGGCTGCCGCGCGGCGCGCGCCCGATCCGCAACCCGCTCGGCGGCGCGCCGGGCTTCGCACTCGAGAACGTCTACGTGCTGCCGGGGCTCCCTTCCGAGATGGAAGCGATGTTCGAGGTGATCGCCGGCGAGCTCGAAGGCGGCAGCCCGATCGGCGCGTGGCGCCGGACGTACCGCACGCGCGAGAGCATCATCGCGCCGGCGCTCGTCGAATGCGGTGAGCGTTGGCCCGGCGTCCTCGTCGGCTCGTATCCGATGTTCGGTGACGATGGGCCGACAGTCGAGGTTGTCGTGAAGTCGAGCGACGCCGACGAGCTGCGCGCGGCGTCCGAGTGGCTAGCCGCCGCGCTCGAAGAGCGCAGCTGACGGCAGGTAGAAGACGGCGAGCGCGAGCGTGATGATCACGCTCGCGAGCGGGCTGACGAACGCGACGGCGAGCGTGAGCCCGTACAGCGGGACGCCTGGGGTGAACGCGCGATCAACCGCGGCGAGCGCGGCATCTGACGAATTCTCGGCGATCAGCCGCCGGTTCGTGCGCGCGTAGCGCCACCAGATGTTGAAGAGCACCGCCATCAGGGTCAAGGTCGCTGCGTAGGCGATCACGGCCTGACGCTCGTCCGGCTTCTGCAGGTACTGCGCGACGAGCTTCGTCGGGAAGGGCATGAACGAGACCGTCAGCAGGAGCAAGAGGTTCATGAAGAGGAACGTGCGGTCGACGCGCCCGATCAGCGAGACGCAGTGGTGGTGGTTGATCCAGATGATCCCGATTACGAGGAACGTCGTGACATAGGCGAGGTAAGCGGGCCAGATGTCGGTCAGCTGCTTGCCGAGGTCGCCGCGGCTCGTGTCGACGCCGATCTCGAGGATGAGCAGCGTCGCCGCGATGGCAAACACGCCGTCGCTGAACGCCTCGAGACGTCCTGTGCCGATGCCCTCCTCCATGCTTTGCGTAAAGTTGCCGTATGCGGTGGACAGCGGCAGCCATCCTGCGGCCGGTCACGTTCGCGCTTGCGATCGTCGCGGCCGTCATCACGGGGAACAAGACCGACTCATTCTGGCTCGGGTTACTCGCGTTTTTCATCGCGATGGGCGCGGGTCGGGTGCTCGGCGCGCTGATCCGTGGTCGCGCCGATCGCGCGCTGTATAGGGCGATCTGGCCGGCAGCCGCGACGGGGTACGCGTTCCTCTTCGACGATCTCGGGCTCCCGCACTGGGCGAACTTCTTCGTCTCGATCGTCGCCGCGGGACTGACGCGGAGCGCTCTCGGCAGCGTCCTTCCAAAGGAACGCCGCTGGAAGACGCGCGTCGAGTGGCGCCGGATCGACCTAGACGAGCTGCTGCCGTAGCGCCCCGATCAGCTCGACCGCCTCGAGGTCGTCGTGCAAAAGGTGCTGGCACATGACCCGGTCGCACCCCTCGTAGCGGTGTAGCTGACCGGCGACCTCGTCGACGGAGCCGATCACCGAGCGCTTCCGGTAGGCGTCGAGCCACTCGTCGAAGCTCGCCTGGCGCGGAATGCGGCCGTACAGGCGGTGGGCGCGCTCCATCGCGTCGTCGTGTGTGGCGCCGATCAGGCAGGTGGTCATGAGCGAGAAGCGGAGCGTGCGGCCGGTCTGCTCGCACGCGCGCCGGACCTTGGCGCGAATGCGGGCGAAGTCGTCCGGCGACGCGAACGGCGTGTTGTACTCGTCGGCCAAGCGTGCGGCCGGCTCCGCGGTCCCGCGCGTTCCGCTGCCGCCGACGAGGAGCGGCGGGTGCGGCTGCTGGCGCGGCTTCGGCTGCGCCGGCGCGTCCTCGAGCGTGTAGTGCGCGCCGCGGAAGTCGACGCGCGGCTCCGTCCAGAGGCGGTGGATGATCTCGAGCTGTTCGGCGAACATCGCGAGCCGCGTCGAGGTCTCGGGGAACGGGAGGCCGTAGGCGCGGTGCTCGCGCTCCATCCAGCCGCCGCCGATCCCGAGCTCGACACGGCCGCCGGAGATGTGGTCGACCGTCGCGACGGCGTTCGCGAGGAGTCCCGGCAGCCGGAACGTAGCGGGTGAGACGAGCGTTCCGAGCCGCAGTTTCGTCGTGCGCGCAGCGAGCCCGGCGAGTGTCGTCCAGGCGTCGTGCGCGACGTTGCCGTCCTCGTTCGACTGCGAGATGTAGTGGTCGGAGCGGAAGAGCGTGTCGACGCCGTGCCGCTCGCAAGCGTCGGCGAGCGCGCACCACTGCTCCCAGGTGACGCCCTCCTGGCCTTCGATCATCAGGGCGACGCGCATCGCGGGCGATTCTATGGACACGTCTGGCGCCAGGCCCTGTAACGGAAATGTCACGACCTGCGGCGCTTGATTTCGTCCGTCGTTACGCTTTCGTACCTCACTCGTGACAACGCCTGGCGCCAGCCGTGGCTCCGCTGGGCCCCACCGAATCGGCCGCGTGAGGCGCCGCTACGATCGATCGGTGGCTGCGACGACGCCGGAGATCTACCTCGAGGACCTGAATCCCGCGCAGCGCGAGGCCGTGCTGACGACCGAGGGGCCGGTACTCGTGATCGCCGGCGCGGGCTCGGGGAAGACGCGCGTGCTCACGCGCCGCATCGCCCACCTGCTCGGCGCCGTCGGCGTGAAGCCGCCGGAGATCCTCGCGATTACGTTCACGAACAAGGCCGCAGCCGAGATGCGCGACCGCGTAATCGACCTCGTCGGCCCGCCGGCGAGCGCGGCATGGGTGATGACGTTCCATGCGGCGTGCGGGCGCATCCTGCGCCGCGAGGCGCCGCGGCTCGGCTACCGCACGAACTTCACGATCTACGACAGCGCCGACCAGCTGCGCCTGACGAAGCAGTGCCTCGAGGAGCTCGAGCGCGACCCGAAGCGCTTCACGCCGCGCGGCATCCACTCGCAGATCTCGAACGCGAAGAACCAGCTGATCGGGCCGGAGGAGTACAAGAGCCGCGTCGCGAGCTTCTACGACCAGACGGTCGCCGAGGCGTACGAGCTCTACCAGCGCAAGCTGTTCGGCTCGAACGCGGTCGACTTCGACGACATGCTGTATCTCACGGTCGACGTACTCGAGCGCTTCCCCGAAGCGCGCGAGAAGTGGCAGAAGGCGTTCCGCTACGTCCTCGTCGACGAGTACCAGGACACAAACCACGCGCAGTACCGGTTCCTGCGCGTTTTGTCGGCGGCGCACGACAACGTCTTTGCCGTCGGGGACCCGGACCAGTCGATCTACGGCTTTCGTTCGGCCGACATTCGCAACGTCCTCGACTTCGAAAAGGACTTTCCCGGCGCGAAGACGATCGCGCTCGAGCAGAACTACCGCTCGACGAACTCGATCCTCGAGGCGGCGAACGGCGTCATCTCGCAAAACCGCGAGCGCAAGCCGAAGAACCTCTGGTCGGAGCTCGGCGACGGCGAGCCGGTGAGCGTCGTCGAGGTCGAGGACGAGCACGCCGAGGCGCGCTACGTCGCCGCGGAGATCGCGCGGCTCGTCGAGGAGGGCTTCAACGGCCGCGAGATCGCGGTCTTCTACCGCACGAACGCGCAGAGCCGCGTACTCGAAGACGTGCTCGTCCGCCAAGGCGTGGCGTACCAAGTCATCGGCGGCCCGCGCTTCTACGAGCGCGCAGAGATCAAGGATCTCGTCGCGTACCTGCAGGTGATCGACAACCCGTACGACGCGGTGTCGCTGCTGCGGGTCGCGAACCGGCCGCGGCGCGGGATCGGGGACACGACGCTCGCGAAGCTCATGTCGTTCGCCGACGACGCGGAGATGTCGCTGTGGGAGGCAATGGACCGGACAGAGGCGGCGGGCGTCGGCACCGCGCCGGCGAAGGCGGTGAAGTCGTTCCGCACGCTGATCCTCTCGCTGATGTCGGCCCAGCAGGAGCTCGAGGTGCCGGAGCTGATCGAGCGCGTGCTCGAGCAGTCGGGCTATCTCGAGTCGCTCGAGGCCGAGCGGACGATCGAGTCGCAGGGCCGCATCGAGAACATGCAGGAGCTCGTCTCGCTCTCGCGCGAGTGGCTCGAGAACGCGGCGGATCCCACGCTGTCGTCGTTCCTCCAGGAGGTCTCGTTGTACTCCGACCAGGACGCGATCCGCGGCGAGGGCTCGCTCGTCACGCTGATGACGCTGCACAACGCGAAGGGCCTCGAGTTCCGCGCCGTCTATCTGATCGGCATGGAGGAGGGGATCTTCCCGCACTCGCGCTCGATCGAGGAGCAGGGGATCGAGGAGGAGCGGCGGCTCTGCTACGTCGGCATGACTCGCGCGATGGAGCGGCTGACGCTGCTGCACGCGTCGTCGCGGATGCTCTACGGCGGCCGCTCGTACAACCTGCCGTCGCGCTTCCTCGACGAGCTGCCGGAGCAGCACGTCGAGCGCGACCGCCTGCAGCCGGCGTCGTGGTCGAACTACGGCGCGCCGCGGCAGAGCCAGGTCGCGCCGCGCGACGACATCCCGTCGCTTCAAACCGGCGACAGCGTGCGGCACGGGACGCTCGGCGAAGGCGTCGTCACGCGTATCGAGGCGGGCGGCGTCGTGACGGTGCGGTTCGCGGAGGACGGCACCGAGCGCCGGCTGATGCTCGACTACGCGCCGCTCGAGAAGCTCTAAGCCGGCGCGAACGCGATCGGCTCGACGACCCGGTCGAGCGCGCGCGGGTAGCCGTCGGCGCGGTAAGCGACGAGAAGCACGCCGAAGCTGTCTGGAGCGAACGGCCAGGGGTCGACGGTGACGCGGTTCCTGCCGTCGTACGCGTAGCCGATTTCGTCGAGGGAGCCTTCTTCCGGCTGCTCGATGCAGACGTCGAAGGAGATGCGGTCGCAGAGATTCGTGATGCGGTCGGCGGCGGCGGCCGTCGCTTCGTCGACTTTCGCGCGCGCGAGCAGCGCCGGCAGCTCCTCGCGGAACAGCAGGTCATCGTCGCCGACGAGCCGAGCCACGTGCAGCGAGACGATCAGGTCGACGATCGCGTCGTCGTCGCGCGCGCCGAAGCCGCGACGCTGGATCTCGAGCCAGCGCTTGCTGTCGACGGCGCCGATCTCGTCCTCGTCGAGCTCGCCGTAGCCGCGGTCGTGTAACGCGACGCCGCGGATGAACGAGTCGAACGGCACGTGCGGGCGCTCGCGCCACTGCAACGCGATTCCCGCAGCGAACGCCGCGTGCTCCATCTGCGGAAACACAACGTCGCGACGCTTCGACCGGAACATGCCGCCGCGAGCTTAGTAGGCTCGGGGGCGATGCCGTTCGACGTCCGAGCAACAGCTAACGCGGAGGAGTTCGCCGACGCGGTCTACGCGATCGGCCAGTACTTCGGCGGTCCGCTGACCGAGGACCGCGTCGAGCGCTTCAAGCAGGTGCTGCCGTTCGACCGTATGCACGCGGCGTGGGAGGACGGGGAGATCGTCGGCGGCGCCGGCGCGTTCCCGTTTCTGATGTCGGTACCGGGCGGAGAAATCGCGTGCGGCGGCGTCACCGTCGTCGGCGTCTTTCCGACGCATCGCCGCCGCGGCGTGCTGCGATCGATGATGGACGAGCAGCTGCGCGACATACACGAGCGCGAGGAGCCGATCGCGGCTCTGTGGGCGAGCGAGGAGACGATCTACGGCCGGTTCGGCTACGGGATCGCGGCGTGGTGCGGCGAGATCAAGCTGCCGCGCGTGTGGACGTCGTATGCGCAGCCGCTCGAGCGGCGCGGGCGGGTGCGCTTCGTGTCGGCGGAGGAGGCGGCGATGTTCTTCCCGCCGATCTGGGAGGAGCTGATGCGGCAGCGCCCCGGCGTCAATCGTCGCTCGGAGGCGTGGTGGACGCTGCGCACGCTGCGCATGCCGGAGGAGGAGGCCGCGAACCCGAAGCGCTTCGCGGTGCTCGATCTCGACGGCGCGCCGCAGGCGTACGCGATCTATCGGCAGTTTCCGCAGTTCGAGGCCGGCGTGTCGGCGGCGCGGCTGGAGGCGATCGAGGTCATCGGCGCGACACCGCAGGCGACTGCGGAGATCTGGCGCTTCGTGCTCGACGTCGACTGGTACGGGACGCTCGAGGCGTCGCAGTTGCCGGTGGACCATCCACTGTTCACGCTGCTCGCGACGCCGCGGCGCGCGGGATTCCGGATGGGCGACTCCTTGTGGGTGAGGCTCGTCGACGTCGGTGCGGCGCTATCGGGCCGTGCGTATGCGAAGGACGACCGGCTCGTCTTCGAGGTGCGGGACGCGGTGTGCCCCTGGAACCAGGGCCGCTGGAAGCTCGAGGGCGGTGAGGCGGCGCGGACCGATGCGGCTGCGGACATCGCGCTCGACGTGGGCGCGCTTGGCTCGGCGTATCTCGGCGCGGTCTCGTTCGCGCAGCTGCGGGACGGCCTGCGGCTCGACGAGTTGACCGACGGCGCGGTCGAGCGGGCGGATGCCGTCTTCGGCTGGCGGCCATTCCCCTGGTGCCCTGAGATCTTCTGAGGTACGGTGCTCGGGTGGGGAGGGTGCTGCGGCTTGCAGCCGCCGGCCTGAGCGCGTTGGTCTGCGCGGGGCCGGCGGCGGCCTAGCGCTCGCGCTGCGTTCGGCGGAGCGCCTCGCGAAGCGCAGCGGTCTCTTCTGCGTTCAGGGCGTCCTCGCCGTGGAAGAGTGCCCAGACGTGAGCCCGCTTGAGCTTGGCGGCAGCCGTGACTGCGCCCTTCATCCGAGGCGCGAGGAGCCAGAGCTCGTCGAACACGCGGTCGGCCTCATCCTCGGTGAGGATGATCTGGTCGCCGTTCTTGAGGCGAATGAATGTGCGGCCTTGCGACTCGATGGGCATCGTGGGATCGCGTGTCTCCTCGAGTAGACGCCGACGGGCTCCGAAACCCGCGGCGAGTCAGCGATCCCCAGGCGCCGGCAGTCGGGCTGTATCCTTGAGCCCGACCCGGGGCGGTTAGCTCAGTTGGGAGAGCACCAGCTCGACAAGCTGGGGGTCACTGGTTCGAGCCCAGTACCGCCCACCTCGAAAGGTCCCGGAAACGGGACCTTTTTCGTTAGAGCTCGGCGAGCGTGGGGCAGAGGGATGCGTTGCCGGAACTGACACCGCGTTCTAGCTCGAATCAGGCGTTTTCGTTAGACCACGATGTGTGCGCCAACGGCGGCAGCTGGTGGTCGCGTCGTGGCCGTCTCGCACGACGCGGCCGGCGGCTTGCGCTCCTGACAGACGCGCAGGACCGTGTTAGCTTCGAGGGATGTCATTCGATGACGCGTGCGCGCGTGCGGCCGCGCTCGTCGAAGAGGGAGACCGTTGCTTTGACGCACGTGAGCTCGCGCTGGCCCGCCGCGCGTGGACAGAGGCCGCCGACCTGCTCCTTCCGCTGCTCGGACAGGCTGCCGGCTTGCCGGAGCAGTGCGTCGCCACCGCCGCTCTCTCGCAGTGGCGTCTTGCACACCTCGCGGAGGAGGCACACGACCCGCGATCAGCAGCCGCGCTCTACGCGCGCGCGTTCGAGATCAACGCACAGGCTCTGCCGCCGGGTCAGACCGCGTACTTCGCTCGCGCCGCCGGACGAAACCACCACGAGGCGGGCAACTATGACGGTGCGCTCGAGTACGCCCAGCGCGCGCACGAGATCGACTACGCGCTCGACCCGGAGTCCAAGCACACGGCACGCGACCTGAACGGGATCGCCTACGCGCACTTGGGACGAGGCGAGCTCGGCGCCGCCTTGCAGATCTTCCAGGAGGCGCTGGCGATTTTCGAGAAGGTGGACCCGGAGAGTGACGAGACCGCGACGGTCCTCAACAATCTCGGCCAGACGTACTGGCAACGCGGAGATCCGAAGCGCGGCCTCGATTACCACCTGCGGGCGCTTCAGATCGACGTTGCCCGCGATCCAGCCTCCACCGATACGGCCGCCAGCCTGAACAACGTGGGCCTGATGTACAAGATGCTCGGCGACCTCGTCCAGGCCGACCTGCACTATCAGCGGGCGCTCGAGCTCGACGAGGCGCGCGACCCGTGGTCGATGGCGACCGCCCGCGACCTCAACAACCTCGGCAAGGTCGAGAGGGCGTCCGCGGAGTTGACCGGCAATGCGGAGGCGCGGCGGCGCGAGCGCGAGCATATGGCACGCGCGCTCGAGATCGTCGAAGCAGTCGCTCCCGGTTCGCGCGAGCACGCAAATGCGCTCGACAGCATGGGCGATGTGCTCGTGGATGAAGGAGACTTCGTGGGTGCGGGCGAGGTCTATGCGCGTGCGAACCGGCTCGTGCAGCAGATGGCGCCCCGCTCCGATCTCGCTGCGACGCTCCAGCTCAACCTCGCGAACGTCGCGAGGAAGCGGGGCGATCTCGACGAGGCGATCGACGCCTACGCCACGTGCATCGCCACCGCCGACTGGCTGCGGTTCAACGTCGGCGGACCCGAACCCAGCGAGGAGCTGTTCAGCCGATATCAGGAGCCCTACCAGGCGATCATCTCCTCTCTGTTCGAGCGAGGCCGGGAGGGTGACCAGCTCCTCGCGCTCCAGTACGCCGAGCGGTCCCGCGCGCGGACACTGATCGAGCTTCTCGGCGCGCGCGCGCTCGAGCCTGGAGCTTCGGGCGAGGAGTCGACGCTCCAGCGGCGCGAGCGCGACCTCGTCCGCGAGGTTGGACAGCTGTACAACACGCTGGAGACCGCGCGCGCCAACACGTCCGTCACCGGGTTGCCGACCACCTGGGCGCTCATCGAGGACCCAGTGCGGGAAGAGATGCAGGCACTCGAGCACGAGCTCGCAGTAGTGCGCGCGCGACTGTGGGCGGCCCGGGCGCAAGGCGCCGACCCTGCGTCTCCGCAGAAGGCCGAAGTCGCGGCGCAGCAGGCCGTCCCTCCGGGCAGTGTCAGGCTCGTCTACGCGACGCACGAGGAGCGGACCTTCGTCTGGGCCCTCACGGCGGAGGGGCTGACGATGGTTCAGGTCGAGACCTCCGCCGCCGAGCTGGCGGAGCTCGTCGCCGCCGCGATCGGCGACTACGACTTCCCGGGTCAGTCCAGGGCCGGTGCGCCGGCGCCCCCCAATCCCGAGCGCGCGGACGAACGCGCTGAGGCTAGAACCGAGCTCTCGAGACGCCTGATCGACCGGATCCCCAGCTCGATCTGGCGAGGCGCGAAGCGCCTTGTCGTCGTCCCTGACGGTCCGCTTCATCGGCTGCCGTTCGAGCTTCTGAGCCGAGAGGGCGTGCTGCTCGCCGATGACCTCGCGCTCTCATACGCTCCCTCGCTGAGTGCGCTCGACGTGTTACGCCGTTACGGCCCGCCCGAGCGAGATCCCAGTCACCTCTTCATAGGCTTCGGGGATCCCGCCTTTGAGCACCGCTGGCACCCGCTCGCGGAGGGTGCCGGCCGCGCGCCGACACAGTTCGCCCGTCGAGGCCTGACGCTCCCGGATCTGCCTGCAACGCGGGCCGAGGTCGAGTCCGCGGCTGAGATCTTTGCGCCTGCCGCGACGACCTTCTGCGGCGCCGAGGCCACAGAAGAGAGAGTCAAGTTGTCGGTGGCGCCGTACGCGTACGTCCACTTCGCCACCCACGGCGTCCTGGACGACAAGGCCCCGTTGTACTCGGGGCTCGCACTCGCGCCTCCACGCTCGGACGAGTCCGCTGAGAACGAAGGTCTGGATGACTTCCTCCAGGTGTACGAGATCTTCGACCTGAGGCTGTCCGCCGATGTCGTCGTCTGCTCGGCGTGTCAGACCGGGGCGGGACGTTACCTCGCGGGCGAGGGATTGATCGGCATGACGCGCGCGTTCTTCGTCGCGGGCGCACGCAATCTCGTCGTGAGCCTATGGCCGGTCCCTGACCTTCTGACCGCGAAGCTGATGCAAGCCTTCTACGGCTTTCTGCGCGATGGAAGTCCAGTGGACGAGGCGCTTCGCCGCGCCAAGGCGGGCGTTCGCCGGCGGCACCCCGATCCGTACTACTGGGCGGCATTCATCACGCTCGGAGCGGGAACCGCCGAGTCGTGACCGAGATTCCCCGCGAGCTCGCGCAGGACAGCCGCCAGACACTTCGGCTACTCGAACGGGTCACGCTCGGCGACGAGGCGTGGGCGACGGTTGAGCGCTGCCTTGACGAGCTCGAGCAAGCGCTCGAGCGGGGAGAGGCGGATGCGGTCGACGCAGTGATCGGCGAGCTCGAGCTGTTCGGCGTACACCGAGTCGCCACACGGATCGACATCGGCGTCGTCAACCCTCCTCCGCCCACCGTGCGGGAGCATCTGAACAGGATCGTTCACGATCTCGATTCGAGGCTGGGGAGCGACGACGACTGAGCGCGCAACGACAACGTCGCCGGGGTCGCGATCGGCGCTCTTCCGTTATCTCTTCGTCGCCCGCGATCCGCCGTCGGCCGACGCCTCCGGCGTCCGCGAATATTTCTCCACCCAGTGGGAGCGGTGCGGTCGTCTCGGGATGTCCGAATCCGTCGACCAGGGGCTCCCATGCTCCCTTCCCGAGCTCGACGGGTCATCGGACGATCGCTTTCGCGTCGTCGCTGCGCGGCGGCGGCCCGATCCAACCCAGATCGTCGAGGCGTTTGCTTTCACCAACCATGACGTGCTCGGGATCGTCGCATGCCTGACGCCGGATTCGATCGCGCGGCCGCTCGACGACTGGTCCGCGCTTCGACAACTGTGGGAGGAGACCGGTGACGAGCTGCACCGGCCAACGGTGGGCGTTCTCGGAGAGGCCGCGCTTTTCACTGCTCTCGTCGACGGCGACGCGGACGAGCTGCTCGACTGCTTCGACGGAGGCGTGCGGAACGTGCTCGGCGAGGCCCTCGCGCCGGGTGCCGCGATGCTCTCCGCCGTCGTGGAACCGGGCGTCGCCCTCTGGGCATCGACGGGAGCGGCCGGGCACTGCCGAACACTCGCCGCGATCGCTCCGCCCGCGGCCGAGAAGGCGCTCGACGCGTGGGTGTGGTGGAGGAGTCGCGTCGACGCCGCGCCGCTTGTCCGCTGCCTTCTTCACTCCGCGAAGCTCGATTACGAGGCGGCGGTCTACGCCGGGGGGATCGGACAAATGCGTGAGCGTGAAAGCGACGTCGACGCCTCGCTCGACGAGCTTGTCCGCCTCCACGTCCAAATCGACCGAAGCGGTCCGCTGACGACAGGGGCGCTACTCGAGGCTCAGACTCGCCTCACGCGGCTCCAGGCGGACTCGACCGGCCTCCTCGTCTCGATGACGCGCCTCAGGGAGCTCGAGCAGACCGTAAAGATCGCGGGCGAGAATCTCCGTACCGTCGTCCCGCAGCCGTCGCCGAAGGACGGAACGACCGAGGCGGCGCCTCTGGGCGACGGCCTCGAGACGGCCGAGTGGCTGACTCTGCAGATCGCGCACGACATCGCCTTCGGAGAGGCCGTGCGCGAGCGCGTGGAGGAAGTCAGGGCGCTCACGTCGCTTCGTCTCCAACAGGCGGTCGAGTGGCAGACTCGCCGCCAGGCCCGCGTGACGCTCATCCAGACGACGTTGATCGGCGCGCTCGTCGCT
The DNA here is from genome assembly GCA_036496545.1 of Gaiellaceae bacterium. GTDB lineage: Bacteria > Actinomycetota > Thermoleophilia > Gaiellales > Gaiellaceae > Palsa-739. The sequence goes on along the minus strand of DASXKX010000018.1, from coordinate 123,956 downwards.
GCGCTCGGCGCGAGCCGGACGCTGGGCGTCGGCCTCGATCCGAGGCGTCCGCTGCGAGTGCCGATCCTCATCGCGTTCATCGCCGTCCTCCTCGCGCTACCTGCACTGCTTGCACACTGGTACGACGGCTACGGCTGGTTCGATTACGTCGCAGTCAGCGCTCTCGTCGCGGCGACGACGGCCGTCGGGATCGTCCTCGTCTGGCGTGACGCTTCCACGGCGGTGATCGTCATCGCCGCCGTGCTCGGCGGAGCCGCCGCCCTGCCGGCGATGCGCCGGGTCGCCCGACTGCGGGCGACGAGGCTGCATTAGACGCGCCTCAACCTGAGTCGGCGTAGCCGTGCGCGCGCACGCGCGCCGCCGCTTCGCCACGTCGGTGCACGCTCAACTTTTCGAGGATGTTGTGCACATGGTGCTTGACGGTCGTGACCTCGATCGAGAGGCGTGAGGCGATCTCCTTGTTCGAGAGGCCCTGGTCGATCAGCCTGATGACTTCAAGCTCGCGTGATGTGAGCGCGCCGACGGTCGCTCGGTCACCGCGCCGGCCCGAGAGCGCTGCACGCCGCATCAGGACTCCGACGATGCGTGGAGACGCGAGCGATTCTCCGCGGGTTGCTCGATTGATCGTGTCGACCACGTCGGCAAGAGTGCCGTTACGAGTCACGTAGGCGACGGCGCCTGCCTCGATGCATCCGAGCACAGACTCTTCCTCGTCGGAGACGCCGAGCGCAACGACGGCAACACGCGGGGCGCGGCGGGTGATCGTCTGGAGCACGCCGAGGCTACTCGCCATCGCCATGTCGAGCAGCGTGACATCGGGCGAAAGCGCCACCGTGACGCCTACCGCTTCGTGCCCTGTCGCGGCGGTTCCGGCAACGTCGAATCCATACCGCGGAAGTACGAACGCGAGGCCCTCCCGGTAGAAGCCGACATCGGCGGCCACGACGACACGCGTCACGACAGTCCCCGTTCGTGGCCGGGGACGCCCGCGCCGCAGCAAACTGGACGGCTTCCCTCGACGCGCACCTGTCCGCTCCCCAGTTGCCTGCAGAGGTAGGAAAGACCCGGCTGCGTTCAAAGTCAAGCGAAACCGGTCTGAGGATCTAGATCCTTCGATTGGGGTCCGGCGGCCACGGTCGGCGACGCGAGTGGATCCGATTCCGATCAAGCGGTCGATGTTCAGGCACCCGGCCTCGTCGCAGAATCGCTCGGTGTCCAGGCATGCGCAAGATCCTGCTCTACGAGCTCACTGACATGACGGGGGACCTCGTCGAGGGCGTCCTCGCCGACGACGGGGTCGAGTTCGTACGGGCCCGAGGTGACTTCGTGACAACTGTCGTCCGCGAGCGACCCGACATCGTGGTCGTCCAGACATCCGACGGCGACCCGACGCTGCGTACGCTGCTCGACGAGCTCCCGCGGGTGCGGCTCCTCGCACTCGCCGATGCGAAGCAGCGGGCGGCCGTATACGACGTCGAGTCGAACAGCGTGCCCTTGACCGACGCCTCGCCGCGCACGCTGCGCGGTGCACTCAATATCGGAACGGGGGTGCCCAGATGATCACGCTCGAACGCACGATCTCCGCCGACGGCGATCCGGCTGCCGCCGGCGTGAAATCGGTTTCAGTCGAGATCGACGCCCCGCTCTTCGACTTCGAACGTGTTGAGTCGGGCGACCTCGTCCGTCGAAGCACACCGAGCACCGTCTCAGCGTCGTTCACGCAGACCGTCGACAAGAAGACGTATCGCGTCTCGATCGCCGAGCCGTTCGCGGACGGTGCCGACGGGCCGTCGCCGGCCGACGAGTACCTCCGGTCCGCGATCGGGAACGGGAATCTCGACGCTCTCACGGAGACGCTCGCGATCGTGTACGCCGCGGCCGACGGGCAGCCGCTCGGCGGGGAGACAGCGGACGTGCTGATGCTCCCCACAATCCGCGTCGACCTGGACCGCCGAAGCATGCTGGAGGCCGTGCGCGGTCCACTCCCCGCGTCGCAGTACTTCGTCGTCAGTCGGGCCCGGTACGTCGCACTGCGGAGCAAGGTCGAGAAGGACGCGAGCGACATCACCGATGCTCTGCTCCTGGCCGTGCTCTCCGCGATGACCGTGGTCGTCGAAGGTGAACCGACCTACAACGACGCGGCAGAGCCCACCGTGCGTGAATGGCTGGGAATCCAGACATCCGCCGCGGAGGCCGACGCCGTGTTGACCGCGACCAAGGAACGGTTTGCCGAGCTGACGGACGTGAAGCTGACGGTCCCGCAGATCGACCAGCTCACGATCGCCGGCGAGGTCACCATCCAAGCGCCGGCGGGAACGAAAATTTCGGCGAAGGACTTTGCTGCGTTTGAGCTGGCGGCGGAATGGCGGAATGTCGACTCGCCTGCGGCGACGCAGCTGACGAAGCGCCTGCCCTCTGACGTCGCCGTGAACGCGAACACGGCGGCGTTCACGCTTACCGACGGCGTCGTGCTCCGCAACTCGGTTCAAGATCCCGTCGTTGTGCGCGTCCGAGGGCTCGACGGGACACTGTTGTGGTCGAAGGAGTTCGCGCGTGACGACCCCGCGCTGACCAAGCTCCAGATCACGGTTCCGATCCAGTCGCGGACGACACTCACCGCTCCGAGCACGCCGCCGCTGGAACCGGACCTCAGGCTGCGCGGACGCATCCTGACGTTCGAGCACGACTGCGTCCTCAAGGACGCGCTCGTCCTCGTCCAGGCGAAGTCGTCGGCGGACAGCCCCTGGCGCGTGGTCGGCGCCGCGACGACCGATGCATCGGGAAACTTCGGGATGCCATATCCCTACGGCGACTACGTCGCCGCGCAAGCCGTCGTGTCGCTCGCCCCGGCGCAGCCGGTCGACATTGCGATCGTCGCCGACAGCGGCAGGGAGACGATCTCCGAAGACTTCCTTTACCTGCTGGTGCGGAACCCGCAGTGCACTCCGGCCGTCCCGAGCACAGAGGACTGCGAGTGCTCGACGGTCAACAAGCCGAACCGGCTTCCAGACTTCTCGGACCTCATCGGCTCCGACGAGTACTCACAGGACATCGGCGGCTCGTGCGTCAATCTGTCGAAGCCGAACCGAACGATCAACGAGTTCAACTTCCAGGCGATCGTCCGCGCCTCGGACCCAGACGTTGCGACGTACACGCTCACCCGACACGAGACCGGGCTCGAGACGATCGACGTGTCGCTCGTCGCGTCGCTGATCGCCGCCGGAGCCGCGTTGGACATGGCCGCGAAAACGGCGAGAACGGCCGCGCAGTCGGCGCGAGACGCCAACCCGAGTGTCGGGGCGGATTACAGCCTGAAGGCAATGAACGCCGCATGGACGCACGTGAGCGCTCTCGACGGGGCGTTCGCGTCGAATGCGCCGCCGATCACGATGACGGTCCTTGCGGATGCTCGGACGCACGTGCAATCGGTGATCGCGGTCCTCACCGCCAACAAGAACTTGATCGAGTCGAACGACCTCGGCACCGAGACGCCTGAGGCACGGAAGGTTGTCGCCGCGGCCGAGAGCCTCGACGGGCTCGTGACGCTTGCGATCGACACCGCGGGCGGGGCGGCGTATTACGACCTGACCGGCGGCTCGCAGACCCGGCTCAGGAAGCCGATCGCGATCGACAACCCGGTTCAGTGGCAAGACGCGCCGGAGAGGCCCGTCCTCGCGCTCGCGGCTGGGTCGACGGGTGCCTCCGCGAACGCGTTTACGGGCCACGCCATGATGCGCGCCGCCGAAAAGAACTACCTCAAGTTCCAGTACGACCCGCGTCCGTCGTCGGTGACGGATCCGTCCGCCACCTTTGCACAGGCCGTGAGCGTCGCGACGGGCCACATCCTCCATTACACGGCGCTCTTCAAGGCCGACGGCTATTCGCTCGGCGACCTGATCTACTCACTGCCGCTCGCCCCGGGCCAGAAGAAGGAAATCGTGATCTTCGACTCCACGCAGAGCCTGGTCGGCGCGGAGACGCAGGCGATCACGCAGAACGAACGACTCGCCATGGGGCTCGTCGACGAGCGGGACATCACGAGCCAGCTTGCGGGCAGCATCGCGGAGTCGTTGCGAGGGCAGAGCACCGCGTACACACGCGGTATCAGCGCGGGCTTCGGAACGGGCGGCCAGGGCTACGGCGGCACGGGGGCGTACGGCGGCTCCGGCAGTGCCGTCCTCGGCGTCGCCGGCGGTGTCGCGCAGGCGGGCAGCGATGCAACACAGGACAGCTCGCGCGACGTCGCGCAGTTCTTCGGCGAGAAGCTGCGCCAGTCGATCATGCAGAACGCCGAGGGCTACCGGCAGCTCAATGCGTCCGTCGTGAGCACGGTGCAGCAGGGCCAGCGGTACGGCGTCACGAGCGAGGTCGTGGCCAACCACAACCATTGCCATGCGCTGACGATGATGTATTTCGAGGTGCTCCGCCACTATGCGATCTTCCAGGAGCTGTCGTCGGTGGAGGAGTGCATCTTCGTTCCGCTCCTCCTGACGCGCTTCACGACGGAGAATGTCGCGAAGTGGCGCGACGTGCTCGCGCCGGCGCTTCTGCCGATGCCGTCGGAGACGTACCTCCAGCCGTTCGTGGAGATGGCAGGGCCGGGTCGCCAGCATCCGTTGATCAAGGCGTTCGACGCCGACCAGCGGATCAGAACCAACTACGCGAACGTCGACTTCCCTGCGGGCGCCTACGACGACGAGCCGATTCGCTTCGTGAAGGGCAGCGTCGACATCCGGATCGATCTCAAGCGGCCGCGGACGCGCTACGACCGCATCAAGTCGCTCCCGGTCGTGACGAAGACGGTCACGGAGCAAGGGGATGTCGATGTCGCCGCAACGGTCAAGGCGAGCTGGTTCGACGCGGTCGCCGTCGGCCTCACCGCCGGGCTTTCTGCGCTGTTCAAGCCGCCGGGCCCGAACGTCCAGTACCAAACGAAGGAGTACCAGGTTGAGGTGAAGCAGGCGATCTTCGATTCCTTCATGACGCTCGACGCCAACTACCAGAGCGTTTCGCCTGCGGAATGCATTCGCGTAACGAACTTCTCGCCGCCGAGCATCTCATTCGGCGGCCAGACGGTGGCGATTCCGCAGCTCGACTTCTTCCTGGACGGGAGCACAGATCGTGACCTCTGGACGCATTACGCGCAGGTGCTCGGGAAGCAGGACGCGGTCCACCTGCTCAACGAGTTCTTCAAAGACCGGCTGATCTCGGAGTGGGACGAGATCTTCTACACCGACATCGCACCGCTCGTGTTCCGGGAGATCGTCGACGATCTGCGGTTGGCATCGTTCAACGCCGACTTCACGAGCGAGGTGACGTATACCGGCGGGGAGCGTGTGATCACACTCTTCGTCTCCGGGGACACGAGCCTGAAGCGCAATCAGCTGCCGCGGGAATTGCAGCTGCTCTTGAACAGCCCGGCTATCAAGGCGCTTGCGCAAGACGTGACGCTCAACGTCGAGAACGTGCGGCTCGAGTACTCGACTGCGCACTACAACGGCCTGCTGTACAGCGGGACCGCCAGCGTGCATGACGACCTCTGGGACGGCGTGAAGCTCTACATCCCGGAGAGCCCCGACGAGAAGCGGAATCCGCGACGCGAAGACCGGTACCTCGCGGCAAAGCTGATCGAGCACCTCAACAGCAATCTCGAGCACTACAACAAAGTGCTCTGGACACAGCTCGATCCCGACCGTCGCTTCACGCTTCTCGACGGCTTCAGCATCCAGGTGTTCAACGACGACGGGACGCCCGTTCAGGCCCCGGCGGGTATGCGCAGCCTCGCTTCTGTTGTGAAGAACGATCTGATCGCGGTCGCGGGAAACTCGCTGGTGTTTCCGGTCGCACCGGGGTATCGGGTCAGCGGCTCGTTCATTCAGCAGGCGAGTAAGAACGGCGCGGAAAAGAAAGCACCCGCCTCACTGTTCGATCACTACAAGCCGCTCACGCCCGTCGAGCCCTACCGCGTCAGCGTGCCGTCGAAGGGCGTCTTCGGAGAGGCGGTGCAAGGCTCGTGCAACGCGTGCGAGAAGCTCGAGACAGACCGCTTGCAGGACTGGAGTCGCTATCCGATCGGCGACGAGCCGGCAGCGATCATGCCGGTCACGGTGCCGACGCCGACGATCACCGATTGGCAGGCCGCCTTCAAGGACTTCGCGACGCCGATCGTCAACGTCCAGAACGCCCCTGGGACTCCCGCCCCGGGTGCCGGGCTGGCCGGCTTGTCCGACTTGCTCGCGCAGAGCGGCGTCTTCAAGGACATCACGGGACTCGACGCCAACCAGCAAAACGTGCTGAAGACCTATTTGTCGAACCAGGAGAACGCCAAGGCCTTCGCCGAGATGGCGAAAGAGATGGCGATGCAGAGCCACAACACGCAGAACAGCGGCAAGATCATGGACTCGATCACGTCGGCGAAGAACTCCGGCACGATCAACCAGGAGGACGCCGGGAAGCTCGTCAAGGATCACCTGCAGCAACAGATCGACGGCGGCGCGGGCAAGAAGATCGACGCGGAGGCCGCGAAACAGGCTGCGGCGACCCCGCTCAGCAAGGCGGCCATCGAGGCGGCGAGCCATAACAAGGACGTCACCGCGAGCCGCGTCGACAGCGACGGGAACCGCGAGTCGGTGGCCATCAAGGGCGGCGATACGAGCAAGGTCCTCGCCGAGGTCGTCGGCGCCGTTCCACCGATCAGGCAGAAAGTCAATGACTGCTGGGCAGTTACCGCCGCGATGATGGTCGGCTGGAAGACGAACAACGCCGCGATCTCCGTCGCCGACGTCGTCGAGCGCGCAGGCCAGCACTACCTCGCGCTCTACCAGGCTAAGCAGACGCTCACGGGTGCCGATCAGGATGACTTCCTGCTGCGCCTCAAGATGGTGGGTGAGCCGCCTCGCAGCTACACGTTGGACGAATACATCGGCTTCGTGAACACCTACGGACCGATCTGGATCACAACCGATTCGGGGAGCCGTGACGACGACTTCTCGCCCCATGCGCGCGTATTGATCCGGATCAGCGGCACAGGGACACCCGACGGCGTCGGCACCGACCTCACGTTCATCGACCCGACCACGGGCACCGAGGTCACGCAGCCGTTCCTCGAGTTCATCAAGGGCTTCGAAGACATGGCACGCGAGGATCACTCACGCGTCCTGACGCCACAGGTGGTGCATTTCATTCAAAAGCTCGCCCCGGGCGTGGGCTTTCAGATCCAGGGCCCGTTCGACGTCCACTCACCGATCCACGAGACGATCACCCTTGCGGCGTTGATGAACGACAACCTGCCGATCCCGCAGGGAGTCAAGGTTGGCAGCGACCAGGCGGTCAACGAGTTCCTCCGCGGTGTCATCTGGAACGACGACCCAGCAGTGCTGATGTTCGACGAGGATGTCGAAAACAACTGGAACTTCAGCTCGGGGATCTCCTGGGGCTTCGAGTTCGAGTTGGCGAAATTCAAGAGCGAGAACGACCGCACCAACCTCACCGGACGCTCGCACTTCAATGACCTTCAGTTCCTCCACGCCATGGCCAAGGACGTGGGCGAGGCGCCGGAGGACACGCTTGCGAAGATCATGCTGTGGGCCGAGGTGATGTACCGGCTCTCGACCGACGACGGCGTGGCGCCGACCGACAAGCTGGAGCAGATCAACATCAAGTCTTCGGCCTCGGACGCGGCGGGGAAGGCGTACTCATACCGGATGTCGAACTTCTTTGACGACACATCACGCCCGCGCGGCAAGGACACGATCAACTATCTGCTCACACTCGATACGAAATGCAGGTTCCTGGACCTCAGCCGGCGGGCGATCGGTTCGTTGCTGCACGTGGTGGAGGACTCCTACGCCCGCGGCCACGTTCGGCGGACCCTGACGAATCCGCAAGATCTCCTTGACGCAAATGTGATCGACGAATTCAAAGCAGGCACGTACGGGAAGTGGGGCGAGGTCGAGAACTTCCACTGCTACCGGGGGCAGGACGAGGACATGCACGACAAGTACGACCAGCCGCCTCCCTATAGAGGCGTCAAGCTCAACGCGTCAGACCTGTCGTCGTTCAACCTGTTGCTCGGCGGCCGCGACGCGATCGACGCTGCGACCCAGCTCCTGAACATGTGGCTGGCGAAGACCGCGTGGGACGCAAACGGCGGTCCGAAGGAGTTCCTCGAGGGGACGATATTCAAGCTGTCGGCGAACGCGACGCCGGCGGACACGACCGTCTGATGACCCCCCTTCGCGGCTGGAAGACGAAAGGCGACCCGGTTCGTCTGTCCTTCATGCCCGTCAGTTGCATTCCCCTGGATGACGAACGCTCAGTAGCGACCCCCAGTCTGTGAGGCTTGGGGTCGCAGACCGGCCTAGAGCCGCAGCAGCGCAGGCAAACAGTAGAGCGAAGGCCGAGATGACCCCTCTCATGGTGCCGAGACTGATTGGCGTCGATTCCGGCCGGCCGTGGGTGATGAGAGCGTGCCGCGAGCTCGCTCTCGCTGGCGACCGTATCGCCGCTAGGGCGCCGTCCAGATGTCCGTTTCGTCGACTAACGCGGTTCAAAGACTGGACCTATCCGCACCAAAGAACACTGCGGCTTTTCGCCAGTCCGCTGGCTGGGCGTGGGCGTTTGGTGAGGAGCCATCTGCATCTTGTGCCATCTCTCGCGCCGTCGCATAGTTGTTGGAGCCCTTTGGGGAGGTGAGTTTCGATGCATGTTGATTTCTTCGTTCGGCGTTGGGCGTTCGCCGTTTTCGCGCTTCTTCTGGCGATCGCGGTTGTGGCAGGGATTGCGCGTGCGGCCCCGGCATCAGCACCCATCTACCTCGGTACGCTCGGCGGCAACGGCAGCGAAGCGGTCGCGGTCAGTCCGAGCGGTCAAGTTGTGGGCAGAGCTACGACCGCGAGCCGCGCCCAACACGCGTTCTCCTGGACGAGAACGGACGGGATGGTCGACCTCGGCACCCTCGGCGGCGCCGCGAGCGAGGCTTCCGCCGTGAGTCCGAGCGGTCAGGTCGTCGGCTTGGCGGCTATCGCCAATGGCTTCGCGCACGCGTTCTCGTGGACGCGAGCCGGCGGCATGATCGACCTCGGCACGCTCGGCGGCCCTGAGAGCCGGGCATCCGCAGTGAGCCCGAGCGGCCAAGTCGTCGGTCTTTCCTACCTGGCCGGCAATGGTGGCTATCACGCCTTCTCGTGGACCGAACAAGGCGGAATGGTCGACCTCGGCACCCTCGGCGGCGAACTAAGCGCTGCCACCGCGGTCAGCCCGAGTGGCCAGGTAATCGGATGGTCTTTCTCCAACGCTGGCAACCACGCGTTCTTGTGGACCAAGGCTGGTGGCATGGTTGACCTCGGCACACTCGGCGGAGCCGTGAGCTACCCCTCCGCAATCAGTCCGAGCGAGCAAGTCGTCGGTCACAGCTATACGGTCGGCCCCGGCATCCTCCACGACGATGCGTTTTCATGGACGAAGGCTGGTGGAATGGTCGACCTCGGCACGCTCGGCGGCTTCGGTTCCGCAGCCAATGCAGTCAGCGCGAGCGGTCAGGTCGTCGGCTCGGCCGATACGCCCAACGGCTACTCCCACGCGTTCTCCTGGACACCCGCTGGCGGAATGGTCGACCTCGGCACCCTCGGCAATGATGTAAGCAGTAGCGCCACCGCGATTGGCTCGAATGGCCAGGTCGTCGGAGTCAGCTACTCGAACGACTATCCGGCCCGGATTCACGCGTTCTCGTGGACGCAAGCCGGCGGCATGGTCGCGCTTCCCACGCTCGGTGGAGTCACGAGTTTCGCGAATGCCGTCAACCCAAGCGGCAAAATCGTCGGTGACATCGACGGGGCCGCCACTCTGTGGCAACGCTGACATCCTGCAACCTCTTGTGCGCGGGTTGTGGGATCACCCGCCCCGCGCACAAGGCCAGGAACGCGCAAGTCGAGCGCGACGCTGCCTGCATCGAACGAGAATGCGCCAGGCTGGTCAGGAGCGAGGAAGGGCCGGGCGGCTAGCCGAACGAGGGGGCGCTGCACCCCAACCCGGCCCGTTCAGAAGCCTAAGCTGGCGTTGCGCGCTCGCCTAGATGTCTGTTCCGGCCAGGTCCCGACCCTGGGGTCGCCGAGATTCCAAGAGTGATCGTCGCCATCGTTCCGGTCCCGACGTCTCTGATTTCGAGTCGCTGGTGTCATTCGCTTCCAGCCGCAGCTACAGCACCTTCGGCGCACGGGCCAAAGCATTCCAAGCTGGCCGATTTGGGTGGCGCAAAGATCCGTCGACAGCAGAGCGTGGAAAAGTACAAGCCGCTGCAACATCGGCCACAACGCACGATGTCTGCTGCTTAGACAACCCTGCCCTGGTTTCGCGTTGTGTCGGCGACGGATCTCATGAAGAGCTGGCTCAGGCGTAGGGACGCTCGCGCATGCGAGCTTCGTCTCGCGCGAATCACTTGGCGTGCGCCGAGCACCGTATGGCGCCTTCCGCAGATCACCCTCTACTCTCGGTGGCACGTTGAGATCGGCCGAATCGAAGGCATCCACAACCCAACGGGTCGTGTACAAGTCGCTGGCGGTGAAACCACCGTGGCGGAGCCAAGCCAGGAGCGGCAACCTCCGGTCGCCAACGCCCGCGACGACTACGACCTCGGTCATCACAAGCGCTGCCCAACGCGGGCCGACCGTAGAGATTCGCGCGCAGACGAACTCCGGCTTCCCTACAACAGCGTTGGTAATCAAGCGCGGATGCGACCGCATGAAGGTGCGCGTGGCGGAGAGCAATTCCAAGCGTTCGCGGCGCGAGGGCACTCGCGTCGGGCGTGCAGCTCGCAGCGGAGCGTGAGGTTTCCCTACGCCACCGCCGCATCCAGCGACGACAACGATCATCGCGACGGCGACAAGCGCCACCCACCATGTCTCCACGTTCGGCCACGCGATGTTCTTATAATCGGCGCCAACGCTGCTTCTGAACCACTCCGCTCAGGGTGCACTGCGGAAGGCTGGCGCAAGCGAACGCTCATTAGCTGGAGGCGCGCGCGCGCGTTCGTCGAACGTGTCGTCGTGCTTGTTTGCCGGCCGCACCGCGCGGCTCGGCGTAAACTCCCGCGATGCGGTCGGTGACGACGTCTGACGGGCGCACGCTCACCGTTCGCGAGGGTGGCGACCCGGACGGGTTCCCCGTCCTTTCCATTTCGGGCACGCCCGGTTCGAGCACGCTGTATGAGCGGCACGTTCGCGACGCGGCGGAGCGTGGCATCCGCCTCTTCTCATACGACCGTCCGGGGTACGGCGGCTCGACGCGACAGAAGGACCGGAACGTTGCCGACTGCGCGGCCGATATCGCTGCCGTCTGCGACGCGCTCGGCGTCCAGCGGTTCTGCGTCTGGGGGATCTCGGGCGGCGGCCCGCACGCGCTCGCCGCGGCCGCGCTGATGCCGGATCGCGTGATCGCCGCCGCCTCGCTCGCTTCGGTCGCGCCCTACGATGCCGAGGGTCTCGACTTCCTCGAGGGGATGGGCGAGCAGAACGTAGAGGAAATGGCCGCCATATTCGAGGGCGAGGACGCGCACCGAGCCTCGATGGAGAAGGCGCGCCACGAGCTGCTCTCTGCGACGCCTGAGCAGCTGGTCGAGCTCTGGCAGACGCTGCTCGGGCCGTCCGATCGCGAGGTCGCGACCGGAGTGCTGGCCGCCTTCCTGCTCGACCACATGCGCGCCGGGATCGGTTCAAGCGGAGACGGCTGGATCGACGACGACCGCGCCTTCGTCACGCCGTGGGGATTCGACCTCGCCTCGATCCGCGTGCCGGTTCAACTGTGGCAGGGAGAGCAGGACCAATTCGTGCCGCACGGGCACGGCGTCTGGCTCGCTGAGCACATCCCGGGGGTAGACGCCCGCCTGACCGCCGAGGACGGCCACCTCACGCTCGCGGAGCGCAGGGTCCCCGAGGTTCACGGCTGGCTGATGGAGCGAGCCGAGCTCAGAATCGATACAGCCCACGCCTAGACCGTCTTCCGCATCGGCGTGCATCAACCCGCTCAGGGTGCACCGCAGAACAGTGGCGCATGCCACTGATGTGGCGCTGCGTATGCTCGGAACGATGGGCTCTTACGACTCGGACGCAGAGCGGCGAGTCGCAGTGCTCAAGTGGTTCGTGGCGCACTGATGCGCCTGTTCCTTTCCGTGAGCGAGACCTTAGGTCTTGCTCATTGGCCGAGGTACTGCTCGAGCAGTGCGCCGGGCTCGGGCCGGAGGTCGGGGCGGAGCTTGTAGGTGTCGTCGCCTTCCTGGATCAGGACGAAGCCGGCCTGGCGGAGGATTGCGAGGTGGTGATGTGTCGTCGATTTTGCTAGGCCGATCTCCTGCGCGGCGTCGGTGAGTGAGACCGGCCCGGCTTGGAGCCGTTTCAACAGCTTTAGCCGGCTTTCGTCGCCGAGTGCTTTGTAGATGCGGACGAGCTCGGTCGGGTCGCCCGGTCCTGACGGCGACCGGTCGAGGGTGATCGGGTAGCAGAAGATCTTCACGCGCTTGTACTCGCTCATGTAGACCCACGGTCGCGGCGAATAGGCAGGGAAGAGCACGACGCGGTCGATCTCTGGCCCTGGCGCCCATTGGATGCCGGGTGCCAGTCGCTCGACGATCTGCTCGGGAGGAACCGAGCGCGCGAGCTCGCGCTTCGCCTCGGCGTCGCGCTCGGCGAGCGTCGGGTCGGCCGGCGCGATTTCTGGCAGGACATGCTCGTGCCAGCCCGAGAGGAGGTCGAGGAGTGCGCGCTTGCCTTCGACCGGATCGCCGTGGACAGCCCGCTCGAGGTTCGCGCACTTGTCCGAATCGACGTATTCGGAGGCCGCTTCTAGCAGTTCAGCGATCGCCGCTGCGTCTCCCTCGGCTGCGCGTTGGATCGTTTCCGGCTCGGTCACGTGGTGGCCGCGCACGTAGTAGCCGAGTTGGTGGAGGCGGATCTCGATCGGATCGGTCGCGGCGAGGTGCTCGAGGAAGGCCGCCGCTGTGCGGGGCTTCGGCGTCGTGTAGGCCAGTCCGAGGAGGAGTGCTGCCGACTTGTAGGGCAGGAGTTCGGCGGCTTGGCGGAGCAGTTCGGTCGGCGCGCCCGCACGGATCTCGTCGATCCGGGTTGCCTCGAGCTCGTATGTGTCACGGTCTTCGTCGGCGAGCACTGTGGCGATGCTGAGCAGCAGCTCTGCAGCCTCGGAGGCGTCGATCTCCACGGTGAGCGCGAGGCCCGGACGCGAGACGTCGACAACGCGCGGCTGCTGGATGCTTCGCGGCTGTTTGCCCTTTTCGATCGCCATCGAACTACCACGACGATTATAGCCAGAGACCGCGATTTTGCTTGACGAGCGTCGCCTCTGTTCGATAGGTTTCGAACAGCCGAGATTCATCGAACGCCCGGGGGCGCCCAGTGCCTCCGAAAGGAGTCAGCAGATGATCCCCCAGCCGCCCGAGTTCCTCGACCTCTTCTCGACGGATCAGAACCGGCGTCAGGCCGTCGCTGCGGCCGAACGGCTGCGCGGCCCCGGCCCCCTCCGGGCTCGAGCCGCCTCGGCGCTCCGAGGACTCGCCGATCGTCTTGCCCCCGCGTCCCTCCCTCCGCGGACGGCGAGCTCGCCGGCTGCTTTGCATAGGCCGCGGCCGGCGAGCTCGCGGTGCCACCCCCTGGCTTAGAGCTCCTCACGCAATTCCGTAAGTCAGCCTGGGGCAGAGACACCGATGAGGCTCGTTCGCGCCGCGCGAGCAGCGTGACATCGAGGGCCGAGCTCGCCGACTATTCACTGGCGACCTTTCGCGTCGTGGCGCCGTCGCGGCTACGGAATTGGGCGGAAGTGCCCGTCGACGGATCGACGGGTCCACGTCAGAAGGCCTAGGTGCTGCGATTGCATCGTCATATGGTCCGCGACGTGGGAAGGTGAGCGGTTTCAAGAAATGAGAGGAGTTGGTCGTGGGCAAGCTGATCTGGCACACGACGATGAGCCTCGACGGCTTCATCGCCGGTCCAAACGGCGACATGAGCTGGGTTTTCGCGGTTGACTCCAAGCCGAGCGAAACGGTCGTGAGCGTCCTCTCCTCGACCGGAGCGCTCCTGGTCGGCCGTGGAACGCAGGACGTCGAAGACCGCGACCAGCCAGGGTTCTACGGTGGTGCGTTCCGTGGGCCGTTCTTTGTGTTGCGACACGATCCGCCGCCCGACCCGCCTGTGGTCAAGGGCATCACCGGACGCTTCCTGAGCACGGGCATCGGCGAAGCCGTGAGGATTGCCAAGGAGGCCGCCGATGGCGGTGACGTGGTCGTGCTCGGCGCGAACGTCGCGAAGCAGTGCCTAGAGGAGGAGCTTCTCGACGAGATCATCATCCACCTCGCGCCTGTGTTAGTCGGCGACGGTGTCCGTCTGTTCGAGCGGGTCGGCGGTACGCCGGTCAAGCTCAAGCCGATCGCGTCGGTCGACGAGGGCGGCATGACGATGCTCCGCTATTCGGTCAGCCGTTCCTGAACGACAGCGGGCAGACTGATGCCGCGGCGTTGAGCGATGACTTCTCGCATGCTCGCGAGTCCAACGAGCATGTCGACAGAGGAGGATTTCGATGAGCAAGCTGAAGTTGAACATCACGATGTCGATCGACGGCTTCGTCGCCGGCCCGGACCAGTCGGTCGAGCATCCGCTCGGGGTCGGCGGTGAGAAGCTCCACGGCTGGCTGTACCCGCTCGCGGCATTTCGCGGGGGCCACGGAGAGGAAGGCGGGGAGGTCAACGCGAGCACGCCGTTTGCCGAGGACATCCTCGGCGGCGCGGGCGCGACGATCATGGGCCGGAACATGTTCGGGGGCGGCCCGGGGCCGTGGGGCGACGAGTCGTGGACGGGCTGGTGGGGAGACGACCCGCCCTTCCACCACCCCGTGTACGTCCTCACGCGCTATTCGCGCGATCCGCTGGAGATGCAAGGGGAAACGACGTTCCACTTCGTCACCGACGGGATCGAGTCGGCGCTCGAGCAGGCGCGGGCGGCCACAGGCGAGAAGGATGTGTCTCTCGGCGGCGGGGCGTCCGTCGCGCAGCAGTACCTCGCGGCCGGTCTCCTCGACGAGATCGTCGTCTCGATCGTTCCGATCCTGCTCGGGAGCGGCGCGCGACTGTTCAACAACGTGGGAGATGCAACGCTCGAGCAAGTCGAGTCGGTCGAGGCGCCCGGAGTGACTCATATCAGGTACGCCCGCGCGCAGCGGTCTTAGCTCGTCAAGGCGCCTCGTCGCTGCTGCTTGGCGCTTCGGTGACGTCCGGCCATTGCTGGCCACTTCCTTTCTACGAAGGTGCTCGATGCTCCGCGAGGCTCCTGTTCAAGCTAAAGCTGGATGCCGTTCGCGACGTTGGGGACAGATTCTGGGGACAGGGTCGCGCGGACGCTCAAGGATCGGGTGTTCGCGATCGCGACAACAAAACAGCCCATTTGCTGGCCTTTTTGAGTAGCCCTCTCACGGACTCGAACCGTCGACCCCTCCTTACCATGAAAGCTGGCCCGCCATCTGCCGTTGCGTCACGTAGCGACTAGTCGCGATTTCCGCAGGATGGCTGAACTCGGCTGTTGTTGTGCGCACGCGCCGCAACCCACTAAGACGGTCTCTGGTCACCTATTGGTCATACGACTCGTTCCGGATGAGTCACGGTTCGTAGAGGAGACATGATCGATGCCGGCCGGGTGCGCGTAGCACATACAAAATCTCGTGAAGAATTCAGGCGTAAGGATGCTCGCCTAGGCGAGCGACGCCGACTCTGCGCGCCGCTCGGTTGACGCGATCATGTGGTGGCATGAGCAGGTCGACGATCTCGGTCCGAGTTCGGGCAGGCGCCCACCGCGAAGAGGTCGCTGGAGTCCTGGATGGGGTGCTTCTCGTGCGGGTGGCGGCACCGGCGCACGAGGGGCGTGCAAACCGCGCGCTGTGTCGTCTTCTAGCCGAGCGCTTGGGCGTCGCCCCGTCGCGCGTGGTGATCGTGCGCGGTCGGCGTTCGCGCGAAAAGCTTGTCGAGGTCGAAGGGATCGACCAAGAAACCGTGGATCGCTCCTTTGGACTCGGGACCAACTCAAGTCGATAGCACCTCATGTATTGCGGGTCAGACCGTCGGTTCCGTCCTCAAGCGCGGAAGTGACAACTCCTCACTCAAGTTGCTAATCGCTGGCGCGGATCCGGTCACGGTTCCGTACCAAAGTGTGACTCAGGCCTGCGGCCGATAGCGAAGGCCCTTAACGGCCGCAGTACTTAGAGGATTCGCGGTCGCTCGGTCCCAACAGCGAGACCGCCTTGGCCGTTTACAAGCGCCGACCTCGACCATTCTTCCGCTCAGCTAACCGCCGATAGCACCAGTGACCGATCATGCCGCGCGTTTGCGACTGCGCAATCGCGGTGACGGGTGAAGATCATGAGGTCGTCGCTGGCTCGTGAGGTCGCCGCTCTTGAGACGATGGAGGCTGTGCTCGCGAGGCTCACGATCGATCACGAGCGTGACGAGGTCATAAGCCGGCTGCTCGCTGCCATCGCTCAGGATAGGGATCGACTACTTGCGGAGGTACTCCGCGCGCAGCAGGTCGGACGCGAGCCGCTTCGATTCGCTGGCACGAGTCCCGCTAGCAGCGGCGTGGTTCCGACTCCTAAGACACGAGGCTCCTCTGCTTCCTCTGCGGCCACAGACCGGGACGCCTCATGACCGTGCTTGGTACCAATGCTTTCGGTGTAGTCGCGGAATCGGGCTGCGCGCCCAGAGGGTTAGATTTCGTCGGCGCGGGGATCCTCAGTCCCGAACGCCGCTTCGTCACCTCTCTTGGTGGGTTTCGGTTGAGGGGTCGTCCGAGGTGCCCGTCGATCTTCGTCCCCCGAAGCACGCGCGGGCATCTTGGGCTGAGAACCGCGAATTTCACGAGGCTGATTTCATGGCGGGTCAAGCCCCGCGGCAAGCTTCGCCGCATCGCCTCTCTTCCTGATGATCCGGTAGCCAGGCGCTCGCACGACGACGTCCTCGATCTCTGGCAACTCATGGCCAAAGGCAACAATGAACTGGGTTGGATCTGCTCGAACCGCCTCGTAAGCAGAGAGGGCTAGCCGAACTCGTAACGCGCAGTCCAAGTTGGAGCACTCGCAGAGGAACTCGTAGACACGACCTCGTTCTTCGCCAGCCGTCGCTCGCGCTCGTCCATGATTCCTCCCACTGCCGCTCTGACGCGTGAACGCTGCCCCTGATCGGGCGGATACGGACGCCGCAACGAACAGGCTTAGACGACCGCTGTCGGGCAGTGTGCGAGCGCGTCGCGAAGCGCTGTGGGCTCATGCTCCGTCAGGCTGATGAGGTGCGGCGGATTGAGTTGCCGTTTCGCGTCGGCAAGCTTCAACGCCGCCAGGATCGCACCATGGCGCGCTGTGGCACGCCGCCTCTGCGGAAACTCGCACCGGGTTGGAGGCTACTCGGCGCGAGTACGGGCGTTCGAAGAACTGAGGCTCGACCTCGGGGATCAGTGAACAATTCGAGCTCTCCTTCGCCGTGTGCTGAGGCCGCTGCCGCGACGTCCGAGTTACATGCGGCTCCTGAACCGTTGCGGTGGGTTGCCGACCGTTGCATCAATGTTGAGCCGTTTTCGACCACGGCCACTTGCGAGGCTTTCCTAGGGTTGAGTCCGCTTGGCTCCAGCCATGCTCCATGTTGCGACCGGGTAGATCGGTCAGCCGGAGAGGATCTTGCGAATTGCTGATATGACCGCCTCCGACGAGGTATCGACGCGAGTGCTGGCGTCCGTCGAGCGGGAGCCTTCCGTAGACGCGGATCCCTGCGCCGTCGTTGGCTATCGGCGGCGAGATGAGCAAAGATCAAGGCGACTCGGGATGCGTATCGCGGTTTGTCGTCCGCAGGTGCCGTTCGTCTTCGGTGGAGCCGAGATCTTCACGGACAGGCTCGTCGCGGAGCTGCGGGCGCGCGACTTCGAGGCGGAGGTTGTCACGATGCCGTTGCGGACGTGGCCGAACGATCGACTTGCGACGAGCGCGATGATGTGGCGCCTTGTCGATTTGGCCGAGGACGCGGAGCGGGCGCCGGACGTCGTAATCGCGACGAAGTTCCCGTCGTACCTGATCAGGCATCCGAACAAGGTCGTGTGGCTCGTGCACCAGTTCCGCCAGGCCTACGAGCTGCACGAAACGAAGTTCGGCCAGTTCAGCGACTCGCCTGATGACCGTTCGATTCGTAAAGGGATCCAGGACCTTGACCGCGAATCCCTCGGCGAGGCGGCAAAGCTCTTCGCGACCTCGGAGAACGTCGCCCAGCGGCTGGAGCGGTCGACGGGGCTCACCGCGGCTGTCCTCCCGCACCCGCCGCAAGAGCTGCCGTATCGCTGTGACCGGTACGGCGAATTCGTCCTTTCGGTGGGACGGCTCGACGCGAGGAAGCGGGTTGAGATGCTTCTGCATGCGGCCGCGCTCGAATCGGCGATCCAGGTCGTCGTCGTCGGGGACGGCCCGGAGCGTGCGCGGCTCGAGAGCATGGCGTGCGACCGTGTCCGGTTCGTGGGGCAGGTAGGCCAGCAGGAGCTCGCCGATCTCTACGCCAACTGTCGCGCCGTCTTCTACGCACCCGTCGACGAGGACTTCGGGATGGTGACGTTCGAGGCCTTCAGAGCATCAAAGCCCGTCGTCACGACCTCCGACGCCGGCGGCCCGCTTGAGGCGGTGATCGACGGCCACAACGGGCGCGTCATCGCGCCCGAGCCGCTGGCGGTCGCGGTTGCACTCCGCGAGCTGCTCGCGAACGAGGCATTGGCACGAGCCCTCGGAGACAGAGGACACGAGACAGCCGCGACGCTCACGTGGGACCGTTCGATCGAACGTCTGCTCGCGTGATGCGCGACCGGATTCGTTTCCTTTTGCTCTTCACTCCATGGGTCTCCGTTCCGCTTGCGTTGCTCGGCGTCTTCCTCGCGGTGCTCTTTCCGCTGATGCAGTGGACGCACGCCGGGTGGATCATCTACGGCGTCGGTGTGGCGGGCGCGATCGCAGGTGGGTTCTCCCTCCGTCGGCGCTACCGCCTGTCGATCCTCGACAGCTCCTCTCTCGGTGTCATGAGTTGGCTGCAGCGCCGCAGCGGCCGGCACTCGCGAGCCGGCTGACCGTTGAACGGTTCCGTGCCGGCTCGACGAGTCGGGGGTTCTCCCTGGCCAGGATGCGGCGGAGGTCCTTGGCGCCGAGGGTGGTCGTACACAGACGAAGGTGCAGGTCACGCTTCCATACCGAACCGTGATCTTTCCCCTTGCGGCAGCCGAGTCGTAGTAGCCTAGGGCGTAGGTCGGTGCTCGCCTTGACCCACTGGTCACGGGTTACAGCCGCTACCGCTGAGCTTCGGAGTGGGAGAGCGCGAACTCTCTAACCTTGCGCGCGCGAGGTCGTCGGGTCCAGCGTCTTGTGTCCGCAAGTGCGCGACAGAGTCCGAATTCTCTTCGATCGGATGATGAGGGTCGCCTCAGAGACGCAGAAATCTCCAAGCGGTCGAACCATCACGTTTTGTGGAGAAAGCGTGACCCGTCTCAGAGACATGCGATCCGGCTGCGACGTGGGTCAGCGGCCCTCTGAAGACCCGAACCGTCGACCCCTCCTTACCATCGGGTCGTCCGCAAGCGGTGGCAACTGACGGCGACGGTTTCGGCTTGTTTGAGCCGTTTTCGGTCGGATCCAATTTGCTGGGGCTCGCCACCGATTGCGTCCGCTCTGCTCCATTAATGCTCCATAGCGTGGCGCGTCAGCTGGCGTGCGCTGTTGGCGAAACAGCTATGGAGCGGGGCCGCGTGAGGGCTCGCCGCTGTAGAGCGCGACCCGTTCGCACATCCCGGCCAGGCCGCGGCCACCCGCGTTAGCCCGCTCCGCGCTCGCGCTTAGCCTGCTCCTCCATCTGCTCGAGCCGCGTGTAGTAGTCGGGGAACTCGTTCAGATGGGCGAGCGCGATCTTCCCGGTCATGACGGGATCGTTATCGGTCAGGTTTGTAGCCAGGTCGTGGAGGCCGTGCTCCAGCTCGACATCCATCCCGCTGCGGAACTGCTCGAGGTCGAAGGGCGCCGAGTCCCAGTTGATGCCGATCTCGGCGCCTACCCGCCGGGCATCTTCAGCGGAGAAGTGGGTGTGTGCAGCCATCCGACCTACTCAGGTGAAGATGACCTGGCCGCCGGCCGCCTTCTCGTAGAACTCGCCGACCGAGATGATGTCTTCGACCTGCGGCACGAAGTCGTCCATCGTGAGCCCGAACATGTCGACCGTTGCTTTGCAGGCATAGAGCTGCACCCCCGAGTCGTGGACGAGTTCGATGAACTCGGGGATAGGTGGAATGTCGATCTTCTCCATCTGCCGCTTCATCATCCGGGTGGCGAGCGCGGAGAAGCCGGGCAGCGCTCCGATCCACGTCGGCATGTGCATGCCGGGGTTGCCAACGGTGGCGACCTTGATCCTCTCGAAGCGGTCCTTGCGGATCGCGTCGAGTCCGAAGAAGGTGAAGAAGAGGTCGGCGTCGATGCCTTCCATGCGGGCGCCGTTGGCCATGATCAGGGCGGGGTAGATGCCTTCGAGCGAGCCCTTCGAGACGACGATCGCGACCTTCTTGATCGTCGCCGGCTTGTCGATGCGCGGCTGTGTTTGTTCGAGGAGTTCGGTCATCGTCGGTGCCTCCTAGATGCAGCCTTTGGGCTTGGGGATGCCGCCGATCTTGGCGGCGAGCTTGGCCGGGCCCTTGGGGAAGAGCTGGTAGAGCTCTTTGATCGGGACGCCGGACTCTTTGCCGAGCGAACGGATCGAGGGTGCGGTGCCGGTTGTGAGGTAGCGGTCACGCATGAAGCGGACGACGAGCCAGTGGCGATCGTTCGGCTCCGGGATACCGTTCTCGGCGGCGATCGCTCCTGCGATCTGTTCGTTCCACTGCGTCGGGTCGGTCAGGAAGCCTTCGGCGTCGACGTCGACCGGCGCTTCGGCGATCAAGGTCATGGTCATGTCGTCCTCCTTTTCTCAGGCCGGGATCCGTGTGCTGTTCTTGCCTGCTGTCGGCATCGCGGGGCCGATGCCGGGGATCTCGCGGCCGGGCAGCAGCGCGTGCCAGTAGACCCACTGGAATGCGAGCTTGCCGAGGTGGTTGAGCCTCGACTCGCGCAGCAGCGGCAGCCCGAACGCCGTGGGGAAGTGGCCGGGCAACGGCTCGGTCTCGTAGTCGAAGTCGATCAAGAGCGCCTTGTGGAACCCGGTCTCGATGAAGCAGTTGGCGTGCCCGTCGTAGCCGTGCTCGAGCTCCCGGTCGGCGAAGTAGCGCGCGATGTTCTCGCTTAGCACTTCTGCCTCGAAATGCGTGACCGAACCAGCTTTCGACGTCGGTAGGTCGGTTGCGTCGCCGAGCGCGAAGATGTTAGGCCTGACGGTCGTCTGGAGCGTCGCCTTGTTCGTGGGAACGAAGCCGAGTGCGTCGGCGAGACCGGGCGTACGCTCGAGATAGGCGGCGCCGCCGTGCAGCGGGATCGTGACGAGCAGGTCGAACTCGAGCTCGCGGCCGTCGTAGGAGCTGAGCTTGCCGTTGACGCCGTCGACCTCGCCCGCGTTGAACTCGGTGACGAGCTCGATCTCCTTCTCCGCGAGTAGGCCGGCGAGGTGGT
This sequence comes from Gaiellaceae bacterium, assembly GCA_036496545.1. Taxonomy (GTDB): domain Bacteria; phylum Actinomycetota; class Thermoleophilia; order Gaiellales; family Gaiellaceae; genus Palsa-739. The sequence continues at coordinate 102,311 of DASXKX010000018.1, read as the reverse complement.
GCGAGGCGATCGGCTTTGTGAAGGCTCCGTCGAGTGGTGTCGCGTAGACGAGCTCGGTTCTGGTGCGGATTCCGCGCTCGCGGAGGTGCCAGTCGGCGAGGAAGGCAAACTCGAGCGGCGCGACCGGGCACTTGATCGGCATGTCGACGAGGTTCACGACGAGGCGGCCGCCATCGAAGCGCTCGAGCGAGCGGCGGAGCTGCTCGGCTCCGTCGGGCGTATAGAAGGTGAAGGCGCGCTCGTTCCAGCCGGGACCGGTGAGGCCCTCGGTCTCCTCGGGCTGGAGCCGGACGCCGGATGCGACCACGAGGACGTCGTAGGGGAGGACGTCGCCGTCGAGGAGCACGATCTCGTTGCGGTCGAGCTCCACCCAGGCGACTTCGGCCTCGTGGAAAAGGATGCCTTCGCGCAGCTGCCGCCGGCGCGGCCGGACGATCTCGTCGAGCGAAGCGAGCCCGAACGGGACGAAGAGCAGGCCCGGCTGGTAGACGTGCCGGTCGTCACGGTCGACGACGTGGATGTCCGCCTCGTCGGCGCCGAAGCGGCGGCGGAGCCGGTTCGCGGTCATTGTCCCGCCCGTGCCTCCGCCCAGGATCACGATCTGCTTCTTGCTCACGATGTACCTCCTGCCGTCAGGAGCGGGCGCGCGAACGCGGCTTCGCGACGCGCGAGCGTCTCGTGGAACTCGATCCCTGCTTCGACGGCGCGCCGTACCGGGCACGCCTCCGCAACCTTCGCCAGTCGTCGCAGCTGTTCGTCCGTAAGGTCGCCGCCAAGCTCGATCGCAATGTCGAAGCGGCGCGGCGTCGAGTGGTTGTCGTAGTCCACGGCCACCGAGACCTCGCCGAGCTGCCAGCCCTTCGTGCGCGCGTACATGACGAGCGTGGTGGAGATGCAGGAGGCGAGCGCGGCGGGAAAGAGCTCGTGTGGTGCCGGGCCGCTGCCGTCACCGCCGAGATGTCCCGGCTCGTCCGTGATCAGGCGGTGCGTGCCGGCGATCACGACCTCTTGCCGAAGCGTGCCGGGGATCGAGCGGGCTGTCGCGGTCAGGCTCATCTGGATCTGCCTGTAGCTTCCCCCGCCTAGCTGCGCGGGTCATCGGGGGCGGCGCGCACGGACGTGCGGACAACTACGCAATCGAGTAGTTGTCCGCAGCTCGATCAGCGCTGCTGCGGATGCCGGCCGCTGCCGCTCGGGAGAGGGTTGGAGCGACCAAGGAGGTCACTCATGAACCGCAAGCTGCTGTGGAGTGTGCTCGTTATCGGCCTAGCGCTCGTGATCGCGCCCTTCGCGCTCGGCCTGCCCGGGAAGTCGGCGGCCGGGCAGCGGATGCTGAACAACTTCCAGCCGATCATGCAGCCCGACCAAGTGCAGTTCACCGCCAACTACTACGACCACGTGTTCGTGCCGCTCGGCAAGGTGACGCCGATGATGAGCGCACAGAACCTGGCGAAGTTCCACGCCTACACGAAGGGCTTTGCCGGCGTGCAGACCGACGCCGCGAGGCTCGTGCCGCTGCTCGCACAGACCCTCCACATGACCCCGGCGCAGGTGCGGAAGCTGATGGCGACGCAACTGCCTGCGATGGCCGCGATGCTGCACAACCTGCCCGCGATGCAGCGCGACTTCAGCGCCCTGCTCGGGACGATGCAGCAGAACGTCGGCATCTTTTCCCGCGTTCCCGCCGGGCTCGCCCACTACAAGCCGCTCGTACGCACGATGCAGGGCAACGTCGACAATTACAAGCAGGTGAACAGCCTGCCCGACTTCCGGCTCTTCACCCTCTTCTTCGTCGTCCCCGGTGTGCTGCTCGTCCTGCTCGCCGGCTACGGGCTCTTCGGCAACCCGCTCACACGTGGGTTCACGTTCCCCCATCGCGCGAGGCCGACGCCGGCATGAGCGTCGTTCGCTCCGACGCCTCGACCTCGGGGAGCGGGTCCGCGATCGTCGCGCACCCGCTCCCCGACGACCTCGTCGAGCTCATCGCGGACCGCTTCCGCGCGCTCGCCGAGCCGACACGGATCAAGCTGCTCGACCGTCTGCGCGCAGGTGAGGCCACCGTGCTCGAGCTGACAGAGCTCGTCGGGACCACCCAGCAGAACGTCTCCAAGCACCTCGTCCTGCTCCAGCACGCCGGCATCGTCGCGCGCCGCAAGCAAGGCAACTTCGCCTACTACCGGATCGTCGACGAGACCGTCTACACGCTCTGCGAAGCCGTCTGCGGCAGCCTGGAGAACCGATTCGACGCGCTGCGGCGCGTAACTGGGACGGCGACCGACTAATCGATGGTGTCGAGTCTCGACGTCGCCAAATCGATCGCGCACCTGACGACGATCTCAAACGCCCCGAGCAGGCATGCGTTAGCTGCACGCACAGCCAGAGCACGATGGCGCTCACCGCGATTGGGGCGCGCGGCCATGGCGCCTGGTCGTCGGTCTACACCCGGGCGGAAACCACAGCTTCCGCGACCGCGGCGGCGACGAGCGGTGCCACATCGCGGTTGAAGACGCTCGGCACGATGTAATCGGGACTCAGCTCGGCGGGCGGGATGATCCCGGCAATCGCCGCGGCAGCCGCGATTTTCATGGGCTCCGTGATCTCCGAGGCCCGCGCGTCGAGCGCGCCGCGGAAGATCCCCGGGAACGCGAGGACGTTGTTGATCTGGTTGGGATAGTCGGAGCGTCCGGTAGCGATCACGGCGGCGAGACCTTCAACGGCCTCGGGTAGCACCTCGGGAGTCGGGTTTGCCATTGCGAAGACGACGGCGTCGTCGGCCATCCGCCGGATCCCGTCAACCGAAACGGCACCCGGGCCGGAGAGGCCGATATAGACGTCGGCACCGGCGAGAACGTCGTCCGCACCGCCCCTCTCGCGCAGTGGATTGGTCAGCTCCGCGAACTCGGCCTTCACGCCCTTCAGCGAAGAATCGCCCAGCCAGAGCGCACCGTGGCGGTCCACCCCGATGACGTTCTCGACTCCCGCTGCGAGCAGGATCTTCGCCGTCGCGATGCCGGCAGCGCCAACCCCCGTGAGGACGACTTTGACGTCCTCCGGATTCTTGTCGACGACCCGCAATGCGTTGAGGAATGCGGCGAGCACGACGACGGCTGTGCCGTGTTGGTCGTCATGGAAGACAGGGATGTCGAGTTCGTCGCGCAGTCGTGCCTCGATCGCGAAGCAGCGCGGGGCAGAGATGTCCTCGAGATTGATGCCGCCGAAGACGGGTGCAATCGCGCGCACAGCTGCCACGATCTCGTCCTCGTCCTTCGTCGCAAGACAGATCGGCCACGCGTCCACTCCCCCGAACTCCTTGAAGAGGAGCGCCTTTCCCTCCATGACCGGCAGCGCGGCCTCGGGCCCGATGTCTCCGAGCCCGAGAACGGCGGTGCCGTCGGTGACGACCGCGACCGTGTTCTTCTTGACCGTCAGGTTCCATAAAAGCTGCGGGTCCTCGGCGATCGCGGTACAGACGCGCGCGACGCCGGGCGTATAGGCCATCGAAAGATCGTCACGCGTCTTCAGCGGTAGCTTCGGCGTCACTTCGATCTTGCCGCCGAGGTGCATGAGGAAGGTGCGGTCGGAGACGTGCTCGACCTCGACCCCTGGGACGGCGCGCGCGGCCGCGACGATTCGGTCGATGTGGTCGGCATCGCCGGTGAGGACAGTCACGTCGCGGATCTTCTTGCCGTGCTCCACGCGTACGAGATCGATCGCACCTAGCAACCCGTCCGCGTCTCCGATCGCGCGCGCCAGGTCTGCGAATGCGCCGGGGCGATCGTCCAGGTGCACGCGCAGCGTGGCGCTGAAGGAGGCGGAAGGGTGCGTCATCGCCGTACTCAAGACTCTCGTAGAGGCGCGGCGCACTTGCATCGGGTCGAAGCCCGATCCTCGTTGCGGGTTTCCCACGTCCTTGCTCCGCGGCCGACGTTCGTCACACCGCGAAGCCTGGCGTATGTCGTAGGCCCCGTTCGTTGCGGACCAGCGTTGTTGCTATTCGAGATGAATGCCGAGCTTGCGCAGCTCGACCATTGCGCTTCTGCGCCAGCGGGTCGTGTCGGGTGAGAACGGAAGCGTGAACGGCATCCCATTCCGTTTGCGCAGGGGCTTGCCGTCGCGTAGGACGTGATAGTGGCCGGGTTTCGATTCGACGGTGAGGCCAGCCGACTCGAGTTGCCGGATGAACTCGCGAACGTCCTTCCTCATCAGCATGGCTCGCATGATCCGCAGTCCGACGTCACGTCGCGCTCCTGCTCGCCGGGATCGGCTTCATCGTCCTCGCCTTTGGCGGTGCCCTGCGTCGAGTGAGAAACGGCGGCGCCCAGGTCTGCGCGCCGTCTCCGAGGCGCGCGCTCCGTCGTGGACGGAAGATGCGATATGCGTTGGGTCTATCCGCTGCGCCAGCACCAGCCCATTGGACGTCGTCCCTGAGCCAGGCCCGCGCGTCTAGCCGTGCAACTCTCGTCAGTGGACATGCCGACGCGGCACGATGAACGGCGCGAGCACGAACACCCACAACACGACCGCGAGGATCGCGGCGACGGTGGCGAACGTGATGATGGCCCACAACGTGTCCATTCCGTCCTCCTTTGGGTTGATCAGAACATGACGCTGGACGGTACGCGTGCCATCGGCGCCGCCCCGGATCGCCCATCGGGGAATCCACGGACTTCCCGGACGTGGACGCAAGTCTTCCTGGAGCAGGCAGCGGACGCGCCGGCCCACCGAGCTTCTACGTCTTCGCGATCTCGCCTGCAGCGACGCGCTGCCAAGCTCAGTGGCTGCCAAGCTCAGTGATCGCGCACGCCCACGTCTGCGCGACAGCGCTCGACGCCGAGCTCGCCGAAGCGACGACGCCGATCTCGATGCTCTCAGCGCTCGAAGGCGACGATCTCGACTGCTTGCGTAAGCCGCCGTCGATCTTCGTACCGAAACCGTGATCTTTCCCCTTGTGGCAGCGGAGTCGTAGTCGCCTAGAGCGGTAGGTCGGTGCTCGCCTCGACTCACCAATTTGGTCACGAGTGACCGCCGCTACCACTCAGCTTCGGAGTGGGAGAGCGGGAGCTCTCCCAGTCGAATGACCTCCAGCTGCTCTCACTGGAGGCCGCGTTCGGTCCCTAGGTGCCGCAACTGGCGGTTCGGTTCCGAACACGCCTGCTAATCGGCGTGATTTCGGCGCGAGGTGACACGGGGCGGGCACTTACTTCCGATCTCGGAGGCGAGGCCGCGGAGACGAAGCCTTCCGCGGACCAGCAGGAATTCTTGACAGCGCGCGGGGCAGAGGCCTAGCGTCGCGCTGTGGCGTCGGTTATCTGTATCTCGCATTTAACGGGCTCGGGCGGTGACGAGGTCGGACGCCGCCTCGCTGATCGCCTGGGCTTTCTCTACGTCAACGAGGAAATCGTCGCGCACGCAGCCACGGCGGGCGGTCTCGAGCCGCGCGAGGTTGCGGACGAGGAGAAGCGAAAATCGCTCGCGGCCCGGATCATCGATCTGCTCGCGGCCGGCGGCGGTGACATGGTGGCCGGCGCGGGCGCGCCAGCCTACGTATCCGATCGACCGGGTGCCGCCGAGGTACGGGCGCTGATTCGCGAGACGATCGAGCAGACGGCGGCTCGCGGTCGCGTTGTCATCAGCGCTCACGCAGCAGCGCACGCGCTGGCTGGGCGATCGGACGTCCTTAGCGTCCTGGTTACCGCATCGCCGGCGAACCGAGCAGGCAGGCTCCGCGAAGAGCACCAGTTGGACGACGCGGAAGCCGATCGCCAGATCCGTCGTGAGGATGCGGGTCGTCGCGATTACCTCAAGCGCTTCTACGACGTCGATGCCGAGCTACCGACGCACTACGACCTCGTCATCAACACCGACTCGCTGACGGTCGACGACGCGGTGGCGATCGTGGCGCACGCGGCCGGGGCGAGCAGGAGCGATTGACCCGACTCAGGCACCGGCGTCGTTCGGCCTTGTGGTGCCACCCGTAGCCGCGCTGCCGTCTCACGCCATCAGCATCTACCGCGACCCGCGCATCCCGTCGACTAGGTGTTAGCGCGCCCCGCCGGTTCCGTTGGTCTGGTCGAGTGCGTCGAGTGCGCTCATCTCGTGAGTGCTGAGAGCGAAGTCGAAGATTTGAGCGTTCGAGCGAATGCGCTCCTCCTGTGCTCGACTTCGGGATGACGATCGCGTTGTGCTGGATCGCCCAGCGCAGCATCACCTCTGCCGGTGTGCGCTCGAGGCGCCGAGCGATCTCGACGATCACGGGATGGTCGAGCCGGCGGCCGCGGTCGAGCGGACTGTACGCCTCGAGCACGACACCGTTGCGGTCGCAGGCCTCGAGGAGCCGCCTCCGGAAGTGGAACGGACTGAACTGAACTTGGTTGACTGCGGGCTTGATCGCCGCTCCCTCGACGAGTCGGCTCAGGCGCTCGCTTCCGTAATTGCTGACGCCGATCGCGCGGGCGAGTCCGCGCTCTCGAAGACGCTCGAGCTCCCCCCAAGCCTGGGTTGCCCGTACCGGCACCGGCCAGTGGATCAAGTAGAGGTCGACGAACTCGAGCTGCAACCGCTCGAGACTTCGCGGAAGCTCGGTCGCTGGACCGCGTCTGAACGGCGGCCATTTCGTCGTGACGAAGAGGTCCTCGCGCGGGAGGCCGCTGCGGGCGATCGCAGCACCGACACTACGTTCGTTTCCATAGATCGTCGCTGTGTCGAGATGCCGATAGCCGGCGTTGAGTGGCCAGTCGACTGCCTGCTCGGTCTGCAGGCCCTCTGCCATCTGCCAGACACCGAGCCCGAGCATCGGCATCAGGATCCCTCCGCCAAGATCTCTCGCGTACGAAGAGCCGTCGCGTGCTGGGTCGTGCATCCCACGAAGATCTTGCACTGTTGCTCAAGTCAATCGGCGAGAGCAGCAGCCGCGATGTGCTCGGCAATCGCCATGCTCGAGGTCGCGCCGGGCGAGGGAGCATTGCGCACCGCGGTGATCGCTCCGAGGCGGTGGATGCGGAAGTCGTCGACGAGCGATCCGTCCGGGTGGAGTGCTTGCGCGCGCACCCCTGCGGGCGCCGGGACGAGATCGGCCGCGGAAACGTCAGGAACGTACTGCCGTGCCTCTGCGGCGAATGCCGCTTTGCTGAGCGAGCCGCGTAGCTCGTGCATTCCCATGCGCCAGTGCCGGCGCGCGAGTGCGCGGAACCCTCGCGAGCGCAGCGTCTCCGCCACGTCGCTGACACTGATGTCGCGCCGGCGGTAGCCCTCGCGCGCGAGCGCGAGCACCGCGTTCGGGCCGACGTCCACACCGCCCCGCACACGCCGGGTGAAGTGCACGCCGAGAAACGGATACTCGGGATCGGGCACCGGATAGAGGAGACCGCGGATGAGGCGCTCGCGTTCGGGCTTGAGGCGGTAGTACTCGCCTCGGAACGGGACGATGCGAGGCTCGTCGTCGTCGCCGGCCAACCGGGCAAGCCGGTCCGATTGCAGACCGGCGCAAAGGACGAGCAAGTCGAACTCATGCTCGCCGTTGACACGCGCAGCCCTGTGTGCACGCGAGATCGTGCGGGCCTCTGTCCCGAGCAGGAGCGCGCCGCCGGCGGCACGCACATCGTCCGCGAACGCCTGAGCGACGGCCCGGTAGTCGGTGATGCCGGTCGTAGGGGAGTGGAGGCCGGCGATGCCGGCGGCGTGCGGCTCGATCTGGCGCAGCTCGTCGGCCTCCAGCCAACGCAATCCGGGTACGCCGTTCGCGGTCGCGCGGCGCTCGAGCTCACGCAGCCGGGCGAGCTCCGAGTCGTCGAGCGCGACCACGAGCTTGCCGCACCGTTCGATCGGAATCCGCTTCTCGTCGCAGTACTCGCCCAGCAACTCGACACCACGCCGGCAGAGCGTCGCCTTCAGCGAGCCGGGGGCGTAGTAGATCCCGGCGTGGACGACGCCGCTATTTCGGCCGGTCTGATGCAGCGCGATTTCGCGCTCTTTCTCGAGAACCGTGACCGCCGCGTCAGGCCGCAGCTCGCCGAGTCTTCGCGCGACGGCAAGGCCGATGATCCCGGCGCCGACGACGCCGATCCGCTGACGTGGCATCTCCCCATCATGAGGCGCCCGGCAGTGGTACAACGTTTCGAGGGAGGCAATCGTGACGGGCGAGGGCATCACCGAACGGCTTGCACGGGCGGCCGCCGGCCATCCGAAGCGGACGCTCGCGATCTGGGGAGGAGTCGTCATCGCTGCCCTCGTGCTCGTGGCCACGTCACTGCACGGACTGACTTCGAATGCGGTCGTCAGCGGGCATCCAGACTCCGCCCGCGCCGAGTCGCTCTACGCGCAGGCTTTCCCGAGCCCCGAGATCACCGACGTCGTGATCGTGCGCGCCGAACGGCACACCGTCGACGAGCAGTCGTACCGCGCCTTCGTCTCGTCGCTGATCGCGAAGATCCGTGCGACGGGAAAGGTCACGGGCGTCAACAGCTATCTCAGCGGGCGCGCCCCCGTTTCAAAGGACGGGCACGCGACGCTCGTCCAGCTCGCGATTCCCAGTGACAGCGCTGCAAAGCCGGTCGTGAAGGCCGTTCAGCAAGCGGCTGGCGGCGGCTTCACCACTGCGATCACGGGCGATCACTCGGTCGGCGCCGACTTCGGCACGCTCTCCCAGTCCGACCTGGAGCACGGCGAGTTCGAGTTCGGGCTTCCGGCGGCTCTCCTCGTGCTCGTGCTCGTGTTCGCGTCGGTCGTCGGCGGGCTCGTGCCGGTGCTGATGGCGATTCTCTCGATCATCGTCGGCCTGGGCATCGTCGCGCTGCTCTCGCTCGAGTTCAGCCTCTCGATCTTCATCGTCAACATGCTCACCGGGATGGGTCTCGCGCTCGGGATTGACTATTCGCTCTTCGTTGTCTCCCGATACCGCGAAGAGCGCGGGCACGGCCTCGACAAGGAAGCGGCAATTCGGACGGCAGGCGCCACCGCAAGTCGCGCCGTGCTCTTCAGCGGCAGCACATTCGTCGTCGCGCTCTTCGGCATGCTGATCGTCCCCACCTCGATCATGCGCAGCCTCGCGGCCGGCGCGATCATCGTCGGGATCGTCTCGGTGGCCGCGGCGTTGACGCTCCTTCCCGCCGTACTCGCCCTGATCGGAGACCGGGTCAATTCGCTGCCCGTGCCGTGGATCGGGCGGAACCTCGACAAGGCGGACAGCACCGAGAGCCGCGCATGGCGGCGTGTCGTCGGCGCCGTCCTTCGTCGACCGCTGGTGTACCTGGTCGTCGCCGCCGCCCTGATGCTCCTTCTCGCCGTGCCGGCCCTCGGCATCCACATCGGCCAGAACAGCGTGCTGACGCTGCCCTCCAACCTGCCCTCGCGCCAGGGGTACGTCGCACTGCAGCGCGATTTCGGCTCCGCGAACCCGTATCCCGTGATCGTCTCGGCGCAAGGCGGCGGTTCGGCGACGGTGCGCCGACTCGAGACCCTCGCCCGTGGGCTGCGCGGCAACCCGCACTTCGGGCCGGCCGTCGTGCGCACCGGCAGAGACGGGATCGTGGCATTGACGGCGCCTGTCGTCGGTGACGCGGTCGGCGAGTCGGCCGTCGGCGAGGTGCGTGCGTTCACGAAGCAGGTCGATGCCGCCTTCGCCGGGAGCGGCACGCGCGCCTACGTCGGCGGGAAGACTGCCGAGGCGTCCGAGTACTACAACGCGACGACGAATCCGACGCCGTACGTGCTCGCGTTCGTGTTGGGCCTCAGCTTCATCCTGTTGACGGTGGCCTTCCGCTCGATCGTCGTGGCCCTCGTTTCCATCGTGCTCAACCTGCTCTCGGTCGGGGCGGCGTACGGCCTGCTCACGCTCGTCTTCATCCACGGCTATGGGACGAGCATTTTCGGCTTCCAGAAGGTGCCGATCATCGATGCGTGGGTGCCGCTCTTCCTGTTCTCGGTGTTGTTCGCGCTCTCGATGGACTACCAGGTCTTCCTGATGAGCCGGATCCGGGAGGCATACGACCGTGTCCACTCGACCAAGGAAGCCGTGGCGTCCGCCGTCGCCACGACTGCGCGCATCATCACGGGCGCCGCGCTGATCATCGTCGTCGTATTCGCCGGCTTCGCCAGCGGCCAGCTCGTCCAGTTCCAGCAGATGGGCTTTGGCGTCGCGGTGGCGCTGCTGCTGGACGCGACGGTGATCCGCTCGATCTTGCTGCCGAGCATGATGAGTCTGCTCGGCGACCGCGCGTGGTACCTCCCGAGCTGGCTCGAGTGGCTTCCGCACGTCGAGGTCGAGCGGCACGCTCCAGAGCCGGCCAGAGTCGAGCCAGAGCCGGCGTGACGCTCGTCAGCGATCGTGATCGGTAAGGCGCAGCCGACGTCTTGCGTCGTCACTTCCTCGTGGGCGGCTTTCGCTGGACGACTTCGCCGATCGCGTTCGACTCGCACTGCGTGAAAGATCAGCCCGCGCGACTCGAATGCCTGGCCGATCCGGGGAATTGAACTACATCCGTCCGAAGTCGTCGACCTGCATGCTCCGCCGTCGCTGATCGAACTTGACGCCATGTCGTTCGTTCCTTTCGTCTCGGGCGGCTCAGAGGACTCGAACCCGGTCGGCGTAGACGATGTGCGCGGCCCACCGCGTCGATACTTCCCGCCCGCGGTCGTCGGTCGGCTCGTCGGCCGGGAAGACCTCGAGCTCGTCGATCGCGATCCGCAGCGGCGACGGAGCCGGAGCCGGCAACGTCAGCGTCGCCTTCCACACGGACTCGCCGGTGCCGAGATGCGCCGTTGGCTCGACGGCGGCTTCGAAGTCGGCGAGCGTCGGGAGGCCGGTCGTCCCCGCGACCGGCTGCCAGTCGAGGTCGTCGGGCGGGTTCGTCTCCGCCGTCTCCCACCGGAAGGCCATCCTCGTTGGAATCGAGGCGTCCTGCCGATGGCCGGTGACGGTGACGGTCACATGCGTTGCGTCGTCGTGGACGGCGACGAGCGCGCGGTCTGGAGCGAGTTGCGCGAAGTCGCAAAGGACGACCTTCGATAGCTTTGCGCCGTCGATCGAGTCGGGCTGGTAGCGGGTGACGGCAAGGCGGATGAAGGGCCAGGTCTTGAGCGACAGCGTCGTCATGTCGAACGCGATGTCGCACCGCCAGAGGTCGCGGTCCTGGTCGAACGCGGGCTTGAAACCGACGACGGTGCCGCTGATCGTTGGATCATCGAGCAAGGGCACGTTCGCCTCGGTGAGCACCGGGTCCGCGTTGGCGAAGTTGCCTGTGTCGAGTGTGACGTCGGCGGGATTCGTCTGCTCGAGCCGGAACGGATCGGCGCCGATTCGCGAGACGAGCGTCGGCGGGAGCGTGGTTCCGCCTTCGATGATCACGCCGACGAGCTCATCGTCTCCGGACGAGAACCACGGCCGGGACAGGTAGAGCCGGAGGCCGCCGCCCGTCCGGCCTCTCGCGAGCGAGCTTCCGACGCCCCCCAGGACCGTGCCGGCGGGCTCATCCCAATGGAACGTTGGGAGGACATAGGCGATGTCGGGCGGGTCGGGCGGTGCGGTGCTCGGGATCGACCTCGTCAGCGTCGGCCCGGGCTGGGTGAGGGCCGCGACCGTGTCGTGAATCGGTGCCGGGAAGAACTCCCGGAACCGGGTGGTCGGGGTCAGCGAGTAGCCGACTGTGCGGTGGTGGGTGTCACCGAACTCGTGTCGCGCGGGCGGGATGGCGTTCCACGGGTTGCCGGCAGGCGGGAGTGGGCTTGTCTCGCTCCCGCCGATCTCGACGGGCCAATGGGCGACCGGCACGTCGTGCTGTGCTGTCGTCGGTTCCGGCTTGGCGGGGTCGTCGACCGACTCCTTCCAGCTTGCGACGAGCTCGACCTTTCCGGTCGTCGGGACGCTGAGCTTCATCGCTCCGCTCAGGTCGGCGAAGGTCTGTCCGGCCTGGCGCAAGACGACGTTGGTTGCGGCGGGGTCGAGCGTTGCCGGCCCGAGCGGCCGTTGGACGGCGTGCACGAGGTGGAGGGCTCGCGGCGGCGAGATCATCCAGTGCGCGCCGATCTCGGCCTGGCTGCGGAGGTTGTCCGGGTCCACCGCGCCTGGATCGACCCAGTCCCACGCGCCGAGCAGATCGAGGTCGGCTGGGTGGAGATAGGTGCTGTAGGTGATCGTCGCCTGCTCGCCCTTACCGAGGTAGACGGTGAGGATGCGGTCGGTCGCATCCCAGCTCGGCGGGTCGGAGAGATTCGTGAAGGTCTCGTTGATAGCGCCCGGGGCGACCGAGCCCTGCCGTTCGGTCACGTGGATCCGGAACGCGCGGAGGTCCGGCCACGTTCCGGTGAACGGAACGTGCAAGACCTTCTCGCCCGACGGAAGCTCCTTCACCGTGAGCCCGGGGACCGAATTGCCGAGCCCAGGGATGCCGCGGAGCGCGGCACCGGCCGCGAGCGGGTCGGGCAGGTACGGCGTGGCGAGCACCGTGTCTGCGGTGTTGATCACGTAGCTGCCCTGATCCGGCGTCGACCCCGCGATCGTCTTCGGCGAACCGAACGGCACTCCGGTCGGTGGCTTGTCGAAGGTACCGGACTCCCGCTCGGCGATCTTCCGAGCTGGGGTGGGATTGCCGCCCGGGCCGAACGCGGCGTCGAGCTTGCCGTGCTGTTCTGCTGCGAGCTCGGACGTCTTCGCGGCGAACATGTAGCGCTCGTCCTCGGCGAGCCAGTCGGGGCCGATCGGCTTCAATGTCTGCTGGAAGTAGTCGTCGACGGTGTGCGTTGTGTCCGAGCGGATGACGATCGTCTCTAACGACCCGCCGGGGGTGTACGCGCGTCGGGCGAGCACTGCCGGCGGCGACAACGGCTCGAAGCGGCGATAGACGATCTCATCGGACTCGCCCGGCGCCGCCGGTTGCGCGGCTTCGCGACCGGAGAGATCGACCCACGGCATATGGAAGCGGTAACGCTCACCAAAGCGGAGTCTGGGCAGGCTCCCAGGCTGCGGGGCGAAGCGTGTCTCGAGGCGGAACCCGGGCGGTGCCTTCGAGACCTTTGCGTCGACGCTCTCGCCCTGCGTCGGGACCGTTCGCCCATTGACGACGCGGGTCCCGGGAAGAGGGACGATCGTGCGGCCGGGGAACGGTGCGACGAGGCTCCAGCCCGTCCAGCGCACGATCGCCTCGTGGACGTACAGGTCGGACTCTGCATCGTCCGGCTGTGATGCGGCCGCCGTCCGCTTGATGTAGCCGGTGTCGTCGAGGGCGAATTCCTGCACGAGCGTGCCGGCGTCGTCGACGAGGCGGTACCGGCCTTTGCGTTTGCACAGTGAGTGCCGACCGCCGGTGCCCGCGTCCCAGACATTCACGTGGAACCCGCGGACGATGTCGTCGGCGTAGAGATCGCCTGGGTCGGTGCTCTGGCTCTGCTGCAACGCCCGGATACGGAGCAGCCGTTCCCGCAAGAAGTAGCCCCGGTCTGCGTGTACAACGGCGATGCCCGCCGTTTGGTTCGCGGCGACGGTCGATGGGGCCGGCGGCGGAGGCGGGGGCGGGTCGGCCGGCAGACCGGCCTCGAGTGCAACCAGGCGCTGAAGAGCGAACAGGTTGAGCCCTTCGAGCTTGCGGCGGCGGTCTGCGCTGGCAGCCGCGATGATCGCCTTCAGCGCCGCGCCGTCGCTGTCGACCTGGATGAGGTCGAAACGGGCGGTGGAGCTCTGGAGCCGATCGTCGATCCCGCGGAGGTCGAGCGCGCCGTCATACAGCTCGGAGCCTGGCTGCGTCGCGGGAAGGAACCGGTTCCCGTCGATGACGCAGTGCGTGCGCGGTGACACCTGCGACGTCGGGACGGTTGCAGCGAACGAGGCGTGGACGCGCAGCCAAGAGGGCGCGGCCGCCGGTCGCGGAATCCGCAGCACGACCACGAGGCCCAGCCGCTCGAGCAGCCGGGGGTAGTCGCCGAGTGCGCCGAGCGCCCGGTGAAAGTCCCACTCCGGCATCGGCGGGGGCGGCGGCACGTCGTTCACGTCCGGCTCGGGAAACGGCGGATCGGGCAGCGGCTCGCGGCGGTAGAAGGCCTGCACCTGCGTGAAGTCGAAGGCGTGGTCGCGGTTTCCGAGCTCGGCGTCGACGTCCGGGTCAGCCGGAGGTGTCGGCTGAACGACGCCGTTGGCGGCGAGCTCCGCCTCGAGCTTCTGCTCGCTCGGCGTAACGGGCCGCTGCGACGGCGACTGCGCCGTCCAGACGGTGACCGGCCCCGTGCCGACGTCGTCCTCCGGCGGAACGGGCGGCGGAGCCGGTGTGCCGAGGTGGTTGTGAAGCCACTGCGCGATCGCGTGCAGCACCTCGAGAATCCAGTGCCAGAGCCACTCGAGCTGCTCGACGACCCAGCTCTCGCCGGGCTCCTCGCCGCCGGTTCCGGGCTTGACGTGCGGCTGTCCCGTGTCGCGTTCGTCGCCGGGCCGCGTGTCCGTGAGCCCGCCGAGATCCCCGACGATCGGGTCGAGCGCCTCCGGCGGCGGCTGTGTCGACGGGTACGTCCGCCCGATCGTTCGGTTGACGTCGCGGATGTACGCCGTCACCCAGCGGATGGGAAAGGAGCGGATGACCCGGCTGCCGTAGTCGCGAAACGACCAGGCGACGACCTTCGAGCTGGTCGGGAAGAGATGCTTCCACAGCGTGGAATCGAGCGGATCCGCCGCCGTCTCGATCCGCTGGCCGCCTACCTGGGTCCCGTCGTCGAGCTCGACTGTGAACGTCACATCGGAGGCGATCCTGGCAGGCCAGTCCGTGAACAGCGGGAAGTCGCCGACCATGAATGTGGGAGCCGGTGCCCCGGGCGGCGCGGGCGCGTTCACGCCCAGGCGCGGACTCACGAAGACGGCGAGCTCGAGATGCGAGGCCGTCGCCGAGCGCGGCAGGGCCGTCCACAGGATCTCGACGTCAGGCATAGGCCGCGCAGTAGTCACGCCACGGGTCGACCGTGATCGCAGGGTGGTCGGGGTCTGGATACGACGCCATCAGCTCGGCGAGGCTCGGGTCGCCGGCCGACCCGGCGAACTTCCGCTCACACGAGACTTCGACCGACATTGAGAACATGAAGATGTCGATCTCCACCGTGAGTGTCGCGCGGCCAACCGCCTTGCCCGACGAGAACTCATACGACAGCGCCAGGTAGAGCTCGAGCGAGACCGAGAGGATCCCGAGCACGGAGACGTTTCCGCCGACTCGGAAATAGCCGGTCAGCGTCGCGCCCTTCGCGGAGTCGTATGAGAAGTACACGCCGCCCATCACGTGCACGCCGCCGCTCGCCACGCCGAAGTTCATGCTGACGCTGGCGCCGAACTCGAATGCCGCCTCGAGCCGCTGTAGGCCGCCGGCGTCCACGGCGACGGCGAAGAAGCCGCCGCCGCCGAAGAGCGTGACCGTGAGGAGGAACGGCTGCTCGCGCTCGCAGAAGTTGAAGCGGACGGACACGGGGTTGCTGCCGACGAACGGAACGCGGAAGCCGGCGCCGAGGCTGATGTTCTGAAGGGAGAACATCCCAACGGCGAGGCTCGGCAGCGACAGCGAGTAGCTGGATTCGATTCCGTCCGGTGTCACCTCGAGCGCCGGCGGGTCGCTGAACCCGTCGAGCGGAATGATCTGTCTCAGCGTCTCGACGAATGACAGGACTCCGACGAACTGGACGGCGCCGACGTCGACATCGATGTCTGTCTTCTTGCCGGTGCCTGACTTGAACTCCAGCTTGTTGATGTCGACCTGCATGAAGTGGAGCTTCGGAACGAGGGCGAGACTCGTGTTCGCGAGCGTGCAGTCGACGCTCGTGTCGGTCGAGCTGCCCTTGCTCTGAACGGTCACGGTAAGCGTCAGCGATGCGCCGCCCCGCGTGAGGAAGAGCGGATCGTCCGACGGGTAGTTCTGCAGCGGCGGCTTCCACACCATCGTCGCGACGAGCGCGTCGCCCTGTCGCGCGGTGGTCATCTGCGGTGCGACGCCGTTAACTGCCAGAGCGCCGGTGACGGTCTGCAGCACCTGGTCGAGCGTGAAGGTGCCGAAGAGCTTCGCGGCTGCAGCGGCGCCCGCGAAGTACTTCGCAGGATTGAAGACGCCGCTTGCAACATCTGCGAGCGGGTTCGCGGCCCCAAGTGTGCCGCCGACGGGACCGAGGCCGCGTGACAGGCCCGCCACGGAGAGGTTCGGTTGGACGAAGCCGCCTGAGCGTGCACCGTCACCCGAGAAGTTGAGCTGAATCGCGTTCGTGAGCTGGGCGAAGACCTCACCCTGGTTCGCGCCGCCGAGACCGCTGTCGCGGTACGGCTGCGCGTAGGAGATCTCCTTCGTGTCGCTGACCGAGTTCAGCAGTTGCAGGTTCGGAAGGCTGACGTTCGCGGTGCGCATGTCCGGGTAGAAGGCAGGGACGGCTCCCTGCGCGAATTGCGCGCCGAAACGGATCGTCGAGACCTGGTAGGTCGTGTCGCCAGTGGTCCTCGGCTCTGCGAAGGCGAGTGGGCTCCCACTGAAGTCCAGGAGCGACTCGGGATCGTTGATGTAGTCCGCGCTGTACTGCTGGACGTGACCCGAGTCGAACGCCTCAGTGCTGTCGACGTAAAAGATGGGCGACGTGAAGGTGACTATTGCGCCTGTGATGTCGATCGCTTCGAACTGGAAGGGGAAGTGCTGTGCGTTCACGTCGACCCAGAACGACAGCGTCTGCGGCAGATCGATGTCCGGTGTGACGAGCGTCTTGCACGTCACCTGGCTGAGCGGCATTGTTCGCCCAAGCTGCGTTGTCGGCGCGGCGGCCGGGTCGTAGGTCTTCACCCGCTCGCGGACGATGATGAAGTCGCGCTCGTACAGAATGGCCGGTGTTCCTGGGAGACCGTCCGCGAAGCGCCGCTCCGTGATCCTCACTCGGGCCGCGCGGTGGCCAAACGGGAGAAGGAACCCTTCGGTGACGACGCGGACGTAGTGGTCCCGGCCGATGGTGGCGAGGTGGCGCCACTCGAGTAGGTTGAGAAACTCCCCGTTGTCCGGCGGCTCCCACGCGCCGCGCGAGTCGAGCCACCCGCCGAGCGCGGTGAGCGCCAAGCGCGCGACCTGCACCGGCTCCGGCAGAAGCTGCCGGAAGTTCGACGTCAGGTGGACGATGTTGAACCGGTCGCGCTGGTACAGCGCCGTCTGGAACGGCTCCTCCAGGTGAGGCGGGACCTGGGTGTAGTCCACGGCGTCCCAACCGGGTCCCTGACCCTGGCGCAACCAAACGGCGCGCACCGTTCGCGCGGCCGCGTCCGTCGTTGCCCCTTCCGTCCCGGGACCGAGCGCGAGGCGTGACTGCCAGAGCTCGGTGTGCTGTGCGGCTTCGACCGGCGCCGGGGCGTGGGAGAAGCCGGCTTGCTCGGTGGGCGAAAGGATCAGCCTCGTCGGGAGCTCGATTGCGGTCTCCGAAAAGTCGGGCTCCGTCGGCCCGAGACCGCTCCAGTACGCGTCGGTCCGCGCAACGGGCGTGACATTGAGGCTCCAGGTAGCCAGGCGCTCGAGCAGCTGATCGAGCTGGAGCGGGACCGTCGCCCCCGCCGGCACTCGGAACGCCACCCGAGTCTGCCCGGAGGCGTAGAACGGGAAGAGCTCGGTCGTCCGGATCTCGTCAAAGCTCTTGCCGCTGAGGCTCCCGAAGTGGCCTTCGCCTCCGCCGAGCGCCGCGATGGCGAAGTGGGGCCCCTCGGTAGCGGATGCCTCGAGCAGATGCTGAAACGGGAAGTGGACGACAACGAACGCATCGGCTCCGGGCGCAGGCTGGAGACCCAGGTCGCCGCCGGTCGCGGCCACGAGGTTGACGAACTCGAGCTCGAAAACGAGCAGGTCTTGCGGGCGGACCACGAGGCGGTTCTCAGTCATGCCGGAACGGCCCTCGCCGCCAGCGGTGAAGGCCGTGCACCTCGCCTTCGACTACCGATGCCCTCGACCATCCGCACCTTTCGGTGGGCCAACCGACGGCCGCAGAGCACGAGTTTCCCACCGTCAAGCGACAGTTGCAACCTGAGAGAACGGATCTTTACGGGCGGGGCTCGAAGAGTCAGACGACTCTGTGTGGACTTCGGTCACCACGAGTCGTATCGTCGGACACAAGTTGGGACGCGCCGCAGGATGAGCCCGGCGAAGGACTCGGCCAAGGATCTCGCCCAGGTCGCCGGCCCGCTCACGGCCGTCGTCGGTGTGATCACGACTCTCGCCGTAACCGGCGTGCTTCAGCGTACGCAGCGCGACCACGGCGTTTGGCTCCTCGCTGGGTTCGCGTGCGTCCTCTTTGCCGCGACCATTTGGTTGCTCGCGACCGTCTGGTCAGGCAAGGGTGAGCGACCGCTGCAGTCGCTGGCTGCGGCAATCTTCGCCGTCGGACTGGGTTTCGCGGTCGTGGCGGTCATCCAGACGCAGCAAGAAGCCGAACGCCCCTCGGTCTCCGCCGACTTCAATCCGGCAACCGGGGCGCTCACGGCCTCCGTCAACGCTGACGGTCTGCCTCCCACGCAGCGAATCGTGATCCGTGTCGACGGGCTCAACTACGGCGACAGTGGGAAAGTGAGCGCCTCGAACCTTTACTTCGGGGTCCTCGGTGCGAACCCGGACGGGGTTGTGAGCGAGCCGGTGCACGTCACGGTGCCTGCGGGACAGTACGACGCAATCGGCGTCAAGGCCTGGACCGGTGCCGACGAGGAATGCAGCTATGCCTCCGAGACGACTGCAACGATTAGGCCGAGCGGAAAGACCGTCGGCCAGCGGCGCAGGCCCGGCTGCATCATCCTCACGATCCCGCCGCGACCGGCAAGTCCGACCTTGATGGCTTCGTGGGCGTCAGGCCGCATCCTCGTCTTGCACGTCGCAAGCACGAACAATCTCGGGACTGTCGGCCTTCGGGCGGTCGGTCGCATGAGCAGCGGCACCCGCATTCTCGCCGCGTGGACCGGTAATCCGGACTCGAGCGGGAAGCTGAACGTCATCTTGCGCCTGCCCGTGGCCGCGGATGTGCGGACGATCTGCGTCGAGGCGCGTTTTCCACGGCCCACCGACAAGGCGACGGCGCTCGCCTGTCCGCTGCACGGGAAGGCGGTCGCCGCCACACAGGTCCAGCTTGCCGTGCCCGGCTGACCCTGAGAGATTCGCTCCCTCCTTCTTGCCTGGCCGCCCTCGGAGGCTTAGTCTCGCCCGAACCGCGCGCGGCCAGCGCGCGTAGGAGCCTTTAGGCGGGAGGCTCCCCACCGACGGAGGTACAGATATGAAGCAGCGGATCCTCGTTTGGGGCGCGGTGCTTCTCGGCTCGACTCTTCTGTGCGCCACAGCATTCGCCGGAACCCGCGCGCACCACGCGACATTCACGCTAACGACGCTTGCGAACGCAGCGCCCTCGGGATCGCCTGACCCGCAGGTCGACTACACGCTGCAGGAATGGCAGTTCCTGATCTTGAGCCACGACGGGCTCGTCGGGTTCAAGCGCGCTGCAGGCGCTGCCGGCACGCAGATCGTCCCCGATCTTGCGACGACGGTGCCGAAGCCGACCAACGGCGGGAAGACGTACACCTTCACGCTCCGGTCGGGCATCAAGTTCTCGAACGGACAGACCATGACGCCGAAGGACGTCGTCGCGACGTTCGAGCGGCTCTTCAAGATCGGTGACAGCCCGAACGCGGGCACTTGGTACAACGTGATCGTCGGCGGCGACGCCTGCGTGAAGACGCCGAAGACGTGCAGCCTCGCCAAGGGCATCACGACCAGCGGCAACAAGATCACCTTCCACCTCACGCAGGGTGACCCGGAGTTCCTCGACAAGCTCGCGGTGCCGTTCGCGTTCATCCTGCCGGCGTCGACGCCCGCGAAGAACCTCAACATCCCGCCGGCCGGCACCGGCCCCTACATGTGGACCGAGTACGCGCCGAACAAAGAGCTCAAGCTCGTCCGCAATCCGCACTTCAAGGTGTGGTCAAACGATGCACAGCCCGCGGGCAATCCGGACGTGATCCTGCAGAAGTTCGGCCTCTCGGTCGAGTCCGAGGTGACCGCGGTCGAGAACAACCAGGCCGACTGGATCGCGTCGTCTGACCAGATCCCGGCCGACCGTCTCAACGAGCTCAGCACGAAGTACGCGAAGCAGGTCTACGTGTCGCCGCTGACTGCGGTCTGGTACTTCGCGTTCAACACGCGCGTCCCGCCGTTCAACAACCTCCAGGCGCGGCAGGCCGTGAACTTCGCGACCGATCACAACGCCCTGATCAAGCTCTACGGCGGCCCGAAGCTCGCCTCGCCGACGTGCCAGATCCTGCCGCCGGCGTTCCCGGGCTACAAGCCGTACTGCCCGTACACCAAGAACCCCGGCACGAAGTGGACGGCGCCCGACATGACGAAGGCCCTCGCCCTCGTCAAGGCGTCAGGCACGAAGGGCGCCCGGGTGAAGGTCAACACCGACACGAACACGGTCGACAAGGCGCTCGGCGAGTACTTCGTCAGCCTTATGAACAAGCTCGGCTACAAGGCGACGCTGCAGGCGCTCTCGCCCGACCTGCAGTACCCGTACATCCAGAACTCGAAGAACAAGGTGCCGTTCGCGTTCTCGAGCTGGTACCAGGACTACCCAGCCGCATCCGACTTCCTCAACATCCTGCTCGGCTGCGGATCGTTCCATCCGAACAGCAACGCGAGCCCGAACATCGCCGAGTTCTGCAACCAGGGAATCCAGGCGAAGATGAACAAGGCGCTGCACGTTGGGATCACGGATCCCGAATCGGCGAACACGATCTGGGCTCAGGTCGATCACGCGGTCGTCGACCAGGCGGCGTGGGTGCCGCTCTTCAATCCGAAGCTGATCGACTTCGTGTCCGCGAAGATCACGAACCACGTGTTCAGCCCGCAGTGGTACTTCCTCCTCGACGAGGTGAAGCAGAAGTAAGAAGGGGTCGCAACGGCTGAGTTCGCAATCGAACCGCCGCCCGACGACATCGGCGCGGCGGCCGGCGAGACGCTACGGGAGATCACGGGTACGAGCCCATGGCGCCTCGCCGGCCGCCGCTTGCTCCGGAACCGGATCGCGCTCGGCGCGCTGGCGCTCTTTCTCGCGATCGTCGCGGTCAGCTTTGGAGCGCCGATCTACGCGCACGACATTGCGCATACCGATCCGTTCACGGCGAACCTCTCCGGGACGACGACCGTCAACGGCAAGAAGGTCGAGGTGATCCAGCAGGGCGGCGGCGCGCTCGGCCTCGGCGAGACGCCGATCGGCCCGACTTGGACGTCGCACTATCTCCTCGGCGCCGACGAACAGGGACGGGACGTCGCAGCCCGCGTGCTCTACGGCGGCCGCGCCTCGCTCGAGATCGGGATCGGCGCCGCGCTTATCTGCTCGCTGATCGCGGTGCTCTTCGCGCTCCTTGCCGGCTTCTACGGCCGCGTGGCGGACTCGTTCCTCTCGCGGCTGATGGATCTCATCTGGGCGTTCCCGGTCTACCTGCTCGCGATCTCGCTCTCGACCGTCCTGCTGACGCGCCCGAACGGCCTCCGCATCGGGTTCGTGACCGTCGACCCGACGAGCCTATGGGTGCCGACACTGATCATCGCCGTCATCTACGTGCCGTACGTCTTCCGTCCGATCCGGGGACAGGTGCTCTCGGTGCGCGAGAAGGAATACGTGGAGGCCGCGTTCGGCCAGGGAGCGTCGAGCCGCCGGATCATGCTTGCGGAGATCCTCCCGAACGTCCTGCCGACCGTGATCGTGCTGCTACCGCTGATGATCGCGACGACGATCCTCACCGAGTCGGCGCTCTCATTCCTCTCGATCGGCGTGCAGCCGCCGCACGCGAGCTGGGGGACGATCATCGGCGACGGGCAGGACCTGCTCTACACGCGGCCGATCGTCGCGATCGCACCGGGCGTGATGATCGTGCTCACCGTGCTCGCGCTCAACCTGCTCGGCGACGGCGTGCGCGACGCGCTCGATCCCCGTGCCCGCGTGAGGATGAAGAAGCGGTGACCGTCTTCATCACACGCCGGCTGCTGGGGCTCGTGATCGTGCTCTTCGCGATCAGCGTCCTGACCTTCCTGATCTTCTTCGCGACGCCCGGCGTCGATCCGACCCGCGCGTTTGCCGGGCGCAACCCGACGCCGGAGACGGTCGCGGCCGTGCGGCACCAGTTCGGCCTCGACCGGTCGAAGCCGGTCCAGTACGTGCTGATGATGAAGCGGCTCTTCATCTCGCGCGATCTCGTCTCGTACGGGAACCAGGCGCTGAAGGTCGTGCCGGCGATCTGGCAGGCCGCGCCCGTCACGTTCTCGCTCGTCTTCGGCGCGGCGGTGATCTGGATCGTGTTCTCGATCCTCACCGGGGTCGCGGCCGTTGTCCTCAAGGGGACGATCTTCGACCCGTTACTCATGATCCTCGCGCTAATCGGCATCTCGATGCCGGTCTTCTGGCTGGGCGAGGTCGCGAACCTGATCACGCAGGACCGTCTGCATCACACGTTCCTCTTCCACTGGGTGCCGCCGCTCGGCTACGTGCCGCTGACGACGAACCCGTGGCAGTGGTTCCTGCACCTGATCATCCCGTGGATCACGCTGTCGGTTCTCTACATCGGGTTCTACGCGCGTGTGCTGCGCGCGAACATGCTCGAGGTCGCGAACGAGGACTACGTGCGCACCGCGCGCGCCAAAGGGCTTTCGAACAGGCGCATTCTCCGGAAGCACATGCTGCGCATGTCGCTGATCCCGTTCGTTTCGCTCTTCGGCCTCGACTTCGGCGTGCTCGTCGGCGGCGGCGCGTTGCTCACCGAGGTCGTGTTCGGGCTGCCAGGCGTCGGGCTGCTCACGTACCGCTCGCTCGTCTCCCTCGACCTGCCGGTGATCATGGCGACCGTGCTCTACGGCGCGTTCTTCATCACGATCGCGAGCGCGATCGTCGACATCGTCTACGCGCGGCTCGATCCGCGCATCCGCTACACGTAGGAGTCGGCGCCGATTCGCGGGAGTTACCCTGCCTATATGTCGTTGGTGAGCGCTCGTGATCGTGAAGGCGCGGCCGACGCGCTGCGTCGTCATTTCGTCGTGGGGCGGCTGTCGCTGGACGACTTCGCCGATCGCGTCCGGCTCGCCCTGCAAGCGCGTGACTCGCGTGAGCTCCGACGGTCGCTGTCGGGCCTTCCGCCGATCTGGCGCGACGGCGACGAGCTCCGCCGATTCGCGCTCGCGGCGAAGCGCCGCGCCGTCATGTTTGCCGTGTCCATCGTCTGGCTTTTCGCCACCTTCGTTCTGCTCATCGCGTTCGCGGCCGACACCTTCGCGCATGGACCGACGATCGCTGATGTCGTTGGATACTCGACAGCGTGGGTGATCGTCACCGCGCTGGCGTGGCGTGTCCGCCGACGCGCCTAGACGATCGCACGTTCCAGGGATTGACGGCTCCTGGACGGACTCGCACACTGAGGCAGCGGTCAAGCAGTAATTGAGAGGGGAATCGCTTGAAGAAGCCGGTACTACTCGGCTTTGCCGCTATCGTCGCTCTATGTGCGCTTCTCTCGCAGTCCGCGGGCGCGGCGACCGTCGGCTCGACGGGGCACGCGGTTCTTGTGCAGGCGAGCTCGTTGAAGCCCGGGCGCGCCGGCAAGTTGCACCTGCCGGGCTATCTGCCGTTGCACAAGACCGCATTCGAAGACGCGAAGGCGGCTGCAAACAAACGCGCGCACCTGGACCATGTCGGCTCCGGCGCGGCAACGGGTGCCCGTGGACAGACGGTCAGCACGTACCCCAACGTCGCTCCGAGCTTCGACGGGTTCTTCGATACAGGTGGAACGCCGCCGGACACAACCGGCGCGATCGGCCCTGATCGGTACATCGAGACCCTCAACACTGACTACGCCGTCTACGACCGGACCGGCAACCTCCTGAACAGCGGCGGGCTCGACGCGTTGACGGGCGTCCCGACCGGTTTCTTCGGCTACGCGCTGAGCGACCCGCAGATAATGTGGGACGCGAAGACGCAGCGTTTCTATTACTCCGTGGTCTACTACGACTCCTTGTTCCTGTCGGACAACGGGATCGCAATCGGCTGGAGCAAGACCGCCACGCCGTCGAGCGCGAGCGACTGGTGCCAGTACGCGCTCAGCTTCGGCAGCGAGCTGCCCGACTACCCGAAGCTCGGCGACTCCTCGGACTTCCTGATCTACGGCTACAACCAGTTCGGCAACTTCGCCAGCACGTATGACGGGTCGGGGTTCACGGTCGTGAACAAGCCTCCGGCCGGATCGAGCTGTCCCCCGACGTCCGCCCTCACAGCGACCGACTCCGGCGTCCTGCACAACGCGGACGGAAGCTTCGCCGCAACGCCGGTGCCGGCAAACCTCGTGGACGACGGCAACGGCGCCGGCTACGTGGTCGCCAATGCCGATCTGACCACGGTCTCGTCCGCAAACTTCGTCTCCGTCTACACGGTCACGACGAACGGCACGGACGCAAACGGCATCCCGGTCCCGCAGATCTCGGGCCCGACGAACGTCGTCGTGCCGTCGTATTCGATCCCGTCGAGTGCGGCGCAGAACGGCAGCCCGTACCTGCTCGACACGCTCGACGGGCGTTTCGAGGCGGCCGTCGCCGCCGTCGACCCAGGCCACGGCGGTGGAGTTGCGATCTGGACGGCACACTCGGTGTTCGGCGGACCGGGTGCTGAGGAGCGCTGGTACGAGCTCGACCCGAATGCCGCCTCAGTGCTGCAGTCGGGAACCGTGGGCGATCCATCGCTCTTCGTCTGGAACGGCGCCGTATCGCCGGATCGTGCGAACACCGGCTCCAATGGATCGCACGGCGACAGCATGGCCATGAGTGTCAGCACGTCTTCGCTGTCGACGTTCCCCGCGATCCAGTTCGTCTGGAAGCACGCAGGCGAAGCCCAGTCGCCGCTCAACAACCTCGTCCAGTCGGGCGGAGCAGCGGTCGACTTCAGCTGCTCGAGCACGACTCCGTGCCGTTGGGGCGACTACTCCGGCGCGAGCCCCGACCCCGCCGCCGGCGGCGGCAACGTCGGACGCGTATGGCTCGGCAATCAGTACGCAATCGCGGGCGGGACAACATCGTCGACCTCGTGGCGAACGTGGCTCTTCGGCGTGACGCCCACGTCCACCGCGCCACCGGCGTCGCCGACGATCACCTCGTTCAACCCGGTGAGTGGGCCTGTCGGCACGAACGTGACTGTCACCGGCACCAACTTCACAGGCGCAACGAGCGTGAGGCTCGGCGGGACGAGCGCGTCCTTCACCGTCGTCTCCGACACCTCGCTCAGCGTGACTGTTCCGACCGGTGCATCGACGGGAACGATCAGCGTCACCACACCGGGTGGGACGGCGACCAGTGCGACAGCGTTCACCGTGACGCCGCCTGCGCCGGCCATCTCGTCCTTCGCTCCGACGAGCGGGACTGTCGGGACGAACGTGACGATCGCCGGCGCCAATTTCACGGGTACGACGAGCGTTACCTTCGGTGGGACGAGTGCGGCGTTCACCGTCGTTTCCGACACTGCGCTTTCCGCCACCGTTCCCGGCGGCGCGACGACCGGGACGATCGCCGTCACCACACCCGGCGGGACGGCGACGAGCACGACGGCGTTTACCGTCACGCCCGCGACGCCGACCATCTCTTCGTTCAGCCCGACGAGCGGCCCTGTCGGCACGAACGTGACGATCACCGGCACCGGCTTCACGGGGACGACGGCCGTCAAGTTCGCGGGCACGAGCGCGTCTTTCACCGTCGTCTCCGGTACGTCGCTCACTGCGACGGTTCCGAGCGGCGCCTCGACCGGCCTGATCATGGTCACGGCGCCCGGCGGGTCCGCCACAAGCGCGAATGCCTTCACCGTCACGACCGCCCCGCCGCCCGCGCCGACCTTCTCGTCGTTCACTCCGACGAGCGGGCCGGTCGGCACGAAGGTGACGATCACCGGCACCGGCTTCACCGGCACGACACGAGTTGCCTTCAGCGGAACAAGCGCGTCGTTCACCGTCAGCTCCAACACCTCGATCACGGCGACCGTTCCCGCGGGCGCGCGGACCGGCCCGATCAGCGTGACCTCGCCCGGAGGGACTGCGACGAGCTCGCGATCGTTCCGGGTCACCAAGAGATAGCGCGGCGCGAGCCGCGCTAGCGTGGCGCACATGACGGCGATCTTCCGGTGGCACGTGCTCCTTGCGGCGGTTGCCGCGATCTCGCTGCTCGGCGCCGCGGACGCGGGCGGCGTCGCGACAGCCGCGCCGCGGCTGCGCCACGTTGTCGTCGTGGTTTTCGAGAACCACGAAGAAGACTCGATCATCGGATCCGCGGATGCGCCGACATTCACCTCGCTCGCACGGGCGTACGCACGGGCGACGGACTACACCGCCGTAACGCATCCGAGCCTGCCCAACTACCTCGCCCTCGTCTCGGGCTCGACGCACGGCGTCACCAACGACTGCACAACGTGCGCGCAACATGGCCCGACGATCGGATCACAGCTGTCCGATCGCGGGCAGAGCTGGGCGGCCTACGCGGAGGGGTACCCATCTGCGCCGCGCTTCGCGAAGAAGCACGTACCGTTCTTGTACTTCCGCCGCGACGCAACTCACGTCAAGCCGCTTACAGCGCTGGATCCGTCACGGCTTCCCACCTTCTCGTTCGTCGTCCCAGACCTGTGCCACGACATGCACGACTGCTCGGTGTCGACCGGCGACGCTTGGCTCAGGACGTTCATCCACCCACTTCTCGCGCTCAAGAGCACGGCTGTCTTCATTGCCTTCGACGAGGGGACGTCGACGATTGGCGGCGGTGGCAAAGTCGCGCTGATCGTCGCCGGGAGCGCGGTCAAGCCGCACTCGGCCTACCACGCTCACGTGACGCATTACGGGCTTCTCCATACGGTCGAGGCACTACTCGGTCTGCCCCCGATCGGACACGCAGCCGCGGCGCCGGTCCTGACCGGGATCTGGGCTCGATCGCCCTAGACGCCTTTCGACCGATCGGGATGAGGACGGCGCCGGGCCGCTCGCGTATCGATACGACGACGGTGCACGCAGCGGCGAGTCGTTCCCTGGACCTGCCAGAACGCCGGACGGCGTCACGTTTCAACTGGCGGGTATTGCTCGTCCAGTTTCTGGCCACGGCCGTCGTCATCGCCGTGCTGATCCTCGTGCTGCCGGGCATCGAGCTCCATGCCGCGCACCGCCTGCTCGCCGTCCTCTGGCTCGCGGTGGTCTTCGGAGTCGTCAGTGCCCTGATTCGTCCCGCGCTCGAGTTCCTTTTCCTCCCGTACGTCATGCAGTCGCTCGGGCTGGTCGTCGTCGCGATCAATGCGATCCTGCTCGCGCTGCTCGGCCTTACGTCGGTGCTGAAGATCAACGGCGTGTTGCCACTTCTCGCCGGCGCCGTGCTCGCGGGCCTGGTAGGTCTCTTCCTGGACAGCATCCTCGGGCTGACGCCGCCCGTGGTCGACGACCCCACTGCGCGCGTGCCGCGTGGAGAGCGGGCCGTCGGTCTCGCCACCGTCTCGGAACGGCTGCGCGTCATCCAACTGCGTGGGATCCTGCTCCAGTACGCGGTCGAGTTCGCGTTCGACTGGCAATGGCTCCGGCCGTTCCGACGTCGGATGCAGAGTTGGCTCTGGCAGCGGCCGGTTCCGGCCGCCCGCCTGCCGGCGCCGGTCAAGGCGCGGCTGCTGCTCGAGGAGCTCGGCCCGACGTATGTCAAGCTCGGCCAGATCGTCTCGAGCCAGTCCCGGGTCCTTCCGCTCGAGTGGGAGGAAGAGCTGGCGAAGCTCCAGAGCGAGGTTCGCCCGTTCCCGTACGGCGACGTGAGAGACGTGATCACCGCGTCGCTCGGAGAACCACCCGAGACTCTGTACCGGTTGTTCAACCCGGAGCCGCTTGCAGCGGCGTCGCTCGCGCAGGTGCACGAGGCGACCACGCACGACGGTCGCCGCGTTGCCGTCAAGGTGCAGCGTCCGAACATCCACGAGCAGCTCCGGTCCGACATCACGATCCTGACCCGAGCGGCGGCAGTGCTCGAACGGCGGGCGGAGTGGGCAGCCGACGCCGATCTGACCGGCGTTGTTCACGAGTTCGGGTCGACGCTGCTCCGCGAGCTCGACTACACGATCGAGGCGTACAACACGCGACGACTCGCACATGTGCTCGAAGGGATCGACGGCGTGCATGTGCCGTGGATCGAGCAGACGCTCTCGACGGATCGCGTTCTCACGCTCGAGTTCGTCGAGGGCGTGAAGTCGACGCAGACGAGCGTCATCGATGCCGCCGGCATCGACCGCAAGGAGATCGTGCGCAACTTCGTTCGCGGCGCGGTGCAGATGTTGATGATCGACGGCTTCTTCCACGCTGACCCGCACCCGGGCAACGTCGTCGTCGAGATTCCCGGCGGTCAAATGACGTTCCTCGACGCCGGCATGATCGGCGAGCTCGACCTCCAGAAGCGCATCAGCCTGGCGCGCTTCCTGCTCGCGTTCCGCGACAAGGACGTCGAGACCCTGGCGACCACGCTTCGGTCGCTCAGCGAGCCGTTCCGCACGCCCGATGACAAGCGGTACCGGCAGCAGTTTCGACAGCGGATCGGGCCGCTAATCGATCTCTCCGCGGGCGCCGGCACCGCGCAGCTGCAGAAGCTCGTTTCGGAAGCGCTCGACGTTCTCCGCAGCTCCGGCTATCGGCTCGACCCCCAGCTCACGCTCGCAATGAAGGCCGTCGCCCAAGCCGAGGAGATCACGATCGCGCTCACGCCTGAGGCGGACGCCGTACTGTTCGCCGAGCTCGGCGGCGCGGCTCTCGAGGAGCTCGTTCCCAAGGCGCTCGGGGAACGCAGAGTCGCCGCGGGCCGCACGAGGGCGATCCAAGCGGCCGTCAGCGTGATCGACCACCTGCCCGCTGCCCGTGAGGCGGTCGGCAGATGGGCCGGATGGATCGAGAAGGCCGAGATCCCGGTAAGCGTTCACGTCGCCGACCTCGAGCGCACTGAGACGCGCCTCGAATCGGTCGCGCGACTGCTGGCGGTCGCGATCATCCTCACCGGAACGATTATCGGCTCGGCTCTCGCAGCGTCGATCGACGTCGGTACGAGTGCGCTCCGAGCCGATCTCCGAAACGCTGGCATCATCCTGTTCGTCATCGCGATGGCAAGTGCGGCATTGTTGGCCGGCACGCTCCTCTGGCGACTGATCCGGCCCGACCGGCGTCGCCGCCGGCGAGCGTGATCCGCCAGACATAGGAGGCTCCCATGAAGCGCACGGAGGGGTACGTCTCGTTCCGAGGGCTCAGGACGTGGTATCGCGTCGTCGGCGAGCACGAAGAAGAGGGGAAGCAGCCGGTCCTCGCGCTGCACGGCGGCCCCGGCGCGACGCACGACTACATCGAGTCGCTCGAGGGGCTTGCCGAGACCGGCCGCCGCGTCGTGTTCTACGACCAGGTCGGCTGCGGCCGCTCAGACCGCGGCGACGAGTCGCTCTGGACGGTCGAGACCTACGTCGACGAGGTCGGCGCCGTGCGCGACGAGCTCGGGCTCGACTCGATCCACCTGTTCGGCAACTCGTGGGGCGGCATGCTCGCGATGGAATACGCGCTGACGCAGCCGTCAGGCCTCGTCAGCCTGATGCTCGCGAGCTCGCCGTCGAGCATCCCGCAGTGGGTGGAGGAGACGGGCCGGCTCCGCCGCGCGCTCCCGGACGACGTGCAGGCCGTGCTCGACAAGCACGAAGCCGCCGGCACGACGGACGATCCCGAGTACGAGCAGGCGTGCGACGTCTTCTACCACCGCCACGTCTGCCGGCTGCCGGAGTACCCGGACTACGTCCTGCGCTCGTTCGAGTTCATCGCGCAGCACGGCGAGGTCTACCGGTACATGAACGGCCCGAGCGAGTTCCACGTCGTCGGGACGCTGCTCGACTGGGACGTGACGGCGCGGCTGGGGGAGATCAGCGTGCCGACGCTCGTCGTCAGCGGCGAGCACGACGAGGCGACGTCTGCGATCAATCGCACCGTCTCGGAAGCGATCCCGGGAGCGGAGTCGGTGATCTATCCGGACTGTTCGCACATGGCGCACGTTGAGGACACGGAGGGATACTTGCGGCTGCTCGACTCGTTCATGTCGCGCGTCGAGGCTGGGCGGTTGAGCGACACGGTTGATGGAGCATTGCGAACTGCGCAGGACGGCAGAAGTTGACGCCGTACTTGTTGCTGTGGCTGTCCACGAGACCAGACTCGAGATCCGCCACGGGATCACGGTGGTCAACACCGATGTTGAGATCGAGGTGCGGGCGGACGGTCGTCGACTCGGAACGCTCAAGATCAGTCGCGGCTCGATCGACTGGATCACGTCACCGAAGCAGATCCCGCGGCGGCTCTCGTGGGAGCGGTTTGCGGAGTTGGCCGAGGAATACGGTCGGCGTCCGCGCGCGACGCGGTAGTCGGTAGCAATCGCGCTTAGTGCTGCGGCGGCTGGGTGGTGATCAGTCGGGCGCTGACTTGTCCGGCCGGGTCGATTGAGACGGTCATCCGTTCGCCGTCGCGCTGCAAGACTGCTGTGTCTCTCGTCTCGTTCACGAGCGCCCAACCCTGAGCAGTCCAGCTCTCGACCGCGCTCTGCAACAGTCGGCGCCGCTCGGGCTCGGGCAGCTCGGGCGGGCCGCGACGCGTGAACAAGGCCACGGCGAGACCGATAACCGCGGCGGCAAGAAGAGCGAGCAGCACCCAAACCCACGTAGGCGTAGTACTCGCGGAGTTCGCCGCCGTCGAGGTCGTAGCTGCCGTTGTGGCAGGAGCGCTCGTCGTAGTCGGCGCCACCGTCGTGGTGACCACGGTTGTTTCGGGGGCGGTCGTCGTCTCTTGGACGGTCGTGGTCTCGCGAGCGGTCGTCGTTTCGGTGACCGTCGTAGTTGTCGTCTCCGCCGTCTGTGCGTTGCCGATGGTCGCGACGACGCCCGCGGCAAGCGCGCCGCCGGCAAAGAGCGCCGCTAGTACGAGCAGTTTCATCCGCGCCACCCAAGCCGGGGTTTGAGACAACTGCTTCGTCCTTGCGGGATGATCTGTGCACCGTCAAGGCGGGGCGGCTGAGCGCGGCATAACCCATAGGATCCCGGTGTTCGCTAGGGGAGGGAGAAATGATGAGAAGGACCTCGAGCTTGAGGTTGCTGGTGTTGGTGGTCGGTGCAGGCGCCGCGGTGCTCCTTGTGGCCGGCGCGTACGCGGCCGGGGGCGACACGCTTGTCACGTCAGGAAGCCACGTCTCGCCGTTTTCGCAGAACAAGCAGAACGAGCCGACGGTTGCGATCGACCAGGCGAATCCGTCTGTGCTTGCTGCGGGATCGAACGACAACATCGACATGGAAGCGTGTAACGCGGGCGATCCGACGACCTGTCCGTTCACAGGCGGGGTCGGGTCGACCGGCGTGTATTTCTCGTTCGACGGAGGCCAGAGCTGGTCGCAGCCGACGTATACCGGTTGGACTGCACGCGACTGTCTCGGACCGGCGGCATGTCAGCCGCAGGTCGGAGACATCGGAACGCTTCCGAATTACTACGAAGCGGGGCTCGTCTCGGACGGGGATCCGACCGTTGCCTTCGGCCCTAGCCCTGGCGCGAACGGGCGGTTCAGCTACTCGAACGGGTCGCGGCTCTACTTCGGCAACCTGACGGCGAACTTCTCCGCGGTTCGCTCGGAGACCGCATTCAAGGGCTTTGAGAACATTGCGGTGTCGCATACCGACAATCTCGAGGCGGCCGCCGCTGGATCGAATGCGGCGTGGAGCGCGCCGGCGCTCGTCGGCAAACAGAACTCGGCGCTCTTCAACGACAAGATCAACGTCTGGGCCGACAACGCCGCGACGAGCCGGTTCTTCGGGAATGCCTATGTCTGCAACACCTCGTTCCGCGGCCAGGAGAAAGGGAACGCGGCGCCCGCGCCGATCCTGATCTACCGGTCGACGGACGGCGGTACGACCTGGAGCAACCCGGTGCAGCTCAGCGCCGCGACGAACAACTCGCAGACGGGAGGCCGTCAAGACTGCGCGATGCGGACTGACAGCGTCGGAAGCGTCTACGTCTACTGGGACGGGTTCGTCGGCAACACGCGCACGGGAGCGATCTTCCAGGCACGTTCCGTCGACGGAGGCCAGCACTTCGAGAAGGCACAGGTAATCGCGACCTTCACGCCGTGCGGCATCTTCGATCCGCCCAACGGAACGCTCAGCTTCGACGGCATCGCCGGTGACCGCACCGGCTCTGAGCCGATCGCCGACATCGCCAACGGCGCGCCGACCGGCAGCGATGCGACGAACGAGATCGTGCTGACCTACTGCGATGGGGCGACGCCGACCGACACAAGTCCCGGATCCAACGAGCGCGCCGTCGTCATCTACTCAACCGACGGCGGCAACACGTTCCACTCTGCGGGCAACGCCGCAGACTCCGGCGACCGGCCGGACTTCCCGGCCGTCTCGATCTCACCTGACGGCACGAATGTCTGGCTCGACTACGACGCCTTCCTGCAGCCGTGGCAGTCAACGACGGCGGCAGCACGCATGATGCAGGGCGTCGTCCGGCACGCGACGATCACGGCCGGTACGCCCTCTGCGTTTGCCGACATTCATCGCGGCACGACGGGAGATTCGCGCGCTTCATCTGCGAACGACCTGACCAGCGGCTTCATCGGTGACTACAACTACACGGCTGCCTCGCGCACAGCGGGCGTCGCCGTCTGGAACGACGTTCGTAACGCGGCAGACTGTCCCGCCATCGACGCCTACCGGGAAAGCCTCGTTGGTGGTCCCGCCGCTCCGCGGCCGGCACCTCAGACCGACTGCCCGGCGACGTTCGGCAATACAGACATCTGGGGCGGTAGCTTCCCCAACCCGTAGCGTCTTTCTCGTCCGGACGAGGCGCCCTCAACGACAGCTGAGGGCGCCTCCGAAGCGGTCATCCCAGAACATGGTCGCGCCGTAACTCGGCGCGCGCGACGTCCGTTGATAACGGAGCGACGGATGTGCAACGACGTGGGAGGGATTCATGGACACTCGCAGCGGAACAGCAACGGTTAAGGAAAACGCGGCGGCGATCGCCGACCTCGCCGGCCAACTGGCGAGCGACAAGAAGTTTCGCAAGCGGCTGCTCGAGGCGAGCGCCCACGGGGTGCGTGCGAAACGGCGTGTCTGGAGACAGCTCGGCGTGGTCTCGCTCACGCGTCGGCTCGCGTCGGACACGCGACTCCGCGGCGAGCTGGTGCTCATGACCCGCGACCTGCACGCGGCATGGCGGCAGATCGAGCGGAAGCGCCGCCACCGTCTGCGAAACACGCTGCTCGTGCTCGGCGGCGCCGGTGGCGCAGCCGCGGCGGCGACGCCGCAGGTACGGCACTGGGTCGGCGATCGATTGCATCTGACAAGGCCGACGACGATTCAGGAGTCGATCGAGGTCGGGGTGCCGGTAGCCACGGCGTACAACCAGTGGACCCAGTTCGAGCAGTTTCCCGAGTTCATGGACGGGGTCGAGGAAGTGCGCCAGCTCGACGAGACGCGCCTGCACTGGGTCGCGAATGTGGCCGGCAAGCGGGCCGAGTGGGACGCGAAGATCCTCGAACAGCATCCCGACCGGCAGATCAGCTGGATCAGCGAAGACGGCAAGAAGACTCGGGGCACCGTCACCTTCGAGCCTCGCAGCGATTCCCGAACGCTGATCACGCTCTCGATGAGCTATCAGGCACGCGGGCTTTCGGAAGCCATGGGCTCCGCAGCTGGAATCGACGCGCGCAGAGTGCGCGGCGACTTGGAACGGTTCAAGGACTTGATCGAAGGCCTCGGACAGGAGAGCGGCGGCTGGCGCGGCGAGATCGCCGACGGAGAGACCACGGGCACACCGAGGAAGTCTCGACAGACCGGCTAGAGGTCAGGAACCGCCGGTGGTCACGCGGCCCGACTCCCACTCCTGCACCTCGCGTTCGCGGAGCTCGATTCGCCGGATCTTGCCGGTGAGCGTCTTGGGGAGATCGGAGACGAACTCGACCCGGCGGGGGTAGGCGTACGCGGAGAGCCGCTCGCGCACGAACCGCTTGATCTCCTCGCCAAGTTCATCCGACGGCTCGTGTCCGTCGGCGAGGACGACGAACGCCTTCACGACGTTGCCGCGCAGCTCATCGGGCGCGGCGACGGCTGCAGCCTCCCTGACTGCTGGATGCTCGAGGCAGACGGACTCGACTTCGAACGGCCCGATGCGATAGCCGGCGCTGATGATCACGTCGTCGGCGCGACCGACGTACCAGATGTAGCCGTCCTCGTCCTGCACTGCGGCGTCCTTCGTGTGGAACCACTCGCCGTCGAACGTCTCGGCGCTCGCTTCCTCGTTCCGCCAGTAGCCGAGCGGGTAGTGCGGATTTGTTCGGGCGCGCAGGCAGATCTCACCTCGCGCACCTTGCGAGACGGGCTGTTCGTCCTCGTCGAGGATCTGTACGTCCCAGCCGGGCATCGGCTTCCCCATAGAGCCATCGCGCACCTCGAGGAACGGATAGTTGGCGACGAGCGGATACGACTCCGTGAGGCCGTAGTAGTCGAGCACCGTGACGCCGTATTGCTCACGGAACCAGCGGATCGCCTCCGGGTTCAGCGGCTCGCCCGCCGAGCAAACGCGGCGGAATCGCTGGGGGTAGCGAGTCCCGGCGTCCGAGATCGCCATCACCGCGCGCATTGCCGTCGGCGTGGTGAAGACGTTCGTGACCTCGTGACGACTGAGGAAGTCGAGCTGGCGGTGAGGGTCGAAACCGCCCTCGCGCCGGAAGACGCACTGGAGCGCACCGAGCCGCCACGGCCCGAGGAGCGGCGCGATCCCCGCCGCCCATGCCCACTCGCCCATGCCGTGGAACCGCTCGCCGTCCTCGACCTCGTGCGAGTAGACGAACTCCTCGTGGCCGAGGATGTAGCGGTGTCCGTGCACGATCCCTTTGGCGAGGCCGGTCGTGCCCGACGTGTAGTAGAGCTGGGCGGGGTCGTCCGCCGCCGTGTCCACGCACACGTGCTCCGATGAAGCGGCGGCGAGCTGATTCGGGTCGAGAACCAGCACGTCACGGCCCTCGAAGCGGCGCGCGTTCGACTCGTCGCCTACGACGAGTCTCGCCTCCGAGTCGTTGAGACGATGCGTGATTGCGTCGTCGCCGTATAGAACTGAGAGCGAGAGCAGGATCGCACCGAGCTTCCAAACGCCGAAGAAGACGGCTGCGGTCTCCGGGGTCGGAGGCAGAACGACGGCGACACGATCGCCACGCTCAACACCGTGCGCTGCCAGCAGGTGCGCAGCCTTGTTCGCAAGGTCCTGCAGCTCGCCCCAGTCGAGCTCGCGGATCGAGCCGTCGAAGCCCTCCCAGATCATCGCCGGCTTGTCGCGCGGGTGCTTGTCGCACACGTCGGCGGCGATGTTGTACTGCGGCGGCACGTGCCAACGGTGAGCCGCGCAGATGTCTTCGTACCGGTCCGTGGTCGACAGTTTAGGACGCCCTCGCCGTCCCGCCCAGGCAGCTTCAGCTCGTGAGGAACGCGAGCGCGGCCGCCCAGGTCCGGGGCGAGTTGAGGATGCCGAGGTGGGCCGTGCCGAGAAACGGATCGAAGACGCCCTGTCCGATGAGATCGATCTCGGCAGCGTCGTCGAGTTGGGCGCTGTCCAAGAAATCGTGCGGCAGGCCGTCGCGGTCCTCGGCGGGGACGCCCGGGAAGAGACCATCCTGGAGCGGCGAATAGACGAAGTCGGGACCGACGTTGCGGATCACGAGGTAGCGCGTCGGCCCCGGTGTCTCCTGGCCGCGGTTGAGCCAGTGCAGGAAGGGCGTGTGATCCGAGCCGTATTCCTCGCAGATCGCGCTGTCGGGCGTGAAGCCGCCGTTCGCCGGCAGCTGCCAGAAGTTCAGCGGTGACGGCGAGCAGTCAGTGATGCCGTGGTTCGGCCCGTCGATCCCGACGAAACGGCGGACGAGGTGACCGGTGTGGTCGAGCTTCATCCAGGCCCGGGCGAGCGTGACGCCGAGACTGTGGCCGATGATGTCGACGCGGCGCGCGCCCGTATACGCGAGCACCGATCGGACGAACCGGTCCAGATCCGGGATGTTCGCCAGCGTCGTGTGCGCCACACCGGAGCGGTTCGTCGGGTCGGTCAGCAGGTCGCATTGATCTCCCTGGTAGCCGAGTGCCCACAGCTCGCTCGGCGCGTAACCATGGTCGGCGAAGTACTGCGCCATGGTGTGCACAGCGCCGTACGGGTTGCACGCTGTCGGGAACGGTGTGTCGTTGTTGCCGTGCAGGAAGATCACCGGCGTCCGGACGACAGGCCCGGCCGCGCCGAAGCCGAGGACGGGCGTCCCGAGCGAGGCGTCGAGGATCGTCGGGAACCCAGGCGGGAAGGACGTGCCAACGGTGCCGACGGCGCGCGCAGTCGTCGCGCCGGCTGCGGCGGCGCCGGCCGCGGCGAGAACGGCGAGGGTCATGCGGACGACGCTGCACCGGTGCATCCCATCACCTCCTGAGGCTGAAAAAACTGAGACCTGATTCAGGTCTTATCACGCGTTTATCCCATGCGGGGGAATGCGTCGTCAAGCCGATGAGGCAGCTGTCCGCCGACGTGCGCACGCTCGCGGCGACTTCGTAAGGATCCCCTAGCCATCAGTGCCGGTGCCGGGGGGCACCGGCTTGTCAGAGGGAGGGAGAAATGAAGAGAGCTTGGTTCTCCGCGGCCTTACTTACTGCGAGCGCGCTCGTGCTCACGGCCGCGGCCGGCTCCGCCGGTACATCGCGGCACGCACTGCCGCTGCCGGTGCCGGCGTGGAGCGATACCCAGTTGATCAACCAGAGTGAGACGCCGCCGACCGAGGCGCAGTGCGAGTCGGTCGGTCGTCGCTGCTTCGCACCGCAGGCAATCCAGTCGGCCTACAACGTCGGCCCGCTCTACGACCGCGGGCTCAACGGCAGCGGTCAGACGATCGCGATCGTCGACGCCTACGGCTCAGACACGATCGCGCACGACCTGCACGTCTTCGACACGGCGTTCGGCCTTGCGCCGATGTGCGGCGAAGAGGGCGTCCCCTGTGCGCCGGGGATGCCGACCTTCACCCGGCTGTCGCTGCAAGGGACGCCGGCAACGAAGGCGCCGCCGTCACAGAGCAAAGGCACGGGCCAGGAGGACAAGTCGTCCTGGGCGCTCGAGGTCTCGCTCGATGTTGAGACGGCACACGCGATCGCGCCGGGAGCGAACATCCTGCTCGTGACGACGCCGACGGCGGAAACGCTCGGCGTCCAAGGCTTCCCGCAGATGATGGCGGGGGTCGACTACGTCGTCACGCATCATCTGGCGAACGTCGTCTCGATGAGCCTCGCGGCGACGGAGCAGAGCTTCAACGGGCCCGGTGCCCTCGAGCATCTCCGGTACGCCTTCAAGGACGCTGCCGCAAGCGGCGTCAGCGTGCTCGCCGGAAGCGGCGACTTCGGCAGTCTCGGAGTGCTCAAGCAGCCCGTCAGCCAGGGCGGATCGACGCTGCCGTTCCCGGCCGTCTGGTGGCCTGCCTCCGATCCGCTCGTGACGGGCATCGGGGGCACCTATCTCTGCACCGACCCGATCGCGACGGTAAGCGAGCCGCGCACGGTCGATAGCATCGATCCGCCCAGCCGCTGCCGATCCAATCCGGGCCAGGCCGAGGTTGGCTGGATCGACGCCGGCGGCGGCTTCAGCGCCGTCTTCCCGCGCCCGTCTTACCAGGACACCTTGCCTGCCGGCTCGACGCCGATCCCGACCTCGTCCCGCGGGGTCCCCGATGTCTCGCTCGAGGCGAGCGCAACCACCGGCGCGCTCATCTACATCACGTTGCCGCCCGACGGCGCCGGCGGCCTCATCTGCGGTACGACGCCCTGCTCGACCGGCTGGTACGACATCGGCGGGACCTCGCTCGCGACGCCGCAGTGGGCCGGCCTGGTCGCGATCGCCGATCAGCTCGCCGGCCACGGGCTCGGCTTGCTCAACCCAGCCCTCTACCAGTTGGCCTCCAATCCTGCCACCTACGCGAACGACTTCTACGACGTCGTCGTCGGCAACAACGGCGCCGGCGCGCCCGCCGTCCCCGGCTACCCGGCAAGCCCGGGCTGGGACCCGGTCACAGGACTCGGCACACCGAACGCCGCCAACCTCGTCCCCGACCTCGTCGCCGCCAGCTAGGCGCGGCGGCGCCACCGTGCCCGCCCACGGTTTTGACATCGTGGGCGGGCAGCCTCGTCAGCCTGATGCTCGCGAGCTCGCCGTCGAGCATCCCGGAGTGGGTTGAAGAGACGGGCAGGCTGCGCCGCGCGCTCCCGGACGACGTCGAGGCCGTGCTCAACAAGCACGAAGCCGCCGGCACAACCGACGACCCCGAGTACGAGCAGGCGTGCGAGGTCTTCTACCGCCGCCATGTCTGCAGAGCCCCGGAGTGGCCGGACTACGTCATGCGCTCACTCGAGTTCATCGCGCAGCACGGCGAGGTCTATCGCTATATGAACGCCCGACGTCACCTGCGAGCACGACGATGCGACGACCGCGATCAACCGCACCGTCTCGCAGGCGATCCCGTGAGCTGAGTCGGTGATCAGTCCGGGCTGCTCGCACATCGCGCACGTCGAGGACGCGGAGGGGTACCTGCGGTTGCTCGACTCGTTCATGTCGCGCGTCGAGGCGGGACGGTTGAGCGCGTAGTTATTGTCGGAACGTGCGAGCGGTACAGATCTTCGACCTGGGCCAACCCCCGAGGCCGGTCGAGATCGACGATGCCCCGGGGCTCGAGATGCTCGCGGTCTCGCTCAACCCGCTGGATCTGAACGTAGCGAACGGCCGCTTCTACGGCGGTCATCCGCGGTTGCCCTACGTGCCCGGCTGCGAAGGCGTAGGACGGCGTGATGACGGGACGCTCGTCTACCTCTTCGGTGAAATGCGTGGCGCGCAGACAGACGGGTTCCTCGCCGAGCGCGTCGACGCACCGATCGACATCCAGCTGGTGCTCCCGCCCGAGGTCGATCCAATGCTCGGAGCGGCGGCGGGCATCGCGGGCATCGCGGCATGGGTGCCCGTGGCGTGGAAGGCGAAGGTCGGTGAGAGAGACCGCGTGCTCGTGCTTGGAGGCACGGGCAGTGTCGGCCGCTTGGCGGCGAAGGCAGCGACGCTGCTCGGCGCGACGCAGATCGTGGCAGTCGGCAGCAACGATCTCGACCGCATTGCGCTCGAGTTCGCCGACGACGGCTTCACGGTCTGCATCGACCCGGTATGGGGCGAGCCGCTCGCCGACGCTCTGCAGTACGCGGAGCGCCATGCGCGCGTCGTGCACGTCGGCCAAGCCGCCGGCGCCACCGCGCCGCTCAAGTCAGCAGATGTGAGAGGCAAAGAGCTGACGATCCTCGGCCACTCGAACTTCGCACTGACGAGGGAAGAGCATGACCGCGCCTATCTGGAGCTGCTCGATCATCTCGTTTCCGGGCGATTGACACTCGACTACAAAACGTTTGCCCTCGACGACGTCGCCGCCGCGTGGGAGCACCAGCGCGGCGGCAAGTCCGTCGTCGTGTTCTAGGTCAGATCTTCCCGCGCGCCTTCCACTTGGCGAAGATCGAATTGACCTGTGACTTCGTCTGGCGCACCGAATCTTCGGCGCTCATCTTTCCCTGTGACACCTGGGCGAACATCTGCGGGATCAGCGAGGTCGTCAGGATCTCGTCCACCGCCGCGTTCACGGTGCCCGGGTAGCCGATGTTGTGCGTGTACTTCTGCGCAATCGTCGTCAGAACCGTGTACTTCCCATTCGGCTTGTGCGGATCCTGCGCGGCGACTTTGTTGATCTGCTTGAACGGGAACGCGTTCTGGAACGTCGGGAAGTTGTAAAGCTTCGACTGGATTGTCGCGGTCTTCGCCTGGAGCAGCAGGTCGACGAGAAACTGCTGCGCGTTCTGCTTGTTCTGCGCGAACTTCCAGATCGACCAGCAGCCCATCAGGTGCTCGAGCCCGAGTCGGCCGTGCGGTCCGATCGGGATCGGCCAGATCATCAGCTGGTCGCTGAACGGCAGATTCTGGTCCTCGGGCGTCCGCGTCGCCGAGATCGCGTTGAGGATCAGCGAGGCATGGCCCGCGAGCAGGTCCTGGTTGTTCGACGCCGGGTTCCACGAGAAGATCGAAGCGTCCTCGCCCGTCTTGTAGATCTCGGTCATGAACTTGACGGCCGCGACGGTGTTCTTCGTGTCGAGCCACGCGCGGTTGTTGGGATGCTGGATGAACGAGCCGAAGCACATCAGGAACGCGGACAGCGCCATGTTCGAGTCGAGGTCGTTGCTCGACTGCCCGATCCCGATCGGATGCCCGATCGCCTTCAGCTTCGGCGCCGCCTTGCGGACGTTGTCCCACGTGTACGGCGCTTCGCCGACGCCGTTCCAGAAGTCCTTTCGCCAGACAACCGGGTCAGGAACGTAGCTGTCCGACGCGGCGAAATACTTCTTCGTCTTCGGGTTGAAGGTGGACTTCGTCGCGATGTCCATGTACGGGCCGAGCTTCCGCGCGACCTCCTTGATGATCGGCGCGTGATTGATCACCTGATCCTCGTACGCCGCCATGGGATGGAGGTTGAAGAACAGGTCGTGCCCGCTCTGCGCAGCGACCTCGGAGGCAGCCCGCTGGTCGAGCAGCGTGTTGTTGATGTGCTCGATCGTCACCTGGACGTCGTTCTGCTCGCCCCACGCCTTCGCCCACGGGTCCAGCCACGCGTCGTACGCGGGTACGAAGTGAACCCACGTGATTGCTGTGAGATTGCCCTTCAGCCACCGGCCCGTGAACCTGTGCGGCCCGGCGAACGAGAACGGCGCTGCGGCGCCGGCGACGCCGAGGGCGGCTGCACCCGCAGCTCCCTTTTTGAGCAAGTCTCGTCTGGTGAGTTTCCCTTCCTCCGACATCGACCCTCCTTTCGTTAGCGGAACGCTCCGCCTGTAAATCCGGTGATGAATCGATTGAGGAACGCGTTGTAGATCAGTGCCAGCGGGATGCTCGGGATCAAGATCGCGGCCATGATCCCGGGCCAGTCGTAGAGATCACCGCGAATCAGGTCGGTCCAGACACCGACCGGGACCGTACGGTTGGCCGAGCTCGAGATGAACGTGATCGCGTAGACGAACTCGTTCAGCACGAGCGAGAACGTGAAGATGACGACAGTCAGGATCCCGGGGAGCGAGATCGGGAACACGATGCGCAGTAGCGCTCCGAAGCGGGAGCAGCCGTCGACGAGCGCGGCGTCCTCGAGCTCCTGCGGAATCGTCTTGAAGAACCCCATCAAGAGCCAAATCGCGAACGGGATCGTGAACGAGGGATAGACGACGACGAGCGCCCAGAGCCGATCACTCAGATGCAAGTACTGGGCGACGACACGCGAGAGAGGCAGAAAGAGCAGCGTTGGCGGCACGAGATACGTCAGGAAGATCCCGACGCCGAGCGCCCGTCCGGCGCGGCCCGAAAGTCGCGCGAGCGCATATCCAGCCGGAAGCGCGACCACGAGGGTGATCGAGACGACCAGCACGCCGACGACACATGAGTTGCCGATCCACTTCAGGTAGCTCGTGTGGTGGAGGAGATATCCGTACGCGTGCAGCGATGGGTGAAATCGCCACGTCTTCGTCGGATCGAAGACCTGTGCCTCCGGCTTCAGCGACGTGACAAACATCCAGAAGAAAGGAAACGCCAGCACGATCGTGAACGGCACGACGACCGCGTAGCTGAAGAGATGCCGCCTCCCCGTCACGTCACGTCACCTCTGCACGCCGCGCGAAGACGAGCATCCCGATCGAAACGAACGCGAGCACGGGGATCAGGAACATCGCGATCGCCGCACCCTCTCCGAGATTCCCCGCGTTGATCCCCTGGATGTAAGCCCACGTAGTGATCATCTGCGTCGAGTTGAACGGGCCGCCCTGCGTGAGGATGTAGGGGACGATCATGTCGGTGGCCGTGAAGATGATCCCGAAGAGAATCGCCACCAGCGCGATCGGCAGTTGCAGCGGCAGCGAGACGTGCCAGAACTTGCGCAGGCCCGTCGCGCCGTCCATGGCAGCTGCGTCATCGACCTCCTGCGGGATGGAGGAGATGCCCGCGAGGAAGATGACCGTCGCGAACGGGATCGTCCGCCACGCCTGGACGGCGATGATCGACGCCATCGCCAGGTTCGGAGTTCCAAGCCAACTCGGTTTGTTGAACGGGCTGACAATGTGCGCCTTGACGAGGAACCAGTTCCAGATCGACGCCTGCGGATCGAAGAACCAGAGGAAACCGATCACCGTCAATGAGATTGGCGCCGCCCAAGGCAGCAGGATCAGGAATCGAAAGATCCAGCGCCCGCGAAACTTGTGGACGAGCGCGTGGGCGAGCAGTCCGGCGCAAATGACGACAACGGCCTGCGTGATCAGCGTCATCTCCGCGGTGTGCCAGAGCGCTCCACGGAAGACGCTGTCGTTCAGGATCCGGCGGAAGTTGCCAAGGCCGACCCATTTGCCGCCTAGCGAGCCGGCTGTCGCGTCGGTGAAGGCCAGGTAGACGGCGAGGACGAGCGGGACGCCGACGAGCGCGGCGATGAACAAGACGGCGGGGGAGATGAGGAGCGTGGCGAGAACGCCTCGCCGCTCTGCGACGTACCGGAGCCGCCGTTTGCGGCTCCCCCGTGCCGCCAGCACTGTCGCCATCTGGTGAACGCGGACTTTACTAATCTTCGGAGCCCGTGGCGGCGATCGAGCTCGAGCGCCTGACGAAGGTCTACGCAGACGGCACCCGTGCCGTGGAGGAGCTCGACCTGGACATCACCGACGGTGAGTTCGTCGTCTTCGTCGGGCCGTCGGGCTGCGGCAAGACGAGCGCTCTCCGGATGATCGCGGGGCTCGAAGAGATCAGCGACGGGGTTGTCCGGGTCGGGGGTGAGATCGTGAACGACCTGCCGCCGAAGGCGCGGGACATGGCGATGATCTTCCAGAACTACGCGCTCTACCCGCACATGAACGTCTACGACAACATGGCGTTCGGGCTGAAGATGCGAGGGATCGACAAGGGCGAGATTCGCCGTCGAGTGGAAGGCGCGGCCAAGATCCTCGGGCTGGGCGAGGTGC
Source organism: Gaiellaceae bacterium (assembly GCA_036496545.1). GTDB lineage: Bacteria > Actinomycetota > Thermoleophilia > Gaiellales > Gaiellaceae > Palsa-739. The sequence continues at coordinate 59,195 of DASXKX010000018.1, read as the reverse complement.
TCAGCAAGCGGCCCCGCCATCTCTCAGGAGGCCAGCGCCAGCGGGTCGCGATGGGTCGCGCCATCGTGCGCGAGCCAGTGGCGTACCTGATGGACGAGCCGCTGTCGAATCTGGACGCGAAGCTCCGGGTGCAGATGCGAGCGGAGATCGCGCGGATCCAGCGCGACCTCGGCGTGACAACGATCTACGTGACGCATGATCAGGGCGAGGCGATGACGCTCGGGGATCGCGTCTGCGTGATGCGCGCAGGGCGCCTCCAGCAGGCCGACAGGCCTCAGGTTCTCTACGACGAGCCTGCCAACCTGTTCGTGGCCGGCTTCATCGGCTCGCCCGCGATGAACCTCGCGGTTGCAGAGCTCGTGGAGGAGTCCGGTGGACTCGCAGTGGCATTCGGCAAGCACCGGCTGCCGGTCGAGGGCGATGTCGTTTGGTCACGGCCGGAGCTCCGCAGCTACGTCGGGCGCAAGCTCGCAGTCGGCATCCGCCCCGAAGACCTCGAAGATGCATCACTCGTCCCGGCGTCACCTACGGATCGCCGGATCCGCGTCGCTGTCGACATCAGGGAGGACATGGGAGCCGAGGTGTACCTCCACTTCGCAAGCGAGGCGCCGATCGTGCAGACCGAGGACGTACGCGAAATCCTCGGCGAGGAAGCGCTCGAAGCGGCTGAAGAACAAACGCATCATCACGGAGCTGCTTGGACGGCGCGCGTCGCGCGGCAGACGCTCGCTCGGGAAGGCGGAGAGGTCGAGCTCGCCGTCTCGACCGGCCACCTCCACTTCTTCGATCTCGACACCGGTGCCGGGATCTACGGCGTCGACCGCGGCGCGACCGCGGTCGCGTAGCGCGCCGCCCGGAACGCCTGATGGGTGAGGAGCGAGCCCCTGGGGTGTTCATCGAAGAGGTCTCCTTTCGGGACTCGACGATGCCCGGTGTGGCGGTCGCGACGTGGGTCGCACTGGTGTTAATCCCGTTCGCGCTTGCCCGGCTCCGCCGGCGTCGCTCCCGTCGCCGATGCGGCGCTCGGTGAGGTCGTTGTAGCGCCCTCGTTCCCTCCTCCGACGATTCCGCTCAATCGAGACGAAACACCTCGTCCAGGGCCGGCGGTCCCGTGTCCGGCACGCGCTCCTCGAGGAGCTCCGCCATCGCGTCCTGCCAGCGCGCATTGACCTCCTGCTCCGCCATGTAGGCGCCTGCTGCCTCGAGGTCGTCGGCCTCGAAGTAGCCGAACATCTCGTTGCCGTTGCGGAAGATCGTGTAGTTGCGGATGCCGGCGCTGCGGAGCGCATCGAGCATCTCCGGCCAGACGTTCCGATGGGCCGCGACGTATTCGTCGATCTTGTCCGGGCGCACCCGCAGGACGAACGCGCTGCGCTGGCTCATTGTTCCTCCTCGTTGACGATCAGAACGACTAGCGTGCGCGGGCCGTGCACGCCCTCGATCCGGCTGAGCTCGATGTCGGACGTTGCGGACGGGCCCGAGATGAACGTGAGCGGGCGGCCCGGGTCGAGCACTGCGAGCGCTTCCGGCACGAGCTCGACGATCTGGTCTGAACGCACGACGCAGATATGCAGGTCGGGCACGAGCGACAGTGCGCGGCGTCCTTCGGACTCGCCGCCGGAGAGGATGATCGTGCCGGTCTCTGCAATCGCGGCGGTGCAGCCCGTGATCACGCCGTCGAGCGCGTCGAGCTTGTGCGCTGACAGTCCGCGGTCCTCGACGACGTCGACGGTTGATGGACGCCACGCGTCCGGCAGCCCCGGCGGAACGCTGACGCGTCCGCGGCAGACCGATTCGACCGCGCCGGCGACGGCGCCGGATGGGACAAGACGCACGTCGGCGCGGTAGTCGGCGACGCGGGCGGCGAACAGCTCCACAAGCGCTGCGCGCGCGAGCGAGCCGGAGCGGCGATAGCGGCGCTCGATCGGCTCCGGCGCCGAGCGGTCGACGGCGCGGATCCGCGCGAGGATCTCGTCGCGCGCGGTCGTCAACGCCTGTTCCACCATTCGCGGAAGGTCTCACGTGCGACCGGCTTCAGATCTCGGCTCGACGTCCATGCAGCCAGCGGTCGCGGCAGCCGCGAGATCTTCCCGCCGCGCACGAATGGGCGCTGCAGGAGGCGGCCGACCTGCTGCGCGACCGCAAACCGTCGTGCGCCGCCGAACAGCCACGCGACCACACGCATGACGAGCGTCTCGCGCCGATGAGGGACGAGGCTTCGCAGGTGGAGCAGAACCCGCGGAATGTCGATCTTGACCGGACACACCTCGTAGCACGCGCCGCAGAGGGTGGACGCGTACGGGAGCGACGGTGCGTTTTCGACACCGATGAGCTGCGGCGTGAGGATCGCGCCGATCGGCCCTGGATAAACGGATCCATAGGCATGCCCGCCCGTCCGCGTGTACACAGGGCAGACGTTCAGGCACGCGCTGCAGCGAATGCAGTGGAGCGCTTGGCGACCGACGGCGTCACGAAGCACGCGTGTGCGGCCGTTGTCGAGCAGGACGACGTGCAGCTCCTCGGGGCCGTCGCCGTCGGTGACTCCCGTCCAGAGTGAGGTGTAGGGATTCATGCGCTCCCCGGTCGAGGACCGCGGGAGCAACTGCAGGAAGATCTCGAGGTCTTGGAACGTCGGCACGAGCTTCTCGATGCCGAGCACCGTGACGAGGACGTTCGGGAGCGTCGTGCACATTCGCCCGTTGCCCTCGGACTCGACGATGCAGATCGTCCCCGTTTCGGCGACACCGAAATTTGCGCCGCTGACGCCGAAGCTCGCCTCGAGGAAGCGCTCACGGAGGTAAACGCGTGCGGCTTCGGCAAGGTCGCGTGGGTCGTTCGACTCGATTCCGGGCGCGATCGTCCGGGCGAAGAGGTCGCGGATCTCCGACCGGTTGCGGTGGATGGCGGGGACGAGGATGTGCGACGGCCAGTCTCCGTCCAGCTGCAGGATCAGCTCGGCGAAGTCGGTCTCGAGCGCGTGGATTCCGGCGGCGGCGAGCGCGGCATTGAGCCCGATCTCATCCGTCGTCAGCGACTTCATCTTCACGACCTCGGACACGCTGTGCCCCCGCGCGATCTCGACGACAACTGCGTTCGCCTCGTCGGCGTCGCGCGCCCAGTGGACGTGGCCGCCGGCCGCTTCGACGGCCCCTTCGAACTGCACGAGATACTCGTCGAGGCGGGCCATCACGTCCGCCTTCACGGCACGGCCGGCATCGCGCAGCTCCTCCCAGTCCGGCACCTCGCCGACGACACCCGCGCGCTTCGCGCGGATGGTGTCGGTCGCGTTCAGCAGGTTGGCACGCAGCTGCACATTTGCCAGCTCGACGTGGGCCGCCTCGGGGAAGCTCGTCATGCCGAGGCGAGGATCTCGGCGAGGTGGAGCGGCCGCACGGGCGAGCGTCGGCGCGAGAGGCCGCCGCCGATCTGGAGGAGACATGACGCGTCGAGCGCCGTGCAGAACTCGGCGGCCGTCTCCTCGATGCAGTCGCACTTGTCGTCGAGCATCGCGCTCGAGGTCTCGGCGTTCTTGATCGAGAACGTCCCGCCGAAGCCGCAGCACTCTGCGGCGCGCGGCAGCTCGACAAGGTCGAGCCCGTCGACCTTCCGCAGCAGCCGCAGCGGGGACTCGCCGACGCGCGTGACCCGCAGCGAGTGGCACGTCGGGTGATACGTCACGCGATGCGGAAACGACGCGCCGACATCGTCGACGCCGAGGTGCTGCACGAGCAGCTCGGACAGCTCGAAGACGTTTGTCATCCCGTAGTGCTCGCGGACGGTCCCGACGCACGACGACGAGGGCGACACGACCATGTCGTAGCCGCCGAAGATCGCGCCGAAGCGCCGTGCGAGCGCGTCTGCCTCTGCGACGTGGCCGCTGTTCAGGTGCATTTGGCCGCAGCACGTCTGCTCGCGTGGAAAGACGATCTCGTGGCCGAGGCGCTCGAGCACCTCGACGGACGCACGTGCCGCTTCGGGATACATCGTGTCGGCAATACAGGTGACGAAGAGCGCAATGCGCACGCGCGTCAGGTGCGCTCGTACGCGCTCTCGACCGCGGTCGTCCCGCGCTCGCGCGCGAGCCGCTCTGCGTGACCGCCGCGCCGGAACGCCTCAACCGGATCGGGATCGACGCCGACCTCTTCGCGGAGCTGCGCCAACAGCGGCCGGACGTCGGTCTCGAATGCCGCCATCAGCACCCGGTGTGCGCCCAGGACGTCGCCGCTGCGCTGCAACGCGCGGAGCCGCTCATCGTCGACGAGCAGCGCCTTCGCGTACGCGGTCTGGATGTTCATGACCGACTGGATCATCGCGTCGATCTTGCCCTCGACGTTGTGTGACTGGTCGATCATGAACGCGATCCGCTCGGGCTCCTTCGCCTGCGCGATCTCGCGCATGATCCGGAAGAGCTCGAATGGGTCGATCGAGCCCGCGATCAGGTCGTCGTCCGCGTACTTGCGGTTGTTGAAGTGGAAGCCGCCGAGGAGATCCTCAGCGAGCAGCACGGCGACGATCTGCTCGACGTTCGTGCCTTGCGGGTGGTGGCCGGTGTCGACGAGGACCTGTGATTGCTCGCCGAGCCGGCGGCAGGCGAGCGCGGCCGTGCCCCAGTCGGGAAGGTCGGTGCTGTAGAACGCAGGCTCGAAGAACTTGTACTCGACGAGCAGCCGCATCTGCGACGGCAGTGCCGCGTAAACCGCCTCGAGGCCGGCGACGAGGCGCGCGTGTCGCTCGGTCAGGTCGTCCTGGCCCGGGTAGTTCGTCCCGTCCGCGAGCCAGAGGCTGATGATGGTCGAGCCGGCCGCGGTCGCGATCTCGATGCACTCGCGGCAGTGCGCGATCGCCTGCTCGCGGACGCGCTCGTCGGGGTGGCAGATGCTGCCGAGGCGGTACGCGTCGTCCCCGAAAAGGTTCGGGTTGATCGCGCCGATCCGGACGCCTTGTTCCCCGGCGTAGCGGCTCAGCTCGCCGTAGTCGCCGACGGCGTCCCAGGGGATGTGGAGGGCGACGCTCGGGCAGCACCCGGTCAGCCGGTGCACGAGCGCCGCGTCGTCGATTCGCTCGCGCACGGTGCGTGCCGCACCAGGCCAGGGATACACGTGGAAGCGGGTGCCGGAGTTGCCGTAGCCCCACGATGGGGTCTCGATCTCGAGCTGCCGGAGGCGCTCGAGGACTGCGGTCTCGTCCATGCCGCCGGAGTCTGACGCATTCGGGCGTGATTACGAAGCAGCTTTCGATTTATCGTATTTCGAAAGTTCTTGACTTTCGAAGCTGGCGCGCATAGCCTCGCATTCCATACCGCCCTCGGGAAACACGCACGGTCTTTCGCAGGAAGAACGGCTGCAACACGTCCTGCGGCTGCTCGAGAGCCGTGATTCCGTTCCGGTTTCGGAACTTTCGAAAGCTTTCGCCGTTTCCGAGGTCACCGTCCGGAGTGACCTGACGGCGCTCGCTCGGCAGGGGCTCGTCGCCCGCGTGCGCGGCGGTGTTCGGGCCCTGCAGCAGGGCCAGTCGGAGGTCGGCTTCGACCTGCGGCTGCGCCTCGAAATAGAACGGAAACGTGCGATCGCACGCGGCGCGGCCGCGCTCATCAGTGAAGGCGAGGCCGTCGCGCTCGACGCGAGCACGACGGCGTATTACCTCGCGCTCGAGCTTCGCTCGAAACGTGAACTCGTCGTCGTCACGAACGGGCTCCTCGTCGCTACGGCGCTTGCGGAGGCGCCGGGTGTGACGGTGATTGTCATGGGAGGGACGCTCAGGCTCTCGGCAATGTCGGTCGTCGGCGACCTCGGCACCGACGTGCTCCGAACGACACGGATCAACAAGGGTTTTCTCGGCGCGCGCGGCCTGAGCCTCGAGCGCGGGCTGATGGACCTCAATCCGGACGAGGTGCGGATCAAGCAGGAGATGGCGGACGCGTGCGAGCGCGTCTACGGGATCCTCGACGGCACGAAGTGGCACCGGAGCGCGCTGCTCTCGTTCGTCTCCGTTGATCGCCTGACGGGGATCGTCACCGATTCCAGCGCGCCCGCCGATGAGGTCGAGGCGTGGCGTCGCGCCGGCGTCGAGGTGATCTGCACGGATCCCGGCCCGGGTCAGCAGCCGCCGCCGCACCGGCCGCGCGACCTCCGGCCTTCGGTGCGCGGCGACGAGGTGTTCAACTGATGCGCACCTTCGCCGCCGTCGACCTGGGCGCGCAAAGCGGACGCGTTGCCGTCGGACGCTTCGACGGCGAACGGCTCGCGGTCGAGGAGGTCCACCGCTTCGCGAACGTTCCCGTGCGTGTGCGCGGGACGCTCCACTGGGACGTGCTCCGGCTCTACGGCGACGTCCTCGACGGGCTGCGTGCGGCAGCTCGGGACGTCACGGTGGAGTCGGTCGCCGTCGACTCCTGGGGCGTCGACTTCGGGTTGCTCGACCGGGCAGGCCGACTCGTCCAGAACCCCGTGCACTACCGCGACTCGCGCCGCGCCGCGGCCGTCGACGGCGTGTACGCCCGCATTGGCGCCCGCGCGCTGTACGACCGGACCGGCATTCAGCTGCTCCCGATCAACACGGTCTTCGAGCTCGCCGCGATGGCGGCCGAGGCGGATCCGGTGCTCGCAGCAGCCGACCGGCTGCTGCTGATGCCCGACCTGTTCCACCACTGGCTCTGCGGATCGGTCAGCACCGAGTTCACGAACGCAACCACGACCCAGTGTTTCGACGCGCGCGAGGGCGCCTGGGCGGTCGACCTGCTCGAGCGGCTCGACGTGCCGACACGCCTGCTTCCCGAGGTGGTCGATGCCGGCACAACGCTCGGGCCGGTCACCGACGAGGAGAGCGGGGTGGCGGGCGCGACGGTGATCGCTGCCGCGACGCACGACACCGGCTCGGCCTTCGCAGGGACACCGTTCGGCGGCGGGCACGCCGCGGTTATCAGTGTCGGCACCTGGTCGCTCGTCGGGATCGAGTCCGGGGAGCCGGTGCTGGGCGACGCTGCGTTCCGCGCGAACATGACAAACGAGGGCGGCGTCGGCGGCACGTTCCGCGTGCTGCGCAACGTCACCGGGCTGTGGTTGCTCGAGGAGTGCCGCCGGCACTGGGGCCGCGGCGTCGACGAGCTTCTGGCGGACGCGTTGGACGCGCAACCGTTCTGCTCGTTCATCGACCCGAACGACCCCGTCTTTGCCGCACCGGGCGATATGCCCGCGCGCGTCGTCGACTACTGCGACCGGACGTCGCAGCCGCACCCCGGTACCGAGGGAGCAGTCGTCCGCTGCATTCTCGAAAGCCTCGCGCTGAAGCACGCGGAGTCCGTCGAGCTGCTCGCGCGGGTGACCGGACGTTCGATCGACGAGCTGCACATCGTCGGAGGCGGGGCGAAAAACGAGCTCCTCTGTGAGTGGACGGCGGCCGCGGCTGAGCGGCCGGTTCACGCCGGGCCGGCTGAGGCGACGCTCGTCGGGAATCTGCTCGTCCAGGCGATCGCACTCGGCGACCTCGCCTCGATCACGGAAGCCCGCGAGGTCGTCCGCCGTTCCTTCGCGCCGCGCGTGTACGAGCCCTCGGCCGGCGACGCATGGCGCGAGGCGTGCGAGCGATTCGCCGCGCTGTCGAACTCCCGACCCGAAGTGGTTACGACGTGAGCGAGCTCGCCGAAACGCTGTCCGGCATCCCGGCTCCGCTCGACCGCTGGGACGACACCGCCGCGGCCGGGCTCTCGGTTCTCGACGCGCTCGCCTACCGCTCGAACCTGCTTGGAGCCGACCGCGCGCTCGCGAATCAGGGCGGCGGGAACACCTCGGCTAAAGAGGCGATTGTCGACCACGCCGGACGCGAGACCCGCGTCCTGTGGGTGAAGGGCTCCGGAACCGACCTTGCGAGCATTACCGCGTCAGGCTTCCCCGGTCTTCGCCTCGACGAGCTGCTACCGCTCCGCGAGCGGGAAGCGATGGACGATGCGTCGATGGTCGAGTACCTGCTCCGCAGCGCGATCAAGCCGGATCAGCCGCGGCCGTCGATCGAGACGCTTCTACACGCATTCGTCAGTGCCCCACACGTCGACCACACCCATCCCGACGCCGTCATCGCCCTCACGTCCACGCCGCAAGGCCGCGAGCTCGCCGACGAGACGTTCGGGAGCGAGGCGGTCTGGCTCCCGTACCAGCGGCCGGGCTTCGCGATGTCGCGCCGAATCGCGGAGCTGCTCGACGAGAGCCCGTCGGCGCGTGCAGTGCTGCTCGAGAAGCACGGGCTCGTCACATGGGGCGACACCGGCGAGGAGAGCTATCGCGCGACGATCGAGTTCGTGACGCGGGCGGCGCAGGCGATTCAACGCGCCGGGAACGGCAGGTTCGGCTTGGGCGGGACTGCCCGCTCCGAGCTCGAGGAAGCGAGCGCCGACACCCTCCTCGCGCGCTCGCTTCCCGCGCTCCGCGGCGCGCTGCTCGCAGATGCGGACGGCGTCATCCTCGAAGTCGACCGCAGCCCGGAGGCGATTGCGTTCGCCTCGTCGGACCGGGCGCCTGAGGTGAGCCAGATCGGGGCGCCGTGCCCGGACCACTTGATCAACACGAAGCACAAGCCGCTCGTCTCCGATGCGGACCCCGACGGATTCCGCCGAGGAGTCGCCGACTACGCAGCGTGGTACCGCGACTTTTACGAGCGCAACCTCGACGAGGAGACGCGGCAGTTCGCCATGGATCCCGCCGGGCCGCGCGTCGTGATCGTCCCCGGCGTCGGGATCGTCACGTCCGGCCCCGATGCTGGGCGTGCACGCTTCGCCCGAGACCTGTACCGCCGCGCGATCCTCGTCGAGGACGCCGCCGACGCGCTCGGTGGGTTCCGCTCGCTCAGCGAGAGCGAAGCGTTCGCGATCGAGTACTGGCCGCTCGAGCGGTACAAGCTGGCGCAAGCGCCGCCGCGTGGGGAGCTGGCGGGGCGGATCGCGCTGATCACGGGCGGTGCGAGCGGTATCGGCCGCGCAACCGCCCGTCTGCTGGCAGCCCGCGGTGCTCACGTCGTCGTCGCAGATCTGAACGCGCGAGGAGCCGCCGAAGTGGCGGCCGAGCTGACCGCGGTTCACGGTCTGCGGCGCGCGCTCGGCGTGCACGTCGATGTGACGAGTGAGCAAGCCGTTCAAGAGATGGTGCAGCGCACCGTGCTCGCCTACGGTGGGCTCGACATCCTCGTCTGCTCCGCGGGGCTCGCCACGAGCGCGCCGATCACCGAGACGACGCTCGAGGACTGGGAGCGCAATTACGCCGTGCTCGCGCGCGGCTACTTCCTCGCCGCCCGAGAGGCGTTTCGCGTGCTGCTCGAGCAGGATTGCGGCGGCTCGATCGTGTTCGTCGCGTCAAAGAACGCGCTCGTTGCCGGTGCGAATGCCGCCGCCTATTCCTCGGCAAAGGCCGCGTCGCTCCATCTCGCCCGCTGTCTTGCCGAAGAGGGCGGACCGAACGGGATCCGCGTCAACACGGTCAACCCCGATGCCGTCATCCAGGGCTCGAGCATCTGGTCGTCGGACTGGAAGGCCGAGCGTGCGAGCACGTACGGCGTCAGCGAGGACGACCTCCAGGGCTTCTACCAAGGGCGCACCAAGCTCGGCGTCGCCGTCCTTCCCGAGGACGTCGCGGAGGCAATCGCCTTCTTCGCCGGGCCGCGCTCAGCGAAATCGACCGGAAATGTCGTCAACGTCGACGGCGGCGTCACCGCCGCATATCCCCGCTAGTGCGAAGGAGGCGCACGATCAACCCCAACAATCAGAACTCCACGCGAAAGGACGCATCGATGCACAAGCGCATTTGGGCGGTTGTCGCCGCCGCGATGCTCGTCGCCGGCGTCGCCGTGACCGCTGCTCTCGCAGCGCCGTCGCACCGGGCTGCGGGCGACACGTTCTACTTCATTCCGAAGGACACGCTCAACCCGTACGAGGTGATCGCCGACAACGGCGGCAAGATCGCACTGACCGAGTTGGGCGACAAGCAGGTCGTCTCGTCGGGCACGGAAGACACGGCCGCCGCGCAGCAGCCGGCGATCCAGGCCGCGATCCAGGCGCACGCCGCCGCGATCGTCATCGCCGGTAACGACCCGCAGGCGGTCTGCCCGGCACTTCAGCAGGCGCAGGCACAGGGGACGAAGGTCGTCGCCTTCGATTCCGACGTCAACTGCCGGCAGCTGTTCATCAACCAGGCCGACACGGCAACGATCGGCCGCAGCCAGATTCAGCTTCTCGGCAAGCTCATGCACTACACGGGGCAGTTCGCGATCCTCTCGGCTGCCTCGACCGCGACGAACCAGAACGCCTGGATCAAGTACATGAAGCTCGAGCTGAAGAAGCCGAAGTACAAGAACATGAAGCTCGTCAAGATCTACTACGGCAACGACAACCCCGCGCAGTCGCGGCAGGCAACAGTTGCGATGCTGCAGGCGTATCCGAACCTCAAGGGAATCGAGTCGCCGACGACGGTCGGCATCTCGTCGGCCGCGCAGTATCTCTCCACGTCGAAGTACAAGAAGAAGGTCGTCCTCACCGGTCTCGGGCTGCCGAGCCAGATGAAGAAGTACGTGCACGACGGCACCGTCACGGCGTTCGCGCTGTGGAACCCGCAGGACCTCGGCTACCTCGCCGGCTACGCCGCTTCCGCCCTCGCGAAGGGCACCATCACCGGCAAGGTGGGCGAGACCTTCACGGCCGGCAAGCTGGGCTCGTACAAGATCATCAAAGGCCCGGACGGCCGGCCGCAGGTGATCCTCGGCCCGCCGTTCACATTCACTGTCAAGAACGTCGACAAGTTCAACTTCTAACCAGTGAGGCCTGGCTCCCTTTCGGGGGCCAGGCCCTCCTTCACGGGATGACCGACACTCCGCTTCTCGAGCTGCAGCACGCTGTCAAGAGCTTCGGCGCCGTGCACGCCCTCGAGGACGGCGACATCGAGCTCTTGGGCGGCGAGGTACACGGCCTCGTCGGCGAGAACGGCGCAGGCAAGTCGACGCTCGTGAAGATCCTCGCCGGCGTCTACCGGCCCGACGCAGGCCGGCTCGTCATCGACGGCGACGAAGCAATCTTCGAGAACGCCAAGCAATCCCAGGCTGCGGGAATCGCGATCATCTTCCAAGAACCGACGCTCTTTCCGGATCTGACAGTTGCGGAGAACATCTTCGTTGGGGCGCAGCCGCTGAAGCGTTTCCGCCGGATCGACGCGCGCCGCATGCGGCGGGAGGCGTCTGCCGTGTTCGACCAGCTCGGTGTGCGGCTCGACCCCGATCGCCTCGCGCGGGGGCTCTCGATCGCCGACCAGCAGCTGGTGGAGATCGCGAAGGCGTTGACGTCGAACGCGCGCGTGATCGTGATGGACGAGCCGACCGCGGCGCTGACGACGACGGAGGTCGATCGGCTGTTCGGCATCGTCGAGGCCCTGCGCGCACGTGGCAACGCGGTGCTGTTCGTCTCGCATCGCCTGGAGGAGATCTTCGCAGTCTGCCAACGCGTCACGGTGATGCGTGACGGTCGGCATGTGCTGACGAAGCCTGTCCGCGAGCTGACGGTGCAGTCGGTCATCCGGGCGATGGTCGGCCGCGACATGGACGCGTTGTTCCCGAAGGTCTCCGCCGAGCGCGGGAAGGTTCTCCTCGAGGTCGAGCGCCTGACGCGCGAGGGCGTGTTCACCGATGTCTCGTTCGAGGTACGGCAGGGCGAGATCGTCGCGCTCGCCGGTCTGGTCGGAGCGGGGCGGAGCGAGGTCGCGCGCGCCATCTTCGGCATCGACCGCTCGGACGCAGGGTCGGTCGAGGTCGCTGGGCGCCGACTTCGGCCGGGGTCGCCGACGTCGGCGATGGCGGCAGGAGTCGCGCTCGTCCCGGAAGACCGCCGTCAGCAGGGGCTCCTCATGGATTTCTCGATCGAGCGCAATATCGCGCTCGCGTCGCTCGACGATGTCCGCCGGGGTGGTCTGATCCCGCGCGGCGCTGAGCGCAGGTTCGCGCGAGACTGGGCCGTCAAGCTCCAGCTGAAGTACGGGAAGCTCACGAACCCCGTCTGGACGCTCTCGGGCGGCAATCAGCAGAAGGTCGTGCTCGCGAAGTGGCTCGCGCGCCGGCCGAGGGTGTTGATCGTCGACGAGCCGACACGAGGCATCGACGTTGGGACGAAAGCCGAGGTGCACCGGCTGCTCTCTGAGCTTGCAGCTCAGGGCGTCGCGGTGTTGATGATCTCGTCCGAGCTCCCCGAGGTGCTGGGGATGGCCGACCGAATCGTCGTGCTCTTCGAAGGGCGCGTGATGCGCGAGTTCGCGCGCGCTGACGCGACGGAGGACGCGATCATGCACGCCGCGACCGGGCTCGTCGGGGAGGCGGCATGACGACGCTGGCTGAGGAGCGGAAGGACGTGCTCGAGCGGCCGGCGCGCTCACATGCCTTTGCCGAGCTGCTCCTGCGTTTCCGCGAGCTCGGCATCGTCCTCGCACTCGTGATTGTCGTCGGCGCAACGACCATCGACAACCATCGCTTCCTCAGCGCGACGAACGTCCAGCAGATTCTTTCCGGTGCCGCGATCATCGCGCTCCTCGCGATCGGCGAGACGATCGTCGTCATTACGCGCAATGTCGACCTCTCGATCGGATCGGTCCTCGGCCTCTCGGCGTACGCGAGCGGTGTGCTCTACGTGCACCATCCCCACGTCTCGCTCGTCGTCGTCTTCCTGCTCGCGACCGGGATCGGCGTCACCTGCGGCGTCGTCAACGGGCTGCTTGTAACGGTCGCCCGCGTTCCGAGCCTCGTCGTGACGCTCGGCACGCTCTACATCATCCGCGGCATCGACGGCGCGTGGGCCGGAGGCAACCAGGTGAACGCGTCGATGCTGCCGAACACGTTCAACAAGATCGGCTACGGAACGCTCCTTGGGGTTCCGTACCTCGCGATCATCGCGATCGTCGCGGTCGGAATCGCGACGTATGCGATGCGCAGCTTCCGCACTGCGCGCGACTTCTACGCGATCGGGTCGCAGCCGGACGCTGCGCGGCTCGCGGGCATCCCGGTAGGGCGACGTGTCTTCCTCGCGTTCGTTCTCAGTGGCGGGATCGCAGGCTTCGCCGGCGCGGTGTGGCTCTCGCTGTACGCCTCGGTCGACGCGATTGCCGGCGTCGGCTACGAGTTCCAGGTGATCGCGGCCGTCGTCGTCGGCGGCGTCGCAATCTTCGGCGGAAGCGGGACGGTTCTCGGCGCGGCGCTCGGTGCACTCCTGCTGAACACGATCAACAGCGCGCTCGTTGTCGTCAACGTGTCGTCGTTCTGGAGCCAGGCGCTCGCGGGGGCGCTGCTCATCGGCGCGATCGCGTTCGACCGGCTGATCGCCGTGCGCGTCGCACCTGCGCTCCGCACGAGAAGGAGGGCGCGTGTCTGACCTCGGCTTCCAGCCGCGCGACGAGCCGCCGGCCGACGTCGCGACCGTGTCGACGCGCCGCAGTTGGGCGTCGTTCGCCCGCTGGGAGCTCGCGCTGCTCGCGCTGCTCGTCGGCACGATCGCGTACGGCGCGGATGTCTCGCCGTATTTCCTGCACTCGACGAATCTGTTCTACATCTGCCTTAACGTCGGCGAGGTCGCGATCATGGCGCTTCCGCTGACGCTGATCGTCATCACCGGCGAGATCGACCTCTCCGTCGCGTCGATGCTCGGCCTCTGCGGCGTCCTGATGGCGGAGTTGTTCAAGCACGGGTGGCCGATCTGGCCGGCGATGATCCTCGCGGTCGTGCTCGGCGCGGTGCTCGGCGCCTTCAACGGGTTCCTCGTCACCCGCGTCGGCCTGCCTTCGCTCGCGGTGACGATCGGGACGCTGACGCTCTACCGCGGTATCGCGCAGGGAATCCTTCCGACAGACACGATCGGCGGATTCCCCACAGGTCTTGCGAGCATCGGCGTCGTCCCGATCCCGCACACGCACATCCCGTACTCGATCGCGTTCTTCCTCGCGCTCGCCGTCGTCACCGGCGTCGTGCTGCATGCGACGCCGCTCGGGCGCGCGATCTTCGCGATCGGTGCGGGCCAGGAAGCGGCATTCTTCGCCGGCATCCGCGTGAAGAGGATCAAGTTCTGGCTATTCGTTCTGTCGGGGGTGCTGAGCGGGTTCGCCGGGGTGCTCTGGACGCTGCGCTTCGCATCGGCGCGCTACGACGCCGGGACAGGGATGGAGCTGCTCGTGGTCACGATCGTCCTGCTCGGCGGCGTCTCGATCTTCGGCGGCCGCGGCACGATCGCCGGCGTCGTGATCGCCGTCGCGGTCCTCGGTTGCCTGCAGACGGCGCTGACCGCCGATCTCATCCCTGCGCAGGACCAGAACATCGTCGTCGGGACGCTCCTCGTCGCGAGCGTGATCGTGCCGAACGGCCCCGACCTCTATCGCCGCGCACGGGCACGCCTGCGCCTTGCCGGCGCTCGACGCCAGGCGGCGACTACCGCACGCGCGGACTCGCCGTGAAGATCGGGATCTTCGGAATCGGCCTCGCGGCCTACTGGCCGCAGTTCGACGGCCTTCAAGAACGCCTCGAGGGCTACCAGCACGGCATCGAGAAGCGGCTCGCCTCGCTCGGCGCCGAGGTCGTCTCCGCGGGGCTCGTCGACACCCCGCAGTCGGCGCGGAACGCGGGGGAGACGCTCGCTGCTGCGCGGCCCGAGCTGCTCCTGCTCTACACAGCGACCTACGCGACGTCCGCGCAAGTGCTCCCGGTTGTGCAGGCGCTTGACGCCCCGGTCATCGTGCTCAACTTCCAGCCGACACGGACGCTCGACTACGAGGCGATGACGACGGGCGAGTGGCTCGCAAACTGCTCCGCCTGTTGCGTCCCGGAGATCGCCGGTGCCTTCACCCGTGCACGGATCGGCTATCGCGTGGTGACCGGAACGCTTCTTGAGGATGATCCCGCCTGGCACGACGTCGCCGAGTGGGTGGACGCTGCACGAGCCGTTCATGCCCTGCGGACGTCGCGAATCGGCTTCCTCGGCCACACGTACCCCGGGATGCTCGACATGTACTCCGACTTCACACAGGTGCAAGCGGAGACGGGTGCGCACGTCGAGGTGCTCGAGATCGACGACCTCGTCGAGCGCGTCGAGCACGCCGATCCGACGGCGGTCGAGCGCAAGGGCGACGAGATCCGCGCGACGTTTGATCTGGCGGAGGCGGGCGTCGACCCGATCGCCGACGAGGTCACGCCCGAGGTGTTCGAATGGTCGGCGCGTGTCGCCGTCGGGCTCGACCGCCTCGTCGAGGACTTCGAGCTCGACGGACTGACCTATTACTACCGAGGGAGTGGCGGGAACACCGCCGAGCGCGTTGCCGCCGGTTTGATCGTCGGGAACTCGCTGCTTACGGCGCGTGGCGTCCCTGCGTCCGGCGAGGGCGACCTGAAGACGAACCTCGCGATGCTGCTGCTCGACCGGCTCGGCGCCGGCGGCTCCTACACCGAGTTCTACGCGCTCGATTTCGACGACGAGTTCGTGCTCATGGGCCATGACGGCCCGGCGCATCTCGCTATCGCAGAAGAGCGTCCGGTCGCGCGCGCGCTCAAGCTCTATCACGGCAAAGCCGGCGCGGGGCTCTCCATCGAGATGAAGGTGCGGCTCGGCCCGGTCACGATCCTCGGCTGCACGCAGACCGCCGACGGCCGGCTGAAGCTGCTCGCCGCCGAGGGCGAGTCGATTCCCGGCCCGACGTTCCGCATCGGCAACACGAACTCGCGCATCCGCTTCGCCTCAGGGCCGCGAACGTTCTTCGACGCCTGGTGCGCCGAGGGCCCGACGCATCACGTCGCGCTCGGCGTCGGGCATCAGCTCTCGCGGCTTCGCAAGGTCGCGGATCTCCTCGCGCTGGAGATCGCCGTCATCGAGTAGCCGCTTAGTGCCCGCTGGCGGAGAAGTGCATGTAGTCCTTCGTCGAGCCGCTCCAGCTGCCGCCCCAACCCCAACCGACTTCCTGGAAGGCGCGTACGACGGCCGGCGTGACCATCCCGCGCCGGAGCCGGTTGCGGTTGAGATACGAGAGCGACGCTTTGTCGCGAGTCATGCCGCAGCCGACGTAGGGGTTCTCGACGGGATTGAGATCGATCGCCTCGCCGTAGGCATGCTCGGACCAGCTGCCCGTGCCGCGGTTCTTCACGCTGCTGCATGGTGAGGCGGATGCCTGGCGGCATTCGAACGAGGCGGTGAAATCTCCATCCGCTGGGCGACCGGCACGCGGGCCGTACGTGTCACTCAGTTGCATGTGACGGATCGGAAAGCGGAGCGCGTAGAGCCGCCGGAACACGACCGTCAGCGGCCGGACGGCGTCCTCGTTCACGATCAGCTCTCCGGCATGTGATCGGCCGTCGAAGCCTCGATAGCGGACGGTGAGGACACGCAGCCCCGAGAGCGGAACCGGACAGCGTGCGCTCCACGCATGGGCCGCGACCACATCGTGACGGATCCCGCCGTCGAGCGGGCGAGCAGATGCGTGGAAGCCGACGGCGGCGGCAATGGAAATAGTTGCGAGGTACGCGAGAACCTTCGTGGAGCGTTTTGTAGCGGATCGATCGTCGACTCGCTCAGAGGCGCGGCGCCGCGGGCACAACCTGTTGCTCGAGCCAGCGCTCGAGCTCGTCCGCGGGCAGTGCGCGCGTCAGCTGGAATCCCTGAACGAGGTCGCAGCCGTACTCCTCCAGCCTCGTCTGCACTTCCGCCGTCTCGACGCCTTCCCCGACGACCTCGAGGCCGAGCTCGTGGCCGAGACTGATGATCGAGCGGACGATGACGTCGTCCCCGGAGTCCGCAATCAAATCCGTCACGAACGAGCGGTCGATCTTGATCTGGTCGAGCGGCAGGCGGGCGAGGAACGCGAGCGACGAGTGGCCGGCGCCGAAGTCGTCGAGTGCAATCCGCACGCCGAGCTCGCTCAGCAGGCGCAACGTCGACTCTGCCCTGGCCGGGTCGGCGATGATCCCGCGCTCCGTGACCTCGAGCAGCAGATTCCCCGCCGGGACGTCGTAGCGGCGCAGCAGCTCCTCGACGTCGTTGGGGAAGTCGGGGTCATTGAGGTTGCGCGGCGAGATGTTGACCGAGATGCCGATCGACCGCCCCGAATCGAGCCATGTCCTGCACTGCGCCAGCGCGGAGTCGAGGACGTACAAGGTGAGCGGTTTGATCAGCCCCGTCTGCTCCGCGAGCGGAATGAAGTGCGCGGGAAGCATGAGCCCGTCGCGCGGATGCTGCCAGCGCACCAAAGCCTCGACGCGGTCGATCAGCTTCGAGCGCAGGTCGAGCTTTGGCTGGTAATGGAGCACCAGTTCGCGCTCGGCGATCGCGCGTCGCAGCTCGCCGAGGATCCCGAGCCGCCTCGGGTCGTGCCCGTTGCCGTTCGCGCTCGGCTCATAGAACGCATGCCCGGCTCCGCTCGTCTTCGCCGCGTACATGGCGATGTCCGCGTAGCGCAGGAGCTGGTCGACGTCCTCACCGTCACGCGGGAAGCAGGCCACGCCGATGCTCGCCTCGATGCTGAGCGGCAGGCCCTCGACCTGGTAGGGCCGGGCCACGAGCTCCTCGATTCTCGTGAGCGCGCTTCCGGCGGCAGTCGCAGCGTCGCCGTCGACGTGGAGGAGCAGCGCGAACTCATCGCCACCGAGGCGCGCGAGCGTGTCGGGCGGGCGGAGATGCCGGCGAAGCGCGCTTGCGAACTCGCACAGGAGCAGGTCGCCGTAGTGATGCCCGAGCGTGTCGTTGATCTCCTTGAACCGGTCGAGGTCGATGAGCAGGATCGCGAGCTGCTGTTGATCGCGCGCGCCAGCGATCGCCTGCGTCACCGCCTCGTAGAAGTACATCCGGTTCGGAAGCTCGGTAAGCGGATCGTGGAGCGTGCGATGGAGGAGGTCATGCTCGGCCTGCTTCCGGTCGCTGATGTCCTCGAGCATTGCGACGACGTGCGTCGGTTCGTGTGACGCGTCGCGGACGAGCGCCATCACCGTCCGGCACCACATGAGTGATCCGTCTCGCCGCCTGAAGCGATGCTCGATCTCGCAGCGATCGGTGTCGCCGGCGCACAAGGCCGCGATTACAGGGCAGACCCCGTCACGGTCATCGAGGTAGTCGGCGAGCGGCCGGCCGTGCAAGGTGCCGGACGTGTAGTCGCATACGTGCTCCAGCATCGGGTTGACCGCGAGGATTCGCCCGTCCAACGCCAAGGTCATGACGCCGATCGATGCGGCGTCGAACATCGAGCGGAACTGCTGCTCGCTTGCGGCGAGCGCTTCCTCCGTTCGCTTTCGCTCGGTGATGTCGACCATCACCCCTTGCCAGTAGGAGACCCCAGTTGTCTCGTCGACCACGACCTGCGCCTTCTCGCTCACCCAGATGACGCTCCCGTCCCGGGCGATCATCCGGTACTCCGCGAAGAGCGGAGACAGGGTGCTCCTCGCGCGCTCGTCTTCGCGCGCTTGGCGCTCGGCGTCATCAGGGTGCAGCACCTGGAGCCAGAGCTCGTCGTCGTTCAGCCACGCCTCGCGCGGGTAACCCATCAGCGCCTCGATCTGCGGACTGATGTAGAGCGGGGTCGAGTGGCTCGGGTCGTCAGGATCGACGAGGTCCATGTACGCGACGATCCCGGGGATCCGTTCGACCAGCGTCTCGAACTGTTCGACCAGTGTTTCCATAGGTGTCAGCGCGCCGCGAGCGCTCGAAGCCGCTGCTGCCATCATCGGCACGAGCGCGGTGAGTCATTAGTGGAATCAGGGCGTCGACCGAAGCCCGCCGGCGCTGGCCACGACGTTGCCGAGGTGCGTCGGGAGCGTGAGCGACTGCCCGCCGATCGCAGCGTCCAGGCTCCACGGGGCGCCGAGCCGGATCCAGAGCGGCCGGTGTAGCCCCAACCGAAGTGTGTGCCCGGCCTGCAGGGTCTGCTGGTAGACAATCGGCCCGGCGGCGGAACCGACTCGCACCAGAAGCCAGCAGCTGCCGCGGGTGGCGGTCAGCACGAGGAGCTGGGGCGTGCTCTTCGGCGTCGTCGTTCCGGTGCTCGTCTGCGGGCGCGTCGACGGCGTCTGCCTGGTTGTCGTCGGCGGCGTTCGCGACGCCACGGTGCCCTTGCCGCCAGAGCCGCCGAGCTGCCAGGCAGCGAGTGCGACCAGCGCCGCCACGACGATCACGCCAAACGCGAGCAGCGGTCGCTTGCCGCGCGGCCGGCGTGCACGCCGCGGCGGCGGGCCCGGCAGACGCGGCTCGGGCGGATGGAAGCGGAGGTCGTACTCGGTCGTGTACAAGTCGGCGTCGAGGCCGAGGAAGTCGGCGTACTCGCGCAGGAAGCTCCGCCGGTACGGGTCGGGTGGCAGGAGCTCGAACCGTTCTTGCTCGAGTGCCTCGAGCTGCTTCACCCGGATGTGGGTGGCCCGCTCCACCTCCGCCAGCTCGATATTCCGGTGCCGGCGTGCCTCTCGGAGACTGCTGCCGATCTCGATCATCGCTCAAGCAAATTCTTGCAGCGCGCGCAGCCCAGAAGCCTTATCTTGCCGATCGTCACCTTCCTCGAAAGGAGGATGCGAGATGGCATCGCAGGCAGACGACCGCACCATGATCTCGGAGCGGGTCGCGCCCGGCATGCTGCCACGGGTCCTGAACTCGTTCGACATGACGATCATTTTCGTCGCGATCGTCCTGTTCGTCGTGAACGCGTCGGCGATCCAGCAGGCACACCAGGCCGCGTACACATACTGGATCCTCGGCTTCCTGCTCTTCCTCATCCCAGGCGCACTCGTGACAGCGCAGCTCGGCCAGATGTTCCCCCAGGAGGGATCGCTCTACGTCTGGACGCAGAAGGCGCTCGGCCCGTTCTGGGGGTTCTTCGCCGGCTTCTGCGCGTGGTGGCCCGGCATCCTCGTCATGGTCGCGACCGGCGACGCCGTCGTCACGATCTGGCAGTTCGTCGACAAGGGCGGCCTGCCGAAGGCGTGGGAGCAGGGGCTCGTCATTCTCGCCGTGCTGTGGTTCTCGGCGTTGATGTCGATGCTTCGCCTGCGCATGACGCAGTCGTACGCGAACTGGGCCGTCGTCTTCTACGGCGCGGCGATTTTCGTGATCGGCTTGGCGGGCATCCTCTATCTGGTCGGCTCGGGCAAGTCGGCGACGGGTGGTTGGGGGACCGGCTCCAACTGGAGCATCCACTCCGGCCAGTGGACGTGGTTCGGCTTCGTGATCCTCGCGCTACTCGGCATCGAGGTGCCGCTCAACATGGGCGTCGAGATCGTGCACATCCGGGCGATCAAGAAGTACCTCTTTTGGGGCTCGGCCGTCGTCATCTTCGCGTACTTGTGGACGACGCTCGGCACGATGCTCGCGCTCCCCGCATCGAAGAGCGTCGGCGCGACAACCGACATCCTGCAGGCCGTGCAGGTCGGCTTCTGGGGCTCGCACGCGTTCGCGATCGCGATCGGGCTCGTGCTGATCTGGTTCTTCGTCTCCAACACCGTCGTCTACAACTACTCGTTCTCGCGACTGCTCTTCGTCTCAGGGCTCGAGCAGCGGATGCCGGCAAAGCTCGGCACAGTGAACGACAAGACGAAGGTGCCGGTCTACGCGATCGTCACGCAGACGGTGCTGTCGTCGCTCTTCGTCGTCGCGGTGTTCAACCCGTGGGTGAGCGGCAACAACAACCAGCGGGCGTATTGGCTGTTCCAGGCCGCAGTCACCGTCATCTGGTGCATCTCGATGGTGCTTCTGTTCGGCGACATCTTCCTCGTTAAGCGCGCGTTTCCGGCGAAGTTCGAGGAAGTGCGGACCACGCACCCGTACGTGCTCTACGCGAGCGGCGCCGTCGGGATGCTCGCGTCGGCATTCGGGGCGTACGTCACGTTTCGGAGTCCGTGGACGGGCTTGTTCAGCGTGATGCACTGGCGCATCTGGCTGGCCGCGCTCTGCGGCGTCTCGGTGTTCGCCGCCGTCGCGATCTACGCGATCAGCGAGTACATGCACCGACGAGAGCAGCCGACGCCGACGATGACGCCTGCGTGACGGCGGCGGACGTCGCGAAGAAAGCGGACGAGGCGGGCCTCCGCCTCGTCCGCTTCCTGTGGTGCGGCAACGACGGAACGATTCGCGCGAAGTCGTCGGCGCGGCACGGCCTCGAGGATCGGCTCGACGCCGGCATCGGGCTGACAGTGGCGATGCAGGCGATGAACTCGCTCGACCAGCTGCAGCCGGTGCCGGACATGGGGCCGGTCGGGGAGATCCGCCTCGTTCCCGATCTCGACACGTTTCGCGTGCTGCCGTACGCGCCGCGTACCGGGGCGCTGCTGACGGATCATGTGCAACTCGACGGCGTGCCGGCGGCGGTGTGCCAGCGCTCGTTCCTCAAGCGGATGGAGGCGCGGCTCGCCGAGCGCGGCCTCGCCTTGCGCGCCTCGTTCGAGAACGAGTTCTCACTCGCGACTCGCATCGGTGACGCCTACGTCCCGATCGATTCGGCGCTCTGCTTCTCGACGATCGCGGCGACCGCGGCGCAGGACTACGCCGACCAGCTCGCAGGCGCCCTGGACGCGCAGGCGATCACGCTCGAGCAGTACTACACCGAGCTCGGCCACGGCCAGCAGGAGATCTCCACCGGACATGCGCCGGCGCTGCAGGCCGCGGACGAGCAGATCCTCGTCCGCGAGACGATCCGGGGGGTCGCGGGTCACGGTCTCGTCGCCTCGCTCGCGCCGAAGCCGTGGCCTGACAACGCGGGCAACGGCGGCCACGTGCACTTCTCGCTGTGGGACGGCGAACACAATCGCTTCTACGACGGCTCCAGCCCGGACGGGCTCTCCACGGAGGCGCGCGCGTTCATCGCCGGCGTGCTCGCGCATCTGCCCGGTCTATGCGGGCTGACGGCGCCGAGCTTCAACTCGTACCACCGCATCGTCCCGCAGTACTGGGCGGGCGCCTTCGTCTGCTGGGGCGTCGACAATCGCGAGGCGCCGGTGCGTGTCGCCTCGGTCTTTCGCGGCGCTGAGGAGTCGTCGACGAACGCCGAGCTGAAGGCCTGCGACGCGACGTGCAACCCGTATCTCGCGCTCGGCGGGCTCATCGCCGCCGGCCTTGACGGGCTCGAGCGCGGCCTCGAGCCGCCTGAGCCGGTCGACGTCGACCCCGCCACGATCGAGGAGCGGGAACGGGCACGCCGTGGTATCGATCGCCTGCCGTCGACACAGGCCGAGGCGCTCGACGCGCTCGAACGCGACGAGCTCCTCACCAGCATGCTTGGCCCCGTGCTTGCGAACGCCTATCTCACTGTCCGCCGCTCGGAGTGGGCGGCCTACTCCGCCGGAGACGCCGCATTCGAGCAACAGGGTCACTTCGAGAAGTACTGAACGAGATCGCGCTCGTCGACCACCACGCGCACGGAGTCCTGCGCGCGCCGCCGACGTCGCTCGACGAGTTCCGCGGCCTCTTTTCCGAGAGCCCGGACCCGCGCCAGTGGCCCCACATCGCCACCGGGCTCACCTACCGTCGCGCGATCTCGGCGATCGCGGCGCACCTCGACTGCGAAGCGGACGAGCGCGCGGTGTACGAGCGCAGGATCGCAAGCGATCCGGCCGACTACACCGCCTCGTTCCTGCGCGCGACCAACACTGAGATCCTGCTCGTGGACGACGGCTATCCGCCGGCCGAGGTCGGCACGTCGTGGGACGAGCTGGGCGAGCTCGGCGGCTGCCGGTCGCTGCCGGTACTCCGGCTCGAGGAGCGCGGAGAGAACGCGGCCGCCGAAGCGGCAACCGCGCGGGAGCGCGGCTACGCCGGCCTGAAGACGATCGCGGCCTACCGGGGCGGTCTCGACCGCGTGTCCGAGCACGTTGTCACCGCCCTCGCGGCGAACGAAGCGACTGGCGACCCGCTACCGGTGCAGGTGCATTGCGGCTTCGGCGATTCCGATCTTCACCTCTGGCGTTCGGACCCCGGCTACCTGAAGCCGCTGATCGAGCGCTTTCGCGACACGTCGTTCGTCCTCTTGCATTGCTACCCGTTCATCCGCGAGGCGGGCTGGCTCGCGCACGTGTACGGGAACGTCTGGTTCGATCTTTCGCTGACGGTCCCGCACGTCTCGCGACCGGTCGCCGCGCTCGAAGAAGCGCTCGAGCTCGCGCCGGTCTCGAAGCTCCTCTTCGCCTCCGACGCGGCCCGCACACCCGAGCTCTACCTGCTCGCGGCGATGTGGTGGCGCGACGCGCTCGCGTCCGTGCTGACCGACGTCGCGGACGCGCGGCTGGTCCTGCGCGAGAACGCGCTTGCGCTCTACCGGCTCTGAGCTCTCACTGGGGCAGGTGGACCAGGTTGCGCACGTCGCGTACGCCTCGCACCTTGCGCGTCTCCCGGATGAGCCGCTCGATCAGCTCGGGCTCTTCGAGCTCGCCGCGCAGGTAGACGACGCCGTGCTCGGCGTTGACGTTGATCATCCCCTTCGGGACGCCGGCCGCGCGGAAGACTTCACTTTCGACCTTTTGGGCAAGGCTCGCATCGTCGGGCTGCGGTTTCGATCGCTCGCGAAGGTGGGTTGCCTTCATCGCTCGGCCGTACGTCCAGGCCGCCGCGAAATGGCCGGCACGTCGTGCGGCATGGGCTCGGTGGCGTATGAAACCACCCGTTCTGTCGGCGAGCAGCCTGCGCCGCCGCCGGTCAGAGAGGAAACCGACGACCCAGCCGGCGAGCGCTGAGCCGAGTCCGACGGCTGTCAGCCGCGTGTCGAGGCGTTTGGAGCGCATCCGCTATGGATTACCCGATCTCGCGTAGCCAAACGCTTAAGCGGGTACTCCTTCGGCGACCAACGACACAAGGGGGTGCACATGGCGCAGCGTTTCGCGAAGAAGGTACGGGACGCGATGCACGAAGGCTGCGAATGCATCGGGGAGAACAAGTCCCTCATTGACGCAGCGCGCATGATGGAGCAGCTCGACGTCGGAGTTCTCCCGATCTGCGGCAACGACGATCGGTTGAAGGGGATGCTGACCGACCGTGACATCGTGGTGAAGGCGCTCGCCCACGGCATGGACCCGTCGGCGACGATGGTCAGTAGCCTCGCGCAGGGAACGCCGCTGACGGTCATGGTTGACGCGTCGATCGATCAGGCACTCGAGCTCATGCGCGAGCATGCGGTCAAGCGACTGCCCGTGCTCGATGAGAACAAGCGGCTCTGCGGGATAATCACCGAAGCCGACATCGCAACGGCTCTCTCGGCGCAGAAGACGGGACAGCTCGTCGGCGCAATTGCCTCGGAGCAGCCGCAGCACTTCTAGGAATCCGAGCAAGACACAGTCGTCTGCCCCCGGATGCGCGCTCCGGGGGCAGACGGCTTCAGGAGCGCGGCCGGTGCAACTGGGCGGGCAGATCCTTGAACAGAGGGAGCCCGGCACCGAGAGCGGCCGGCTGGATCATGAGCCGGTACTCGTCGACCAGCCCGAGCCGTGACAGCCGCCCTCGTCCTCGCTTCCGTCGTTGCCCCATCGGTGCGACTTGTCGAGTGCGGCGACGTAGCCGTCGACGGAAACGCTCGTCTGAAGAATGAGCCGGCGCATCGGAACCTCCTCGTCTCGCCTTGTCTTGATAGACCGGTCGAGACGTGGGAACTCATCGCCGTCCAGACGATGCGTGGCTGGCTGAGCTTGCAAGCTGGCTCGAGATCCCGAGCGTGAGCGCCGAGCCGGCGCATCGCGGTGACGTGCGTCGCGCTGGGGAGTGGGTCGCCGACTTCATCCGATCCGCGGCAGGCGAAGCGCAGATCGTCGAGTGGGAGGGCCAGCCCCTCGTCGTCGCGGAGATCCGCGCGTCGAGTGGCGCGCGTGACGTTCCCACTGTCCTTTGCTACGGGCACTTCGATGTGCAGCCCCCAGATCCGCTCGACCTGTGGGAGAGCCCTCCCTTCGAGGCGAGCGTCCGCGACGGCTGGTTGTACGCGCGCGGCGCCGCGGACGACAAGGGACAGCTCTTCATGCTGCTCAAGGCCGCGGAGGAGCTCGCCCGCGCAGGTCTCCTGCCGGTCGACGTGCGCTTCCTCTGCGACGGTGAGGAAGAGGTGATCGGGACGTCGGTGATCGAGTACCTCGCCGCGGACGAGCGCGGCGCCGACGCGGCTGTGATCTTCGACAGTGGCTTTCTCGAGCGTGGCGTGCCGGTCTTCAACGTCGCGACGCGCGGGCTCTCTTACTACCACGTGCGCGTCACGACCGGCGAGCGGGACCTTCATTCCGGGATGTTCGGCGGTGCGGCGCTCAACGCGACGCACGCGCTGATCGAAACGCTTACGGCCGTGCTGCCGGACGACGGCGTGCTGCCCGACGAGCTCCGCGAGGCGATCGTGACGCCAACGGCGGATGAGCTCGCGGATTGGGGCCGACTCCGGCCGGGCGGAGAGACGCTGGCGACGCAGGGCGCGCAGCCGGCGGACGCGCGCGCGGCCGACGCCTTTTACCGGCGCACGTGGGCGGAGCCGTCGGTCGACGTGCACGGCCTCGCCGGCGGCTCGCCGCACGTCCAGAAGACGATCGTCCCGACGTCGGCCGAGGCGAACGTCTCGATCCGGCTCGCGCCGGGACAGGACGTCGACACGATCAGCGCCGCGTTCGAGCGGCTGCTGCGCAACGCCGTGCCGGCAGGCGCGACGATGGAGTTTCAACGGACCGCGAGCAGTCCGCCCGGCCTCGTCGATCCGACCTCGCGGGTCGTCCGGCTCGGTCTCGATGCGTTCGAGAAGGTGCTCGGCGCGCGCCCGCTCCTCATCCGCGGCGGCGGCACGCTCCCGATCGTGCCGGCTCTCTCCGCAAAGCGGATCCCGACACTCCTTACCGGGTTCGACCTACCGGACGGGAACGCCCACGCGCCGAACGAGCGGATCGCGCTCGAGCAGATCGTGCTCGGCGTCGACTCGGCGCGCGAGCTCTTCCTTCGGCTAGGCGAGCTCCGTCGCGAGTTGTAGCTCGGGGGCCAGCCACTCCGGCTCGACCCTCGTGCGTCCCGTCGGGGCCCATCCGTTCGCGCGGTAGAAGCGCAGCGCGCGCTCGTTCGCCTCGAACACCCAGAGGGTCGCGCGCGAGAATCCCGAGGAGGCGAGCTCTGCGCAAGCGTGTACGAGGAGCGCCCGGCCGACACCCGCGCCCGACGCGGCCGGGTCTACATACAGGCTGAACACGTGGCCGAGCCGCGGATCGTCCTCGTCGGCGCCGAAACGCACCATGCCCACCGCCGAGCCGTCGCCGTCGCGTGCGACGAGCACGCGGTGCTCGGCGACGAGCGTGTGCCAGCGCCGCTCAGCATCGTCCACGGCCAGCGCGTCGAGAATCTGATCCGCGACGACGCCGCGATACCCGTCGCGCCAGCAGCGGACGAACACGGTCGCGAGTGCGGGTGCATCCGCGGGAGACGCTGGCTCGATCGCCAGCATGCTCAGCCGGGCGCGAGCCGCACGGCGACGCGGTAGCGGTCGCCGCGGTAGAGCGACTCCGACCACTCGATCGGCCGGCCGTCCGCCTGCCACGACCGGCGGTGCATGACGAGCAGGGCGGAGCCGACCTCGATCTCGAGCAGGCGCGCGGTCTCCTCGTCCGCGCTCGCGGCCTCGACGGCCTCCTCGCCGCCCGCGATCTCAGCGTCGTAGCTCTCACGCAGCAGGCTGTACAGCGAGACGGATTCTGCAAGCAGCGCCCCGACCTCACCGAAGCGCTCCTGGTCGAGATAGACCGTCTGCACGGCGATCGGACTGCCGTCTACGAGACGGACGCGCACGATCCGGTGCACGACGCCACCGGCCGCGAGACCGAAGAACGCGGCGACGGCGGGCGGTGCGGCGACGTTGCCGGCGGAAAGAAGCCGCGACCCCGGATGCAGCCCGGCCGCCTCCATCTCCTCGGTGTGGCCGTGCAGCTGGATCGTCTGCACAAGCTTCGGCGGCGCGACGAACGTGCCGCGTCCTTGGCGGCGGTAGAGATGCCCCTCGTGGACGAGCTCCTGGAGTGCCTGCCGAACGGTCGTGCGCGAGACACCGTAGAGGGCGCACAGCTCCCGCTCGGTCTGGATCGGCGAGCCGGCGGCGAGCCCCTGGATGAGCGCGAGGAGGTCGGTCTTGAGGCGCGAGTACTTCGGCGCGAGCCCGTGCGCCTCGATGAGGACGTGTCGGGGGTCGGGCTGCGCGTCGGCAGACAGGGTCATCTCGGGTGCGATCCTCTCACGAACTAAGGTCGTGACCGATTCGTCATGTTGTCATCTTGACATGACCAATTCATCGTGACAAGATCGCGCCGAATTTCAATATGACGGTCAGTGCGGCCGGTCGGCCCGGCGCACCGGCACAGGAAGGGAGTCAGATGAGACGTACACGCATCCGCCGGCTCGTGCTGGTTGCGCTCTGCCTGTCGCTCCTCGCATCGTCCGCGCTCGTCGGCAGCTCGTCGGCGCGCACGACTGCGACCGGTGGCACGCTCGTGATCGGCCGCACCGCGGACGTCAACACGCTCGACCCGCAGAAGGCGACCGCCTTCCAGGCGGTGCAGACGCTGGGTCTGATCTACGGCACGCTCGTCCAACTCGACTCGAAGCTGAACGTCGTCCCTGGGCTCGCGACCGCGTGGAAGTTCACGGACAACTCGCAGACGCTGACGTTCACGCTGCGTTCGAGGGTGAAGTTCCAGACCGGCGCGGCGTTCTCGTCGGCAGACGTTGCCGCGTCACTGAACCGGATCCTCAACCCGGCGACGGGGGCTGTCTCGCGCGCGAACCTCTCCGACATCCAGAGCATCTCAACGCCGAATGCGCGGACCGTGGTGCTCCACCTTGCGGATCCGGACGTACCGATTCTGGCGGCGCTCGCCGACCTGAACACGGCGATCATGTCGGCCGCTGACATCCAATCCGGATCCTTCACCACGCATCCGAATGGCACAGGCCCGTTCGCGTTCTCGAGCTGGACGCCGAATCAGTCGTTCAAGCTCGTCCGCAACAAGACCTACTGGGGTGGCAAGGTGCCGCTCGCGGGCGTGCAGTTCCGCGTCATCCCGGACGAGACGTCCGTCGTGTCGGCGCTGAAGGCAAACCAGATCCAGATGGGCCTCATCAGCGACCCGGTCGTCGCCCGTCAGGTAAAAGGCGGCGGGCTGAAGGTGTTGCCGCAGGCGTCGCTCTCCTACCACACGCTCATGCTCAACGACCGCCATGCTCCGCTCGACAAGCTGTACGTGCGGCTCGCTATTCAGTGCGCGATCAACCGGAAGCAGGTGCTCGGCTCGGCGGCACTCGGCGAGGGACAGGTGACCGGCCCGATCACGAGCCCGGCCTATCGCTCCGACCCCAACGCGCGGCCGTGCCCGACGCCGAATCTCGCGAAGGCGAAGAGGTTCATGAAGGCGGCCGGTTACCCGAACGGCGGCATCACACTGCACACGATCGTCGAAACGGGGGAGTACGCGACCGCCGTCGCCGAGGCCCAGAGTGTTCAGGCACAGCTCGCGCCGATCGGCATCAACCTCGACTTGCAGACGCTCGACTCGGGAACGTACGTGTCGCGCTGGCTCGCAGCCGATTTCGACGCGGCGATCGCGTTGAACGGCGGCCGCGTCGACCCGGACACGATGTACACCCGCTACTTCACGTCGACGGGGAACCTGAACAAGGTCGCCGGCTACTCCTCGCCGAAGCTCGACACGCTCTTCGCGCAAGGGCGTGCGACGAGTAGCGTCCCGAAGCGCAAGGCGATCTATACCCAGATCTCGAAGACGCTCGAAAGCCAGGGCGTCTGGGTCTGGATGTTCACCGCGTTTGACTACTACGCCATCAGCTCGAAGGTGCAGAACTTCATCCCGATGGCGAACGAATCGCTCCAATATCTGCGTCAGACGACGCTGGGGTAGCTCTTCCACGGCCCCGGAAGCGCCCGCCTGCGCTTCCGGGGCGAGCCTCCCATGACCGAGCCGATCATCGAGGCATCCGCTCACCATCTGGTCGACGACGACGTCGTGATCGCAGGCGGTCGACTGCCGCGGTTCCTTCGCCATTGGCTCGTCGCTCGGCTCGGATGGTCAATCGTGACGCTCCTCGGCGTCTCGATCCTCGTGTTCCTGGTCCTTCGCGTCGTGCCCGGCAACCAGATCGACGCGGCCTTCGGGACCGAGGCGGGGACGCTGACGCCGGCCCAGCATGCGGCACTCGCGCACTACTACGGCATCGACCGCTCCCTGTGGTCGCAGTACTTCTCGTGGATCGGTTCGGTGCTCACCGGCAACCTCGGGCTCGCGCTCAACACGCATCTGTCGGTGGCATCGATGACGGGCAGCGCGCTGCCCGTGACGGTCGAGCTCGCCGTGCTGGCGACGATCTTCGGCACGGTCACCGGGGTCGCGCTCGGTCTGCTCGCCTCGTCACGTCCGAACGGCGTGCGCGACACGGTGGGCCAGTCGATCGGCCTGCTTGCGCTCTCGGTTCCGGGCTTCGTGCTCGGCACGGCGATCGTCACGATCGTGGCGGCGAAGTTCAACTACTTCCCGAACGGCGGGGAGTACCGCGCGCCCTGGCAGAACCTTTCGGAGAACGCTCAGCAAATGCTGTTCCCCGCGCTCGTGCTGGGGATCGCTGTCGCCGCGCCGGTAATGCGCACTACGCGCTCGGCGATGATCGAGATCGCGAGCCGCGACTTCGTCCGCACCGCGTACGGGAAGGGCCTCTCGCCGGCGCGCGTGCTCCTCCGCCACGAACTCGGCAACGCATCGATTCCGATCGTGACGATGGTGGGCATCCAGTTTGGGTACCTGCTCGGCGGCGCCGTGATCGTCGAGCAGATCTTCGCGCTGCCGGGGATCGGGCGGCAGGTCTATCAGGCGATCGAGGACCGCGAGTACGCCGTCGTCCAGAGCACGGTGCTCGTGATTGCAGCGGCGTTCGTCCTCGTCAACCTCCTCACCGACCTCGTGTACAGGCGGATCGACCCGCGGGTGCGCGAGCAGTGAGTGCTGCGGCCGCAACGCTCGTCGCCGCGCCGCGGCGCAGCAGCTGGTTTCGCCGCTTGCTGCAGAGCCCGAGCGGGCGCATCGGCCTTGTGCTCACCGGGCTCGTCGTGCTTGCGGCGCTCGCCGCAGTTGCACACCTCTGGCCGTACGACCCCGTCGCCCAGCATCCGCTCGACGCGTTGCAGGGGCCGTCCGGGAAATACTGGCTCGGCACCGACCAGTTCGGCCGCGATGTCTTCTCGCGCTGCATGGAGGGAACGAAGTCGTCGCTGCGCGTCGCGCTCGTCGCCGTCGCGCTCGCAAGCTCGGTCGGGACGATCGCCGGGATCGCCGCCGGCTTTTTCGGCGGCGTGCTCGACGCCGTCGTGATGCGGCTCGCCGACATCCTCTTCGCGTTTCCGGCCATCCTGCTCGCGCTCGCGATCGTGAGCGCGCTCGGCAGCGGCTGGTTCAACACGGCGATCGCGATCGCGATTGTCTATGTCCCGATCTTCGCGCGCGTCGCACGCGGCCCGGTGCTCGCGCTGCGCGACGTCGACTACGTGCGCGCCGGGCGCGTGCTCGGCTTCTCGTCGCCGCGTCTGCTCTTCCGCCACATCCTCCCGAACGTCGCGGCAGTCGTGATCGTGCAGGTGACGCTGTCGCTCTCCTGGGCCATTCTCACCGAGTCGAGCCTCAGCTTCCTCGGCCTCGGCACCCAGCCGCCGGAGGCGTCGCTCGGCCTCATGGTCAGCGATTCGCGGGCGCTCGCCGCTTCCTATTGGTGGACGCTCGTCGCGCCCGCGGTCGCGATCACGATCGCGATCGTCGGCCTGAACCTGCTCGGTGACGGCCTCCGCGACGCACTCGACCCCACACGTGCCGGTGACTGAGCTCGACCGCACCGACGTGCTGGGCGCGCTGCTGACGGAGGCGACACGCCCCGAGCTGATGCAGATCGACCTCGCGTCGACCGACGAGCTCGTCTCGCTGATGAATGCAGAGGATGCAAGCGTGCCGCGGGCGGTCGCAGCCGCAGCGCCTGCGATCGTGCGCGCGATCGACGCGATCTCGGAGCGGATGGCACGCGGCGGCCGGCTCGTCTACGTCGGTGCGGGCACGGCCGGGCGCATCGGAATGCTCGACGCGGTCGAATGTCCGCCGACGTTCAACTCGGCGCCCGGCCAGGTGGTGGCGCTGCTCGCAGGCGGCGACGACGCCTTCCGCGGCGCGACTGAGCGGGCGGAAGACGACGTCGAGACGGCGCCGGGCGAGCTCGACCGCCTCAGTATCGGGCCCGACGATTCGGTCGTCGGCATCGCTGCCAGCGGGCGAACGCCGTATGTCCTCGCGGGGATGCTGCACGCGCGCAGCCGCGGCGCTCTCACGGTCGGGCTCTCGTGCAACCCGCAGTCGCAGCTGAGCGATGTCGTCGATCACCCGATTGAAGTCGTTGTCGGCGCCGAGTTCATCGCCGGCTCGACACGGCTCAAGGCCGGGACCGCGCAGAAGCTCGTCCTCAACATGATCTCGACGATCACGATGGTGCGGCTCGGCAAGACGCTCGGCAACCTCATGGTCGACGTGCAGGGAACGAACGAGAAGTTGCGCGCACGCGCGGTGCGGATCATCGCGCAGGCGTCGGGCGTCGGGGAGGACGCTGCAGCTTCGGCGCTGGTCGCGGCAGGAGGCGACACGCGCGTCGCGATCGTCGCGCTTGGGCGCGGCGTCGACAGCGACGAAGCCCGTCGGCAGCTCGAGGCGCACGGCGGCGACCTGCGCCGCGCGCTCGGAGCGCCGCGGTGAGGGTGATCGGCCTTATCTCCGGCACCTCGTTCGACGCGATCGAGGCGGCGGCCGTCGACTTCGAGCTCGAGGGCGACACGCTCGCAGCTCGGCTCGTTGCAACGTCGTCGACGCCCTACGCGCCTGACGTGCGCCGTCGAATCGCCGCGGCGCTGCCGCCTGCGAAGACAACGCTCGAGGAGGTCTGCGCGCTCGATACGCTGATCGGACAGGCGTTCGCCGAGGCGGCGGCCGCACTCGCGCTCGATGAGCCCGCCGAGCTCGTCTGCTCGCACGGACAGACCGTCTACCACTGGGTTGATGGGCGTCGCGCGCTCGGGACGCTCCAGCTCGGCCAGCCCGCGTGGATCGCCGAGCGCCTCGGCGTTCCGGTTGTGTCGGATGTGCGCAGCCGCGACATCGTCGCCGGAGGTCAGGGAGCGCCGCTTGCAAGCGTGCTCGACGTGTTGTTGCTGGGCGGCGAGGAGCGTCCGTCGGCTGCGCTCAACCTCGGCGGGATCGGCAACGTCACCGTGATCCGTCCGGACGAAGAGCCGATCGCGTACGACACGGGGCCCGCGAATGCGCTGCTCGACCTCGCGGTCGCGCGCGACGGCGGTGGGGAGACGTTCGACCGCGACGGCGCACGCGCGCGGCGGGGGCGCGTCGACGACGCGTTGCTCGAGCGGCTGCTCGCCGAGCCGTACTACTCACTCGCGCCGCCGAAGACGACGGGCAAGGAGCTGTTCCACGCCGACTACCTCGCGGCCTGCGACCTGCCTCTCGACGACCTGCTCGCGACGCTCGTCGCACTCACTGTGGAAACGGTGGCCCGCGAGCTCGAGCGGTGGAGCGTCGAGCGCGTCATCGTCTCGGGCGGCGGCGCACGCAACCCCGCAATCATGGACGGGCTCGCTGCGCGTTTGCCGGGCGTGGAGCTCTTTCCGTTCGACGAGCTCGGCGTACCAGCGGAGGCGAAGGAGGCCGTGGTGTTCGCGCTGATCGGCTTCCTGACGGCGCATGGGCTCGCGGGTGCGGTGCCGAGCTGCACCGGAGCCGGCCGCCCGGCCGTGCTCGGCACGATCGCCCCGGGACGCGGGCCCCTCGTCCTGCCGCAGCCCGCGGCCGCCCCGCCGCAACGCCTGGTGCTGCGTACGGCTGCCGGAGCGTCGGCGTGAGCAGCGCGCTCCTACGCGTGAGCGAGCTCGAGGTCGGGGTCGAGCGCCGGCGCGGCGCGCACACGATCATCCGCGGGGTGTCGTTCGACGTCGCGCCGGGCGAAGCAGTCGGCGTGGTCGGCGAGACGGGCTCCGGGAAGACGCTGTCGATGCTCGCGGTGATGGGGCTCCTGCCT
Source organism: Gaiellaceae bacterium (assembly GCA_036496545.1). Classification (GTDB taxonomy): domain Bacteria; phylum Actinomycetota; class Thermoleophilia; order Gaiellales; family Gaiellaceae; genus Palsa-739. The sequence goes on along the minus strand of DASXKX010000018.1, from coordinate 26,128 downwards.
CCCATGGTGCGTCGCACCGGCGGTGAGATCATGTTCGACGGGCGGGATCTCACCCGGCTCGGCGGTCGCGACCTGCGCCGGCTGCGCGGGCGTGAGCTCGCGATGGTCTACCAGGATCCGGCGACCTCGCTCAACCCGCTGATGACGGTGGGCGCTCAGATTGCGGAGGGGCTGCATGCGCACGGTGTCGCGCGGCCTGACGCGCAGCGACGCGTGCGCGACGCGCTCGCGCAGGTCGGCATTCCCGATCCGGAGCGCACGTCGCGCGCGTATCCGCATCAGTTCTCGGGCGGTATGCGCCAGCGCGCGATGATCGCAACGGCTCTCGTCCTCTCCCCGAAGCTGCTGATCGCCGACGAGCCGACGACCGCGCTCGACGTCACGATCCAGCAGCAGATCCTCGCGCTCGTCCGCCGCCTCCAAGACGAAACGGGGATGGCGATCGTCTGGATTACCCACGACCTCGGTGTCGTCGCGCGTCTCGTCGACCGTGTGGTTGTCATGTACGCGGGCCACGTCGTCGAGCATGCGCCGACGCGCGCGCTCTTCCGCCGCCCCGAGCACCCGTACACCGCAGGACTGCTCGCGTCGCTGCCGGACCCGACGAACGTGACGCGCCCGCCGCTGGCGCAGATCCCGGGAGCGCCGCCCGACCCGGCGCGGGTTCCGTCCGGCTGCCCGTTTCGCGACCGGTGCCCGCAGGCAATCGACCGCTGCGCCGAGGAGCGCCCGCCGCTTACGTCGCGCGGCAACGGCGGCGCAGCCGCATGCTGGGTGCCCCCGGAAGAGTGGCGGTGATCCTCCGCGCACTGAACCTCGGTAAGGACTACCCGGTCCGCGGCAGCCGACGGCCGCTTCGGGCGCTGGCCGGCGTGTCGTTCGAGTTGGATCGCGGGGAGACCCTCGGCATCGTCGGCGAGAGCGGCTGCGGCAAGTCGACGCTCGCACGGCTGCTCGTCCGGCTCGAGCTGCCGACGACCGGCACCGTCGAGTTCGACGGCGTCGATCTCACCGCGCTCTCCGGAGCGCGCCTGCGCGCGAGCAGACGGCGGATCCAGATGGTGTTCCAGGATCCGTACTCGTCGCTCAACCCGCGCCAGCGGGTCGGCGCCGCGATCGAGGAGGTGCTGCGCGTCCACAAGCTGCACCGGCGCGTTTCGGAGTTGCTCGGCATGGTGGGCCTCTCGCCGGCGCATGCCGACCGCTACCCGCATGAGCTCTCCGGCGGCCAGCGGCAGCGCGTCAGCATCGCGCGCGCGCTCGCGGCCGAGCCGGCGGTGCTCATCCTCGACGAGGCCGTATCGGCGCTCGACGTGTCCGTGCGGGCGGAGGTGATGAACCTGCTCGTACGGCTCCGGGACGAGCTTGGGCTTGGCTACGTCTTCATCAGCCACGACCTGTCGATGGTGCGGCACATCAGCACGCGGATCGCGGTCATGTACCTCGGGCGGATCGTCGAGCTCGGCCCCTGGGACAGCGTGCAAGACGAGCCTCTCCACCCGTACACCGTCGCGCTGCAACGCACGATGCCCGTTCCGGATCCGGAGCTCGCGTCCCGACAGATCGACGTGCCGATCCAGGGTGAGGTGCCGAACCCGGCCGCACCGCCGACCGGGTGCCCGTTCCATCCGCGTTGTCCGTTGGCCGAGCAGGTGTGCCGGGAGCGGCGGCCGCCGCTCGAAGAGCTGCGCGGCGGCCACCTGGCGGCGTGCCACGTCGCCGCCCGAATGACCGCCGCGTCGCCCGCATGAGGCTCGGCGTTGAGGCAGCCGTGGTCTGCGGCCGACTCGTCCCCGGCGACGTCGAGGTCGACGGCGGCCATGTGGTCCGGGTCGGGCTGACGCCGGTCTTGAACGGTCGGATCGCGGTTCCCGGTTTCGTCGATCTGCAGGTGAACGGCTTCGGCGGCGTCGACTTCCTCACCGCGTCCCGCGACGACTACGCGCGCGCCGGCGAGGCGCTCCTCGCGACCGGTGTCACCGCGTACCAGCCGACTCTGATCACCGCGCCTGAGGAGACGGTCATCGACGCGCTCGGCGAGGTCCCGCGGGACGGGCTCGGACCGCGCGTGCTCGGCGTCCATCTCGAAGGTCCCTTCATCTCTCTCGAACGGCCCGGTACGCATCCCCTCGCGCATCGCAGCGAACCCGACCTCGTGCTCCTCGACCGCCTCCTCGACGCAGGTCCGGTCACCGAGATGACGCTAGCCCCCGAGCTACCCGGCGCCGAGGCGTTGATCGGACGTCTGCGGGAGCGCGGCGTCGTCGTCTCGGCCGGCCACACGAACGCGTCGGCGGCCGAAGCGACGCGGGCGTTCGACCTCGGCGTCACGAGCGTCACGCATCTGTTCAACGCCATGCGGCCGTTGCAGACGCGCGATCCCGGCATCGTCGGAGTGGCGCTAACGCGTGACGACGTTGTCGTCACCATGATCGTCGACGGCCATCACGTCGCCGACGAGACGGTCAAGCTGGTCTGGGAGTGCGCGGGGGGACGGCTTGCGCTGATCACGGACGCGATGGCCGCAGCCGGCGTGGGTGTCGGGACGTACAGGCTCGGCGAGGTCGCGGTTGCGGTTGCCGACGGCCGTGCGCCCACCCGCGCCGACGGCACGCTGGCCGGCACGGTGTTGTCGATGATCGACGCAGTGCGCAACCTCCACGCGCTCGGCGTGCCGCTCGAGCAGGCGGTGGGGGCAGCGACGTCGGTGCCCGCGCGGCTGCTCGGACTGGCGGACGTCGGCGTCCTCGACGAAGGCTCGCGGGCCGACGTCGTGGTGCTGGACGATCGCATGGAGATCGTCGCGGTGCTTTGCAGAGGCGAAGCAGGCGTCGTCGCCCGAGGCTGAGATGGGTTGGAAGATCGATCTCCGGACGGCACTTGCCGACGACCCGGATCCGTTGACTGCTCCGCCGGCTTGGACGAACGGCGTGCTCGCTCGGATACCGGGAGAGGCGGTTGTCCACGCCGGTGGGGGCCGCCTCGACGGCGCCTGGCACTCTCAAGACGGTGTGGAGTGCCTGATCGTCGTTGAGGGCGAGCTCGTCGTCGAGTTCGACGCGGGGCCGTTGCGCGCGGCACCGGGCGAGGCGATCGTCATCGCCCCCGGTGAGCGGCATCGGGCGTCGGTTCCCGACGGCTGCCTCCTTATTTCTGTCGAGCCGGTGGGTATGCGGCGCGACGACGTGCACTGATCGCAGCAGGTTTCGAGAAGACTGCGCGCAGGCCCATCCGTAGCATCGGGTTCGGGCGAGCGATGAGTTCTCGAGCCGCGCAGCGTCCAAACAGTGAGCAAAACGAGGAGGAGCAACGCGTGACGCAAACGAAGGCAGTGCAGGCGATGCAGAGCGATCGATTGACGGCTCCAGCCGTCGAGGCTCAAGGCCTCGTGAAGACCTATCGCGGACGTTCGGGCACGGTCGAGGCGGTGCGGGGCGTCGATCTGCGCGTCGAGATAGGGGAGATCTTCGGTTTTCTCGGGCCGAACGGCGCGGGCAAGTCCACGACGGTGAAGATGCTGACGACGCTCCTCTCGATCACGGCGGGCACCGCGCGCATCGTGGGCGTCGACGTCGCCACGCAGCCGGACGCCGTTCGACAGCGCATCGGCGTCGCGCTGCAAGAGGCCGGCCTGGATGCGCGGCAGACCGGGCGTGAGCTGCTCGTGCTGCAGGGTCGGCTCTTCGATCTCTCGGCCGACGCTGCTGCGAGCCGCGCCGCGGAGCTGCTCGAGCTGGTCGAGCTCACCGCAGCCGCCGACCGCATGATCAAGAGCTACTCCGGTGGGATGAAGCGACGGCTCGATCTCGCGTCTGCGCTCATGCACGAGCCGGAGGTGCTGTTCCTCGACGAGCCGACGACGGGCCTCGATCCCGCGAGCCGCGTCACGGTGTGGGACGAGGTGCGCCGGATCAACGAGCGCGGGACCACTGTCTTCTTGACGACGCAGTACCTCGAGGAGGCAGACGCGCTGTGCGACCGTCTCGCGATCATCGACGACGGCCGCATCGTGCGTGAAGGGACGCCGGCGCAACTGAAGGCGGAGCTCACCAACCGCCTCGGCCTCGCGCAAGAGGCGACGCTCGACGACGTGTTCCTTGATGCGACCGGTCGCACTCGTCTCGCCGGCGAGGTGCAGGAGGTGAAGGCATGACACATACACTCGTACTGGGACGGCGTGCGCTTCGTGAGGGGATCCGGACGCCGGAGGCGATTGTGCCGACCCTCTTTATTCCGCTCTTCTTTCTCGTCGTCAACGTCGGCCAGGTGGCACGGATTTTCCCGGGCTCGACGACGGCGTTCCTGCACGGCCAGGGCTACGGTGCGTTTCAGCTGCCGAGCTCAATGCTGCTTGCCGCGTCGTTCGGCAGCGCGGCGCTCTTCCTCGTCGAGGAGATCGAGGGCGGGTACTTCGACAAGCTGCGCGCGACGCCGGTCCGCAGAAGCGCGATCGTCCTCGGCCGGCTCTTTGCGGAGGGCACGAAGGCGCTTCTGATCGCAAGCCTCATCGTTCTCCTGGGCCTCATCTTCGGAATCACGATCGCGAGCGGGTTCCTCGGCTTTCTCCTCCTTATCTTCCTGACCGCAGGCTGGGCAGTCGTCTACTCCGGGTACATGCAGATCATCGCGCTCAAGACTCGCAGCGCCGCGGCGACCAACTCGGCCGGGCTCATCTTCTTCCCGCTCTTGTTCCTGACGCCGAACTTCGTCCCGCGCAATCTCCTCACCCACCCGATGGAGATCGCCGCAACGATCAACCCGGTTACGTATGTCATGGAGGCGATGCGCTCACTCATCCTCCAGGACCTGCGCTGGGAGACGATCGGCCTCGGCTACCTCGTGATTGCGGTCGCGGGCGCGATCATGCTCGCCCTCAGCGTCCGCGTGATTCGCAACTACGACTGACGCGCCGGTCCGGTGGTCGAGCGGATCACGAGCTCGAGCGAAAGCTGCTCGGTGTGCTCGTTGCCGAGTTGCTGTCCCGCGCCGGCCAGTATCTGCAGCAGTAGCTCGCCGGCGCGGCGGCCGCTCTCGAAGAGCGGTTGGCGCACGGTCGTCAACCCGACATACGCGGAAATGTCGATGTCGTCGAAGCCGACGACCGACAGCTCTTCGGGAACGCGGATGCGGAGGATTCGCGCCGCATCGAGGACGCCGAGCGCCTGCGTGTCCGACGCCGCGAAGACCGCCGTCGGACGCTCGGGAAGCCGCAGCAGATCGATCGCGGTCGAGCGCGCGACGTGGTGGCTCTGCGTTCCTTCGCGGACATACTCCGGGCGCAGCTCGACCCGGGCGTGCGCGAGTGCGCGCTCGTAGCCGCGGGTGCGGTCGCGGCTCGACGCGAAGCGGAAGGGGTCGGGAGACTTGTCGCCGACGAAGGCGATCCGGCGGTGGCCGAGCTCGATCAGGTGCGTCGTCGCCAGCTCGCCGCCGCGGACGTCGTCGACGACGATCGACGGGAACGCGGGGTGCGGGGCGTCCACGAGCACCACAGGCAGCCGTCCCGAGCGCAGGCGCTCGACCTCGTCGTCGGGTGGGATCAGGGAAACGATGAGCAGTCCGTCGGAGCGGTCGCCGCGGTCGAAGAGCTGGAACGCGTGCTCGCGCCGTTCCTCCGACTCGATGTCGAACAGCATGAGGTCGTAGGGCGAGCGGGCGAGCGCCGTGGCGACGCCGCGCACGCGTTCGACTGCGGACGGGCTCGTGAAGAAGGGCACGACGACGCCGATCACGTGTGTCCGCCGTAGCGAAAGGTTGCGCGCGAGCGGGCTCGGGCGGTAGTTGAGCGCGTCGATCGCCTCGAGCACCCTCGCACGAGTCGTCGGCCGGACGTTCGCGTGCCCGTTCAGGACACGCGAGACCGTCGCCACCCCGACACCTGCCAAGGTCGCCACGTCGGCGATCGTGGAGTGCATCGACGGTATCGCTTCCATTCCTGTCGCTACCTTCCTCCAGATTACGGGCGCCGTCAAGTAAAAAAACCTTGACGCCGAGGGCAAATCGCGTTTACGCTCGCCCGTGGATGCGGTTCCATAGAGCTGATTTCCATCCGCGTACCGCGGTGAGGAAGGAGGACAAAGCGGCAACGACACGTTGAGCGGAGCCGCTCTGGCTGGCGGACGGCCGGCTCCTACGTCGGTTTCGATCCATCAAGGAGGGATCTCACGTGAAGTTCCACTGGAAGACCGGAAATCGCTGGCGGCTCGCGCTCCCGGTGATCGTTATCTGCGCCTGCGCGGTCGCCGCCGGCACCGCCTTCGGTGCGCCGGCGAAGAGCCACGCGAACGAGCTCACCATGCTCGTCGGCAGTTCCGGCCCCGCGGAGACGAACGCCGTCAACGTCGCCGCCGCAGCGTGGTCGAAGAAGACGGGCATCAAGGTCAACGTCATCATCGCCTCCGATGAGGGGCAGCAGCTCGCCCAGGGCTTTGCGTCCGGCAACCCGCCCGATGTCTTTAACCTCGGCAATGACCAAGTCGCGACGTACGTCGCGGCCGGCGATCTCGCGCCGCTCGACAATCTGAAGAACGTCAAGGCGTTCTATCCGAGCCTGCGGGCCGCCTACACGGTCAAGGGGCACCTCTACGCAGCGCCGAAGGACTTCTCGACGCTGGGTCTCGTGATCAACACGGCATCGTGGAAGGCCGCCGGGCTGACGGCCAAGAGCTACCCGAAGACCTGGCCACAGCTCGCTTCCGTCGCGAAGAAGCTGACCCGGAACGGCCAGGTCGGCCTCTGCACGAACCCCGAGTTCCACCGGCTGGGCGTCTTCATGATCGAGAACGGCGGCTGGCTCGTGTCGAAGAACGGCAAGACCGCGACCGTCAACAGCGCGGCGAACGTGCAGGCCTTCAACTTCGTCAAAACGATGCTGGGCGCCGGCTCGATGAAGCTCACGAACCAGCTCGGTGTGGGCTGGGGAGGCGAGGGCTTCGGCAAGCAGATGTGCGCGATGACGATCGAGGGCAACTGGATCGCGGGCGCGATGAAGAACGACTATCCCAGCGTCGGCTACAGGGTCGTCCAGCTTCCGCATGGGCCCAAGAGCCTGGGGACGCTGCAGTACGACGGCGGCTGGAGCCTCGCCGCGGCGTCCAAGGACAAGGCGGACGCGATGAGTCTGATCACGTTCCTCACGTCGCCGGGCGTCGAGCTCGGTAACGCGAAGGCGTTCGGCGTCATGCCGTCGGTGATCTCGGCGAAGAAGAAGTGGCTGAAGCTGTACCCGCAGTGGGCGTCGTTCCTCTCCGGCGCGGATTACTCGAAGAGCATTCCGCCGGTCGACAAGATCACGACGGTGCTCGGCGACTTCAACACGCAGCTGCAGGCGCTCCCGACGACGAATCCGAAGACGATTCTCGATCGGGTCAACTCGGAGCTGCAGGCAATCCTCGGCTAGCGACCGTCCATGGCGGCTTCGTGGTCCCGCTCGGGGCCACGAAGCCGCTGCACTCGAGACGAAGGAGAGGGAGCGGTGGAACGAATCGCGCGGCGGTCGTGGCTGCCGGAGCCGGGCATCCGCGGTCACCAGGCGGCCGCCGGCTGGCTGTTCCTCTCGCCCGTGATCATCATCCTCGGGCTGTTCCTCATCGTGCCGATCGTCATGGCGGCGTGGGTCAGCGTCTCCGACTGGACGGGGAACGGCAGCCCGTTCGGCAGCAACGTGCATTTCGTCGGGCTCGACAACTACCGGCAGCTGCTCACGACGCCGAGTCTCGATCAGAGCAACTTCGGCACCGCTCTCCGCAACAACTTCTACTACGTCCTTCTCGTGGTCCCCATCCAGACTGCGGTCTCGCTGTTCCTAGCGGTCCTCGTGACGCGAGCTCTCAAGTTCGTCGGGTTCTTCCGCACAGCGTTCTACTTCCCGTCGGTGACGAGCTCCGTTGCGATCACCGTCCTGTTCCTCTTCCTCTTCAATCCGCAGGGTGCGATCAACAAGCTCCTGTCGTACGTGGGAGTCACCGGACCGTCGTGGTTCTACGACCCGCGCGGCCTCTTCCACGTCATCCTCGGCCAGCTCGGCGTGCACCAGCCGCCGGCGTCGCTCGCGAACGGGATGTTCCTCGGCGTCACCTATTGGGACTGGCTGGCGGGGCCGAGCATCGCCATGTGCGTGTTCATCATCATGGCCATCTTCACCACCTCGGGCACGTTCATGCTCATCTTCCTCGCTGCGCTGCAGGGCGTCGACGACTCGGTCTACGAAGCGGCAGCGCTCGACGGTGCGACCGAGTGGACGAAGTTCCGGTACGTCACCGTTCCGATGATCCGGCCGGCGATCTTCACGGTCGTGACGCTCGGGCTCATCGGCACCTGGCAGGTCTTCGACCAGATCTACGTCGGCACGAAGGGCACCCCAGCCAACACGACGCTGACGCCGGCGTTCCTCTCCTTCAACGCGTCCTTCAACAACAACGAATGGGGTGTCGGCGCGGCAATCGCATTCATCCTCTTCGGGATCATCGTCCTGTTCACGATCGTCACGCGGCTGACGACGCGCAACCCCGAACGCGTGCCGAGGCGCCGTCGCTTCGGCCCGACTCAGCCGCTCGGGACCCCGGACGCCTCGCGTGTCGCATCGGCTGGAGGCCTGGAGTGAGCGGCTCGGCGGTTGCTGAAGTCCGCCCGCGTGCACGGAGCGATGCGCGCGCAGTGCGGCGGCGGCGTGCAACGACGTGGATGACGTACGCCTTCCTGCTCGTTCTCACGGTGGTCTTCCTCTTCCCGTTCGTGATCGCGATCGCCACGTCGTTCAAGACGGACCCCAACGCGACTGCGAACCCGCTCGGCCTCCGCCCGTCGCCGACCACGACCGCGGCATACCACACCCTCTTCCACAGCCAGGACTTCCCCACCTGGATCAAGAACTCGCTGATTGTGACGCTCTGCGTCACGTTCGTCCGCGTCTTCCTCGACAGCCTGGCCGGCTATGCCCTCGCGCGACTGCGCTTCCGTGGGCGCGGCGCCGCGTTCGCGACGGTCATTGCCGTGATGGCGGTGCCCGGAGTCGTGCTCTTGATCCCGAAGTTCCTGATCATCCGCCAGCTCGGGATCTACGACACCTACTCCGGCATGATCATCCCGCTCTTCGTCGACGCCGCCGGTGTCTTCATCATGAAGAACTTCTTCGAGTCGATCCCGGTCAGCGTCGAGGAGTCTGCGCGGATCGACGGCGCCAGCCTCTTCCGCATCTTCTGGTCGATCGTGCTGCCGATGGCGCGTCCGGCGCTCGTCACGCTCTTCATCCTCGCGTTCCAGGGCTCGTGGAACGAGCTCCCCCAGTTCATCGTGTCCGCACAGAGCACGAGCCTGTTCACCTTGACGAAGGGCGTCGCGCAGCTCGCGTCGGGGGAGCTCGGGGCAGGCAACCGCTTCCCGCTGAAGCTCGCGGCTTCCGTGCTGATGACGATTCCGGTCGCAGTGCTGTTCTTCATCTTCCAGCGGCGGATCATGAACGCGTCCGCCGGCGCCGTGAAGGAATAGGAGCGAATCCATTGGCGGAAATCACCTTCGACAACGTGAGCAAGACCTACGGCGACGGCTTTCGCGCGGTGACCGACTTCAACCTCGAGGTGAGGGACGGCGAGTTCGTTGTGTTCGTCGGGCCGTCCGGCTGCGGCAAAACGACGGCGCTGCGCATGATCGCCGGCCTCGAGGAGATCAGCGAGGGCGAGATCCGGATCGGCGAGCGGGTCGTGAACAACCTTCCTCCGGGCGACCGCGACGTCGCGATGGTGTTCCAGAACTACGCGCTGTACCCGCACATGACCGTGGCAGAGAACATCGGCTTCGCGCTGAAGTTGCGGAAGGTGCCGAAAGATCAGGCGAGGAAGCGGATCGCGGAGACGGCGCGGATCATCGGCCTCACGGAGCATCTCGACCGGAAGCCGCGGCAGCTCTCAGGCGGCCAGCGCCAGCGCGTGGCGATGGGACGGGCGATCGTGCGCGAGCCGCAGGTATTCCTCATGGACGAGCCGCTGTCGAACCTCGACGCGAAGCTGCGCGTGCAGATGCGCGCCGAGATCTCGCGCATCCAGCGCCAGCTCAATGTCACGACCGTCTACGTGACGCACGACCAGGTCGAGGCGATGACGATGGGCGATCGCGTCGCCGTGCTGCGGCGTGGCGTGCTGCAGCAGTTCGACGTACCGCAGCGTCTGTACGAGCAGCCCGCGAACCTGTTTGTTGCGAGCTTCATCGGCAGCCCCGCGATGAACGTGGTCGAGGCAACGCTCGAGCAAAACGGCGACGGCGCCTCTTTGCGCATCGGCTCCTCGACGTTGGCACTTCCGGCGGGCGTGCTGAGCACGCGGCCGGCACTCGCGGGCTACGCAGGGAGATCGCTCGCCGTCGGCATCCGGCCGGAGGCACTCGACGAAACGGCCCGGCGTAACGGCGACAGCGGAAGACTGCGCGGCGTCGTCAGCGCGATCGAGGCACTCGGGCCGGAGCAGCTCGCGTACGTCGACGTCGAGGCGAAGCCGGTGCTCGTCGATGACGTCCTCGAGGGGCTCGTGGACATGGAGGAGGCCGAGGACCTTGCCGAGATCAAGTCTGACGTCGACGGCGACCGGGCCACGCTCGTCGCGCGGCTCGACGCATCGGCGCGCCTGCGTCCCGACGAGACCGTTGAACTCGCGGTCGATCTCGGCAAGCTGCACTTCTTCGACCTCGCAAGCGGCGCGACGATTTGATGCCTTGAACGGGGCTGGAGCGGCATGGGTGTGACGGTGCTCGACGGGTCGACCTTCGTCGTCTGCGACGACCGCGGCGACCTGGACGGCGTCGCCACGACCTCGGGCTTCTTCGCCGCGGACACGCGTTTTCTCTCGCGTTCCGTGCTCACGATCGACGGCGAGCGGGGCGAGCTCGTCGCGCACGAGCAGGCCGCGCCGCACCTCGCCACGTTCGAGCTGCATTGGCCGAACGGGTTGGCGGCGCGCCGCGAGCTCTTCGTCGGCCGCGGGCTCGAGGAGACGATCACGATCGTCAACCCGTCCGACCGCGCGGTGGAAGCGGTGCTTGCGATCGAGCTCGCCTCCGACTTCGCTGACATCTTCGCGGTCAAGCGGGTTGAGGATCTCGGCGCGCCCGGCAGCTCGCAGCTCGCGCCGTCGCGGCCGGAGCGCTGGGAGGATCGTGCGACAGTCGCGTTCGCCGACGAGGGATTCCCGGCGCAGACGATCGTCCACCTGGCGCCCGCGCCGGACGAGCCTGGCGGGGGTGCCGCTCGTTACCGGCTGCGGCTCGAACCGGGCGCGCGGTGGCAGCTCCTCGTCGCGGTGCAGTGGCTCCTGAACGGAACGCCGCCGCTCGGCGGCGCCGCATTCGAGCAACGATTGCGCGCCGACCGGCGCGAGCGGGACGCCTCGCTCGAGTCGTGGTGGAGGTCCGTGCCGCTGCTGCAGGCACGCGACGCGTCGCTTGAGCGCACGTGGAGCCGGTCACTCGCCGACCTCGCCGCACTGCGGCTGCGCTGGACGGGGGAAGGGATGGTCCCTGCCGCCGGGCTGCCGTGGTTCATGACGCTGTTCGGGCGCGACACGCTCATCACGTCGTTCCAGGAGCTTCTGCTCGGCCCGGACCCGGCGGCGGCGACGCTGCGCGCCCTCGCGGAGACGCAGGCCGACTCGGACGACCCCGAGCGTGACGCAGAGCCGGGGAAGATCGTCCACGAGATCCGCCGTGGCAAGACCGCGCAGATCTGGAAGGACCGCTACTACGGCTCGGTCGACGCGACCCCGCTCTTTCTTGTCTTGCTCTCGGAGCTATGGCGCTGGAGCGGCGACGACGCGGTCGTCCGCGAGCTCGAGGGCGCGGCGCGGCGCGCGCTTGCCTGGATCGACGACTACGGCGACCGCGACCGGGACGGCTTCGTCGAATACTTCCGCCGAGCGTCGCACGGGATCGACAACCAGAACTGGAAGGACTCCTACAACTCGATGCTCTTCCACGACGGCTCGCTCGGCCACGCGCCGATAGCTCCGGTCGAGGTGCAGGGCTACGTCTACGACGCGAAGCTGCGGGTCGCCGAGCTGGCGAATCGCGTCTGGGGCGACAAGGAGACCGCGGCGCGGCTCGAGCGCGAGGCGGCGGAGTTGCGGGAGCGCTTCGACGCGGCGTTCTGGCTGCCCGAGCGCGGCTGGTATGCGCTCGGCCTCGACGCGGAGAAGCGCCCGGTCGACGCGCTTGCCTCGAACATGGGGCACTTGCTCTGGAGCGGGATCGTGCCGCCGGAACGGGTCGCTGCGGTTGCGGAGCGGCTCACGTCCGGTCCCCTCTGGTCAGGGTGGGGCGTGCGGACGCTGGCCGCCGACGAGGCCGGGTTCGATCCGCGCGAGTACCACAACGGCACGGTCTGGCCGCACGACAACTCGCTCATCGCGCTCGGGCTCGCGCGCGCCGGGTGCGCGGACGAGGCTCGTCGCGTCGTGCGGGCATTGTTCGATACTGCCGCCTTCTACGACGGCCGCCTGCCGGAGCTGTTCGCCGGCTACGAGCGGAACGGCGCCGAGCCGCCGGTGGAGGTGCCGACCTCTGCGCGCCCGCAAGCGTGGGCGGCCGGAACGCCGGTGCTTCTGCTGCGCGTGCTGCTCGAGCTCGAGCCCGACATTGACGGGCGATTCCTGCGCGCGGGTGCGTGCAACCTGCCCGAGTGGGCGGAGGGACTTGCGCTCGACGGCGTGCATGCGCACGGCCGGCGATGGCGCGTGCAGGTCCGCGACGGCGTCGCCGTTGTGGACGCGATCTCCTAGCCGTCACGTTTCGCTCGATCGTCGCGTCTTCGTGATGACGACGAAAACGCGAACGTGACAGGAGGAGCCACATGCAGACCACCACGTTGAAGTCGCGGATGCCCAACCCGGTCTTCGTGACGGATGGAGCACTCGAGGCTCTGCAGGCGCTCGCCGCGACGACCCACGATGCAGGAATCTCCGACGCGCTGCTCGAGCTGCTCAACTTGCGCGTCAGCCAGATCAACGGCTGCAGCGTCTGCGTCGACCTGCACTCGCGCAGTCTCGAGCGGATAGGCGAGTCGAGGGAGCGGATCGCCGCCGCCGGCGCGTGGCACCACTCACCTGCGTTCACCGACGCCGAGCGCGCCGCGCTCACCCTCGCGGAGTCGCTGACCCGTCTCGCCGACAAGCCGGACCCGGTGCCGGACGAGATCTGGGACGAAGCAGCGCGTCACTACGACGAGCAGGCGCTCTCGGCGCTCGTCCTCTCGATCGCATCGATCAATGTCTGGAACCGGCTGAACGTCGCCGTCGGCCAGGTCGTCGGCGAGTGGGCCGGCTAACGGGAATTGGGATCGTCCGCGTTTGACCTGACCCTGGTCGGTGGCATAAGCCGATTGATACTTGGCTGAATAGTCCGTCGAGGAGGAGTCATGCGCGGTCGCCGGTTCGCCGTCGTTGTCGCTCTCGTTCTCATTGCGGTTGCCGTCGGTGGTGTCTTCGCCGTTACGGCACGCGCGCGCGGGACTGGAGCCAAGATCTCGATTACTCCGGCGCCGGCGTTCAACGCCGGCGAGCTGTCGCTACCGGCAGGAAACGACTGGATCACGAACGGCGGCGGAGTCACGAACGAGCGGTACTCGTCGCTGCGCGACATCAACACTTCGAATGTCGGAGGGTTGAAGCTCGCGTGGCAGGTCCATCTCAAGTCTGGCGGCACGCGCTTCAATTCACAGGAGGCGACGCCAATCGTCTACAACGGCGTGATGTACATCTCGACCGGGGACGACGACGTGTTCGCCGTCGATGCTGCGACCGGCCAGACGCTGTGGGAGTACCAGGCGCACGTCCCCGTCAAGCAGATCACGACCGCATGTTGCGGGTTCAGCAGCCGCGGCGTCGCACTCGGCGACGGGAAGGTGTACCTCGCCGAGATCACCGGTCAGCTGGTCGCGCTCGACCAGGTGACGGGCACTCCGATCTGGACCGCATGGAACGCGCGCTGGCAGGAGGGCGGCACGATGACGATGGCGCCGCTCTATTACGACGGGAAAGTGATCGTCGGCGTCTCGGGCGGTGAGATGGGCGTCCGCGGCTCGGTGACGGCCTATGACGCGAAGACGGGCGGGCAGCTCTGGCGCTTCTATACCTGCCCGGCGTACGGTGACGTGGGCGGCGGCACCTGGTCGCGGAACGAGTGGCAGCACTGCGGAGCCGCGGTCTGGTCGACGCCGAGCGTCGATCCTCGGAACGGCCTCGTGTACTTCGGCGTCGGCAACCCTGATCCATGGTCGGACCGCGGCCCGGGCGACAACCTCTTCACCGACTCGTTCGTCGCGCTCAACGTGAACAACGGCGCGCTGCGCTGGTGGTACCAGACCGTGCACCACGACCTCTGGGATTACGACGTCACGAGCCCGACCGTGCTCTTCGACGTCACGCTCAACGGCCAGGTCCGTCATGCGATCTCCGCGCCCGGGAAGACCGGCTGGCTATACATCCTCGACCGGGATACCGGCGCGCCGCTGCTCGGGATCGTCGAGAAGAAGGTGAAGCAGGAGAAGACGCAGTTCACCTCGCCGACGCAACCTTTCCCGGTCGGTCAGGCGTTCGCCGATCAATGCGCGCACAAGCAGGACTACACGAACCTGAAGACCGGGAAGGTCCTGAAGGCTCCCGACGGGAAGCCCTACAAGGTCGGCTGCATCTTCACTCCCTACAACGACAAGCGGTTCGTGGCGTACGCGCCGGGAACGGAGGGCGGCTCCGACTGGCAGTCGTCGAGCTACAACCCCGCGACGCACTTCCAGTACATCTGCGGCTACAACGGCAACACTGCGCTGGAGGCGTACCCGAAGCCGCAGCTGCCTCAGTGGGTGGCGGGCCAGTCGTACTTCGGCTCGAAGTTCGGCTACGGGCGCGTCAAAGGGTTCGGCGATGTCGGGACGCCCGATCAGGGGGCGTACCGAGGCGGCTATCTGAAGGCGATCGACGTGACGACGAACAAGATCGCCTGGACCGTGCGGATGCCGGCCGCCGGCGACTGCTACGACGCGACCCTCACGACCGCCGGCGGCCTCGTCTTCGTCGGACACGAGAGCATGACGAACCCGACCTACAGCGCCTACGACGCGCAAACCGGCAGAAAGCTCTGGGACTTCCCAACCGGGATCAAGGTTGCGTTCAGCGCACCGGGTATCGCCTACAGGGTGAACGGGAAGGAGTACGTCGCCGTGCTCCAGGGAGGCGGCGGAGGCAACAGCAACCAGCAAAGAAATACGGGCCATGGTGACATTCTCGAAGCGTTCGCACTTCCGTAGAGCGTCGATCTGCGCGGGTGTGCTTCTCGCCGCCGCGTCGGTGACCTACGCGCCCGCACCGTCGCGCGCTGCGCCTGCCGTCACGCGGGTCACCGTCAAGATGTACGAGTACCGGTTCACCCTTTCCGTTAGGAGGGTGCGGGCCGGCACCGTCGTCTTCTCGATCGTCAACAAGGGACAGCTCGCGCACGACTTCGCAATCGAGCGCCTGCAGAAGACGTCGGCGCTCGTCCAGCCGGCTGGGCATACCACCCTGCGCGTCACGTTCCGGAAGCCCGGCAGCTACTACTACCTCTGCACGGTCGGCGCGCATGTGCAGTACGGAATGCACGGCAACCTGACGGTCACGAAGTGAGACGTTTGGCGATGGCGGCTGCCGCGCTCGCGGCCGCCGCCGTCGCCCTGGGCGGAGCTGATGCCGTACGGGCAACCACCGTGCCCGGACGGCTCTACGTCTCGAGGCTCGTCATCTCCGACAACGCCGTCAACGTCCGCATCAGACGCAATACGTGGAGGGACACGATCCACTATCCGCGCGGTGCGGAAGTCCGCTACGAGGTGACGAACCGCGGCACGCGCGCCTTCAGCCTCAACATTCTCGGCTCCGTGACCGGAAGACTTGCGCCCGGGCACCACACGAGCATTCTTGTGTACTGGGGAAACCGGGGCGACTTCGTCTTCCGAGCGCTGCCCAAGGGTGCCCGCCTCAGGGTCATCGTCGCCTGACGAAGGAACACGATCCGTGGGACTCTCGCATGAGGTGAATCGACAGCTCGGACTGGTCACATTGCTCCTCGCCCTCGCGGCAATAGGCAGTGCGACGCGCCGGCTGCGAATGCGCACGATCGTTGTCCGTAACCCGAGGGCGTTCGAGCGCGCCGCCGCCGCGCTCCGCCACCGCGGCGGCATGATCGTGCTCGGGCCGGGCTCCTACGCGTCGCTCGTGCTCGGGCCTCGATCCGGAGGGACGTTTACGGGTCGTCGGTGCAGGCGGCGTCCGCGTCGGCCGCTTCCTGCTCTGGCGGACTCGGCGGGTCTCGATCGGCGGGCTGCGGATCGGCCGGGTGGCTTCGGCTACCGCGAGCCTGACGTCTAAGCAGGCTCGACTTTCAGGCAGACGGGCGGGAGGCACTACCTCCCGCCCGGTTGTCGCGAGCCCCCTCGGGGAGCTAGAAACGGCCGCGGCCGACGAAGCCGAGGAGAGCCAGCACGAGCACGACAATCAAGATGATCCAGAGAATGCTCACCGCGCCTCCAGTTCGAGTGTGGTCGTACAACGGCGGATGTGTTCCGTCGGTTGCGGTTAGGCCTCAGCGATCGGCGGAGAGCACGGCGGCTACGGCGCGAAGCGCGACCCGGGTTTCCTCGATCGCGGGCTCGCGCGTTGTCAGCCGCTGCAGTAAGAGGCCGGGCACGAGCGGCAGACGACTGAGCCGGCTGGTGGACCGCTGGGCAACGAGCCAGATCTCCATCGTGATCATGACGGAGAGCAGCGGCACGAGCACGGGGGTCAAGGCGACGCTCCGAAACATCCAGATGCGGTCGAGCAGAAGCGAGACCGGAATCATCATCGCAGCGAAGTTCGTGCCGCACCGCGGCGAGAACCTGCTCGGTCGAGTTGTCCCGTGCCAGGTGCTCACGAGTGTGCGCGTCTCTGCGGCCGCGATGGCACGGTGCTCGGCACCGTGCAGATTGAGCGTTCGACCTCGGAACATCCAGCAGATCAGGCCGACTGTTATCGCAGCGAGCGCCGGCAAGCGGTAGTCCCGCGGCACGGCGAGGAGTGGTAGCGGAGCAACCAGCGTCATCAGCAGCAGCAACCGCTCCCGTGGCGACGATGCAGCGCCCCGCCCGAGTAGCGGAACCACCGCCGTGCCGAGCTTCACGAGGCCACGGACGAACGGCAGATGCGCGAGCCTCGCCTGGGGGCGCGGCATCGCCCGCAACGAGACGGTCGACCGGCCCGCACGGCTGAAGGCCCAATGCTGCTCCGACACGATCGCGACCCCGTCCGGCCGCGCCATACCGCCCAGACGAGGCAACGACGCCGATGCGTCGGCCTCCGCCAGTAGGGTCAGGACCGACCTGTCGTCCACATGAACATGGTCGTCACGCTGTCGTCGCTCCGCAAGGGCCGACCGGCCTATCTGCCGCCGTCGTAGGCTCCAGTGGTGCGGCGGCTAGCGCTCGTCATGGTCCTGCTCGGCGTGACGGCCGCAGTTATCGTCGATGCGCCTGCCGCGAGCGCGCGCACGATCGTTGTCCGTAACCCGAGGGCATTCGAGCGCGCCGCCGCCGCGCTCAGCCACCGCGGCGGCACGATCGTGCTCAGGCCGGGCTCGTATTCGTCGCTCGTGCTCGGGCCGCGCTCTGGAGGCACGCTGCACGTCATCGGCGCCGGAGGCGTCCGGGTCGGCCGCTTCTTGCTCTGGCGAACTCGGCGGATCTCGATCGGCGGGCTACGGATCGGCCCCGTCGGCGGCGATGCACGGCTGGAGCTCGAGGGTGCCGTCGACGTCGACCTGCACGACCTCCTCGTGAGCGCCCGCGGCTCGAGCTTCGGAGCCTCGGTCTTCATTGCGTCTGCTCACCACGTCCGCATCCGGCGGAGCGTCTTCGCGCATTGCGCGGATCACTCGCCCGGCTTCTCGAACTGCATCACGCTGAACCGCGGCGCGCACAACGTCATGATCGAGGGCAATCGGTTCCGCGACTGCCATGGCTGCGACTTCGTGCACGGCCGCTTCGGCAGCTGGCTGACCATCCGCCGGAATCGCTTCGACCGTGCGCTTCCCTGCCATCACATGAGCCGCTACCGCTGCGGACACAACGACCTCGTCCAGCTGTTTGCCGGGCAGTGGCTGCGCGTGGAGGCCAATCGCTTCGGCGTCTATCGCGCCGGCGGCGCACAGCTCTATCTCACCGACGACGTCGACCACGCGACGGTCGTCAACAACCTCTTCGTCGGCACAGATCCGGCTCTGCCCGGGTATCGAGCGCGCGTCGCGATCGTGATCGGTGCGAACGAGTCGAAGCGACTGCCCTATTACGCGAAGATCGTGAACAACACGATCCTGACCGGGTACCGGCGGCGGGACGGCTACGCGGGCTCGATCCGCATGAGCTCGAAGTACGGCGGCATTCGCCGCTGGAAGCGCCCGATCGTCGCGAACAACATCATCGCGCTGCTCAACACGTCCTGGCGGGTCTGCGGCGCGTCGCAGCGCTTCATCGCGAACGTCGTTCTGCGCGGCACGAACTGCGCCGCCGACGGCTATGCGGGAAGCGACGACCTCGACGCAGCCGGACGGCCCCGTGCGGACTCGGTGGTCATCGGCGCGGCGAACCGCCACTACGCGCCGGCGGTCGACATTACAGGCAGGCCGCGCGACGCCCAGCCGGACATCGGCGCCTACGAATGGCGCAACTGACTCGCAGACAGGCGCCCCGCACGGCGGCGGAGCGCCTGTCGGCTACGCGCGAGTGACGTCTTCGATCCTGGCCGCACCGCTCGAGGGCGCGATCACGCTTTCGTGGCCGTCGTCCCAGCGCACCCGGACGCGCGGCGGGTCATCTCGGATGACCTCCTCGATGACGCCCCCGCGTGCGGACTGTGCGATCCGCTCAGATTCGACCACGATCCGGTCGCCGACCTTCGGCCGCATCTCGAACCTCCTCAGCTAGGCGAGTGGCCTTGTGCACCCAAGGCTAACCAAATACGGCAGCACGGGCCTACAACGGTTTAGCTGCGTGCGCCTTCGGTAGGCGAGGGGTACGAGCTTCCTGGGGCGATCACTCTCTCCCCGGTCGCCTCAGGAGCTCGACGAGCGATGGCCCGCGCGAACGGAGCTCTCCCCCTCTTGCAGGCTCTTAGGAAGCCATGGTTCTCACCGTCGCGCGGGCCGCGTTCCAGGTGCCCGATCGACCGCTCGTTCCACCACGGGCGCAGAACGATTGACGGAATCTTTACGTCTTCAGGTCGCGAAGATCGGCAGGGAAGCGGGCATCGCGGAACGTGACGAGTCGGCCGCCGCTTTCATCCCAGAGTTTCAGGCGGGTTGCGCGAAGCCCCTCCCGCAGCGTCAGCTCGGGCACCGCCTGGAGACGGTCGGTGCTGTCGTGGGCCTTCTGCAGGTTGTAGTTCGGGATACCGACGCTCAGGTGGTGCACGTGATGAAAGCCGATGTTGCCGGTGAAGAACTGCAACACGCGCGGAAGCTTGAGGTACGAGCTTCCCTGGAGCGCCGCGTGGTCGTAGCGCCAGTCGGCATGGCTTTGCCAGTAGGTGTCCTCGAACTGGTGCTGGACGTAGAACAGCCAGATGCCGACGGCGCCGGTGACAAGCAGAACGGGGCCTTGGACGAGGAGATAGTCGCGCCAGCCGACCAGGAACAGTGCCAGGCTGACGACGATCGCAAGTGCGAGATTCGTGCCGAGCACGCTGTTGCGGATGCGGCGGCGCGCGCCGCGCGGCACGATCCGAGGCTTCAACACGAGCACGAGTAGCCAGCCGAGCCCGAACATCACGGCCGGGTTACGGAACAGCCGATAGCCGACGCGCCGCCACAGCGGCAAGGCTCGGTACTCGGTGACAGTCAGCGTCGTGACATCGCCGATGCCGCGCCGGTCGAGGTCACCGGCAGTTGCGTGATGCACGGCGTGCTCGTGCCGCCAGCCACGGAACGGCAGCCAGACGAGCAGGCCGATGGCCGCACCGAGCAGATTGTTGGCGCGCCTCGAGCGCAAGAACGATCCGTGCGTGCAGTCGTGGAAGATGATGAACGACCGAGTGAGGAATCCCGCTGCCGGCAGCGCTAGCAGCAGCGATAGAAGCACCGAGACGCGCAAGGCGAAGAACATCGCCGCGAGCAACAGCAGATAGGGAACGACCGACGTGGCGAGGTCGAGCAGGCTTCGAGTGAGCCGAGGCTCCGCATAGTCATCGAGCACGCCGCGCCACGAAGGGTTCTGCTCGGAGGCTACGACGGCTGATGTCATGGTCGTGGACCCTAGCTGCCGGGGTCGATGACTAGAGGACGTCAGCCGGCCGCACCGAATCCGGCTCTGTGTTCGAGATCGTGTTTCGCCTTCGCCGGCGGCGAGTACTCCGCCGGTGGCGGCAAGGACAACTGACGTACACGACTGCCTGCTGGCAGCTGCAGCGTCTCGCCCGCCTCTAGCCTCGCCCGCGTGGCGGGCTATGCTCGCGCCGAGCGAATAGGAGCGTGAGCAATGGGACTGCTCGACAAGGCGAAGGCTGCTGCCGAACAGGCGGCCACGAAGGCGAAGGAAGGCGTCGAAGAGGTTCAGACGAAGCGCGAGCTGAGCCAGACGTACAACGAGCTCGGCAAGAGCGTGTTCGAGCTCGTCGAGAACGGCGAGATCTCGGATCCGCGGCTCGACGCGAGCGTGGAGAAGATCAAGACGCTGAAGGCGAAGCTCGAGGCCGAGAGCGTCGAGGCGGAGGAGACGGTCGACGAGGCGCAGCCGCCGGCGACGCCGACCTAAGGCCTTTGGACGTCGCGGCGTTCCGCGCGGTGCGCGCGGCCCGAACCTTCGAGGCAGTGGTCGATCAGCTTGCGGAGGCGATCCGGACGGGTGAGCTTCGTCGCGGCGACAAGCTGCCGTCAGAAAGGGCGCTCGCCGTGCGGATGGAGATCAGTCGCCCGACGCTGCGTGAGGCGCTGAAAGTGCTGGCGCGGGCGGGTGTGGTCGAAATCTTGCCGGGGCCGACCGGCGGGACGTTCGTCGTGTCGGAGACGATTCCGTCGAGCCTCGGTATTCGCACGGAGTCGCGCGTGGCGGAGATTCCGGCGGTGCTCGAGGCGCGCCGCATGTTCGAGCCGGCAGTCGCGAGGCTTGCCGCGCGTCACGCGACTCCGGACGACATCGCAAGCCTCCGTCGCATCGTCACGCTGCAGCGCGAGGCCGCCGACGATTGGCCGCGCGTTACGCAGCTGGACATCCGCTTCCATCGAGAGATCGCGCGTATCGCCCGTAATCCCGTGATCTCCACGATGATGAACGCCCTCTCTCGACAGCTCGAGATCGCCCGCGCGACTCGTGTATCGGGAGCGTCGAGCGTCGATGCGGCCATCGACGCCAACGCTGAAACCGTCGACGCGATCGCGGCCGGGGACGCGCAGAAGCTCGACGCGGTGATGGACCGGCATCTCCGGCTCCTTGAAGACGCCTGGGCGGCCGCCAGCGACGCTTGACTGCGGCGATGCCGCCTTGGTAAGTTCTGTTTACCAAGGTGCCGCCGGAGCCGGTCCGGCGGCAGGAGGGAGGAGACATGGGGCGTCGGTCTCGGCTGCTGACAGGTACCGGGCTTGCGTTGGCGGTGATCAGCCTCAGCGCGTACGTCGCTGCGGCGCCGGCGGCGTCGCCGAAGACGACATGCGTCGCCTCCATCGGCGTGATGGGCGGGTTCACCGGTGCGCGCGCTGCAATCGGCCAGGAGGAGCTGAGCTTCGCTCGGCTGTCCGTCGCGCGGTTCAACGCCCAGAATCACACGAAGATCAGTCTCGTCCAGGGCGACATCCAGGTGGACCCGTCGAAGGCGAGCGTCGTCGCACAGCAGTTCGCGTCGAACCGGAAGATTCTCGCCATCGTCGGCCCCGACGCCAGCTTCGCAGTGGACGCCGCCGGGTCGATTCTCACACGGGCGAAGATGGCATTCGTATCCGGTTCTGCCACTCGCGTGAGCCTCACCGGCGGTCAGTACCCGACGTTCTTCCGCGTTGCGCCGAACGACGATGTCCAGGGGCCGACCGACGCGAATTTCATGATCAAGACTCTGCATGCCAAGAAGGTGGTGCTGGTCGACAACCAGACCGACTACAGCACCGGTCTCAACGCAAGCGTCGAGAAGGTCTTGCAGGCCGCCGGTGTGTCGGTCACGCACCTCTCGACGCAGACGACGCAGAACGACTTCAGCTCCGCCGTTGCAACGATCGGGTCCGACGTCAATGTCGTCTTCCTGCCTCTCGAGGTGCCGGCCAATGCGCAGCTTTTCGCGGACCAACTCGCACAGCAAGGGAAGCATCCGATCCTCTTCGGCGCCGACAGCGTCTTCTCCCCGACGGACTTTCATCCAGAGGGCGCCTACGCGTCTTCGTTCGCGCCGGACATCCATGACTTGCCTGCCGACGCAGCGCTCGTGAAGGCATACAAGGCCAAGTACGGTAACTTCGCGACGCCGTTCGGTCCGGTTGTCTACGCCGCCGCCGACGTTGTGTTGCGGGCGGTGAAGACGGCCTGCTCGCACGGGAAACCGACTCGGGCAAGTGTCCTCGCCGCCGTCCGGAAGACGCGGATCCCCAACTCGATCCTTGGAGGCACGCTTCGATTCACGCAGCACGGGGAGCCGGCGAATGCGCGCTTCTACGTCTTCAAGGTCGTGAACGGGAAATACAAGCTCGTCCCGTAAGCCTGCTCGGGCTTTCCGACATCGCGGCCGCACGCGCTGCGATTCGAGACCGCGTCCACACAACTCCGCTCTTAAGCGCGAGGACGCTCTCGGCGCGTGTGGGAACGACGGTCCTCCTGAAAGCCGAGCTCTTCCAGCGGACAGGCTCGTTCAAGACTCGCGGCGCCTTCACGAAGCTCCTCCGGCTGGAACCGGAGGAACGCTCGCGCGGTGTCGTCGCCGTCTCGTCGGGAAACCACGCGCAGGCCGTCGCCTATTGTGCGCAGCAGCTACGGATTCCATGCGTGACCGTCATGTGGCCGTCGGTCAGCCCGCAGAAGCTCGCCGCCACGCGCGCCTACGGTGCGACGGTCGACCTCGAGGCCGCTGACGGGGTTGAGGCGATCGAACGGGCCGCGAGTCTTGCCGACGAGCAAGGACTGACACTGATCCCTGCGTACGACGACCTCGACGTCATCGCCGGCCAGGGCACACTCGGCCTCGAGATACTCGACCAGGAGGAACGCGTTGACACCGTCCTCGTTCCGGTGAGCGGCGGTGGGCTCCTCACAGGCGTGGCGGTGAGCGTGAAAGCAGCCCGGCCGCAGGCGCGGATCATTGCGGTCGAGCCAGAATCGTCTCCGGCTCTGACCTCGGCTTTCGCAGCCGGTCACCCGGTGTACGTCCGGCACGATTCGATTGCCGACGGTCTCGGAGCCCCGGAGATCGGGACGCTCTGCTTCGAGGTCGCCGCACCGCTCGTGGACTCCGTGGTGACTGTGACGGACGAACAGATCGTCGTCGCCATGCAGTGGCTCTTTCACTATGCGAAGCTCGCCGTCGAGCCGGCGGGAGCGGTGACAACGGCGGCGCTGCTCGCCGGCAAAGTGGACATCCGGGACGCCGAGGCGGTGGTCGCGGTCGTCTCCGGCGGCAACGTCGATCTCGCGCACGCGGCCGAGTACCTCACGTCGCCGGGGCGCTAGCCCACGTCCAGCAGCATTCCCTCCCGCGCGAGAACGGGTGCGCCGTCAAGCGACCGGGTGAGCTCGCGGGCACGATCTTCAAGCCGCTCGAGGTCACGGTCGGAGTGGTTCGGCTCATGGTGGAAGAGCACGAGCCGCTTGGCTCCGACGGCCTCGCTGAACGCCACCGCGTGCGCGACGCTCGAGTGGCCCCAGCCGATCCGTGTTTCGTACTCGTCCTCGAAGTACTGCGAGTCGTGCAAGACGACGTCTGCGTCGTGGGCGAGCGCGCCGGCCGAGATCCACTCGCTGGCGCGGCCTTCGATCCCGGCGAGTGCCGGCTCATGGTCCGGGAGGTACGCAACAGTGCTCGTGCTGGTCGCGAGCCGCAGACCGACGGTCGGGCCGGGATGCAGCACGAGTTCGGACGACAGCGTGAGCCCGTTCGCGCACCACGGTTCGCCGGGTAGATCGTGGAAGAAAACCATCGCCGGCACGTCGCGGAAATCGAGCGGGAAGAGCGGCGGCGAGAACGCCCGCAGGATGCGGTCGCGCAGGCTCAGCACCGGCGAGCGCGGGCCGTGGATCTCGAGGGTCACGTTTTCGTCCCACAGCGGCGCGAAGAAGCGGAGCCCCTCGAGGTGGTCGAAGTGCAAATGCGTGAGGAAGAGATGGATGCGGCGCGTGCCGCGCTTCGCGAGCTCTGCGCCGAGCGCTCGGATGCCCGTTCCGGCATCGAGGATGAGCGCCGCTTCGTCGTCGAGCGCGACCTCGACGCACGACGTGTTCCCGCCGTAGGTCACGGTGCTCGGGCCCGGCGTCGGCACCGATCCGCGGCATCCCCAGATCGTCAGGCGCATCAGACGCGCCAGAAGATCGCGACGATGCCGACGAACTCGTCGGTGTGGGCGAAGAGCGGGAATGCGCTCACCTCGATCACCCGCTCGACGCCGTCCGCGCTCGTGATCAGGTAGCGCTCGTGCGCGGGACGGCGTTCGACGAGCGCGATGTGCGTGGGGCGGCGCTCGGCCGGCAGCGGCGTCGAGTCCGTTTCGCGCGGCTCGAACGGCACCAGCCACTCCTCGAGCGGCATTTCGCCGGTCTCGGAGAAGCGCCTGCCGACGACCGCCTCCGCCGCCTCGTTGTAGAAGACGAGCGTTCCCTCCGCGTTCGCGATCAGGCTCGGGGTCGAGAGGTTGGACGTGAACTCGCGCGCAAGGATGAGTAGGAGCTGTTTCTGCTGGGTCGCCATTCGGCCACGACCCTACAACGCCTGGGTGCCTTGGTCGAGGTACCCCGTTCGAGGGATTCGCGGGCGTCAAAAAGTGTCGTTGATGAAGGCACGGGGTCGCGTTAGTAGTTCGGGAGAGGAGATGTCATGAAGGGCACTGCGGCAAGGTCTGGCCTGGACCAGCCCACCGATCGCGCACTCGTCGCGTACGCGTACGACCTGATGGATCGAGGTCCCGAGCTCGCGCGGGACGAGCTCATGAGCATGATCTGCGAGCGCATGCTTGCCCTCGTCAACGCCGATGTCGCGGTTCTGTGGGTTCGCGGCGAAGACGGGACGCACACCTTCAAGAAGTTCTATGGGATCAGCCCGAGCAAGACGGCGGTCGCGGTCGAGCGGGAACTCGTTGACCTCGTTGCTAGGGGAACTGCGCTCGTCAATAGCAGCGAGCCGCCCCTGCAGCCGAGCCTGACGCAGCTCTCCGAGAAGCTCGGTCACGAGGGCTCGGGCGCAGTATGCGTCGACTTGCAACGTCGACGTGACTCACTCGGCATTCTTTGTCTGCATCGCGTCGGTAGGGGAGCGTTCGACGCTGCAGAAGCGGCCGACGCCGGACGGTTCGCCAAGTTTGCGGCGCTTGCGATCTTCGAGATGGCGGAACGTGAACGCGCCGAGCGAGACGAGGTGACCGGCATGCCCGGTCGCAATTTCCTGTTGCGTTCTATCGACGCGTGGGTTGCCGAGGGGGAGCCCTTCGGGCTCGCATGCATTGACTTTGACGGCCTCAAGGCAGTCAACGAAGAGTTCGGGTACGAGGCAGGCAACAAGCTGATTCGGGCGGTCGCCCACGAGATCGAAGGACTTCTTCACGAGGGTGAGATCGCCGGTCGCCTGCACGGCCGTGGCGGCGACGAGTTCATGTGTCTGCTCAAAGAACGCGACGAAGCCGAGCTTGCTTACCGCTGTAAGGAGCTGGAAGCCGCGCTCGATCGTGCTCCCGTGCCGTCCGCCCTCGCTTCCTCCTATCTGGGCGTCTCCGTCGGTGCAACTCTTGCCAACACAACAACGCCCACCGGGGCTCTCTTGACCGCGGCCGAGAATGCGATGCGCGAGCGCAAACAAGAGCGGCGGCGCTCACAAGGTCGTCCTGCGTCAGGACGAAGGCCGGCGATCGACGACCCCCTAACGCTCTCGTTGTCGAGCCGGCACTGATTCGTTAGGGCCGGGTGTGCAGTCGGGGG
>DASXKX010000017.1:0-43389 GCA_036496545.1 Gaiellaceae bacterium | reverse complement strand
CGCCGACGTTGTGGTGCGACTTGATCGTCGCCGCGACGCCCTCGGTCCCACCCGACTCGATCACGTCGCTGTACAGCGTCCCCTGTACGAGCCAGCGGATGTCGCCGAGCTTCCCCGCCTCGTCCTCGAAGACCCGGATGAACTCCCGGCCGATGATCTTGCGCTTCTGCTCCGGATCCTCGACGCCGTCCAGCAGGTCGAGAAACCGCTGCTGCGCCTGCACATGCACGAGTGGAACGTGGAAATGCTCGCCGAACGTCTCGACGACCTGCTCCGCTTCGGACTTCCGCAGCAGCCCGTGGTCGACGAAGACGCACGTGAGCTGATCGCCGACCGCTTTGTGCACGAGCAGCGCCGCCACCGCCGAGTCGACACCGCCGGAGAGCGCGCACAGCACTTTCTCGCTTCCGACCTGCTTGCGGATCCGCTCGACTTGCTCCTCGATCACCGCGGCCGGAGTCCACGCGGGCGGCGCCGACGCGATGTCGTAGAGGAAGTTCTTCAGCACGGCCATCCCGTGCGGCGTGTGCACGACCTCGGGATGGAACTGCACCCCGTACAATGCGCGCTCCGGCGACTCGAACGCGCCGATCGGCGTCGACACCGAGCTTGCCACGACGGCAGCACCGCCCGGCGGCGCGACGACGGAGTCGCGATGCGACATCCACACCGTCTGCTCGGCCGGGGTGTCGCGCAGCAGCCGCGACTCCTCGACGCGGAGGTCTGTCTTCCCGAACTCCGAGACGCCCGTTCGGTCGACGCGCCCCCCGAGATCGAGCGCCATCAACTGCATGCCGTAACAGATCCCGAGCGTCGGTATGCCGAGCTCGAAGATGCCGGGATCGACATGCGGCGCATCGTCGGCGTACACCGACGCGGGACCGCCGCTCAGGATCACGGCATACGGGTTGCGCGCCCGCACCGCCTCGGGCGAGATCCTGTGGCCGACGAGCTCGGAGTAGACGCGGCACTCGCGCACCCGCCGCGCGATCAGCTGCGAGTACTGGCCGCCCAGGTCGATCACCAGCACCGGCCGGTCTTCCGCAGCCGGAAGCTGGACGACGTTGGACGGCTCAGCGGCGATAGTTCGGCGCCTCTTTCGTGATCGTCATGTCGTGCGGATGCGACTCGCGTAGCCCGGCCACGGTGATGCGGACGAACCGCGCGTTCTTCATCTCCTCGATCGTCGTCGCGCCGCAGTACCCCATCGACTGGCGCAACCCGCCGATCAGCTGGTGCAGCACCGGCGCGAGCGGGCCCTTGTACGGCACACGCCCCTCGATCCCCTCCGGCACGAGCTTCTCGACGTCCTCGACGTCACCCTGGAAGTAGCGATCCTTCGAGAACGACCGTGCGCGCATCGCGCCGATCGAGCCCATGCCGCGGTACTCCTTGTAGCGCTCGCCCTGGTTGACGATCACCTCGCCCGGCGCCTCGTCGGTGCCGGCGAGGAGCGAGCCCGCCATGATCGTGTCGGCACCGGAAGCGATCGCCTTCGCGACGTCGCCTGACGACGTGATGCCGCCGTCGGCGATCACCGGGACGTCGACCGCCTGAGCGACGTCGTACACCGCGGTCACCTGCGGCACGCCGACGCCCGCGACAACGCGAGTCGTGCACGCCGCACCCGGCCCCTGGCCGACCTTGATGCCGTCCGCGCCAACACCAGCGAGCGCCTCCGCACCTTCCGACGTCGACACGTTGCCTGCGATTACCTCGACCGACACCGCGACCTTGATCTTGCCGACCATCTCGACGACGCCGTGCGAGTGACCGTGCGCGGTGTCGACGACGAGCACGTCGACGCCTGCTTGCGCCAAAGCTTGCGCGCGCTCGACGGCGTCCGGGCCGACGCCGACCGCCGCGGCGACGCGCAGCCGTCCTTTGTCGTCCTTCGTCGCGTGCGGGTACTGAATCTTCTTCTGGATGTCCTTCACCGTGATCAGCCCGCGAAGCTTCCCATCTGCGTCGACGACCGGGAGCTTCTCGATCTTGTGGCGGTGGAGGATCTCCTCCGCCTCCGCAAGCGTTGTGCCGACCGGCGCCGTCACGAGGTTGCGCGCCGTCATGAGCGCCGACACCGCCTGCTCGACGTCGCTCTCGAAGCGGAGGTCCCGGTTCGTGAGGATCCCGACCAGCACCCCCTCCTCGTCGGTGATCGGGACGCCGGACACCTTGTAGTGGGCCATCAACGCAAGCGCGTCACGGACGACCGCGTCGGGCGCGAGCGTCACGGGCTCGACGATCATCCCGGCCTCCGACCGCTTCACCTTGTCGACCTCGGCGACCTGATCCTCGATCGAAAGGTTCCGGTGCAGGACCCCGATGCCGCCTTCGCGCGCGAGCGCGATTGCCAGGCGCGCTTCCGTGACCGTGTCCATCGCCGCGGAGACGACCGGGATGCTCAGCTCGATCGTTCGCGTGAGCCGCGTGCGCGTCGACACGTCATTTGGCAGGACGCTCGACTCGGCCGGAACGAGGAGCACGTCGTCGAACGTCAGGCCTTCCTTGGCGAACTTCCGGTCCAAGGCGACGAGGCGCTGCAGCTCGTCCTGGCGAAGTTCGACGTTCAAGGGAAATCAGGGTACCACCCTGCCTGGACGGCCCAAACGCGCTCCTAACAGGGGCTGGCTACCGTGCGGACGATGCGCGTGCTGTTCGTTGCCGCGGTCTCGCTCGTGGCCGCCGGGGCTCCCGCCGCCGGCGCCACTCCGAAAACCCTGGTCTCGCTGCCCGGCGCCCAGATCGTCGGGTTCGCCCAGAACGGGCCCTTCGTCGCCTGGTTCGTGAAGAAGCAGGGGCACTGCAACACGGTTCACATCCGCTCGCTCGCAAACCCGCTTAGCGCCGTCGTCCCGAACGTCGGCGCGCGCAACGTGACGTGCACGTGGCAGGTCGGCAAAGAACCGATCCCGCTCGCGATCGACGCGAACGCGGACACACTCTGGACGCTTCGCGAAAGCACGCCGCTCCAGTACGACTACTTGATCGGCGCAGGCGCCCTCCCCGCGAACCAGAGCGAGCGGCGGCTGCAACAGCTCGCGCATACGTCGAAGGGTGCCGGTCTCTGGCTCGGCGGGATCGTCGGCTCCGGCAACACGCTCGCGTATGCCGTCACCTCCGTCGACTACCAGGACGAGGCCGGCTGCCTCGCCGGTACCGACACGTGCGCGATGATGATTGCGGGCGGCGGCGTCTACCGCTTCGACGGCTGGCATCCGAAGCTCGTCTACAACCGGCCCGCAGTCGCACTCGCCGCTTCGGACGACACGATCGCGATCGTACCGACGGACTTGGTGACGAAAGCTGGGAAGCCGGTCGCTGGCGCAGACCTGCCGATCGCCGTCGTCGACGCGAAGACCAGCTCGCAGATCGCGAGCGTTTCGCCGGAGGGCACGCCGATCGCGATCGCCCTTTCCGAGCATGTGCTCGCAACGATGGAGCGCACACCGATCGGGACACGCATCGCCTGGTACAACCCGCTGACCGGAACCGCGATCGGCTCGGCGCCCGTCGCGACGGCGGCCGCCCCCGAGCTCACCGTCAGCGACAAGTATGTCGTCTTCCGCATCGGCCTCTCGGTCCGCAGCATCGACATCACGACCGGCCGCATCCGCACGATCGCACGCGCTGCCTCGACGCCGATCGGCCTGTCGCTCGTCGGCACGCGGCTCGCGTGGGCGGAGGACCTGAAAAACGGCGGCGGGCGCGTGCGCGCGCTGTATCTCGCGTCCAGTTAGAGGCTATGCGCTGATCGGCTGGAGCTCTTCGAGCTCGACCGTCGCCGACAGCCGGCCCGCTTCACGCGGGTCGAAGCGCCCTGCGCCGAGCTCGAGCACCGACGCAGCCGCACACCCGATCGCCTGCCGCAACGCCTCGTCGAGGTTGCGGCCGTTGAAGCGCGCCGCAAGAAAGCCCGCAAGCAGCACGTCGCCGGCACCGACGTGCGCGATCGGCTCGACCCGCGCGATCGACGCGCGCAGGCGGCGGCCCGTTCGGTCCTCGCGGAAGAGCCCGAAGCACGACGTCTCCTGTGTGATCAGCACGTTTCGCGCGCCGAGATCGGCGATCGCGTCGAGCGCCATCAGAAAGTCGGCGTCCTCCGAGAACTCCTGGCCGACGAGGCTCTCGGCCTCGCCCTGGTTCGGACTGACGAGGAACGGCTCGGCGTCGACGCCCACGCGCAGCGGCTCACCTTCGGTGTCGAGCACGCACTGGACGCCGCGCCGGCTGAGGTCACGAATCGCCTCCGCGTAGAAGTCGTCTTCGACGTCGCGCGGCAGCGAGCCGCAGAAGACGACGTACGACGCGACGCGCGAGAGGTAGCGAAGCTTCCCGAGCAGCATCTCGAGCTCTTCCGCGCGAACTGCGGGGCCCCACTCGTAGATCTCCGAGAACGTCCCACCAGTCGGATCGACGACGGCTGTCGACGTGCGCGACTCGTCCGATATGCGCACGAAATCGTTCAGGATCGCCTCCGCGGCAAGCTCCTCGATGATGCGGTCGCCGGTGCGTCCGCCCGCGAGGCCCGTCGCGATGACCGGCGTGTCGAGCCGCTTCAGCGCTCGCGCGACATTGATGCCCTTGCCGCCGGCGGACGTGAAGCTCGCGCTTGCGCGATGGCGGTGGCCGAGTTGGAAGTTCGGCACCGTCAGCGTGCGGTCGACGGCAGCGTTGAGTGTGACGGTGACGATCACGAGAAGAACCCGATCAAATGATGCACAGTCCTGGTCGAGTACCAGCGTAGCCGCCCGCCGAGCCCTGGCTTGGCGACGGATCGCGCTGCGAGCAGCGGTCGCGAGCCGAGCAGCGTGCCGCCCGCAAAGACCTCGATTCTTCCCAGCCGCTGGCCGCGGACGACCGGCAACGAGACCGCCGTCGGCGCAACGATCTTCGCCGTAACAGCGCGGCCGACGCGCACGACGCGCACGAGCGGCTTGCGCGCGACGAGCGGGACGCGGGCGCGACCGTAGGGCGCAGAAGCCCACGCATACGGCTGCACCGCGACAAGCCGCAGCGTCTGGTACTGCGAGACGCCCCACGCGAGGAGTTCGTCGAGATCGCTGTTCCGCTGTGCCCGCGTGGGGCTGCCGAGGATCACGGCGTAGATCGTGTACCCATTGCGCTGCGCCGCCGCGACCTCGCACCAGCCCGCGTTGTCCGTGTGGCCCGTCTTCACGCCGATCAGCCCCGGGAACACGCCGAGCAGGTCGTTCCATGTGTGCAGCGGCACAGTCCCGTTCTCGATCGTGTCGTTGCGCATGCGCACGAGCGTGCGAACGATCGGCAGATGCATCGCGACCCGGGCGAGCACCGCGACGTCACGCGCGCTCGACACGTGGCCCGGCGCGTCTAGCCCGTCAGGGCGTACGAAATGCGTGTCGCGTAACCCGAGCTGCTGCGCGCGCTCGTTCATCCAGCCGACGAACGTCGCGATGTTGCCGCCCGAGGCTGCAGCCGCGAGCGCGTCGGCCGCGTCGTTCGCGCTCTGAATGAGCGCGCCCGCGAGAAGGTCGCGCACGGTGATTCGCTCGCCTGCATGCAAGGGGATCCGCTCTTCGCCGACGCGTGCGGCGGCGGCCGTAACCGTGACCGTGTCGTCCAGCTTCAGGTGCTGCAACGCGACGAGCACCGTCATTAGCTTCGTGATGCTCGCAATCGGCACGCGCGCGTCCGCGTTCTTCGAGGCGAGCATCTCACCGGTTGCGCCGTTGACGACGTAGAACGCGCTCGCGTCGGGCTGTGGAACCGCTGCTCGCGCCGTACCCGCGAACGCGAGTGCGGCGAGCATGACGAGCACAAGCCGGCGCATGCGGCGGGAAGGCTACTTCACGCGGAGCCTCTGGCCGACGTGGAGCGCGTTCGAACTGACGCGGGGATTCAGCCGCTCGAGATCGGCGATCGAGACGCCGGTCTTCACGGAGATGGAGCTGAACGTGTCGCCGGTCTGCACGGTGTAGAACTGCTGCGCGCCGGGCCTCGGCTCGTGCTTCGTCGTTGTCGCGCGTGCGGGCGCGGTCTGCGTCTGCACCGTCACCGTGGACTTCGGGCCGGACGAGCCGGACTCGAGGCCCGCGCGAATAAGCAGGACGGCGACCGTGACCGCCGCGAGGAAGAGGAACGGTGCTGCGACATGCGCCGCGCGGCGCCGCGAGTCACCCGCCGGCGGCACGCCAGATCTCGCCCGCGAGGCGTTCCGCCTCGGCCGCGGCCTCGGCGCGCCAGTCACCACCTGATCCACCCGCTGCGTAGATCACCGAGCGCGAGGCGGAAACGAGCGCGCTCGCCGGGTTGTCGGTGAATGCGGCCGCAACGTCGGCCGGCGAGCCACCCTGTGCACCGATCCCCGGCAGCAGGAACGGCGCATTCGGCAGCAGCCGCCGCGCTTGCGCGATGTCCTGTGGGAACGTCGCGCCGACGACCGCGCCGACCGCCGACAGCCCGCCGTCGCCGACCTCCTCCGCGCCCCACCGGCCGACAAGCTCGGCGACGCGCTCCCACACCTTCCGCCCGTCCGCCAGCGCAACGTCTTGCACGTCCGCGCTGCCCGGATTCGAGGTCTTGACGAGACAGAACACACCGCTTCCATCGCGCCGGGCCGCCTCGATGAACGGCGCGACGGAATCGCCGCCGAGATAGGGGTTCACCGTCACGGCGTCGGCCCGCCCGGAGAACGCCCGAGCGTACGCCTCGGCAGTCGAGCCGATGTCGCCGCGCTTCGCGTCCGCGATCACGAGCAGGCCCGCATCGCGCGCATACGCGCAGGCGGCCCAGAAGGCGCGCATCCCATCCGCGCCGTGCGCCTCGAAGAAGGCCGACTGCGGCTTGACCGCCACGGCATAGGGCTCGACGGCGTCCACGACGCCGCGGCAGAACGCATCGAGGTCGCCGTTGAGCTCAGGCGGAAGCCGCTCGACAACCGGGTCGAGCCCGACGACCAGCTGCGTGCGCTTGCGCACGACCGCCTCGCCGAGACGGTCGGTGAACTGCGTTGCGGCCACGATCGCCATGGTGCAGGGAGGAGCGGTCGTCGCCTGGGCGGCTCGCGTCAGCCGCTCTTCACCGCGGTCTTGAGCGCGCTGCCGGCCGAGAACTTCGGCACGCGTGCAGCGGGGATGTGCACCTTCTCAGTCGGGTTGCGCGGGTTGACGCCGGTGCGAGCCTTTCGCTCCTGCGTCTGGAACTTCCCGAAGCCCGTGAACGTAACGTCGCCACCGCTCCGCAGGGTGTCGCTGATCGTGTCGAGGAACGCGTCGACCGCCTTCCCGGCGTCGCGGGCCGTGAGCTGGCTCCGCCGGGCCACCTCCGCGACAAACTCCTGCTTGTTCACTGCCGCCTCCTGTCGCTTGACCTTCCGACCCTAACAGGGCTATTTGGCGTGCGCGAGAAGCTCACCCGCGCGGAAGAGCGGCCGCAGCCGCACCGCGTGACGAGCGAGCGCGTCGGCTCCGCCTTCTTCCCGGTCGACCACGCACACAGCCGTGTTGACGACGAGCCCGGCCTCGCGGAGGGCGACGACGGACTCGAGTAGCGCACCCCCCGAGGTGACGACGTCCTCGACGAGACAGACGCACTCGCCCTTCTCGTAGGGACCCTCGAGCCGGTTGGCCGTGCCGTACTCCTTCGCCTCCTTGCGCACAATGAGGAACGGCAGGCCGGACTCGAGCGATGCCGCGGTCGCAAGCGCGACCGCACCGAGCTCGGGGGCGGCGAGCCGCGTCGCCTCCCCCGCGTGCTCACGCACCGTCGCCGCGATCCGCTCGCCGAGCGGGCGCAACAGCTCCGGCCGCGTCTCGAAGCGGTACTTGTCGAGGTAGTAGCGGGAGCGCTTGCCCGACCGGAGCAGGAAATCGCCCTCCAGGTACGCGTGCTCGACGAGCGCGGACGCGAGCGTGTCGGTCACCGGCGCGCGGCGGCGAGGACGGTACGCGCGACGGGCAGGAGCGACTCCGCCTCGGCCGACCCGTCGGCAAACGAGACCATCGAGCCGTCGTCGAAGTAGACGTCGATGCGGTCGCGGCGGCGTCCGAAGGACCGCCGGAACGCGACGCTGCCCGCCAAGAGGCCGGTCGCGAAGCCGAACAGCGTGAGCGCCTTACGCTTCAGTGTCGGCCTTCTTTCTCCGCGGCGCCCGCTTCGGCTTTGCCTCCTCGGCACCCGCGTTCCGGAGAGCGCTCTTCAAGTCGTAGAAGACGAGGCCGACCGTCGGCTGCGGCCCGGTTGTCGCCGCGATGCGCCGGGCGCCGTCGCTGACGACGAAGACGCTCCCGGAGTCGGTCGCGGCCTCGAGCTGGGTGACCCGGCCCTCCGAGCGGAAGCTCCCCGCGCGCTGGAGCAGGTCGGCCGCCCCCCGGGCGAGCTCGACGGCGGCGGCCTCATCGGCGAGGGTCGATCCCTGGACGGCGCCGCTCTCGTCGAAGAGCACGGCGGCCTCGATTTGCGACGAGATCTCGGTCAAATCGGCAAGTGCCTGGGCGGCATCCACGGCACCGACATTAACACGGTGCAAACTGCGGCCGTGCGCCTCCGCAAGCGAGCCCTCGTCGCGAAGTTCTTCGCCGATCGCGGCACGCACCTCGCGGCGATGGTTGCGTACTTCGCACTCCTCTCCTTCGTGCCGCTCGTCTTCCTCTCACTCTCGCTGCTCGGCCTTTCGCATCGCGCCGACGCATCCGACTTTCTCGTCAGGGAGCTGAGCCGCGCGTTTCCGACGACATCGCTGAAGAGCATCCTCACGCTTGTGCACCGTGTGCAGGACAACGCGGCGACGCTCGGGATCGTCGGCGGGATCGCACTCCTGTGGTCGTCGCTGTCGCTCTTCAGCGCGCTCGAGTCGGCGTTCAACATCGTGTACGGCCGGCCGAACCGCTCGTTCCTACGCGGCAAGGTCATTGCGGCGACGGTGATGGTCGCCACGATCACAACGCTGTTCGTCAGCCTCGTGATCGGTTCACTGGGCGTCGAGGTGGTCAAGCGGTACGCACCCAGCTTCATCGCAAACTTCACCGTCGCGTACGCGCTGTCGATCATCGTCTCGCTGCTGGGCGTCTTTCTCTTCGTGCTCGCGTCATATCGCTTGCTGACGAACGCCGACGTCACAGTGCGTGACGTCCTGCCGGGCGCAATCATGGCGTCGGTCATCCTGGAAGCGTCCTTCCAGGTGGTGCCGATTTTCGTGCGCTTTGCAGACATCAGCCCGGTCCTCCGCGTGCTCGGCGGCCCGGTGATCCTGCTGCTTTGGCTCTATCTGATGGCAAACGTGATCGTCTTCGGCGCCGAGCTCAACTGGTGGTACGCGGAGCGGCGCTTGCTACGCAGCGGCCCCGCGCCGGTCGAGAGCCTCGCGCAACCCGAGAGCGGCACGGGCACGGTGTGAGTTCTCCGCCTTCCACGCGTTTCCGAGCTCGGCGACGGTGCGCTCCTCGCCGTCGGGGATGAAGACCGGGTCGTAGCCGAAGCCCTCGCTGCCCCGCGGCTCGAGTGCGATCCGGCCGGTGAGGACGCCGGTGCTGCGCAGGATCTCGCGGTCGGGCGCGATCGCGACGAGCTCAGACACATAGCGGGCACGGCGGTCATCCACGCCGTCGAGCTCGCCGAGCAGCTTCGTGATTGCGGGCGAGCCTTCCGGCGCGTACCGCGCCGAATAGAGACCAGGTCGGCCGCCGAGCGCGTCCACCTCGATCCCGGAGTCCTCGCCGAGCGCCCACCCGCCTTCTCGCCAGGCAAAGCGCACCTTGATCAGCGCGTTGTCGTAGTAGGTCTCGCCGGTCTCCTCCGGCCAGTCGTCGGCGTCGAGCGGGGAGATCGTCCAGCCCGGCAGCAGTGCCTCGAGCTCGCGCGCCTTGTGTGCGTTACGCGACGCAAGCGTCGCGGTTACTCCGTCCACCGCACCTCGAGCACGCCGTCGATCGAGCCGACCTCCGCGACGATCGGCGGGGCCGGTGCGCCCTGTAGCTCGACGTCGATCGCGACGCTCCTCCGCTCGCCCTCCTGCGCGATCTCGAGCGAGACGACGTGGCCGCCACGACGCTCGATCGCCTCGAGCACGGGCACAGGGCTTCCTCCCGCCGGGATGTCGACGACGAGCCGCTCGACCGGCGGCCGGTAGCGGCTGATGATGCGATACGCGACGTTGCGGAGCGGCCCGAGCGTGATCAGCGCGCCGGCGGTCGCGATCAGCGCGGCGCTATAGAAGCCGGCGCCGACCGCCATGCCGATCGCCGCGACGAGCCAGAGCGTCGCCGCGGTCGTGAGGCCTCGGACCGAGAGGCCTTGGCGGATGATCGCGCCGGCGCCCAGGAAGCCGATACCGCTGACGATCTGCGCAGCGATCCGAGTCGGATCGGTCCGGACGAGCACGCCGCTCGCCAGGAAGAAATCCCGAAACCCGTACGCCGAGACGAGTGTGAAGAGCGCAGAGCCGACGCAGACGACGAGATGCGTGCGCAGGCCCGCATGCCGTTCCCGGTACTCGCGCTCGGCGCCGATTGCCCCGCCGAGCGCAGCCGCGAGCGCGAGGCGAAGGAGGACGTGCGGCCAGCTAAGAGATGGGACGGTGATGGCGAGCTCAAGCCAGCTCAACCGAAACCGCCTCTTCCTGCTTTGCCGAGATCCGGGCGATGCCGGACTCCGCGAGGGCGAGAAGCGCATCGAGCGTCTCGCGCGAGAACGGATCGCGCTCGGCCGTCGCCTGCACCTCGATCAAACGGCCGTCGCCCGTCATGACGACGTTCATGTCCGTGTCCGCGTTCGAGTCTTCGGAGTAGTCGAGGTCGAGCAGCGGAACGCCGCCGACGACGCCGACCGAGACCGCGGCAACCGAATCCATGAACGCGCGCGAGAGCCCGAACCGGTCGAGCGCGCGCCGGCCCGCGACATACGCGCCGCAGATCGCCGCGCAGCGCGTTCCGCCGTCCGCCTGCAGCACGTCGCAATCGAGCCAGATCGTCCGCTCGCCGAGCGCCTTGAAGTCGACGACCGCGCGCAACGCGCGGCCGATCAGGCGCTGGATCTCGACTGTGCGGCCTTGCTGCTTTCCGCGCGACGCCTCGCGCTCGACGCGGTCGCCCGTCGACGCCGGCAGCAGCGAATACTCCGCGGTCATCCAGCCGCGGCCCTGATTGCGCATCCAGCGTGGGACCTCCTCCTGCACCATCGCGGTGCAGAGCACCTTCGTCTTGCCCTGCGTGATCAGAGCGGAGCCGTGCGGGTTCTCGAGATAGTCGACCTCGATCGTCAGGGGTCGCAGGTGCTCGGGTCTGCGGCCGTCGTTCCGGCTCATGCGGCGGCTCCCTCGAGCTGCGCAACGGTGACCTGCTCGACGTCGCGGATCGGCAGCTGCAGGAAGCGGCGGCCCATCTCGCGGAACGCCGCGGCATCGCCCGTCGTCAGGAAGCGGTAGACGCCTTCGCGCGCCCCATCGTTCTCGATGCCCTTGCGTGCAAGTGTCTCGGCCACCTCGCGCGCAGTCTCCTCCGCGGAGAAGACGAGCGTCACGTCGCGGCCGAACACGCGCTGGAAGATCGGCTTGATCAGGGGGTAGTGCGTGCAGCCGAGGATCACGGTGTCGACGCCGGTCCGCTTGAGCGGCGCCGCGTACTCGCGCACCGCCTCCTCCGTCGCCGGCCCATAGGGGTCGTCGCTCTCGATCAGCGGCACGAGGCGCGGGCACGCAACGGCGTGGAACGCGGCACCTGCGTCGAGCGCGTGGACGAGCTCCGCGTAGCGGCCTGCTTCGACCGTGCCTTCCGTCGCGAGCAACCCGATCGACCGGTTGCGCGTCGCCTGCACCGCCGCGTGCGCCTCTGGATTGAGGACGCCGATCACGGGCACGTGAAGCGTCTCCTGCAGCTGCGGCAGCGCCGCCGACGTCGCGGTGTTACATGCGACGACGATCAGCTTCACGTCCTGAGCCTCGAGATAGAGCCCGATCTCGCGCGCGAACGCGCGTACCTCGCCGAGAGGCCGCGGGCCGTACGGCAGCCGTGCATGGTCGCCGAGATAGACGAAGTCCTCATGCGGCAACGTGACGAGGCACTCGTGGAGGACGGTGAGTCCCCCGACACCCGAGTCGAAGACGCCGATCGGCCGCATATCCATCCGGTGATCGTAGAACAGGGCTACCCTGTCGCCCTCGTGGGTCGCCGGGTCGTCCTCCTCGCCGCGCTCGTCGTGCTGCTCTCAGCCGGCGCGGCGTCGGCGGCGACGCCGCAGCAGCTCACGCTCACGATGTCGGACGGCGCGCAGCTCGCGTGCTCGCTCGTCGAACCGGACGGGACGCCGCCTGCAGCCGGCTGGCCCGCGGTGATGCTCTTCCACGGCCTCGGCGGCAAGCACCAGGACATGGAGCCGATCGCGACGCAGTTCCTCGCTCCCGCCGGCTACGCCTCGCTCGCGTGCGACGCCCGTGGACACGGCACCTCGCAGGGCCTCTTCGGGCTCGACGGCACGCGCGACGTGCAGGACACGCGCGAGCTCTTCACGTGGCTGACCGCGCGACCGGAGATTTCCGACACGCAGATCGGCGCGCTCGGCATCTCGCTCGGCGGTGGCGCTGTGTGGAACGCGCTCATGGCAGGCGTGCCGTTCAAGGCCGCCGTCCCGATCATCACCTGGACGAACCTGCTGACCGCTCTCGCACCGCAGGGTCTGTCGAAGTCCGGGCTTGTCCAGTACCTCGCCGGGCTCGTGCCGACAAGCCGCTGGGACTCGCCGCTCCTCGCCGCGACGCAGGGCCTCGCCGCCAGCGCTGACCTCACCGCCGCAGCCGCGCTCGCCTCGACACGCTCACCGCTCTCGAAGCTGGCGTCGATCACGACGCCGACGCTGCTCATCCAGGGACGGCACGACTTCCTCTTCGACATCGACCAGGCCCTCGCGGCGTACAAAGCGCTGAGGGGGCCGAAGCGCCTGTACATCGGCGACCTCGGCCACTCGCCGGCGCCAAACCCGACGGCGGAGCAACCCACGTACTTCACCGAGGCCACGAAGTGGTTCGACCGGTTCCTGAAAGGAACCTCGAACGGCATCGACAAGCCGCTCGTCGAGCTGGCGCAAGATCCATGGGACGGCAAGACGGCGGTGTACACCTCGACGCCGCCGACGAAGAAGATCTCCGTCACGCTGCCCGGTTCGTCTGCGATCGCGGGCTCGACGGGCAAGGTCGTCCGCAGCGTCAGGATCACCGGTGGGCCCCACGAGACGTTCGGGGATTCGACCGTCGTCGTGAAGTACTCGGGCGCGACCGACTGGGACCGGCTCGTCGCGGTGCTCGCCGTGCAGGGAAGCTCGACGCCGATCACCGCCGGCGGCGTGAAGCTGAAGGCCGCGAGCGGCACCGTGACGATCAAGCTGATGAATGAGGCGGTGCGCTTCGCGGCCGGGAAGAAGCTCGTCCTCTATCTCAGCTCCACGTCGCTCGCGCAGTCGACGAGCGACGCGCTCTACCTCGCCTCGGTTGCACCGGATGCGAAGGTGACCATCGGCCGCGTCACTCTCAACCTCTCCGTGTTGAAGCGGGCCGTCTCGAAGTGAGAGCGGGGCTTGCGCTCCTCCTGTTGCTCGCTGTGGTGCCTGCTGCGTCGGCGGCGACGCCGGGCGTGACGAAGACGCAGATCGTCCTTGGCGCCACCGGCCCGCTGACCGGCGACGAGTCGCTGTACAAGCCCGTCCTGACCGGCGCGCAGGCGTACTTCGACTACGTGAACGCGCACGGCGGCGTCGACGGGCGCAAGATTGTCTACACGGTCGAGGATGACCAGTACAACCCGTCCCAGACCGTCACGCTCACGCAGAAGCTCGTCGAGCAGGACGGGGTGTTCGCGATCTTCAACTCGATCGGCACCGAGCACGCGCTCGCCGTCCGCTCCTATCTCAACGCGCGGAAGATCCCGCAGCTCTTTGTCGGCAGCGGCGCCGCGGCGATCGGCAATGACCACGCGAAGTACCCGTGGACGCTCGGACTGCTGCCGAGCTTCGTCGGCGAAGGGCTGATCTACGGACGGCTGATCGCTCAGCACCAGCCGAAGGCAAAGATCGGCGTCCTCTACGAGAACGACGAGTACGGAAACGAACTGCTCTCCGGCCTGAAGAAGGGCCTAGGCGCGAAGGCGACGCAGATCGTGTCGACGCAGTCGTACGCGCTGCTCGACACGAGCGTCACGTCGCAGGTGCAAGCGCTGCGTGCTGCCGGCGCCGACACCTTCGTGATCTTCGCGCTTCCGCAGCAGGCTGCGCAGGCGTTCATCGCCGCGCAGAAGCTCGGTTGGAACCCGACGGAGTACGTCACGTCGGTATCGATCGACCCGGCGGTGATGCAGGTCGTGCATTTGAACGCGGGCGCGCAGACCGGCGTCGGAGCGACGTCGATCGCGTTCCTTCACGACCCGACGAACCCGACGCAGAAGAGCTCACCCGGCGTAAAGCTCTACCTGCGGATCATGAAGCGCTACCTCCCGAGCGAGGACCCGAGGGCAGTCGCGCACATGTACGGGATGATGGCTGCCTACGCGATGGTCGACGCGTTGAAGCATGCGGGCAAGAACCCGACGCGCGCGGCCCTGCTGAAAGCGGCGCAGCACCTGAACGAGGCGAACCCGTTCCTCCTCCCCGGCCTGCGACTCACAACCTCACCGACCGACTACTTCCCGATTGGACATGCATATCTCGTTCGCTACCTGCACGGCTACTGGAACGTCCTCGGCAAGCCGCTGAAGACGTCGTGAACGGAAAGGACTGACATGACCCGACTCGTCCGCGCAGGCTTTGCAGCCGCAGCTGCCCTCGCGGTGCTCTTCGCCGCAGGCGCGGCGTCCGCAGCGCCGAACACCGGCTCGATCGCCGTCTCGTTCTCGCCCATGACGCTCGGCAGCTCGAGCTCGGCGACGCTTCACGTCTCGACACCGCAATCGGACGATTCGATCGCCGCGATCAACATCTACACCAACGCGAGCGTCGCCTCCGGCACGCCCGGTACGCAAATCGGCTCGGTCGATGCGACCGCCTTCGCGCACGACGCGGGGCTCAACCTTCCGCTCACCGGGCCGGTGACCGCGGATGATCCATCGAAGCACGCGGCGGACGCCTGCTCGCCCGGAGCGAACCAAGGCGTGTGGGTGATGAACCTCTCCGCGGCCGGGCAGACGCTCCCGATCCCGATCTACATCAACAAGACCGCGGGCGGTGCGACCGCGTTCGGCGCGTACAACCTGAAGATCTGCCTGCCGCCGTGGGACGTCCCCGTTGGCACGCCGGGCCGGTCGTTCCAGGGCGCGCAGCTCATCGACGCGAAGCTGACGCTGAACAAGGTCCTGACCGCGCCGACATCTGCGGGCCTCAGCGTGTGGGAGATGTTCACCACGCCGTACACGCCGGGCAAAGGCACGCCGAACCTCGCAGGCACGTTCGAGTCGCGCGCGTTCGTGCCGCTGCCGATTGCGCTCGGCATCAAGGCGACGTACAAGAAGCAGACCCACACGTGGATCCTGGCGGGCAAGACGAGCGAAGGCGGAGTGCCGCTCGCGACAGGCACGACGCTCACGCTCTCCCGCGGGACATCGCCGACGGCGCTGAAGCGCGCCGGGTCGGCGAAGGTCAAAACCGGCGGCGCGTGGACCATGTCGGGCCGGTTGATCCCGAAGAAGACGACGTACTTCCAGATCAGCACCTCGGTGGGCGAGCGCGACTACACCGCGACCGGCTGCAAGAACGCGGCGCCTCCGACGATCGCGCCAGCAGGCTGCGTCAACGCGACGCTCTCGCCGTGGTCGGCGAAGAGCTCCATCGTTCGCGTCAAGCCGTAGCGAAACGCAGGGGTCAGGCTTTCTATTAGCGTGGGAGGCCTGACCCCGATCCGCATCGGCACCTGCTCCTGGGCGGACGAAGCGCTCTCGAAGTACTTCTACCCGCCGAAGTTTCCCGCGAAGGAGCGGCTCGTCTACTACGCCGAGCATTTCGACACCGTCGAGGTCGACTCGACGTACTACCGCCTGCCGAGCGAGTCGATGGTGCAGGGCTGGGCCGACCGGACGCCCGACGGGTTCACGATGCACGTCAAGGCATTCGGGTTGATGACGCGGCATCCGGTGAAGCTCGAGGTGCTCCCGGAGGATTTGCAGAGCGTGATGCCGGTCGACGAGCGCGGGCGCGTCGACCGCCCGCCGCGCGAGTTGCGCGGCGAGGTGTTCAGGCGGTTCCTCGAGGCGCTCGAGCCGCTGCGCTCGAGTGGGAAGCTCGGCGGCATCCTCTTCCAGCTGCCGTCGTACATCGTCTACAAGGACCGTTCGCTCGAGTATCTGGAATGGGCGCGCGAGCAGCTCGGCGGCGACTCGATGCTCGTCGAGTTCCGACACCGCTCGTGGCTCGAGGAGGAGAACGCCGCAGCAACACTGTCGTTCCTCGAGTCGATCGGGGCTGCGTACGTCACGGTCGACGCGCCGAAGTCGGACACCGCGAAGAACCTGATCCCGACGATACCCGCGGTGACGAACGGACTCGCCTATGTGCGCTTCCACGGGCGCAATCTCGGAACGTGGAACAAGCGCGGCGGCTCGGCGGCGGAGCGGTTCGACTACCTCTACTCCGACGAGGAGCTCGAGGAGTGGGTGCCGACGCTGCGCGAGCTCGCGGCCGGGTCGAAGGAGGCGTACGCGTTCTTCAACAACAACTCGAGCTCGCAGGATCCGCAGAACCCGCTCGGGCGCATCTCGCAGGCTGCGGCGAACGCGCAGCAGCTGCGGCGCCTGCTCGACGTGAACCGCATCCCGGCCAGCGGCGGCACGCCGTAGAGTCGTCGCGTGGACGTTCTTTCCGTGATCCATGGCACCGACGCGCGGACCGAGCTCTTCGGCCCGGTGATCGAGGACGCCGGCCACCGGCTGGATGAGTGGTCGTTCGGCTGGGGCACGCCGCCGCCGCGTCCGCTCGATTCGTACGACGCGCTCTTCGTTTTCGGCGGGGCGATGCACGCGGACCAGGACGAGCTCCACCCGTGGCTTGGGCCGGAGACGGCGTGGCTGCGCGAGGTGCTCGCACGCGGGACGCCGATCCTCGGC
Source organism: Gaiellaceae bacterium (assembly GCA_036496545.1). Taxonomy (GTDB): domain Bacteria; phylum Actinomycetota; class Thermoleophilia; order Gaiellales; family Gaiellaceae; genus Palsa-739. The sequence continues at coordinate 26,338 of DASXKX010000017.1, read as the reverse complement.
GTCTGCCTCGGCGTGCAGTTGCTCGCGCGTGCCGCGGGCTCGTGGGTCAAGCGGATCGCCCTTGGCCCCGAGATCGGCTGGTGCCCGGTCACCCTCGACCAGGCCGGCGTCGCCGATCCCGTGCTCGGCTCGCTGCCGCCGGAGTTCACCGCGCTGCAATGGCACCACTACACGTACGGCGTGCCGGACGGTGCCGTCGAGCTCGCACGTAGCTCGGCCTGCACGCAGGCGTTCCGGCTCGGCAACGCGTGCTGGGGCGTGCAGTTCCACCCCGAGGTGACGGCGGCGCAGCTCGACGGCTGGATGGAGGATGCAGACGATCCGCCGCCCGATCCCGAAGGGCTGCGTTCAGGCACCGCCGAGCACATCGGCCGCTGGAACGAGCTCGGTCGCGTGTTGTGCGCAGCGTTCCTCGAGACGTCCGAGCGGTTGCTCGTGCGCGCCGCGTGAGGTGAGCTGGTCGAGCGGGGGCCGTCGTCGTCCGGCGAGGTATCCGTTCGTCGTGACGTTCGCGTGACGCTTTCGTCACAGGGCCTGGCCCTGTAACGGAACCGTCACGGCGAGAAACCGCTGCTTGAAGGGCGTTACCGCGCGACGCCCGGCGAAGCGGACACGTCCGGCGCCAGGCCCTGTGACGTGTCCGTGACGTGTGGTCGACGAGACGTTTCGCTCAGCGCTCGAGCGGCAGCTCGTCGTGCCGGCTCCACTCGTGCCAGGAGCCGGCGTAGTTCCTTGCGTCATAGCCCGCGCTCCGCAACGCGAGTGTCGCCAGTGCCGAGCGCGAGCCGGAATGGCAGTACGCGATCACCTCGGCGCCTTCGGGCGCGCCGACGAGCTCGCGGATCCGCTCCGGCGGCAGCGGCTCGCCGGGGCCGGCGAAGAGCTCGCCCACCTCGACGCGCTTCGCGCCGGGTATATGCCCTTGCCGCGGGTCGCACGCACTGCCGCGCTTCCCCGTGTACTCCTCTTCGCGCCGCACGTCGAGGATCGTGAGCGACGCGTCGTCGAGCCTCGATGCGATCTCCTGCCGCGTCGGCAGCGCGCGCGGATTAGGCGTCAGCGCCGCCTCACGCACAGGCTCGAGCTCGACCGGCCCCTCGGCAACCTCGCCCGGCCACGCCGCCATGCCGCCGAGCAGGATTGCAACCCGGCCGTGCCCGGCAAGCTCTGCCATCTGCGCGGCCGGCATCGCGCCCACGCCGTCGCCGCGGTCGACGAGCACGAGCCGCTCCGAGCCCGTGATGCCGTGGCGGCGCAACCGCAGCGCAACCTCCTTCGCGAGCTCGGCGACCGCCTCGTCGTCGGCTCCCGGCGGCGGCGAGCCGAGCACGAGCGGCCTCGAGCCCGGTATGTGGCCGCGCGTGTGTGCGTTCGGACCACGTACGTCGCCGACGACGAGATCCTCGTCGCGCAGATGCGCGGCGAGCCAGTCGACGTCGACAACCCGAGGAAAGTCCATGCCGAGAACCTATCTACATGGCCGCAACGACCTGCGCCTCCGCAGCGACCGACGGGCGCTCGAGCATCCGCTCGAGCCAGTCGGCGAGTGCCGGGAAGCGGTCAAGGTCGACGCCGAGCATGTCACGCGCCCGCAAGACCCACGGCGCGTATGCGATGTCGGCTAGCCCGAACGACGCGCCCGTCAGCCACGGCTGATGCTCGAGCTGCCCGTCGAGCTTCGCCAGCTCGCGGTCGAACGCGTCGGCGGCGCCTTCCTCCTCGCGACGCAGCGCGTAGTACGGCTTCGTGAAGTCGTCGTGTCTGAAGATCATCACCCGAGCAAGCGCGCGATCACCGGGATCCGCAGGCAGCAGCGGCGGCTCCGGATACCGCTCATCGAGGTACTCGAGGATCACCGAGGACTCGGGCAGCAACCACGCGTCCTCCTCGAGCACGGGCACACGCCCGGTCGAGTTCTTCTCGTAGATCCACGCGGGTCGATCGGTCAGGTCGATCTCGGTTGTCTCGAACTCGATCTGCTTCTCGGCGAGCATGATCCGCGCGCGGGCGCAATATGGACAACGGGCCGCGTCGTACAGCGTGAGCATCAGGCCTTCACCCCCATGAGTGTTGCGATCTCCTCGTACAGTTCTTGTGCAGGCGGCAGGTCAGCGGGCGAGTCGGCGATGCGCGCGATCTCGCGGACACGATGCGGATCGGCGCCGGTCAGGCGCGCAACCACGGTCGGGTTCGCGCCGAGCGCGATCACGTCGCCGGGCGGCAGCGGGCCGCGGTACTCCGGCACCGACATGTACTCGTCGACGCTCGAGCCACGATCGAAGAGGTTGTAGCGAACAACTGCGCCGTCCTCGACGCCGAGCGCAAGCGTGACGCCGCCGCTCGTGTACGACAGCTCCTTCGCGAGCGCGTGGAGCTTGGCGGGATCGGCGTCCGTGGTGTCGTTGCGCACACGCACCCAGCCGTTGTCAGGGCCGCTGACCTCGCTCGGCGCGGCACGGCCGAGCCGTGGCAACACCTTGTCGACGTTGCGCGAGACCGCGTCGAGGTCATCGGTCTGCACGTGCACAGCGCCAAACGTCGGGCCGCCCGCGTCAACGTGCGAGAGCTTGTCGACCGCAGTCGCGAGAATGCGTTCGACGGTCGTGAATCCGAACCGCTCATAGACGGCGCGCGCGACGGCGTTGCTCTCGAGCACGTCGAGCTCGAGCATCTCCGCCCCGCGGCGATGCGCCTCCGTCGCAGCCGCCCTCACGAGCTCGCGCGCGACCCCCTTGCGACGTGCGTCCGGCCGCACATAGAGGAAGTCGAGCACGCCGCGCCTTGCTCCCTCGAGCTTGAGGACAGCGATCCCGTCGTCGCCGGCGAGCAGCACGCCGCCGTCCGCGAGCGTTCGCTCGATGTCCGCGAGATCCTCGACGCCGTCGTCGTCGCGCCACGGCAGGTCCGGCTGCTCGACGCAGAACGCGCCCCAGAGTTCGTGGACGAGCGGCAAGTCCTCGGAGGTGGCGGTACGGATCACGGAACGCGTTGCGCGAGTAGCAAGTAGTGAGCGGACAGGTTCTCGAATGGATGGAAGCGGTCGCGCGCTTCCTTGGCCTCGAGACCACCATAGAGATCGGAGACCGCCTTGCGCAGGGCGAGGTCGCCCCACGGCCATGCGTGCGGACGGGCGAGATGCCGCGCGAGGAACCAGTCGGCCGTCCACTCGCCGAGCCCGCGGACGGCGACGATGCGCGCCTTCACCTCGTCGTCCGGGAGCGCGGCGAGCGCGTGCAGGTCGATGTCAGAGCGAGCGAGCCCGATCGTGTACTCCGCCTTGCGGCGCGAGAAGCCAAGCGCGACGAGCTCAGCCTCGCTCGCCTCGGCGAGCCGCTCGCGCGGTGGGAACTCCCAGGCGAAGCCGACGCGGCGGCCGAAGCGCTCGATCATCCGGTTGCGGATCGCAAGTGCGGCGAAGAGCGACACCTGCTGTGCGGTGATCGCGCCAACGATCATCTCGAACGGATCGGGCGCGAGCGTCGGCCGAAAGCCGGCCAGCCGGCGTGTCGACGGGCCGAGCACCTCGTCGCCCGCGGCCCACGTGTAGAACGGCTCGAGCTCGAACGGAAGACCGAGCAGCGCATGGACGACGGTGTCCGTCTCAGGGTCGAGCGGATCGACGTCGACGCCGCCCGGCGCCGCTTCGATCCGAATCTCACGCCCGCCCACGATGCGGTGCAGCCCGCCTTCGTGCCACACGTTCGCGCGGTCGACCCCGAACGCGCGAAAGCGTTCCGTCGTGAGCGCGAGGTCAAACGGCCCGGGCACGGCGAGGTGCGCCATGCCCGGACCGTATCGGTGGGGGGCCTAACCGTTCGAGCCGGCGGCCTGGCTCAGGTCGCTCGCCGCTTGGTCGAGCGACGAGTCACTCGTCGAAGACGGCGACTCCGAGCTCTTGCCGTTGATCCAGTTCTGAATCGACTGGATCACCCTCTGGAGGTGCGTGTCGATGCGGGTGAGAAGCGCGATCTTCTTGTCCGCGTTCTTGCACTTCGCGCCGGCGGAGTCCGATGCACACGCCTTCAGGCCGGCGATCTTCTGCTGGACGTTGCCGTCGAGCTTCGTCAGGCGATCCTCGACCTTCTGTGCGAACGCGACGCACTTGTCCTGCGGTGCGGTGCCGTGCGGGCCGCAGTGAAGCCGGAACCGCAGCCGGACGATCTGGAGCCGCAGTCGCAGGACCTCGACGCGGATGCGGACGTTCGCCGCATTGCCGCGGCCTGCATTTGGCTGCGTGGTCGTCGCCGTGGTCGTCGTCGTGGTGGTCGACGACGTGGGAGTGCCGTCGTCCGCGAACGCCGCCGGAATGAGGGCGAGTGCGAGGACGATCAGCGCGAGAGGGGCGAAACGCTTCATCTGGTGGTGCCTCCATGGTGGGACGGGGAAGGGACGCGTCGCACCGTGGGCGGATTCCGTAAAGCCGGAACCTCCCGCACGTAACGTCTGAGTAAGGCTCAGAAGTGGGACGTCAGCCCGGCACCTGTCGCGTCGCCGTCGGCCGGCGCGTCGACCTGCGCGTTCTCGAACCACGAGCGCCAGTACTTCCCGTCGTCGAGCTCCTGCGCGAACTTCGTCAGCTTGAGCGGGTTGAACGTGTCGCACATCACCGCGAGCTCATGCGTCTCGTGCGTGCCGATCGACCGCTCGGCGAGCCCGGGTTGCGGCCCGTGCGGGAGACCCGACGGGTGGAGCGTGATCGAGCCGACCTCGACGCCCTTGCGCGAGCCGAAGTTGCCGGAGACGTAATAGATCATCTCCTCCGACTGCAGGTTCGAATGGTGATATGGAATCGGCACGGCGAGCGGGTCGAAGTCGAGCTTGCGAGGGCAGAACGAACAGATGACGAAGTTCTGGCCGGCGAACGTCTGGTGCGACGGCGGCGGCTGGTGGATGCGGCCGGTGATCGGCTCGAAGTCGTGGATCGAGAACGTCCACGGGTAGAGGTAGCCGTCCCAGCCGACGACGTCGAACGGGTGATAGTCGACGACGTAGGTCTGGTAGCGGTCGCGCACGCGCACCTTGACTTGGAACTCGCCCTTCTCGCGCACCGTGTGCAGCTGCGTCGGCGGATGGATGTCGCGGTGGTAGTACGGCGCGCCTTCCATGATCTGCCCGTAGTGATTGCGATAGCGGCGCGGGATCTCGATCAGTCCCGGCGTCTCAAAGATGAGGTAGCGCTGTTCGCCTTGCGGCTGAAACCGGTACGTCGTGCCGCGCGGAACGACGATGTAGTCGCCGTCCTTGTAAGGGACGTCGCCGAAGATCGTCTCGAGCGTTCCGCTGCCCTCGTGGACGAAGATGACCTCATCGCCTTCGCCGTTCCGGAAGAAGTAGTCCATCGTTCCGGACGGGCGGCAGAGCGAGATCTCGACGTCGTTGTTCCACATCAGCAGACGGCGTCCGCTGATCTCATCGCCACCTGCCTCGATGCCGTACGTCGTGAGATGGCGGTGCGCGTGCTCGTCGGGCACCCACTCCTGGCGCTCGATCGGCTGGAAGCCGCCGAGCTCCATCACGCGGCACGGCGACTGCAGGTGGTAGAGGATCGACTCGTTGCCGGTGAAGCCCTCGAGGCCCATCACCTCTTCGGTAAGGAGCGTCCCGTTCTCGCGGAACTGGATGTGCCGCTTCCGGGGAACATCGCCGAGGCGCTGATAGAACGGCATGCCCGAAGGCTAACGAAACGCCAGATCGGCAAGGCGCTTGCCGATTGCCGGCGCGAACTTGAAGGCGTGGCCCGAGCAGGCCGAGCCGACGACGACGCGGCCGCGGCGCTCGAGAATGAACGACTCGTCCGCGGTCGTCGTGTAGACACACGTTTCCGCGGCGACCGGCTGCGGGTCGACGTGCGGAAACCGGTCGCGGACCCAGCTCGTGATCTGCTCGACGAGCTCAGGGTCAGGCTCGCCTGCGACGTCGGGATCGGCAACCGGCCCCGCATGGTGCGCGCCGGCCTTGAGCCCGTAGAGCGGATCGTGCAACGCGTACATCGCGTGATGTCGTGTCGCTTCGTCGAGCTCGACGATCGACGGCAGCGGCGCCCCGTCGTGCGCGAAGTACGCCACCGACTCGCGCGTTACACGCACAGGCAAATCCGGTACCAGCGTCGGCGCCCAAGGGCCGGCCGTCACGATCACGACGTCGCCGTCGACGTCGTCGAGCGAATCAACGCGACGTTGCTCGACCGGCAGCTCCCCGCGGAACGCGTCGAGCGCGAGATCCGCGCGGACGATCCCGGCGTCCGGCTGCCAGAGCGCGATCCAGCCGTCGGGCAGCGCGACCTCGATCTCGTCCCGCTCGAGCAGCCGATGCTCGATCCCGCGCGCCTCGAGCACGTCGCGCGAGCTCACACCGACGCTCGAGCACAGCTCGACGAGGCCGTACATCTCGAGCAGGGTCGTTCCGGTCTCCTGCTCGAGCTCGCGCCAGCCGGTGAGCGCCTCCTCGGCGAGCTCGACCCAGTGCAGCTCGGGGTACGCGAGCCGAAAGATGCGCGAGCCTCCGTGGCTCGAGCCGCGCGTGTGACCTGGTGCGAACTGGTCGACAAGCGTGACGTCGACGCCGCGCCGGCGTAGCGCCCACGCCGCGGCGGAACCGTTGATCCCAGCACCGACGATCGTCGCCTTCATGCGATGACGTTGCGCAGCGTCCCGATCTCGTCGAGCCGCACCTCGACGACGTCGCCCGCGCCGTACGGGCCGTCGCGCATGCTGCCGGCCGCCAGGATGTCGCCGGGCAGCAGCCGCGTGTTGCGCCCCGCATACTCGACGAGCGCATGCCAGTCGTCGCGGGAGGGAAACTCGTCGGGTGTGACGAGGACAGGACCGAGCGACGTCGCGAAGTCGCGTGCCTTTGCGCCGACGAGGTCGGGCGCGAGCCAGTCGTTCATGAGCGTGAAGCCGCCGACAGCGCCGTCGGCGCCGATCACAGCGGCGATGCGAAGATCGGACTCGATCTGCTCGACGCCTTCCGGCACGTGAACCGTGTCATCGGGCCCGAAGATTGACGTCGGGCTCGCGAACGCGAAGTCGCCGGTCGTCCCGAAAATGCGAATCGACGGCGGATGCAGCACCGGCGAGCGCAGCACGACATCGTCGAGCGGGAACTCGTCGTGCTCGCGGGCTTGGCCGCCGCCGGTGAAAAACGACTGCAGCGTCTGCGCCGCAAGCTGGATGACCCGGTCGCCGTCGATCCGCCCCGGCCAGCCGCGCGGCAGGTCGCGGTCGCGCGGCGAGAACATGCAGAGCTTCACGCGCGCGGCTCCGTATGCACGATGACATCGGCGATCTCGGGACGTTCGCGCCGGATCGTCTCCTCGATGCGGCTCGCCTGGCCGTGCGCCTCCGCGAGCGGCGTGTCGCTCCCTAGCCCCAGTGTCAGGAAGGCGACGAGCCCGTCCTCCGTCTTGAGGAAGCGAAGCTCCTCCGGCTCGGAGCCTGTCGCGTCGCGGACGATGCGGGCGACGGTCGCGCGATCGTCGGCGACGTCTGCTGGCCGCGGCCAGCTGCCGGCGCTCTCCTCCTCGAGCGGCTCGAGATGCGTCAGCACCGAGGAGACCTCGGGAACGGCTTCGCGGATCGCCCGTTCGACCTGCTCCGCGATCTCATGCGCCTCCTCGAGCGAGAGCTCGCCCGGCAGCTTGAGGTGCAGCGAGAGCTCACTGCCCGATCCCAGGTCGAGCACGCTGACGTTGTGCACCTCGCGCACGTGCGGCACGCCGAGCGCCGCGGCGTGTGCGCGCTCGCGCACGGCGGTGTCCTCCTGCATCGGCTCGACGTGCACGACAACGTCCGCTTCGGGGAGCGCGGACTCCAGCGCGCGCTCGACCGCATCGGCGGCGGCGTGGCCTTGCCCGACCGCTGCGTCAAACTCGACGCCGATCACGACATCGGCAAAGACCCGCCCGGCCGCCTGGCGCATCCGGAGCCGCCGAAGCTGGACGGCAGGCTCGATGCCGGCGATCGCGGCACGCGCGGCTTGCTCCGCATCGGTCGGCACGCGGTCCATGAGGACGTCGATGTTCCCGCGCATCAGCCGCGCCGCTGCGAGGAGCACCATGCACGCGACAAGGAGCGCGGCGATCGAGTCAGCATCCGGATAGCCGGCGCGGACGAAGAGGAGCCCGACGAGCACGGACACGCTGCCGCCGAGGTCGGTCGCGAAATGGAGCGCGTTCGACGCGAGCGCCGCGCTGTGGTACCGCTCTGCCGCGCGCCAGGACGCGTACGTGCGCCCGAGGTCGAGCACGATGACGATCCCGATCACGAGCAGCGCGTACCACGCGGCGTCCACATGTGGGTGCGTGCTGCCCGCGAGCCTCGCGATCGAACGCCAGATGATGAGGAGGCTTGCAAGCACGAGGATGGATGCCTCGCCGAGCGCCGAGAGATGCTCAGCCTTGCCGTGGCCGTACTGGTGCCCGACATCGGCGGGACGCGCTGCGACGCCAACCGCGAAGAACGTCAGCAGCGCGGCGATGAGATCGGTGCCCGAGTGAGCGGCCTCGGACAGCAGGGCGAGACTGTGCGTCGCGATCCCGGTCGCGAGCTTGAGCGCGATCAGGACGACCGCGACGAGCACGGAGATGAGCGCGGTACGCCGCTGCGGAGTCACCGGCGAAGCGTATTCAGGCGACAGGCCGAAGCGGCCAGACGAGCACGTCCTGCCGCCGCGAAAAGTGGAGAACCGGGTCGGCGTGGAGCTCGAGCGGCGCGACTGAGACGAGCTCGATCTCGGCCTCGGCCGGTTGCAGCGGCCACGGCTGATGATGGATCTCGGCGCGGTAGAGGCGATTGCGCGAATCCGTCGTATAGAGGCAGTAGCGCTCGACGAGGAACGACTCGAGCGATCCCGGCTTCGCGCTCGATGGACTTCCGGTCGGCCTGTAGTGGCCGCTGAACACGCGCCCCGGCTCGGCGATCCGCGCAGACTCGTAGGCGATCCAGTCGCCGTCGCTCGTCGCGGACATGCGAGCGTGGAAGTACGGCAACTTGTACATGCGCCGCGCTGCCTCGACGGCGACACGGCTCGCGGCGTCGAGACTGATGAACCAGACGCCGGGCTTGCCGTCGGTCGAGCGCACACACGTGCGCATGTTCAGCTCGAGGAAAGACGAGATGCGCGGCAGCGGCAGGAGCCCCCGCGCTCGGAGATTCGTGAGCTTGAACGCCACGACGCCGAGCCACGCGCTCCCGTCGTGCTTCTCGATCTCGAGCTCCGCCGGCACGTAGGGCCGCAGCTCCTCGGCGGTGATGCGCCAGTGGGCGAAGAGCAGGTCCTCCCACGTCTGCCCCAACGTCCAGCTGCGCGGCGCGATCGGCCACGGACGATGCTCAGTGTGCTCGAGCGATCGCGCCTGCCTCGCAGCGGCATCGAGGGCGGACACGGCTACAGGTTGCCGCGGAGCGCCTGTTCGCGCTCGATCGCCTCGAACAGCGCCTTGAAGTTGCCGTCGCCGAAGCCGCGCGCGCCGTGCCGCTCGATCACTTCGAAGAAGACGGTCGGCCGGTCCTGCGCAGTCTTGGTGAAGATCTGCAAGAGGTAGCCGTCCTCGTCGCGGTCGACGAGGATCCGGTGCTGCTGCAAGACCGCGTAGTCCTCCTCGATCTCGCCGACGCGGTCAGGCACCTCGTCGTAATACGTGTCGGGCGTGTCGAGGAAGATCGTGCCGCGCTCTTTCAGCGCCTCGACGGTTCCGACGATGTTCGTCGACGCGAGGGCAATGTGCTGCGCGCCGGCGCCGTTGTAGAACTCGATGTACTCCTCGATCTGGCTCTTGCGCTTGCCTTCGGCGGGCTCGTTGATCGGGAACTTGATCTTCCCCTCGCCGTCCGACATCACCTTCGACATGAGCGCCGAGTACTCGGTGTGAATCTGCTCGTCGCCGAAGTGGAGGATGTTCGTCATCCCAAAGACGCGCTCGTAGAACTCGACCCAGAAGTCCATGCGCCCAAGTTCGACGTTGCCGACGATGTGGTCGACGTTCAGCAGACCGACGCCCCCGCCGGCGTTGCCGTTCGCCGCGACCGGGACGAACCCCGGCTTGAACGGCCCCGCGTAGTCGCTGCGATTCACGAATGTGTGGATCGTCTCCCCGTACGTCGCGATCGCGGACCATTCGATCGAGCCGTGCTCGTCGTCAACGCGCTGTGGCTCGACGACGCCGCGCGCGCCGCGCGATACCGCCTGGCGGTAGGCCTCGGTTGCGTCGGGAACGGTGAGCGCGATGTCGCGCACGCCGTCGCCGTGGCGCGCGTTGTGCTTTGTGATCTCGTGATCCTCCCGCAATGCGGAGGTGAGGACGAAGCGGATGTCGCCCTGCTCCAGCACGTACGAGGCGCGGTCGCGAACGCCGGTCTCCGGGCCCGCGTACGCGGTGCGCGTGAACCCCATGCCGTGCTCGTAGAAGTACGCCGCCTGTTTCGCGTTGCCGACCCAGAGCTCGACGTAGTCCCAGCCGAGGAGGGGCATGAAATCTTCGGTCATGGGCGAATTCTAGTGCGGCTATTCGCGGCCGGCCGGGACCGGCTCGTGCGCCGTTCCCGCCGCCGGGCGGCGTGAGAGCCGCTCGAAGGCAATGCCGGCGAAGATGAGGACGCCGCCCGCGACCTCGAGCGTGTCGAGCGACTCGTTGAGCAGGATGAGCGCGAAGAAGACGGCAAAGAACGGCTGCAAGTTGCCGAAGAGCGCTGCCCGCGACGCGCCGACCCGGTCGATCGACGTGAACCAGAGGATGTTCGTGAGAAAGAGAGGCCCGATCACGGCGTAGCCGAACCCGAGCCACACCTTCCAGCCGAACGAGAACTGCTGGCTGCCGAGCTGCGGGATCGCGGCCAGCGCGAGCGGGATCCACCCAATCGCGAGGACGACAGCGCTGATCCGGTAGGGCGAGTACCGGCGCATGAGCGGCGCGATCGCGGTCGTGTAGCAGCCCCAGGTGAAGGCTGTCGCGATCGCGATCAGCGTGCCGGCAAGGCTCGAGCCGACGCCGCCGTTCGAGACTGCGATGAGAGCGACTCCCGCGAAGGTGATCGCGGCACCGATCCAGAACGGGCCGGGCAAGTGCTCGAGCCGGAGCGCGAGCGCGATCAGGCCGATGAAGATCGGCGTCGTCCCAAGCAGGAGCGCCACCGTAGAGGCGTGCGCGAGCTTCACGCCGTATACGAAGCAAAGCTGGTTGAGGAAGATCATCAGCGCGGCGACGGCGACGAGCCACAAGTCGGCGCGCGCGATCCGGAACGACCGCTCACGGTAGTACGTGAACATCCAGAAAAGCGAGATGGCGACGAAGTACCGGATCGTCCCGTAGGCGAGCGGCTTCCAGCCGTGCTCGAACATGTACTTCGTGACGGTGATGTTGAGCGCCCAGAGCAGCACCGTCCCGAGCAGCATCGAGTCAACGGGAGAGGCTCGGCGCACGGCTCCGAGGCTATCGTCGGTTAGGGTTTCCGCGATGCCCGAGCCGACCATCGCCGAGATCGACGCCCTCGTCGGTCCCGCGACTCCGCACTTCGCGTACCAGCTGCGCGCGCGTGTGCGAGAGCTCGTGCTCGACCTCCCCGAGGAGCATCCGGTGCGCCGGTATGCGGAGGAGAAGATCGAGCTGCTCGACCGGCTCGGCTACGCCTCGTCGAAGGCCCAGGACGGCGGGCGCGAGCCGCGCTCCCGCCCCGGCTGGTCCGACCTGCCGAGCTCCGCCCCGGTCGACGAACCGCTCCCCCGGCGGCAATGAGCCTCGACGGTTCGTCGGTCCTTGTGACCGGCGGCACGCGAGGGATCGGGCTCGCGATTGCGCTGCGCCTCGTCCGGGACGGCGCGGCGCGTGCAGTGCTCGGGTACATGCGGAATGACGCGGCGGCGGAGGTGGCGGTTGCGCTCGTGCAGGAGGCCGGTGCCGAAGCGGTGCTCGTGCGCGGAGAGGTGTCGAAGGAGAGTGTCGTCGCCGAGCTCGCATCGCACGGGCCGTATCGCGTTGTCGTCCACAACGCGGCGACGGGCGTGATCCGGCCGGCTCTCGAGACCGAGGACAAGCACTGGGACTGGACGCTGAACGCGAACGCGCGCGCGTTGCTCTCGCTTGGGCGGGCAACGGCGCCGTCGATGACACCAGGCTCGTCGATCGTCGCGATCTCGAGCCTCGGGTCCGTGCGAGTGCTCGACAACTACATTCTCATCGGGACGTCGAAGGCTGCGCTCGAGTCGGTCGTCCGGTACCTCGCCGTGGAGCTCGCTCCGGCGATCCGCGTGAACGCCGTATCGGGCGGTGTCGTCGACACAGGAGCGCTCGACTATTTCCCGAATCGCGAGGAAATGCTTGCGTCGGTCGAACGGACACCTGCTGGGCGGCTCGTCGAGGTCGATGACATCGCGGCCGCCGTGTCGTTCCTCTGCTCCGACGACGCCGAGATGGTGCGCGGCCAGACGCTCGTGGTCGACGGCGGCTTCTCCCTGCCTGCGTGATGGAGCCGACCGAGCACAACAGGCGTGCATTCGACACGGCGTACCGGCGCCGAGGGAAGCGCGGCGGATTGCCGGCGATCGTGAAAGCGACGCTCGGCGATCTCACCGCGAAGCGAGTGCTGCACTTGCAGGGCGGGAGCGGCGAGGCCACGGCGGAGCTCGCGGAGCTCGGCGCGGTCGTGACGGCGGTGGACGAGTCGGAGGCGGTGCTCGACGCGGCTCGCGAGCGATGGCCGAAGGTGTTGTGGATCCAGGCGAGTGCGAACGCACTGCCCGCGGAGCTCCGGCGCGGACGCTTCGATCTCGTCTACTCGCCCGAAGGCGTGCTTGCGGGGATCAATGACCTCGACGCTTGGGCGCGCGGCATCGACGACGCACTACACGAGCACGGCGAGCTGCTCGTGTACGACGACCACCCCGTTGCGCTGTGCGTCGACGCGTTCGCGCGCTGGCAGTACGACTACTTCAGCGAGGGCTTCTGGAGACTCGGCACGATCGTGACGACGCTCATCCGAACGGGTTTTCGCATCGGGGCGCTCGAGGAGTATCCGGGCGAGCGCAAGCTTCCAGGCACGTTCCTTCTGTACGCGACTCGTTCGACGCAGTGATGGAGGTGGCTGTAGATGTAGATGGAGGTGTACACCTACATCACTCGCCGAAAAGCGCCTGCAAATCGGCCCTAGCCCAGAAGTTCGAGCGCCTCGTCGACCTCTGAAGCGGTAATCGTCAACGGCGGGGTCGCCTGGATGAGGGACCCGTCGAAGCCTGCCGGCACGACGAGGACTCCGCGTTCGAGCGCCTCCGCCGCGTCGCCCGGACGTGCCTGCAACAGCCCCGCCCCGTGCCATCCCGCGCGTTCAAATCGCTTACCCTGCTCAGCAACGTTGTCCAAGAGCCTCGGCACCTCGTCGAGGACGACCAGACCGGCCGCGCACGCTAGCGGGTTTCCGACATGCGTGTGCGTGTACACGTCCTCGGGACCGAGCTGCCAGAGCTCCGCGAGGCCTTCGCGATAGAAGAGCGCGGCCGAGAGCGGTAGACCACCGCCGAGCGCCTTGCCGACGCAGACGATGTCCGCGACGTCGTCGCCAGGCCACAACGCGCCGATCCGGCCGAGCCCCGCGTAGATTCCGTCCACGATCAACAACGCGCCAACCTCATCGCACCGCCGGCGGAGGAACTCGAGAAAGCCGGACGGCGGCACCCGCGAGCCGCTCCGTCCCTGGATCGGCTCGACGATCACGCAGGCGGTGTCCTCCGGAAGTGCACCAGGATCCTCGCCGTAGGCACGGCGGTGAACGGGACCCGGCAGCCAATCGGCGAACGGCGCACGGAACGCCTCGAACCCAGTCGCGGCGAGCGCGAGCAGACCGGTGCCGTGGTACGCCCCCTCGAACGCGACGATGCCCGGCCTGCCGGTCGCGAGATGCGCCGTTCGCAAAGCGATCTCGACCGCATCCTCACCGGTCACGCCGAGCTTCGAAGGTTTCGGCAACGCCTCTCGGAAGCGGACCGTCACCTCCGCGTCGGCAAGGTCACCTAGTGCGTGGACGACAGGCTGCGTGCGCCATGCCTCGAGGATTCGCGGGTTGCGGTGCCCGAGCACGGCGACGCCGAACCCGCCGGTCAGGTCCAGCACTTCACGGCCGTCCGCGAGGGTGACTCGGCATCCCTCCGCAGCTGCCCAGATCACGAGCGGCCGAGCACGCGACCAACGGTGGCGCGCGCGATCGTGCCCGCCATCGCCGGGTTCTCCTGCAGGCGGCGCAGCGAGTACTGGTACCAGTGCTCGCCGTACGGCACGTACACGCGCAAGCGGTGACCGGCGGCGACGAGCTCGCTCGCCCGCTGCTCGCGCACGCCGAGCAGCATCTGGAACTCATACTCGTGAACGCCGAGCGATCCAACCCGCTTCAACGCCTCGCCGATCAGCCATTCGTCGTGCGTCGCGACGCCGACGTATGCGCCGGCATCGAGGAGCGCGTCGACCGCGCAGACGTAGTTCGCACGCACGGCGTCGTAGTCGGTGAACGCGATCGACGGCGGCTCGACATAGATGCCCTTGCACAGGCGGACATTCGGCTTCAGGTCCGCGAGCGCCGCGACGTCGTCGAGCGTCCGTCTTAGGTACGCCTGCAGGACGACGCCGACGTTGTCGAAGCCCGCGTCGCGCAACTCGCGGTACAACGCGAGCGTTTCCGACGTCGTCGACGAGTCCTCCATGTCGATGCGGACAAAATTGCCGTAGCGGGCGGCTTCGGTCACGACGCGCTCAAGGTTCTCGCGACAGAGTTCGTGCGAGAGATCGAGCCCGAGGCCGGTGAGCTTCACGCTGACGTTCGAATCGAGGTGCTCGCGCTCGATCACGCTGAAGACATCGCAATAGGCCTGTGCGATCGCGCGCGCCTCGCTCTCCTGCGTGATCTCCTCGCCCAGCACGTCGATCGTCGCCATCTTCCCCTCACCGTTGCGCACTCGGACGGTTGCTACCGCGTCGTCGATCGTCGGGCCCGCGATGTACCGCGTCGAGAAGAGCTGAACGACCGGCTTCGGCACGGCCGGGAGCATGCGGACGATGGCCTTGTCGAGCAGCGTCACGGGCTGCGCGATTCTATGACTCGCGCATGAACCCCTGGCGCGCGGCGCTCACAAGCGCCACCGCTTCAGGGAAGAGGACGCGCATCGCGTCGCGAAGGGCGATCGTCTGCTCGTCGACCCCGCCGGTCGGCTGAAGCTGCGACAACGCCGCCGCCGTCAGCTCGACCGCAGTGTTCAGCGTCAAGGTGGCGAACTGCTCGCGCTGCGCCTCCTGCACGCTCTCCGCCTGCTGCTCCGCGAACTCGCGCAGGCTGCGCATCAGATCTTCGGGGTCGCCCCCGAACGGGAATCCGAAGCCGCTGCCTTCCATAGGAGTCAGGCTAGCGGTCCTTTGTAGGTCCGCTCGACGTCAGCCGCCAGCTCCTCGACCGCGGGAAGCGCCTGCTGCATCGCGGCGGCGAACGGCGAGCCGGCGTCGTCGCCGAGCGCCTGCTCGAGGCGCCGCGCCGCGGAGCCGAGCCGGTCGAGGTAGTCGGTCGATGCGAGCCTCGGCTCGGGCTGCAGCGTTTCGGCGAGTGCTCGCGCTGCGTCCTCCGCCTCCTCGATCCCTTCCGGCGCTTCGGTCTCGCGCAGCTCCCGCAGCCGCTCGCGGAGCTCCGGCAGGTTGCCGCCGTCGGCGGCTTCCTCCGCCACCTCGCAGAGCGCGGCCAGCTGCGCGGCCTCCCGAACCGCCTCGCGGCTCGCGATCGGCGCCGCGTCGCCATCGAGCGCGAGCCATGTGTGGCCCGAGTCCGACTCGAACGCGCAGAGATACACGCGGCCGAAGGCAAGCGGCTCGGCCGAAAGCACGCCCGTCAGACGCTCGCCCGGCGATGCGAGCGCCTCCGCCGCGACGAGTACCGGCTCGAGCTCGTCGGAGAGCGCCATCGCCCCCAGCGTATGCTCGGAGCGTGATCGGGGCCTCCTCGAGGACACGCCACGCGCAGGCGCTGTTCGCGCCGCTCGGCCCGACCTACGACCGCTACGCAAGCCTCCTGTCCTTCGGCCAGGACCCGCGTTGGCGACGGTTCCTCGTGTCGCGCATTCCGGGGCAGGCAATGCGCGTCCTCGATGTCGCCTGCGGGACAGCCGCCGTATCGATCGAGCTCGCGCGCCGCGTGCCGGGCCGAACGGTGACCGGCGTCGACCAGAGCACCGACATGCTCGCCGCGGGCCGCGCACGCGTCGCCTCCGCCGGCCTGGCCGATCGGATCGAACTGCGCGAGGGCCAGGCGGAGTCGTTGCCGTTCGGTGACGCCGAGTTCGACGCGCTCACCTTTACCTATCTCCTGCGCTACGTCGACGATCCGGGCCCAACGATGGCGGAGCTCGCGCGTGTCGTCCGGCCCGGCGGCGTGATCGCAATGCTTGAGTTCGCCGTGCCGCGCCGTGGATGGCGCCCGCTCTGGGAGCTCTACGTCCGGGTCGGCCTGCCCGCCGCCGGTGCGGTCGCCGGAGCCGGCTGGCGCGAGGTCGGGACGTTTCTCGGCGGCAGCATCCGCGACTTCAACGCACGCGTTCCCGAACCTGCGCTCCTCGAGCTCTGGCGCGACGCGGGGATCCACGAGGTCGACGCGCGACGAATGAGCCTGGGCGGCGGCATTGTCGTCTGGGGTGCACGGTCGTGACCAACGCCGACGCACGTCCCGCCTTCTACGCGCTGCGACCGGGCGGGTGGCGCGACTACCTCACGCTGCTGCACCCGCCGTACACGCTCTGGCACCTCTCCTACGTCGCGCTCGGCGCCGCACTCGCACCGCAGATGAAATGGGGCCTACTCGGTTGGACTGAGCTCGCGTTCTTCCTCGCTATGGGCATCGGCGCCCATGCGCTCGACGAGCTGAACGGACGACCGTTGCAGACCCGCATCCCCGGCGGCATGCTCATCGGGCTCGCAACCGCGTCGATCGCGGCGGCGTGCGCGATCGGACTCGTTGTCGCGTCGCGCTCGACGTGGTGGCTGCTCGCGTTCATTGGCAGCGGCGCGTTCATCGTCGTCGCCTACAACCTCGAACTTTTCGGCGGCGCATTTCACGGCGGCCTTTGGTTTGCCGGCGCGTGGGGCGCATTCCCCGTGCTGACGGCCTACTTTGCGGCAGCCGAGACGCTTCGCGTTGAAGCGGTGCTCGGCGCGCTCTTCGCCCTTCTCTCGAGCCACGCGCAACGCATCCTCTCGACGCCCGTGCGCGCCGCCCGCCGGCGCGGAGGCGATTCGGTGGCCGCGCAGCCCGCGGAGCTCGCGCTGAAACTGCTCGCCGTCGCGATGCCGATCCTTGCCGGCGCGCTGCTCGCGGCCCGGTCCGGCTGACCGCCTACCATTCGGTGGCGTGGCGATCACAACCGCCTTCGATCTCATTTTCGCCGCGGGCATCTGCGTTGCAGCGCTGGCGCTCCTCGGGGCCGCGGCGAGCAAGGTCTCGCAACGACTGCTCGCGACTGCCGCCGTCGTCGAGTTCGCCGCCGCCGTAGCAGCGTGGGTCGCATTTGCACTTCACGGCTCACATCCGCGCGAGCTCGCGGTGGCAGCGGCCGGGCTCACCGTGTGCACGCTCCTCATCGGCGCCGCGCAACTCCTGCGCGCCGCGCTCGCGCACGCAGCTGCAATCGACACGCACCTGGCCGAGGGCCGCGCCGGTATCCGCGAGGTCATCGACCGCGAAGCTGCGGAACGCACCGCGGAGCTCGAGCGCACGCTCGCACGCGCCCGCGCCGACTCCGTCTCGCTCCTCGTGGAGGAGGAGCGGAAGCTCGCCGAGGCTCACCGTCGGGAGTTCGCGGATCGCGACCGAGAGGCGGGCGCCGCGCTCACCGCCGCGCTGACGACGACGCAGACACAGGTCGAGAAGCGCCTTGCGGGCTGGTCGCAGGATCTCGACCGCGTGGCCGACGCGATGAAGGGACACATTGCCGACCTTCACCAGCGGCAAAAGCAGCTCGTGTCCGAGGCAGAGCTCCGCATCGCGGCCGATGCGGAACGGCTCGCAGCCGAGAGCGAGGAGCTGCGCGCGGCGGTGCAGCGCATCCGGGTCGAGCTGGAGAAAGCACTCGGCGAGTCGTACGCCTCGGCGCGCACGGAGCTCGACGGTCATGCGGCGGAACGCCGCCGCACGCTGCACGAGCTCGACGATCGGATGCGCCGCCGTGAGCGCGAGTTGCTCGAGCGCATCGAGCGCGAAGAGTCGGAGGCGGCACAACGCATCCACGCCGGCTTCGAAGACGTGCAGCGCAAGCAGGTCGAGCAGCTCCAGCGCGTCGTCGAGCGGGCGGCCGGCGCGTATTCAGACGAAGCTGCGCAGCAGTTCGCCGGAGCCGTCAAGTCGAGCCGCGAAGAAGCGGCCCGCCGGCTGTCACGTGAGCTCGACCGCGCCGTCGAGGTCTTTGCGCGCGAAGCCGAGTCAGTCTTGGCCGAGCGTCTCGCACACGTCGGCGACGCGGGGGCCCAGCGGCTCGAACGGCGGCTTGCCGACGCGACAGGCATGCTCGAGCAAGAGCGCGAGGCGCGGCTCGCCGAGCTCGAAGCGCGTATCACGGAGTTCGAAGCTTCCATGCGCCGACGCCTGGAAGAAATCGCCGCCGACGCGGACGCCGAGCGCGCAGTGGTGGAAGCACGTGTGCAAGAGCTTCTGCGACGCCTCGAGAGTGCGTCCTCGTTGCAGCGCACGTCATAACCGAACCCAAACGTTTCTCGGCCAACTATCCCGTGCAGGGTTCGTCGTAGCGAGCACGAACGTACCGGACCATGAGCGAGATGACCGAGATCGCAGAGCCTGACACCAGTGAACGCTCAAAAGTCGAGAGCTGGCGCTTGCATGTGCTGATCGAGGCGGGGTACCCGCTGGGGCTCGCCGAGCGCCTGGCCGCAAGCGAAGCGGACCTGCACCTCGCGGTCGAGCTCGTTTCGAACGGCTGCGTGCACGCAACGGCCGCTGAGATCCTGCTCTAGCGTCCGCACCCGAGTACGCTGACGCCGTGGCCAAGGTCGCGCCGCTTCCGTACGACGACCGCACGGTGTACTCCGTCGCAAGCTTCAACCGCGGCGTTGCCCTGTGGCTCGGCCGGCTGCCGACCGTCTGGGTCGAGGGCGAGGTGACCGAGCTGAAGCGCCACGCGCGCTGGGCGAGCGTCTTCTTCACGCTCAAGGACCCAACCGACGCGTCCTGCGTCGCCGTGCAGATGCCGCGCGGCCAGTTCGACGCGCTCCGGCTCGACCTCGCCGACGGCGAGCGCGTCCAGGTGTACGGCCGGCCCGAGCTCTTCGCGCAGAAGGGCGATTTCAGGCTGCGCGCGCTCACGATCGAGCGCTTCGGCGTGGGCGCACATCTCGTCGCGCTCGAGCGGCTGAAGCGCCGGCTCGCCGCCGAAGGCGTCTTCGCCGAGGAGCGGAAACGCGAGCTGCCACTCTTCCCGCGCCGCATCGGCCTCGTCACGGGGAACGACGCGGCCGCAAAGCGCGACGTGATCACGACGATCCACGGCCGCTTCCCGGGCGCCGACATCGTCGTCGCCGAGACTTACGTCCAGGGACCGCGCGCCGCACTCGGCGTGGTCGATGCCCTGCGCGCCGTGTGCACCCAGCCGGGAGTCGAGGTCGTCATCCTCGCTCGCGGCGGCGGCAGCTTCGACGATCTGCTCCCATTCAGCGACGAACGCGTCGTCCGCGCGGTCGCCGCCTGTCCGGTGCCGATCATCTCGGCCGTCGGCCACGAGCAGGACACGCCGCTCTGCGACCTCGCGGCCGACAAGCGCGCATCGACGCCGACGATGGCGGGCAAGCTCGTCGTACCCGAGCTCTCTCAAATGTCGGGCAGGCTCGATCGCGCACGCGACGCCATCGCCCGCGGCGTGCGCCGCACGCTCGAGCGCGACGCCGCACAGCTGACACGTACCGCGGAGCGTTTGCGAACCGCGCCGCAGACGATGCTCGAGCGGCGAGGGGAACAGCTCGAGCGTTGCCGCGACCGCCTCAGGCGCGGGCCGGCGCTTGCGATCGAGCGGAAGCGGGCGGCGCTCGAGACCAATGCCGCCCGGCTCCGTGTGTTGTCACCACAGAAAACACTTGAGCGAGGATACGCAATCGTCCGGACGGACACCGGGCTCGTCACCTCGCGCGATGCGGTCGCAACAGGCGATCACGTCGAGGTGCGAGTCGCCGACGGCTCCTTCGGTGCTCGCGTCGAGGACGTCGAGCAATGAGCACCACCGAGCCGACGTTCGAAGACGCGCAGGCCGAGCTCGAGCGCATTGTCGAGCGCCTCGAGCAGGGCCATGCCTCACTCGACGAGGCGCTGGCCCTCTGGGAGCGCGGCGAGGAGCTCTACGCGTACTGCAGGTCCAAGCTCGACGGCGCGCAGGGCAAGGTCGAGGAGTTAGCGCGCCGCGTCGAGCAAGCGCGCCCCGAGCCGGGCGCCTAGCTCGACCAGATCGTCGGTTGCGCGGTCGGGCTCGCCGGAGAGCGCGACGCATTCGGCGTGCCCGAGTGGCGAATCGACGACGCCGCCGAAGACGACGCAGTGCGTCCCGGCCGCAGCGCATCGAGCCGCGACGACGGCAGGCGCCTTGCCCGCGGCGGTCGTCGCGTCCACACGGCCCTCCCCCGTCACGACGAGGTCCGCCTCAGCCGCGTCGAACCCAAGCAGGTCGAGGATCGCCGGCGCGCCGAGCACAAGCTCGGCGCCGAGCGCCGCCAAGGCGGCCCCGAGGCCGCCGGCCGCACCCGAGCCCGGAAGCCCGGCGAACGGCGCGAGCCGCGCGTTCGACCGGAACCGACGTTCGAGCTCGGCAAGCTCGTCCCCCGTCGCCCCTTTCTGCGGCCCGAAAGCGGCCGGCGCGTCGTAATACCTCGTCGCGACGTCGCAGAGCACGACCGTCGGAGCCGGCAACGCGTCCAGCGCCTCGAGCAGCCCGGCGCCGCCGTCCATCGTCGCGGTGCCGCCCAGCCCAATCAGCAGATGCGGCGCGCGCAGCCCTGCGAGCAGCTCCCCGAGCCCGCGGCTCGACGCAGCAAACACATCGAGGCGTGATGGATCGAGCGGAAGCACCTGCGCGGCCTCGACGACCATCGCATCGCCGCGACGCCCGACGAGTGCGCTGCGCGGGCGACCGAACGCGTCGAATACGTCGTAGTGGCCGACGTCCTTGCAGAGTGCCGCGATCGTCCCGTCGCCGCCGTCCGCCACAGGAAGCAATCGAGCTGCTACGCCCGCCTGTCCGAATCCGGCCGCCAACGCCCCCGCAGCGTCGACGTTCGAGAGGACGCCTTTGAGGCTAGCCGGACACGCGAGCGCGCTCGGGCTCGCCACTCTCCTCCGGCTCCCTATCGTTTTGTTCGTGGTCGAGCTCGGCTTGAGCGGCCGACGGCATCACACGCAACATCGCGAATGACAGGCCCTCGCGCGCAAGAAAGAGGAGCCCAACGCCGATGCCGACCGACGCCTCGATCGCCTGGAGGCCGAACCCGAATGCGACGCCGTGCGCGTACGCGACGCCGTAGCTTGCTTTGAGCGGCGTCGCAATCGCGACCTGCACGAGCCCGACGTTCCCGGGCCACAGCGGAAAGATCGTCGCGACGTTCATGAGCAGGAGCACGAGGGCGGCCGCCGGCAGCGGGGCGTGGATGTGGAACGCGCGCATGGCGGTGTAGACCGCGAGCAGCTGGCAAAGCCACCCCGCGCACTGGAACAGGATCGCCACCGTAGCGCCCACCGGCGAGCGCATGACCCCGAGCCCCTGCCGCGCCATCGTCAAGATGCGCCGCGCCGCTCCGATGCCGTCGAGTGGCGACGAGTTGGGGCGCCGCGCGCTCGCAAACGCAAACGTAAAGAGGCCGATACCGACACCGACGACCACGAGCAGGCTCGTAATCGCCCAGGCCGGGATCTTCGCGGTTGCAATGACGTAGAGGATCAGCAAGAGCACCGGGACGAGATCGAAGACGCGGTGCGCGAAAACAGTGCCGACCAGCGTCGCCCACGTTCCTCGCCTGCGTGGCAGCTTGCGGTTCAGCACCGCCACACGCGCAAGCTCGCCGATGCGGCCGGGCAAGACGGCATTCGCGAAGAGGCCGACCGAGAACGCGGAGAAGACGAGCATGAAGCCGGGATGTGGCGGCGGCAATGCTTGCCGGATGACGGTGCGCCACGCAAGGGCGCGGAAGACGACCGACGCGAGGTTGATCGCGATCGCGAGCGCCACCCAGTGCCATTCGACCCTCGTGAACGCGTCGCCGATGGCAGTGAGGCTGGGCCCGCGCCAGAGGAACAGGACGACGACGAGCGCCATGAAGAGCAGCGAAATCGCGGCGCGGACAAGGTTCGACCGCGGCAGCCGCAGCTGTGACAGCTTCACGCCGCGACCGCCGCGTAGATGCTGAGCAGGCGATGCGCGATCGCGTCCCAGCCATAGCGCTCCTGCGCGAGCGCACGGCCGGCTGCGCCCATCGCCTGACGGCGCGGCTCGTCCGCGAGGAGCGACTCGACCGCGTCCGCCAGCGCCTGCCGGTCCGACGCAGGGAACGGCACAGCCGTCTCGGGCGTCATGACGTCACGGTATCCAGGAATGTCGGACGCGACCACAGGGGTCGCGCACGCCATCGCCCGGACGAGCACGATGCCGAAGCTCTCGCCGCCGAGCGACGGCGCGACCAGCGCTTTCGCCGCGAGCAGCTCCTCCGTGAAGACGTCCTGCGGCAGGAAGCCGAGCACGTCGATTCCCTCCTCGGGGATGCGCAGGCGCGTGAGCAGCAGCCGCACGGCCAGCGGATCGGCGCCGCAGATGCGCAGGGTCGCGCCCGTGCGGCGGCGGATCTCCGGCCACGCTTCGAGGAGGACCTGCAGGCCCTTCCGAGTCTCGTGCCTGCCCGCGAAGATGATGCGCTGCTCACGCCCTGCCGGCTCGGCGTGCGGCGGGATTAGCACGCCGTTCGGCACGAGCTCGTACTCACCCGGCAGCCAGCGTGCCGCCGACTCGCGCGCACGCTCGGACACGGCGATCCGCCGGTCGAGCCGATCGGCAAGAAAGCCCCAGACCGGCTTCCCGACCTTCATCCAGCCGAGCTCGCCGTTCGCGTGGAATGTGCCGACCATCGGCGCGGTGCACATTGCAAGCGTCGCAATGCATGGAGTCGGCGTCATGGGCTCGTGCAGGTGAACGACGTCGAAGCGCTCGCGCTCGAGTGCCTGCTTGATCCGAAACACCGACCGCGGGCTGAGGATGATGTTCGGAAGCGTCCCGTTCGCCGGCACGATCACCGACCGTCCGATCGCGATCACGTCGGGCGGCGGCGCCCCGTGCCTCCCGTGCCGCGGGTGCAACACACGCGTGAACTGTCCGGGCGGATCGTTGCCCATGATCGTCTTCACCTCGCAGCCGAGCGCGCGCAGCGCATCGGCTTGCAGCTCCGCATGCTCGACGACGCCGCCCCAGAAGGACCACGAGTACGGAACGACGATCCCCACCTTCACGGCGAGCATTATCGTCCCCGCGCGGTGAGGCTCCGCTCCCCGCACGATCGCGAGATCCTGCGGCTCGCTCTGCCGGCGCTCGGCGCGCTCGCAGCCGAGCCGATCTACGTGCTGGTCGACACAGCAGTCGTCGGCCACCTCGGCAGGCCGCAGATCGCCGCGCTCGGGCTGGCCGGAACCGTGCTCTCCGGCGCGTTCACAATCTTCAACTTCCTGACGTACGGGACGACGGCGATCGTGGCTCGCGCCGCCGGCGCCGGCCAGGAGGAGCGCGCGGCGCGCCTCGCCGCCCAGGCGCTCTGGCTCTCGCTCGCGATCGGGATCGCGCTCGTCGCGGTCTGCGAGGCGGCAGCCTCGCCGATGTTGGACGTGCTCGGCGCGCACGGCCGGTCGGGGGCGTACGCGCTCTCGTACTTCCGGATCGCCGCCCTCGGGCTGCCGGCGGCACTGATCGCGCTGGCGGGCCAGGGCTACCTGCGCGGCGTATCGAACCTGCGGCGGCCGCTCGAGATCGTCGTCGCGGCGAACGTCGTTAACGTCGTCCTCGAGCTCGTCTTCGTCTACGGCCTCCACTGGGGGATCAAAGGCTCCGCCGCGGGGACGGCGATCGCGCAGGCCGGCATGGGCGCCGCATTCATCGTCGAGCTCTTGCGGCCGCACGCGCACTCGAAGCGGCCGAGCCTCGCGGAGATGCGTCCGATGATGCGCATCGGCGGGCAGATCTTCGTCCGCACGGCCGCGCTCTACGCGTCGTTCCTCGCTGCGGCGTCGGTCTGCGCGCGCATGGGTGATGCGCAGCTGGGCGCACATCAGATCGCCGGTCAGCTGTTCTTCTTTCTCGCGCTGCTCCTCGACTCGGTCGCGATCGCCGGACAGGTGATCGTGGGGCGATCACTCGGCTCGGGCGATGCCGAGGGCGCCTACGCGTCGGCGGCGCGGATGATCGCCTGGTCGGTGGGCGTGGGGCTCGCGTTCGCCGTCGTCCTGCTGCTGCTCCCGCACGTCGTGCCGCGCGCGTTCACAAGCGACACGCAAGTGCTGCACGAAGCCGCGGCACTCTGGCCGTACTTCGCGTTGATGCAGCCGCTCGGCGGCGCCGTGTTCGCGCTCGACGGCATCCTCATCGGCGCCGGCGACACGCACTACCTCATGTGGTCGATGCTCGCGTCGAGTGCGGTGTTCATCACGCTCGCGGTGCTCGCACTCGAGCTCGACTGGGGGATCGTCGGCGTCTGGGTGGCGCTCGACGTACTGATTGCGACGCGGCTCGCGTTCCTCGGCGTCCGCTTCGCGGGCCGTCGATGGGCCGTCGTCGGGTGGGGGTAGACTGACTCGATGGAAGGCCTCGCCGAGCTCCACACGCACCTCGGCGGCTCAGTTTCCTCCGACATCCTCTGGACACTCGCGCACGAACAGGGCATCGCGCTCCCGGTCAAGGACTACTGGGACTTCGATCGGCTCGTCACGGTCAGCGACCCGCGCGGAGTCGCCGATCTGAATGCGCTCGACAAGATCTACCACTGGACGGAGCTCATTCAGTCGAGCCCGCTGGCAGTGGAGGTCTCGGTGCACGCGGCGATCGGCGGCGCGTACCGCTCGCAGGGCATCACGACGCTCGAGCTTCGCTTCAATCCGATGAAGCGAAACCGCGGCGGCGAGCGCGACCTCGACCACATCATCCTCGCGGCCATCCGCGGGCTCGACCGTGCGAGCCTGGAGTACCCGCAGGTGCGCGCCGGCTTGATCCTGATGATGGACCGGACGTTCACCGCACGGCAGAACGAAGTCATCGTCGAGAAGGCGATCGGGTGGGCATCACGCGGCATCGTCGGCGTCGACATCGCGGGGCCGCGGCCCGACGGTGCCCGCTACGACTACAGGCAGGTACAGCCGATGGTCGATGAAGCGCGCGCGGCGGGACTCGGCATCACGATCCACGTCGGCGAGGAGGGCGGTGACTTCGGACGCGCGGAGACCGCGCAGGTCGTGGAGGTGTTGCGGCCCGACCGGATCGGCCACGGGATCCTCGCGGCCGGCGACGATGAGCTGATGCGTGACCTCCGCGAGGCCGAAGTCGTGCTCGAGATCTGCCCGACATCGAACCTGCTGACGAAGGCGCTCGCCGACGAAGACGCGATCCGGCAGGTCTTCCGGTCGTTCGTCGACGCCGGAGTCCGGTTCACAATCGCGACCGACGGCCCCGAGATGATGCGAACGCACCTCCGGGACGAGCTCGATCTCCTGCTCCGGATCGGCGCCCTCACGCAGGACGAGCTCGACGAGGCCAATGCGCGCGGCCATGAGGCGAGTTTCGTCCGCGGCCGGTTCCGCGCGGCCCGCGTCTAGTCCCGGCGAATACTCCCTCCGGCCGATGGTCGCCGCTTCGCGCAGCGCGTAGCGTCGGCGTCCATGACGAGCACCCGGAACCACACGGACTTCTCGCTCACGGACCGGCAGCGCCAGGTGGTCGAGCTGATCGCACGGGGCTGCTCGAACGAAGAGGTCGGGGAGAGACTCGGCATCTCCGCGCGGACGGCCAAGGCGCACTGCGACGTCTTGCGTCAGAAGCTCGGAGTCTCGAGGCGGCGGCAGATCCCTGCCGCGTTCAGGACGCTCACAGGCGAAGACCCCCTTGCCTGCGAGCTCGCGCCGGCGGCGGCCGCCGGTGCGGTCGGGGGCTGACGGCAACCCCGCCCGGCGCTTGGGCGCCGGGCGCGGGCCCCCTAGGCGCGGGCCTCGTAACGTGTTACACAATTGCGGTTCCCAAGGGGAAGCACCCGGGCCAGGCGTCGGCCGGGCAGGCGACAGGTGGAGGGTGAGGGGTGGTCGCAGCGCGACCAGAG
>DASXKX010000016.1:0-105834 GCA_036496545.1 Gaiellaceae bacterium | reverse complement strand
GGCTCGCCGATCAGCACCGGGTTGTTCTTCGTGCGCCGCGACAGGATCTGCATCAGCCGCTCGATCTCCGTCTGGCGGCCGACGACCGGGTCGAGCTTGCCCTCCTGCGACTGCTTCGTCAGGTTGCGGCCGAACTGGTCGAGGAGCTTCGAGCTCTTCGACTTCTCGCCGGCCGGCCCGCCGCCGCCCGAGCCCTGCCTGCGGCCGGGGCCGGAGAGCATGCGGATGATCTCGTTGCGAATCTTCTCTGCGTCGGCGTCGAAGTCGAGCAGGATGCGCGCGGCAACGCCTTCGTTCTCGCGCACGAGCCCGAGCAGGATGTGCTCGGTGCCGATGTAGTTGTGTCCGAGGGACAGTGCTTCGCGCAGCGCGAGCTCCAACACTTTCTTCGCGCGCGGTGTGAACGGGATTTGTCCGGTCGTGACCTCATCGCCCTGGCCGACGATGCGTGCAACCTGCGCGCGCACCTCTTCCACAGTGATGTCGAGGGACTCGAGCACCCGCGCCGCGAGACCCTCTTCCTCGCGGAGCAGCCCGAGCAGGATGTGCTCGGTGCCGATGTAGTTGTGCTTAAGCGCCCGTGCCTCATCCTGTGCAAGGACGACAACCTGGCGAGCCCGTTCAGTGAAGCGTTCGAACAAAGTCCCTCGACCCCCCTTTCAGTCGCTCTTCCGCAGCAACCCCGTCTGATTGCCACAGGTCGAAGGTTTGCCCATCGTAGCCAAGCGTCCCGTTGCTACCGAGTGAGCCATCTCGTGATTATCGGCCATTTTGGTGCCTCTGCTGAGGCAAACACAACCGTCTTTACAACAGCTCCGAAAACGTGTCGGCTATGAGCCCGTCGAAGCTCGCGGGGATCCGGCCGTCGGACCTCGCATAGTCCCGAAGGAAAAACAGATAGGACTGCCATTCTTCGACTTTTTCGGGGTGCTCTTCGCCGCCTTTCGCCACGAGCACTTCGAGATCTGTAAGGGAATACGTCCCTGCAGCGCCGTTTGTGGGAATCGGCACCGGTTCCGGTGCGGCTGCCTGCTCGGCGGCTCGTGCGGCGGCCGCAGCCTCGTCCTCGGCGAGATTGCGCTCGCGGACGGCGAGCTCGGCGGCGTGCCGGGCCATCTCGGCTTCGCCCTTCGTCACCGCTTCGACACGTTTGTCGAGCGCCTCCTCGCGGCGGCGGAGATCCGAGTCGTCCGGTTCAGCTGCCGGCGTCGCTTGCGCAGCGACGGCGTGACGAAGCTCGTCGAGCTTCGCCTGCACGTCGCGCTCGCGCGCGGCGAGCTCTGACTCACGTGCCAGCAGGCGCGCTTCGAGCCGGTCGACGAGCTTCTCGAGCGCGGCCTCGCTCACGGCGGGATCGTACTCCGCCGGCCGTACGCGCCCAGTGCCGCGAAGCGCGAGCAACAACAATGCGACCACCGCACCGGCGGCGGCTCCGATTGCCGCCCCGATGCCCACGAGGCGCGGCACGCTCGGCCATGAGGACGAGCCGGGCGACGCCGCCTCGGATGCCACGCGCACCGTCGGGTCAGGCTGGCCGAGGAAGCCCTTCAGCGTCGTCAGGCGGCGCGCGACCGCCGGGTCGGTGCCTGCAGCGAGCAGCTTCTCGTCGCGATTGATCGCGACCAACAGCTGCGACTGGAACGACGCGCTGCGAAGCGAGATCAGCGCACTTGCGAACGAGTTCGCAAGCTCCGCTGCGCCGGTCCGCGTCGCGTCCTCTGCGGTGACGTCGACGACGTCGCTCGAGTCGACGACACCGACGTGCAGCGCATGCTCGAGCGAGCTGCGCGAGCGCCGCAACCCGAGCGATGCCGCGACAGCATCGGCGAGTTGCGGGCCGTGGAGCAGCGCCGCGACGTCGGCAGCAGCGGTCCGCTTGCCGCCGGTGTCGCGCAGCACGTCGAGGCCTGCGAACGTCGGGTCACTTGGCAAGACAGGGGCGACGAGCACCTGGGCCGTCGCGCGATACCGCTTCGGCGCGGTCAGGGCGTAGCCCGCAGCGGCCGCAGCTCCGGCCGCGGTGAAGACGACAAGGACGAGCGCAAGCCGAGAATTCGTCGCGAAGGACCGCACCAGAGCATTATCGGGAGGGGAGTGGTCGTAACAGCTCCGACACAGCTCGCCGTTAGGATCGGGCCGATGACGGAGGCACCGAAGAGCGCCCTGATCACCGGCGGCGCCGGGTTCATCGGCTCACATCTCGCCGAGCTCCTGCTCTCCGACGGCTGGTCGGTCTGGGTGCTGGACGACCTGTCGACGGGGTCGTACGAGAACGTCGCGCACCTCCGCGATGACGACCGGTTCCACCTCGTCATCGACACGATGCTCTCGCGCACCGTCGTGAACGAGCTCGTCAACAAGGTGGACGTCGTCTACCACCTCGGCGCGGCGGTCGGCCCGCGGCTGATCGTCGAGGAGCCGGTGCGGACGATCGTGACGAACCTCGAGGGCTCAGAGATCGTCCTCGACCACTGCGCACGGTTCGGCAAGCGTGTGCTGATCGCGTCGACGTCCGAGGTCTACGGCGACCATCGCACGACCGACCCGCTGAGCGAAGACGCGCGCCGCGTGTACGGGCCGACCACGCAGAAGCGCTGGCTGTACGCGGACTCGAAGGCGATGGACGAGTACCTCGCGCTTGCGTACCGGCAGGAGCGCGATCTCGACTTCGTCATCGCGCGGCTCTTCAACACCGTTGGGCCGCGGCAGAGCGGGCAGTACGGCATGGTCGTCGCGCGCTTCGTACAGGCGGCCGTCGCCGGGACGCCGCTCGAGATTCACGGCGACGGCAACCAGACGCGCACGTTCTGCCATGTGCAGGACACCATCCGCGCGCTGCACGGGCTGATGGAGTCGCCCGAGACGACGGGCGAGATCTACAACGTCGGCTCGCGCAACTGGATCTCGATCGGAGATCTCGCGAAGCGCGTGCTCGAGCTTTCCGGCTCGCGCTCTGAGATCGTCTATGTGCCGTACGAGAAGGTGTACGGCACCGGCATCGACGACATGCTCCATCGCCTCCCGTCGATCGACAAGATCGCCGCCGGGATCGGCTGGCAGCCGGATCGCACGCTCGACGAGATCCTCAGCGACGTGATCGCGTACACGCGCGGCACCGCCGCAATCGCCTAATCGATCCGGCGCTGCGCCGGGAACAGAATGACGTCGCGAATCGACTCGCTGCCCGTGAAGAGCATCGCGAGTCGGTCGATGCCGAGCCCGATGCCGCCCGTGGGAGGCATGCCGTACGAGAGCGCGTCGACGTAGTCGGGGTCGCCCTCTTCCGCTTCGACATCTCCTGCCTCGCGCTCGCCCTGCTGGAACGAGAAGCGGTCAGCCTGCTCCTGCGCGTCGTTGATCTCGGAGAACGCGTTCCCGAGCTCCATGCCGCCGGCGAAGTACTCGAACCGCTCGACGAGCGCGTCGTCGTCATCCGTCGTGCGCGCGAACGGCGAGAGCTGGATTGGATAGTCGTAGAGGATCGTCGGCTGGATCAATGCCGGCTCGACGAAGTGCGAGTGCGCGTGGTCGATCAGCTTTGCCCACGTTGGGTCGTGTGACACGTCGACGTTGCGTTCTTGCAGACGCTTACGCAGCTCGTCCTCGTCGCGCGTCCAGAGACCGTGCTCAGCGAGCGCGTCCGCGAACTTGACGCGACGCCAGGGCGGCTTGAAGTCGATCTCTTGGCCGCGGAACGTCACGTTCGTCGTCCCGAGGACATCGTGGGCCGCGATCGAAACGAGCTGCTCGATCCGGTCCATCGTGTCGCGGTAGTCGGCGTACGCTTCGTACCACTCGAGCATCGTGAACTCCGGGTGGTGCTTGAACGAGACGCCTTCGTTGCGGAAATCCTTGCCGATCTCGTAGACCTTCTCCAGACCACCGACGATCAGGCGCTTCAGGTAGAGCTCGGTCGCGATGCGCAGGTAGCGGTCCTCGTCGAGCGAGTTCCAGTGCGTCACAAACGGCTCGGCGAACGCACCGCCGTAGCGCGGCTGAAGAATCGGCGTCTCGACCTCGACGAAGCCCCACGCGTCGAGCGTCTTCCTGATCGTCGAGACGATGCGCGAGCGGACGATCGCGATGCGCCGGGACTCCTCGTTCATCAGCAGGTCGAGGTAGCGGCGCCGGTAGCGCTGCTCGACATCGGTCAGCCCGTGGAACGTGTCGGGCAGCGGCGTTCGGATGCGCGACAGCAGCTCGAGCGAGTCGACCATCAGAGACGGCTCGCCGCGTCGCGACTTCGCCGGCGAGCCTTCGACGCCGACGATGTCGCCGAGGTGGACATCGATCTCGCCGGTCTTTTGCACCGGGCAGAGGAGCTGGATGCGTCCGCTGCGGTCGACGAGATCGAGGAAGACGAGCTTGCCCATGTCGCGGCGCGCGAGCACGCGGCCGGCGAGGCGGCGCTTCGTCTCCCCCGTAGCGCCGTCCTCGAGCTGATCCGCCTCGGCGCGGACGGCTGCGATCTCGTCGCGGTCCGGAAAGCGCGTCGGGGCGGCCATGGTGCGCGAGTGTAGTTCGCCCTAACGAAGCCCGAACCGCCTGCTGCAAGACTCCGCCCCGTGTGCGGGATCTGCGGAATCGTTTCGCTCCGGGGCGAGCCTGTCGACCGCACGGTCCTCGAGCGGATGAACGAGACGCTCGTCCACCGCGGGCCTGATAGCGGCGGCGTCGTCGTCTCGCCCGGTGCCGGGCTCGGGGCGCGGCGGCTCTCGATCATCGACCTCGCCGGCGGCGACCAGCCGATCGCAAACGAGGACGAGACGGTGTGGGTCGTTCAGAACGGCGAGATCTACAACTTCCCCGCGTTGCGCGATGACGTTGAGGCGGCCGGGCACCGGCTGCGGACGCGGTGCGACACCGAGATCCATCTGCATCTCTACGAGATGTACGGGGCGGGCTACGTCGAGCGGCTGCGCGGGATGTTCGCCGTCGCGATTTGGGACACGCGCGAGCGGCGGCTCGTGCTCGCGCGCGACCGGTTTGGCATCAAGCCGCTGTACTACCGCGCCGCGGGCGACACGCTCGCGTTCGGGTCGGAGCTGAAGGCGCTGCTCGCGCTGCCGGGCTTCTCGCGGGAGCTCGATCCGGACGCGCTCGAAGCGTACTTCGACGGCGGCTATGTGCCGGCGCCGCTCACGATCTTCCGCGGCGCACGCAAGTTGCCGCAAGGGCATTTGCTGACGTGGAAGGTCGGCGATGCCGAGCCGTCGATCGAGCGGTATGCACGGCCGGCGCCGAGCTCGGGGGTTGCGGGGAGCGACGACGAGCTCGCCGAGGAGGTGCGCGTCCTGCTGCGCGACTCGGTGCGCGCGCACTTGTTGTCGGACGTCCCCGTCGGCGTCTTGCTCTCGGGCGGCGTCGATTCGTCGGCACTCACCGCGATCGCCGCGGAGCAGACCTCCGAGCGGCTGCACACGTTCTCGATCGGGTTCGCGGAGGAGCCGTACGACGAGCTCGCGAAGGCGCGCATCGTGGCCGAACGGTTCGACACCGAGCATCACGAGCTGCGGCTCAGCCCGAACCTCGTCGAGCTCTTCCCCGCAGTCGCCGAGTCGTTCGACGAGCCGTTCGCGGACGACGCTGCGATCCCGACGTACCTCGTCTCCGAGCTCGCCGCGCAGACGGTCAAGGTGAGCCTCGCGGGCGAAGGCGGCGACGAACTGTTCGGCGGCTACGACGTGTACGCCGCACATTCGATCGCCGGGCTCGCGCGGCCGTTCACGCCCTTGCTGCGGCGGCTGCCGTCACCCCGCGTCCAGCGGTTCGCCGGGGCGGCGACACTGCCGGCCTTCGAACGGCATCTCGCGTGGAAGCGGATGTTCACGCCGGAGGCGCGCCATGGGCTGCTGCGCTCCCACGGCGCCGATCCGGTCGCACGTTATCGGGCGCGCTGGGACGAGACGAACGGCACCGATGAGCTCGCGCGGGTGCTCGATCTCGACGTCGGCACGTACCTGGCCGACGAGCTGCTCGTGAAGGCCGACCGTGCGAGCATGGCCCATTCGCTCGAAGTGCGCGTGCCGTTCCTCGACACGGCACTGAGCGCGTTCGCGCTCGGCCTCCCGTCGAGGCTCAAGGTGCGAGGCCTCGCCAAGAAGCGGCTGCTCCGGAAAGCACTCGCCCCGATCGTTCCGGCGGAGATCCTCTCGGCACCGAAGCACGGCTTCACCCTCCCGGCGGCGCAATGGCTCCGCGGTCCGCTGGAGCCGTACGCACGCGAGCTACTCGCGAACGACCGCGGCCTGTTCGACGGCGCAGCCGTGCGGCGCATCCTCGACGACCACGTCTCGGGGCGCCGGGACAACTGGAAGCAGGTGTGGACGCTGCTCTCGTTCGCGGCCTGGTACGACCGCTACGCCTGACACGACTGCTCGAACAGCGGGGTCAGACACCGCGCTTCGCGCGGAGTCAGACCCCGGCGGGCTAGGCCGCCTTGATGTCCATGATCTTGAACGTGAGCTTGCCGCGCGGCGCGGCGACCTCGACCGTCTCGCCCTTCTTGCGACCCATGATCGCCTTGCCCACGGGCGACTCGTTCGAGAGCTTGTTCTCGGCGGGATCCGCTTCGGCCGAGCCGACGATGTGGTACTCGACGGTCTTGCCTGCTTTCACGTCGCGGAGCCGCACCGTCGTCCCGACCGATACCTCGCCCGACTTGATCTCCTTCTTCGTGACCACGCGCGCGCTCTTGAGCCGCTCCTCGAGCATCGCGATGCGCGCTTCGAGATGTGCTTGCTCGTTTTTCGCGGAGTCGTACTCGGCGTTCTCGGCGATGTCGCCGAACTCGCGCGCCTCACGAATCCGATCGGCGATCTCCCGTCGCTTGTCCGTCGAGAGGTACTCGATCTCCTGCTGGAGCTTCTTGTGCCCGTCGGGGGTGAGAATGACTTCCTTCAAGTCCTCGGTCCTCCTGGAGACCCGTATGTCGAAACGGCCGGAGGCGGCCCGCATCGGCCCGTCCGGCGGGGGCGGATGGTACCCCCCGGCCCCGATGCTCGTCAACAACCGGGCTACGATGCGTCGAAATGCAGGTGAATCTCAGGGAATCCTGGTGGATCCGGGACGTCGAGATCCCCACGCGCGTCGTCCTCGCCCCGATGGCGGGCGTGAGCGTCCAGGCGTTCCGGCGCCAGGGCCGGCGCTATGGCGCAGGGCTCGTCTGCTCCGAGATGGTCTCCTGCGCCGGGATCGAGCACCGGAACGAGCGGACGCTCGGGTACCTGCGGGTCTCGTCGGACGAGCATCCGCTCGCGATCCAGATCTTCGGCTCCGAGCCGCGCACGATGGCAGAGGCCGCACGCATGGTCGAGGCGGCGGGCGCAGACCTCGTCGACATGAACTTCGGCTGTCCCGTGCGGAAGGTGACAAAGACGGGTGCCGGCGCGCACCTGCTCGAGCACCCAGAGCTGGCGTGTCGCATCACCGAGGCAGTGGCCGACGCGGTCTCGGTGCCGGTGTCGGTGAAGATGCGGCGCGGCGTTGACGACGGCTCTCGCGCATGCCTCGAGCTCGGGCCGAGGCTCGTCGAGGCCGGTGCCGCGACGCTGACGTTGCATCCGCGCTCGGCGAGGCAGATGTACACCGGCTATGCCGATCACTTGCTGACGGCAGAGCTTGTGTCGCTCGTCGATGTGCCGGTGATCGCCTCGGGCGACGTGACGTCGCGTGCCAAGGCGGAGGCGGTGCTTGCCGCAACCGGCGCGAGCGCGGTGATGGTGGGACGCGGCGCGCAGGGCAACCCGTGGGCGCTTCGCGAGATCGTCTTCGGCGACGGCGCGCAGCCGTCGCGTGAAGAGGTCGCCGCGGAGCTCATTCATTTCATCCGCGAGACGGTGCGCGAGCTAGGCGAGCGGCGCGCGTCAGGGTTCCTGAAGAAGTTCTATGCGTGGTACCTCGGCCACGGTCGCTTCCCGAAGCCGTTCAAGAACGAGCTTGTGCAGTTGTCGTCGACCGAGGAGGTCGTGACGCGTTTGCTGGCGGCGGCGCCCAAGGCGGCGGAGCTGCTTGCGGTGCTCGAAGCCGATGTGCCCCACGAGGAGTTCCTCCTCGAGGGCATGCCGATCTCGATCTACGGCGGCGGTTGAGCTAGCGGTTCCGCTCCCAGACGATCCGTAAGCCGTCGAGCGTCAGGAAGGGATCGATCTTCGTGATCGTCCGCGAGTGCGGTGCGATCAGGTCGACGAGACCGCCGGTGCCGATGACCGTCGCGTCCAGGGCGTCGAGCTCACCGCGAATGGCATCGACGATGCCGTCGACCTGGCCGGCGAAGCCGTAGACGAGGCCCGACTGCAGCGCGCTCGCGGTCGTCTTCCCGATCACCGTCTCGGGCTCGACGAAGTCGACCTTGACGAGCCGTGCAGCGCGCTCGAAGAGCGCGTCCATCGAGACCTCGATGCCCGGCGCGAGCACGCCGCCGACGTAGTCGCCCGCCGGCGACACAACATCGAAGTTCGTCGACGTCCCGAAGTCGACAACGACTGCCGGCGCGCCATAGCGCTCCTTCGCCGCGACGGCGTTCATGATCCGGTCCGGTCCGACCTCGCGCGGATCGTCGTACTGAATCTGGATGCCGGTTCGCACTCCCGGCCCGATGACAAGCAACGGCGCCTTCGCCCACCGCTCCGCGAGGTGCTCGTACTCGCGAATGAGCCTCGGCACTGTCGACGACAGACAGATGCCGTCGAGATGCGAGAGATCGAAAAAGTCCGCGAGCAGCGCACCGAGCTCGTCACCGGTCCGCTCGGCCTCGGTCGCGATGCGCCAACGCTCGCCAAGCTCCGCGCCGTCATAGAGCCCGAAGACAGTCTGCGTATTCCCGACGTCGACCGCGAGCAGCATCTCGCGGGCGAGCGTAACTAGAACTCGTCTTGTGGAGGCGTCATGTCGCCGCCGAGACGCTCAGCAAGCGCTTCCGGCGTCAGCGTCGGCTCGTCGCCTTCGCCGCGCAGCTCCTCGATCGTGACGTCACCGGTCGTGACGATGATCTCGGCGCGCGGGATGATGCGGGTCGGGCGGTTCTTGTCCCACACCCAGACGTCCTCGAGCCGCAGGCGAATGAACGGGTACGCAGGCTGCGATGTGTACGTGCGCTCGAGCTTGTTGCAGAGGTACGTCGCGTCCGGCGTCAGCACGCAGTAACGAAACAGTCCGAACACCGCCTGGTACTCCTTCTTCAGGAGCAGCTCGAGCTCGGCCTCGTATTCGTCCAGGTCGTCGAGGTGGGACATTCGAGGCTCAGTGTAGCCCGGCGAGCAGTCTCTGAATCGGCCCCTTTCCAGGGACTTCCAGAGCCGGGTCCAGCTCGGCCAGGGGCCGGAGGACGAAGATCCGCTCATGAAGCCGGGGGTGCGGCAGCTCGAGGCCCGGCTCCTGGAGCCGCTCCGAGCCGTAGAGCAGGAGGTCGAGGTCCAGCGTCCGCGGCCCTTGGGGCGGCCCGGCCGACCGGTCCCGCCCGAACCGGGCCTCCACGGAGAGCAGCAGCTCGAGCAGCTTCCGCGGAGGGAGCTCCGTCCGAAGCTCGGCTGCCCCGTTCAGGAACCGCGGCTGGTCGAGGTAGCCGACCGGCTCGGTCTCCTCGAGCGACGAGACCGCGACCAGCTCCACTCCTTCGGTCGCGCTCAGTTCGGCAACCGCGGCGCGGATCGTGGCCCCGCGGTCGCCGAGGTTCGACCCGAGCGCAATGAAGGCCCTCGCCACGAGTCGCCACGCTACCCTGACGTCTTGGCCCGCCGCCTCCTCGCCGCCGTCGTCGCGGCGCTCGCACTGTGCGGGGCGGCAGCCGCGGCCGGGGTGCGTGTCACCGCCGATCCGCTCGAGGCACAGGAGTGGTGGCTCGCGGCGATCGGGGCGAATGTCGCCGAGGCGCCGGGCCCCGGTGTGCCCATCAACATCGTCGACACCGGCGTCGACCAGACCCAACCCGAGTTCGCGAACCGGCCGAACACGACGTACTTCAACGCGCAGACGGTTCTCGGTCCGGGCGAGTTCCACGGGACGATGGTGGCGTCGGTCGCCGCGGCACCCGAGAACGGCGTCGGCATGGCCGGCGTCTATCCGAACGCGGTGCTGCAGGTCTTCGACACGAGCCCGACCCCGACGGGAATCACCAACCCTACGGCGATCGCCGGGATACTCACCGCCGCGCAGCACTGCCCGGGCGTGATCAACCTCAGCTGGGGCGGTGCGCAGCCTGACCCGCAGCTTCAGGCCGCGATCCTGACGGCGATTGACGCAGGCTGTCTCGTCGTCGCCGCGGCCGGGAACGAGGGCCAGCTTGGGAATCAGCCGACGTATCCGGCTGACTGGCCGCACGTCCTGACCGTTGCCGCGAGCGACCGGAACAACGCGGTCGCGCCCTTCTCGACGGTGTCGCCCGCGAACGACATCACCGCTCCCGGAGTGGGGATCACGGGCGCGGTACCGCTCTCGCACGACCCGAGCGGCTACGTCAACGGTGACGGCACGAGCTTCGCCGCCCCGATGGTGTCGGCGGCAGCTGCGTGGATCTGGACGCTCCGACCGACGTTGACGGCCGGACAGCTCGCCGGCGTGATGCGTGCAAGCGCGACCGACATCGGACCGGCCGGCTTCGACAATACGAGCGGCTACGGCCTCCTCAACATCCCGGCCGCGCTGGTGGCGCCGGCTCCGCCTGTCGATCCGGATGAGCCGAACGACGACATACCCGAGGTGCGGCCGCTGCAGCTCTTCCAGCTCGGTCAGCCGGCGTTGACAACCAAGGCCAACCCGGCATCGCGGATCGCCGCGACGCTCGACAGGGCGGACGACCCGCGTGACATCTACCGGATCTGGATTCCTGCACACCGGACCGTGCGTGTGAACGTCAGCTCGGGCGGCCGCGCTGCGGCGCGCATCTGGGGCCCGAAGACGGTCTCCGTGACCGAGGGCATCGCCGCCCGGCGCCGCGACCTTCGCGGCCCGTCGATCACCGCGGGCAAGAGCGGCATGCAGGCCTACGCCGAGGTGCTCTTGACGGGGAGCAGCAGCACCGCGAACTACGTGCTCAGCGTCACGGCCTCGAAACGCTGACGCCGGCCGTTCCGTCGAGCCCGCCCGGCTTCACGGCCGGCTTCTCGACGCGCACAACGACGCGTTCTGCGGCGAAACGGCGCACCAGCTCGTCGGCAACCGCCGTCGCGAGCGCTTCGAGGAGGTTGTACGAGCGCGCGTCCGACACCGCCTGCACCGCGAGCGCGACATCGCGGTAGTCGACCGCGTCCTCGAGCCGGTCGGACGAGCCGCGGTCCTCGACTTCCAGCTCGACGTCGAAGACGAAGTCCTGTCCGGTGCGCTTCTCGCGCTCGTGCACGCCGTGGCGGCCGAACAACCGGAGCCCGCGGACCTCGACCGTGATCATGAGAATGCACTCGCGACGGTGAGCGCGTCGACGTGTGCCTTCACGTCGTGCACGCGGAGGATCGAGGCGCCGTGTTCGAACGCGGTCACGGCGGCGGCGGCACCGGCGATCACGAGATCGTCGCCGCCGACAAGCTTGCGCAGCGAGCTCTTACGCGAGATGCCGATCAGCACCGGACGGCCGAGCGCAAGCAGCACGTCGAGCCGCCGGATGAGCTCGACGTTGTGCTCGAGCGTTTTGCCGAAGCCGATGCCCGGATCGAGGCAGATGCGGTCCTCGCGCACGCCGCGCTCGATCGCGAATCGCATCCGCTCCTCGAGGAACGACGCGACCTCGCCGGCGACGTCGTCGTAGCGCGGGTCATCCTGCATCGTGCGCGGGTCGCCCTGCATGTGCATGAGGCAGACATACGCATCGTGCTCGGCGCAGACGTCCGCGAGCTCAGGATCGGCGCGGAAGGCGGTGACGTCGTTTACGAGCTCAGCGCCGAGTGCGAGGGCGCGACGCGCGACCTCCGGCTTCGCCGTGTCGATCGACGTGGGAACGCCCCCGGCAAGGCGTTCGAGCACGGGGACGACACGGCGCAGCTCCTCGTCCACCGAGACGCCGTCGGAGCCGGGACGCGTCGACTCGCCGCCGATGTCGACGATCGCCGCGCCCTCGTCGACCATGCGCCGCGCGCCCTCCGCCGCGACCTCGGGATCGAGATGGACCCCGCCGTCGGAGAACGAGTCCGGCGTGACGTTGATCACGCCCATCACCGACGGGCGCGGAAATCGTATTTCAATCGGAACGTCGGCCATCGCAGCTGCAGTCTTACCTATCGTCCTTTGAATGCCCGACGCGATCTTCAAGGATGCGCGGCTCGCAGCCGTCTACGACCCGCTCGATCCGGATCGGAGCGACCTCGACGTGTACGTCGCGATCGCCGAGGAGCTCGGCGCGCGGTCGGTACTCGATGTCGGCTGCGGCACCGGTACGTTCGCGTTGCTGCTGGCCAATCGCGGCTTCGACGTCGTCGCCGTCGACCCCGCCCTGGCATCGCTCGACGTGGCGCGCGCGAAGCCAGGTGCGGAGCGCGTCCGCTGGCTGCACGGTGACGCAACCTCGCTGCCTCCGTTCCAGGTCGACCTGGCGACGATGACCGCGAACGTGGCGCAGGCGATCGCCAGCGACGCGGGCTGGCACGGGACGCTCGTCGGCATTCGCCAGGCGCTGCGTCACGGCGGCCGCCTCGTCTTCGAGACGCGCGATCCGGCGCGTCGAGCGTGGGAGAGCTGGAACGGCAATGCGTCGTACGGCGTCAACGAGATCGACGGCGTCGGCACCGTCGAGAGCTGGCACGACCTGCTCGACGTCGACCTGCCCCTCATCACGTTCCGGTCGACGGTCGTCTTCGCGTCCGACGGCGCCGTGATTACGTCGGACTCAACGCTGCGCTTTCGCGAGCGCGACGAGGTCGAGGCGGATCTGCTCGCGCATGGCTATTTCGTCGACGAAGTGCGCGACGCTCCAGACCGACCCGGTCGCGAATTCGTCTTCTTCGCGACGCGGACGGACTGAACAGTGGTGTCAGACACCAGAGACCCGCTGTTCCTAAGAGCCGCTCAGCCCTTGGCCGGGTCGGGCGGGGGCTGCATGGTCGCGCCGGGCAGCGGGAACGGCCGCGGCCGCGGCTGGCGCTCGCGCTTCGGCTCCGCTTCGGGCTTCGGCTCTTCGATCGCGGGCGTCTCCTCCGGGAACACCGCGTCGGCGTCCTCGCCGGCGAGGAGCCGCTCGAACTGGTCGCGGTCGATCGTCTCGCGCTCGATGAGGATCTGGGAGATCTTGTGCAGGTCGTCCATGTGGTCGCGGAGCACGGATAGTGCGAGCTCGTGCGACTCCTCGATCACGCGGCGGATCTCGTCGTCGATCTCGCGCGCGATCTCCTCGGAGTAGTCGGCCTCGGCGCCGTAGTCGCGGCCGAGGAACGGCTGGTCATGGCCGCGGCCGAGCACGCGCGGGCCGAGCTTCTCGCTCATGCCGAAGCGCATGATCATCGACTTCGACGTCGACGTGACCTTCTCGAGGTCGTTCGCCGCGCCGGTCGTCACCTCGTGGAAGACGATCTCCTCCGCGGCACGGCCGCCGAGCGTCATCGCCATCTGGTGCATGAGCGACGTCTTCGTCGTTAGATAACGGTCCTCGGTCGGGAGCGAGATCGTGAGCCCGAGCGCCTGGCCGCGCGACACGATCGTGATCTTGTGCACCGGGTCGGTGTGCTCGAGGAAGTGGCCGACGATCGCGTGCCCCATCTCGTGGTACGCAGTGATCTTGCGCTCATGCTCGGAGAGCAGCCGCGCCTTCTTCTCGGGACCGGCGATGACGCGCATGATTCCCTCTTCGAGCTCGTCCTGCTCGATGATCTTCTTGCCGCGGCGCGCCGCGAGCAGCGCAGCCTCGTTGACGAGGTTCGCGAGGTCGGCGCCGGTGAAGCCCGGCGTGCCGGCTGCGAGCGTGCCCAGGTCGATCTCCGGTGCCAGCGGCTTGCCCTTCGTGTGCACCTCGAGGATCTTGTGGCGCCCGACGCGGTCGGGGCGGTCGACGACGATCTGGCGGTCGAAGCGGCCCGGGCGCAGCAGCGCCGGGTCGAGGATGTCCGGCCGGTTCGTCGCGGCGATCAGGATGATGTTGTCCTTCATCTCGAAGCCGTCCATCTCGACGAGCAGCTGGTTCAGCGTCTGCTCGCGCTCGTCGTGACCGCCGCCGAGGCCGGCGCCGCGGTGACGGCCGACGGCGTCGATCTCGTCCATGAAGACGATGCACGGAGCAGCCTGCTTCGCCTGCTCGAACAGGTCGCGCACGCGCGAAGCACCGACGCCGACGAACATCTCGACGAAGTCGGAGCCGGAGATGGAGAAGAACGGAACGCCCGCCTCGCCTGCGACGGCGCGTGCGAGCAGCGTCTTACCGGTGCCAGGCGGCCCGTACAGCAGCACACCCTTCGGGATGCGCGCGCCGAGCGCCTGGAACTTCTTCGGGTTCTCGAGGAACTCCTTGATCTCGCCGAGCTCCTCAACCGCCTCGTCGACGCCCGCGACGTCCTTGAAGCCGATCTTCGGCGAGTCCGGCGTCATGCGCTTCGCGCGCGACTTGCCGAAGCTCATCACCTTCGAGCCGCCGCCCTGCACCTGATTCATCAGGAAGATCCAGAAGCCGAACAGGAGGACGAACGGCAGGAGCGACGTCAGGATCGACCACCACGGCGACGACCCGATCCCCTTGGAGTCGAACGTGACGTCGTGCTGCTCCATGAGGGTCTGGATCTGCGCCTGCGACTGGTCGCCCGCGTAGTGGACAACCCATTTCTTCCCGCCTGCCGACTGGGTCTGGTAGACGTCGATCTCCTGCTTTGACGGGACGAAGATGGCGTGGTCGATCGAGTTCGGATCGCTCCGAATCGTCGTGATCACGCCCGACAGGGTTTGCTGCGTCGTCTTCTGGCCGTGGCTGCCGAGCGTCTGCAGGGCCAGCCAGACCAACGCTGCGATGATGATCAGCGGAAAGAGCGCGCTGCGGAAGAAGCGATTCACCTAAGGCCTCAGTCGGAGGGTACCTGACGTCTGCTGATCTAACCGGGTTTCGAGACCCGGCGTTACGCCCCTTCTGGGGGAATCAGCGACGGATCCAGCACTCCGACGTAGGGCAGGTTCCGGTAGCGCTCGGCGAAGTCGAGGCCGTAGCCGATCACGAACCGGTTCGGGATCTCGAACCCGACGTAGCGCACGGGCACGTCGATCTCGCGCCGCTCGGGCTTCGTGAGCAGGGCGCAGATCTCCAGGCTTGCCGGCTCGCGGGCCTCGAGGTTCCGCATCAAATAGGACAAGGTGAGACCCGAGTCGATGATGTCCTCGACGACAAGGACGTCGCGCCCCTCGATGTTGATGTCGAGGTCCTTGAGGATCCGCACCACCCCCGAGGAGTCGGTCGAGTCGCCATAGCTCGAGATCGCCATGAAGTCGATCTCGCACGGGATCGTCAGGTGGCGCATCAGGTCGGACATGAAGAAGACGGCGCCCTTGAGCACGCCGACGAGCAGGAGGTCGCGGCCGGCGTAGTCAGCCGAGATGTCCTCGCCGAGCTCGGCGATGCGGTGCTGCAACGCGTCTTCCTCGATCAACGTCTCCGTGACCGCTGCCTCGAGCTCAGTCGCGCTCATGTCTTGCTCCGCGCGTCGGCAAAGCCGAGGCGCTCCGCGGGCCGGCCCGCTCCGTCGAGCCTACGCGGGCGGCTACTGCTCATCGTCCGTTCGTTCTGCCGATACATGCGGGTGCTCCACAACACCGGGCACGGCGATGACCTCGTCGCCGAGCACGACGAGCGGCCAGGCCTCGCGATCGCTGCGTGGGATCTTGGCGTCGACGAACACGTCCTGGATCTTCTTCGTTCGGCCGGCGAGCCGGTCGCCGGGCCTCCATCCTCGCACTTTGAGGCCCGGCATGTGCGAGGTGATGCGCCACGGTCCCCAGCGCACCTCGCCGTCGAGCGCGACCGGGCTGTGCTCCAACCAGAGGCGGTCGTACTCGCGCACGGCGGTGACGCCGCCGCCGAGGTCGACGCGACGCGAGCCGGTCCGTGATGCGAGCAGATCGGCAAGTGCCGGCGGCAGCGTCTCGCGTCGATCGAGCGCGTGCAGGAGGTTCTCGTCGGCGGCCGGGTGCAGCTCGCGCAGCAGCGGCAGGATGCGCGCACGGATGAGCCCGCGCTTCGTCCCGGTGTTGCTCGTGTCGACGTGAAACTCGAGCCCGTGCTCGTTGCAGTACGCCTCGGTCTCGTCTCGCCACACGGGCAGCAGGGGATGCACGACGCCGTCGCCGCGGTTCGGCGCGAGACCCGTCGCGCTTCCGCGCGAGATGAGCCGGTAGAGAATGGTCTCGACCTGGTCGGAGGCGGTGTGGCCGGTGGCGCGCAGACGGTTGCGCGCGACGGAGTAGCGCTGCTCGCGCAGCTCCGCCTCGGTCAGGCCGGCCCCGTCGAGCTCGACGACCTCGGCAGCGAGGACGTCGCGGCAGAATCGGGCGTCGTCCTCCGATTCCTCGCCGCGCAGCTTGTGGTTCACGTGCAGCGCGGAGACGCCGTACTCGAGCTCGCCCAGCACGTGCCAGAGGCATGTCGAGTCGGCGCCGCCCGAGACGAGGCACGTCACCTCGCCGCCCGGCGGGATCAGGTCGTGCCGGCGGATGTGTTCTTCGACCCGTGCAAGCAGCACGCCGCATTCTCGCCTACGAAGACAGAAGCGGCGAGACGTCGCAGCCCTGCGCCGCAAGCCCGTCCTTCGCGCCCGCGAGCAGCTTCTGAGACGACGTCGCGAGCCGCCACGCGCTGCGCATGTGCACGCCGCTGTCCTTACCGGCTGCGCCGGCCGCGACCGCCTTCGAGTATTCGACGAACATCGAGCCGAGGAGGTTGCGTGTGGCTCCGAGCGTGCGATCGAGCGGCCGCGTTGCGCCGATCTGGTCAGCCTCGGAGTGCGCCTGCTTGACCACGACCGATGGATCGACGTCGTGGCTGACGAGCGCATCCGACCAGTAAGAGAGCTGCATCATGTTCGAGCTCACGGTGTCGATGAACTGCTTGTCCGTCGGGGTGCAGAGGAACTGCGCGCCGGCACCGGATTGATCGAGCCGTCGCGCACAGCCCGAGCCGCCAGCGCGAAGGCTGTGAACGCAGGCTTTGCGCTCCAGTCCGGCCGCACGAGCCCGGATTGCCGGCCGCCGAGGTCCGCCTCGGTGTCTGACACCCCTGCTTCAGGTCTCTCGCTCAAACAGCAGCGGTGTCAGACCTAGAAGATGAGCGATCGATACGTGATCGTCTGGCGCATCCCGATCCCTTGGTAGACGCGGATCGCGGGCGCATTCTCGGGGCGG
The DNA here is from genome assembly GCA_036496545.1 of Gaiellaceae bacterium. Taxonomy (GTDB): domain Bacteria; phylum Actinomycetota; class Thermoleophilia; order Gaiellales; family Gaiellaceae; genus Palsa-739. The sequence continues at coordinate 88,545 of DASXKX010000016.1, read as the reverse complement.
ACGAACAGGCACACCGCCGGCACCTGCGCGAGCAGCCCGCGACATAGGTCGCGCATCGCGCGCTTTGCGTAGCCGCGGTTCCGCAGCTCGGGATCGACCCATACCTGCTGCAGCTGCACGGCCGACGGTGTGCGCGCGGACGCCTCCGCCTTGAACGCGATCCGCCCTTTCTCGAGCCACACCCACGAGCGCCCCTCTTCGATCTGCGCGCGCGTGCGCCAACGGAACCCCTCCGGATCGCGCAGCAGCGGGTCGATGCCGATCTCCTCGCGATGCGCCTCGGCGCACGCCGGGACCAGCAGCTCGAGATCCTCGCGTGCCGCTGCCCGCAGTCCCGTCTCCCCTGGCTCGGGCGGCGTCTCGAGCACATACACGGGCTGACCCGGGCGGTCGTCGCGCGGACGCGGCATCGCGTCCGCCGCACCCTCCCAGAGCTCGCCGACCGCGCGCTCCTCGCCGATGATCATCCGCGCCTGCCCGCGCGCGGCGGCCGTCGCGAACGCGCCGCACTGCTCGCCCGAGGGAACGACGTTCGCGCCGATGTGGCAGAGCGCAGTCAACGTGTGGCGACGCGCAACCGCGGAGAACTTGCCGAGGCCGCGCCGCGCGATGTCCTCGAGGAAGACTCGTTCGATCGGATCCTTGCCACAGAACTCCAGGATCTGCTCGAGCGTCGGGTTGACGAACCGTTCGTTCGCGATGAGGCGAGGCTATAGGGTGGGCGCCGTGCCGATCCACGTTCGCGCAGAGCCCGGCGACTACGCAGAGGCAGTTCTGCTGCCCGGTGACCCGCTGCGAGCGAAGTACATCGCCGAGACCTATCTCGACGACATCAAGCAGACGAACTCGGAGCGCGGAATGCTCGGGTTCCGCGGGACATGGGAAGGCAAGGACGTCTCCGTGCAGTCGACCGGCATGGGCTGCCCGTCGGCGGCGATCATCATCGAGGAGCTGATCATGCTCGGCTGCAAGCGGCTCCTCCGCGTCGGGACCTGCGGCGGCCTGCAGCCGCACCACAAGCTCGGCGACATGATCGTCGCGCTCACGGCAGTCCCACAGGACCGTACGGTCGACACGTACCTCCACGAGCCGCACTGCCCGACCGCCGACTGGGAGCTCGTGCACGGTTCCGTGCACGCCGCAAAAGAGATCGGCCAGCCGATCCACGTCGGACCCATCGTGTCGAGCGACGTCTTCTACAACCCCGACGGCGGCCAATATCAACGCTGGTCCGATCGCGGGATCCTCGCCGTCGAGATGGAGGCGGCCGTCCTCTTCACGCTCGGCGCGCTACGCAAGGTGCACGCAGGCTGCCTGCTCACCGTGAGCGACATCGTCGTCGAGGGTGAGTTCACGCGGATCTCCGATGAAGAGCTGCGCGCGGCGGTCGATCGGATGACGCGCGTCGGCCTCGCCACCGTCACCGCCGGCCATTAGCACGGCCTTCCTCGTCAACCCGGCGTCGGACAGCGGCGCCACCGGCAAGCGCTGGCCGGAGCTTGCGCGTCGCGCCGCGCAGCTCGGCCTCACCGGCGAGACGTACTTCTCGCAACGCCCCACCCACCTGATCGAGCTGGCCGAGCGCGCCGCACGTGACGGCGCCGAGCTCCTCGTCGCGGTCGGGGGCGACGGCACGCTGAACGAGGTCGTGAACGGCCTCGCGCGCTCGGGAACCGATGCGCAACTTGCCACGATCCCGCTCGGCACCGGCATGGACTTCGTGCGCACGTACGGGATCCCCACCGGCTTCGACGACGCCGTGCGGAACGCGGTCGAAGGAACGCCGCGCACGATCGACCTCGGGCGCGTGACCTACCGCGAGTGGAGCGGTGGCCCGGCTGAGCGCTATTTTGCGAACGTCGGCAGCGTCGGCATGAGCGCAGCGGTTGCGCAACGCGCGAATGGGATGTCGAAAATGCTCGGCGGCAAGGCGACGTTCTTCTACGCGCTCGTCCGCGTCTTCTTCGAGTGGGACAACACCGTGATCTCCGTGCAGCTCGACGACGCGAAGCGCGAGGCGCGTATGCACGATGTGATCGTCGCGAACGGCCGCTGGCACGGCGGCGCGATGCTGCTCGCACCGGAGGCGAAGCAGGATGACGGGCTCTTCGACGTCGTGCTCATCGGCGACGTCACAAAGCGGGACTTCGTCACGACCGCGCCGAAGATCTACAAGGGCACGTACCTCGCGCACCCGAAGGTCGAGCTGCTGCGTTCGCAAACGGTCGCGGTCGACGCGCCCGAGCGCCTGCCGATCGAGCTCGACGGCGAGCAAGTGGGTACGACGCCGGTGCGCTTCGAGGTCGTTCCGCACGCCGTGCGGGTGCGTGTTCCGGCGTAGCGGCGCACTGCTCCTGGCGGGGGCATTCGCCGCCCTCACGGGGCTCACGGCGGCCGGCGCCTTCTCCAGCGTCGACCAGTGGGCGGTCGACCACGCGATGCCGGGCGCGACCTTCAGCCGCGTCAGCACGAGCCTCCTCAGCGACGTGATCCCGCTCTACCACGTCCGGTGGCAGTCGCCGTGGTCGGTCGCGACGAATCTCGTCACGCTGCCCGCGTCGTTTCTGCTCTCGCTCGTCGTCGTCGCGGCGCTGTCGCGGCGGCTCGGCCTCGCGCTGCTCGCCTGCGTCGCGGTCGAGGTGATCTGCAAGGAGACGCTGACGCGGCCGGCACTCCATCATGGTGCGCTGCACATCGGCCCGTTCGACTCGTCGTTCCCGAGCGGTCACGCGCTCCGTACGGTGCTCGTCGCTGTCGCGGTGGCGACGGTATGGCCCAGGCTTACGCCGGCTGCCGCGGCATGGGCGACCGTTTCGGTCGTCCTGCTCATGCTCGGCGGCTGGCACACGCCGAGCGACCTCGTCGGCGGCGTACTCCTAGGACTTCTTGGGCTGACTGCCGCCGGAGCTCTTCGTCGTCGTCGTCTTGCGCGAGTGTGACGTCGACGAGCTCGAGCCGCCCTTCGAGAGCTTGTCGACCTTCCGCTCGAGCGCGGAGAGGCGCTTTTCGAGGTCCTCGAGACCACGGACGCGGCGCTGGAGATCGTCGACGCGCTCACGCGTCGCGTTCAGCGCGCCGGTCACGCGTTCGGCGCCGGGCGCATCGCTGAGCCGCTGGATCGCGTCTTCGCTGAGATCGGCAAGCTTGCCGAGCAGATCGTTCCTCCGGGCACCGGCCATGGAGGGACCATACCGTGCCGCGGTAGGCTCGACACATCGTGTGGGATCGTCCCGTCAGCCGCCGGGCGTTCCTCGGCACAGCGGCCGCCGCCGCGCTCGCCGCGCAGCCGCTCGCACGTGCCGCGCTGACGGCGCCGGCGAAGCTCCCGGTGCACCCGGCGAAATCCGGTCTCGACCACGTGATCGTCGTGATGATGGAGAACCGGTCGTTCGACCACATCCTCGGCTGGCTGCCCGGCGCCGACGGCAAGCAGGCGGGGCTCTCGTTCACAGACAAGAACGGCGTCGCGCGCCAGACGTTCCCGCTCGCGCCTGACTTCCAGGGCTGCGCGTACCACGATCCAGGCCACGAGGTCGCAGACGCCGTCATCGAGTGGGACAGCGGCGCGTGCGACGGCTGGCTCCGCACCGCGAATAACGACATCTACTCGATCGGCTACTACCGGCGTCAGGATCTGCCGTTCCTCGGCAAGGTTGCGCCGGCATTCACCACGTGCGACCGCTACTTCGCGCCGCTCCTCGGGCCGACGTTCCCGAACCGCTTCTACTCGCTCTCCGGAACCACCGACCGCATCGACGACGCGCAAGTGCGGACCGACCTCCCCTCGATCTTCGACCGCTTCCTCGCGAAGCGCATCCCGGCTGCGTACTACTACGGCAACTTCCCGTTCCTGCTGCTGTACCAGCGCTATACAGCGATCTCGCATCGCTGGTCCACGTTCTACAAGCAGTGCAAGACCGGGAAGCTGCCGGCGTTCTCGTACATCGACCCGAACTACACATTCACCGACACGGGGCCCGCGTCGGGCAACCAGGGAAACGACGATCATCCGCACGCGGACCTCCGCGCGGGCGAGTACTTCATGTCGCAGATCTACAACGCGGTCGTGCGCAGCCCCGCGTGGCCGCGCACGCTGCTCATCTTCACGTTCGACGAATGGGGCGGGTTCTTCGACCACGTGCCGCCTCCTGCGGCGCAGGACTCGAACCCGGCGTACAAGCAGCGCGGCTTCCGCGTCCCGTGCATCCTCGTCTCGCCGTTCGCGCGCCGCGGCCGCGTGGCGCGCGGCGTCTACGACCACACGTCGATCCTGAAGCTCCTCGAGTGGCGCTTCGGCCTCGAGCCGATGTCGATGCGCGATGCGACCGCGTCGAACCTCGCGGGCGCGCTCGACTTCACGCACCGCACCCTCAGCACACCGCGGATCACGGTACCCGTGTTCGCGGCCGGCGCCGCCTGTCCCTAGCGGCGGATCAGCACCGGCGTTCCCGACACCGCGAGCGGGAACAGCTTCCGCAGCAGGGCGTTCGGGATGCGGATGCAGCCGTTCGAGACAGCGCGCCCGATCGACCACGGCTCGTTCGTCCCGTGGATCGCGATCGGGCCGCCCTGCGTCCAGCCCGTGAGCACCGGCGAGAACGCGGAGATGCCGACCGCGCCCGGGCCGTACGGGCCGTTCGGGTCGCTCGGGATCAAGCGCTGGTTGACGTAGTAGCGGCCGAGCGGCGTCGGCGTCGCGCTCGACCCGATCGCGGCCGGCGCCGTCAGGATGAGCCGCCCGTCGCGATAGAGCCGGACGCGCCGCTCGGAGAGGTCAACCGTGATGCGGGTATGCACCGCCGTTCGCACGACGTTCGCTGCGCGCACCCATCCGGTCGCGCCGTTCGGCCGGATCGGGAGCGCGACGTGCAGCCAGGTGGCGCGGCAACGAGCATCGACGCGCTCACCGAGCACACCGAAGACCATCGCCGCCTGATTGACGTTGACGATGCCGAACCGCTCGATTGCACGGCCGCCCGGCGCGCGGAACGCGGTCGTCGACCGCTGGACGGCGGCGGCCCAGGCGACCGCGGTCGAGCCGGCGAGCGAGCGCGTGCCCGCCGAGCACCGAGGCACCGAAGGTCCCGGTGCCGATGACGTCGAAGGGGTCTGCTTCGTCCCGCCACACCCGGCGGCGACGAGCGCCGCAAGTGTCACCGTCACCACACAGTTTCTGAACATCCCCCATCCAGTCATTTCCGTCCGACGTACGTCTTATTACATTGAGTACGTCGTGATGGGACGATACCGCCTCATCCGTTTGCCCCACCGGCACCGTGCGGTGAACACCCACGTCGTCGTGCAGCGCTCGGGGATCCCGTATGAGCTCGAGCGCACCGTCTGCAGCTCCTGTGCGCGTGTCCTCAACGAGCGCACGCTTCGCCGCACGGCCGCGTAGTCTTCGAGCGACGGCAGCGGTACCCTGGGCAGCCCGATGCGCCGCCTCGCCCTGCTCGTACTGGCCCTCGTCTGCGTGTCGACCGCGGCGGCCGCCGCGCCGCGCGGGACGAGCAAGAGCGAAACGATCATCGGGACGACGGCGCCCGACAGGATCAAGGCCCGTGCCGGTAACGACTTCGTCCAGGTGGGCTTCGGCGGGGCGGATCGCGTTGACTGCGGCCCCGGCAAGGACGTCGTCACCGCCGACCTGAGCGACGTCGTCGCCGCGAACTGCGACGTCGTCTCTCGCAGGCTGTCGCTCGACCCGTACACGAACGCGGACAGCCAGCACGAGACGGCGGTCGAGCCCGACAGTGCATCGTTCGGTAACACGGTCGTCGCCGTCTACCAGCTCGGACGGCGGGAAGCCGGCGCGGCGGCAAACATCGGCACCGCCGTTTCGCTGAACGGCGGCCGAACGTGGACGCGCAGCACACTGCCGGGGACGACGGTCAATGCCACTCCGCCTGGGCCTGAGATCGGCGCCTCCGATCCCGTCGTCGCCTACGACGCCGCGCACAACGTCTGGCTCGCCGGCACGCTCACCGTCGAGAAGTCGTTCTCGCACATCGAGGTCGCGCGTTCCGGCGACGGCCGGCACTGGTCGGCTCCCGTGCAGGCCGCGGGCGGTCCGGCGCTCGACAAGGAGTGGCTCACGTGCGACGACGGCGCATCGAGCCCGTTCCGCGGCCGCTGCTATCTCGAGTACTCGGACGACCAGGCGAACACGACCGTCAGCCAGTACTCGACGGACGGCGGAATGACGTGGTCGACGCCGGTGCGCGCGGGCGCGATCCTCGTCGGCACGCAGCCCGTGATCCAGCCGAATGGGACACTCGTCGTCGTCGCAGGCGACTACCGCGACGAGGAAGGGCTCTCAGGGTCGATGATCGCGCTGCGCTCGACCGACGGCGGCGCGACGTTCAGCCGCTTCACCGTCGCCGACCTGCAGGCGGCCGACAACATGCCGATGCGCGCGATCTCGCTGCCGTCGGTCGCCGCCGATTCGAACGGAACGCTGTACGCGGCCTGGTCGGACTGCCGCTTCCGCACGTCCTGCGCGGCGAACGACCTCGTGCTCTCCACGTCGACCGACGGCATGACGTGGACCGCGCCGACAAGGATCTCGACGAACACCAGCGCCTTTATCCCCGGACTGACGGCGGATCCGCAGCATCCCGGTGCGCTTGCGGTCGTGTACGCGCATTACTACGGCGCCTGCCTCACGCAAGGCCCATGCACCCTCGGCATCAGCTTCGAGCAGTCGCGCGACGGCGGCAAGACCTGGACTCCGCCGCAGCGGCTCGACGCGCAGCCGTTTTCGACGAGCTGGCTCCCCCGCGCCGAAGGCGGCCGCATGGTCGGCGACTACTTCTCGACGTCGTACGCGGGCTCGCGCGTCGTCCCGGTCTTCGCGCTCGCGACGACTCCGCTGAACGGCCGGCTCCGAGAGGCGATCTTCGCGACTTCGCTACGGGCGCTCGGGTAGCGCGTCCGCGAGCGCGCGCAGCGTCTCCCCTGCGCCCGCATCGATCGTCACCGCGGCGCGCGAGTCAAATTGGCTTCCGCCGCGGTTGATGATCGCGAGCGAGCCGCCCGCGGCGAGCGTCTCGAGCGGCAGCCCGGCGATCGGATAGACCTCGAGCGAGGAGCCGACGACGAGCAGCACGCCGGCGCGGCCCGCCAGCTCGACCGCCTCTCCGACTGCGCCCTCAGGCAGCAGCTCGCCGAACATGACGACGTCCGGCTTCAGCACGCGCCCGCACTCGGGACAGGCGGGCACCGGCAGCAGCGCGGTCACGTCCTCAGCCGCGACGACGGTCCCGCCGTCGAGGCAGCTGGCGGTGCCGATCGTCCCGTGCACTTCGATGACGCGTTGCGATCCGGCGCGCGTGTGCAGCCGGTCGACGTTCTGCGTGATCACCGCCTGAACCCAGCCGCGCTGCTCGAGCTCGGCGAGCGCGCGGTGTCCGTCGTTCGGCTCCGCGTCGCCGAGCACGTCGAGCCGCAGCCCGTAGAACTGCCACACCCTCGCCGGATCGGCGTGGAAGGCGTCGATCGTCGCGACCTCCATCGGGTCGTACTGCGCCCAGATGCCCGACGGCGAGCGAAAGTCGGGAATCCCCGACTCCGTGCTGATGCCGGCGCCCGTCAGAACGACGCAGGGCTGCCCCGTGTGGATGAGCTCCGCCAGCTGCGGCACCTTCGGATGCGCCACCGACGGAGCGTATGTATTCCGGCTACGCAGACGTGCGGACGTTTCATCCACGACGGATGAACCGGATCGATGCGGCTTCCGGCACGCTCGCGCGGACGGGGCAGGCGAAACGGGAGGCGGCCGGGTGAACGAAACGACCGTCACCGTTTCCGGAGTGGTCGACACATTTCTCCTGCTTCTGATCGGGATCGGGCCGAAGCTCGTGCTTGTTCCGCTGCTGCAGGTAAACGCCCGTCTCGACCCGGAGACACGGGCCAGAGTCCGTCGCAGGATGATGGCGACGGCGGCGACGACTGCGGTGGCGCTCGTCGTCCTCGGAGAGCTGCTCCGCCGCCTGCTCCATTTCTCTGTCGGCTCGCTCTCCGTCGCCGGCGGGACGATCCTGCTCGTTTCCGCAGTGCGCATAGTTCTCGAGAACGGTGAAAGCACCGAATTTGACGAAGTCGAGAGCGATCCGATGAAGCTCGCGATGGTTCCGCTCGCCGTGCCGTATCTCCTCAACCCAGTCGGGATCGTCGGGCTCGTCACGATCTCCGCCGAAGCTGGATCGATCGGAGTGCTCGCCGTCGAGATCGCCATCCTTGGCGCCGTGCTCGTGCTTGACGCCTTTGTCTTCCGAATCGTCGAGCGTCGAAGCACGATCAACGTAGAACGGATGCTCGTCGTCGAGAAAGTCTTCGGCTTCCTCATCGCCGCGATCGCTGCGCAGCTGATCTTCGACGGTCTTTACTCCCTAGGGATCATCCGGCACCTAAACCACTGAGTCCGTTCGCGACACCCTCTGGTACGCGAATGCGCCGGCGAGGAGCAGCAGGCCGACGGCGAGGAACGAGCCCACGCGCCAGATCGACTCGAGATTGGCGAGGTCGACGAAGAAGACCTTGCCGACCGCGAGCGTGAGGAGGCCGAGGCCGCCGAGGCGAAGCGCGCGGGTGCGCCGCACGAGCCCGGCGACGATCGCGGCGAACCCGAGCGCGGCCCAGAAGCCGGAGAGGGCGAGCTGCGAGGTCTGCGTCGACTGTTCAGCATGCGCGCCGGCGAGATCGACGATGAGACCGCTGACGAGATAGACGCCGAGCGCGGCGCCGATCCAGGCGAGGCGCTCTGCAACGTCGTTGTATGAAGCGGCGATCCCCGCGAGCGCGAGCAGGACGAGTGCCACTGCGCCGACCGCGACGGGTATCGAGTGGAGCCCGTACGCGAGCGAATCCGGCGGCGCTTCGAACAGGAGCGCGTGCGCACCTGCGAGCCCGGCAAACACGAGCGCGGCGGCAAGGCCGCGACGCGGCGTGTCGGTTCGGCGCCCGACCCATGCGAGCACGATCGCTTCGATCGACCACGCGGCGACGAGCGCAGGGCCGTCGAGTGCAACCGAGACGCCGATGCCCACGAGCGTGGCCGAGACGCCGTACAGCAGCATCGCGATCTCACGGCTCGCACGCGACTCGAACACGAGTGTCCCGAGCGCGATGTGGGCACACGCGAGCCCGAAGAGCCACGCGGTTGCGCCTGCGTGATGCCCGGCGCTGTCGATCAGCCACCAGCCGCCGGCTGCGGTGACCGATGCGTTCACAAAGAGGAGCGAAGCCGAGGAGAGGCGGAGGGCCTTCGTCGGTACGAGGAGCTCGTGACCGACCGCAGCCACGACGTACAGCAGCCAGAACGCGGTCGCGACGACGAGCGTCACGCCGAGCCGCGTGTTGTGCTCCGCATCGAGCCAGGACGCCGCCTGCGGGACACTGACGATGTACGCGATCACGGCGAGCCACGCCCAGCGGCGGTGGACGATGACGCCGATTGCGGCGATCAGCGCGATCGTCATGAACAAGAGCGAGCTTGTGTGCGTCCCGGCATCGACGAACACCGGCGAGAGCAGCGCGCCGACTATCCCGATGCCTGCGATCTCCTGTGAGTTCCAGCGCACCGCGGTGACGAGCGCGAGCGCTCCGACGACACCGGCGATCACGAGACCGAGCGACGACGACAGCAGGTGGTAGTGCAAGGTCGTCGCCGCGTCGCTCGCATACAGCGCGGCGAACCCTGCGGCGACGGTCGCAAGCGCGGCCCGTGTCTGCCCGCGATGCTCGTAGAGCCAGGCACCGCCGGCGACGAGGGCGGCAGAGGCGGCAAACGCGAGCTCCATGCGCGCCGCTTCGCCGAGCCAGCCGTTCCGCACGGCCATGACGACGAAGAAGACGGCAGCGATCGCGACGGCAATTCCGCCGAGCCAGCCGAGGACGCGGCCGCCGAGGAGGTCCTCGAGGTCGAGCGGCGGCTTGGGCGGAGCGGTGCGCTTCGGCGGCGCCGCGGAGCCGGCGGCCGCCGGCTCCGGCCGGCGCGGCGGGAACGGCTCGTGGGTTCGCGGCGGTGCGGCGCCCACTCCCAGCAGGCTTTCCAGCGTCTTCACCCGTTCCTCGAGGAAGTGCACGCGCTGCTCGAACGTGGGTTCCATCGCTCTCCTCCTTGGGGAGCCGTCATAGCATTCTTGCTATATGCATATAGCACGTTTGCTATGCATGTCAACCCTCTGCGTCCACTCCCGCGGGTGGCGGCTTTGCCGCCGCCCGCCCGACGGAGGCTCTCCCCTCAAGACCCGCCCGCCGCGCGCAGCGCGGCGCGCGTTTCCGAACAGCAGGAAAGCGCAGCGGTGCGAGCGACACGGATAGGCTCGCGCCCCGTGGACGGCTACTCCTTCTCGACCTCCGTGCGCGTGCGCTTCGCCGACACCGATGCGCAGGGCGTCGCGCACAACACCGCCTACCTCGTCTGGTTCGAGGTTGCACGCGTCGAGTACCTCCGCGCATACGCCGGCGGCTACCAGGAGCTCCGCGACCGCGGCATCGAAGCGCTCGTGCTCGAGTCACATTGCCGCTACATCGTCCCCGCCCGCTTCGACGACGTTCTCACCGTCCACGCGCGCTGCGGAGACGTGCGGGGCGCCCGCTTCCGCTACGAGTACGCGATCGTGCGTGAGGACGCGACGCTCATGGCCGACGGCTACACCGCACACGCCTGCGTCGACGCGGGGACGCTGCGCCCGACGCGCATCCCCGATTGGCTGAGCGACGCTATCCGGACGGCTGAGTCGTCGTCGTCGTCTGTGTCGTCGCCGTAGTCGCCGGCTGCGTTGTCGAGGTTTGCGCCGGTGGTGTCTTCGGTTTCTGCTTCTGCTTCTTCGCCTTCGGGCCGACCTGGACGATCTTGGGAGACGCGCGATACGACGAGTACCACGTGTCGTGGTGCAGCAGCTTGCCGTTCTGCGCGTAGACGTCCCGCGTGACGCTCGTCGACATCGCCGGCACTCCCGGGTCGTCGACGACGACCTCGCCCGGCTTGAGCGACGGGTCGATCGTCTTTCGCACCGGAGGGCTGCCGTGCGTAACCAGCGGAGTGACCGAGCTCGTCACCTTCCGGTGCGTCGGGGTCCCGTACAGACCGACCGTCAGCGTCGAGTAGCCGACGAACGTCCGCAGCAGGAGCCAGTTGCCCGTGTCGTTCACGAACTTCAGGTCGACGTCGGGATAGTCGACTGTCGCGTCGCGGCCCTGCGGATAGTGGCTGATGTAGAGCGCGTGATTCACGCGCTCGATGATGTCGAGCCCAGCGACGAACGCTGCGTTGAACACCGTCGTCGAGACCTGGCACACGCCGCCGCCGAGGCCCGTCGTGAGCTCGCCGTTCACGATCACCGGCGCTTCGAGGAACCCCTTCGCAGCGTTGCGCTCACCCGTCGTCTTGTTGAACGAGAAGGTCGCGCCGGGCGCGATCAGCTTGTCGTCGACGAGGTGAGCAACGAGCTGGACATTGTGGATTCGATTGGGGATACCGCCGTACTCGGTCGTGTAGCTGCCGACCACGCCGGTGATGTGCATCGCGCGTGCGGCTTCGGTCGAGAGCTTCGCCGGCGCCTCGACGACCGGCAGCTGGACAACCCGGAGTTCCGGCCGCCGCTTGAGCGCGGCGTTGAGCACGGCGCGCGCGGTCTCTACTACGTCGAGGCCGAGGCCCGGCCGCGCCGGCACGACGCTGATGTGCGAGCCGTTGACCGAGAACGTCGCATCCCGGGCCGGCTGCTCGACGCGGCGGCCGAGCTTGACGAGCCATGCGTCGGCAGCCGGACCGCCGATGCGGATGTCGGTGCGGCCGTCGGCCGGGAGCTCGAGCAACGGCGCGAGCTTCCTCGGCGTAATGCGCCAGCGCGTCTTGCCGAGCTCGAGATGCACCGGAGCGGAGAGCGCGAGCCGCGCGCGGTGAGCGGCGCGCACGAGCGTCGCGGCCTGCACGCTCGGCTGCGTCGTGACGAGTGGAAGCTCGACGGTCGTCGGCGCGGTCTCGAGCGACGCGAGCTCGTGGACGATCGTTCGTGTAGCCGCAGTGCGATCGAGCACGCGACCGGCACGAGCGGGGACGAGGGCTACCGTAAGCCCGTGCCGTGCGAGCGAGGCGCTCTGCGGCTTGCGATCGACCACCTTGGCGATCCGCGAGACCTCGTAGCTGAGCGCACCGTGCAGCACCGACGTCGGCGGCGTCACATCGGCGCCGAAGAACTGGGCATCGAGGCGCTTCAGGGCGCGGATCGGGCCGAAGCCGTCGCCCTGGCGCTGGGCCGAGGCGACAGCCGCCTTCCAATCAGGCTCAACGCCGAGCTCGACCGGGCGGATCCGGAAGCGCTTGCCGCCGGCGACGAACACGACCGTGCGGTTCTTGACCGCTTCCGACTTGCGCTCGAGCAGCGCCCGCGCGTCCTTGGCCTGCATCCCGCCGACATCGACGCCGGCGATCGCGACGCCGTTCGCGATCGTCGTTGGCGAGCCTGCAAAGACCAGGCCGAGGACGACGACCGTCGCCGCCAGCACGAGCACGAGCACGATTACGCGGCGGCGCATGCCACCAATGTAGCGAGGCGATCCGCGAGCATCAGCTTCGCCTAGGCAGAAAGCTGGATCTCTCCGCGGCGGATCGCGGCGATCTCCTTTGGGCTGACGCGCCGGCCGGCGCTCTCGACGCCCGCAGCGATGTCGAGCCCGTCGAACACACCGGTCGCACGGTCGCCGAGCACGCGGACGACGACGCCGACTCGAGTGCCGCCCGAATCGACGACGGCCCAGCCCGGCCCGATCTGGAGCCACGACGGCGACTCCGAGAGCGGCAGGTCCTCCTCGTGGTCCTGCTCGACGCGTTCGACTTCGACGAGCGACGGCAGTGCCAGCAGCTGGCCGAGCATGAATGCGCGGTGCAGCGCGCTCAGGAGGTGGGAACGGGCTTCGCCGCGCTCAACAGGCCCGGACCCGCGCACGCCGACTTGTTCCGCGTAGTCCGCGTCGGCCCGCATCTGGGCGCACAGGTGACGGAGCTCCGCACATACGCGATCTGTCCCACTCAGCGCGTTCACCTTCGTCTCGGTTCGGGCCTGCAACGCCTCGAAGGCGTCCTGGAGCCCGCGCAGCTCGCTCGCGCGCGTCGGCTCGTAGTGCTCCCAGAGCGGCAAGCGGGCAGGCAGACGATCGGCGACCCGCGGGTCAGGGTCGCTGCGCATGCCGCGCGCGAGGTAGAGCCAATCGGGAACCTGGTCGTAGCACGCGCGCGCGAAGGCGAGCGTCTCACGCGGCACGTAACCCACTGTCCCAGGATCGGCGGCGGTGTCTGCGTCGAGCAGACGGTCGGCGATCGTCTGCAGCGCGAACGCGTTCCACGCACAGAGCCGGAAGTACTGCGAGGCGCGATCGTCGCCGAGCGAGCCGTCTGCATCCTCGAGCAGTCCATACGCTCCCATGCCGGCCGCCCGTCGCGCGTCGAGGCTTTCACTCGACACTTCGCCTGCAACGAGCGAGCGTATGAACGTCAGAACACGAACAGCTCGACCCCGCCGGAAACGTTCAGCTCGATGCCGGTGATGTACGACGCGAGGTCGGAGCTAAGGAACGCGATCGCGTTCGCGATCTCCTCAGGACGTCCCGGACGCTTGAGCGCAGTACGGGCGACGATGCGCTCGTTCATCGCGGCGTTCGCCATGTTGAAGGCCTCCGTCCCGATCACGCCCGGCACGATCGCGTTGCACGTGATTCCGTGGCGCGCACCTTCCATCGCGAGCGTCTTCGTGAGGCCGAGGATGCCCGCCTTCGTCGTCGAGTAGCTCGCCTGCCCGAACCCGCCGAGCGTCCCGGCGACGGACGACATGTTGACGATCCGCCCCCACTCGCGGGCGCGCATGTGCGGCCACGCAGACTGCGCGCAGTTGAATGCGCCCGTGAGGTTGACGCGAAGATCGCGCTCCCACAACTCCGCTGACTGGTTCTGGAACTGCGCCGCGTGGTCGAGGGTGCCGGCGTTGTTCACCAGGATGTCGACCGAGCCGAGCTCGTCGATCGTGCGCGCGACCGCATAATCGACCTGCTCACGGTCGGTGACGTCACAGCGGAGCGCGATCGCAGCGCGCCCCATCGCGCGGATCTCCTCGACCGTCTCCTCCGTGTGCACCATGCCCTGCCGGCGTGCGACCGCCGCGAGCACGCCGTAGCGGTCAGTCTCCTCGGTGAGCTCCGACTCGACGAGCAGGTCGGCGATCGCGATGTCCGCGCCTGCAGCCGCAAGCGCGAGCGCGTCGGCGCGGCCGAGGCCCCGCGAGCCGCCGGTGACGAGCGCGACCTTGCCGGAGAGGTCGATCTCGATCGCCATGGCGGCGATGCTAGTCCTTCGGCAGGAAGATCTCCTTGGCAATGACGAGGCGCTGAATTTGACTCGTCCCTTCGTAGATCTGGAAGAGCTTGGCGTCGCGCATCAGCTTCTCGACCGGGTACTCCTTGATGTAGCCGTACCCGCCGAAGACCTGCACCGCGTCGGTCGCGACCTTCATCCCCGTGTCAGCGGCGAAGCGCTTCGCGAACGAGGAGTACAGGGTCGCCTTGCGCCCGTAGCCCTGATCGAGCATCCAGGCCGCCTGCCAACACAGAAGCCGAGCCGCCTCGATCTCCGTCGCCATGTCCGCGATCATGAAGCTGACGCCCTGATGCATCGCGATCGGCATGTCGAACGTGACGCGCTGCTTCGCGTAGTCGACCGAGTGCTCGTACGCCGCCTGCGCGACGCCGACCGCACCGACCGCGGTGCCGGGACGCGTGAAGTCGAGCGTTGCCATCGCGATCTTGAAGCCGTCGCCCTCCTCGCCGAGCCGGTTCCGCGCAGGAACACGGACGTCCTGCAGCGCGAACGCCGACGTGTCTGTTGCGCGCTGGCCCATCTTGTCGAGATGCTTCTCGATCGTCACGCCGGGCGCATCCATCGGGACGATGAACGCCGACATCCCCTTCGCGCCGCCCTTCGCGTCCGTCTTCGCGAAGACGACCGTCCACGCGGCATACCCGGCGTTCGTGATGAACGTCTTCGAGCCGTTGACGATGTAATCGTCGCCGTCCCTAACGGCGGTCGTCTTCATCGACGCGACGTCCGAGCCTGCGCCCGGCTCGGAGAGACCGAATGAGCACAGGATCGGCTCCTCGAGCAGCGGCGGCAGCCACTCGGCCTTCTGCTCCTCACTGCCGGCGATGATCACCGGCCCGGCACCGAGCCCGTTCGCCGAGATCGATGTGCCGATGCCCGCGCAGCCCCAATAGAGCTCCTCGCCGACGAGCAGCCCGTCGAAGCAGCCGAGGCCGGGGCCGCCGCACTCCTCGGGGATGTGGAGGTTCATCAGGCCGAGCTCGTGCGCCTTTGCGATCACGTCGGCCGGGTGCTGCATCGCCTCGTCGTAGGCCGCCTCCTTCGGGCGGATCTCCTTCGCGGCGAAGTCGCGGGCGAGATCGCGCAGTGCCTTTTGCTCGTCGCTGAGGGCAAACGAGATGCCCGTGGCCTCGATGGTCGCCATGATCTCCTCGTGAAATGTTCGTTGACTGACTAGTCAATCGAAAGTGTATCCAGGCCGGAACTCCCGTCAATCACGGGGTTACGGCTGAGCTGCAGGGCGCTGATGAGCACGAGGCAGAACGCCGCTACCCGGGCGGCGCCCGGCCAACCCCCGGGCGGCGCTTCGCCGAAGACGGCCGTCCCGGCGACGATGGGAGCGCGTTCGTCCAGAGGACGGCGAGGCCGGCGGTGCCGAGCTTTCCGCCTCGCTGGAACGCGAGCTGCAGGCAGAGCGGCTACTTCCACCCGACCGACCCAACCGGGACGAAGCCCTCGACCTCGGCCCCCACAACGACGTCCATGAGCAGCTGAAGGCAACGCGCGCGACGATCAAGGGGCTGCACACGACGATCGCGTTCTACATCGGCGACGGCGACTCCCGTTTCCTCGCGGAGAACAAGCAGCTGAACGCCGAGCTGACCGCGGCCGGCATCCCGCACACGTTCCACATCTACAGCGGCGGTCACGAGCAGAGCCTTTGGTCGCGGTATGCGAAGGGCTGGCTGAACCTGGCGCTGTCGCATCTGACGCCTGCCGGGTAGCCTTCGGGCGTGGCCACGACGGCGAAGCCGACCGCGCTCGACCCGCTCGACTACCTCGCGATCGACGCCCTCCTCGACGACGAGGAGAAGGCGATCCGCGCCACTGTCCGCGAGTTCGTGCGCAAGCGAATCCTTCCGGAGATCGGGGAGTGGTTCGAGCAGGGAATCCTGCCGCGCGAGCTCGCGAAGGAGCTCGCAGACCTCGGCCTCTTCGGCATGCACCTCGAGGGCTACGGGCTGCCCGGCGCAAGCGCAGTCGCGTATGGCCTCACGTGCCTCGAGCTCGAGGCGGGCGACGCCGGGATCCGCTCGCTCGTCTCGGTGCAGGGGTCACTCGCGATGTTCTCGATCTACAGGTGGGGCTCGGAGGAGCAGAAGCAGCGCTGGCTCCCGGCGATGCATGAGGGCGACGCGATCGGCTGCTTTGGGTTGACGGAACCCGACGCCGGGTCCGACCCGGGCTCGATGCGGACGACCGCGAAGCGGGACGGCTCCGACTGGATCGTGAACGGCTCGAAGATGTGGATCACGAACGGCTCGATCGCCGACGTCGCGACCGTGTGGGCGCGCACCGAGGACGGCGACATCAACGGCTTCCTCGTCGAGAGGGGCATGCCGGGATTCGAGGCGCCGGAGATGAAGCACAAGCTGTCGCTGCGCGCGTCGGTGACGTCGGAGCTCGTGCTCCGCGATGTGCGCGTGCCGGAGGAAAACCGCTTCCCGGAGGTGCGTTCGCTGCGCGGGCCCCTGTCGTGCCTCGACGAGGCGCGCTACGGCATCGTGTGGGGCGCGATCGGTGCTGCGCGCGCGTGCTTCGAGGCGGCGCTCGAGTACTCGAAGGAGCGCATGGTCTTCGGCAAGCCGATCGCCGGCTACCAGCTGACGCAGCAGAAGCTCGCGGAGATGGCGCTCGAGATCAATCGTGCGCGGCTCGTCGCCTTGCATCTGGGCCGCATGAAGGACGACGGGACGCTGCGGAACGAGCACGTGAGCATGGGCAAGATGGGCAACGTCCGGGGCGCGATCGAAGTCGCACGCTCAGCACGCACTGTTCTCGGTGCGAACGGCGTCACGCTCGAGTATCCGGTGATCCGCCACATGAACAACCTCGAGTCCGTGCTGACCTACGAAGGCACGCACGAGGTGCACACGCTCGTCGTGGGCAATGCCTTGACGGGCGAAAACGCCTTTCGCTAGCGGAAGCCGCTGCCCTCCGGCGCAGGCAGCGGGCTGCGCGGAAGCCCCGGCTTCGGGGGGCCCTCGTTGTACGC
This sequence comes from Gaiellaceae bacterium, assembly GCA_036496545.1. Taxonomy (GTDB): domain Bacteria; phylum Actinomycetota; class Thermoleophilia; order Gaiellales; family Gaiellaceae; genus Palsa-739. Next base: position 71,176 of record DASXKX010000016.1, on the reverse strand, counting down.
CGACGGTGCGACGTCGTTCGGACCCTCGGCATAGAACACCGATGCAAGCTTCTGGATCTGCGGGCGACCCGGCCCGAGCTCGAACTGCCCGCCGCCGTACATCGAGATCCCGCTCGACTCGCACTCGTCGATGCACTCCAGGAGCTTCCGCAGCGTGCCGAATCGCGACGGCTTGATGTTCAGCCACTTCGGCGACACCGGCAGCTTCCCGACGTCGCGCCACGAATGGATCGGTGCGTCGAAGCTCAGCCGGTCGTGCGAATCCGCGAGCGCTTCGCCACATTCGCCCTCGAGCCAGGCGTCCTCGAGCAGTACGTCGGGGAACGCGCGAGCAACCGAACGGTAGAGCTCCGCGTCCGGCGTGAGGTCGACGCTGGTGCCGTGGTAGTACGCCTTGAAGTCGAGCACGCGAACGCGGTCGGTCGCAGCCAAGCCCTCCATCAGCGCCGTGTCCCAGGCCTCCTCCACGTCGAGCTTGAACTCGAGCGCCGGATCGAGCTCGCGATACGGCGCGATGTCCGCCCGCGTCGACGCGACGAACCGCACCGGGCGGTACGGCCTGCCGACGACGTCGGCGAACGATCGCCCGGCCTGGCGCAGCGCCAGGTCGAGCGCCGCACTCTCGAAGGCCCAGCGCCGGTAGTCGACCGACGCCTCCATCTGCGGCTCGTCCGGCCACAACGTGAGCTCGTCGAGCCGCACCGAGTAGTCGTGCAGCGTCCACGTTCCGGCGAGTTGCTCCTGCGCCGGGAAGTCTTCGTGGTCGGCCGTGGTGTAGGTGACGTCCTCACCTTCGCCCGTCTCGCCGCCGCCGCGAAGTACAACGGTCGTCGTGACGCGCGTGAACTGCGCCGAGACGCGGAGCTCGCGCCGAGCGACCGAGTAGTCCTCGATCTGCAGCGGCAGGTCGGCGAACGAATTCCAGAGCGACGGCATCGCACGATCCTATGCATGCCACCGCTTTGCTCGGCACGCTCACCTGTCGTAGGATCGGCCGGCGTGGTTGGCCGGACGATCTGCATCTCGCACGCAACGGGCGCGCAGGGGACGCTCGTCGGGCGCACCGTGGCCGAGCGGCTCGGGTTTCAGTACGTGGACGACGAGGTGATCGCCGAGGCGGCCGAGTGGGGCGAGCTCGACCCGGCGCTCGTCGCGGATGCAGAGCGGCGGAAGCCGTTGGTTGCGCGTCTCCTTGGCGGGATCGCCGAGCAGAGCTCGGCGCCCCGGCTCCCAGGCGGAGACATTGGCGGCCGCTCGCTCCCAAGCGACGCCGACCTGCGCCACATGATCGTGACTGCGGTCGGCTCGTTCGTCAGCCGCGGCTCGGTCGTGATCGTCGCTCATGCCGCGTCGTTCGCGGTCACGGACGGCGAGGCGCTGCGCGTCCTCGTCACCGCCTCGCCCGATAGGCGCGCGAAGCGGCTCGCATCCGAGCGCAACGTCGACGTGAAGCAGGCTGAACGGATGATCAAGGACGAGGACGCCGGCCGCGCGACCTATCTGAAGCGGTTCTACGGCGTCGACGAAGAGCTTCCGACGCACTTCGACCTCGTCGTCAACACCGACGTCCTCTCGGCGGACGACGCGACGAACGTCATCCTCGCCGCGGTCTGAACCGCCAGGCATGATCGGGCCGATGAGGCTCGCCGCGATCCTTGCAGCAACGCTCGTGCTCTCACCCGCGGCGCTCGCCGGCCTGCCGAACCCCGGCAAGCTCGTCCCCGGCCGCTCGCTCGCGGGAATCCGGATCGGCGAGACCCAACGCCAGGTGACTGCCGCTCTTGGGCGCTCACACGGCGTCTGCACCGGCTGTGCGTTCCCGACGTGGTACTTCAGTGTCCGGGCGTTCGACCAACACGGACTCGCGGTCGAGTTCGCACGCGGGCACGTCTCCGCCGTGTACACGATCTGGCAGCCGGACGGCTGGACGGGGCCGAAGGGTCTGACGCTTGGTGCCCCGCAGGCCCAGGTCGACGCGACCGCCGGTGCGCTCTTTCAGGTCATGTGCACCGGCTACGACGCCTGGGTGCACGACCGCAAGACCGTGCGCACCGTCTACTACATCCTGAACGGCGGTCTCTGGGGCTTCGGCCTCATGCGCGCGAACGCGAATCCCTGCCGATGATCGAGCTCGCCGACGTGCAGGCTGCGGCCGAGCGGCTGCGCGGCGTCGCGCACCGAACGCCCGTGCTGACATCACGCACGCTCGACGGCCAGGCGTCCGGTGCGGTGTTCGTGAAGGCCGAGTGCTTCCAGCGCGGCGGCGCGTTCAAGTTCCGCGGTGCGTATAACAAGATCGCGTCGATACCGGCACAGGAGCGCGCGCACGGCGTGATCGCGTACTCGTCCGGCAATCACGCGCAAGCGGTCGCGATCGCTGCGCGCCTCCTCGACACCAGCGCGACGATCGTCATGCCGGAGGACGCACCGTCCGCGAAGCTCGATGCCACTCGGGGCTACGGCGCGGAGATCGTCATCTACGACCGCTGGACGGAGAATCGCGAGGAGATCGGCTCGCGCCTCGCCGCGGAGCGCGGCCTCGAGCTCGTTCGCCCGTATGACGACCCGCTCGTGATGGCGGGCCAGGGCACGGCGGCACTCGAGCTGCTCGACGATGTGCCCGACCTCGACGTGATCGTTGCTCCGGTCGGCGGTGGCGGGCTTATCGCCGGCACCGCGACGACGGCGAAATCGTTGCGTGCCGGCATTCGCGTCGTCGGCGTCGAGCCGGAGGCAGGCGACGATACCGCGCGCTCGCTCGCGGCAGGGGAGCGCGTGAACATCGGCGTCCCGCGGACGATCGCCGACGGCCTGCAGGCCGCGGAGCCCGGCGCGCTGACGTTCGAGGTAAACCGGCAGCTCGTCGACGACGTCGTGACCGTCTCCGACGCAGAGATCGTCGACGCAATGGCGTTTCTCTTCGACCGCATGAAGCTCGTCGTCGAGCCGAGTGGTGCGGTCGGCATCGCTGCGCTGCTGAACGGGCGCGTGCAGGGCACGCGCATCGGCGTCGTGATCTCAGGCGGAAACGTCGGCTCGGCGCGCTTTGCCGAGCTCCTCGGCGGACGCGGCTAGTCCTGCCGTCAGCATGTCGACAACGTGCCGCTCGGCATCGGCGACGTCGTCGGCATTGCCGTCGATGCGGCCGAGCACCCAGCCGGAGATCAGCTCGTCGATGCCGCCGTAGAAGACGATCGCCGCCGTCTCGGCATCGAGGTCGGTGCGGAACTCGCCGTTCGCCTGCCCGTGCTCGATGATGCGCCGGATCACGCCGACCGGGCGCACCAGCTCCTTGACGCGCGTCTGCACTTCCGGCGTGCGCGCGATCTCGCGAATCACGACACACACGACCTCCGGCTCCCGCAACCAGCCGCGCAGGAGCACCGCCGCGACCGCCCGCAGCTGCTCCGACGCCGGCTCGTTCGAGGTCTCGACCTCGTGCAGCCGCCCGAGCACGTTCTCCCAGTGCTCGCGGAAGATCGTGTCGAGCACGTCGTCCTTCGACGCGAAGTAGTGGTAGAGCAGGCCGTGCGCGATGCCTGCCTCCTCGGCGATGTCACCGACACGCGACGTGTGGAATCCCTTGCGCGCGAACACGCGCGCGGCGGCATCGAGGATCAGACGCCGCTTCTCTTCGGCAACTGTCACCCGCTCACTCAAGGCCGTCGCAGGGTAGTGGTAGGTTCGGCCCGGATGCAAGCGCTCGGGGGGACGCTGGTCGTCGACTTCACCCGGTACCTGCCCGGAGCGTTCGCGTCGAGCGAGCTCCGCCGCCTCGGAGCCCGCGTCGTTCGCGTTGAGCAGCCCGGCGGCGACCCGATGCGGCACACCTCGCCGGACTGGCACGACGCGCTGAACGCGGGCAAGGAGTCGGTCGTCTGCGACCTGCCGGCGGACGTGCAGCTTGCACAGGCGCTGCTCGCGCGTGCGGACGTCGTGCTCGAATCGTTCCGTCCGGGCGTCGCCGCGCGCCTCGGCGTCGGGCCTGACCACGCGCCCGCGCGCACGGTGTACTGCTCGATCACCGGCTTTGGCCTCGGCGGCGAGCACGAGCAACGCGCCGGGCACGACCTGAACTACGTCGGCTTCGCCGGTCTGCTCGAGACGACGGCGCCCGCACTGCCTCCCGTGCAGGCGGCGGACCTTGCCGCCGGCGCGCTCGGCGCCGTGACGGAGGTGCTCGCGGCGCTGCTCGAGCGCGAGCGGAGCGGCGAGGGCGCCCGGCTCGTGATCTCGATGACCCATGGCGCGCACCGGCTCCTGCCCGGCACGCCGGTGCTGACCGAAGGCTTCGCCTGCTACTCGATCTACGAGTGCGCAGACGGCCGTCGTCTCACCGTCGCGGCGCTCGAGCCGAAGTTCTTCGCACGCATGTGCGAGCTCGCGGGCCGGCCTGAGCTGGCGGACCGCCAGTACGACTCCGACCAGCCGGCACTGCGTACTGAGCTCGGAGACGTTTTTGCAACCCGGTCGCTGGAAGACTGGCTGCACGTGTTCGGGGGCGAGGACGTCTGCGTCGGGCCGGTAGCGACGCGCGCCGAGGCGGCGCGCACGTTCGGCGGACCGCCGCGCCCGGCGGCGCCCGAGCTCGGCGCGGACACGGCCGCCTGGCGCCGGGAGCTGGGCCTTTGACCGCAGCGGCCGAGCCGCAGCAGGCACGCCTGCTCGTCGCGGCCGGCGACGCGATCGTCGCCGTCGCGCCCGACCTCACGCGCAAGACGGTGATCGCCGACGCACAGGATGCGTCGTACTCGCCGGACGGAACGCTGATCGCATTCGCCCGCTCAGGCGACCTCTGGCTCGCGAACGCCGACGGCAGCGGCCAGCGGCGCCTCGTCACGACACCGAAAGTCGTCGAATGGGGGCCGACCTGGCTGCCGAGCGGCCGCGCGATCGTCTACACCGCGAGCGTCGGAGAGCGCAGGCAGATCCGGCTGCTCACGCTTCCGACCGGCCCGACGAAGCGGATCGCGCCGAGCAACGGCGAGGAGTACGGCGCCTCGGTCTCGCACACCGACCGCCTCGCGTTCGTGTCGACGCGTGACGGCGTGCCTGCGATCTATGTCGCGCAGCCGGACGGCGAAGCGGTGCAGCCGTTCGACACGGCACCGCCCGTGACGCCGGTGACGAATCCGCACGATCTCGCGTGGTCGCCCGACGGCACGAAGCTCGCCTACGACGCGACCGCCGCCGACGGCTCGAGCGTCCTCGTGATCGACGACGGGACGACCGAGACAGATCTGACGGCCGGACAGATCCCAGTGTGGGCGCCGGCCGGCACGAGACTCGCCGTCGCGACGCCCACCGGTCTAGGCTCGGTCGCGCTCGACGGCACCGACGCCCGGCAGCTCGGCGCCGGCCGGCCGATCGATTGGCGCGTCGTGCCGACGGGGACGCCGAGGTTCCCGAATCTCGTTCAGCGCCCGCCGAGCGGGCTTGTCGTCGAGCGCATCGGCACCCAGTGGACGCTCGGCTTCACGTCGATGGTCGACAACCGCGGTCCAGGGATCCTGTGGATCCGTGCGACACGTGCGCCCCGCTCACACGTGATGGACGTGCGGCAGGTCGTGCAGCTCGTATCCGGCGGCGTGCGCGTCGACGAGAGCTCGGGCGAGCTGAAGTACGTAAACGCATTCCCGCACCACCACTGGCACTTCCTCGGCTTCGACCACTACGAGTTGCGCAGCGCCGGCGACTTCAAGCTCGTCGTGCGCGATCACAAGAGCGGGTTCTGCATCGCCGATCACTACGGCACTGCGCTCGGCGTGCCGCACGGCCCGCCGCGCTTCCTCGGCAACTGCGCGCAGTTCCGGCCGGAGGCGCGCTCGGTGGTCGAAGGCGCGTCAGTCGGCTACACCGACAAGTACCCGGCGTTCTTCCACGGGCAGCAGCTGGACATCACGCACGTCCGCGGCGGCAACTACTGGCTCGTGCACGTCGCGAACGAGGACTTCCATCTGCGCGAGTCCAACTACAACGACAACACGGCGTCGCTCTTGATTCGCTTGACCTGGCGCGAGGGCTCCCCGACGGTGACGCCAATCCGCGCCTGCTCGAAGGCTCGGTGCTAGAGGCTAGGACGAGTCCTTGTCGTCTTTCGAGCCGATCTGCCCGAGCGCGCGCTGGAACTCGGCCGGGATGATCCAGACCTTGTTCGATTCCCCGCTCGCGATCTGCGGCAGCGCCTGCACGTACTGGTAGGCGAGCAGCTGCGGGTCGGGATTACCGGCGTGGATCGCCTCGAAAACCGTGCCGATCGCCTTCGCCTGCCCTTCGGCCTCGAGGATCGCGGCGTCGCGCTGCCCCGTCGCGCGCAGCACGGCGGCCTGCTGCTCGCCCTCGGCGGCGAGGATCGCGGCCTGCTTCTGCCCCTCTGCCGCGAGGATCGACGCGCGCTTCTCGCGGTCGGCGCGCATCTGCTTCTCCATCGAGTCCTGGATCGACGCCGGCGGGTCGATCGACTTGAGCTCGACGCGGCTCACCCGGATCCCCCATTTTCCGGTCGCCTCGTCGAGCACGACGCGCAACTGCGAGTTGATCTCATCGCGCGAGGTGAGCGTGCGCTCGAGGGCCATGCCGCCGATCACGTTGCGGAGCGTCGTCACCGTCAGCTGCTCGATCGCCTGGATGTAATTCGCGATCTCGTACGTCGCCGCTTTTGCATCGGTCACCTGGTAGTAGATGACCGAGTCGATGTTGACGACAAGGTTGTCCTCGGTGATCACAGGCTGCGGCGGGAAGGAGACGACCTGCTCGCGCAGATCGAGCGATGGACGCAGCCGGTCGATGAACGGAACGACGAGCGAGAGCCCCGGCGTGAGCGTCCGGTGGTACCGGCCGAGGCGCTCGACGACCCGCGCGCTTGCCTGGGGCACGATGCGGACGGTCCGCGCGAGCGCCAGGAGCACGAAAAGCACCACTGCCAGAGAGACGATCAACGCAACCATCGGGGCTCCTTTTTACTCGTAGACGAGCGCGGTCGCGCCCTCGATCTTCACGACTTCTACCCGCGTGCCCGGCTCGATGACCTGATCGGGCATGAACGCGCGTGCGGACCAGTCCTCGCCGCCGATGCGAACGCGGCCGCCCGTCTGGTCGACGCGCTGCAGCACGACCGCATGCGCGCCTTCGAGCGCCGCCGTGCCGGTGCGGATCGCCGCGGGCATGCGCAGGTGGCGCTGCGCCAGCGGCCGGAGGAGTGCAAGCGAAGCGGCGGACCCGGCCGCGAAGAGGACCAGCTGGAGCCAGACGGGTGCGCCGACCACCGCGATCACCGCGGTCACGCCTGCGGCAAGGGCGACGGGGCCGAGAAAGAAGAGGCCGGGGGTGAGGATCTCGCCGACTGCGAGGAGCACCGCGGCGATCACCCACACGAGCCAGGCCACGTTTCGAAGTCTAGGGACGCTTCAGTGCCGCAGCGAGCGCGTACAGGTCGTCGATTCGGGGCTCGTAGTCCGGTCTCGTTCCAATTCGGTCGACGAGCACTGCGTGCATGCCGATCGCGAGTGCCCCCTCGATGTCGTCCTCGAGCGTGTCGCCGACCATGACTGCGTCGCCCGGCTCAACCTCGAGCAGATCGAGCACGGCGCGAAAGATCGATGCGTGCGGCTTCGTCTTCCCGTGGTGGAACGAGCTGATGCCCGCGTCCACGGCGAGCGAGTGGTGGCGGGCGAACTCCTGAATGTCGCGGGCGGAGTTCGAGACGAGGCCGATCTTCAGGCCGTCGTCTCGCATTTGCCGTAGCACGGGCTGGACGTCGTCGTAGAGCTCGAAGTTCTCGTGGCGCTGCCAGCGGCTCGTGAGCTCGACCGCGACGTCGTGCGACGTCGGCGGCTCGCCGCCCATGCCCTGGACGATCCGCTCGGTGAACTCGATCCAGATCTCTTCGTCGTGATCGAGCTCGGGGTGCCGCTTCAGGTCGACGAGCGCGGCCGCGCGCGCCTGCTCGTAGCGCGCGAAGTCGAGCTCGAGGCCATGCTGCCTCCCGCACGTCACGTAGCCCTCGGGCATCAGCTCGGGACCGGGCCGCGCGAGCGTGAAGTCGACGTCGAAGAGAACGGCCTTCAAGCGCTCGACGAGCTCTTCCATCGATACGCGTCGGGCTGGCGGTTTGCGAGCGACGGCAGCTTCGTTTTGATGTCGCGCAGCCGTGAGCGGTCGAGCTCGGCGACTATGACGGTCTCCTCGTCCGGCGCCTGCGCGAGCACGGTGCCCCACGGGTCCGCAATCAGCGAGCGGCCGTACGCCGGCTTGCCCTCGAGCGTCTCGCCGACTTGCCCGGCCGCGGCGATGTAGAGCTGGTTCTCGATCGCACGCGCGCGCAGCAGCACGTGCCAGTGATCGCGGCCCGTCGGCGTCGTGAAGTGCGCGGGGACGGTGACGAGCTCCGCGCCTTCGAGCGCGAGGATCCGGTACAGCTCCGGGAAGCGGACGTCGTAACAGACGGACAGCCCGACCGGCCAATCTTCGATGTGGGTGAGGACAGACTCGGTGCCGGGCTCCTCCGCTTCGGACTCGCGATAGACGTGGCCGCCGACCTCGACGTCGAAGAGATGGATCTTCCGGTACACGGCGACGAGCTCGCCGTCGGCGTCGAAGACGCAGCTCGTGTTCGAGAGCTTCTCGTGCCCGTCACGTCGTTCGGTGATCGAGCCGCCGACGAGCGAGACGCCGAGCGTGCGTGCCCACGCCGACATCGCCTGCACCGACTCGCCGTCCAGCGGCTCAGCGGACGCGCGGTAGTCGTCGGCCGTGCCGATGAGGTTCCATTTTTCCGGCAGGACGACGAGGTCGGCGCCGGTCGACGCGGCGCGCGCCACGAGCGCTTCGGCGCGCTCGAGGTTCGCGGACTTGTCCTGCCGCGAGGTCATCTGAACGCACGCGACTCTGATCCGGTCGGGCATGGCCTGAGGATAGTGCTGAGGTCGGGCCGCTCTGGCTCCCGCTACGCTTCAGGCCTCCCGGGGTGTGGCGCAGCCTGGTAGCGCGCTCCGTTCGGGTCGGAGAGGTCCCCAGTTCGAATCTGGGCACCCCGATAAGGGTCAGACCCCTTTGGGGTCTGACCCTGCTGTTGTCACCAGGTTCGCCAGGTCTGCCGCGAGATGAAGAACCCGTGCCCGGTGTGGTTGCTGCAGCCGAGGCCGTCGAACTGCGAGTGGCAGTCGAACGGCCCGGCATGCCACGTGTGCCCGTAGGGCACGGTCACGTAGGGCACGGTCACGTAATGCGGCTTCTGCGTCGCCGGGTCGTAGAGCACGCCGCCCGAGCACGAGACACGGCCCTTCGAGCCTGCAGCCAGCTCGAAACCGGCCCAGTCGACCGAGATCGGCGGCCCGCAGTTCACGGTCTGCAGCCGGTGCGCGTAGCTCGCCTGCTTCAGGCCGCAGTGCAGCGTCGCGTGCGGCGCCGGTGTGACGAAGCAGCTGATATTCCCCGTCGGCGTGCGCATGGCGGGAAGCGGACGGATGGCGGCTGCTGCTGCGACTGCTGCAAGCACACGCGGAACGTAACGCGGCTTCGTTCGGAAGCAGTAAATCTTGGGGTCTGACTCCGCGCGAAGCCCGGTGTCCGACCCCGCTGTTCTAACCGAACCCGTAAATCCCGCTGAACCGTTCCGCCAGCACCTGCACGAGCACGGACGCCGGGAGACCGACAACGTTCAGGTAATCGCCTTCGACGCGACCCACGAAGGCGGCGCCGCGGCCCTGGATTGCATAGCCGCCGGCTCGTCCCTCCCATTCGCCCGTCGCGATGTAGCTGCCGAGCTCGCGCGGCGTCAGCTCGCGGAACGTCACCTTCGTCGCGACCGCCGAGACGATCTCCCACCCCGGCGTCACAAGACAGAGCCCCGACACGACCGCGTGCGTGCGGCCCGAGAGCTCCCCGAGCATCCGCTGCGCATCCGCGGCATCCGTCGGCCTCGCGTAGATGCGCCCGCCGAGCACGACGGTCGTGTCGACGCCGAGCACGGGGCGACCATCGGCCTCCGCCACGACCGAATGCGCTTTCGCCGCTGCATGGCGGCATACGAGCTCCTCGGCGTCCGCCTCCGGCGGATCGTGCTCCTCGTAGTCCGGCGCGACGACATCGAACGGGATCCCGAGCTGCTGCAGAATCGCGCGCCGCTGCGGCGACGTCGACGCGAGCAACAACGGCGGCACGCTCACGCCGCGATCTCGGCGACGCCGAACTCGGTCAGCACCGCCTCTGCATCCGGCGTCAGGTCGCGCGCCTGGAAGACCACATGCAGCGCAAGCCGGTCGGACGCGTCGCGCAAGGCGCCGACGAGCGACGCGAGCGCCTCCGGCTCATTGCTCAGTAGACGGTCCGTGTCGAGCACAAGTAGGGCAATCGTCGCCGCGTCGCCCGCCACCGCGTCCGGGAGGTCGTCGAACGCTCCGAGCGGCACCTCGAGCTGAAACGCCTGACCGAGCTCCTCGAGCGCGCCGGATGTGGTGCGCGCCGCGCGGCTGTCGAGAAAGCGACACTCGAGCTCCGGCACGGAGTCCGCCTCGCCGCGCATGAGCCACACGCCCGAGCCACCCGACCGGAGGCGGATCGCCCACGGCCCACGCAAGACCTCGCCCCACGACGGCAGCCGGATGACACTCACAGCTTTCGGGCTACCCAGATCTCCTCGGCAGGCCACTTCTGCGCCCACTCGACCGTCACGTAGTCGTAGTAGCTCGGGTCGACGGCCTCTGGATGCGGCCGAAGCTCGTGAAGCGCTTCGATCTCGAAGCCGTTGTCGCGCATCGCCTTGATCCAGTCGCTGTGCGAGAGGTGGTACTCGATCCCGGTCGCGCCGTCCCACTGGATGCGGTACATGCCGAACTGGTCGCGCAGGAGTGTCGTCCCGACCGTCTCCTCCTCGCCGGGCGGCGCGCACAGGTACACGAGCGTCCCGTTCAGCAGGAAGATGAGCAGCCCGCCGGGTCGCAGCAGCCGGGCCGCCTCGGGCACCCACTTGTACGGATCCGCCCAGAGACACGCGCCGTACTCCGACACCGCAAGGTCGAACGAGGCGTCCGGGAGCGGCACCTCCTCCGCGGGCGCTTCGACGAGCGGGAACTCGATGCCCGTTTCCTGCATCATTCGCCGCGCGGTTTCGAGCTGAGCCGGCGTCGGGTCGACCCCGGTCACCCGGGCGCCGCGACGTGCGAGCCACGAGCCGAAGTACGCGGTTCCGCAGCCGAGCTCGACGACGTCGAGCCCGTTCACGTCCGGGAGCGCGCCGACCTGCTCCTCCGGGATCGAGAAGACGCCCCACAGGATCCCTTCGTGATCCCATGCGCGCTTCGCGTTCGCGTCGGTGTACTGCCTGTTCGTCTCCGTCCACTCGGCGATGTTCGCTGCAATCGAGTCGCCCGTGCTCACGGCACGTGCACCTCCCAGATGTCCTCACCGGGCCAACGCCGCGCCCACGTCGGCGCGATCACGTTGTAGTACTCGTGCCGCCGCGCGCCTTCGGGCGCCTGCAGCTCGTGCAGCGCGTCGATCACGAAGCCGCTGTCGCGCAGCGTATGGATCCAGTCGCCGTGCGAGAGGTGGAACTCAACGCCCTGATAGCCCTCCCACTCGACCTTCCACGGCGCAAATTGCGGGCGCTGCAGCTTGTTCGTGATCGGGACGTCGTCCTTGTCCGGCATGCAGAGATGCGCGAGCGGCGAGACCGTGAGGAAGAGCAGTCGCCCGCCCGGCCGGAGCAGCCGCGCCGCCTCCGGCAGCCACACGCGAGGGTCTGCCCAGAGCGAAGCGCCGTACCCAGACACCGCGAGGTCGAACGAGTCGTCAGGCAACGGCACGTTCTCGGCCGGCGCCTCGACGAGCGTGAACTCCGGCCCGACTGCGGCCATCATGCGGCGCGCGGTCGCGAGCTGGGCGGGCGTCGGGTCGACGCCGACGACGCGCGCGCCCTTCCGCGCGAGCCGGGCGCTCTCGAAGGCCGTGCCGCAGCCGAGCTCAACGACGTCGAGGCCTGCGACGTCGCCGATCCACTCATCGGGGATGCCGAAGACGCCCCATACGAGATCGTCGCGGCGCCACGTGCGCTCGGCCTGCTCGTCCGTGTACTCCGCGTTCGTCAGCGTCCACTGCGCGACGTTCGCGGCGACGCGCTCGTCAGCCGAGCTCATCGGCGGAGAACCAGAGCGCGATCTCACGCTGTGCGGATTCCGGCGAGTCGGAGCCGTGCACGAGGTTGTCCGGCATGGAGCTCGCGAGATCGCCGCGGATCGTCCCAGGCTCTGCGTCGGCGGGATTCGTTGCGCCGATCGTCTTGCGCATCGTCGCAATGGCACCGTCCCCTTCAACGACAAGTGCCCAGGTCGGGCCTGACGTGATGAAGTCGACGAGCTCGCCGTAGAACGGCTTCTCGTTGTGCCCGGCGTAGTGCGTCTCGCCGAGATCGCGGCTAGCGGTTAGCAGCTTCCCCGCGCGCACCGTGAACCCGCGCGCCTCGATGCGCCCGAGGATCTCGGCGGCGAGCCGGCGCCGCACGGCGTCGGGCTTGATCAGGATGAGTGTTTGCTCTGCGGCCACGGCCGCGGACATTAGCTATTCGGCGCGTCTACGTCTGCGGCTCTCGAATTGCGGCAGCGCGACCGCGGCCGGCTCGATCGGCGTCTCGCAATACGGGCAGAGCTGCCAGAGCGCTTCGAGCGGCTGCTTGCAGTTCGAGCACGCCTGCTTCAGCTTCGTCGTGCAGATCGGGCAGACGAGGTACGACGCATCGACCGCCGAGCGGCAGACCGGGCAATGCAGGTCGCGCTTCGCGAGCCGGTCCTCCATCGCCTTGATCTCGAGCTCGCGCTCGCGAACGTCCTCGAGATACTCGGGAGGGCGGAAGAGCATGTAGATGAACGGCCCGAAAAACGGGACGACGATGCCGAGCAGGACGGCCATAACTACGAACCAGCCGTCCTCGATCCGCCGCTTCGCGTCCTTGTAGATCCAGTAGAGCGTCGCGATCCAGATCACGAGCCCGAAGAAGATGAGGAGGTTCCGGATCACGAACCACGTGCCGGAGCTGAAGAACGACGACGCGGACGCGATCACAGAAGGATTCTGCCTATGAGATAGCCGGCGGCGAAGGCGCCGCCCACGATCACGACGAGGATCGCGATCGCGAACGCGAACACTCCGAGCTTCTCGCTCACTTTATGAGTATGTGTCGGTGCCGCCGCCACTGAGCTCGACAAGAAGATAAAGGGAGCCCGTGACGACGACCGCGCCCTCCGGCCCCGCGAGCTCCAGAGCGCGCGACCGGGCTTCGCTCGGGTCAGGATTGGGCTCGACATGCTGAAAGTACGGTTTCGCCCGGGAGGCGAGGTCCCCTGCCGGGAGCGAGCGCGGGTTGCCCGACTGCGTCGCGATCAGCGTGCGGCCGAGGACGGAGAGCGCCTCGAGCATCAGCTCCGGCCGCTTGTCCGCGAGGATCGAGGCGACGACGACGTACTCGCGGCTGGGCAGGCGCGGCAGGAGGTAGCCGACGCCCGCGAGGTTGTGCGCGCCGTCCCAGATCTCGAGCGGATGGTCGCCGCGCCTCTCGAGCCGGCCGGGCAACGTCACGTCTTGCGCTGCGTGCGGGTCGACGTCGGCGCCGAGGAACGCCTCGGCGGCGGCCGCGGCAAGCGCAAGGTTGCTGCTCCCCGCGACGACGACGTCGCCCGCGCCGTTCTCGCGCGCGAGCTCCTCCCACTCCTGCTGGCCGAGGACGACGGTGCACCCCGGCTGCACGACGGCAAGCTTCTCGGCGGCGATTTCCTCGCGCGTGTCGCCCAGCACGTCCATGTGGTCGAGCGCGACGTTCGTCAGCACGACGACGCGCGTCTGGAGGACGTTCGTCGCGTCGTGCCTGCCGCCGAGGCCCGCCTCCACGACCGCGACGTCAACTTCTGCGTCCGCGAATGCCACGAGCGCGGCCGCCGTCACGACCTCGAACTGCGTCACACCTTCTGCACGCAGACGGACGCGCTCGATCGCGTGCTCGAAGTCGGCCTCGGCGCCGCCGACGCGGATGCGCTCGCTCCAGCCGCGGACGTGCGGTGAGACATAGGCGCCGGCGTTGAGCCCGGCGTCGGCGAGCAGCGCCTCGGTCATACGCGTCGTCGTCGACTTGCCGTTCGTTCCGACGACATGGATCGCCGGATAGCGCAGCTGCGGATCGCCGAGCTCGGCGAGCAGGGCGCGCATCCGCTCGGTGCCGAAGCCGTCAGCCGGCCACGGACTGAGCGACTCGACCCACTCAGTTGCCGAGCGCGTCAAGCTCGGCCCTGAACTGCGCGAGCTTCTGCCGTTCGCCCTCGACGACGTCGGGCGCAGCGTTGGCGACGAACTTCTCGTTGGCGAGCATCTTCTCGGAGCGCTGGATCTCCTTCGCGAGTCGCGTACGCTCGGCCTCGACGTCGCCCTGCCCGTTTTCGGTCGGCCGCACCACCGCTTCGAAGATGCGCTTCGCGTCGCCGCTCACGTTGATGCGCACGCCGCTGCGGCGGTAGATGCGCGCCGCCGTCTGCGCATCCTCGAGTGCGTTCAGTTCTGCTGCGAACTCACCGGTGGACTCGAGCCAGGGAGCGACGATCAAGCGTGTCTCGCGATTCGGCAGGTGCGACCAGATCTCTTCTGTGACGTGCGGCATGATCGGGTGCAGAAGCTTGAGCAGCCGCTCGAGCGCTGCGAACGCGGTCGCACGTACGTCGGGCTCCGAAAGGCGGGGCTTGATCGACTCGAGGTACCAGTCGCAGAAGTCGTCGAACGTCAGGTGATAGAGGCGCTCCGCCGCATGCGCGAAGTCGAACGCCGCGAGGTCGCGCTCGAGCTCGGCGCGGGTCGCGTCGATGCGCGCAAGGATCCACCGCTCCTCGAGCGACGACTGACGCAGCTCGACGTCGGCCTCGCCGCCCATCAGCAGGAGGCGGCTGGCGTTCCACAGCTTGTTCGCGAGCCTGCGCCCCTCTTCGATCGACTGCGCCGAGAACCGAACGTCCTGGGTCGACGACATGCGCAGCAGGCCGTAGCGGGTCGCATCGGCGCCGTGCTCGTCGATCAGGTCGATCGGGTCGATCCCGTTCCGCAGCGACTTCGACATCCGTCGCCCGTCGGCCGCGAGAATCGTCGAGTGGATGATCACGTCGCGGAACGGGATGTCGCGCATCAGCTCGAGCCCGGCCATGATCATCCGCGCCTCCCAGAGGAAGATGATCTCGCGCGCCGTCGAGTTGACGTCGCCCGGGTAAAAGCGGCGCAGGTCGGGCGTGTCGTCGGGCCAGCCGAGCGTCGCGAACGGCCAGAGCGCGGACGAGAACCACGTGTCGAGCACGTCCTCATCGCGCGTCAGCGTCCGCGAGCCGCACTCCGTGCAGGCGTCCGGCTCGGTCTCCGAGCAGATCACGTGACCGTCAGGGCAGTACCAGATCGGCAGCTGGTGGCCCCACCAGAGCTGGCGTGACACGTTCCACGGCCGGATCGACTTCAGCCAGTCGAGCGCGACGCGGTTCTGCACGGGTGGATGGAATCTCACTCGTCCTGTCTCGATGGCCTCGATCGCGGGAGCTGCCATCTCTTTCATGTCACACCACCACTGCAGCGACACGAGCGGCTGGATGCGGGTGCCGGAGCGCTCGCAGTGGCCGACCGCATGGCGATAGCTCTCGCGCTTCTCGAGCTGGTCGTGGTCGCGCAGCCATTGCACGACGAGCTCGTCGGCCTCGTCCTCGGTGAGCCCGTCGTATTCGGGCGGGATGTCGCCGGTCATGCGGCCGTCGAAGCCGATCACTGTGAGTTCCGGCAGGTTGTGGTCACGACCGATCTCGAAGTCGATCGGATCGTGGCCGGGCGTCACCTTCAGCGCTCCGGTGCCGAATGAGGGGTCGACGCGCTCGTCGGCGATGATCGGCACGCGGCGCTCGACCACGGGCACGATCGCCTCCTTGCCGATCAGGTGCGTGTAGCGCTCGTCGTCCGGGTTCACGGCGATCGCGACGTCGGCGAGGATCGTCGCCGGGCGCACCGTGGCGATCGTCACGCTGCCCTCCCCGTTCATCAACGGGTACCGCGCGTAGGTCAGCGCGTCGTCGACGTCGATGTACTCCACCTCGAGATCCGAGATCGACGTGCGGCAGTCGCTGCACCAGTTGATGATCCGGTTGTCGCGATAGAGCCAGCCGCGCTCGTAGAGATGCACGAAGAAGCGCATCACGGCACGCACGTAGCCGTCGTCCATCGTGAAGCGCTCGCGCTCGTAGTCGAGCGAGCAGCCGAGGCGGCGGAACTGGCCCATGATGATCCCGCCGTACTCGTGGAGCCACTCCCAGACGCGCTCGACGAACTTCTCGCGGCCGAGCTCGAAGCGCGAGGTGCCCTGCTCGCGCAGCTCGCGCTCGACCACGGCTTGCGTCGAGATGCCGGCGTGGTCGTAGCCGGGCTGCCAGAGCGTGTTGTAGCCCTGCATCCGGTGCAGCCTGATGAGCGCGTCCTGGATCGAGCCGTTGAGCGCGTGACCCATGTGCAACGCGCCGGTCACGTTCGGAGGCGGCACGGCAATCACGTACGTCGGGCGCGGGTCGTCGGCGTCGGCACGGTAAAGGCCTTCGTCCTCCCACGTCCGCTGCCAGCGCTCCTCGACGCCGTGGGGGCGGTAGAGAGACTCGAGCTCCATCAGAAGCCGATCCTAGTCAGGGTGAAGCCGCCGACCGTGCGCTCGGAATGAAAGGAGCCGATGAGATCAGGCAGCGACTATGCGTTCAGGGTAGCGGTTACCGGCGCGCCGCGCGTCCTCGCTGCCAGTCGCGCGGCTGGGCGCCGACCTGCTCGAGGATCGTCTCGAGCAGCGTGAACGACGAAAGGACGTGCTCCCGCGCGAGCGCGCGGGCGCCGGATGCGCTGCCGGCGACGAGCGCTTGTTTGATCGCGCGGTGCTGCTCGGCGTTCTTCACGTACAGGTCGTCGATCGAGTGGTCACCCGGCGCCCACACCGCCGGCCCGGAGAACGAGCGCCGCGCGCTCTTTGCGAGCTGCTCGACGAGCGGCAGGTCGGCGACGCGGTAGATCACGTCGTGGAAGCCGTGGTTCGCCCGCACCCAGTCGCCCATGATCGTGCGGCGCTCCTCCCCGGGCTCGCGCGCGCGCAGCTCCTTCGAGATCTCGGCGAAGCGGCGCTCTGCCGCATCGAGCTCGGCGAGGTCGTTGGGTGTTATCTTCGTCGCGGCGACCTCGGTCGCGAGCGACTCGAGCTCGGCGCGCACCATGAACGCCTCGTGCAGCTCCTCGCGCGAGATCGTGCGCACGCGCACGCCTCGGTTCGGCACGAACGAGACGAGCCCGAGTGCGGCGAGCCGGCGCAGGGCCTCTCGCACAGGCGTGCGCGACACGTTGAACTGCTCGGAGAGTTGCTCCTGCCGGAGCACCGTCCCCGGCTCGAGCTCGCCGGAGACGATCGCTTCTTCGATCACGAGCGCGATGTCGTCTGCCTTCGTACTGTCGAGGCTCATTCCAAATGAGTGTACGCCGGGAGCGTGAGAAACTCCTCCAGCTCCTCGGCGAGCGCGAGGCCGAGGAAGAGCTCCTTCGCCTCGTCGCCGGCCTCGACCTGTGCGGCCTCGGCCCGTACCTGCTCGGGCGTGAAATGACCCGTTTTGACCCACTGCCAGACCTGCGAGCGGGAGATCTCCGCCGTTGCCGCGTCCTCCATCAGGTTGTCGATCGCAGCCGCCCCGACGCCGTGCAGCCACGCGTCGAGGTAGCGGATCCCGACCGAGACATTCGTGTGCAATCCCTGCGGCGTGATCTCGCCCGGCGTGTCGGGGATCGAGAGCAGCGCAGCCTCGTCCGGGACGACGTCGTCGCGCATTCGCTCGATCTGATTTGGACGCGCACCGAGAACGGCGTCGAATACCTCGGTCGCAACCGGCACGAGGTCGGGGTGCGCTACCCACGTGCCGTCAAAGCCCTGCGTCGCTTCGCGCTCCTTGTCCTCGCGTACCTTTGCGAGCGCGACGCGGTTGACTTCCGGATCCTTGCGCGACGGGATGAACGCGGCCATGCCACCGATCGCGTGCGCGCCGCGGCGGTGACATGTGCGCACGAGCAGCTCGGCATATGCACGCATGAACGGCACCGTCATCGTCACCTGCACGCGGTCGGGGAGGACCCAATCGCGTGTGCGGAACTTCTTGATCGCACTGAAGATGTAGTCCCAGCGCCCGGCATTGAGTGCGCAGCCGTAGTCGCGCAGCTCGTAGAGGATCTCGTCCATCTCAAATGACGCGAGGATCGTCTCGATCAGGACGGTACAGCGGATATCCGGATCACCCGCAAGCGCGAACGCCTCCGCCCAGAGCCGTGCCTCGAGGTGCGACTCGAGCTTCGGCAGGTAGAAGTAGCGGGCGCCGTGCAAGTACGCGAGGCCGAAGTCGAAGAGGCTCGCCGAGGCCGGCTCGCCGTCGACGAGGTGATGCCGCTCGACCATGTGCCAGCCGCGCGGCCGGATCAGGAGCGTCGCGATCTCGTCGTTCAGGCGGTAGCTCTTCTCGGGGGTGTCGAGCGCGAGCTCCCGCCGGATTGCGTCGCGCACGTTGAGGTGGCCCTGCACGACGTTCGCCCAGGTCGGGGAGTTCGCGTCCTCAAAGTCGGCCATGAAGACGCGGGCGCCCGAGTTGAGCGCGTTGATCATCATCTTGCGCTCGACCGGGCCGGTGATCTCGCACCGCCGGTCTTGCAGATCGGGTGGAGCTTGGGCGACCCGCCATCGGTCGGAACGGGTCGCCGGCGTCCCCGGGTCGAAGCCCGGATTCTCGCCGGCGTCGAGCCGCACCTGCCGCTCGCGGCGGCGTTGCAGCAGCTCGAGCCGCGTCGGGTTCAGCTCGCGGTGGAGGCGGTCGACGAAGTCGAGCGCTCCCTGCGAGAGCAGATCGCTGTCAATCAGGCCGTGAATTGCGCTTCTTCGGTCGAGCCTTTCAACGCGAGCGTCGAGGCGTCCGGCGACACCGCCTGCGTGACGAGGTCGAAGTAGCCGGCGCCGACCTCGCGCTGGTGCCGCGTCGCCGTGTAGCCGTGCTCCTCGAGCTCGAATTCGTGCTCCTGCAGGCGGACATACGCGGTCATCTGCTCCTGCGCGTACCCGCGGGCGAGCTCGAACATGCCGGCGTTCAGCGAGTGGAACCCCGCGAGCGTGATGAACTGGAACCCGTAGCCCCACTCCGCGAGCCGGTCTTGGAAGCCGGCAATCGCGTCGTCGTCGAGATGCTTCCGCCAGTTGAACGACGGCGAGCAGTTGTACGCAAGCAGCTTGCCCGGGAAGCGCTCGTGGATCGCGTCCGCAAACTCGCGCGCCTCGCCGAGATCCGGCGTCGACGTCTCGAACCAGATGAGGTCGGCGTACGGCGCGTACGCGAGACCGCGCGAGATCGCCGCGTCGATGCCGTCGCGCACGCGGTAGAAGCCCTCCGCCGTGCGCTCGCCCGTGACGAAGTCGCGGTCGTACTCGTCGACGTCACTCGTCAGGAGCGCGGCCGACAGCGCGTCGGTGCGCGCGACGAGCACGGTCGGCACGTCGCAGACGTCCGCTGCGAGGCGCGCCGCGTTGAGCGTGCGCACGAACTGAGCCGTCGGCACGAGCACCTTGCCGCCGAGGTGGCCGCACTTCTTCTCCGACGCGAGCTGGTCCTCGTAATGCACACCGGCGGCGCCTGCTTCGATCATCGAGCGCATCAACTCGTACGCGTTCAGCGGCCCGCCGAACCCGGCCTCAGCGTCGGCGACGATCGGCGCGAACCAGTACGTCCCATTGCGCTCCTCCGACCAGTCGATCTGGTCGGCACGCATGAGCGCACCGTTCAGGCGCTTGACGAGCGCGGGCGCGCTCGATGCGGGATAGAGACTTTGGTCCGGGTAGGTGCTGCCGGCGAGGTTCGCGTCCGCCGCGACCTGCCAGCCGGAGAGGTAGATCGCCTCGAGGCCGGCCTTGACCATCTGGACCGCCTGCCCGCCGGTGAGCGCGCCGAGGGCGCGCACGGGCTCCTTGCGCTGGAGCAGCTCCCAGAGGCGCTCGGCGCCGCGGAGCGCCAGCGTCGCCTCCGGTACGACCGATCCGCGGAGCCGCACGACGTCCACCGCCGCATACGTCCGCTCGATTCCCTGCCAGCGCGCATCGTCGCGCCAGCGGGCGTCGAGCTGATCGGCCTGCGCTTGGATCCGAGCATGGGGGTTCATTGCGGCTCCTGGTCGATTTCGGCTGATTTCGGATCCTAGATGGTCGTCCGGACGACCGCAAGTGGTAAGGCGGCGGGCGCCTCGGATCCAGGCGCCCGCCCCCGGATTGCTCAGGCAGAGAGCAGCCGGTCGAAGAACGAGCGGTAGCGCGTCAACGCGACCCGCAGGTCCTCCGTGGAGACGTCGTCGCCGCCGTCCCACTGCCGTTCGAGGCGGCCCCGCTCGTCGGCAAAGCTCGCAGCGAGCCGCTGCATGAGCTCTGCGACGAGGGCGTCGGCCTGCTCGACCGATTCGCGAGGCCGGTCGACGAAGTCGACCTGGATCTCGCGCCAGCGCGTCGTGAACGACGACGTTTCACCCTCGTCGAGAAGCGGCTGGCGCTGGACGTCGTCGGTCGCCGTCCGGCCGGTCTCGCCGTCCCGCGCGAGCGGCTCGTCCGCCGCTGACTCCGCGCTGCCCGAGCTAGCGGCGAGGTCGCTGGTGCTGAGCTCGTCAGCCACGACGGCTCACCGCCGTGTCGTCGGCGCGGGCGCCAGTCTCCTCGTCCCGCGAGAGCGGCGCGTCGGCCGTCTCGTCGACGAGCTCCTCGAAGAGCGTGCGGTAGTGCCGCATCGCCTGCCGCAGATCCTCGGTCGTCCCGTCGCCGCGGGCGCTCGCATTCGCGAGCCGGTGCCCTTCCCGGTAATTCTCGACGACCTTCGGATGGTCGACGGAGACGTCCGCGGAGCGTTGTTCGAAGTCGTCCATCGGATAGCCGCGGTCGCGCATCACCGACTGGATCAGCATGTCGCCGTCGTGCACCGCGCCCTGCGGATCGTCGACGAACAGCGCCTGAACGCGCTGCCACTCGTCCACGTACCGTTCGCGTGCCGCTGTTGGCAGCGGGCGGATATCGAGCTCCTCGCGACGCTCTGCGCGGGCCCGGAGCTCCGCCTCCGCGTCACGCTTGTTGTCGGAGCTCTGCAGCGTGCGGTTGTACTCGGGACCGAACCGGTCCTGCAGCTGTCGCGTGCGGCGCGTCGTGAGGGCGCGCCAGACGACTGCCGCGACCACGATCACGGCCGCCGCGATGATCAAAACCCATACCCAGGCTGGCATCTCTAGTTCCTCCTTCGTCCGTTCTCTCTGCAACGGACGGAGCTTCCGGGCGGTTGCGCCCATCCATCGCGTCCCGCTCGGCCCTTGTAAGAACCGTTGTCCGGGCGTACAACGCGTAAGCGGACGTGGCGAGGGCGCTCTTGACTGTGGCGGTGCTCGCGCTGCTCCTCGGTCTGCACGCGAATGCCGAGGCGGCGCCGTCTCCGAACGCGGTCGCACGTGAGAATGCCCTTCCCGGGACGAGCTCCTGGCAGCGCCCTCTCGACGGTGACGTCCTGATCTACGGGAGCGAGATCTCGGCGGCCCCGGGCGACCTGCTCGAGTTTCACGTCAGCACGCCGTTCCGCTACCGGATCCTCGTGTACCGGCTCGGCTGGTATGCCGGAGCCGGCGCCCGTCTCATGGACTGCGTGCCTTCGTGCGCCGGCGACGAGCAGGGTCGCGTGCAGGCGGGTGCGGATCCGGCGGTGGCGCAGCCGCTGCGCGCAAATTGGCCGGTTACGGACGTTTTTTCGACCGGCCTCGACTGGACGAGCGGCTACTACCTCGTCGAAGCAGAAGCGACAACCGGCTCCGGCGCCGGACACGTCGGAACCACGTACGTGATCGTCCGGCAGGCCGACGACGCACTGCCGTCTCAGATCCTCGTCCAGGTGCCGGTGAACACCTGGGAGGCCTACAACTCGTGGGGCGGCAACAGCCTCTACACGGTGCCACGCGCGTATCGCGTCTCGTTCGACCGCCCGTTCGACGCGCAGGCAGCCTCGCCGCTCTGGTGGGAGATCCAGCTTGTCCGCTTTCTGGAGCGCGAGGGGTACGACGTCTCGTACCAGACCGACCTCGACACGGACGTCGACGTAGGCACGCTCGTGCGACACCGACTCGTCATCGTCGCCGGGCATGACGAGTACTGGACGCTGGCGATGCGAGACGGATTCGACAACGCGCTTGCCGCCGGCACCAATCTCGCATTCACAAGCTCGAATGACGCATACTGGAACGTCCGGTACGAGGACGGTGGGCGGACGATCCTGACGTACAAGTCGACATACGACCCGAATCCGGACACGACGCAGAAGACGGCGATGTTCCGCGAGATCGGCCGACCCGAATGCCTGCTGGAAGGCGTTCAGCACGCCGACATTCGCATCCTTGATCATCCGCTCGACTACACGGTGACCGCGGCGGGGGCAAGCGATCCGTGGCTCGCCGGTACCGGCCTCCGCGCCGGTGACCGTGTGGTCGGCGTCGTCGGCCGCGAACACGATTCGCTCGCCCCGTATCCAGGCTGCGCGCATCCCGGCCAGACGGTGCTCTTCCACTACGAGGGCAGCGGCGGCGACCTGCCGGCCGACGCAGTGAAGTACACGGCTCCGAGCGGGGCGCGCGCGTTCGCATCGGGCGCGCAGGAGTTTTCGTGGGCTCTCGACGGGTGGCGGGCCGACGACACGATTGCGCCTGCCGCGCCGGTCAGTTCGGATCGCGGAGCACCCGCCGATCCCCGCATCCAGCAGTTCATGCGGAATGCGCTGGACGACCTCACCCGGCCGGCTGCGCCCGTTCAGGTCGTGCGGCATAGGGTCGGCGACCTGATCCACGTAAGTACTGGCCGGCCGCTCGACGTTCGCGTCATGGGCAGAATCATCTTCCGGCAGCGCAGCGGGGACACGCCGGTGCTCGTCTGCTCGGACCGCGGATCGTGCCTCGTTCCCCGCGTGACCGAGCCCGGGACGTATCGCTTCGCGGCGGAGTTCGTCGACGCTTGGGGCCGCGCCTCAGCTCCGACCTATTCGAGCGCCTGGTCGACGCGCTATCGGTAGTACCGGAACACGACCTCGGCGACGCAGACCGGCTTGTCGCCGCCCTCGCGCTCGATCGTCGCCGTCAGCGTCGCCTGGTGTCCCCAGTCCGCTTCCTCGACCGCCTCCACGTGGAAGGTGCCGCGGACGCGCGATCCAGACGGGACCGTCGCGGGGAAGCGGACCCGGTTCAGGCCGTAGTTGATCCCCATTCCGCCTTCCTGCCGCGGCAGCACCTCGTACGACATCACCGGCACGAGGGAGAGCGTCAGATAGCCGTGGCCGATCGTGCCGCCGAACGGCCCTTCCGCTGCACGTTGCCGGTCGACGTGGATCCACTGGTGGTCGCCGGTGGCGTCGGCGAACGCGTCGATCCGTTCCTGTGAGACGTCGATCCAGCTCGAAGGGCCGAACTCTGCCCCGGGCTCGAGCTCAATCGCCATCGCCCCACCGTACGACACTCGCCGCCCACGTGTAGCCGGTGCCGGCGGCGAGCATGAGCACGAGCTCGCCCTCCCGCAGCTCACCGGCGCGACCCGCGCGATCGAGCGCAAGCAACGGGTCGACCCCGCTCATGTGCCCGGTGTCGTCGAGATACGCGGCACGGTCGGGCGCGAGCCCCAGCTCGGCGACGAGCGCACGGTGCATCGACGGCTTCATGTGGATCCCGCAGAGGTAGTCGACGTCGGCGAGCGTCGCCCCGCTTCGCTCTAACGCCCCGCGCGCGGCGGCAACGAAGTTCCCGAGGCTGACGCGGTCGAGACCGGCTTTCATTTCCGCCGGGTCCTCCACATCGAGGAAGCGATAGCCCCCGTTCGGCGAGACGCTGCCGCCCGACGGGAGCTTGACCTGCAACGAGAACGAGCCGTCGGTGATGCCGTGGCAGCCGAGCAGCTCGTTCCGGCCCCCGTCCTTCACCAGCAGCCCCGCCACCGCGCCGTCGCCGAAGTTGAACATGAAGCGCGACCGCTCGTTGCCGTAGTCGAGGAGGTAGGACTCACGGCACGCGGCGACAACGAGGATCGTCCGCAACTCGTCCTCGGCGCGGAGCATGTCGCGCGCGATGCGGAGTGCGACGGGCGTGCCGCACGAGACGTTGTCGTACTCGACTGCGTACGCGCGCGTGGCGCCGATGCGATGCGCGATCCACGGCGCGGCCTGCCACACCGCGTAGTCCTTCCACATCGAGCCGTAGTACATGACGACGTCGATCGACTCTGGGTCGACGCCGGTCTCCGCGAGCAGGGTTTCCGCGGCGCGCACGGAGAGGTCGCTGACATGCTCGTCCTCGGCGGCGATGTGCTTGCCGCGCAGGCCGAACTTCTCGACGATCACGGTTTCGGGGATGCCGCTGCGTTCGGCAACTTCCGCGGCCGTCATCCAGCGCTCGGGCAGGTATGCGGCGGTCGCCGCGAGCGAGACGTGCTTCACGAGGGCGGCTCCAGCACGGCGCGGATGATCCGGCCGAGCTCGGCGACGACGTGCGAGGGAACGTGACCGTCGCCCCAGACGATCCAGCGCAGACCGATCGTCTCGCCGACCGCCATCAGCGCCCAGGCGGCGACCTCGGGGTCGATCGAGCCGAGCTCGCCGCGTGCAGCAGACTCTCTCAGCGCCGCGACGTAGCGCTCGGACACGCGGTCGTAGTGCCACTTGAAGATGTCGGGCGACACGAACGCCGCCTGGCGGATGATCTTGTAGAGCCCTGGGTGGCGCGCCGTGAACTCGAAGTAGCCGCGGAAGCCGAGGATCTCCTGCTCGAGCCGCGTCTCGCCCTTCGCGGCCGACTCCGTCATCGCGTGGCGGATGCGCCGGTTGAGGTCGCGCACGAGCTCGTCGAAGACCTCGTGCTTCGACGCGAAGTACAGGTAGAACGTGCCCTGCCCGACGCCCGCCGCTTCGGTGATCTTCACGATCGACGCCTCGTGGTAACCGAGATCGCCGAACACCTGCTCGGCCGCGTCGAGCACGCGGCCCCGCGTCTCGAGGCCGCGCGGCGACAACGTGCGCCCGTCCGCACCCTGCACGCTCACCCGGCCACCTCCGCGAGCAGGCCCTGCTTCTGGATCTTCCCCAGCGAGTTGCGCGGGATCTCCGAGACGAAGCGCACCGACGTCGGCACCTTGAAGCGCGCGAGCCTCGCAGCGCACCAGTCGACGAGCTCCTCCTCGCTGCTGCCGTCGGCGACGACGAATGCGACGCCGACCTCGCCCCAGCGGTCGTCCGGCACACCGACGACTGCGGCGTCGGCGACCTCCGGGTGCTCGTGGAGCACCGCCTCGACCTCGGCGGGGTAGACGTTCTCGCCGCCCGAGATGTACATGTCCTTGAGGCGGCCCTTGATGCGGTAGTAGCCCTCGTCGTCCGCCTCGGCGATGTCGCCGGTCTTGAGCCAGCCGTCCTCCGTGAACGCCTGCGCCGTCGCCGCGGGATTGCGCCAGTAGCCGGGAAAGACGTTCGGGCCACGCACCTGCAGCTCACCATCGTCCGCGAGCCGGACGTCGACGAACGGATACGGCTTGCCTGCGTACCCGAGCTTGCGCACCGCGTCCTCGGGCGGCAGGCAGAGCACGTTCGGCGCCGCCTCGGTGAGGCCGTAGCCCTGGACGATCGCGGTGCCGCGGTTCGCCCACGTCTCCAGGAGCGCCTCGGGCATCGGCGCACCGCCGACGACCGCGCGATCGAGGCTCGAAAGATCCGCTTCGGTGAAGCGCTCGTGCTGTGCGAGCAGGAGGTAGATCGACGGCACGCCCATCATCGTCGTGACGCGTTTCTCCTCGATCAGCTGGAGCACACGGCCTGCGTCGAACTGCCGCTCGAGGACGACGGTCGCGCCCTTGAGCCACGCGAGGAGCGACTGGACGTTCCAGCCGCCGACGTGGAACTGCGGGAGCACCTGGAGAACCACGTCGTCGTTTCGCACGCCGGTCGCGCCATCGAAGCTGATGTTCGTCCAGAAGCAGTTCGCATGCGTGAGCAGCGCACCCTTCGGCTTGCCCGTCGTCCCCGACGTGTAGATCAGCAGCAGCGGATCGCCGGGATCTGACTCCGGCGAAGCCGGTGTCTGACACCGCTGTTCAAGCTTCGTTGCCAGCGGCTCGAACCGATGCCCGGTCTGCAGCGCAAGCTCGCGATACTCGTCCTCGACGAGGAAGAGCGAGGGCTCCGCGTCATCGAGTTGGTATTGCAGCTCGGGCGCGGTGAGGCGCCATGAGAGCGGCAGGAGGACGAGGCCGAGCCGCGCGCACGCGAAGAGGATCTCGACGTGCTCGGGCGAGCTGCCGGTGAGCGTCGCGAGGCGGTCGCCGCGCGCGAGACCGGCGTCGGCGAACGCCGCCGCGAACGCGTCGGCGCCGTCGGCGAGCTCGGCATAGGTCACGAGGCGATCCTCGAAGTCGATCGCGACTCGGCTCGGGGTGTTGCGCGCGCGGTCCTGCAGCCAGCGGGCGATCATGCTTGCAGGAACTCCGTCACCAGCTCCGCGACGCGCTCGGAGTCCTCCCACACCATCAGGTGGCCGCGGTTCGCAACGACCTCGACGCGCGCACCCGAGATCAGCCCACCGAGCAGCTCCGCATTGCGCGTGTCGACGACGTTGTCGGTGCCGCCGTGCACGACGAGCGTCGGCGCGGAGATCGCGCCGACGCGATCGAAGGCGTCGAACGCCATCCCGGCGGCCGCCTGCGCCTGCCAGGCGGCGAGCGTGGGCGCACGCTCCAGCCGGTACGCGTAGATCTCGTCCACGAGCCCCGGCACCTCGCGCACGCCTCGCTCGCCGAGCGAGTTCTCGACCATCAGCCGTAGCCCCGCCTCGCGGTCCATCGTCGGGAACCTCGCGAATGCCTCCATGCCGGCTGCCGGCATCGGATGCGACTTCGGCCCGCCGGGCATCGTCGAACAGAGCACGAGCTTGTCGACTCGCTCCGGGTACATGAGCGCGAACTCCTGCGCGATGAAGCCGCCGAGGCTCACGCCGAGAATGTGGGCACGCTCGAGCCCGGCCGCATCGAGCACCGCGGCGACGTCGGCCGCCATCTGGGTCACCGCGTACGGCCCTTCCGGCGCGTCGCTCTCGCCGACGCCGCGGTTGTCGAACGCGATCACCTGGAAGCTCCCGGCGAGCAGGCTTGGGAGCCGGCCCCAACCGGCACGGTCGTACGCGAGCCCTTGCACGAGCACGACCGGGTCTCCGTCGCCCCGGTTCTCGTATGCGATCCGCACGCCTTGCGATTCGGCGATCATGCGCTCTCCTGGAGTTGTTCGGGGACGCCTCCGTCGGAGCCGCCCGGACGAATCGCCTCTTCCAGCCGACGGAGACCGCTCGGCCGGCCGCGACTCGCGATACCCGCGAGCCCGCCCGGCAGGAAGACGACGATCAGGATGAAGATGATTCCGAGCAGGAAGAGCGGCTGCTCGATCGGCGTGCGCAAGGCGTGCGGGAGACCCTCCACGGTCGAGGAGTTGCCGATTGCGATCAGGCGGTCGTTCACGTACGTGTAGAGGATCCCGCCGAGGACGGCGCCCCAACGCGAGCCGGCGCCGCCGATGACGACCATCAGCAGCAGCGTCAACGTGAAGTTCGGCTGTGTGAGGACGAGCGTCGAGCCGCTATAGAGCAGCATGTAGACGATCCCGCCCGCGGCGGCGAGGAACGACGAGAGAACGAAGGACTGCAGCTTGTACGCGCGCGGGCGTAGCCCGAGCACCTCGACGCGCTGCTCGTTCTCTCGGATCGCCTGCCAGATGCGGCCGGGCGACGACTCGACCGCCCAGCGGACGACGAAGAACACGACGGCGAGGAATGCGAGCGAGAGCCAGTAGAGGTTCTTCGTGTTGACGATGCCGACGAACGCCTTCGGCAGCTTCGTGTAGTCGGCGCCGAGGCCCTCTTCGCCGTGCGTCCAGTGGTGCGGATCCTTGAGCGCGAGCACGGCGCCCGCCTGCGCGAATGCGAGCGTCACCATCGCGAACGCGATCCCGCCGACACGCAGGCTGACGAAACCGAGGACATTCGCCAGCGCGAGCGCGACGCTCATCGTGAAGAGGATCGACGGCCAAAAGCTCCAGTGCCAGTCGGTGATCGCGATGTTCGCGAGGTAGGCGCCGAGCGCGATGTAGAGCGCGTGCCCGAACGAGAGCAGGCCGGTGAACCCGAACTGGAGGTCGTACGTCAGCGCGAGCCCGCCGTAGAGCACGCACGCACTCAGGAGCGCGAGCGTGCCGGGCGACGAGATCGGCTGGTCGAAGAGCTTCGGAACCGACACGTTGAGCTTCGGCACGAGCGCGAGCGCTCCGAAGACGGCGAGCGGCCAGAGCCAGTCGAAGATGAGCTTGCGGTTCCTCGTCATGCTCTGGCTCCGACGGCGGCGCCGGCGAACCCGCGAGGACGGGCGAGCAGCACGACGCCGAGCAGGAGGACGACGACCATGTCCCCGACGCCGGCCGACGCGTAGTAGTTCGTGTACTGCTGCGTGAGCCCGACGACGACGGCGGCTAGTGCGGAGCCTCCGATCGATCCGAGCCCGCCGATCACGACGACGATGAACGCGAAGATCAGCAGGCTCGTCCCCTGCTCGGGACCGACGACGTTGAAGTAAACGCCGCTCAGCACCCCCGCAATCGCCGCCGCGATGCCTCCGATTGCAAAGACAAGCGTGAACGCCTTGCGGACGTCGATGCCGAGCGCCTGCACCATCGCCCGGTTCTCGACGCCGGCGCGGATGATCAGGCCGTAGCGCGTCTTGCGCAGGAAGAGCTGAAGGAGCGCGAGCACGGCGACGGCGGTCGCGATCTCGATCCAGCGATCGTTCGGGATGTGGGCGCCGGCGATGTCCGTCGTCTCGTGCAGCCAAGCCGGCACGACGAACGTCTTCGGGTCAGGGCCCCAGATGCCGGTAACGAGCGCGACGAAGGACAGCTGGAGCCCGACCGTGACGAGGACCTGCTCGATGTGCCGCGCGTAGAGCGGACGGATGAGGACCAGCTCGACGAGCGCGGCGAACACCCCGCCGAATGCGAGGCCGAGGAGCGCGCTCAGGAGCCAGCGCAGGAGATTCGACTGAACGCCGCCGAAGACGTGCAGGGACGCCCACCAGGTGCCGTAGCTGCCGACGGTGATGAACGCGCCGTGCGCGAAGTTCAGGACGCCCATGAGGCCATAGATGAGCGACAGGCCTGAGGCGATCAGGAAGTACATTGCCCCGAGGCCGAGGCCCGTCACGGTGAGCAGGAGGAACGTGCTCATGCCGCGTGGGTCCCCACGCTCAGCAGCCGCCTGAGGAGCGCCGGTTGCGCGAGGAGCTCCTGCGCGTCGCCGGCGTGCACGACGCGGCCCTGGTCGAGCACGATTGCGTCACGGGCGAGACGCCGGACGACGCCGAGGTTCTGCTCGACGAGCAGGACGGTGGTCAGCTCGGCGAGCCGCTCGAGGACGTCCGCCACCTGCGCGACGAGCACCGGAGCAAGCCCTTTCGTCGGCTCGTCGACGAGGAGGACGCGGTTGTCGTTCAGGAGTGCGCGGGCGATCGCGACCATCTGCTGCTGGCCGCCGGACAGCGTTCCGGCACGCTGCTCCGCACGCCGCTCGAGCTCCGGAAAAAGCTCATACACGAGGTCGTAGCGCGGTTCCGCGTCGCGCTCGGCGAGACGAAGGTTCTCGGCGACCGTGAGCCCGGTGAAGACGTCGCGGTCCTCGGGGACGTAGCCGACGCTGCGCCGGACGATCCGATGCGTCGACATGCCGACGAGCTCGTCAGCTCCAAACCGGACGGAGCCGCGCCGGTCGACGAGGCCGAGGATCGCGCGGAGCGTCGTCGTCTTGCCCACGCCGTTGCGGCCGAGCAGCGCGGTCACACCGCCCTCCGGCACGTCGAAGCTGACGCCCTGAAGAACGTGCGATTGCCCGAGGAACACGTGGAGGTCGCGGACCGAGAGCAGGGTCCGCGCGGCGACAGCGCTCACAGCGCCTCTCCGAGGTATGCCGACTGCACGGTCTCGTTGGCCATCACGGCGGCCGGCGTGTCGCACGCGAGGAGCGCACCGTGGTGCATCACCGCGATCCGCTGCGCGAGGCCGGTGACGACGTCCATGTGGTGCTCGACCATCAGCACGGTCTTGCGCTCCTCTACGTGGATCGTGCGGATGAGCTCGACGAGCTGCGGGACGTGTTCCGCGGAGAGACCGGCCATCGGCTCGTCGAGCAGCAGCACGGGCTTGTCGGCGGCGAGCAGCATCGCGATCTCGAGCCGCCGCTTGTCGCCGTGGGCGAGCGAGCCGGCCGGGGCGAGGGCGTAACGGGTGAGCCCGACGCGCCGGATGGCGGCGTTCGCCCGCTCGAGTGCCGAGGCGACGCTCGTCGCACGCCGCCAGAGCCGCAGGGTCCCGCCGAGCGCCGACTCCGCGGCAAGGCGTGCGTTCTCATGCACGGTCAGCAGCGGAAAGACGCTCGACACCTGGAACGTGCGGCCGAGGCCCTCGCGTGTCCGGCGGTACGTCGCCTGCCGCGTGATGTCGCGGCCGGCGAGCTCGATCGTCCCGGCGGTCGGCCGGTAGATGCCTGAGAGCAGGTTGAAGAGCGACGTCTTGCCGGCCCCGTTCGGGCCGATGATTCCGAGCAGCTCGCCCTCGGCAACCTCAAGGCTGACGTCGACGACGATGCTTGCGCCGCCGATGTCGAGCCCGAGGTTGCGCGTGGCGAGGATCGGAGGGTTCATGCCTCGGGAGACAGCCGTCGCTCCTACTTGAACGGCGTCACCGGAGGCTGGACGTTGCCCGCCGACACGGTCTTCACGACCTTCACGGCGTAGTGGCCGCCCTTGCCGGGTACGAGCTGCACCTGGAACATCGGCTGCAGCATCGCGTGGTCCTGCGGGCGGATCCGCTGCGTCCCCTTCGGCGCGAGGAACTGCCAGCCCTCGAGGGCGCTGATCTGCTTCGAGGTGTCGGTGCCGCCCTTCGCAAGCGCGCGGCAGATCATCTGTGCGGTGACGAAGCCGTCCGGCGTGAAGAGGTCGGGCACGCTGTGGCGGTTCTTCGCCATCCACTTGACGAGGTATGCGTTCACAGCGTTCTTCGGGGCCTGGTAGACGTAGTGGGAGAGCAGCGTGACTCCTTGCACGAGCGGCCCGAGCGCGTCGTAGCTCGCACGATTCGCGAGGCCGGTAACGATCGTCATCTTCTGCGACACACCCTGCTGCTGGAGCGACTGCCACATCGCGGCCGCGTTCGTCGTGTTCGCCCAGGCGACGAAGGCCGCGTCGGCGCCCGAGTTCTTCAGCTGCTGCGCATACGGCGTCAGGTCCGCGGCGCCGAACGGCGAGAGGATCTTCGACACCGTATGGCCCTTGCCGCCGAAGATCGCCTGCACCGCGGCGACATTGCCGGCGCCGAATGCCGTGTCCTCGCCGAAGACTACGATCTTCTTGCCGGCCGATTTCGGCGGGAAGATGCCCGCCGCGTCGAGGACGTCCTGGAGCGTCTGCCGGCCGGCGCGGAACGTGTTCCGGTTCAGCCCGGTGATTGCATCCGCGGCCGCGGCCCCGGCGATATACAGCACGTTGTTCTGGGCCGCGAGCGGGCCGAGCTGCAACGCGATGCCCGACGAGCCCGTGCCCGCGATGATCTTCACGCCCTGGCCGACCTCGTTCTTGAACGCGGTGATCGCGGTCGCGGGATCGGTCGCGTCGTCGATCATGGTCGGGTTGATCGAGTAGCCGCCGCATTTGCCCTTCGTGTAGGCCAGCCCGGCCTGAAAGCCGTCGAGCTCCTCCTGCCCAAACGCGGCAAGACCGCCGGTCTTCGGATAGATGAAGGCGACGTTCACGCTCTTGCTCGCCGCACCGGCGTCGACCCGGGCGGCCGCCGTACCGGCGACCGCGCAAGCGATGAGCGCGGTCGCTCCGAGGAGCAGCGAGCCGCGCGTCCAGCGTCCTTTCATGTCTGACCCTCCGAGGTCGTAGTGGCTCAGGCAATCCACATCAACCTGAGACCCGATTCAGGTCTCGATTTATGACCGCGGAACGCGGTTCTGTCAAGGGCGGGACGGGCAGTGGCGGAGCTGTGACTGGATCGGCGTTGAGGCGTCACGAAGCTCTGCGTGATGGCTGTGTACACCTCCATCAATGGCTAGAGACACAGACATCAGATGAGCCGCAAGACCCAGATCACGCTGACAGACCGCCAACACGCGTTCCTCCGCACCGAATCGGAACGCACCGACCTCTCGATGGCCGAGCTCGTCCGGCGCGCGATCGATCGGACGTATCGACCTGAGCTGCGCCCACGCGTCCGCGGCTACGAAGTCAGCGTCGGGGTCTGGAACCGTCCAGACGCCGCAATCGTCGGCCGACGAAAGAACCGCCGGCTCGCAGACCGCTAGGCTGTCTGCTCGACGGGCTCTTCCGGCTCGTCGTCGACGAAGGTGCCGCCGCTCGTGACGAGCGTGGGGCGGATCCCCTGCGAGATCGTCTCCTTCGTGATGACGCACTTAGTCACGTCGCGGCGTGACGGCAGCTCGAACATGACGTCGAGGAGCGCCCCTTCGATGATCGACCGCAATCCGCGCGCGCCGGTCTCGCGCTCGAGCGCCTTGTCGGCGATCTCCCAGAGCGCATCGTCGGTGAACACGAGCTCGATCCCGTCGTACCCGAAGAAGCGCTGGTACTGCTTCGACAACGCATTCTTCGGCTCGGTCAGGATCTGGACAAGATCCTCGCGGCGCAGCTGATGCACCGCCGACACGACCGGCAGGCGCCCGATGAACTCGGGGATGAGCCCGAAGTTCAACAGATCCTCCGGCATGACCTTGGCAAGCAGCTCGCTTGCCTCGACCGAACGCTTCGACCGCACCTCGGCGCCGAATCCGACGGCGTTCTTGCCGACGCGCCGAGCGATGATCTTGTCGAGGCCGGCGAACGCGCCGCCGCAGATGAACAGGATGTTCGTCGTGTCGATCGAGAGGAACTCCTGGTGCGGGTGCTTCCGTCCGCCCTGCGGCGGAACCGAGGCGACCGTCCCCTCGAGAATCTTCAGGAGCGCCTGCTGGACGCCCTCGCCGGAGACGTCGCGCGTGATCGACGGGTTGTCCGCCTTGCGCGCGATCTTGTCGACCTCGTCGATGTAGATGATCCCGGTCTCCGCCTTCTTGATGTCGAAATCGGCCGCCTGGATCAGCTTCAAGAGAATGTTCTCGACGTCCTCACCGACATAGCCCGCCTCTGTCAGCGCCGTTGCATCGGCGATCGCGAACGGGACGTTCAGGATCCGTGCAAGCGTCTGCGCAAGGAGCGTCTTGCCGCACCCGGTCGGCCCGAGCAGGAGGATGTTCGACTTCTGGAGCTCGACGTCGTCTTCGTCGACTCCCATCTGCACGCGCTTGTAGTGGTTGTAGACCGCAACCGAGAGCGTGCGCTTCGCCTCTTCCTGCGAGACGACGTAATCGTTCAGGACGGAGTAGATGTCGCGCGGCCGAGGCAGGTTGTCGAGGTCGAGCTGAGCGGGTGTTGTCAGCTCCTCGTCGATGATCTCGTTGCAGAGATCGATGCACTCGTCGCAGATGTAGACGCCGGGGCCGGCGATCAGCTTCTTGACCTGCCGCTGGCTCTTTCCGCAGAAGCTGCAGAGAAGCTGTTCGTTGCCTTCGCTTGCCCTGGCCATTCGTCTCCTTTTAGCCCTGTCCAGCCGATTCGTCTAGTGATGAACGATGACCTGGTCGACGATCCCGTATTCGTGGGCCTCGTCGGCGTTCATGTAGTAGTCGCGCTCCATGTCCTTCGAAACCTTGTCGATCGGCTGATTCGTGTGCTGGGCGATGATCTCCTCCAGGCGCCGCTTGAGGTTGATCGTCTCGCGGGCCTGGATCTCGATATCCGTGCCCTGGCCCTGGAACCCGCCGGATACCTGGTGGATGAGGATCTTGGAGTTCGGCAGGGCAGTGCGCTTTCCCTGCGTGCCTGAGCCGAGGAGCAGCGCGCCCATCGACATGGCGATGCCGACGCACGTGGTCGCGACGTCCGGCTTGATGAACTGCATCGTGTCGTAGATCGCGAGGCCCGCGTACACCGAGCCGCCCGGCGAGTTGATGTAGAGGTTGATGTCTTTGTCGGGGTCCTCTGACTCGAGGTGGATCAACTGGGCGACGACGAGGTTCGCGACCTGATCGTCGATCGGCGTGCCGAGGAAGATGATCCGCTCGTTGAGGAGCCGCGAGTAGATGTCGAAGAACCGCTCGCCGCGCGAGGTCTGCTCGATGACGGACGGGATAACGAGATTCGACGGATGGTTCATTGTTCAGAGGCTCCTTAGCTGCCGGGGGTCCAAAGTTTCGTCTCGGTCTGCTGCTTTTCCTTGTCGGGCGTCCAAATTGCTTCGCGCGCGTCGGCGAGCTCGCGGGGAATCCGCTTCACCTCGGCCGCAACGCGGTCAAGGGCGTTCCGCAGCCGGATGTCTTCGCGCAGCGTCTCGAACCGGCCGCTCTCGCGGAGGCGCAACAGGGTCTCGTCGGCGTCGTCGCCGAGCGCGTCCGCCTGCTCGCGGACGAGCGATTCGACCTCCTCATCCGCCACGTGCAGTCCAAGCTGCTCAGCCGCTGCCTCGAGCACGAGCTCGCGCGCAACCGACCGCCGCGCCTCGTCCCCGAGACGGGCGACAAGCTCCTCCGGCTGCTGCCCGGTCATCGCGAGATACGTCTCGAGCGCGATGCCGCGCGCCTCGACCTGACGCGCAAGGCCGCGCAACAGCTCCCGCGTCCGCGCTTCGACAAGCGGCCCCGAGGTTTCGACTTTCGACGCCTCGACAAGCGCGTCGACAACATCGGAACGGAAGCGCGCCTCGGTCTCCTCGCTGATCTGCTCACGCAGGCGCGACTCGATGTCCGTGCGCAGCTCGTCGAGCGTCTCGAACTCGCTTGCCGAGCGCGCGAGCTCGTCGTCGAGCTCCGGCAGCACCCGCTCCTTGATCTCCTTCACGGTCACCTCGACCGCCTGCTTCGTGTCGTCGGCCAGCTCGAACTCGATCGTCTTCGTCTCCCCCGCGCTCAGCCCGACGACGCCGTCCTCCACCTCGTCGACGACCGCACCTCGGCCGAGCTCGACGACGTAGTCGCGCCGTGTCTCGCCGCCCGGCGACACGAGATCGACGATCACCGTGTCTTCGGACCCCACGGGACGCCCGTCGACGGGGACGAGCTCAGCGACCGTCGCGCGCAGCGCATCGAGCTCCTGCTGCACGAGCTCCTCGGGCACCTCCGGCTCGTAGGCGCCGACCTCGAGCGTCGTCCAGTCCGGCAGCTCCGGCTTCTCCGGCACCGGGAAGATCGCGGAGAACTCCCAGTCGACGTCGTCGGACGACGGCAGCTCGAACTCGTATTCCGGCTGCGCAATCGGGCGCACGCGCGACCGGGCCGCCGCGTTCCAGAACCAGCCGCCGATGTGGCTCTCGATCGCCTCGGTCATGAGCCGCTCGCGGCCGACCTTCTGCACGAGCACCTGCCGCGGCACCTTGCCCTTCCGGAACCCGGGGATCTTGGCCGACTGCGCGAGATCGGATGCCGCATGCTCGACCGCGTGATGGACGTCGTGCGACGGCACCTGCACCGTCAACCGCACCCGGTTTTCGGGCAGCTGCTCCACCTGGGCCTGCATTGGATCATTCAAGCAGAGGCCCTATAGCCTCGGCCGTGCAGTGCGCCTCTTCATCCTCACGCGCCACGCCCACTCGACGCTCAATGTCGAGTCCCGCGTGAACGGGGATCCTTCGGTGCCCGTCCCCCTCACCGAAGAGGGCCGCGAGGAGGCGGCGCGGCTCGGGCTCCAGCTCGCGAACGTGCCGATCGCCATTTGCATCCACACCCGCTTCCACCGCACCCTCGAGACGGCCCAGATAGCGCTCGAAAGGCGCGGGATCTCCTTCCTCGAGGAGCCGCTGCTCGACGACGTCGACGTCGGGGAGCTCGAGGGCGAGACGATCGAGGAATACCGCACCTGGAAGAAAGAGCACGCGCGGAGCGAATCATTCCCGGGCGGCGAGAGCCTCGACGACGCGGCCCGCCGCTACTCCCGCGCTTTCGCACGCCTGCTCGAGCGGCCGGTGACGACGATGCTCGTCGCCTGCCATGAGATCCCCGTCCGCTACGCGCTCAACGCGGCTGCCGGCTCACGCGATCTCGACGGTCCCGCGCACTTGATCCCGAACGCGACTCCGTACCTCTTCGACGAGCCGGCGCTGCAGCGTGCGGTCGAGCACATCGACGCACTGCTCGCGTAACCGGCGCACACAAAGGCACGTTCCCAGAAGGAGCGGCGGCAACCGACAGCGAAAGAGATAGCCCCGATGACGACGTGGACGGCAAGCCTCATGGTCGGAGTGACCACGATCTGGATCATGATGGTGTCTGCCGTCGCCTACCTCGCAGCCCGGGCACCAGCGCGGCGCTGAGCGCAACGCAGCTGCGCCGGTATCGTCAAGCGCGGCCATGATCGTCATCGACGGATTGCGCAATGCCGGCGAGATGGCGTACGAGGTCTGGTGGGCGCTCGTCCTCGGGTTCGCAATCTCGGCGGTCGTCCAGGCCTGGGTTCCGCGCGCGCGGATCGAGCGTGCGCTCGCCGGCGACGGCGGCGGCCCGGTCGCACGCGCGACGGCGCTCGGGGCCGCATCGTCGTCATGCTCGTACGCCGCGGTCGCGATCGCGAAGTCGCTCTTTCAGAAGGGCGCATCGGCGGCTTCGGCGCTCGCCTTCCAGTTCGCCTCGACGAACCTCGTCTGGGAGCTCGGGCTCGTCCTGTGGGTGCTCCTCGGCTGGCGCTTCACCGTCGCCGAGTTCGTCGGCGGGATCGTGCTCGTCGTGCTGATGACGCTCCTGTTGCGCGTGTTCGTCTCACGGAGACTCGAGGAGGAGGCGCGCGCACATGCGCAGGCGGCCGATGCCGGCCACGAGCACCACTCGTCGGAGAGCACACTGCCCTGGCGAAAGCGACTCGTGTCGTTCGAGGCCTGGTCGGACGTCGCGTACAACTTCCGCGGCGATTGGGAGATGCTGTGGAAGGAGATAGTCATCGGCTTTCTCCTCGCGGGCTATCTCGGCCTCGTGCCGAACCGCGTCTTCAACGCCGCGTTCGTGCACGACGCACCGGCGCCCGTGCGCTTGCTCGAGAACGTCGTTGTCGGACCGCTGATCGCAGTCGGGTCGTTCGTCTGCTCCATCGGGAACATCCCGCTCGCGGCCGTGCTCTGGTCCGGCGGCATCTCGTTCGCAGGCGTGATCGCATTCATCTTCGCCGACCTGATCGTCCTGCCGATCATCGCGATCTACCGGAAGTACTACGGCGGGCAGTTCACCGTCAGGATCGTCGCCCTCATGTTCGTGACGATGGCGCTCGCGGCGCTCGCGATCGACGGCATCTTCAGCGCGGCCGGCCTCATCCCGACCACGCGGCCGGCCCGCAGCAGCGTCTTCATGCCCATCGGCGTCGACTACAAGCTCCCACTGAACATCATCGCGGCGGCGATCTTCCTCGTGCTCTTCACAGTGACGCTGCGCCGCGGAGCGACCGACCCGATGTGCGGGATGACCGTCGACCGGGCGAAGGCGCTCCGGCTCGAGGAAGGCGGCCGCACCTATTACTTCTGCGGCCCAGGGTGCCGCGACCGGTTTGCAGTGCGGGCGAGAGGACTCGAACCTCCAAGGGCCGCGAGGCCCAGCGGGACCTAAACCCGCCGCGTCTACCAGTTCCGCCACACCCGCAGGAACTGAACGGAGCATAGAGCGCGTTTCCGCCGGACCCGGCGAATCCCGCCTCTGACGGTTGTCCGGTCAACTGCCTGTCGACATTCCTTTAGAGTGCGGCGTCGTGCCCGGGATGCAGCCGCAGGACGTCTACGAGATCGTCAATGCGTCCGACCCGCGGATCTCGCCCGACGCCTCGCGCATCGCCTACGTCGTCACGCAGATCGACGCCGAGGCGAGCGAGTACCGGAGTGCCATCTGGGTTGTCCCCTTCGACGGCTCGGCTGAGCCCGTCCAGTTCACGTCGGGTGAGCGTCGCGACTCGACGCCGCGCTGGTCGCCTGACGGCAAGTGGCTCGCGTTCGCGTCGACGCGCGGCGACGACCCAAAGACGCCGTCGAACCTCTATGTGATACCCGCCACCGGCGGCGAGGCGCGCAAGCTCACAGACCAAAAGGAGAGCGTCGAGTCCGTCGCCTGGTCGCCCGACTCGACGCGCATCGCGTTCACAGCGCGCGTCCGCGACGAGGCCTATGAGGAAGAGGACGAGAAGAAGCGTATGCCGCGGCGTTTCCACCGCGTCTTTCACAAGCTTGACAGTGTCGGCTGGACGGGCGACCGCCGGAAGCAGATCTTCGTCGTCGCGATCGACGGCAGCAAACCGGAGACGCAGCTGACGAGCGGCGACTACGAGCAGGACGCTCCCGCGTGGTCCACCGACGGCAAGCAGATCTTCTTCGACGGGCTGCGTGACGAGAACTGGGACACGACTCTGATCAACCATCTGTACGTCTTCGACGCCGCGGGCGGCGAGCCGAAGAAGCTGACGGGCGACGCCGCGTCCTACGGTGCGCCGTCCCTCTCCGCCGACGGCACGCTCGTCGCCTTCCAGTACTCGCCCGAGGACGGGACGTACCCGCACCACTCGCAGATCGGCGTCATGAGCCCCGACGGCACGAACGAGCGCATCCTGACGACGTCACTCGACCGTCAGTGCGCGCCGTACCCCGACTCGCGGGAGCCGATCTGGGACGGCGACCGGATTGTCTTCTCCGTCGAGGACGGCGGCAATATTCACTTGTACGCCGTCAAGGCCGACGGCTCGGCCGAGCCGGAGCTGATCGTCGAGGGCGAGCATGTGCTCGGCGGCTACGACGCGCGCGACGGCAAGCTCGCCTACACCGCGTCGACTCACGTGACGATGCGCGAGCTGCACGCCGACGGGCGAAGGCTCACGAACGTCGGCCAGAAGTTCACCGAGGGACGCGAGCTCGCCGGGGTCGAGCGCTTCACCGCGCGCTCGAAGGACGGCTACGACGTCGACGCGTGGATCGCCCGGCCGCCGGGATTCGAGCCCGGCAAGCGCTATCCGGCGATCCTCACGATCCACGGCGGCCCCTTCACCCAGTACGGCACAGGCTTCTTCGACGAGGTGCAGGCGTACGCGGGCGGCGGCTATGTCGTGCTCTTCTCGAACCCGCGCGGCGGCTCCGGCTACAGCGAGGAGCACGGCCGGGCGATCCGCGGGCCGGTCGGCGACGCCGGCCCCGGCTGGGGGACGCTCGACTACGACGACGTGATGGGCGTCGTCGACGCCGCGCTCGAGCAGTTCGACTTCATCGATGCCGACCGCCTCGGCGTGATCGGTGGCTCGTACGGGGGTTTCATGACGTCGTGGATCGTCGGCCACTCGAACCGCTTCAAGGCCGCGATCTCGGAGCGTGCGGTCAACAACCTCGTCAGCATGTTCGGCTCGAGCGACCTCTTCTGGGTCTTTCAGCGCCAGTTCGGCGGGCCGCTGTGGGACCACGTCGACGCGTATCTCGAGAAGTCGCCGTCGACGTACGCGAAGAGCATCGAGACGCCGGTGCTCGTGCTCCACTCCGAGCAGGATCTTCGCTGCAACATCGAGCAGGGCGAGCACTTCTTCACGCTCCTGCACCTGCTCGGCAAAGAGGTCGAGATGGTGCGCTTCCCCGCCGAGAGCCACGAGCTCTCGCGGTCGGGCTCGCCGCGCCACCGCGTCATCCGCTTCGAGACGATCCTCGAGTACTTCGGGCGCTACCTCTCGCCCGGAACGTAAGTCCCTACCAACTCTCCCAGTGCAGCATCGTGTCGAGCGGCTTTCGCTTGCCCGCCTTGAACTCGGTGCCGATCGTGTAGGCGACCGGGATGAGCGCGACCTGCGTGACCTCGTCGTACGGAATGCCGAGGATGCGTGCGACCTCCTCCTCGTGCAGCAAATGGAATGTCGTCCACACCGTGCCGAGCCCGCGCGAGCGGGCCGCGAGCATGAACGACCATGCGGCCGGGATGATCGATCCGAACATCGACGCCGTGAGCGCGTTCGGCTTGCCTTCATACCGCCCATGCACGCACGGGATGACGAACACCGGCACCTCGTGGATGTGCTCGGCGAGGTGGACGACGGCGGCGCTGATCCTGAGCATCTGACCGCCGCGCGCGCCGCCGCCACGCTGAAGGTACGGATAGGCGACCTGCCGCCAAAGCTGACCGATAGCGGCCTTCTTCTCCGGATCGGTGACG
This sequence comes from Gaiellaceae bacterium, assembly GCA_036496545.1. GTDB lineage: Bacteria > Actinomycetota > Thermoleophilia > Gaiellales > Gaiellaceae > Palsa-739. The sequence continues at coordinate 30,802 of DASXKX010000016.1, read as the reverse complement.
ACGACGAAGTGCCAGGTCTGCGAGTAGCCGGCCGTCGGCGCCTGCTGCGCGAGCTCGAAGCACTCCTCGAGCACCTCACGCTCGACCGGCCGATCGAGGTCGAGGCGCTTGCGCACGGCACGCGTCGTCGAGAGCAGCTCGTCTGGGGTGAGGTCGAGTCGCATTGGACCGGGCTACGCTACACGCGGCCGGCCCCGTAGCTCAGCGGATAGAGCGGCAGCCTTCGAAGCTGCGCGCGGTGGTTCGATTCCACCCGGGGCCACTCCTACGTGTTCGCCATCGCGCGTGCGGCGCGCGGATGCCGCTCCGCCCACGTCACGTACCCGACGCCGCGCACGTGCAGCCAGTGCGAAAGCGCCTGCTGGGTCAGGAAGACGCGGCCCGACCAGACGACCGAGCGCGCGACCGCATCGGTCCGGACGGGACGGACGTCGTGCAGCGTTTTGCCCAGGAGATAGAACGGAATGCCCAGAGCGAGGACCGCGACAAGCACGCCCATACCGTCGAGACTCCGGCGTAGCGCATACGGCATACGGGAATGGTTGCACTGGAACGAACGAACGCCAACTCGCTTCGCCGGGCAAAGGGCGCGTCCCTCGTTCGGGGCACGCCATTCGTCCCTCCCCGAACCCCACGTCCGGACGATGCGCGGACGCCCGTGCTGCAGAAGATGCGAACCAGCAAGACGCGGTCGCGTTCGTGAACACCGCCACCCTCCGGCGCAACACGACAGGCCACATACGTAAAGCCCCTGCGGCGCGGAGCGGACCGGGCAGGCACCATGCCTCCCGGCCGCTCTAACGTTCTCGAGCGCCGGTCAGGCGGCGACGGCGGCGCCGAACTTCCGCTTCAGGTACGCGAGATAGGGCCGCGCGTCGATCGTCGAGCCGGTCGCGCGCCGCAGCAGCTCCTGCGGCGGGTACTTGCGGCCCTGCCCGTGGATGTGCTCGGCGAGCCACTCGCGGAGCGGCGCGAACTCGCCGCGCTCGATCTGATCGTCGAGCTCGCCGAGGTCCTCTGCTGCTTTCTCCCAAATCTGCACCGACATCACCGTGCCGAGCAGATACGTCGAGAAGTACCCGATGTAGCCGGACGCCCAGTGCATGTCCTGCAGGACGCCACGCGCGTCGTCGGGCACGTCGACACCGAGATAGTCGTGCATCTTCTGGCCCCAGAGCTCCGGGAGATCCTTCAACTCGACGCGGCCGTTGATGATGTCCTGCTCGAGCTCGAAGCGGAGGATCACATGCATGCCGTAGGTGACCTCGTCCGCCTCGATCCGGATGAGCGACGGCTGCGACTTGTTGATCGCCGCGTAGAACTGCTCGACGTCGACATGACGGAACTGCGTGAAGCGCTCGCGCAGCCGCGGATAGAACCCGCGCCAGAACGGGAGGCTCCGCCCGACGAGGTTCTCCCAGAGCCGGCTCTGCGACTCGTGGATGCCCAGGCCCGCTGACCGGCCGACCGGCAGATGCGCCCAGTCTCGCGGAAGCTGGTGCTCGTACAACCCGTGCCCGTACTCGTGCATCGTCGAGAAGAGCGACTTCAGGTGGTCGAGGTAGTAGTGCGTCGTGATGCGGATGTCGTCGACGCCCGCGCCGGACGCGAACGGATGCTCGGTGGGGTCGATGCGCCAGGTGTCGGGCCGGTGGCCGAACAGGTCGACGACCTCATGGTCGAGCGCGACCTGTTCGTCGAGGTCGAAGTCGCCGGTAAGGAACGAGTCGTCAACCTCGCGCTCGCGCAACGCCGCGATCAGCTCGACGAGCCCGGGCTTCAGCTCCTCGAAGATCCGCGTTACTTCGGCCGTTTTCATTTCGGGCTCGAAGTCGTCGAGGAGAATGTCGTACGGCTCCTCCTGCGGTCCGAAGCACTCGACGTAGCGGTGGCGGAGCTCGACGTTCCGCTCCATCAGCGGCAGGAAGAGGTCGAAGTTCGACGTCGCCTTCGCCTCGAGCCAGCCCGGCGTCGCTTCGGCGGACGCGCGCATCATCTCGGCGCGTAGCTCCGTCGGAACTTGCACGGCCTTCTCGTAGTCGCGCCGCGCGACGCGCAGAAGCGCGCCGTCCCAGGAATCGGGATCGAGGTCACGCGCCTCGAGCTCGTCGAGCAGTAGCCCGACATCGGGGTCGACGAGCGTCTGGTGGCTCAGCCGTCCCAGCAGCGCCATGTGGTCGGCGCGATGCCGGAACCCGCCTGGCGGCATCGTCGTGCGCTGGTCCCAGGCGAGGAGCCCCGCGAGCGTGCCGAGACCTTGCGCCTCGGCGAGGCGGGTCTTCAGCTGGTCGAGGGCATCCGACACCGCGGGAGCCTATCTGGAGCGAGGGTGGCGGAGGGGACTCGAACCCCCGACCACCGGGACCACAACCCGGGGCTCTACCAACTGAGCTACCGCCACCGCGACGCGCTACAGCCTAGCGTCGTCAGGAAGCCGACGATCGCGCCGCCGGGACCTCGTGGCGGCCTCGTGACCGTCATCGACCATCTCACCGGGTGCGATCGCGGTGACCGTGCGCCACGACTGCCAGGTGATACGGAGGATGACGAGCGCGATGACAAGCCCGATGATCGGGTCGGCGATCTGCACACCGAGCGCGACGACGCAGGCGCTGGCGAGGACGCCGAGACTTACGAAGCCGTCGACGCGGGCGTGGTTGCCGTCAGCGACAAGGGCAGGACTGTTCAGCCGCTTCCCGGCGCGTGAGCGGATCTGTGCGGCGATCTCGTTCCCGATGAAGCCGATGACGCCCGCCGCTGCGAGCCACCACAGGTGCGTGAGCGTGTGTGGGTGAATGAAGCGGTAGACCGTCTGTCCGAGCGCAACGCATGCGCTAACGAAGATGGTCAGAACAACTGCGATCCCGGCCCACCGCTCACCATGGGCGCTGCGGAAGAAGAAGGCGAGCCCGAGCGGGATCGCGGTCAGCGCATCCCCGAAGTTGTGAATCAAGTCGGCAAGCAGCGCCACGCTGAGCACAAGGACGTAGATCGCAGTCTGCGCTGCTGCCGTAGCGGTAAGGACGACGAGGCTGAGCGAGACCGCCTTGATACCCGCGCGAGAGCGGATGATCGACCGATCCACGAACGGGCCATGAGAGTGACCGTGGTCGTGCTTAGGCTCGACGCTCTCGTGGACGTGCTCATGCAGATCGCAGGTCGTCGTGTGACTCACGCCGGCAGCGTAGTCGGAGCCGAGGCCGGATCAGACCTCGGCCGGAAGCTCAAGCACGCGCGGCGTGCGCGCGGCAAGCTGCGAACGCGTACTCAGGTCGAAGTAGAGGTATGTCGTCGCGATCGCGACGAACGGCATCGTCACCGCATAGACGAGACCCGCGACGACATTGATCACATTGAACGCTGCGGACGTTCCGAGCAGCAGCAGCCCGCCCACGAGCGGACCGAGCGACAGCCCCCCAACGGTGATGACGAGCGTGAAGATCGCCGTCCGCCACCAGTTGCCTCGAACGAGCGCGGCGCTGCGCCGGAGCGGCCCCGGCGACGGCGTACCGTCGAGCACCATCACCTGTGCCAGCAGCGACCAGCTCACTGTGAGCCAGATCGCGATCGGAATCCCGACGACGGTCAGCTCGAGCAGGGCGACGAGAACCGAGGCCAAGACCACGTACCCGAAGAGCGGAAGCATGCGCGGAACTGTGCTTCGATACGCGCCTCGAGCCGACGCGGACTCGCCGCGGTCGATCGCCGCGAGCGCCGACGCAGTCGCCGCCTGCACGACGGAAAGCGCGACGATCGTGAACAGCAGGCCGAAGCTCAGGGCGAGCCCGGCAACTGAGACGTTCGATTCTCCCGCGGTCTCGACGAGCGGGAGGAACGCGACGACGTGAAAGAGGACGTACTGGACGACGCCGACGATGATCCCAACCGGGATGAAAAGCAGTCCGATCCCGGCGAAGAGACGGAATCGGCTCCGGTACATCAGCCAAGCGATCGTAATCAGCTCGCCCCACGAGCGCCGACGCGAGAGACGCAACGGCGCCGATCCGTGCCACGTCGTCCGCGTCGCCGCGAAGGCGAGCAACAGGACGAGTGCGGCAAGCGTCAAGATGCCCGGCAGTGGATGGCGGACGAGCCGCGTAAGCACGTTCGAGCCGACCGCGACAGCGCCGCAGAAGAAGTCGGTGGCCCGCCTGGCCCCGACACCGCCTCCGGGGACGGTGAAGCTCTGCGAGCGCCAGCCCTTTGACCAGGTGATCGGCTCGGTCCACTGGAGCTTCAGGTTCGGTCCCGTCGGCCCGTTGTAGAACGCCGGTTGCAGCTCGCCCCAGCGGCCCTGGAACGCGAGCCAGGGGTACTTGCTCACGTAAGCGTGCGCCGACTCTGGAACATCAGCGACGGCCGGCCGCACCTGCTCGTGCGGCCCGCTCGTGTCGTCGCACCCAACGCCCTGCGCCGCGCTCCGCCCGAGGAAGAGCGCCGCCGAGTAGAAGTTCGCGTGCGATCCGGCCGCCGGGTAGACAACCGGATGCGTGCCGTCCATCTTGTGCAGCTTCGAGTCGTTCCACTCCGCCCGCTCCCCACCTTCGTGCTGGCTGTAGCCGATCAGGGTCGGCGGCGTCGACAGCGCCGCCTTCGCAGTCGGCGCGTCGAAATCGAGCTGGATCATCTCCCAGTCGCCCTCATGCTTGTTGTTGAAGTCGTTGAAGACGTAGAAGAACCAGAACTGGAGAGCGAGCTGGCCCGGATATGCGCGATCGGTCGCGACGTGCGCGTATGTGGTCGGCTTGCCCTTCGCGTCGAGTCGCTTCTGCCAGTCGACGTAGGTACAGCCGGGATTGAGCGCGTTGCCCGGGAAGTCGAGGTGGAAGTCCACGCGGGCGGGTGTGAGGTCGTGCACCGTAGGTGCGAACTTCACGACGTTCACGCTGTTCCACGGCCCGCGCAGCACGATCTCCTCGTTGGGAAGCAGGACGTTCACGTTCACAGGCACGAACGGCGCACCGCTTTCGCACCCGTACACGTCGGTCGGGAGCTCGAGCACCGGCGCATAGCGCTCTGCGAGCTGCGCCTCCGGTGTCGATGCCGCAGCACCTCGCGCAAGCGCGAGCGCGGCGACCGCGAGGGCGGCGACGAGAGTCGCATTGCGGACAGTCCTACCGGCCCGCATTCTCCGCGAGCCCGCGGGCGGCAGGCTCACAAGCCTGTCTGCGCCGTCAACCGACCGGACCGGACCGCGGCCGCGAACGTCTCGAAGTCCCGCTCGTTCTGGTCTGCATACGCGACCGAGAAGTCCGCGATCGCACGGTCGAAGGCGTCGCCCTTGCCGAGATAGGCGGCAATCGCGATCCGGTCGCCCCACCGCGCGTGCGCACGCGCGAGAGTCGCCCCGCAGACCCGGGCGTAGAAGGCGGCACCGCCCGGAAGCAGATTCTCGACATCCAGACCTCCCTTCCAGTCGTGGAGCTGGCGCACGTAGTAGTCGCGCGGCACACCGTCGAGACCCTTGACGCGCTGCCAGCCGAGGAAGATGTCCGTGGCCGCCTGCATGAGCCGCTGGCCGCTGACGACGCGGTGGCCGTGATGGTTGTATGCGCTCTTGCCGACGAACCGCTCCAGCACCGAGGCTTGCGCCTCCTTCACCTGGAGGAACAGCGGGTCGCGGTGATCACGTCCGAGCAGCAGCAGGATGTAGCAGCGCGTCCCGACGCTGCCGACGCCGACGACCTTGCGGGCGGCGTGGACGTAGCGGTACTCCTCGAGCGGATGGCCGTGGCTGCCGAGCGTGCGGCGATACGAGCTCAAGAGCTTCTTGATCAGCGGCGTTGGATCCTCCCACTCGGAGCCCCCGACGACGAGGTCCTCGAGCGGGACGATCAGCGGCGGGTCGGCCTTGATCCGCAGCTCACCATCGACGTTGCGGGCCTTCTTCGCAAACACCCGTGTGCTGTCCCTCGTATAGGCCTCGGACACGCGGCGTTCTGCGCTGCGCGCCTCGCTCTTATGCAGACGCTTGACGCGCGCCTCCTCGCGAATGAGCTTCAACAACACGCCGGCGTCGAGCTGCTCGTACCAGGCGTCGAGCGTCCCCATACCGGACGCCTGTCGCATCCCGTTCCGATACGCCCGCACGGCGGCCGTCACCACCGTACGGCGGTCGTCAACCGAGAAGCCCTCCTCACGGCCGAGGACCTCGAGGCTTGCAGCCAATCGCTTCACGTCCCACTCCCACGGGCCCGGCAGCGTCTCATCGAAGTCGTTGACGTCGAAGAGCATCCGCCGCTCCGGCGTCCCGAACAGCCCGAAGTTCGACAGGTGTGCGTCGCCGCACACCTGAACAGTCACTCCGCTGACGGGCGCCGACGCGAGGTCGGCCGCCATGATCAGGGCCGCGCCGCGATAGAACGCGAACGGCGACGCGAGCATGCGCCCGTAGCGGATCGGCACGAGATCTTGGACCCGACTCGCGGCCTGCTCCTCGAGCAGCGCCACCGGATCGGGCCGATCCGCTGCGCGCGTCCACTCGCCGTGGGCCGACCTCGGCACCTCGGCGCGTGCCGCACGCCCCCTTGCGACACGCTGTTCGACAGTCAGCCGCAAGCGGCGCCAGGATGACGCAAACTGCGGGCCCGGGGCCGCCGCATCGGCCGCACGGACGTTCCGGGCGACGCTTCTTCCGGCCATAACTCGCCGGCCAATGTACACCCAGGAGCGAAGGAAAAGCATCCGCTCCAGCGACCTGCGACGCGCCCGGGAGGATTCGAACCTCCGACCCGCGGATTAGAAGTCCGCCGCTCTGTCCACTGAGCTACGGGCGCCTGCCGGTGAGCGTACCGCCGTCTCCGGGCGTAGGCTGCCGCGCAGGATGAGCGCCTCCCTCGAAGGCGGCTGCGCGTGTGGCTCGGTCCGGTACAGGCTCACGGACGAGCCGCTTTTCGTGCACTGCTGCCACTGCCTCAACTGCCAGCGCCAGACGGGAAGTGCGTTTGTCATCAACCTCCTGATCGAGACGGATCGCATCGAGCTGCTCGCGGGCGAGCCGCACGCGGTCGACGTGCCACGTGACGACGGCAGCTCGCAAAGGATCTATCGCTGCGCCGATTGCCAGGTCGCCGTCTTCAGCGAGTACGGCTGGCCCGAGCTGCGTTTCGTCCGTGCCGGGACGCTCGACGAGCCGTCGTCCGTGTCGCCCGACGTGCACATCTTCACGCGGTCGAAGGTGCCGTGGATCGATCTGCCGCCGGATGTGCCGGCGGTCGATATCTATTACGACCGCAAGGAGCTCTGGCCGGCGTCGAGCAACGCGCGGATCGAAGCGCTCATCGAGCAGCGGAACGCGTAGGTCTCACGACACCCACTGCTGCACCGACCATTCGAAGACTGCCATCCCAAGGAAGATCCCGCTCGTCGCGATGACGATCCGGCGTCGCACCACCGTCGTCGACAGCGACGCGAGCGCCATGAACGCGGGAAAGACGACGACGCAAAAGCGCGGGAACGACTCGAGCGGCCAGCGGCTGCTCGGCGCGCTGAGCGGAAGCGCGACGGCGAGTACCGCGAAAAGGCCGTATGCGGCGCCGAACCGTCGCCACGCGACAACGGCGAGCGCGAGGAAGACAAGTGCGAAGCCGAGATCCTCGAGGTTGAGCATGGCGCCGTGGAGCGTGTCTGAGCCGATGCCGCCCGACCAGTAGACGTGCGTCGTCGAGCCGGTGACGACCTGCTCGATCCCCGCCCAGCCGGAGCGCAAGCCTTGCCAGAGCCCGCCGAACGGGCCCGCATGGGAGAGATGGCGATGCCACGCCTTCTCCGCGTGAATGAAGGCGAAGGCGTCGTGCGTCTTCCAGTGCAGCCAGAGCGGATAGAGCGCGAAGAGCACCGGCGCGATGCAGAGGCTCGCAAGTGCGCGCCACCGTTCGCCCGAACGCCAGGCGAGCAGCGCAAGAGCCGGCAATACCGCGATGCCGCTCGAACGCGTCAGCAACGCGAGGCCTGCGACCACCCCTGCCGCAAGCCAGGACCGGCGCTCCGCGAGCGCGAAGCAGACAAGCACGAGCAGGAGGAAGAGCGACTCGTTGTAGACGGCCTGCAGGAAGAGCGCCATCGGGAAGATCGCGACGTACAAGACCGTCAGCGCAGCCCCGTCGTCGCCGAGCCGCGGACGCGCCAGGCGATAGAGCAAGACGAACGATGCGGCGCAGCAGACGAGGGAGATGACGATCCCGGCGCTCACGTAGTAGCCGCCGAAGAGGCGACCGAGCCCGCCGACGAGCAGCGGGTAGAGCGGATAGAACGCCGCCGTCCCGTCGGTCGCCGAGTGGTACCCGTGCTCCGCGACCGTGACGTACCAGCCGGAGTCCCACCGCGACCAGATCTGCGTCGCATAGCCGAGGTCGTGCGAGTTCGGCGGGTTCGCCGCGCGCGGGAGGTACCACATCCATGCGTAGATCGCCGCTGCCCACACGACGGCACGCGTCCAGACGAACGTCCGTAGGGGGGCTGATGCAACGGCGCGGCTCAAGACGCGGGCGAGCAGTCCTCGCCCCGCGGGCCTCGCCGACGTCTCGGCGGCTGCCGTCACACGGCTGAATCTAGCGCCGGCTAGTGACGGACGCCGAAGTCGGTCGTCACGATCGTGACGTCCATGCCGCGGTAGACGCCCGGTGCCTGCGTCATGTGCACGGCGGAGACGCCGACCTGGCGCCACCTCGGGTTCAGCAGGTTCGCGAGGTGTTCGGGGCTCGCGATCCAGAGCTTGAGGGCTCCATCTGCATCGACGTCGGGCGACGACCAGAGGAGGTTCTCGCCGACGGACCAGTAGGGCCACGAGGAGGACGAGTAGAAGGCCTGAACGCGCTTCCAGAACGCCTGCCCGTCGAACGACGTGTGCGCGAAGTACCCGTCCGTCGCCATCTCGCTCGAGTGCTGGCTCGCCGCTGCGGTGAGGTCACGGCTGAGCGTCAGCCGCGCGAGGCCATGCTGCGCGCGGAAGTTGTTGATGTCGGAGAGGACGCTCGTCTCGAGCGATGTCATCCGCGTGTAGCTCCGCGGCGCCGCCTGCGAGGACGCGGTGAAGACCGCGACCGCGACGACCACGAGCAAAAGACCCGGAACGATCCGACGCGCACTCCTCATCCCAGGTGTGAATCGGCTTCGCGGCAGCCCGCCCGTATGGCTCGAATGGGGTACTTCCGACGGGTCGGGAGCCCTCGTGGAGGGCGGCTCTGAGAAGATGGGCGGGTGAGCCTTCGCGGCGAGCCAATCGAAGCCGACGCCACGCTCCCGGACGGGACCATCGTGCACGTGCGGATCGGCGTGCCCGACGACGGCTACATCAAGAAACGCGACCTCGACACGGTGGCGATCGAGCTCTCGGCGCACGGCGAGCACATCGCGGCCGTGAACACGCTCCTCGACGCGGACGAGTCAAGCGAAGCACTCGGCCTCCTGCGCGAGATCGTCGCCGGCCTCGAGTCCGGCGAGCTTGCACCCACAGCGGGAGCGATCGAGCCGCTCGCAGATAGGGTCCGCTGACATGAGCACAGCGACGCTGCAGACGAATCACGGCGCGATTGCGATCGAGCTCTTCGACGACGACGCACCGACGACGGTCGAGAACTTCCTGAAGCTCTCCCGCGACGGTTTCTACGACGGTGTCATCTTCCACCGCGTCATCCCGGATTTCATGATCCAGGGCGGCGATCCGACGGGCACGGGCAGCGGCGGCCCCGGCTATCAGTTCGCGGACGAGTTCAACCAGCACAAGGTCGCCCGGGGCGCGCTTGCGATGGCGAACGCCGGCCCGAACACGAACGGCAGCCAGTTCTTCATCGTCACGACCGAGGCCGCGTCATGGCTCGACGGGAAGCACACCGTCTTCGGTCGCGTAACAGACGGAATGGATGTCGTCGACACCATCTCCGGACTCGAGACAGACGCTCGCGACCGGCCGCGCGAAGACGTCGTGATCGAGCGCGTCGACCTCGGTCAGTAGCGTCCCCGAAGCGGCAGCAGGAGCCAGAAGACCGCAACGGCCACGCCGACGAATGCTGCGGCGGCGACGGCGGTCGTCATGTCGAAGATGTAGTCCGCAACGAGGAGGACGACCGCCTCGATCGCCACGGCGAGCGCGCCGAGACCGCCGAGAGCGAGCTTGTTCCCTACCATGACGATGCGGCCTTTGTCCTCGATGCGCCACCCGATGCGGTGGAACGCGGTGGGTGCGATGAGCAGGATCGAGCTGAGGGCAGTCGCGACGAACGCGACGAAGAAGATGTTTTTCTGGAACGACGTTACGCGCCTCCACCCTTGCGCGAATGGCACCGCGAGGAGAAACGCGAACAGCACCTGAACGCCCGGCAGGATGATGCGGAGCTCGTTGAGGAGCTCGATCAGCTCGCGGTCGTGCCGTGCCTTCGGGCTCTCACCCGGCTCCGCGCCCCGCTCCTTGTCCGGCTCGGCCACGGACGAGACCGTACACCGCTACGCTGCGCGCGCCGTGCGGGCCGCCGCAGTCCTCGCCGCCGCAGCGATCGCCGCGCCCGCAGCGCACGCAGGCGTGATCCTCGGTGTGCACGGCGACTCGGCGCGCTTCGCCACGCTCACTGGGCAGCAGAGCGAGATCCGGCACACGTTCATGACGTACGGGAAAGGCAGCGCGCTGCACCGGGTCCTTTCGACGATGAGCCCCGTGCCGCTCCTCGCGCTGAACACGACCGCATCGCAGACGCCACGCGCGATCGCGCTCGGCCAGACCGATCAGTTCCTCTTCCAGCTGAACGCCGCGATCGCGTCGTGGCCCGGCGACCGCTTCTACGTGCGGCCGTTCCCGGAGATGAACGCGTACTGGATCAAGAGCTGCGCGTACAACGCGAACGGCTCACTCCGCGGCGCGGCCTATTCGACGCGGTGGAACCGGAAGGCGCTCGCGCGCATTGCGGTGATCCTGCGCGGCGGCACGCACGACGTCATCGACGCGCAGCTCGCGCGACTCGGGTTGCCGCAGATCACGGCGGACCTGCCGGCGACGACGCCGAAGCTTCGCGTCGTGTGGAACCCGCAGGGATTCGGCGCGCCCGATGTTCCCGGCAACTCAGCGCAGGTGTATTACCCGGGCGACGCCTACGTCGACGTCGTCGGCGACGACCTCTACGACATCCGCGGGCACGGCGCGACCTGGTCAGCGGCTGAGGCGCTGTACAAGGCGCATCCGTCGAAGCCGTATGCGTTCCCGGAATGGGGCGTGTGGGGCTTCGACGATCCCGTGTTCGTGCGTGCGATGGCGACGTTCGTCAGGCAGCACCGGCGGGTCGAGTTCATCGCGTACTTCTCCGGCAACGCGGGATCGGTGTGGGATCTCGCGTCGAAACCGGCGTCCCGCGCCGCGTACCGCGCGGTGGTCACGCCGCTCGCCGCGACGCCTTAGCGGCGGAGGCCGGCGAAGAGCTCCGGGTCGCGCTGTTCCTCGCGCAGGAAGCGCATGAGGAAAAGGGTGAAGACGCCGAAGAAGACCGCGGCCTGCTCGAACGCCATCGTGATCCCGGCGATCTGCTGGTCCTCGAGCGGGCCGGGGCCTGACGTGCGCGGTGCGTGGGCGTAGAACGAGTAGATCGCGCGCGGGATCAGCGCGAGCAGCAATCCGATCGGCGACGCGAGCACGAATGCGCCGAAGACGTACGCGGCTTTCACACCCGTCGGCTCGGGCCCGTGCACGATCGGCCACCACAGCGCGAGTCCCGCGAGGAGATACGTCACGTGCTCGACGTGCAGTAACGAGTGCTGGTGGTGGAGCGCGTAGTCGTAGATCCAGGGCAGATGCCAGACGGCATAGGCGGCGAGCCAGACCGGGAGCGCGAGTGCCATCGGGATACGGACGCGGCGCGCAACCGACGGCGGGATCGCGAGGACGATCAGCGCCGGTGCCCACTCCGCAAGTACGACGTTCTGCAACAGGTGCGCCCAGAGGAACGTGTGCGTCGCAAGTTGCTGCAGCTCGGTGAAGAACGAGAGGAAGATGAGCACGAGCGCGGCTGAGGCGCACAGGATTCGCCACCGTTCGGTGCGTTGCCGACGTACGACGCGCGCATACAGGAGTGCAAGAAGCGGTACGAGGATGACGGCCTCCGCCGAAAGATGCATGCCGCTACGCTACTCGTCGCTTGCGGGCGTAGCTCAATGGCAGAGCACCAGGTTTCCACCCTGGGTACGAGGGTTCGATTCCCTTCGCCCGCTCTCCGTCCGATGCCTCAACTATGTTGCCTGTTATGAAAACAGACGAACGGGACGAAGCGCGTCGGCTCCGGTCCGAGGGCTGGTCGATCAAGGACATCCAACAGCACCTCGACGTCTCGCGCTCATCCGTGAGCCTCTGGGTCCGAGACGTTCCACTCACCGACGAGCAGCGCAAGGAGCTTACGTCGAGGATAAGGCTCGGCCCACTCGTCGCCGGCGAGCGCTCAGCCGCAAGGGCGCGGACACGCCGCTGCGAATACCAGGAGAACGGCCGGCGCCGCGCTCGAATCCCGGATCCGTTGTACGCGGGCGGCTGCATGCTGTACTGGGCCGAAGGAGGCAAGGCGCGGAACTCGGTCCGACTGACGAACGCTGATCCTGCCCTCCTCGCGTTCTTCGGCGACTTTCTCCGCAAGTGCTTCCACGTCGACGACACGTCGATGAGCGTCTACTGCAACCTCTTCGCCGACCACATTGAGCGACAGCGTGAGATTGAAAGCTTCTGGCTCGAGACGCTCGGACTTCCGCAGAGCGCGCTGCGCAAATCGATGGTCAACGTCTATTCGAAGTACAGCCAGAAAAAGCGTCAGAACAAGTTGCCGTATGGGACGTGTCGTCTTGTCATCTACAGCACCGAGATCGTCCAGACGATTTACGGCTCGATCCAGGAGTACGGCGGCTTCGACCGCCCCGAATGGCTCGATTAGGTGCGCTGCAACTGTCTGCTGCGCTCGACCTCGGCGTTGATCTCGGCGCCGAGCAGCAGTGCGACTGCCGTGAGCCAGAGCCAGGTGAGCATCACGATCACCGCCGACAGCGCACCCCACGCCCGGTTGTACGACGCGAACGTCGCGGTGTAGACCGCGAAGAGCGCCGAGACAGCGATCCACAGCAGAGCAGCAACGAGCGAGCCCGGCGTGACGAGCTCGAACTTCGCGTGCTCCACGTCAGGCCCGAGATAGAGCACGGCGGCGAACGCGAGGAGCAGGCCGCCAAGCAGGATCGGCCACTGCGCAACCCACCACGCGATGCTCACGAAGGAGCCGGCACCGCCGACGTGACGCGAGATCGACGATTCGACGACCGGCCCGAACATCAACAGGATCGCGACGAGCGCGAAGGCGAGGCCGAGCACTGCGGCCAGCTGCAGGGCCTTCACCCGGCGCCTCACGAACGATCGCCGGTCCTTCTGGCGGCCGTACGCAAGATCGAGCGCAGTCATGTACGAGTTCATCGCGCCGGTCACGGCCCAGACTGCGAGCACGAAGCCGATGATCGTCGCAGCGATCGTTCCGCCCTGATTGGCGTCGGCGCGATGCAGCGAGCCTTTCAGAAGCGTCAACGCCTGCTGCGGCACGACGCCCTGAAAGTGGTCGATCACGTCCGTGATCGTCTGCGGCGATGCAATCAGCGTGAAGAGACCGGTCGCGACCAGGAGAACCGAGGGGATCGCAAAGAACGTGCTGTACGCGAGCGCCGAAGCGAGCAGTGTGCCGTTGTGCTGCAGGAATGCCTTGAAGGCGCGCGTGACGATCGCCTTCCAATCCGTGAACGAGAGGTCACGAAGGCGCGGATCGGACAGCCGCTGCTCTTGACGCTCGGGCTCAGCCTGGGGCGCGCTCCGCCGCATCGTCCGAGTATCCGCTTCTCTGTCGCGAACACGCATCTGTGTTCCCCAACGGTGCCGCCCGCGATCGGGTTGCGGGATGGTATGACCCCGGTGTGGAGACGCACGAGGTCGCCGTCGTCGGCGCCGGCTCGGCGGGGCTCGCGACTGCTGCGCTGCTCCGCGAACGAGGCATCGAGCCGCTCATCGTCGAGGCCGGCCCAGAGCCCGGATCCGTGTGGCGGACGCGCTATGACCGCCTCCACCTGCACACGCCGCGCTTGCTGTCGGGGCTGCCCGGACTGCGGATGCCGAGACGCTACGGCCGCTGGGTCGGGCGAGATGACCTCATCGAGTACTTCCAGGCCTACGCGGCGCATCACGGACTAGAGGTGCGCGCCAACACCCGCGTCGAGCGGATCGTGCCCGACGGCGGCGCATGGCGCCTCGACACGTCGAACGGCCCGCTGCAAGCGCGAGCAGTCGTCGTCGCGACCGGCTACAACGGTGCGCCGTTCATTCCCGACTGGCTGGGGCGCAAGAGCTTTACCGGCGATCTGATCCACTCGGCGCAGTACGCGAACCCGCAGCCGTTCCGCGGGCGCGACGTGCTCGTCGTCGGCGCGGGGAACTCGGGCGCCGAGATCGCGCACGATCTGATCGACGGCGGGGCTGTTCGCTCGCGCCTGTCGGTGCGCACACCGCCGCAGATCGTCCGCCGCGCAACCGCCGGCATCCCGGCGCAGCTGATCGGCATGGCGATCAAGCACATGCCCCCGCACTGGGTCGACCCGATCTCGCTGACGCAGCGCAAGTTGTCGATCCCCGATCTCAGCGCACAGGGCCTGCCGCGGCCCGATGTCGGCGTGCGCACCGCGTTCATCGCAACCGGGACGACGCCGATCCTCGACGTGGGCATCGTGGACGCGGTCAAGCGCGGCCGCGTGGAGGTCGTCGCCGCGGTCGAGGCGCTCGACGGCACCGACGTGATCCTCGCCGACGGCTCGCGCATTCAGCCTGACGCGGTCATCGCCGCGACCGGCTTCCGGGCCGGGCTCGACGACCTCGTCGGCCACCTCGGCGTCCTCGGTCCGCGCGGGCTGCCGATCGAGAAGGATGGACCGCCGGCGCTTCCCGGCCTCTGGTTCGTCGGCTTCACGCCGACACTCGGCGGGCAGCTCCGCGAAGGAAGCATCGCCGCGCGCAAGGTGGCCGAGCAGATCGCGGCGGCGCGAGCCGCGGGGAGCACGGTCGCGCCGCCGGTTCCGGTCGAGAGCTAACGGCGCAACGAAGCGGCGGAGTGCAGCCGATACGTCGCGTCGACGACGATCCCGAGCGCGCGACCCGTACGGATCTCGCGCAGGAGCTCATCGTCGGCAGCGACCAGCTCGCCGTCCGGAAGCACGACGTGCGCCGCGACGAGATTCGCGAGCACGAAGTCGTGCCGATCGACCAGCGGGGCCAGGCCCCAGCGGAAGGAGGCCTGTTCGAGCTCCGCCGTCGTCACGCCCGGCTGGACGCGCGCGGTGCGCGCCTGCGGATCGATGACGATCCGCTTCATCGCCGAGAGATCGAGCGGCAGCGCCTGGTCCTCGTCGAGCGCGTACCGAACCGCGGCTGCGACCTCACGCCCCGTCAGGGGCCGGATCGGCAAGGCCGGATTCCGCGCCGCGCGTGTCCGCAGCTCGAGGACGAACTCGTCGGTCACGGCCGGCGGGGCGGGCGGGCGATGCGTGTCGATCATCGTCACGGCGTTCACGTCCTCTCAGGCGTAGGCGGGCGCACGCCGGACGCTCGAGACGGCCCACCCGCCGAGGGCGAGCACGAGGAGCGCGGCGATTGCGAGGGAGATGAGCAGCACCTTCTTCATGCGCCCATCCTCGACCTGAGCGGGGGCGGCCCGCGTCGTGGGACACCCCCAAGATCGACCCCAGTCTTAGGGGCTTGTATCGGGACGGCAGGATTCGAACCTGCGGCTTCTGCCACCCAAAGGCAGCGCTCTACCAGGCTGAGCTACGTCCCGGCAACGCGCAGTGTAGGTGCGGGGGCGGCCCCTCGCCGCCCCCGCTTCCGCGCACCCGACAGGTCCGCGGTCTTTACTCGTACTGGAGTGCCGACAGCACGTTCAGCTTCGACGCCCGGCGTGCCGGCGCGATGGCGGCGAGGATGCCGGCGCCGACCGCTACGACCGTGAACGTGATGAGGCTCGGCACGGACACGGCGAACGACACGCCGAACCGCGACAACGCGTGTGTGACGGCTGCGCCGAGCAGGACGCCGAGAGGGAGACCGATGCCGGCGCCGATCAGCGCGGTAACAACGCTCTCGTGCCGCACCATCCGCCGCACCTGGCGGCGCGACATGCCGACGACGCGGAGCATCCCGATCTCACGCGTCCGCTCGTACACCGTCAGCACGAGCGTGTTGATCATGCCGACGAGGCTGATCACGACGGACAGCGCGAGCAGCACGTAGAGCAGGTTCAGCAGCGAGGTCATGAACGAGGTTTGGCTCTTCACGAACTGCGCCTGCGTCTGCGCCTTCGTGTCCGGGAACGCTGCGAGCGCCTTCGCAAGCCCGGCCTTCGTCGGGTTCCCGCCGAGCAGCGTGAAGCCGTTCTGCGCGCGCGGGAACGTCACGTCAAACGTGTCCTGCCCGATCACGACGCCGCCGAGGAGCTCGGCGATCCGCGGAGGCTGGTAGAAGCCGACCGCACGAAGCGACACAGGATCGCCGGACGGCGACAGCAGGATGAAGCGGTCGCCGAGCGAGATATGGTTCTTCTTCGCGAACGACTGCTTGATGAGCGCGCCGTCGCCGTTCAGCTCCTCGAGCGTCGACTCCGACGAGCCGTCCTTCCAGCCGAACTGGTAGAGGCCGCCGATCGACCGCGGGTCGACGCCGTCGACGTTCACCTGCACCTTGCCGATGAGGCCGCGGTCGGCGCGGATCGACGATGCTTTCGTCACGCCCGGCGCGTGCGCCGCAGCGGCGCCGGCTGCAACCGGAAAGCCCGACCAGCCGTTCTGCGACGTGACGACCCACGGCGAGACGACCTGCGAACGGATCGCGTTGTTCATCGAGTCGTGCACGCCCTTGCCGAGCACGGCGACGAACGAGACGAGCGCAAGCCCGATCATCAGCGCAGCAGCGGTCGACGCCGTTCGCGCCGGGTTCCGCACGGCGTTCTGCGATGCGAGCGCACCGGCCGAGCCCCCGAAGCGGCGCGACGGCCAGCCGAGCACGGCGGCGAGCACCGTGACGAGCCGAGACGCAATGCCCGCGGCACCCGAGATGAGAGCCAACCCTCCCACGGCGAGCGCGAGCAAGGAGCTGCCCGAACCGAGGCGGTCGCCGGTGACGGCGTAACCGAGACACAGCACGCCGACGGCGAGCAGCACGACACCGACGATCGTCGCCTTCCGGCTCCGCACCTTCTGCAAGATCCCACCCTTCGCCGCGTAGATCGGGGCGACGCGCGTCGCCCGCACGGCAGGCACGACGCCGGCGACGATCGTCACGATCGTGCCGAGCAGCAGCGCGACGACAAACGTCCGCGTCGCATAGACCGGTGCCGCCTCTGGTAGCCCCAGGCCGAGCGCGCTGAACAGCGAGCTCAACCCGCGTGCGAGACCGAAACCCACGAAGAGGCCGACGGTCGAGGCGAGAACTCCGAGCGCCGCCGACTCGAGCAGCACCGAGCGGAGAACCTGGCGCCGGGACGCACCGAGCGTCCGCAGCGTCGCGAGCTCCCGTGTGCGCTGCGCGACCGTGATCGACAGCGTGTTGAAGATGACGAACGCTCCGACGAAGAGCGCGATGCCGCCGAAGCCGAGCAGGAAGCCTCGGATGAAACTGATGAAGCTCCCGACGCTCTTCTTGTCCTGCGCCGCCTGCTCGTCCCCGGTGCGCACCTGGGCGGTGCCCGGGACGATCGAACGGAGCTCGGACGCGAGCGAGCTCTGTGAGACACCGGACTTCGCAGCGACGGAGATCGCGGTGTAGCCCGTGATGTGCAGCAGCTGCTGCGCTGCGGGAATGGTGAAGACTGCGAAGGTCGCACCGCCGAGCGACTCGACGTCGCCGTATTTCGCGATGCCGACGATCCGGTAGTGACGCGCAGGGCCGTCGGCCGCGACGCCGATTCGGTCGCCGAGCGCGAAATGCTCGTTCTTCGCGGTTTCCGGATCGATCACGACCTCGCCCGGCCCGGCCGCCCAGCGCCCGGACTCGAGCGTCAGCGGGTTGAACCGCGGCTCGGAGGTGTCGATGCCGAAGCCGAACGTCGGCGCACCGCCGTGGTCGATGCCCTTGCCGTGCTTGTCGATCAGCTTCGCACGCGTCGAGTCACCGTTCAGGTCGGCGATCGCGCCCGCGGCTGCGGCGACGTCCGGCCGGCGCCGGATCTGATCGAGCAGCGCCGGCGAGACAGTCGCGTTGCCGCTCGACGAGAAGTCGACGAGCTTCTTCCCACTCACGACCGCATCGGTATGGTCGTATGCAGAGGAGAAGATCGATGTGAACGCCTTCGAGATCGTGTCGGTGAGGACGAACGAGCCGCTCACCATCGCGACGCCGAGGACGATTGCGAGCGCCGTCAAGACGGCGCGCACCTTGCGGCCGAGGAGGCCCTTGAGCGCGATGCGCGTCACCGGGAGCTCACCTCCTGCATCGCGGCCAGCACCTCGGCCGCGGTGGACTCTTCGAGGTCGCGCACGATGCGGCCGTCCGCGATGAAGAGGATCCGGTCGGCGAGCGCAGCCGCGCCCGCGTCATGTGTGACCATCACGATCGTCTGGCCCCACTCGTCGACCGCGCGCCGCATGAGCGACAGCACGCCCTTGGAGGAGGACGAGTCGAGGTTGCCGGTCGGCTCGTCCGCGAAGATCACCTTCGGCCTCGTGAGAAGAGCGCGCGCAATGGCGACCCGCTGCTGCTGGCCGCCCGAGAGCTCCGAGGGGCGATGGTCGCGGCGGTCGTCGATGCCGACCTCATCGAGGAGCGTGTCGAGCCACTCGGTGTCGACCTCGCGGCCGGCGATCGAGAGCGGCAGCGTCACGTTCTCCTCCGCCGTGAGCATCGGCAGGAGGTTGAAGAACTGAAAGACGAAGCCGATCGTGTGGCGGCGGAGCTGCGTCAGCTTCTTCTCGGAGAGGCCGGTGATCTCGACGCCGTCGAGGACGATGCTGCCCTCGGTCGGCGTGTCGAGGCCGGCCAGGAGGTGCATCAACGTCGACTTGCCGGAGCCGGACGGGCCCATGATGGCCGTCATCCGGCCGGCTTCGACGTCGAGCGTGACGCCGCGGAGGGCGTCCACGGCGCTCGAGCCCTCGCCGAACCGGCGAACGAGCCCGGACGCCGAGACGAGCGACCCCCGGTGCGGGGAGGCGAGGGGGGCGTCATCGAGGGGAAGTGCAATTGCGGACATGTGAACGTGCCTTTCTGTCGGGTTGGCACGCAGACAGTCGCGCCCGGCGCGTAAGGACCGCAATCGGGGATGTCCCTAAACCGTCCCCCAAACTTTCCTCAGGGGCCTTCCGGGTGGCGAAAACCGCCAGTACCATCGACACCAGCAGGCTGGCCAACGTCCGGTAGGGGTCGAAAGGGCAGATATGGCGGCGAAACGCGACCTCCCCAGCGGGACGGTCACCTTTCTCTTCTCGGACATCGAGGGCTCGACACGCCTGCTCAAAAACCTGGGCCGGGAACGCTACGCCGCCCTCCTCGCCGACCACAACAGCCTGGTCCGCAGCGCCTTCGGCGCCCACGACGGGGTCGAGATCGACCGCCAGGGTGACGCCTTCTTCTTCGTGTTCCGGAGCGCCGGGACGGCGATCGCGGGCGCGGCGGCGGCCCAGCGCGCCCTCGTCGCGCACGGCTGGCCGGAAGACGGCGCGATCCGCATCCGGATCGGCCTCCACACGGGCGAGGCGACGGTCAACGGCGACGGCTACGTCGGGTTCGCGGTGCATCAGGCGGCGCGGATCGGCGATCTCGGCCACGGCGGCCAGATCCTGATCTCGCGAACGACCGCCGCGCTTGTCGAGCACGACCTGCCGCCCGACATCCGGGTCCGCCTGCTCGGGGAGACCCGGGTGCCCGGCCTTGACCGGCCGGAGACGATCTTCCAGCTCGTCTGCGACGGGCTGCCCGACCGCTTCCCGCCGCTAGGCGTCCGCCGCCCGAGCGCGAGCCCCACGCGCCCGGAGGGCCCGATCCTGCTCGAGCGCGAGGGCGAGCTCGCGGCGCTCCACGCGTACGTCGACGCGGCCACGACCGGCGCCGGCCGGCTCGTTGCGATCGAGGGCCGGCCCGGCATCGGCAAGACGCGCCTGCTCGGCGAGGCGCGCGCGATCGCCGCCGAGGCCGGGCTCACCGTGCTCCACGCGCGCGCGGCGGAGCTCGAGTACGAGTTCGCCTACGGCATCGTCCGCCAGCTCTTCGAGCCGTTGCTCGCCACGGCAACGAGCGCCGAGCGGTCGGAGCTCTATTCCGGAGCCGCCGAGCTGACGTCGGCGCTCTTCGAGGAAGCCCAGGTGACGGCGCCGGACGACGACTCGACCGACGTCTCGTTCGCGATGCTCCACGGGCTCTACTGGCTCGCCGCCAACCTCGCGCTCCAGCGGCCGATGCTGATCGCGATCGACGACCTCCACTGGGCCGACACCTCGTCGCTGCGCTGGCTCAGCCATCTTCAGCGGCGCCTCGAAGGACTGCCGCTCGTCGTGATCACCGCGACCCGGCCGCCGGAGCAAAGCCTGGCGGAGGCACGCGTGAAGGAGATCCTCGCCGACCCCGCCGCGACGATCGTCCGGCCGGCTCTGTTGAGCGCCGAGTCGGTCGCGGTGATCGCACATGAGCAATTCGGGCGTGAGGCCGACCCGGCATTCGCGCGGGCGTGCTGGCGCGCGACCGGCGGCAATCCGCTGTTCGTGCGCGCGCTGCTGGACACGATCCGCAACGAGGGACTCGAACCGGTCGCCGCCAACGCCGAGCGCGTCGCCGAGATCGGGCCGGAACCGGTCACGCGCGCCGTGTCGCTCCGCCTCTCGCGCCTGCCTTCGGAGGCCGTCGTGCTCGCGCGCGCAGTCGCCATCCTCGGCGGCCGCGCGGAGCTGCGCCACGCGGCTGCGCTCGCGGGCTTCGAGCACGACCTCGCGGCACACGCGGCGACGACACTCGCGCGCGCGGACCTGCTCGAGCTCGATCTGCCGCTCGAGTTCACGCATCCCGTCGTGCGCGCCGCGGTGTACGACGACATGTCGCCGGCCGAGCGCATCGCCGCACACCGCCGCGCGGGCCGCGTTCTCGCCGATGCGGGCGCGGAGCCTGAGCAGATCGCCGTGCACCTCGAGCAGTCGATTCCCGGTAACGATCCCTTCGTCGTGGAGACGCTGCTGCAGGCAGCTCAGCGTGCACTCCATCGTGGCTCGAGCGACGTCGCGGTGTCGCTGCTCCGGCGCGCACTCACGGAGCCACCGTCTGCGGAGCAGCGCGGCGAGGTCGTGCGCGCACTCGGGCTCGCGGAGCGTCTGCTGGACAACGACGAAGCGATCGTCTTTCTGACCGAGGCGCTCGACCTGCTCGAGGACCCGCAGCGGCGCGCACGGATGGCGATCGAGCTCGGTCGCTGCCTCTTGCGCGCGAACCGGCATCAGGAGGCGATGGACGCGTTCCGCTGCGGCCGCGAGATCCTCGGCGACAAGAACCCCGACCTCGCAGAGTCGATCTGGTCCGAGCTGATCAACGCAGGCTGGTGGTATCCCGAGCACGTCCGGCTCGCCGAGGCCGAGCTCGCCCAGCTCGACGAGGCGAAGCTGAACGGGGGTGTCGGCACCGACCTGCTGCTCGCAACACTCGCGTACCACGAGACGCGCCGCGGCCTTGACCGCGAGCGGGCAGTCGATCTCGCGCGGCGCTCTGTCGCGCCCCAGCGCATCGACCAGCTGGGAACGCGCGGGCTGCACCTCGCGACCTACACACTGACAATGGCGGGCTATCCCGACGAGAGCGCCGCGGTCTACGACCGCGTGCTGAGCGCCGCGTACGCGCGCGGGGACAACGTGCTCGCGTCGTCGTCTGTTTTGTTCCGCGCGTACACGCATTTGCGCCGCGGCGACCTGCCCGCAGTTGAGGCCGACCTCTTACGCTTTACCGAGCTCATCCCGTACGAGACGACGCAGCTCTATTCACATGCGTTCCGCGCAGAGCTTGCACTCGAGAAGGGCGACCTGGACGCCGCAGAGAGCGCGATCGCAGAAAGCCGACTGCCCGAGCAGCTCTCGGCGAACGGGCATTTGACGTTCTTCCAGCTCTCACGCGGGCGGCTGCGGCTCGAGCAGCACCGCATCGACGAGGCGATCCGCGAGCTCAGCTCGCTCGGCGACAACATCAGCCAGCTGGGCATCAACAACGGCGCGTTCTACGACTGGCGGCCGTATCTCGCGGTCGCAATGCACGCCGCGGAGCGGCGCGACGAGGCGCTCGCGCTCGCGCTCGAGTCCGTCGACCGCGCGCGCGTCTGGGGTGCCCCGCACTCGGTCGGCGCGGCGCTCCGCACGCTCGGCCTGATCGAGGGCGGCGCGTCGGGCGAGAAGCTCTTGCGGGAGGCCGTCGACATCCTCGAGGGCGCGCAGTGGCGGCTCGAGCACGCGAGGGCGCTCGTCGAGCTCGGCGCGGCACTTCGGCGCGGCAATAAACGCTCGGAGGCGCGCGACTACCTGCGCAGCGGCGTTGAGCGCGCACACCGGCTCGGCGCAACGGCGCTCGAGGAGCGCGCGCAGACCGAGCTGGCGGCGACCGGCGCGCGGCCTCGCCGACTGATGCTCAGCGGCCTCGACTCGCTGACGCCGAGCGAGCGGCGCGTCGCCGAGATGGCGGCCGACAACATGACGAACAAGGACATCGCCCAGGCGCTCTTCGTCACCCCGAAGACCGTCGAAGTGCACCTGTCGAGCGTCTACCGGAAGCTGCAGATCTCGTCGCGGGCGCAGCTGCCGGAGGCGCTCACGGCGAGCGCCTAGGCATCCGAGCGCCCGGATCCCCCAAAAGGGGGAGGCAGGCCATCCGGAAGGCTTGCGACACTCGCCCGCAGTGCTTCGGGGGATAAGCACCATTTTTGCCGTATTTGCGGCAGTTTTTGTCCTATTTGCGACGGTTCCGGCAGCTTTCGCGGCCCACCGCTCGACGACGAGCCTCAGCCTGCTGCAGGCCGTGAATGCTGCTCGTAAGGCATACGGATTGCGACCGCTCCGGCTCGATCCGACGCTGGCGCACGCGGCTCAGGCGCACTCGAGCGACATGCTCCGCCGCGACTACTTCGCCCACGGGAACTTCCCCGGGCGAATGGCTGCGTTCCGCGTGACCGGCCACACGGCCGGCGAGAACCTCGCCTGGGGCTCCGGCCCCTACGGCCGAGCCGGCGAGGTCGTCCAGGAGTGGCTCGCGAGCCCGGAGCACCGGGCGAACCTCCTGGGGACGGCCTTCTCGCGGATCGGGATCGGCCTCGCCCGCGGCACCTTCCTCGGCACGGGCGACGCGACCGTCGTGACGGCCGATTTCGCGGGTTAACTACCCGGTTTCCATCAAGGCGCGCAGCTCCGCGAGCTTCTCGCCGCGCAGCTCGTCACGTTCGCCACGATCGATCCGCTCGAGCAGCCGCCGGACGAGCGGCGCGAGGTCGAGCGGGTTGAACGGCTTCGTGACGTAATCGATCCCGCCGATGTCGAGGCCGCGCGCGCGGTCCCGAAACTCGGCCCGCGCCGTCAGGAAGATGATCGGGATCTCGCTCGTGCGCTCGTCCTCGAGCAGCTGCTCGGCGACCCGCCAGCCGTCGAGGCCCGGCATCATCACGTCGAGGAGGACGACGTCAGGTGTCCGCTCGCGCGCCTCTTCAAGGCCGCTTGGGCCGTCGGCCGCCTCGAGCACCTCCATGCCCTCGGCCTCAAGGTTCACCCGGCAGAGCAGCCGGATGGGGGCCTCGTCGTCGATCACCAGCACACGCGTCACGTCTCTCCTATTCCCTGCCGAACCTGCGTTAGCCCTGCCGCGGGGAGCTCGAAAGCGAACGTCGAGCCTTCCCCTTCACGGGACTCGACCCAAATCCTGCCGCCCATGGCCGTCACGAGGCCGCGGGCGATGAAGAGGCCGAGGCCCGTCCCGCCCGAGCCGACCCGCTGGTCGGCGTCCGCACCGCGGTAGAACTTGCGGAAGATCTGCTCCTGCTCGGCCTGCGGGATCCCGATCCCCTCATCGGCGACGCTGACCTCGACACGGTCCTCCTTCCGCTCGACGCCGACCGTCACGGTGCCGCCGTTCCGCGAGTACTTGAGCGCGTTGTCGAGCAGGATCGAGAAGACCTGCCGGAGCTTGTCGCGATCGGCGTTCGCGGCGAGCGGCTCCGCGGGCAGCTCGACGACGAGCTGCTGCCCTTCCGCCGTCGCGTCCTGCGCGCTTTGCACGACCTCGTCGACGATGCCGCGTACGTCCGTCGGGGCGATGTTCACCTGCAGGTCGCCCGTGTCGAGGCGCGCGACGTTCAGCAGCGCGTCGACGATGCCCGTCAGCCGCTGCGACTCGGACGCGATGTAGCCGAGGAATGTCTGGCGCTCGTGCTCGCCGAACTTCACGTCCTGGCGCAGCAGCGTCTCCGCGAAGCCGTAGATCGACGTAAGGGGCGCGCGCAGCTCGTGCGACACCGTCGAGACGAAGTCGGACTTCATCTGCTCGACGAGCCGGTCGGAGGAGATGTCGCGGAACGCGAAGATACGGCCGGCGACGGCGCCCCCCGGATCGCGCATCACTGCTTCGGTCACCGACAGCCACACTTCTTCTCGCCCGCGCATGATCGAGACGAGCCGGTCGCCCACTGGGACGTCGATGTCGGACTCGAGCGTCCGCTGCAGGACGTCGACAGGCGGGCGGCCGAGCGCGTCGGCAGCCGTGACGCCTGTGATCTTCGCGGCCGCTTCGTTCCAGAGGACGACCATGCCCTCACGGTCGACGGCGACGATGCCGTCGGCGATGTTCGCGAGGATCGCGAAGCTCCGCTCCTTCTCGAGCGCGACGCGCTGGTAGAGCTCGGCGTTGGACAGCGCCGCCGACGTGCTCGCCGCGAGGGCGAGCATTGCGTCGATCTCTTCCTCGCGCCACGGCCGTGGCTCGACGCAGTAGACGGCGAGCACGCCGAGCGGCACGCCGTCGGGCCCTGTGAGCGGCACACCGAGATACGACGCGTTGCCGGCGAGCAGCATCGGATCGAGCCCACGCAGCCGCGCTTCCGCACCGGCGTTCTCGAGCGAGACGGGCGCGCGCGACTGCACGACGTCCCCGGAGAGCCAGGCCGATGCGCGACTGCGTGACCCGACGGCTTCCTCTGCGCCCGCGCCGACGGCGGCGCTGACGACGAGCTCGTCGTCCTCCAGGACGCGGATCGCGCACGCGTCCGCATTCACGAGCTCGGGCGCCTGTTGCACAACCTCGTCGAGAACGGCGGCAGGGTCGAGCTCGGTCGTGAGCAGCCGTCCGGTGCGCGTCAGCTGCTGCGCAAGCGCACGCGCGCTGCGCTCCGCTTCGAACAGCTCGCTGCGCTCGAGTGCACCGCGCGTCGCGTCGGCGAGATGGCGTGCGAGCTCGAGGTCGTCGTCGGTGAAGACGCGCTCGTCGGCAAAGAACACTGCGACAAGCCCGCCCGACTCGCTGCGCGGGACCGATACAGGCACCGCGAGCAATGCGCGGTAGCCGTCGGCCTCGGCCGCCTTGCGCCAGTCCTTGGGCAACCGGTCGTCGTCGACGAGCGTGGGCGCCGCGATCACACGCGACTGGGCTGCCGCGCGCGCGAGTGGCCCATCGCCCTCCTCGATCCCCTCGTCGAGCAGGGCGGTGAAGCGCTCCGACAACTCGAACCGGCCTGCGAGCGTCAGCCGGCTGCCGTGCGGCACGAGCACGGCCGCGGATGAGCCGCCGAGCGCCTCTGCTGCAGCCTGGGCGATCGCCTCGAGCGTCGCGGCCCGCGAGAGCGACTGCCCGAGCACAGCCGCAATCCTGTAGAAGCCACGCTGCACGCGCGCCTGACGCGAACTGCGGGTGAACGTCTCCGCGTTCCGCAGCGCGAGGGACGCGAGGCCGGCGAACGCCTCGAGAATGTCGGCGTCACGCGGGCTGAACGACCGGCCGTTGCGGCGGCCGACGCCGAGCACTCCCTGCGCCCCATCGCTCCACCGCATCGGCGCGACGATTGCGTCCGTGAAGCCGTCGTAGGCATCGTTCGGCACCGGATCGACGAGCTCGTCGTAGTCCTTCGCGACCTTCGCGCGGCCCTCACGGATCGCGAGCGCAGCGAGACCGCGTGTCGCCGGGAACTCGAAGCCGACGAGCGACTCGTCGAGCCCATGCACCGCGGCGCAGCGCAGCGACGCGCGGTCGGCGTCGTAGAGGTAGCAGTCCGACGCGTCGGCCTCCAGCAGCTCGGCGACCTCGTGGACGAGCCGCTGCAGCACCGTGTCGAGGTCGAGCTCGCCGCTCAGGACCTGCGCTGCGCGAAACAGCGCGGCCTGCTGGCTCAGGCGCTCGCGGTTCTCGTCGAGCAGGCGGCCGACGCGAATCGCGTTGCCGACCTCCGCGGCGACTCCCTCGAGCAGCGCGGTGTCGGCCTGCACCCAGGCGTGCGGCACGTCGCTGTGCACCGAGAGCACGCCGATGACGGCGTCCTGCACGACCACGGGCGTCGCGATCCCGCTACGCGAGCCGAGCGCGCGCAGATTCTCGAGCCCGCCGGTGACCGCGTCGCTCAGCTCAGGCGCCTCCTCGAGATCGACGAGCGTCACGGTTCGCTGCTCGCGGAGCGCGAGGTTCGAGATCGGCAGGTCGGCCGGATTCTCGATCGACTGCAGCGACTCGGCGAACCACTCGGCGAGCATCTCCGCCTCGCCCAGGCGCACGAAGCACCGCACGGCTCCTAGCGCGAGCCCGGTCTCCTCGACGACCGCCTGTAGCGACCTCCGCAGGTCGAGCTCGCTGCGGAGCCGGCGGCCGACGGAGGCGAGCAGCCGCTCGCGCTCGAGGGCGGCACCGAGCTCGATCGACGTTCGTGTCCGTTCGAGCGCGATCGTCGCCTCCGACGCGAGCGTCTGCATCACCGACAGGTCCTCCGTCGAGAACGCCCGGAAGTCGTCGGTCGCCGCGACGGAGATCACCGCGATCACGCGTCCTTCGCTGATCAGGGGGATGAACGCCGCACTCTTCGCCCCGACCTCACGGGCGAGCCGAGGGCTGACGCGGGTCGAGCCCGTCGCGTCGTAGACGGCGAAGCTCGAGGCCTCGAAGACGGCGCTCGCGATGCCCGACGGTTCCCGCGCCAGGTCGAGGGTGACATCCGGCCACCAGGCCACATCCTTCGCCCCTGCTCGGGCCAGGAAGCCCGACGCCTCCCGGCCGTCCTCCGAGACAAACGTCAGAGCGACGAAGCCGACGCCGAACAGGCTCGCGATCTCGTCGAGGAGCGCCCGCGCGACACCCTCGACGTCAGAGGTGCGCGCGAGCTCTGCCGCGATGCGGCGGAGGCTCTCGAGCTCACGCTGGCGCGCCGGCGATCCTGCCGCGGCTACCGCCCGCCGACTCGCACGGGCGCGCACGAGCAATCCGACCAGGAGCCCGACCAGGAGGGCGCCGACGACGACGGACACGCTCTCCCAGGCCAGCTGGAGGCCGTTCAGGCCGATGGTGAGGCGCTCGGTTGAGGTCATACTGGGCGTCGAGATTCTACGGAGCGCCGCTCGCTCCCAGCGAGTCTTTTCAGGCCGCAGAGCCGCATCCCTCTCCGTTCAAAAGATGGGCCGGTCGGCCCATTGTTCCGCTTCGGCACGCCGTTATACCGTCCCTGGCACTGGGCGATGCGAACCGCGGCGCGCGTACCTGGCCTTGCAAGCCCGCGGTAAGCAACTTGAGAGAGCCCGCCGCACCGACCCCCCCGAGCGGCGGGCTTTCTCATGCCTCAGGTCGCGGTCGGACTCCTAACCTCCCCTTCATGCCCACGGAGCTATCCTGGCCCGCGGTTTGGTCAAGCGCGTCCTTCTCGCCTCGCCTCGCGGGTATTGCGCGGGGGTCGAGCGGGCGGTCGACACGGTCGAGCGCGCGCTGAAGCTCTTCGGGGCTCCCGTCTACGTCCGCAAGCAGATCGTGCACAACTCGCACGTCGTGCAAGCGCTGCGCGCACGAGGCGCGATCTTCGTCGAGTCGGTGGAGGACGTACCCAAAGGCGCGACGCTGGTCTTCTCCGCGCACGGCATCGCGCCCGCGGTACGCGAGGCCGCGCGCGTGCGCGAGCTCCTGTCGATCGACGCGACCTGCCCGCTCGTGACGAAGGTGCACACACAGGCGCGTCGCTACGCGGCCGACGGCTACCGGATCGTGTTCATCGGGCACGCGGGCCACGAGGAGGTCGAAGGCACGACCGGCGAAGCGCCGGACCGGATCGTTCTCGTCGAGAGCATCGCCGACGTCGAGGCGCTCGACCTTCCGCCCGGACCGCTCGCGTACATCACGCAGACGACGCTCGCGGTCGACGAGACGCGCGAGATCATCGCCGCGCTGCGCCGGCGTTTCCCGCACATCGAGGGCCCCGCAAAGGAAGACATCTGCTACGCGACGACGAACCGGCAGCGCGCGGTGAAGGAGCTCGCGCATGAAGTTGAGCTTCTCCTCGTAATCGGGTCGCGCAACTCGTCGAACTCGAAACGGCTCGTCGAGGTCGCGCGCAACGCCGGCGTGGAGTCGCATCTCGTCGACGACGTCGGGGAGATCGACGAGCAATGGCTCGCCGGAGTCGAGACCGCCGGCATCACGTCGGGCGCATCCGCGCCGGAGCGGCTCGTCGCCGAGGTGTGCGACTGGTTCCGCGCCCACGGTGTGACCGACATCGCCGAGCACCGCCCCGTGGCCGAGGACGTCACGTTCAAGCTCCCGGTCGAGCTGCGGCGCGCAGAGCGCTCGGCAGCGTAGGTTTCTCCCCCATGAAGTTCGGCTGGCCGGGCAAGGCACGCGCGGCGTGCGCGATCACGTTCGACGTCGACGCGGAGTCGGCGATCCTCGCGATCAACCCACTCTTCGCCAAGCGCGCCTCGACGATGAGCCACCAGGCGTACGGGCCGAAGGTCGGGGTGCCGCGGCTGCTCCGCGTGCTCGCGCGCGCCGATGTGCGCGCGACGTTCTTCGTCCCGGGCTTCACCGCGCGGCGGTATCCCGACACGGTGCGGGCGATCGTTGCGGCCGGGCACGAGGTCGGGTGGCACAACGACCTGCATGAGGCGCCGCATTCGTTGAGCGAGGCGCAGGAGCGCGCGATCATTGAGCGCGGTGCGGAGGCGCTCGAGCCGTTGACCGGAACGCGCGTGCGCGGGTACCGCGCGCCGCTCTGGGAGCTGAACGCGCGCACGCCCGAGCTCCTCGCCGCCGCGGGCTTCACCTATGACTCGTCGCTGATGGACGACGACGTCCCCTACCGGCTCGAGACCGATGCCGGGCAGCTGATCGAGCTGCCGGTGCACTGGTCGCTCGACGACTGGGAGCAGTTCGCCTATCTGCCCGAGCCCGACATCGGCTCGCAGATCGAGCTGCCGTCCAAGGTGCTCGAGCTCTGGACGGGAGAGCTCGATGCGATGCGGGACGAGGGCTGCCTGCTCGTCCTCACGATGCACCCGTTCCTGTCCGGCCGTCCGTCGCGCGCGAAAATGCTCGCCGAGTTGCTTACACGGATCCGCGACCGCGGCGACGTATGGACGGCTACGCTCGGAGAGATCGCCGACCACGCGGACGCAACGATCCCCGCCGGCGACACGCGTCGCCTCGACCTCCCGGAACTGTGAGGGAACACGTTCCACGGAGGCTCGAGCGCCTGCCCGAGCAGTACTTCACCGCACTGTTGGCGCGTGTCGCCGCTGCAGCGGCGCGCGAAGGCGAGCCGCTGATCGACCTCGGGCGCGGCAATCCCGACGTCGGCCCGCCGCCGCACGTCGCGGAGGCGCTCGACCGCGCGGCGCGGCGGCCCGACACGCACGGGTACGCCCCGTTCGCCGGACTCCCCGCACTGAAGGAGGCGATCGCGGCGCGCTACCGCGACGTCTACGGCGTCGAGGTCGATCCCGCGACCGAGGTCGCGGTCCTGCCCGGCTCGAAGACCGGGCTGATCGAGTTCGCGCAGACCTGCGTCGAGGATGGGGACACGATCGTGCTGCCGGACCCGGGGTATCCCGACTATCGCTCTGCGGTCGCACTCGCCGATGCACGGCTCGAGCTGCTGCCGCTCGGCGATGACGCGCGGCCGGACTGGGACGCCGCACCGTCCCGCGCCGCTGCGCTGTACCTGAACTATCCGTCGAACCCGCTCGCGGCCTGCGTGCCGGACGGCGTTTTCGAAGAAGCAATCGAATGGGCTCACCGGACGGGCGCGTGGCTGATGCACGACTTTGCGTACGGCGATCTCATCTTCGACGGCCGCGCGCCGCAGAGCTTCCTCGCCGTCGACGGCGCACGCGAGCTCGGCTTCGAGCTCTTCTCGATATCGAAGACGTACGGCATGGCCGGCTGGCGGCTCGGCTTCGCCGTCGGCAACGCGGAGATCACGCGCCGCATCGAGGACTTGCAGAACCACCAGTTCGCCGGGGTCTTCATGCCGGTGCAGGAAGCAGGCATCGCCGCGCTCACGGGACCGCAGGACTCGGTCGAGGATCGGCGCGCGACGTATGAGCACCGCCGAGATCGCGCGCTCAAGGCTCTGCCGGGCTGCGAGCCGCGCGGCGAGGGAACGTTCTTCGTCTGGTTCAAGCTCCCGGACGGCCTGACGTGCGAGCGGCTGCTCGAAGAGCACCGCGTGGCGGTCGCGCCGGGCGAAGGCTTCGGGAACCGCGGCCAGGGTTGGGCCAGGCTGAGCCTGGCAACCCCGGACGAGAAGCTGGACGAGGGCCTAGAGCGTCTGAGCCGTATCGGAGGTGTCAGACGCCCGCAGGGCGTCTG
>DASXKX010000015.1:0-238321 GCA_036496545.1 Gaiellaceae bacterium | reverse complement strand
CGGTCGGGTCGGTCATCGTCGCGACCGACGACGTGCACACGTCGTTGGCGCCGATGAGGATCGTGACTGCAGCGGCCTGCTGAGTCGCGGCGGTCGCGGCCTGGCCGGAAAGGTCGGACATCTTCGCGCCCGTCTTCGCATCGTTGAAGTTATGGCCGCCGATCTGCGGGTTGAACGCCAGCAAACGCTCGTACACGCTGTCCACGGCAGTGTTCGTTCCAGTCGACCACGAGTTCGCCGGGCAGTCGATGTAGGGGAACGAGCACGTGTCGAACGCACGCGTGATCGAGTCGCCGAGCGCGGCGATCGAGCTCGGATAGTTCGGCGCGGCCGAGGCGGCAGACACTCCGAGCGCGACGGCGGCGGCCAGGGCTGCGAACGCGGTCTTCATGGGACCCTCCCCACCCTCGAGGTCTCAGACCTCGATCGTAAGACTCTCGAGGTCCGATGGGTAGTCCGTGAGCATCTCCATCCCGTCCTCGGTCACGACAACCGTGTCCGAGTGTCGGAAGCCGCCGACGAGGGAGTCGTAGAGCCCCGGCTCGACGGTGAAGACCATCCCCGGCTCGAGCGTCGTGTGGTCGCCGACGTCGAGGAACGGCGCCTCATGGTTGCGGAGGCCGATGCCGTGGCCGACGTGCTGGCGCCAATACGCCGTCAGGTCGTGGTCCTCGAAGTAGCCGAGCACGGCGCGGTCGACGTCGGCGCACGCAACGCCCGGCCGGATCGTCGCGAACGCGACGTCCTGCGCCGCGACCACATGCTCGAAGAGCCGGCGCATCCCATCAGTCGGCTGCCCGATCACCATGCCGCGCTCGAGCTCGGCGTTGTAGCCCCAGATCGGTGCGCTCGTCTCGGTCACGAGCATGTCACCGGGCTTGAACTCGATGTTGTGTGCGATCGCGTGCGCCCATGAGCTGCGCACGCCGATCTGCCCGCGATAGCCGGCCGACACGCCGGACGACGACGAGAGCCCGCCGCCGTAGCCGTCACCGAGCTTCTCCAGCATTGCCAGTGTCGCCTCGTGCCCTGCGCGAAGGCTCGCCTCGGCCTCGGTCGCCCCCGGCACCGAGTACTGCTGCAGCAGACGATGCGCGTACGCGCACCAGCGCCCGCTCTCGCGAATCAACTCGAGCTCGTTCTCGCTCTTGCACCGCAACATGTTCTCGATCACATCGGCGATTGGCGCGACGCGCGCGCCGGTGACCTCGCTCAACGGTGGTCCGTGGTAGCCGAGGATGCCCGGGTAGCCGTCCCGGTCGGCTCCGATCGCGTCGCGGATGCCCAGGTCCGCGAGCACTGCAGCGATGCTCAGCATCGGGTGCTCGACCCCCGGATACTCCGAGTACCACGCGACGCGGTCGAAGGTTGCCTCTGCGTGCGTGCGCTCCACCTCGAACTCCGGAACGAAGATGACGGACTCGCCGCCGACGCTCTCCGCGTAGATGACCGGCCGCTCGTTCGAGAGGAACCAGAAGCCGGTGAAGTACTGGATGTAGTCGGCGCCGAAGAGCACGTAGCCGCTCAGGTCGTTGCGCCGGACGTGCTCGAGTAGGCGGTCGCGCCGCAACTCGAATTCTGCGGACGGGATTCGGAAGGAGGCCGCTATGCCGCGACGATATCTAGATCGGGCGGGTGCTCGTCTTCGCGAGCAAATCATCCGCGAGCGTGCGGGCCGCGCTGTACGACGGCGCGATGACGGCGATCGCCATCTCACCATCTCCTGTTGCATGAGCATCTCTTGCGCCGGCGCGGACAAGCTCCCCCGCGAGCCTCGAGACGTTCGCCGTCGTGAGGTCAACCCGAGCCCTGACGTACCGCAACCGGTGCTTCGCCTGCACGAACGTTCATTGCCCGTTTTAAGGGGGTCCTGAAACCACCTCAGCCCGCCTCGAAAGCTCGGCCTCGACGTCCGCGACGTCCTCGCCTGCGACGGCGAGCAGGACATAGAGGTGGAACAGGAGATCCGCGGCCTCGGAGACGAGCCGGCCGTCACCGGCGCTGGCGGCGAGGGCCGTCTCGACGGCCTCCTCCCCGACCTTCTGGGCGGCTCGAACGACGCCGCCGCCCGCCAACTCCGCGACGTACGAGCCCTCCGGCCGGTCGCGCACGCGCTCGACGACCGTTCGCCAGAGCCCGGGCGCGAAGCACGAGACCGACGACGTATGGCAGGCCGGGCCGTTGGGGATGACACGAACGAGGAGTGCGTCACCGTCGCAGTCGTCGCGTAGCTCCTCTATGGCGAGCGTATTGCCCGAGGTCTCACCCTTCTTCCAGAGCCGCTCGCGCGATCTGCTCCAGAACCACGCCTCGCCCGTCTCGACGGTCAGGCGCAGCGCCTCGTCGTCCATCCAGGCGAGCATGAGCACGCGGCCGTCCCGCGCGTCCTGGACGATCGCGGGACGGAGCTCAGGCGGCACCGCGCACCGGGATTCCGAGGTCGGACAGCTCTGTTCGAAGCGACGCGAGACGCGCTGGGTCCGCGTGGAGGATCGACGCGAGCAGCGCTGCATCGGCGACGCGCAGAGCGTCCGCGACGTGCCGCGCGTTTCCCGCGCCACCCGACGCAACGATCGGTAGCGAGACCACGTCACGAATCCGCTCGAGCAGCTCGAGGTCGTAGCCGGACTGCGTGCCGTCGCGGTCGATGGACGTCACGAGCAGCTCACCGGCGCCGCGCTCCTCGCACTCCTTCGCCCACTCGAGTACGCCGCGCTCGGCATCGCGCGTCGCAGCATGCGAGCGGACGCGATCGCCGGCCGCGTCGATCGCGACGACGACAGCCTGCGTACCCAGCCGCTCGGCCAGCTCGCCGACCAGTTGCGGGCGCGCGAGCGCCGCAGAGTTGACGCTCACCTTGTCGGCGCCGGCCTCGAGAACCGCGCGCGCATCGTCGACCGACCGGATGCCCCCGCCGAACGTGAAGGGGATGGACACATTCTCGGCGACCCGTGCGGCGACGCCGACCGCGGCGTTCTGCGCATTGAGCGTTGCAGAGATGTCGAGGAACACGAGCTCGTCTGCACCGGCGTCGGAGTACGCGGCTCCGAGCTCGACGGGATCGCCGACGTCACGCAACTGCTCGAACCGCACCCCCTTGACGACGCGCCCGCGGGCGACGTCGAGGCACGGGATCAGGCGAGGAAGAGGCATCTCGCCGCCAGGAACCGCGCGCCAACAGGACCGCTTTTCTCGGGATGGAATTGCACGCCCGTGAACGAGCCGTGCTCGACGATCGCGGTCAGCCCTTCGCTCGTCGCGGTCGCCGCCGGCGTCTCGGCGACAAAGGAGTGCGCGTACCAGTACGTCTCGCCGCCACCGTCGAGCGGCGCCCAGCCGATGCGCGGTACGCGCGTCGTCTGCAGTCGAACTGCGCGGCCGGGCACGAGCCCGAGCCCTTCGACGCCGCCGTCCTCCTCAGTCTTGTCGAGCGCGAGTTGCAGCCCGAGGCAGATCCCGAGAATCGGCCGCTCGGCGGTCGCGCGCTCGCGCAGCGCCTCATCGAGGCCGCGTTGTCGCAGGCCGGCCATCGCCGAGCCCGCGGAGCCTACGCCGGGAAGAACCGCAAGATCGGCGGCGAGGATCTCGTCTCCATCGTCGACGACGTCGGCGCGCAGACCGAGCCGTTCGAACGCGAGCTGCACCGACCGGGTGTTCCCCGCGCCGTACGAGCAGATCGCAAATCTCACAGAAGGCCTTTCGTCGACGGGAGCTCATCTCCGTCGCGGCGCACCGCCTCGCGGAGCGCGCGCCCAACGGCTTTGCAGGCGGCCTCGGCCACGTGATGCGGATCGCGCCCCGTCGCGCTCACGTGAAGCGTCATCCGTCCTGCGTTCGCGAAGCTCTCGAGCGCGTGCCGCGCGAGCCCCGGATCCTCGGCGAGCTCGATCTCCGCGCCGCGGCGACCGCCGAGATCGACCGCCGCGCGCGCGAGTGCGTCGTCCATCGGCACAACGGCCGAGCCGTAGCGCGCAATTCCGCGCCGGTCGCCCAGCGCGCGGTCGAGGGCCTCGCCGACCGCGATCGCCGTGTCTTCTGCCGTGTGGTGCGCACCGGTCTCGAGATCTCCTGCGCCGTCGACGACGAGATCGAGGTTCCCGTGGAAGGCCAGCTGCTCGAGCAGATGGTCGTACAAGCCGGCCCCCGTCGCGACGCGAACGCGGCCGGCGCCGTCGAGCCCGAGGCGGACACGCACGGCGGTCTCCGCCGTCGCCCGTAGATATCGCGCACGTCGCCGTACCAACGGGGATTCGCCGGCGAGCGCCGCAAGCAGGAGATCGTCATCGTCGCAATCGCGAACGGAGATGCGGATACCTCCCGCGGTCACGCGCACGACGAGGCCGTGCTGGAGCAACCGCTCGCCGACCTCCCGCGGTTCAGGCGCAGGGACGAAGATGAAGTTCGCGTGCGACGGCAGTGGCTCGTACCCGAGTGCGCGCAGTTCAGTCGCGAGCCGTTCGCGCTCGGCGACGACGGGGGCGACGTCCGGGGGGTTCCGCAGAGCCGCGAGCGCGAGAGCAACGGAGAGCGTCGACACCGGCGCGGGCGCCTGGCGCGCGCGAAGCTCGGAGGCGATGTCCGCTGTCGCGAGCAGATACCCGATGCGCGCGCCGGCGAGCCCGAACGCCTTCGAGAACGTCCGCACGACGATCACGCCTGCGTCGAGGAACGGCACTGCTGTCTCGCCGGCGTATTCGCCGTACGCCTCATCGACGACGAGCGGGCGCGCGTCCGGGAGCGGCGGCAGGTCGCCGAGCGGGTTCCCGGGCCGGCAGCAGAACGTCAGCACCGGCGAGTCGTCACCGATCGTCGCGCCTGCGAGCTCAGCGGCGACGCGAAACAGCGGATAGGTCGGCTCGGGCGGGACGGCGACGACGTCGCCGGGGCCGGCGAACGCACGCGCGCAGAGCAGGATCAAGTCATCCGCGCCGGCACCGAGTACCACATGTTCAGGCCCGACGCCCGCGTACTGCGCGATCGCCTCGTGAATCAACGGGTAGCCGCCGTGCGGATACGTGTTCACGTCGGCGAGCGCGGCAGCGATCGCACCCGGCCGCGAGCTCGGGAGCGGCAACGGCGGGACGTTTCCGTCGAACCGCACGATCTCCACCGGGTCGAGCCCCGCGCGGCGTGCGAGCTCCTCGGTCGAGGGCGCCCACTCATAGGGACGGAAGCCGGGCGGCAGCGGTCTCATGCGAGCATGCGCTCCAGCGGGACGAGCAGGATCGACGTCGCTCCCGCTTCTTCGAGTGCGGGCAGCAAGTGCCAGACATCCGTCGCGGGGACGACGCTGTGAACGGCGACCATCCCCGGCTCGGCGAGCGGCAGCACGCTCGGCGCCCGTGAGCCCGGCACGAGCGCGCAGATCTCCTCGAGCGCCGTCTCGGGCGCGTTCAGCATGAGATACCGGGCACCGCGTGCGTCGACGACGCTGCGGAACACGCCTGCCAGCTGACGCGTTTCGGCGGTCGGCTCCGGCGGGCCGATCAGCACCGCTTCGGACTCGAGCAGGACACCGAGCGAGCGAAGGCCGTTCGTACGGAGCGTGCTGCCGCTCGAGACGAGGTCGACGATCGCGTCCGCGAGGCCGAGTCGAGGCGCAAGCTCGACGGAGCCGTGCACGTCGACGAGCCGGCTGCCGGGGATCAGCTCGCGCACGAGGCGCGGAAAGCTCGTCGCGACGCGGGCGGCTGCGACGTCGTCGAGACTCTTCGCGTCCGACTCGGTCGGGACAGCAGCCTCGAGCGTGCAGGCGCCGAAGCCGAGCCGGACGAGCACGCTGACGGCCGGCGCCTGCTCCCGCACGAGGTCCAGCCCCGTGATGCCGCAGTCGACGACGCCGTCCTGCACGTATTCGGGAATGTCGTCGGCGCGCACGAGCAGCGCCTCGACCGGCGCGTTGCGGCACGCTAACGCAAGGGCGCGATCGCCCGGCGTCTCCGGCCCGAGGCCGGCGTCGTGCAGAAGCTCGACGGCGGGCTCGCGCAGCCGCCCCTTCGACGGGACTGCGATCCTCAGGCGTGCTTGCGACGGCGGCGCCGCAGCGCGAGCTGATAGCCGCCTTCGCCGTTCCGAAGCCACTGCGACACGCGCGTCACCGTCGTTGTCGATGCGTGCGCCTGCCGAGCGACCTCCAGATACGGCAGCCCCTGCTCCAGCAGCTGGGCGACTTCCCAGCGGTGCGCCATCGCGTCGAGCTCCGACCTCGTGCACAGATCGCGGAGGAAGCGCTCCACCTCGTCCCGGTTGCGCAGGGACGCGATCGCCCCGAAGAGCTCCTCGTGTTGGCTCGCCGGCCAATGTCGTGCAGTCGTCGTCGTTGATGCCATCGTGTTAGCATGGTAACACGTTGATACGGCCGTTCGCAATCGTCCCGGCCGTGGACGTCCTGGATGGGCGCGCGGTGCGATTGACCCAGGGCGACTACGGTCGAGTCGACGAGATGGGCGACCCGCTCGAGCTCGTCCGACGTGCGGCTGCTGCGGCTCCCCCGCTCGTCCATGTCGTCGCGCTCGCTGCGGCCCGCGACGGCGGCGTCTCGGTCGCGCTCGCTCGGGCCGTCGTCGACGCAGCCGCTCCGGTGCCGGTGCAGCTGGGTGGAGGCGTCCGCTCACCGGCCGACGTCGCGGCGCTTGCCGGGGCGGGCGTTGCGCGCGTGGTGATCGGCACGTCCGCCTTCGGATCAACGCCCCTGACGGATTTCGTGGAGGCAGGAGAAGTCGTGGTCGCAGTCGACGTCGCGAACGGCATCGTGCGCACCGCAGGCTGGCGTGCGTCCTCCGGAGTCACAAAAGCGGACGCGCTCGACCGCTGCACCGCCGCCGGAGTCCGACGCGTCGTGTGTACGGCGATCGAACGCGACGGCACGCGCAGCGGCCCCGACCTAGACCTGCTGCGAGTCGCTCGTGCCCGCTACAAGGGCGAGCTCCTAGCCGCCGGCGGCATCCGAGATGCGCGCGATGTCGAGGCCGTCGCCGCTCTTGGCGTCGACGGCG
The DNA here is from genome assembly GCA_036496545.1 of Gaiellaceae bacterium. Classification (GTDB taxonomy): domain Bacteria; phylum Actinomycetota; class Thermoleophilia; order Gaiellales; family Gaiellaceae; genus Palsa-739. The sequence goes on along the minus strand of DASXKX010000015.1, from coordinate 231,326 downwards.
TCGTCGTCGGCCGCGCGTGGCTCGAAGGCGCGCTGCCGCTCTGACGGCGGCCGGGCCCGATAGGGCCTGTCGAGCCACAAGGGGATACTCCCCACCGTCGGCCCTTCGCGTCATGCCTGCACGCGGAAAGCGCCCCGTTGCAGCCATAACCCTGTGGAGAAGGATTTCGAGAGGCTCGACGAAGCGTTGAGGGGGGTTATCCCCATTTGAAAACGCTTGGCCGAGAGGACTACTGCCTTTGCAGCAGTGTCCGAAGGCCGCGCACCGCTTGCGCGATGCGCTGCTCGTTCTCGACGAGCGCGAAGCGGACGAAACCTTCGCCGTCGACGCCGAAGCCGCTGCCCGGGCTCACGGCGACATGGGCTTCGCGCAACAGACGGAGCGCGAACTCGCTCGAGGGCTCGCCGGTCGGGATCGGCGCCCAGACGAACATTGTCGCCTGTGGCCGCGGGACATCCCAGCCGATACGCGTGAGCCCGTCGCAGAGCGCGTTGCGGCGGCCCTCGTAGACCGACGCCGCGTGCGCCGGCTGGTCGCGCGCCTCGCGCAGCGCAACGGTCGCCGCGATCTGTAGCGGCTGGAAGCTGCCATAGTCGAGATACGACTTCAGCCGCGCGAGCGCCGCGACGACATCCGCCCGCCCAAGCACGAAGGCGACGCGCCAGCCGGCGAGGGAGAACCCCTTCGTGAGCGAGTAGAGCTCGACGGCGACGTCACGCGCGCCCTCGACCTCGAAGACGGACGGCGGCCGGTAGCCGTCGAACCCGAGATCCGCGTAAGCGAAGTCGTGCACGAGGACGAGGTCGCGCTCCCGGGCGAACTCGACCAGCTGCTGCAGCTGCGCGCGGTCAGCAGTGGCCGTCGTCGGGTTGTGCGGGAACGACGCGATCAGGACGCGCGGGCGCGGCTGCGAGGCTTCCCATGCCTCGTGCACTCCGGCAACGAAGTCGACGCCGGGTCCGACCGGAACACGCTGCACGGCTGCACCGGCGAACCCCGGCGCGAAGAGATGAATCGGATACGACGGGCTCGGGACGAGGGCAACGTCACCCGGCCCAAGCAGGACCCAGAGCAGATGCACCAGACCCTCCTTCGCGCCGAGTGCCATCGTCGCTTCTCGCTCCGGATCGAGCTCGATTCCATACCGGTCGCAGTAGAACTCGCAGACCGCAGCGCGCAGGTTCGGCAGGCCGCGGCTCGAGCTGTAGCGATGATTGCGCGGGAGCAGCGCCGCTTCGCGGAGCTTCTCCACCGCAATCTCAGGTGGTGCGACGTCAGGGTTGCCGAAGCCGAGGTCGATGACGTCCTCGCCCGCACGCCGAAGCTCGAGCTTCAGCCGCTCGACCTCCGCGAACGCATATGCCGGGAGCGCGTCGACGCGCCGGAACTCCGTCACGCGGCGAATCGTTGCAGGGCGCCGAGCGCTTCGCGGAGTGCAACCACCTCGCCGATCACGACGAGCGCGGGCGTCGGCGCGTCCTCGGCCGCAGCACCGATCGCACCGAGCGGCGCAACGCGCACTTCCTCGTCCTCGAGGGTGCCTCTGGAGATCACGGCAGCGGGCGTCGACGCCGGCTTGCCATGAGCGATCAGCTGCTCGGCGAGCTGCCCGACGACCGCGCCGCCCATGAAAGCAATGAGCGTTCCCGGCATCGCCGCGAGCGCCGCGGCATCGAGCTGCTCGACGTCGTTCGCCGCGAAGGCCGTCACCGCCTGCGAGATCCCGCGATGCGTGATTGGGATACCGGCCGCTTGCGGCACCGCGGCGAGCGACGAGACCCCCGGCACGATCTCGAACGGCACCTGCGCGCGCACAAGCGCAAGCGCCTCCTCCCCGCCGCGGCCGAACACGAACGGATCGCCGCCCTTGAGCCGCACGACGCGGCGCCGCCGGCCGTGGACGACGAGCAGCGTGTTGATGTCGTCCTGCGACAGCCCCTCGCGCGAGATGCGCGTGGAGCCGAGCGGCGCTTCCGCGACGAGCTCGGGTGCGACGAGTCGGTCGTAGACCAGCACCTCGCAAGCCCTGACACGCGCGAGCCCCCGCAAGGTGATCAGCTCGGGATCGCCCGGCCCCGCACCGACGAGCGAGACCGTCATCTCAGAGCCCGTTCGACGCGCTCGCGGAAGTACTCGCGCCGCTCTGCGTAGGTGTGGAAGTTTCGCTTCACCCACGGACGAATGCGCCGAAGCTCGTACGCGAGCTGCTCGTGCTCGAAGTCGACCTGAACCGCGAAGCGGTCGCGCAGCCACTGCGCGAGCGCCGGAGACGCGCCTCCCGTCGAGACGGCGACCGTGATCGGGCCGCGCCGGTGCAACGCCGGCAGGATGAACGAGCATTGCTCGGGCACGTCGGCGACGTTGCAGAAGACGTTGCGCGCCGACGCATCCGCGAAGACGCGCGCACCCTGTTCCGGGTCCCCGACAACGACGAGCCACACCCCGTCCAGGAGCGACGGTTCGTAAGTAGGTGCAACGACGACGTCGGCACCGCATGCCGCCAGGCCCGCGACCTTCTCATCAGCGATCGCGCCCGCACCGATGACGAGGCAGCGCTTGCCCGCGAGGTCGAGACAGGCGACGTAGTGCTGCGACTCAGACACCGACGGAGTGGACGCGCGCGCCGGCGCGATCGAGACGGATGGAAAGCTCGAGGCCCTCGACGCCGAGCGTGACGAGGAACGCGCCGGGCCCCGTCGACTGCACCTTGACGTGCTCGAGCAGCTTGCCTTCGAGCGACTCCAGCGCCTCGGTCACTTCTTCGGCGCTGTCTGCGAGCGCGCGCCCGCCCGGCAGCCGCCGGTACGTCTTGAGCGCAGCCTGCTCGCCTTCAGGCCCGTAGACGCTGCGAATCCGCCCGCTGGCAAGACCGAGCTCGATCAGCTCTTCGAGCGCCTGCGCCTCGTCGTCGCCGAGCTCGCCGTCCTGCACGGCCGCGACGAGATCGGCGAGCCGGCCGCGCCGCTCGCCGTCGTGCACGAGCGCAAGCACGGCCTGCGCCTCGCCGAGTGCGACCTCGGCCGCGTCACCACGCAGAGCAATCACTTGCCCAGGATCGCCTTCAGCTCGTGCTCGAAGCCGCCGTGCTCGATCGAGCAGTGCATGCCGCACTCCTTGGGCGCGTTCGTCTCCCACCACCAGCGGCCTGCGCGGTCGTCCTCGCCGGGCCCGATCGCACGCGTGCACGGTGCGCAGCCGATCGACGTGTAGCCCTTCGCATAGAGCGCGTGCACCGGCACGTCGTTGTCGCGCAGGTACTCCCACACCTCCCGCTTCGTCCACTCGGCGAGCGGGTTGAGCTTGACGATTGCGCCGTGATCGTGATCGATCTCGACCTTGCGGATGTTCGTCCGCGTCGCCCATTGGTCGCGGCGCAGCCCGGTCACCCACGCATCGAGGCCGTCGAGGTGCTTCGTCAGCGGCTGGACCTTGCGGATGTTGCAGCAGAGGAGGCGGTTCTCGACCGACTCGTTCATCAGGTCGAGGCCCTTCGTCGAGACCATCCGCGCGACCTGACCGGGATCGGGCTCGAGCACCTCGAGGTTGAGCCCCGGATAGCGCTCGCGCAACGTGGCGATGAGCTCGTGCGTCTCCTCTGGCAGGCGGCCCGTGTCGACGGTGAACACGCGGACCGTCGGATCGATGCGATACGCCATGTCGATCACCGCGACGTCGTCAGCCTGGAACGCCGCCGAGATCGCGAGCTCGTCGAACTCACCGAACGCCCATTCGAGAACGGCCTGCGGCTCCTCCCCTTCGAACTGCACGGAGAGCTCGCCGGCCTCGAGCTCGTCCAACCACACGGTCATGCAGCGACCACCCTCTTTCTCGTCGGCTCGATGCCTGCGAAGGCGCCGAGCTCGTCGTCGGAGACGCGGCGCTGGAACTCCGTGAACGTCTCGTCCTCGCGGCGCTCCTCGAGCCAGCCGCGGATGAGCCCCTCGACCGCGGCCTCGAGCTCGTCGCTCGCAACGCGGCGGAAAAGCGACGCGCCCACCTGCGGCGCCGGCCCGAGGGAGCCGCGCACGAAGATGTCGTAGGCGCCGATGCGGTTGCCGTCTGCGTCCTTGCCCGTCGTCGCCTGGAAGCCGAGGTCGCCGACCCAGTGTTGCGCGCACGCGTGCGGGCAGCCGTCGAGGTGCAGGCGGAGCTCGGCGATGTCTTCGCCGAACGCCGCTTCGAGATGCTCGAGCAGCTCGCGCAGCCGCTCCTTCGTCTCACCGACGGAGAAGTTGCAATGCGGCTCGCCTGTGCAGGCAATCGAGTTCGCCCAGATCTCGTTCGTCTCGAGCGTGAGCCCGAGCTCCGCGAGCGCGGCGAGCGTCGCCTCGACGTCGACGACCCCGGTGACGATGAGGTTCTGCTGGCGCGTCAGCCGGATGTCGCCGCCGAACGACTCGACGAGATCGGCGACCGCGATCAGCTGATCGCCGGAAGAGAGTCCGAGCGGTACGGGAAGGCCGATGTAGCGGCGACCGTCCTTCTGCAGATGCACGCCGATGTGCGCGGAGGGATGCGCATCGATCGGCGGGAGCTCGTACCGCTCGAGCGTGCGGCCGAGCTTCGTCTCGACGCGCTCGAGCATCCCGTCCGCGCCGATGTCGTCGACCATGAACTTGAGCCGCGCCTTCACGCGCGACATCCGGTATTTCAGGTCCTCGCTCCAGACCGAGGTGACGGTGCCGAGGATCTCGTTCGCGTCTTCTTTCGGGACGAAGACGGCGAGATCGCGCGCGATGCGCGGCACCGACGAGAGGCCGCCGCCGACCTGCACCGCGTAGCCCTCACGGCCGTCGTTGACCGTGCCGACGAGCGAGACGCAGTTGATCTCCGGCGCGTTGCAGCGGTCGGCGCATGACGCGATCGAGTACTTGTGCTTGCGCGGGAGGTTCGCCCACGCAGGGTTGCCGTAGAACTCCGCGGTCGCGGCTTCGACCACTGGCGTCGAGTCGAAGAGCTCGTCGGCGGCGATCCCGCTCACCGGGCAGCCGGTGATGTTGCGAACGGTGTCACCGCAGCCGCCCGCGCTCGTGATGCCTGCGGCCTCGAGGTCGGCGAAGACGTTCGGCAGCTCGCTGAGCTCGAGCCAATGCAGCTGGATGCACTGGCGCGTCGTCAGCTCGGCATCACCGCGGCCGTAGCGATTCGAGACCTCGCCGATCGCGCGCAGCTTCGCCGGCGTCAGAATCCCGCTCGGGATCTTCACGCGCAGCATGAACGTCCCGATCTTCGGCTTGTCGTGGTAGAGGCCCCACCACTGGAGGCGGACGATGTCCTCCTCCGGCATCGCCTCGTAGCCGGCCGCGATCAGTGCGGGCAGCTCTTCCCGAATCCCGAGCGGCGCCCGGTCGCGCTTGATCCGCTCGACGGAGTTGCGCTCGTAGACGGCGTCCCAGGTCGGGGCGGCAGCCATTCCCCGAGGCTACGTGCCAAGACTTTACTTTGGGAAGTGAGTTGTCCGGTTCAGGCTTTTGTCCGTTTTGCGGCTGTCGGGCGGCCTGAGAAACGTCTACGGTTCGTCCATGGCAGCCCGTCGCGACCTCGAGATCCTCCGCGCGCTGCTCCTCGCCCTTCCCCGGTAGGGGAAGCGGCTGCCGACATACCCATTCCCTGACCCGTGGAGTCGTGCGCCTGAAGGAGGCGAGTACCGTGTCGATGCCATACCGCAAGTACCGCCAATACGAGACCGTCGATCTGCCTGACCGGCAGTGGCCGGACGCGGTCATCGCCGCCGCGCCGATCTGGTGCTCGACCGACCTGCGGGACGGCAACCAGGCTCTGGTCGACCCGATGGACGGCGCACGCAAGCGCCGCTTCTTCGAACTCCTTGTGTCGCTCGGCTTCAAGGAGATCGAGATCGGCTTCCCGGCCGCGTCGGCGACGGACTTCGGTTTCGCGCGCGAGCTGATCGAGGAGGAGCTCATCCCGTCCGACGTCACGATCGCGTGCCTGACTCAGGCGCGCCCGGAGTTGATCGAGCGCACGTTCGAGGCGATCGAAGGTGCGGAGCAGGCGATCGTCCACCTCTACAACTCGACGTCGGTGACACAACGTCGCGTCGTGTTTCGGCTTGACCGCGCAGGAATCACAGAGCTGGCGGTACGCGGGACGGAGTTGTGCCGGCGGCTTGCGGGGCGGACACCGACGCGCGTTCGGTTCGAGTACTCGCCCGAGAGCTTCCATCACACCGAGCTCGAGTACGCGCTCGAGATCTGTGAGGCGGTCGCAGCCGAGTGGAGCCCGACAACTGACGACAAGATGATCGTGAACCTGCCGACGACAGTCGAGCAGTTCCCGCCGAATGTCTACGCGGACCGCATCGAGTGGTTCGGGCGAAACTTCTCCCAGCGCGACGCGAGCATCCTCTCGGTGCATCCGCACAACGACCGCGGCACGGCGGTCGCGACAGCGGAGCTCGGCCTCATGGCGGGGGCGGAGCGCGTCGAGGGCACGCTCTTCGGCAACGGCGAGCGGACGGGCAATGTCGACATCGTCACACTCGGGTTGAACCTGTTGACGCAGGGCGTCGACCCGAAGCTCGACTTCTCGCGCATCGACGAGACGCGCCGGATCGTCGAGGAATGCAACCAGTTGCCGGTGCACCCACGCCATCCGTGGGTGGGCGAGCTCGTCTACACGGCCTTCTCCGGCTCCCATCAGGACGCGATCAAAAAGGGGATGTACGCCTGGCGGAGCTCGGGAGCGGAGCAGTGGGACGTCCCGTACCTCCCGATCGACCCCCAGGATGTCGGGCGGAGCTACGAGGCGATCATCCGCGTCAACTCGCAGTCGGGCAAGGGCGGCGTCGCATACCTGCTGCAGGAGAACTACGGCCTCGACCTCCCGCGTGGGCTGCAGGTCGAGTTCGCACAGCGCGTGCAGGCGATCGCGGACCTCGAGGGCGGCGAGCTCGTGCCGTCGCGGCTCTTCACGCTGTTCGAGGAGACGTACCTCGAGCCGCCGCCGGAGTACGAGCTGCTCGGCTACGGCCACGAGGCGAGCGAGACCGGCGACACCCTGCACGCACGGCTTCGTCAGCCTGGCGGCGACGTCGTCCTCGAGGGCACGGGTAACGGGCCGATCGCGGCGCTGGTTCACGCGCTCGACAAGGTCGGCGCGTATGTCAAGGTGCTCGATTACCACGAGCACGCGCTCACCACGGGCGAGGACGCGGTCGCCGCCGCGTACATCGAGGCGGAGATCGACGGTGAGGTCGTGTGGGGGGTCGCGTTGCACGTGTCGATCGTGACCGCGTCGTTGCGCGCGGTCGTCGCGGCGGTGAACCGGGCTGCCGCCACCCGCGCCGAGCGTCGTGCCGCGCTCGATGCGTTCAGCGCGACGACGTAAGCAGGACGAGGCGGTCACGGTGGACCGCCTCGACGCCTGCCGGGCGCCCTGCGAGCTCGCCCGCATCGACCGCGGCGACGCCGCGCGCGAACGGCTCCCCGTCCGGCCCGACGATCTCGACTCCGTCACCGGCGCGAAACGGCCGTTCGACAGCGGTGACACCAACGGCAAGGAGGCTGCCTCCGTCACGTACGACCGCCCGCTTCGCCCCCGCGTCGACGACGATGCGCCCCGCGACTCGTTTCCCGTGACGCAGCCAGAGCTTGAACGCGGTCGTGCCTTCGCCTGCGTCGAAGCGCGTGCCGGCCGCGCGGCCGGCAAGCAGGTCCGGAAGCGGCGTGTCGCCTGCGATCACCGTCGGGATCCCCGCAGCGGCGGCGAGCTCCGCCGCGGCGACCTTGCTCGCCATGCCGCCGCGGCCGAGCGGGGTCTTGGCACCGAATGACGCTGTACGCGCCTGTGCGCCGTCTTCGATCAGCACGCCTTCATGGAGCACTCCCGGGACCGACGTCAGCAGCACCAGCAGCCGCGCATGGACAAGCACAGCGACGTGCGCCGCGAGCGCGTCGTTGTCCCCGAAGCTGATCTCATCGGTCGCCGTCGCATCGTTCTCGTTGACCACCGGGACGCTGCCGAGCGTGAAGAGCGCGCCGAGCGCGTTGCGAACGTTGACGTACGCGCGGCGCTCGGCAATCTCGGCGCTCGTCAGCAGGATCTGCGCCGCTTCGAGACCGTGCGGATCGAAGGCGTCCTGCCACGCGCGCTGCAACAGGGCCTGACCGAGTGCCGACGCGGCCTGCAGCCGCGGCAGGCTCGACGGCCGCCGCTCGAGGCCGAGGCGGCGGAGGCCCAGCGCGATCGCGCCGGACGAGACGACGCAGACGGGCGTGCGGGCTGCGACGATCTCGGCGATCTCGGCAGCGCGTTTCTTCAGCACGGTGCGGCGCGGCTTCCCCTGCTCGTCGACGACGAGGCTCGACCCGAGCTTCACGACGAGCGGCGGCTTCATCGGTGCTGTGTCCCGTCGCCGACGACGCGGTACTGGCGGAGATAGAGGTCGCGGTACGTCACCGGGCCGCGCGGGCCGGGCACGCGGTCGACGTTGATGCCGGTCTCCGGCGCGCCGGTGAGCGCGAAGCCGTCGGTGAAGCGCGTCGGCGCGTTCCAGTATGCGGCGGTGCCGCGATAGGCATCGAGGAACCGCTGCGCGGCTTCCGGGTTTTCGGTGACGATCGTTGCCGCGAGCCCGGAAGTCTCGCCGTTCGCGATCGCCACGGCCTCGTCGAGCGACCCGACGGTCTTGACCGTGACCGATGCGATCCGCTCGGGATCGTTGGCCCACTCGTGGCCGACGCGCGCGGGCTCGCGCACGGCGATCCCGAGCCGCTCGAGCAAGGCATACGGGACGTCGACGCCCGCATGCGCGAGCAGCAGGTTCAGCCGGTTGCAGACGCCGAGCCGGTCGAGACTCGCGGTGATGAGCGCTTCGACCTTCTCCGAGTCGGCGTCGGCATGCAGATAGAGAACGCCGCCGCCTTCCGCGTGCGCGAGCGTGCGCACGCCGTGCAGTGCCGCCTCGCGCGCAAGCGCTGCCGTTGTCTCGCCGCTGCCGCGCAGGATCACGAGCGGCAGCACCTCCGGCAGCGAGACCAGAACCCGCGCCCCTTCGCGGTCCGCCGTCCGCACGAGGCCGATTGCCTCCGGCGGCAGCCCTGCCGCATGGAGCGACGGCCTGAGGATTTCGTCGACGAGAAACGTCACGGTCCGCAACGCCGCACCGCCGGTGCGGAGCACGGCCGTGTTCAACGACTTCAGCAGCTGGCCCGCGACGTCGACGGCGACGTTCGGCCGCGCCTCGAAGTTCGCGCCGACGGCGCCGATCGGGATGCGGCGCACCTCAACCTGGAGGCCGTTCGCAAGTAGCCATGCATCCTCGACGCGGTCGAGGGGCGGCAGCTCGGCGAGCTCCCGCAACTGGTGGCCAATTCCCTCGATTCGCGCGACGTCGAGCCTCAGTCGGTCGCGTGTCCCTTCGTCGAGCTCTGCCGCCGCTTCCATGTCGAGGGCATTCGCCGCAGCAATCTCATCGGCCCGCTCGTCGACCATCCCGCCCGCCGTCGCGAGTGCGACGGTGACCGCGTCGTCCGTCAGCGCGCCGACGGCGTCCGCAGCCGCGCGCGCCTCCGCCGCGATCTGCTCTCTCATCCGGTGTTTCTCAGCGCGGCCGCGATGCCGGCGATCGAGCGGAGCAGCAGCTGCGTCGCGGCGTCATCGCCTGCCCGGTAGCGATGCAGTAGCTCGACCTGGATCGCATTCATCGGATCGACGTACGGGTTGCGCAGCCGCACGGAGCGCTGCACGACTGGATGGCGGTCGAGCAGCTCGTCGGCCTCCACGATCTCGAGCACAGCGTCGACCGTGCGACCGTGCTCGTCGGCAATGGGTTGCCAGAGCGACGTGTCGTCGGCGAGCACGAGGTACTCGTGGGCAATCGCCATGCTGGACTTCGCGAGCGTCATCTCGAGGTTCTGGAGGAGCGTGCGGAAGAACGGCCACTCGCGGTAGAGCACGCGCAGCTCGCCGGCGTCAGAGTCGGCGAACGCCGTCCCACACCCGAACCACGACGGGAGCAGGCAGCGGTTCTGCGTCCACGCGAAGACCCATGGGATCGCACGCAGTGCGCCGAGATAGTCGTCGCCCTCGGGCCGCCGTGCCGGACGCGATCCGATCGTGAGCAACGCGAGCTCGTCGACAGGCGTGAACGCGCGGAAGAACGGGACGAAGCGCGGATCGCCGACGAGCTCCGTATAAGCGGCGCGCGACCGGTCCGCGAGCGCCGCGACGAGCGACGCATCGACATGCTCGTCCTCAGGGAACGCGGCGACGAGACTCGCGGAAAGGGCGGATTCGAGATTCGCACGCGCGAGGCCGGCGAGCCCGTACTTGAAGGCGATCGTCTCCCCTTGCTCCGTGATCTTCAGGCGGCCCGGCGGGTTGCCCTGCGGCTGCGCGAGAATCGCTTCGTGCGTCGGCCCGCCGCCGCGGCCGGCGCTGCCGCCGCGGCCGTGGAAGATCGTCAGCTCCGCCCCGCGCCGCCGCGCGACGTCGGCGAGCGCAACAATCGCCGTCCGGATCTCCCACTGTGCGGCGAGGTAGCCCGCGTCCTTCGCCGAGTCCGAGTAGCCGACCATTACCTCGCGGCAGCCGCCGGCGTCGAGGAGCTCTTCGTAGATCCGCGGCGCGGCGCGCAGCGCCTCGACCGACTCGAAGAGCGGGACGAGTGAGAGCGGCTCGTCGGTCAGTTCGCGCACGCGCAGCACATCCTCGGCCGACGCCGTGCCCGAGACGATTGCAGTGTCGAGCGCCCGCGGGCCGTGTCGGCGTCGCAGCCGCGGCAGCGACGAGAAGAGCTCGCGGACGCGCGGCTCGGGATCGACCAGGTCGCGCGCATGAACGCGTACGTCGAGCGTCGCTAGATGGAAGCCGAACAGGTCGACGCGCCGGCGCAGCGCCGCCAGCGCACCGTCGGCAATCCGGGCGCCGCGATTCGTGCGCAGGCTGCGGTCGAGGAGCGCGAGGTCTTCCGCGAAGTGCTCCGCCGACGCGTACGCGTCGCGATCGAGGCGACGCCACATGAAGGAGAGCTTCCTGCGATACGGCTCGTCGAGATTCTGCTCGCCGATCTCCGCTGCGTAGTCCGGCAGCTCGCGCTCGTCACGCGCGATCGAATTCAGCAGCTCGTCGTCGATCGCGACGATCCGCGACGAGACGCCGATCGCCGCGGCGAGCGCTCGCACCTCGTCGCGGTAGCGCGTTCGGAGGAGCCTGCGCGCGCGCTCGAGCGCTTCGCCCGCCGTTGCGGCGTTTGCATTCGGGTTCCCGTCGGCGTCGCCGCCGATCCAGGTGCCGAACCCGAACGGCGCCGGGGCATCCGGCAGGTGCGAGCGATAGTCGGCAAGCAGAGCCTCCGCTGCGTCGATCAAGCTTTGCTCGAAGAACCAGAGACCGTTGCGGATCTCATCGACGACGCGCGGACGCTTCGAGCGCACTTCGTCCGTCTGCCAAAGCGTCGTGATCTCGGCGGCGAGCTCGCGCTCGATCGCGTCCCGTCGCGCGAGCAGCGGATCGTCCAGCTCGGCGAGCAGCGAGGCGATGCGCTGGTGCGACGTGAGCACCGTGCGCCGTGCGGCCTCGGTTGGGTGCGCCGTGAGCACGAGCCGCAGGAAGACTCGCCGCTCGATCTCCTCCCGCGGCACGTCCGCGATCTGGACGAACGCTGCCTCGAGCGAGTCGTCGAGCTGCCGCTCCTCGTGCGCGTACGCGCGCCGGCGCCGGATGCGGTGTTGCTGCTCCGCGACGTTCGCGAGCTGGAAGTACGTTGCGAACGCGCGCAACACGCTCGCCTGCCGCTCGAGCGGGAGCTCGGCGACGGCGGCGGTCAGCTCGCCCTGGTCGGCGCCCTGCCGAGCAGCACGGGCGAGTCCGCGAATGCGCTCGACGTCGTCCAGCAGCGGGTCGCCTTCCTGCTCGACGAGCACGCGGCCGAGGAGATCGCCGAGGAGGCGAACATCGCGCCGGAGCGGCGCGTCGGTGGGCTCGTCAGCCCGCACGGCCATCGGTCTAGGGTAGGCCGAAATCGCGGAAAAACCGCACAATCGGGTCGCACAGGGACGATTCCCCGCTAGCGTCGGACTATGGGGCAAACACTCTACGACAAGGTCTGGAACGCGCACATCGTGCGCAGCGCGGCGGGTCTTCCCGACCTCCTCTACGTCGATCTCCACCTCGTCCACGAGGTGACGTCGGCCCAGGCGTTCGAGTCGCTCCGGCTCGAGGGCCGTCCGGTGCGACGTCCCGACCTGACGCTGGCGACGATGGATCACAACGTCCCGACCGGCGACGACGCGCCGGTGGATCCACTGTCTGAGCAGCAACTCGAGACGCTGCGTCAGAACTGCGAGGAGTTCGGTGTGCCTTTGTACGCAACCGGCAGTGGTCGTGAGGGGATCGTGCATGTGATCAGCCCCGAGCTCGGGTTCACGCAGCCCGGCATGACGATCGTCTGCGGCGACTCGCACACGTCGACGCACGGTGCCTTCGGCGCGCTCGCGATCGGGATCGGCACGTCGGAGGTCGAGCACGTGCTCGCGACACAGACGCTGTCCCAGCACAAGCCGCGCTCACTTCGCGTGACGTTCACCGGTGAGCCTGCGCCGGGTGTAACGGCCAAGGATTACGTGCTTGCCGCGATCGGCTTGCTCGGGGTCTCCGGCGGCGTCGGTCATGTGATCGAGTACGCCGGACCGGCGATCGAGGCACTCTCGATGGAGGGCCGCCTCACGATCTGCAACATGTCGATCGAAGCCGGGGCGCGCGCCGGCTTGATTGCGCCCGACGAGGTGACGTATGACTACCTGCGCGGGCGACCGGGGGCGCCCGCCGATTTCGACGCAGCCGTCGAGCAGTGGCGTTCGTTGCATTCCGATTCGGATGCAGTCTTCGACCGCGAGGTCGAGATCGACGTCAGCGAGATCCGGCCTCAGGTCACGTGGGGCACAAACCCGGGCATGGTCGTGCCGATCGACGGTGCGGTGCCGGATCCGGTGGACTTCGCGGATGAGGAGGATCGCGAAGCTGCGCAGCGAGCGCTTGCCTATATGGCGCTCGAGCCGGGCACCGCGATCCGCGACATCACGGTCGAGCGCGTCTTCATCGGCTCGTGCACGAACTCGCGCATCGAGGATCTCCGAGCGGCGGCGAAGGTCGTCGAAGGCCGCCGCGTGCATCCATCGGTGCGCGCGATGGTCGTGCCTGGCTCGGCGCTCGTGAAGAAGCAGGCGGAGGCGGAAGGGCTTGACGCAATCTTCAGAGCTGCAGGATTCGAGTGGCGCCGGGCGGGCTGTTCGATGTGCCTGGGGATGAACCCGGACATCCTCTCGCCGGGCGAGCGCTGTGCGTCCACGTCGAATCGAAACTTCGAGGGACGCCAGGGTGCCGGCGGCCGAACGCACCTCGTCTCGCCCGAGGTTGCCGCGGCGACGGCGATCCTCGGGCACTTCGCCGAGGCGCGCGACCTCGTGGAAGTGCCGGCGTGAAGGCGTTCAAGACGGTGACGTCACCCGCAGTCGTGCTCGACCGCGCCGATGTGGACACCGACCAGATCATTCCGAAGCAGTTCCTGAAGCGGATCGAGCGCACCGGGTTCGGCGAGTTCCTCTTCTTCGACTGGATGAAAGATCCCGCCTTCGAGCTGCACCACCAAAGCGGGTCGATTCTGCTGGCAGGCCGGAACTTCGGCTGCGGGTCGTCGCGTGAGCACGCGCCGTGGGCGCTGCAGGACTACGGCTTCGACGCCGTCATCGCGCCGTCGTTCGGCGACATCTTCCGCCAGAACTCGCTGAAGATCGGGCTGCTGCCCGTGCAGCTGCCGAGCGAACAGGTGCGCGACCTGATAGCGCGCGCGCGGGCGGGCGAGTCGCTGACGGTGGACCTGGAAGCGCGCAAGGCCGGCGGCTATGCATTCGAGCTGGACGACTTCTCGCGCGAGTGCCTGCTCGGAGGGCTCGACGACGTGGCGTTGACGCTGCGCGAGGTGGATGCGATCGCCGCGTACGAGGCGTCGCATGCACCCCGGGTCTCGACGCTGACGGTGTGAACAGCGGGTCAGACACCCGCTGCGCGGGAGTCAGACCCCGAGTGAAGCCACGGCTTCACTTCGACCAGCTGATCTTCGTAACCGAGTACTGCCACGCCAAGGAGCGTGCTAGGCGCGTCGGGTCGCCGAAATGGTCGCGTACGACGTCCCACGCGGTATCGAGGTCCTCTCGGCGGCGCGTGGCGACGTAGACGGTTGTCTTTGCAACGTCCCGCAGTTGTGCTCCTGAAAGCGCGAAGTGCTGTCCAGAAGTCATGGCGGTCACGGAGCCTTAGGCGGGTCAGACAGCTGCTTCGCGGGAGTCAGCTCCCGGGTCACCTCGCGCTTCGTCAGATCAAGCAGCTCGTGATACAGCTCGGCCAGGCCTTCCTCTGAAAGCGGCCCGCGATTCAGGCGGCGAAGGTACTGCAGCATCCACTCTTCACGGGCGAGGTCGACGAAGCCGATGTCGTGCTCGTCCTTGTAACGCTTCAGCTTCGCGACAAGCTGCAGGCGCTTGTTGACGAGCTCGACGAGCGAGCGGTCGAGGTCCGAGATCTCCCGGCGCACTTGCAGCACGTACGGGTCGTCGACTGCGGTCATGCTCATTGTCCCTCCTCATGCCCTTCGTAGACGCCCACGACACGCAGCTCACGCGTCAGGGCCTTGACGTCCCGCAGCGCGCCGCGGACCACGGGATCGAGCGGATGCCCGGCGACGACCGCGTCGAACCGGTACTTCCACGGCGTCGCCGGTAGCGGCCTCGACACGAGCCGCTGTAGATCGAGGCCGGCGCGTGCGAACGGCTCGATCGCCGCGTGGAGCGCACCCGGCTCGTGCTTCGTCACGAACGAGAACGCCGTTCGCGCAACCTCCTCCGCGACGTCAAGCCGCGTCTGGCGCCCTATCGACACGAAGCGCGTGTACGCCGTGTGGTCGCCGACGTCGTCCGCGATCACGGTCAGCCCGTACAACGCAGCTGCGTCGACGCCGACGATCGCGACCTCGGTCACGTCGCCCGCCTCGGCCGACTGGCGCGCCGCCTCGGCCGTTGACGACACCGCAACGGCGGTCGCGTGCGAGAGCTGCGCGAGCAGATCGCGGCACTGGTCGAACGCCATCGCGTGCGAGCGAACGACCCGCACCGACGAGAGCGGAACAGCTGCAGGACCCGCGAGGCAATGCCTGATCGGCAACACCGTTTCGGCAACGATCGAGAGCGAACGCTCGTACAGCAGGTCGTGGGTCTCGGCGACGGGACCGGCAAGCGAGCTCTCGATCGGCAGCACGCCCTCAGCCGCCTCGGCCGCCGCAACGGCATCCGCAACCGCGCGGAACCCCGCCAGCGGCACGAGCAAGGCAGCCGGGTGCAGCGACAACGCGGCAGCCGCCGTGTGCGATCCCTCTGGGCCCGGATACACAACTGACTCGTAGACGATCGATTCGGTCAACGGTGGTTCGCCTCCTCGCGAACGGGTTCGGATCTCCCGCGGAGTTCGTTCAGCTAGCCGGCGACGAGCGGGTGAAGCGAAAGCGCCGGCTAGCGCGTAAAGGCGAACGCGTAAAAGCCCTCGAAGGCGAAGAAGCGGGCTTTCACTGCGACACGCATCTCATGCACGGTACGTCGCGACGGGCGCACCGTCAACGGAAAGTTGTTCCCTTACAACGGCGCCGAGCTCGGACGTCGTCGCCGTTCCGCCGAGATCCGGCGTCGGTGTCGAGCCAAGCGCGGTCTCGATCGCGGCCGAGAGCCGCGCCGCCTCCTCGGGCAGGTCGAGCCCGTGCTCGAGCAGGAGCGCGGTTGAGCGCAGCATCGCCGTCGGGTTGGCGATTCCTTGGCCGGCGATGTCGGGAGCCGAGCCGTGCACCGGCTCGAAGATCCCCGGTCCGCCGTCGGAGAGCGATGCCGACGGGGCGAGCCCGAGCCCGCCTGTCACTGCGGCGGCGAGGTCGGAGAGGATGTCGCCGAACATGTTCTCGGTGACGATGACGTCGAACTGCTCAGGATTCGTCGCAAGCTGCATCGCGGCGTTGTCGACGAGCACGTGCTGGACCTGCACGTCCGGGTAGTCGCCTGCAAGCGCGTTCACGGTCCGGCGCCACAACCGCGACGTCTCCAAGACGTTCGCCTTGTCCACCGATGCGAGCCGGCCGCTCCGCGCCTGCGCGAACCGATACGCACGCCGTACGACGCGCTCGATCTGTGCCGGCGTGTATTCGCAGGTGTCGAACGCGGTTCCGTCCTCGCGCACGCCGCTCGCGCCGAAATAGATCCCGCCGACGAGCTCCCGCACGATCAGCACGTCGACGCCCTCGGCGACCGCGGGCCGAAGGTTCGCGTACGCGTCCAGCGCTGCCCGCAACGCGAGCAGCCCCTGCTCGGGCCGCACGTCGGCGGCGTCGAACTCGGGATCGCCCACCGGTCCCTTGAGCACCGCTACCGATGCGAGGCACGCATCACGGGTCTCGTCGGGGAACGGCGAGCCGGTTGCGCGAATCGCCGCGCCGCCGATCAGCCGCTCGTCGATCTCGACGGTCGGCGCGAGCAGCTCGAGCACAAGTCGCGCCTCATGCGCGACCTCTGGCCCGATACCGTCGCCGGCGAGCAGGACGAGCCTGCCGCCGCTACTCGGCAAACGCCTTCTCCGCGAAGGACCGCGGCTGGCGCCCACGCGGCCGAGGCGTGAAGCCGGCGGCCTCCATCGCGGCGTTCCAGCTGCCGAACACGCGGGCGACAGTCTGGCGCGACGGATGGTTCTCGCCGGCCTGATCCCACTCGCTCGTCACGGGTGGGCGGCTGTTCTGGCGATACCAGAGCGTCATCGCATAGACGATCGTGTCGTGCGTCCAGCGGAATCCGGTGCGGGGTCCCGTTCTTATGCGGCCACCTCCAGCAGTTGCAGGATCTGATCGGAATCAGGTGCGACGACGGTCGGCGCGAGCCGGTCGGCGACGAGGCCCGGCGTTTTCAGCCCGTCACCGGTCACGAGCAGGACGACGCTGTCGTCCGGCCCGAGCTCGCCGCGGCGAACTGCTTCGCGCAGCGCACCGAGCGTGACGCCAGGCGCCGTTTCGCCGAAGACGCCCGTCGTCTCCGCAAGGAGTGCGACGTTGTCGGCGATCTCGTCCTCGGCAACCGCGTAGACCGCGCCGCTCGACGCGCGAGCCGTCGACACCGCGAGCTCGCCGTCGGCGGGGCTGCCGATCGCGAGCGAGCGCGCGATCGTGTTCGGCCGGACCGGCTTCAGCTTCTCACCGGACTCGAAAGCACGCGCGACGGGGGAGCAGCCTTCGGCCTGCCCGCCAAAGAAGCGCGGTTGCGAGTCGTCGACGAGCCCGAGCTCGCGCAGCTCCACGAACGACTGGTGCACCTTCGTGAACATCGAGCCCGACGCCACCGGCGCTACGACAGCGTCGGGTAGGCGCCAGCCGAGCTGCTCGGCGACCTCGAAGCCGAGAGTCTTCGACCCCTCGGCGTAATACGAGCGGAGACTGACGTTGACGAACGCCCAGTCGAGCTCGAAGGACAGCTCAACCGTCAGGCGCGAGCAGTCGTCGTAGCTGCCTTCCACCGCGAAGATGCGCGGACCGAAGATCGCCGTCGCGACGAGCTTCTCCGGCTCGAGATCGGCAGGGCAGAGCACGGCCGCCTCCATTCCCTCAGCCGCGGCCCGTGCGGCGACCGCGTTGGCGAGGTTCCCGGTCGACGAGCACGCGAGCGTCGTCGCGCCCGTCTCGAGTGCCTTCGCGCAGGCAACGGCGACAACACGGTCCTTGAACGAGTGCGTCGGGTTCGCCGTGTCGAGCTTCAACCGCAGCTCGCCGACGCCGACCGCATCCGCGAGGCGCGGCACGTTCACGAGCGGCGTCCACCCGACCGGGAGACGAACGTCTTCCGGCGGCGCAACAGGCAGGAGCGGCGCGTAGCGCCAGATCGATTGCGGCCCTGCTTCGATCGCGTCACGCGTAACTGTGCGGCGTTGCTCGTCACGGTCGTAGACGGGATCGAGTGGCCCGAAGCAGCGTGAGCACACGCCGATCGGATCGAGGTCGTAGTGCGTCTCACAGACGCGACAGCGGAGTGCGGTAGCGGGCACTGGCGGTATCTCCTTTCGTCCTTCGCTCGGCATCCGTCCCGGGATTGGCACCACGCCCGAATGAGCAGGTTGCCGAGGCGTCGCGGGGCCGGGGCCCTCAGCCTCTCTTGATGCGGAGCGGGACTCGCCCGTCTCCTTAACCCGACTATACAAAAGAAAGCTCACCCGACGCGGGCTTCCTGTCCGAGCAGCCCTTCGATCCCTGCGAGCTGACGGAGCTCCTTGCCGACGCGCTCGATCTCACGCGCCTGCGCCTCGCCCTGCTTGCGCAGCTCTGCAAACTGCGGCCGGCCGGCCTCGTCGTCGGCGAAGAGCTCTTTCGCAAACGCGCCGCTCCGAATCTCCTCGAGGATCGCCTGCATGCGCTCGCGCGTCCCGTCGTCCACAACACGCGGCCCGCGCGAGAGGTCGCCGTACTCGGCGACGTCGGACACGGAGTAGCGCATGTACTCGTACCCGCCCTGGTAGAGGAGGTCGACGATCAGCTTCAGCTCGTTAAGACACTCGTAGTACGCGATCTCGGGCTGGTAGCCGGCCGCGACGAGCGTGTCGAAGCCCGCCTGCACGAGAGCAGGCACACCGCCGCACAAAACCGCCTGCTCGCCGAAGAGATCGCTCTCGGTCTCCTCCGCGAAGGTCGTCTCGAGCAAGCCGACGCGGCCGCAGCCGATGCCGACGCCGTACGCAAGCGCGAGCGGCAGCGCGCGACCGCTCGCGTCACGGTGCACGGCGACGAGCCCCGGCGTGCCGGCGCCCGAGACGTAGAGCTCGCGGACTCGGTGGCCCGGCGCCTTCGGGGCGACCATGATCACGTCGTGGTCCTCCGGCGGTTCGATCCGCGCGAAATGGACGTTCAGCCCGTGTGCGAAAAGCACCGCGGCACCCGGCTCGAGATTCGGCATGACCTCCGCGTCCCAGACCTCCTTCTGGACGTGGTCGGGCACGAGGATCGCGACGAGCCGTGCACCGCGCACGGCTTCGGCGATCGTGCCGACCTCGAGGCCCGCGTCCTCCGCCGCCTGCCGCGAGCCGCTGCCTTCGCGGAGGCCGACGTGCACGTCGACGCCTGAGTCGCGGAGGTTGAGTGCGTGTGCGTGTCCCTGACTGCCGAAGCCGACGACGGCGACCTTGCCGTCGAGAAGCTCGAGCTCGCCATCGCGATGAATCGTTGCCATGTCGCTCCTTTAGACGAGAACGTTGGTTGTGCGCGTCCGCGTGCGCGCGGCGCGGCTGAGTCCAAGCCGGCCGGTGCGACCGAGCTCCTGCAAGCCGTGAGGACGCACGAGCTCCTCGAACGAGTCGATTTCCTCCGGGGAGCCGACGAGCTCGAAGACGATCGCGTCGGGACCGAGGTCCGCGACTTGCGCTCCGAACACGTCGGCGAGCGCCATCAGCTCTGGGCGTTTCCCCGGAGGCGCGGCGACCTTCAACAAGGCGAGCTCCCGCTCGACAGACTCGCCCGGCGCAAGCTCCTGAACGCGGAGGACATTCACGAGCTTGTGCATCTGCTTCTCGATCTGCTCGAGGGAGGTGTGCTCGCAGTCGACGCGCAGCGTGATCCGCGACACGTCGTGCCTCTCCGTCGGCCCCACCGCGAGGCTGTCGATGTTGAACCCGCGCCGTGCAAACAGGCTCGTCACGCGCATGAGCGCGCCCGGCCTGTTCTCGACGAGGACGGACAGCGTGTGCTTCATGTCGTCACCGGATCCTCGGCGGGATACTCGAGCACGTCGAGCGCGGCGGCACCGGCGGGGATCATCGGGAAGCAGTGCTCGCGCGGATCGACGCGCGCGTCGACGACACAAGTGTGTCCCGAGGCGAGCGCAGTCGTCAACGCGTCTTCGAGCTCATCCTCCGTCTCCGCGGTGAAACCGAGCGCGCCGTATGCGCGCGCGAGCATCGCGTAGTCCGGGACGTTCTGCGTGAGGTGGATCTGCGAGAAGCGCTCTTCGAAGAACATGTCTTGCCACTGACGCACCATGCCGAGGTATCCGTTGTTGATGATCACGACGATGATCGGCAGGTCTTCGAGCACCGCGGTCGCGAGCTCCTGCTGCGTCATCTGGAAGCAGCCGTCGCCGTCGACGCACACGACCGTCGCATCGGGGCGGGCAGCCTTCGCCCCTACCGCCGCCGGGATTCCGTAGCCCATCGTCCCGAGTCCGCCCGACGTGATGAACGTGCGAGGAAGGTCGCACTCGATGTACTGCATCGCCCACATCTGGTGCTGGCCGACGCCGGTCGTCCAGATCATGTCGTCGCGGCCCGCACTCAGCTCCTGCAGCATCTGGAGCACGCGCTGCGGCTTCAGCACCGTGTCGTCGTGCCGGTAGCGCAGCGGGAACTGCTCGCGCCAGTCCACGATCTGGCGGAGCCACGGTTCGGTGCGTCCGGGTTGCGGCTCGATCACGCGCGCAAGCTCGGTGAGCACCTGCTTGAGCGGCCCGACGACCGGGATGTCCGCATGCCGGATCTTCGAGATCTCGGCTGCGTCGATGTCGAGGTGGACGACCGTCGCGCCGGGGGCGAACGCGGAGAGCTTGCCCGTGACGCGATCGTCGAAGCGCGCGCCGACGGCGACGATCAGGTCGGCCTTGTTGAGCGCCCAGTTCGACCACTTCGGCCCGTGCATGCCGGGGAAGCCGGCGTGGAGCTCGTGCGACTCCGGGAAGGCGCCCTTCGCCATCAGCGTCGTGACGACCGGCAGCCGTGCGCGCTCTGCAAGCGCAAGCAATTCCTCGGTCGCATGTGCGTTCAGCGTGCCTCCTCCGACGTACAGGATGGGCCGCTCCGCCGCGGCGACGGCCTGAGCAGCGGCCGCGATCTGACGTGCATGTCCGCGGCGGGGCGGCTTCCATCCCGGGAGGGAAACGGTCTCCGGGTAGGAGAATTCGAATTCGGCTTCCTGGATGTCGCGCGGGACGTCGACGAGGACGGGCCCGCAGCGACCGGTGCGCGCAACGTGAAAAGCGGCTTTGAGCGTATGGGGTAGCTCGTGCACGTCCTGGACGAGCCAGGAGTGCTTGACGATCGGGATCGTGATGCCTGTGATGTCGCACTCCTGGAATGCGTCGGTGCCGATGAGGAACGAGCGCACCTGGCCCGTGATGCAGACGAGCGGGGTCGAGTCCATCCAGGCGTCGGCGATCGGCGTGACGAGGTTCGTCGCGCCGGGACCTGACGTCGCGATCGCGACGCCGACACGTCCCGACGCGCGCGCGTAGCCCTCGGCCATGTGGCCCGCGCCCTGCTCGTGCCGGGCGAGCACATGGCGCACGGTGGTGCCCCGCGCCATCGCGTCGTAGAGCGGCAGGATCGCACCGCCGGGCAGGCCGAACATGACGTCGACTCCTTCGGCCTCGAGGGAGCGGAGAATCGCGTCGGCGCCGTTCATGCGAGTACCGGTCACGCGACCTCGGGCCAGAACTCGGCGTTGGCGTACGTCAGCTGGAAGCCGGCAACGACGCTTTTCGTGAACTCGGCCGTCGTCGCGCCGGCGCCGCGCTGCAGCAGATCCGACGTCTGCGGGCCGTCGACGAGCGCCGCCGACACCGCTTTTGCGAGCGTCTGGCCTGCAGACGTCGCGCCGAGGCCGTGCTCGAGCATCATCGCCGCCGCGAGAAGCATGCTGCTCGGGTTCACGACGCCGTGACCGGCAAGCGCGGAGCCGCCGTCCGGCGACGGGACAAAGAGGCCGGGCCCATGCTCGCCCAGCAGTGCATGCGCGGCGACGCGCGAAGGCGCAGGAGCTGCAGCGAGCTCGGTGATCGGCTCCGCCCATGGGCGGGCGACGACCACGACGTCGAACTTGCCCGTGTTGAACGCTGCGAGCGGGATCGCGACCTTCGGCGCCACGTGCTCGACGCGAACGTGCTCGTGGCTCTCGGCCGTCTGGTCGACGACTTCCGTCCAGCCCGTGTCGCCGACCGATGCGAGCCGGAGCTTTCGCGTCTCGGCGATCTCGAACGCGCGCTCGACCGTCCACTCGACCGACGAGTCGTCGAGCGGGAACACGAACACGACATCGTCGCTGCGGCCGAACCGCACGCGCGTGACCTGCGCGCGCAGGTCGAGCTCGCTCATGACCTCTGCGAGTGCAGGCTCGTCCGCACCCGCGACGAGCACGGCGTCGGAGGCCATGACCGCCGAGCGGGTTTGCGCCGGCACGCTTTGGGCGGCCCATGCGAACGCCACGCCTCCAAAGCTGACATGGGTGTCTTCGATCTCGAGCCCGTGTGTGCGAGCGACCTCGCCGAGCGCGAAGACGGCGGACGCCATCAGCTCGACTGCCGTCCCGCCGCCCGTGACACACGCGACTCTGGCGGTGTTGCTCATGTTCATGCTGCAACCTCCTCGAACAGGTCTTCGAGCGTGACGGCGCCTCCGGCGTCCGCCAGCTCCTTGAAACGACGAAATGCGGCGTCGAGCTCGTTCTTGCCGAGCTTGACGCCGCGCTCCGCACACGCTTTCGCGAACGCGTGGCGGCCCGAATGCTTGCCGAGCGGCAAACTCATGCGTACGCCGACGGATGCCGGCTCGATGATCTGGTACGTCCGCGCGTCCTTCAGCATCCCGTCCTGGTGGATGCCCGCCTCGTGCGCGAACGCGTTCGCGCCGACGATGGCCTTGTTCGGCTGCACGACGTAGCCCGTCCGCTCAGAGACGAGCTTCGACGTTGCGGCGATCTGCGTCGTCTCGATCGCGGTCTCGACGCCGAAGTGCTCCTCGCGGACACGGAGCGCGACGACGATCTCCTCGAGCGACGCATTGCCGGCGCGCTCCCCGATGCCGTTGACCGTGCACTCGACCTGTGACGCGCCGGCCTGCACGCCGGCGAGCGAGTTGGCGACGGCGAGGCCGAGGTCGTTGTGGCAATGCACCGACAGCACGACGTCGCGCAGCTCAGGGCAGCGGCGGCGCACGTCGGCGATGAATGTCGCGTACTCGGCGGGCAGCGCGTAGCCGACTGTGTCCGGCAGGTTGATGATCGTTGCGCCGGCGCGGACGGCAACGCGGCAGACACGCGCGACGAACGCAGGGTCGGAGCGCGTCGCGTCCTCGCACGAGAACTCGACCTCGTCGACGAGTCGCGCTGCGTACTTGACCGACCACGCCGCCTGCTCCACGACCTCCTGCGGCTCGAGGCCGAGCTTCTTCTCCATATGCAATGCGCTCGTGGCGAGGACGATGTGGACGCGCGAGCGAGTCGCCTTGGCGAGCGCCTCACCGGCGGCGTCGAGATCTTCTTTGCGGCTGCGGGCGAGGGAGGCAACGATCGGTGCGGAAACGGCCTCGGCGACGGCGCGAACTCCCTCGAAATCTCCGGGAGACGCAGCGGCGAAGCCGGCCTCGATCACGTCGACGCGCAGGCGCTCGAGCTGATCCGCGATCTCGGCCTTCTCATGCGGCCGCAGCGCGATGCCCGGTGATTGCTCGCCGTCGCGCAACGTCGTATCGAAGATCTGGATCCTGCGTCGAGACACGAACACGTCCTCCATCGCCTGCTCCGGGACAGGTGCGGGGACGCACTTGTCCTGTGGTTAGGTCGGCGTCTGCGCCGGGCTAGCGGCGCGTGTTCGTGTATCTCCCCTAGAAGGGGAGAATGAGGATGACGACGAGAATAATGAGCGCGCCAAGCAGCGGGCTCGTGGACACGCGGGTGCGCGCGGCGGTCGTCATCGCTTGCTCACCTTGCACGCAGTTGCCCGGTTTGTCAAATCCGCAGGCAAGTGCGTGACCCTGGCGGGTGTCCGACACCAGATCCGTGGTGTCAGACACCGCTGTTTGAAGTCGTCCTACGGATCCGTCAGACTGACAGTCCTAGTACTGGGCGACGCTGCCCGTGGGACTGATGTCCCGCGGGCTTTTTTATGCAACGAAAACCGGATAACACGATTGACGCGGCGCGGCTTCCCAGGGATCCTCGGAACCATCGTGTTGCGCGCTGCGAACGCCTCGAAGTCGATCGTTATTGCGTTCGCGCGCCCGCGACCACGCTAGTCGGCACTCGTCTCCGCCACCGCCGATTAGCACCACAGGCGGAGGGCTCAACCGCATGACGCCACGCGGCCTCTACGAGCCGGCGTACGAGCACGACGCCTGCGGCGTCGCCTTCGTCGCGCGTCTAGACGGCACGTCCTCGCACGAGACCGTCATCCGCGCGCTCACGGCGCTCGCGAACCTCGAGCATCGCGGCGCCTCCGGCGCGGACGCGGAGTCCGGCGACGGCGCGGGAATCCTCGTCCGGATCCCGGACGCGCTCTTCCGCGCCGAGCTCGGCGACACGCTGCCGCCGCCCGGCGCCTACGGCGTCGGCGCCTTCTTCGACCCGCAGGAGGAGCTCGTCGAGCGCGTCGTCGCCGAGGAGGGCCAGCGCTTCCTCGCCTGGCGCGACGTCCCGCTTGACCCAACGGTGCCGGGCGACGCCGCCGCCGCAGTCGCGCCCCGGATCCGCCAGGCGATCGTCGCCGCCGCGCCCGGACTCGACCAGGACGCCTTCGAGCGCAAGCTCTACGTCATCCGGCGAGTGATCGAGCGCGAGGCCGGCCCCCGCCTCGTCGTCCCGAGCTTGAGCTCGCGCACCGTCGTCTACAAGGGAATGCTCACGGCGCCGCAGCTCGGGCCGTTCTACCTCGATCTGCAGAGCCCGCACTTCGAAACCGCGCTTGCGCTCGTGCACTCGCGCTACTCGACGAACACGTTCCCGAGCTGGGAGCTTGCGCATCCGTACCGCCTGATCGCGCACAACGGCGAGATCAACACGCTCCGCGGCAACGCGAACTGGATGCGCGCACGGGAGTCGCAGCTCGCGTCAGAGCTCTTCGGCGACGACTTGCACAAGGTGCTGCCGGTCATCAGGCCCGCCGGCTCCGACACCGCGACGTTCGACAACGTGCTCGAGCTGCTCGTCCTCGCCGGGCGCAGCCTCCCGCACGCGCTGATGATGATGATCCCGGAGTCGTACGAGGACCGCGCTGACATGTCGCGCGATTTGCAGGGCTTTTACGCCTTCCACCAGTGCCTGATGGAGGCGTGGGACGGCCCCGCGGCCATCGCCTTCACGGACGGACGCGTGATCGGCGCGACGCTCGACCGCAACGGCCTGCGCCCGGGCCGCTGGTACGAGACCGCGGACGGCTGGGTCGTACTCGCATCCGAAGCCGGAGCGCTGCCTGACAACCCGGCGAACATCCTGCGCAAAGGCCGACTGCAGCCCGGGAAGCTCTTTCTCGTCGACCTCGGCGCCGGCCGAATCGTCGCCGACGACGCGGTCAAGGCGCAGGTCGCGACGCGCCGGCCGTACGCGGACTGGGTAGACCAGGAGCAGCTGCGCCTCGCGGAGTTGCCGCCGGCGCCGCCGCGCGAGGCGCCGACCGAATCGCTCCGCACCAGACAGCTGCTCTTCGGCTACGCGCAGGAGGACATGAAAGCGATCCTCGCGCCCCTCGCGCGCAACGCGGAGGAGCCGGTCGGCTCGATGGGGAACGACACGCCGCTCGCGGCGCTCTCGGGCCGCAAGCCGCTTCTCTACTCGTACTTCAAGCAGCTCTTCGCGCAGGTGACAAACCCGCCGATCGACTCGATCCGCGAGGCGATCGTGATGAGCGTCCGCGCAAGCGTCGGCTCCGAGCGCAACCTGCTCGACGAGACGCCCGAGCACGCGCGTCAGCTCGTGATCGACAACCCAATCCTGCTCGACGACGAGCTCGAACAGCTTCGCAACGTCCACTCGCCGGCGTTCCGCGCGTGGACGATCGATACGACCTGGCCGGCAGAGGAAGGCGCGGACGGCCTCGAGCGCGCACTCGAGCGCATCTGCGACGAGGCGGACGCGGCGCTCGCCGCGGGTGCGAACATCCTCATCCTCTCCGACCGACAAGCCGGCCCCGGGCGTGTGCCGATGCCCTCTCTCCTCGCGACCGGGGCCGTCCACCACCATCTCGTTCGCGCAGGCACCCGTCTGCAGACGGGGATCGTCATCGAGTCGGGCGAACCGCGCAGCGTGCACTCGATCGCCGCGCTGATCGGGTACGGGGCCGCGGCGGTGAACCCGTATCTCATGCTCGAGACGCTCGCGGAGCTCGTCGAGCTCGGCTGGCTGCCTCCCGGCATGACGGCCGAGGAAGCGCAGCGGCGCGCGACGAAGGGCATCGCCAAGGGCCTGCTGAAGACGATGTCGAAGATGGGGATTTCGACAATCCCGTCGTACTGCGGCGCGCAGATCTTCGAGGCGGTCGGGCTTGCGCCGGAACTGATCGAACGGCACTTCACCGGCACGGCCTCTCGCATCGGCGGCATCGGCATCCGCCAGATCGCGGAAGAGTCGCTCGCGCGTCACGCGCGCGCGCTGCCGGGCGGCGACGACGCGCTGCTCCCGGTGATCGGGCTCTACGCGTGGCGGCGCGACGGCGAGCACCACCACTGGAACCCGGAGACGATCTCGCACCTGCAGCATGCTGTGCGGTCGGGATCGGCGGACACCTACGAGCAATACTCCGCCTCGGTCAATGCGGAGAACGCGCGTGCCGGCACGCTCCGCGGACTCTTCCGTTTCCGCGCCACCGAGCCGATCCCACTCGACGACGTCGAGCCTGCCGCGGAGATCGTCAAGCGCTTCTCGACGGGCGCGATGTCGCTCGGCTCGATCTCCCGCGAGGCACACGAGACGCTCGCCGTCGCGATGAACCGGCTCGGCGGCCGCTCGAATACCGGCGAAGGCGGCGAGGATCCTGTGCGTTTCGCCGACGACCGGCGCTCCGCGATCAAGCAGGTCGCTTCAGGACGCTTCGGCGTCAACGCGCATTACCTTGCGAACGCCGACGAGCTGCAGATCAAGATGGCGCAGGGCGCGAAGCCCGGCGAGGGCGGGCAGCTGCCCGGCCACAAGGTCGACGGCTACATCGCGAGCGTGCGCATGACGACACCGGGCGTCGGCCTCATCTCGCCCCCGCCACACCACGACATCTACTCGATCGAGGATCTCAAGCAGCTGATCTACGACCTTCGCTGCGCGAACCCGGATGCGCGTATCTCGGTGAAGCTCGTCGCGGAAGTCGGCGTCGGCACTGTTGCCGCCGGCGTGGCGAAGGCAGGCGCCGACCATGTGCTCATCTCGGGTCACGACGGCGGCACCGGCGCCGCGCCGGTGTCATCGATCCTGCATGCGGGCGTCCCGTGGGAGATCGGCCTTGCGGAGACGCAGCAAACGCTCGTGCGCAACGGCTTGCGCTCGCGCATCTGGGTGCAAACGGACGGGCAGCTGAAGACCGGCCGCGATGTCGTGATCGCGGCGTTGCTCGGCGCCGACGAAATGGGCTTCGCGACGGCGCCGTTGATCGCGACCGGCTGCGTGATGATGCGCGCCTGCCATCTCAACACGTGCCCAGTTGGTATTGCGACGCAGGATCCGGAGCTGCGCGCGAAGTTCGCCGGAAAGCCGGAGCACGTCGTCAACTTCTTCTTCTTCGTCGCCGAGGAAGCGCGCCGGTTGATGGCGCAACTCGGCGTCGCACGCTTCGAAGAGCTCGTCGGCCGCGTCGACCTGCTCGAGGTCGACGATGCGCTCGCGGCGTGGCAGCGGCGCGGCATCGACCTGAGCGCCGTGCTCGTGGAGCCGGCCGAGGCTGGGCCGCGTCGCCGCACGGAGCCGCAGCCGCCGGCGCTCGGCGACGCGCTCGACTGGCGGCTGATCGAAGCGCTCGATTCGCAGCAACGCGACTTTGAGATCGCGAATCGCAACCGCACCGTCGGAGGGCTGCTCTCGAACGCTGTCACGAAGAAGCACGGCGCGGCCGGCTTGGCCAAGCCCGTTCGGTTCACGCTCCGCGGCTCGGCCGGGCAGTCGTTCGGCGCGTGGCTCGCGCCCGGCATCGAGCTGACGCTGATCGGCGAGGCGAACGACTACGTCGGCAAGGGGCTGTCAGGCGGCGTGCTGGCGATCCGCCCGCCCGAAGACGCGGCGTTCCGAGCGGAGGAGAACGTTGTCGCCGGCAACACGGTCCTCTACGGCGCCACCGCGGGCAGGGCGTTCTTCCGCGGGCTCGTCGGCGAGCGGTTCGCGGTGCGCAACTCCGGCGCGACGGCCGTCGTCGAGGGCGTCGGCGACCACGGCTGCGAGTACATGACGGGCGGCATCGTCGTCGTGCTCGGGCCGACCGGCCGGAACTTCGCCGCCGGGATGAGCGGCGGCATCGCGTACGTGCTTGACGAGGACGGTTCGTTCGAGGAGCGCTGCAACACGCAGCTCGTCGGCCTCGAGCACCTCGCCGCCGAGGACGTCACCGCCGTCCGCGAGCTGCTCGAGGAGCACGAGCGCCGTACGGAGTCGCCGGTCGCCGGCGACCTGCTCGACCTCTGGCTGACGGCGCAGCGCAAGTTCGTGAAGGTGATGCCGCACGACTACCGCGCTGCGCTCGAGAAGCATCGCGACCATCCGGTCTCCGCGGGCGGGCATGGGTTGTTCACGAGGGAGTCGGAGGAAGCCGCGTAATGGGCGAAGTCGGAGGCTTCAAGAAGTTCGAGCGCCGCAAGGCGGCGGACCGCGCGCCGGCCGAGCGCGTCCGCGACCACTTCGAGTTCGTGCGCACGCTGCCGCTCGTCGAGCTCCGCGAGCAGGGTGCGCGCTGCATGGAGTGCGGCGTGCCGTTCTGTCACCACGGTTGCCCACTCGGCAATCTCATTCCCGACTGGAACGACCTCGTCTACCGCGACCGCTGGCGCGAGGCGATTGCGGAGCTGCACCGCACGAACAACTTCCCCGAGTTCACGGGCCGCCTCTGCCCCGCGCCGTGTGAAGCCGCGTGCGTGCTCGAGATCGAGGAAGGCAACGCAGTCACGATCAAGCAGATCGAGCTCTCGATCGTCTCGCGGGCATGGGATGAAGGCTGGATCGTCGCCGAGCCGCCGAGCAGGCGCTCGGGAAGCACGGTCGCCGTCGTCGGGTCGGGGCCGTCAGGCCTCGCGTGCGCGCAGCAGCTGAATCGCGCCGGTCACACGGTCACGGTCTTCGAGCGCGATGAAGCCGGCGGCGGTCTCCTGCGCTTCGGCGTGCCCGACTTCAAGATCGAGAAGCACGTCGTCGAGCGCCGCATCGAGCAGCTCACCGAAGAAGGCGTCGAGTTCCGCTTCGGCGTCGACGTGCGCGCCGACGATCTCGCCCCCTTCGACGCGACGGTGCTGTGTACCGGCTCGCGCGTGCCTCGCGAACTGCCGGTTCCCGGCCGCGAGCTCGGCGGCGTTCACTTCGCGATGGAATACCTGTACGGACGCAACCGCGCGATCGCGGCCACGGCAGAGCCTGCGATCACCGCCGCCGGCAAGCACGTCATCGTCATCGGCGGCGGCGACACGGGCGCGGACTGCGTCGCGAGCGCGCATCGCGAAGGCGCCGCGTCCGTCACCCAGATCGAGCTGCTCGGCGAGCCGCCCCCTACGCGGCCCGACGACGTCACGCCGTGGCCGCTGTGGCCGGCGAAGCTGCGCACGTCGTACGCCCTCGAGGAAGGCGGCGAGCGTGAGTTCGCGATCTCGACGGCTCGCCTGACCGGGAACGGGCATGTCGAGGAGATCCACTGGGCGCGCAACACCGGCGCGCCGCCGTTCGACCCGGTCGCGGGCACGGATGAGACGCGCCCGGCAGACCTCGTCCTGCTCGCGATGGGCTTCGTCGGTCCGGAGCCCGGCCTCCTCGACGAGCTCGGCGTCGAGCGCGACGCGCGCGCGAACATCGCAACGACGAACTACGAATCGAGTGTCCCGGGTGTCTTCGCGTCCGGCGATTCGCGCCGCGGGCAGTCGCTCATCGTGTGGGCGATCGAGGAGGGGCGGAAGTGCGCAGCCGCGGTCGACGCGACGCTTCGCAGCGCCTCCGAGCAGCCGCCCGAATACCGTCTGAGCAGCGCAAACAGCCGAGAAGCCTGATAGAAAGCCGCATGCGCAAGGCGGCGTTCCTCTGCGTCCTGGTCATCGCGGCTGCGTTCTCGTCGTCGGCGCGCGCTGCGCCGATCGCGTCGCTCAACCGGTCGGCGGCGATCTTCAGCGCTCCCAGCCTGAATACCTGGACACGCACCGTGCTGCCCCTGCGCACGCCGCTCTCGCAGCAGCGAACGGCTGTCCCCGTGCTCAAGGAGCGTCCGGGTTGGCTACGCGTCCTCCTGCCGGGACGCCCGAACGGCCACGCCGCGTGGATCCGCGCGAACACCGCGCGGCTCTGGTCGACGCCGTGGCGCGTCGTCATCCGGACGGCGTCGCGGCGGCTCTTCGTCCTGCGGAACAACCGGATCGTGCGCAGCTTCCCGGTCGTCGTCGGCAAGCCGTCGACGCCGACGCCACGCGGACGGTTCTTCGTCGAGGAGGCGCTGACGCTCCCACGTGGCTCGGCCGGTTCGCCGGTGGCATACGCGCTCAGTGCACGCTCAGCCGTCTTTCAGGAGTTCGACGGCGGCCCCGGTCAGATCGCGATCCACGGCACGTACGGCATCGGCGGCACACCGGGAACCGCCGAGTCGCACGGCTGCATCCGCATGACGGCGGACGCGCTCGCCTGGATGATCCGCCGCCTCGGCACCGGCACGCCGGTCGACATCACCTAGGAGATCTCAGGCGGCCGAGTCCGCTGTCAGTGCCGCAGCGAGCGCTGTACGGGACTGAAGGTGGAGCTTGCGAAACACGTTCGTCAGGTGCCCTTCGACTGTTCGGGCAGTGACGAACAATGTCTGCGCGATCTCCCGGTTCGTGAGCCCCTGGCTTGCAAGCTCGGCGATCCGCCGCTCACTCGCGGTCAAGGACCCCGCGCCGCTCAGCGACCTGCGGCGCGGCTTTGCACCGCTCGCGCGCAGCTCGGTCTCGGCTGTGTCGCGCACCGCGGCGGCACCGAGACGATCGGCTGCGTCGAGCGCCTCACGCAGATACGGCCGCGCCTCCACGCGTCGGTTGCCGCGCCGCAGCATCGCGCCTAGATCCGTGAGTGCCCGTGCGCGTTCAAGGGTCGCGCCGGCGCGCTCGAACGCGGCGACCGCATCTCGGAGAAGAGCGCTCCCCCGCTGACCGCCGGCGGCGAGACCGCCGGCACGGAGCGCGACACCCAGGGCGCGCGGCGCCCCGAAGCTTCTTGCCAATGCCACCTCTTCGTTCGCAAGCCGTCGAGCGGCGGCGCGATCGCCGAGGGCGAGCTGCGCAAGCGCCGCCTCCGATCGCCACGGCAGGAATGCCGGAGTGACGACCGACGCCGCGGTCAGATCGCGTCCGACCGCGAGGAAGTCGTCGAGCCCGTCCGCCACGCGTCCCTGCTCCAAGCGAAGACGCCCGCGCGCGAGCCGGAGGACGGCCTGGGTCGTCGAGCCTCCGTTCGCGTCTCCATCCACCAGCTCGAGCGCAGCATCCGCCTCGTCGAGACGGCCCTGGTCGACGAGCGCCTTGACGAGGAGCCCCGTGTTGAGGACGCGGTACATCGGCGGTGCCGGCAGGCCGGCCGTCGAAAGGGCTGCGCGCGTGTCGAGCTCGGCGGCCCCGAGCTCACCGAGCCGAAGCTCGAGCCAGGCTCGCGTCGCGAGCATCACCGCAAGTCGCCCTCCGTCCCCCGCGGTACGGGCCTGCTCGATCGCCGCGTCGAGCAGCGGCCGCACCTCGCCGAACCGCTCCGCCCACACAAGCGCCAGTATCGATCGCGCGAACGTTCCCGACGCGTAGGCGCCGTCGATGGCGAGCGAACGCAGCGCGAGCTCCGCGACGTCGGCGGCGGGCTCGTTGCCCAGCGCCGCGATGAACGCAGCGACGGACAGAAGCTCCGCCGAATCACGGGAATCGCGATCCGTGCGCAAGCGAAGCGCGGCACGACGTTCGATGGTCCGCGCGGCCGTCTTCGGATCGTTCATCGCCGCAATGAGCGCGGCAGCCTCGAGCTGAAGCGCCAGCTCCCCGTCGTCGGGGCCGAGCGCAGTCGCTGCGCGATCGAGCACATCAACCGCCTCGGCAAAGCGCTGCCGCCGGTTGAAGGCGCGCGCGAGCTCCCGCGCCGCGCGCGCCGACTCCGTCGCGCTCGGCGCAGTGTCGACAGCGTCTTGCAAGTGCTCGCACCACCCGTCGAGGCCCGCACTCGCCTCGGCCAGACCCAGCTGGAGCAGCAAAGCTGACTGTTCCGACGGGTCCGGCGGCTCCTCGAGTGCGCGGCGAAGGAACACCGCCGCCGACTCCGGGCCGGCGTTTCGCATGGCGAGCGTTGCTGCGGCGGCGAGCTGCTCGACCACCCAGGGCTCGCCCGCGGGATCGCTCAGCAGCAGATGCTGCGCGACGCTCTCCGTGGTGCGTGGGCGCTCGGCCAGCGCAAGCGCAGCGCGGCGGTGCCCAGCCGCGCGCTCCCAAACCGGCTGGTCGAGATAGACGGCCGAGCGAATCATCGGATGCGCAAGACGCAGCGGCCGCCCCGGCTCGAGGATGCCCGCCGTCACCAGCTGATCAGCGGCATCAGCGCTCTCCGACGGCGCGAGCCCCGCGAGGCGCCCCGCCGTCACGAGATCGCCCTGCTCGAGGATCGCCACCGCGCGTGCGAGCGTCGTCGCGGATTCGGGCAATCGGCTGAGCCGAAGCTCGATCGACCGCGCCAGCGTCCGCGCGCCGACTGTCGCGACGCGACCGACGGCGGAGCCCGACGGCTCGAGCCCCTCGTCGCGCAGTGCCTCGACGAGCTCGACCACGAGAAACGGCGAGCCTCGGGTCGCATGCATGCACGCGGCGACAAACGCCGGGTGCGGATCGCGTCCGAATGAGGAGCGCACGAGCTCGGCCACCGCGGTAGCCGACAACGACGTAAGCGGAAGGAGCTCGCCGGCCGGGTCACGCGTCACCGTCGCGAGCAGCGTGCAGTTGTCTGCGTCGCCCGGCCGAGCCGCGATCAGGATGGCGACGCCAATCTCCTCGATTCGCGTCAGGAGAAATGCGAAAAACCGGAACGAGGGCCGGTCGACCCATTGCGCGTCGTCAACGACGATGCAGAGCGGGTCGCCGGCGGCGAGATTTGCAGACAGCCAGAAGAGGCCGTGCTGGATCGCGAACGATGCATCCAGGGGCGAGCCTGCCTTGCGCGTGCCTCCCAGCCCGAGCACGCCGGCCGCGGTGCCTGCCGCGCCGGCGAGCAAGTCTGTCCGCTCCCGCTCCGTCGCCTCTGCGAGCGGTCGCTCGAACAACTGCCGAACGATGCCGAAGGCGAAATCGTGCTCGAGCTCCGTACCGCGCGCGCGCAGGATGCGCATGCCGCTCGCCGCGGCGTTCGCGCGTGCCGCCGCGAGGAGCGCCGTCTTGCCCATCCCGGGATCACCCTCGATGACGACCAGACGGCCGCGCCCCGCCCGCGCGTCGGCGAGCGCAACATCGATCCGCCCCAGCTCCTCGCTGCGCTCGAGCAGGGGCCGGAGCGGCTCGCGCCTCGCGCTTGCGAGAGCCTGGGGCACGTCATGTGTGAGGCCGGCCATTGATCGTCCGCGTCGCTTACCGGCAGTAACGCAACAGGGTCGGCGAAAAGTCCGGGGGGTCTCCACGGTGCGGTGGGCACCCGCGGGCCGCGACGATCCGGCCATGCTCCTCTCCGACGAAGACCTGCTCCGCCGAACCGGCCGGGGCGACAGCGTGGCATTCGACCAGCTCTACCGCCGTTTCGCCGACTCAGTCTTCCGCCGCGCGCTGCGCCAGCTCCGCGACCGGACACGCGCGGAGGACGCGACCCAGGAGACATTCGCAG
The DNA here is from genome assembly GCA_036496545.1 of Gaiellaceae bacterium. GTDB lineage: Bacteria > Actinomycetota > Thermoleophilia > Gaiellales > Gaiellaceae > Palsa-739. The sequence continues at coordinate 197,518 of DASXKX010000015.1, read as the reverse complement.
CGATCTGGCGCTCCGCCTCGACGTACAAGCCCGAGCGCGGGCCGGGGGCGCCCTGGCTCTTCGCCGTCGCCCGTAACGCGGTCTTCAACCAGATGCGGGCGCGCGTTCCGACGCCGATCGAGCCGCCCGACTCGATCGCCGATGAGCCCGGGCCGAGCGAGCATGCCGAGGCCGCGATGGAGCGTGCCCGTGTGCACGGCGCCCTCGCCATCCTCCCGCCGGACCAGCGTGCCGTGATCGAGCTCGCGTACTGGAAGGAGCTCTCGCAGTCCGAGATCGCCGAGAAGCTCGGGATCCCGCTCGGAACCGTGAAGACGCGCACCCGCCGTGCGCTCATGCGACTGGCGGACGAGCTAGACAGCGCCTCGCCCTGATCGTTACCAGTTTGCAACCAGCCTTGGGCTTTGGCACGGTACCCGCCGTCGCATTCACTCAAGGGGAGGGTTGGCAAGTGTCATCACGCTTCACCCGCGTTATCCCGCAAGCGGTCACAGCGGCTGCGGCCGCAGTCGTCGTGCTCATCCTGCTCGTTCCGGGCGCGATCGCGAACGGGACGTCCGTCCCCGCGCCGCCGGCACAGCCGACGAGCGCAGACCAGATCCAGAATGTCGATCAGGTCAAGACGGCGATCAAGGCGTACTACGGGGACACGCTGACGCAGACGCTGGATCCGGTGAACGGAACCGTCCAGCTGCACACGTTCTCGCCGTCGGGCGCCTACGCCAACGAGATGGCGGGCATCGAGGCCGACGCTGCGAAGACCCTCGACAAGGCCGCGAAGCACGACAAGAAGTTCAGCGGCACGCCTGCCGTGTTGTTCGACATCGACGACACGACGCTGAACACGTACAGCTACGAGATCTACAGCAACTTCGTGTTCAACCCGACGACGAACGCCGCGTTCGTGAACAACGCGGTGTTCCCGGCGACTCCCGGCATGCCGGCGCTCGTCTCGCACGCCCGCGACGACGGCTACACGGTGTTCTTCCTCACCGGTCGTCCCGAGGCGCAACGCTCCGGCACGGTGACGAACCTCCAGAACGCCGGCTACGGCACCGAGGACACGGATCACCTCTTCCTGAAGAACGTCTCGGCGCCGTGGCTCGCGAGCTGCACGCCGACCTGCACGACGACGCAGTACAAGTCGCTCACGCGGCAGCACATCGAGTCGCTGGGCTACGACATCGTCGCCAACTTCGGCGACCAGTTCAGTGACCTGAACGGCGGCTTCGCGGATCAGACGTTCAAGATCCCGAACCCGATGTACTTCCTGCCGTAAGCAGAACGCTCGCCCGGGCCTGCTGCACGGCAGGCCCGGGCGGCCAATACGCGCTAGCTCGTCATGCGGGTGGCAACGTCGTACTTCGTCACCGACGCGCGCTGCCCAGGCGTGTTGTCGCTCGGCATCGCGTCGAGGATCTCGTCGCCGCGACGATAGTCGTCCTCCGAGTCGAAGATCACGATTGCGACCGACTTCTCGGCGTCCGGATCGTGGAGGAGGATGAACTCCGCCTTCGGCATGCCCTCCGGCGGCTCCCCGCTTTCCATCCCGTCGACGAGCTCCTTCATCCGCGCCGAATCGACGCCTTCAAACGTGACCACACGTGCTAGTGCCATCTCCTTGCCTCCCGTCTCGATTTACGTGCCCGTCGCCACGCCGACGATCAGTGGACGGGCGAACGGAGGCGACTTGGGCAACTCGGTCCGCTCGAGCTTCGTGACCTCGAAGCCTTCAGCCTCGATCGTCTCGAGTGTTGCACGATTGCAGTCGCAACGCACGACGAACCGGTTCACGCCGTTCATCCGGTCCTGCATGCGCGCGACCTTCGGCTCCTGTGAGCGGACGTGCTCGATGAACATGAACTGGCCGCCCGGCCGGAGCACGCGGCGCACTTCGCGAAGCGACTGCTCCTGGTCGTCAACGCCGCAGAGGACGAGCGTCGACACGACGGTGTCGAAGGAGTCGTCTGCGAAGGGCAGCTCCTCCGCGCGGGCGCGGAGGACTCTTGTGAGCGGCGCCTGCTCGCGAGCCTTTCGGTCGAGCCGGCGCAGCATCGGCTGCTCCGGCTCGGTGACGGTCAGCGATTCGACCTCGGGGCCGTAGAGCTGGAGGTTCGCGCCCGTCCCGCCGCCGATCTCGAGCACCCGCCCCTTCGCATCGGCGAGCAGCCGGCGGCGCACCTCCCGGAGGCCGGCGTCCTCCGTTTTGGCGCTCATTCGGTCGTACATGAAGGCGAAGAGCCCGCTTCCGATTCTCATGTGACCGAATCTACGTCCAAGGACGACCTGCGACCATAGGGTGATTGCCTCATCTTTCAGTCGTCCTTGTGGAAGGCGTCAGTGACCAGGCGGCTGTCGAGGCGCTGGCTGTGCGGCGCGGCCGAGACCTCGAGGCCGAGGGCGTCGCGGTCGTGCCGATCGGTGGCGCACAGGCGATCGGCCGGTTCGTCGAGCACTACGGGCCGCACGGTCTAGGTCTCCGCCTCGCGGGCCTCTGCGACGCGGCCGAGGAGCGGGACTTTCAACAAGCTCTCGAACGCGCTGGCTTCGGGGAGCACCTTTCGCGCGCCGACATGGAGCGGCTTGGTTTCTACGTGTGCGACGCGGACCTCGAAGACGAGCTCATCCGTGCGCTCGGAGCATCCGGAGTCGAAGCGGTGCTCGGGGCGAACGGAGACCTGAACCCGTTCCGCACGTTTCAGAAGCAGCCGTTTTGGCGCGGCCAGTCAGCGGAGCGCCAGCTCCGCCGCTTCATGGGCAGCGCCGACAGCCGCAAGATCCGCTACGCGCGGCTGCTCGTCGAGGCGCTGCCGCTCGAGCGGGTGCCGCGCCCGCTCGAGCGAGTGCTGGCCGGCGTGTAGCACGGCGGGTTACCTGGCGGACGAGTCGTGAGCCGGTAACAGCGCGTTGTGGAGGACGAAGTTGGCGACGTCGTGTCCGAGCGTTACCCCGGCGATGTGGTCGAGACGCGTATGCACGCCCGCGTAGATGCGACTGACTCCCGCCTCTTCTGCAGCGGCGCTGAAGCTGACGAATGACCGCGTCACGCCGGGCAATGCCGGCGAGGTGACCGCAAACGACTGGTGGTCGCCGAAGAAGCTGGCAAGTACGTCGGCGCCGGCCGCGCTGATCGTGCTGTGCGCGCCGGGGTAGGAGGGATCGGCCGGCGTGCTGCCCGCGAGAGGAAGCCAGTTCGGGTCGGCGACCGTGTCCGGGTTGCCGTCCGTGTCGGCAAGCCGGATCGCCGTCACGGGGCGCCACAGCTCATACGTGTACTTCGCGTCATAGAAGGCGATCGCCGAGTCGGCGAAGCCGAGGTTGAGAGCGGCGAAGAGGCGGGCGGTCGTTGGCAGGTCGGTGTTGTGTGCGAGCGCGACGGTCTGCGCGATCTGGTTCCAGAAGTTCTGGATCGGCGGGTTCCAGAACTTGCCGATCTCTGTCTGCTCGGCCGTGCGCGTAGTGCTCGTCGCGGAGCCGACGAGCTGAACCTCGTTGAGCGCGTCCGTGTACGCGTCGCTCGTCAGCGGCTCCGATGCGGGGGGCCGGAACTGACCGGGGCTGTCGAGGACGAACGGTGTCACCCGGCCCCAAGTTGTGAACACCGCAGCCGGGAAGCTGGGTGGCGTCGGCCGGAAGTCGCCTGGGGCATTGCCGGGGACGAGCGGCGGCGGAGAGATGTTCGAGCCGTCGCCCGCGCGGATCGCGAGGAGATCGGCTGCCACCTGCTCGCCGATGGTGACGCCCTTGTCCTTGGCCGGCCCGTCCGCGACCTTCGCGAGCTCCGCCGTGTAGTCGGCGTCGAGCATGCCCTGCTGAGCGGGGTAGAGCCCGACGAGTGCGGTATGGGCAGCCGCGTCGGCGGCCGCTGTCTCCGACGCACTGCGCGGAGCACGGATGTCGATGAGGTACGGCTCATGCTTGCGGTCGATCGCATTCACTGCGTCGTAGATCGCGGCGTGCACGATCGCGAAGTTCCGCGTCGGCTGGATGTTCGCCGGTTGCGCGCCCGGCGTGTTCACGATCGAAAGCAGAACCTGGTTCCAGTCGATGACCGGCCGTCCTGATTCGACCGCGCGCACGACGCGCTTTGGCACCCGTACCGGGGCCACGCTCTTATGTGGAGTGCGTGCGTACGCGCTCGCCGCGAGGACTGCGGCCGTTCCAAACGCTCCAAGTAAGAACCCAACTGCGAACAGCCGAGGAGAGAACCGCTTCATTGAGACGCTCCTTTTTGGTTTGTTGAGAGGTGCGGTGAATCGCTGGGCGCGAGGGCGCTCGCCCAGTCGTGGAACTCGCGCGGCCCGCCGGCGAAGAGCACAGCCAGCACGTCATCCCGTGGCGTGAGGAGTGCGCCGTACACCTCCTCACAGGCGAGGAGCTCCCAATGGAGGCAGCGCCGCTCGGCTGCGGTCACAGCCCAGGCGATGTGAAGCTTGTACATGCTCATGACTGCTCTCCTGTTCGATTGCGTGACGAGAGCGCACACCGCCCTCGCAGGTCGGTCACCCGCGTCGAGTCCGGAGAGATGTCGAACGCCTGATCGTCGTCTCCCTCTGAGTCGCGCAAGCCGAGTGGCTTCGCGGGGAGAGGCGACCGTGGCCTCGTGCGGCGTCGTCGTGAACGCCGTACGACCGACGCTAGCAGGACCCCTACGGGCTACGCGATGTGTCGTTCCCGAAACCGTTCAACCGAAGGCGACGTACGACGGTCGACGGCTTGCGCCGGGACTATGCGAGTCCCCGACGTCGTTTGATCAACAGTCGAGCTTCGTGTCGAGCCTCTCCACGCCACAACGGATCACCGCCCTGCCGCAACGGCGGGCTGAAGGGACGCCGCGTTTATCGGAGCCGGCGCAGACGGAGGGCTCCATCGAGCTGGGCTTCCGCTTTGCCGCGGTGCAGGTCGGCTACTGGCTCGGCTGGGCGTCGATCACCGTCGTTCTCGGCGGGCTCGCACTCGATGTCGGCATTCGGCACCGCTCGCTCCTGATCGGCGCCACGCTCGCGGCCGCGGCCGGGAACACCGCCGCGATGGTCATCCCATGGCGCGACTGGTTGGGCAGCAGGCGAGGGCGCTTGTTGCTCGACGTCTGGTGCGGCGGCCTGATCGCTTTCGTCGTGACTCTCGTCGCCGGCGGAGGCTCCAACTTTGCGCTGTTGCTGTTTCTCGCCGTCCCGTTCATCGCCGTCGTCCAGGTGGGCTGGCGTCGCGGGTTCTGGCTGTCGGTCAGCGTCGCCACGTGCGCGGTTGCCGCCGCCCTTCTTCCGCTGTCGGCCGGAGCAACCGCGATGCGTCTCGGGCTGGTCGCTGCAGCCGTGGTCGTCGCGCTGATTCTCACGCGCGCGATCCGCCGCGAGTCGGAGGCGCACAGAGGTGCGGCCGAGCGGGCCGCGCTTGAGCGAACACTCGCGCTCGAAGCGAATCACCGGATCAAGAACGACCTGCAGACCGCCGCGGACTTGCTGCTCCTCGCCCGGCCGGACGGCGCGGACGGCGCGCCGTTCGACCAGACGGCAGCTCGAATCCGGTCGATCGCGACGGTCCACCGGCTGCTCACGGAGACCGAGGATCGGGTGGACGGCGGTGCGCTCCTGCGGAGCATCACGGCGGGCGCGCCGGTCGCAGTCACGGTCGATGCCGACCCCGTGCGATTCGACGCGGCGACGGCGCAGAAGCTCGGCATCGTCGCGAACGAGCTAGTGACGAACGCATTTCGCCATGGCGCACCGCCGATCACCGTACGCCTCGAGTTCGGGCCGCACACACGACTCCAGGTGGACGACGGCGGTTGCGGCACTGATCGACCGGGCGGCTTCGGCCTCGAGCTCGTCCGGCGCATGGTCGAGCAGGGCCTCGACGGACAGTTCGAGCTCGGTGAGCTTCCCGGCGGCGGCACGCGTGCCGAGGTCGTGTTCCCGATGGTGACAGCAGGATGAGAGTGCTCGTCGCGGAAGACGATCCGCTGATCGCACTCGCGCTCGTCGAACGGGTCCGGTCGCTCGGACATGAACCGGTCGGGCCTGCGCAGGACGGCGCGGAAGCGGTCGAGCTCGCGCGGGCAACCGCACCCGATCTGTACCTCTTCGACGTCGAGATGCCGCACATGGACGGGCTCGAGGCCGCGGCGCAGCTCTCGGATGAAGGGCTTCGTCGGCCGGTCGTCATCATCACCGGCGTCGAAGACGAGGGTCTCATCGAACGCTCGATTGCGAGCGGTGTCAGCGCCTATCTCACGAAGCCGATCGAGACGCGTGAGCTGCACGCCGCGATCGGGTTGGCTGCTGCGCGCCACGCGGAGTTCCAGCAACTGGAGGCGGACGTCGAACGCGTGCAGCAGGCACTCGAGGACCGGAAGGTCGTGGAACGCGCGAAAGGCCTGTTGATGTCGGCGCTCGACCTTTCCGAACAAGACGCGTTCAAGAGACTGCAGCAGACCGCGCGAGAACGCAACCTCCGTCTTGCGGATGTGGCTGCGCGAATCGTCGAGCAGCAGAGCCTCCTTGCACCGAAGCACAAGCCCGCGGCGAGCAGCTAGCACGTAGACCCGTTCGTTCTTGCTACCGTCGTTGATGCGGCGTTCACGACGACGCCGCACGAGGCCAAGGCTCGCCTCTTCCGTGTACTTCGACCGGAAGGCAGGGCCCAATGGCCTCGACCCGTTCAACGCAACGCACGCCGCATCGGCAACCCGCAAGCTCGACAGACTCGCCGAGAGACGCGCTCATCGCACTCGGTCGTTGCGCAGCGCGGATACAGATCGCGGGCTGCGCTGCAGCCGCGACGTCATTCGCGGGCTGGGCGCACGCCGTAGATCGCTACGCGCAAGTCGTCGGCGACGAGCTGGTGCGGCGTGTCGACGGCGAAACCGACTCGGCCGAGCTTGTCGCTCGCCTGAGCAAAGCGACGAGCTCGCATCTGCGCGAGCTCAGCGAGCTGCCGCGGACGGCGTCCGACCACTTCGACGCGCGGCTCGCGCGCGTCCCGATCAACACCTAGGAGAAACTCAATGCATCCATTCAAATTGCTCATCGCTCTCAGCGCCGCCGTCGTTGTCGCAGCCGTCGGTGCTGGGCTTGCGCTCGCCGGCCAGTCGGGCGGCGGCGCTCAAGTAAAGCTGGCGAAGACGAAGCTCGGGACGATCCTTGTCGACAGCAAGGGGATCGCCCTCTACGACTTCGTCAAGGACAAGGGCACGACGAGCGCCTGCTACGGCGCATGTGCCGCCCTCTGGCCGCCGTTGCTCACGACCGGCGAGCCCGTCGCAGGGGCGGGCGTCCGGTCGTCGCTTCTCGGCACGACCAAGCGCAAGGACGGAAAGCTCGAAGTCACGTACGGCGGCCACCCGCTCTACTACTTCGTCACCGACCGCAAGCCGGGCCAGACGACCGGCCAGGCCGTCAACCAGTTCGGCGGCCCGTGGTGGGTCATCTCGGCGGCAGGCAAGGAGATCCACCGACATGGCTAGCGGCATGCACACGCCGTACGCGGCGGTCCGCGCAAGCGACACGGGACACCGAAGCCACCGCAAGATCGTCGGCGAGACCGCACGCTACCTCGGCGCGATCTCGATCTTCTTCGTCGGCGCCGTCCACGCTCAGCAGTACTACGACGCGTACTTCTCCGTCGTACCGACGATCGGCACGCTGTTCCTGCTGAGCTTCATCGGCGCCGGCGTCGTCGGCACCGTCCTCATCGCACCTGTGCGGCGGCTCGGCCGAGTCGCCGGCGACTTGGCGCTTGTCATCGCCGCATTGGGTGCGATCGGAATCGCGGTCGGAACGTTCGTGAGCCTGCTGATCAGCGAGTACACGCCGCTGTTCGGGTTCATGGAGTCCGGCTACCGACTCGCGATCGTGCTCACGCTCCTGTTCGACGTCATGACGACCGTCTTCCTTGGGGTCTTCCTTGCGATGGTCGCCCCGCAACTCGTTCACGCCCTCGGCACCATCGGAGGCCTCGATGAAACGACTCCTTGACGGCACGAGCAGCTGCAACTCGAGCTCGGCCGGTAGCTACGGCTCCGGAAGCGGCTGGTAACCGAGCGCCCGCCGTTGAACCGGACGGCACCCACCGCTCCCCGCGCCGAGGCAGCGCCCTCCGCTCCTCCCGGCGGCGCTGCACTCGAGCGTACTCGGCGACGGTCGGTGCGGTGCCACGCGCGTCACGCCGGTGCGATCCCCAGCGCACCGGCGTGGCGCCTTGCCGTATCTGCCGTGGAAAGAACGAGGGAGATATGAGGCGACCCGGCATCGGAACGTCTCTTGGACTCGTCGCCGGCATCGCCGCGTTCATCGCGACGGTGGTGCTCGCATTCACCCGCCACGGAGGAGCAGGGTCGCATGGAGTCGAAGTTGGCCGGCAGCTGGTCACGCCTAAACGTGTTGCTCGGCGCAGCAAGATCGGTGGTCGTCCGTGTTGCCATCTGCCTGCGCGTGCTCGCGAGGCAGCCTGGGCGTCAGCGCAGGCGCAGCCGGCGCGCGGCTTCGTACAGGTTGATGTCGAAGCCCCAACCGAACGTCTTCGGCGTAAACAGCCGCCGGTCGTCCGGGTTCCACCAACACTCGCGCACGCGCGCAACCGTCGGCCGTCGCCAGTCGAACGGGACGCGGAGCCAGGTGCCCGTCTTGTCTTGCTTTTCGCTCATGACGTGAGCGTAGCGGCGTGCAGTTGGGGCCCGCCGCTCGTCTCTAGAGGATCCCGCGGGCGTGGAAGGCCGCGAACACGGCGCCTGCTGCCGCGTTGCCGTAGAGCGCCTTCGCCGCATCGGCCGTCGTCTGCGCGCGAGCTGAGGCATCGTGGTCCCGAGGAAGTTCATCGAGCCCTCGACGATGATCGTGTCCGCTTCGATGTTGTGGAGCGCGCTGCGGATGTCGAGCAACGCCTGCGACCAGATTTGGCCGTCGTGATGGACCTCACCGTTCAGATCGCCCGGATAGTGCAGGTTGTCGTCGAGGCGCCGGAGGCAGTGCGGGACGCCGGTCGTGTACGACGTCGAGTCCCAGTCGGCGACACATGCGAGCGGCTCCTGCGTCGTGACCTTGTCGGCCTGGCGAACGACGTCGCCCACCGTCACGGCCCAGTAGTCGCCGAAGCCCTCGCTGATCGCGTCCGCCTGCTCACACTCGCGAATGCGAAACCCTGCGAGTAGTGGATCGCGTGCCCCGAGCTCGTGGAGGATGACCTCGCCGTCCTCGGCGTCGTCCTTGCCGAGCCGTACCTCGAGCACCGGATGGTTCGTCGTGAATGAGTTGTCGGCGCCGTACTGGTTGATGCGCACACGCGGCGCCTGCATGTCCACCGGCGGCAGCCACCGCCCGAAGCCGAGGCTCTGCAGGTAGAGCGCCGACTGCGTCACCCAGTAGTAGGCCATCACCTGCTCGATGACCTCGCGCCCGGCTTCGTGCCCGAGGCCGTGGCCACGACGGCGAGCGCACCGGTGCACACAACGAGTCCAACAAGCCAGCGTCGTTGCTTAGTGCCGATCAGCTCACACGCAACGTCGGAGGCGCGGGCTGCAGCTCCTCCGCCGACTCGGACGCGATGCGGACGAACTGTCGCGCGGCCAAGCTCGACACGCGTTCGCGATGCCAGGCGAGTGCGAGCGTCCGTGGCGGCACGTCGCTCGTGACGCGCAGCGACTCGACGTCGGGGCGGGGTGAGGTCGCGAACTCCGGTGCAAGCCCGACGCCGAGCCCTGCGGCGACGAAGGCCGCGACCGCCGTCGAGTCCTCCAGCTCGCGGACCGTGTCGATGCCGCGCGCCCGCACAGCCTGCAGATGCCGCGCAGCATGCCGGCTCGCGTCGGCGACGAGCGGACGCGAGGCGAGCTCCTCGAGACCGACCGAGTCGCGCTTGGCGAGCGCGTCGCCGCGCGGGACGAGTGCGACGTGCTCCTCGTGGCAGAGGACGGCAGTCGCGAACGGGCCGCGGCGCGTCGGCAGAACAGTGAACGCGAGATCGATCTCACCGTTCTCGAGCAGGTCGAGCAGAAGCTCCTCGTCGAAGCGCTCGACCAGGACGACTCCAACCTCGGGCCGCGCGGCGGCAAACCGCCGTAGCGCGCCGGGCAGGATCGCCTGCGAAGCGCTCGGGAACGTGCCGAGCCGGATCTCCACGACCGCCTCTTCACGTCCGCAGAGCAGGTGGTCGGACGCCGCCTCGAACCGGGCGACGATGTCGCTCGCGTACTGGAGGAGAATCGTCCCCTCCTTCGTGAGCCGCACGCCCTTGACGCCGCGCGACCGGTCGAGGAGCCGCATCCCGACGAGCCGCTCGAGCGTCCGAATCTGGGCGCTGACCGCCGATTGGGTGTAGCCGAGCCTGGCAGCGGCCGCGTTGAACGAGCCCGCTGCGACAACCGCCTGCAGCGCGATCAGGTGTCGCAGCTCAACTCCGGGCCATGCCGACCGGGTCGGGAAGCGAATCACCACCTGCTGGGGTTCGTGCCTCGACAAGAGATACTTCCGCCTTGAGGCCTTAGACGCCTCATTCCAAAAGTTGTTTGCAAATACAATTTGCCTTTACATTTGCCCGACGACCGGCCCGTCACCCCTGCCACCCGCGACCAGATGCGCGCGATGGCCCATCCCCTCCGGCTCCGCCTCCTCGAGGTCCTGCGGGACGCCCCGTCCACGGCCACGAAGCTCGCCGCGGAGCTTGGGGAGTCGAGCGGGGCGACGAGCTACCACCTGCGGATCCTCGAGCGGGCGGGCCTCGTCGAGGAGGAGACGAGCCGCGGCAACGCACGCGACCGCTGGTGGCGCCGGATCCCGGCGGTCGTCTACCTCCCAACCGACGCGGACGACACGGAGGGACGAGCTCTCGAGGCGGAGGCGCGACTCGTGCACATCCGTCGCGACGAAGAGGCGCTCGCGCGCTTCACGCGTGCGCTACCGACGATCGACCAGGAGTGGCGCAAGGCCGCGTTCACGGGCTCGTTCAACGTGTGGCTGACGGCCGACGAGGTCTTCCAGCTCGGCCTCGAGATGCTCGCGCGCGTCGACGAGCTACGCCGAGATCCGGATGAGCGGCCTGCCGATGCGCGCAAAGTGCTGCTTACCTTTCGCGCCTTGCCCTGGCTCGAGGACGAGTAACTCAGCTCGGGCAGGGCGCCGAAAGCCTCCGTTACGTGAAAGGCCCCGGAACGGGGCCTTTCACGATCGTATGAGATGGTCAAAGCGTGCCGGCTCAGCGCCGGCCGCTCTTCAGCCAACCTCCTTCCGCGGCGGCGCGAGCAGCCAGGTCACACGCCCGACCTCCTCGCCGCGGTAGAGCTGGCGTACGGCGATCTCGTAGGGGTGCTCGCGTAGACGCTCGGGGATATGGACGAAGAAACGGAGTCTGGCCTTCGACTCCGCCGGGAATAGTGCTTCGCCGAGCGCGTGCGTGCCATGAGCTTTCAGCGGGATCTGACCCATCCCGCTCTTCGCGCTCTTCCGGAATGGAGGTTGCAGGTGAAGCGCGTCGAGCAGGTACAAAGGCGCCTCAAGGACGACCTTCGCACCCTCCGGGAGTCGTCCGACGAACTCGAGCGCCATGCGGCGCGCTTGATCCGGCGGCCCGGGCGCAAGGAACGGGAGGGCAACGAACCCCGGCGGTACCCCTCCACTCCCCTCTGACGGCGGCACATTGTTCACAACGTTGAAGTTCCGCCAGGTGACGTTGTTGTTTGCTCGGATAAACGTGACGAAGTTGCTCCAGTTCAGAAAGTCCGCTGGACCGGGAGCTGGATCGGCCGGTGTCCCGATCAGGCCGACGAAGCAGTAGTGGCCGGTCGCCGGAATCGACGCCGACTGCCACGTGAGAGCATCGGAAACTGTGAGGACGTCGCCCGTTGGCACAGTTGGGATCGTTACCGAGCCGACGAGATGCCAGAGATTGGGAGTCACGAGTGTCGCTACTTCAGACCAGTAGACCGTCGCTTGTACGTTTGTCGCTGTTGAGCCGCCGCGGTTTCTGACGCGGACATAGATGTAGTTGTCCTGTCCCGCCTCCGCTTCATAGCCCAACGTGTTGTCGTTCTCGGTGCCGCTGCCCTGGCCGAACGCGGCCTGGGGATTCGGGACCGCACTCTGCCGCAGGATGATGTCGGGGCTGGCGGAGACAGCGCCTGTGTGCGGATCGCCGACGTCGCCGACGAAATCACGAATGTAGATGTCCTGAGCGACGTTGAGGACGCTGTCAATGATCTGCTTCAGGTTCGGCATGACGCCGATCAGATCGGTCGCCGGGGCGCTCGACGCCGTTCCGGTTGTCGAGTCGGCGAGTATCTCGCGCAGCTGCCGCGGGCTGAACCGGAAACCGATGCTCGGGCTCTTCGACGCGATTCCCTGCACCGCGAGTGCTGCGCCGGCGATGATCGGCGACGCGCTCGACGTGCCGTTGAACGCTGTCGTGTACGTCGTCGTACTCGTGTCGAGCAGCGTCCCGTTGCCGGTCGTGTCCACGTTCTCGCCCCACCCGTAGCAATCGATCCGGCTCCCGAAATTCGAGAAACCGAGCCTCGAGTGTGGGGCGGTTGAGCTTGCGGCGCCGACCATGATCGCGCCTGAGTCCTTGAACGATGAATCCGTACGGTTCAGAACCTTTTGCCCACCGTCCATGTAGGTGTCGAGGTCGTTTCCTCCGTTTCCCGCAGCCTCGACTACCACGATCCCAAGAGCCGTTGCCAGCCGAATCGCGTCAAAGACCGCCGGCTCGACCTCGATCGGAACGAGGCTGTACCCGCCGTAGTTCGTCTGGGCTTCAAGCAGCAGGACGTCGCCGAATGCCATGGCAGCCGCAGCCGCGACGATCGTGTCCGCGTTGTTGAACGTCCCGGCCGTTCGCCACTGTGAGATGACACGGGCTGTGGCGCTCGGAGCGATTCCAACGTCGCCCTTCGTATTGTCGACGGCGACCACCTCCCCGAGTACGCCTGTGCCGTGGCCCCAGTAGTTGTGGTTGTCGCCCGAAATCAACGAGATCGCTGCACCGACAAGGTCTTCGTGGTTGAGAGTCCACCCCTGTTCCATGTCGACGAATCCGACGGATTGACCGTCGCCGCCGGTGAACGTCCAGGCGTACTCGGCGTTGATGCCGGACGGCGCAGCGTCCTCGTAGCCCTGGTTGACCTGTCGCGGATCGTCAACGGCGTTCACCGGCGGTGGGACGGGTCCGCCCTCGACATACGCCAGTTCGACCGCGTCCCAGGTCGCGATCTCTTTCGCGACCGCATCGGCGTGAGCGTCGGGCGGCAGCTCGAGGGCTGCGTACGTGTTCAGGTTCGGCGGCTCGTAGGTGGGGTCGCGTTCGACAGCGGTCTCTACGAGCTTCGGGAGCTCTTCCGGGCTTACGCTCAAGAAGAGCGGCTCGACCCTTGCGCCGGGGTAGCGTTCCTGGATGCGCGCCAGGACGGCGGCGATTTCCGGGCCGACCGCTTTCTCTGCTCCAGCCGGTGGTGCTCCGATGTCGCCGTGCACCTTGAGCACGACGCGCCGCCGGTACGGGATTCGCTCGCCGCCGTCGTCGCGTTCACCGGCGCCGCTCCTGCTCTGCGGGTCTTGCATCGAAACCGCCTCCTCCGTTCTGATCGGCGAGGAGCGGCCGCAGCGCTGCGCAGGTTACGCCGGTCTACCGAGGCCTGGCGAAGGCCGGCAGATCCGATCCGCGCAATACGCGCCTCCTAACTTCAGGTACGCGCGGCATATCACCTCGTCCTCCGGGAGTCAATGAGACTCACGCCTGGTCGGTCAAGAGGGGCGGAGCCGGGGCAGCGGCCCCGCCCATTGGACTAACCCATGTCAGAGGGTCGTTCGCCGGCGAGTGGAAAGGGGTCGACTCGCCGGTGCTCGGAGCCTAAGCGCGCTGCGCGCTCGCGCTTAGTCCGCTTTTCGCACGGCGCTTATCGACGCTGCGACTATCTGACGGCAAGCGACTCGACGACGCGGCTGTCGGCGAGCTCGGGGACGACGCAGCCACCGATCGCCCACAGCCGTCCGTCGACCGCGAAGAGGCCGAGCGCATGCCGCGGCACCGAGAGCGGTTGCCCGAGCACCCAGCCGACGCCGGGCGTGAAGGACTCGAAGACGTTTTCCGAGACGGCGTAGATCCGCCCACCGATGGCGACGGCGCCGAGCATCGCAACGGGAACAGCAAGGGACGGTCCTGGTCGCCAGCGGCCGGCGCGCGGGGAGTAGACGAAGACGGAGCGAACCGCATCTCCGGCCGTGTCGTAGCCGCCGATCGCCCAGAGCTTCCCGCCGAATGGAACGAGCGCGAGCGTGTGTAATGCACGCGGCAGCGGCGCGATCGTCCCCCAGCGGTTCGTGCGCGGGTTGTACGCCCACGCCGACCGGAGCGGGTCGAAGTTGCGCACTCCGCCGACGACGTAGACAACGCCGCCGAGCGCCGCCGCCGCCGCGTTGTACCGCGGCGACGGCAGCGGCGCGCGCTGCGTCCACCTGCGCGACCGCGCGTCGTAGACGTAGACGGTGCGCGACGTTCCGTTGCTCGTCTGCCCGCCGATGACGTAGAGCCGGCCGTCGAGCGCGGCGCCTGCGGCCGCGCGCGCCTGCCCGGGCAGATCGGGGCCGCGCGTCCAGTCCTGTGTGCGCGGATCGAACCGGTCGAGTCGCAGCACGTACTGGCCCGACGCGCCGACCATCCCACCCGCGACGTAGACGTCATTGCCGATCCGCCCGGCGGCGAAGTAACTGCGCCGGTCGGGCATTGAGGCGGCGGAGTGCCAGACCGGTGCGGCGACGAGCATTAGAGCGAGACCGCGTGCGCGAGCTTGCGCCGCTCGCGCTTGCGCTCGCGCATGCGGCGGGGATCCGGAACCGGCACTGCCGCCAACAGCGCACGCGTGTACTCGTCCCGCGGGTGCTTGTAGACCTCCTCTGCGTCGCCCGTCTCGACGATCTTGCCCTTGTTCATGACCGCGATACGGTCGCTCATCGTCCGGACGACTGCAAGGTCGTGGGCAACGAAGAGATAGGCGAGGCCGAGGTCGCGTTGCAGATCCTTGAGCAGATTGAGGATCTGCGCCTGGATCGAGACGTCGAGCGCCGACACCGGCTCGTCGCAGACGATCAGCCGTGGGTTGAGCGCGAGCGCCCGCGCGATGCCGATGCGCTGCCGCTGCCCACCCGAGAACTCGTGCGGGTAGCGGTTCGTGAAGTCCGGATTGAAGCCGACGGTCTCGAGCAGGTCGCGGACGCGCGCCTCGCGCTGCCGGCGGGTCCCCTGGTCGTGAACCTGCATCGGCTCGGCGACGATGTTCCCGACCGTCATCCGCGGGTTGAGCGAGGAGTACGGATCCTGGAAGACGATCTGCATCTCCTTGCGCATCTCCCGCAGCTCGTTGCGGGGCAACGTCGTCAGCTCCTTGCCCATGAACTTCACTGAGCCCTTCGTCGGCTTCAGCAGCTGCAGCACGCAATAGCCCGTCGTCGACTTCCCGGAGCCGGACTCGCCGACAAGCCCAAGCGTCTCGCCCTCGCCGATCTGGAACGAAACGCCGTCGACCGCGCGGACATAGTCGACCGTCCGCTCGATGAGGAAGCCGCGTTTGATCGGGAACAGCTTCTCGAGGTCGGTGATCTCGAGCAGTGCCTCGCCGCTCGTGCTCACGCGGATGCTCCCACGGGCATGCCGGCTCGCTCGCTCGCCGGATGCGCGCTCCGCACGAGATGACCCGGACGGATCTCACGCAGCTGCGGCGCTTCCTGCGTGCACGAATCGCCGCCGGCATAGGGGCACCGAGGTGCAAAGCGGCATGCTTCGGGCGGGTTCAGGAGGTCAGGCGGCCGGCCGGGGATCGCAGTCAGCCGGCCCTCGCGCACGTTCTCGCCCTCGAGCTGCGGGAGCGCACCGAGAAGGGCCTCGGTGTACGGATGTTCGGGCTGGTCGAAGAGCGCTTCTGCGGATGCCTGCTCGACGATCTGCCCGGCGTACATGACGGCGATGTCGTCCGCCGCCTCCGCGACGACGCCCATGTCGTGCGTGATGATGATCATCGACATCTCGTGCTCGTCGCGGAGCTCCTCGAGCAGGTCGAGGATGCCGGCCTGCACCGTCACGTCGAGCGCCGTCGTCGGCTCGTCCGCGATCAGAAGCTTCGGATTGCACGACAGAGCGATCGCGATCATCACGCGCTGGCGCATACCACCGGAGTACCGGTGTGGGTAGTCGTCGAGCCGCTGTCGTGCGTTCGGGATGTGCACCTCTTCGAGCAGCTGCGCCGCGCGCTTCCGCGCCTCCCCGCGGTCGAGGTCGAGATGACGCTGCATCGTCTCGGTGAGCTGCATGCCGATCGTCAGCGTCGGGTTCAGCGACGTCATCGGGTCCTGGAAGATCATCGCAATCTGCCGGCCGCGCACATCTTCGAGCTCGTGCTCCGAGAGGCGGTTCAGGTCGCGACCGTCGAAGCGGATCGTGCCGGTCTCGATCCGCGCAGCCGGGACGAGGAGGCCCATGATCGAGAGCGCGGTCACCGACTTGCCGCAGCCCGACTCGCCGACGATCCCGAGCGTCCTGCCGCGGTCGACAGAGAAGCTCACGCCGTCGACGGCGTGGACATCGCCGGAGCGCGTCTTGAAGTACGTCCGGAGGTCCTCGACCTCGAGCAGCGCCATCAGGCGGCCGCCTCGGAACGGGGATCAAGGGCGTCGCGCAGGCCGTCCGCGACGAAGAACGCCGTCAGGATGAGCCACGCGATCGCGACGCTCGGGATCACGATCAACAGCGGATGCGAGAGGTACTGCTCGTTGCCGTCCTCCGCGAGCGAGCCCCACGACGCGTTCGGTGGATTGATGCCCAGGCCGAGGAACGAGAGGAACGCCTCCCCGAGCACGACGTTCGGCAGTTCGAGGAAAATGAACACGATGGCGATGCCGAGCGTGTTCGGCAAGAGGTGCCGGAAGAGCACACGGTGCCAGCGGGCGCCGATCGCGTGCGCAGCCCGCACGTAGTCGTTCTCTTTCAGCGTGATGATCTGCCCGCGCATCACCCGAGCCGTCGTGAACCAGGACGCAATCGTCAGGGCAACCACCATCGTCCAGAAGTTGACAGTGCCGAAGATCGCGAGCGTGATGATTGCGAACGGCAGATACGGGAGGCCGTAGAGCGCATCGAGGAAGCGCATCAGCCCGTTATCGAGCCAGCCGCCGACGAAGCCCGAGATCGACCCGTACAGGACGCCGATGATCAGGATCGCGAACGTGGCCGCGAAGCCGATGCCGATCGAGATGCGTCCGCCGAGCGCCGTTCGGACGAAGAGGTCACGGCCGAACTCGTCGGTTCCGAACGGGTGATGGAGGCTCGGGCTGAGGTACGCGATGTTGAAGTTGACGGCGTTCGGGTCATACGGGCTCGCGAACGGGACGATGATCACGTAGAGGAGCATGACGAGGAAGAAGACCATTGAGACGACCGCGGCCTTGTTGTGCGTGAAGCGGCGCCAGGCGTCGCGCCAGAGGCTCGCCTGGCGAATCGCTCCGCCCGCTTCCCAATCGGACGCCGCGATCTCGTGACGGATGACGTCCGTCCGGACGTCGACTTCTTCCGGGTTAACGGCCATTAGGATCGCGCATCACGCGTGCGCGGGTCGAGGATGCCGTACGCGATGTCCACGAACATGTTCGCGATGATGATCAGGACCGCGAGCAGCACGGTGATCCCCATCACGGTCGAGTAGTCGCGGCCTTCGACCGACGTCACGTAGTACCGGCCGATGCCTGGGATCGCGAAGATGTTCTCGATGATGAATGAGCCGGTTATGAGGCCGCCGAGGATCGGACCTGCGGCCGTGATCGCGGGAATGAGCGAGTTGCGCAGCACGTGCACGGTCACCACGCGACGCCAGCGGAGCCCTTTCGCCTTCGCCGTGCGAACGTAGTCCTGCTGCAGCGTCTCGAGCATCTGGCCACGTACGAGCCGCGCGAAGTACGTGAGCGGGAAGAGGCCGAGCGCGATCACCGGCAGCACTTTGGACGACGGCGTGTCCCAGCCGTTCGTCGGGAAGATTCGCCACTGCGCGCCGAAGAAGTAGATGAAGAGCGTCGCCGTGAAGAACGACGGTATGGCGAAGCCGAGGTTCGAGATGAACTGACCGACGTAGTCGATCCACGTGTTCACGCGTAAGGCCGAGAGGATGCCTAATGGGATGCCGATGACCGCCGCAAACAGCATTGCGAGCCCGCCGAGCTCCGCCGATACCGGGAAGTGCTCCCTCACGATGTCGTTGACGCCCTGGTCGCGCAGCACGAGCGACGGCCCGAGATTGAGCGTCGAGACGTCCTTGACGTAGCGGACGTACTGCACGTACCACGGCTTGTCGAGACCGAAGTTGCGATTGAGGTTCGCAAGGACAGCCGGCGGCACCGCCTTGTCGCTTCTGCGGAATGGACTTCCCTTGATCGCCCGCATCATCCAGAACGTCATGAAGATGACGAGCAAGATGATGGGAATCGTCCAGAGAACGCGCCGTACGACGAACTTCAGCATCCGGGGAGCCTTTCAGTAGCAGGCGGAGGGGCGGGACATACCCGCCCCTCACGCTTTGAACGCCTACGAGACGCTGACCTTCGTCAGGTCGATCGAGTCCATCGGGTTCGTGTTCCAGCCGTGGACGCTCTGCGCCACCTGGTAGACGAACGTGTACCAGTAGATCGGCGCGATCGGCATATCACCGTTCTTGCCGGTCAGCATCGCTTCCGCCTTCTGATAGAGCTGATACCGCTTCTGCTGGTTCGGCTCCGCCGTAGCCTGCTTCAGCACGTTGTCGTACGGCTTGCTGCACCAGTTGGTGTTGTTGTTCCCCGAGCCGCACTGGAAGATGCTCAGGAAGTTGATGTCGTCCGGGAAGTCGGCGATCCAGCCGTTCCGGTAGACGTCGACCGATGGATCCGGCGGCGGGCCGAGGAACTTCAGGAACTGCGGCCAGTCCTGCTGCTTCAGCGTGACGTTGAGGCCGAGCTCCTTCCAGTTCGCCTGGATCGCCGTCGCGATCTCTTTGTGACCCGGCGCATTGTTGAAGACGAGCGTGATGTTCTTTACCGGCTTTCCGACCTTGCCCATGTACGTCTTGGCAAGCGTCATATCGGCGGTCGGCTTCAAAAACTTGTCCGAGTTGATCGTCGACGCGCCAGGCATCCCAGCCGGAGTCAGCTGCAGCGCCGGAATCTGACCTTCCTGGGTGATGTGCTGGACGATCGCGGTGCGGTCGATCGCAAGCGCCATCGCACGGCGCTGGTTCACGTCCGTGATGTTCTTGACGTTGAAGCCGTAGTAGTAGACGCCGAGCGACGGGAATTGCTGGTATGCCGGCGTTGCCTTGATGCGCGGCGTGTCCGACGGCGGCCAGCCCGTCTCGTTGACGTCGACCTCACCCGTGTTGAAGGCCTGCTCGGCGGTCGAGCCGTCGGTGATGATCTTCAGCACGACCTTGTTGAGCTTCACGGCCTTTGCGTTCCAGTAGGTCGCGTTCTTCGTCATCGTCAGCGACGCGTCGTGCTTCCACGACGTCATCGTGAACGGGCCGTCGCTGACGTCGTGGCCCGGCTGGGTCCACTTGTTCCCCCACTTCGTCACGGCCTCCTTGTTCACGGGGATGAAGGACGTGTGCGAGAGCTGCTGCATGAACCACGGCTGCGGCGAAGTCAGCGTAATCTTGACCGTCGTCGCATTCGGGGCCGTGATGGCGACCTTGTTCTTCAGCGTGTTGCACTGCTGGTTCGACGCACTCGGCTTGCAGCTGTTGTACTCCTGCGCGCCCTTGATCCCGTAGAACTGGTACGCGTAGTCGGCGCCCAGCTGCGGCGAGATCGTGCGCAGCCACGAGTAGACGACATCGTTCGCCGTCACCGTGCGACCGTTCGTCCACTTGACGTCGTTGCGCAGGTTGAGCGTGACGTTCGGGCCGTTGACGGTCCAGCTCTTCGCGAGAGCGGGCACCGGCTTCAGATCCGGCGCGGGGCCGAGCGTGACGATCGGGGTGTTCGTGTTGAGCACGACGAACGCCGACGACGTGTCAGTGGCAAGACCAGGGTCTAGCGACGGTGGCTCGCTGCCGAACGCCATCGTGAGCGTCCCGCCAAGCTGGCTGCCGGCCGAGCCGGTGCTACCACTGCTACTGCTGCTCCCGCCCCCGCCGCAGCCCGCCGTCACCAACACGACGGTGAGCACCGCGCCGAGGACGAGCGCCCGAGCAAGCGTGCGCTTGCGCATTGCGTGTCCCTCCCAGCTCCATGTTTCGGTACGAGATCCCAAGAAGCGGCTTCCGTTCCTTTTACACAAGAAACGGCTGTTTCAATCCGACGAACGCCTTAGGAATTTGTTAGCGCGTCAACAATCGGTGTCAGGTGCGCCGGCCGCCGCGGTCCGCTTATCACGGCTGTTATCCGCGGATCACGGAAGAGAAACTCGACAGCCAATGTGGCGATTGCAACACCACGTTCGGCCGCAGTGCGTTCGAGCGCCTCGAGCTCGTCGAAGACGGCGTCCGTGCGCAGGTGCTCATACGGCTCCGGGCGCATCGTCATCCGCGACCCTGCCGGCAGCGGCTCGCCGCGCCGGTACTTGCCCGTCAGCCAACCGCCTGCCAGAGGGCTGAACGGCGTGAAACCGAGGCCGCGCTCCGCGCAGAGCGGCAGGACCTCCCGCTCGGCGTCCCGCTCGAGCAGCGAATACTCGTTCTGGACCCAGCCGAAGGAACCGGCGTCGAGCGCCTCGCGGAGCTGCCCGACGTCGACGTTCGAGATCCCGTACGCCCCGATCTTGCCGGCGGCTACGAGCTCGTCGAGCGCACCGGCCGTCTCGGCGATCGGCACGTCCGGGTCCCACGCGTGCGTGACGAACATGTCGACGCGCTCGACGCCGAGCCGACCGAGACTCGACTCGATCTGGCGCTTCACCCGCTCCGGCGCGAGCCCATGGTCGGCTCCCTCCTCCATCGGGTTGAACGTCTTCGTCGAGAGGACGAGCTCGTCGCGAACGTCGCCGTTCTTCGTGCGCAGCCAGTCGCCGATCCACGCCTCGCTTCGGCCGCCGCCGTAGGCGTCCGCGGTGTCGAACGTCCGGATGCCGAGCTCCCAGGCGGCGTCCATGAGCGCGAACGCCTCCTCGTGCGTCTCTCCTTGTCCGAAGAACGCGGGCGCCGAGCCGATGCCCCCGAAGTTGCCGCAGCCGAGGATGATGCGCGACACGCGGATGCCCGTCTGCCCCAGGTAGGCTCGCTCCATGTCGACGACGCTACTTGACGTACAAGCCGCACGACGCCGGTTCTCGTCGCTGCAGGGCGACTTCGTCTTCCTCGACGCGCCCGGCGGCTCGCAGGTTCCCGACGAGGTCGGCGACGCGATCGCGCGCACGCTGCGTGATGCCTCTGCGAACATCGGCGCGCTCTACGAGACGAGCCACCGGGTCGAAGGGATCCTCGCGACCGCCCGCGACGACGGCGCCCGCTTCCTGAACTGCTCCGCCGACGACGTGATCTTCGGCCAGAACATGACGGTGCTCGACTTCGCGCTCTCGCGGACCGCGGCGCGCGACTGGCGCGAGGGCGACCGCATTCTCGTCTCGCGTCTCGATCACGACGGCGGCGTGTCGCCGTGGGTCGAGCTCGCGGCCGACCGCGGCTTCGAGGTCGATTGGGTCGACATCACCGAAGATCTGCGGCTCGACTACGACGACCTGGAGCGCAAGCTCGACGACCGAGTCCGCGTCGTCGCGTGTGTTGCGTCGTCGAACGCCGTCGGGACGATCATCGACGTTGCGCGCGTGTCGGAGCTCGCGCACTCGGTCGGAGCCCTGTGCTGGGTCGATGCCGTGCAGTACGCGGCACACGAGCCGGTGGACGTCCAGGCGCTCGGCTGCGACCTCTTCCTCTGTTCTGCGTACAAGTTCTGCGGCCCGCATCTTGGGCTCGCGTACGGCCGGCACGAGCTGCTCGAGTCGTGGCGTCCGTACAAGGCAAGGCCGGCCGCGTCGGATCCCGTCGGACGGAAGTTCGAGCCGGGCACCGCGCCGTATGAGCTGCTCGCCGGCTTTTCTGCGACGATCGCGTACCTCGAGTCGCTCGGCGGCATGCCCGCGCTCGCCGCATACGAGCACGAGCTCGGGCAGCGCTTCCTCGACGGGCTCCCCGACTCGGTCACCGTCTACGGGCTGCAGTCGATGGAGGGCCGCATCGCGACGTTCCTGCTGAACGTCGACGGCGTCCCCGCCGCCGAGGTCGCCGCGAAGATGGCCGAGCGCGGCTTCGGCGTGTGGGCGCACGACAACTGGTACTCGCTCGGGTTGCGGGAGAAGCTCCCGTATCCGCAGGACGCAGTGCGCGTCGGGCTCATCCACTACAACACCGCGGACGAGATCGACCGCTTCTGCGCCGAGCTGGCGAAGCTCTAGTCACCAGCGGTGTCAGACACCGCTGTTTGACACCGTTCGCTCAGCGCGCGGTGTCTGACACCAGGATCCGCGCGAGCACGGCGGCGTCGATGTTCCCGCCGCTGACGATGCAGACGCAGCGGTCGTCCCGCTTCAACGCCGCCGCGAGCGCGAGGGCGCCCGCGCCTTCGGCGACAACACGCGCGCGCGTCGCGAGGAGGCGCACGGCGTCCTCGACTTCCGGGATCGGGACTGCGACGGCTTCGTCGACGAGCTCCTGCGCCCGCGGCCACATCGTCGGTAGCAGCGCGCGCCCGCCGGCGCCGTCGACGAACGACGGCGTGAAGTCGATCTCGACCGGCGCGCCCGCGCGCAGCGCCGCCGCGAGTGGCGCCGCCGTCTCCGGCTCGGCCGTGACGACGCGCGTTCCCGGACGGAGTTGCTTGACCGCACTCGCGATCCCGGTCGTCAGCCCGCCGCCGCCCCACGGAATCACGACGGTGTCGAACTCGTCGAGCTGCTCACACAGCTCGAGGCCAATCGTCCCGTTCCCAGCCATCACGAGCTCGTCCTCCACGGGATGCACGAACAGCCCGTCGACCCCCTCGTAGCGCCGGTCGACCATCGCCTGCCACCACGCCTCGTGCGAGACGAGAATCACCTCCCCGCCGAGCCGCGCGACCGCATCGAGCTTCGCGCGAGGCGCGTTCTCAGGCGCGACGATCCGCGCGCGCACGCCGTTCTCGCGAGCGGCCCACGCGACGCCCTGCGCCATGTTGCCGGCACTCGCCGTGACGACGTCCTGCGGCGGCGACGACCGAACGGCGTTCAGCGCGCCGCGCAACTTGAAGGAGCCGATCGGCTGCAGGTTCTCGAGCTTCAGCCAGATGCGCTCGTCGACTCGGACGAGCGGCGTCCGCAGCACCGAGTCGCCGATCCGATCGCGCGCCGCACGAATCTCGTCAAGCGGGATCAATCGTCGTGCTTCGCGAGCTCGGTCAGCTCCGTGCGCACCGACCAGAGCTCGGGATACATCTTGTGCTTGATCAGCCCGGCGAGCAGCTCGACCGGCGTGCCCTGCGTGCCCACGACGTCCTCGCCGATGATGCGCGAGACGACCTTGAAGTGGCGGAAGCGCCAGACGCCGACGCGCTCGTCCCACTCGGTGAGCGCCTCGGCGAGCTGGTACAGGTCCTCGTGCTCGCGGCCGCGCGTGTAGACCTCGAGCAGCGACAGCTCACGTTCGCGCCGCAAGGTATGGAACGCGTCGAGCAGCGGCGGCGACACGCGGCGGATCTCGCGAAAGCCCGGCGAGTCGAAGCCTGAGCCGTGGCCGAGCACGCGGCGAATCTCCTGGTACTCCCACGGCGACATCAGCTCGAGGTGCTCGAGGAATCCGATCACGTACGCAAGCGACTCGTTCGCGCGGCGGAGCAGCCGCAGCGCGCCGGCGAGGTCGCGCGCCTCGACGAGTCGAGTCGCCTCTTCGACCTCGACCCAGGCGTGCTTGAGCCAGAGCTCCGACGACTGGTGCACGGTCTGGAAGAGCAGCTCGTCGCGGTGGACCCACTCGTCCGGACCTTTCTGGAGGGCGAGCAGCTCGTCCGTGCGCAGGTAGCGCTCGTAATCACTTCCTCCCGGGCCTTCGAGGATCGGCGCGTACTCGTCCTGGTCGGCAGTCGCCACGGCCGGAACGGTAGCTGGCGCTCAAGAGTCGTTCCAGTTGCTTCAAGAAGTCCTCCAGAGCCGCCTGGCATACCTGCGGGCATGACTCGCCTACTGCAGCTCTCAACCCTGCTCGCGGTCGCCGGGCTGTCGGCCGCCACAGCAACCGCCGCCGTTCCGACGGACCGGAGCTCGATCGCGTTTGCCAGCGGGCGCGACGGCAATCCAGAGATCTACGTCATGACGGCCGCCGGAACGCACATCCGTCGGCTGACACGTAATCCGAAGTACGAGGGCGGGCCGCGGTGGTCGCCGGATCGCCGGAAGATCCTCTTCTACAGCCAGCGGTCGCCGAAGGGCGACGTTTGGATCATGAACAGCGACGGCAGCGGCCAGCGCAACCTGACCCGCAGTCCCGCGCACGATGCGGACGGGGCGTGGTCGCCGGACGGAACGAAGATCTCCTTCGACAGCGATCGCGCTGCCGGATCCGGCGGCGGCGACATCTTCGTGATGAACGCCGGCGGCGACGGCCTCCGAAGCCTCACGCAGGGGGCCCCGAACGATCACAACCCGGCCTGGTCGCCGGACGGGATGAGCATTGCGTTCACGAGCGACGGCAAGATCGCGATCATCAGTGCCGACGGAAGCTCCGGACGGACGCTGCTTCCGGGCGACCACGCTGCGTGGTCGCCCGACGGAAAACTGCTCGCGTTCGACACGAACGGAGCCGTGGAAGTCATGGCCCCGGACGGGACGGGCGTGCGCAAACTCGCCGCGGGCACGGAGCCGACCTGGTCGCCCGACGGCGGGAAGCTCGTCTATGTCGGCGCGGCTCGTGGACGCCATGACACCGACCTCTACGTGATGAACGCGGATGGCACGGGCAAGCGCGACCTCCTCTCGGACCACTCGAACGCGAGCGATCCGGCCTGGCGATGATCAGGCCCCCGTGGCTCTGGGCAACGGCCGTGGTGACGTGTGCGCTGCTCTCGGTCGGCCACGCCGCCGCAACGCCGCCTGGCGCGAACGGCAAGCTCGCGTTTCGGCGGCTGTTCAATTCCGACCACACGTGGGGCGCGATCTTCACGTCCAACCCCGACGGCTCGGGCGTGCGGCAGATCACGCACCCGCGTCGGCTGGTCTCCGACATCAAGCCCGACTGGTCACCGGACGGCCGCCGCATCGCGTTCCTGCGCCAGTCCGTCAACGGCTGCGGGCCCGGCTGCGAGACGACTGAGATCGACACCGTCGGAGCAGAAGGGGCCGGCTTGACCCGGCTCGCTTTCGATCCGCCCGGCAAGGGCTGCGCGAACGGCGGCCCCTCGAGAGGAGGCGTCTGTCGCGGGTATCCGTCGTGGTCGCCGGACGGCCGGCAGATCGCCTTCCCCTGCGACATGGCCATCTGCGTGATGCAGTCTGACGGAACGAACGTTCACCCGTTGACGCAGACTCCGACACCCGGTCTCGCCGACAGCGATCCGCAGTGGTCGGCCGACCGAACGCACATCGCTTTCGATCGAACAGTCCGTGATCAGCACTCCGTCTTTGTCATGGACGCGGACGGCGGCTCGCAGACGCAGCTCACACCCTGGGCGATGCGCGCCGCACAACCGGACTGGTCGCCGGACGGCAAACGCATCGTCTTCTACTCCAACTTCGATGGGTCGCCACGGGTGTCGGCGAACCTCTACACGATCAACGCTGACGGCAGCGCGCTGACACAGCTGACCCATGCCAAGGGTGGAACGGTTCAGCATCTGTCAGCCTCCTTCTCGCCCGACGGGCGTTGGATCGCCTTTAGCCGAACGCCGGGTGTCGGGCGGAGCGGTAACGCCGACGTCTTCGTGATGCGGACGGACGGGACGCACGTCCGCAACGTGACGCGGTCATCAATCTGGGACAGCGGAGTCGATTGGGGACCACGCTTGCACTGAGCCGATCGCAGCGGTACGTTCGAAGCACGAACGGGCTCGATTTTCGCCTCCTCGGCCCGCTTCAGGTCGCCGTCGACGGAGAGGCCGTTCCACTCGGCGGCGCGAAGCAGCGGGCGGTGCTGGCGCTGCTCGTCCTTCAGGCGAACGAGGTCGTGCCGGCCGACCAGCTCATCGACGCGCTCTGGGGCGAGATGCCGCCGGACTCGGCGGCCAACATGCTTCACGGCTACGTCTCGCACCTTCGGAAGCTGCTCGAGCCCGGTCATCGCCGCGGCGAGCACGAGCTTCTCGTCTCGAGACCTCCTGGCTACGCACTCGTGATCCCAGCGGAGCAGATCGATGCCAATCGCTTCTTCGCACTCGCTGCGCGCGCCCGGGACGCCGCCGGCGACGCGGCTGCGAGGGCGCGCCTGCTCCGGGAGGCGCTCGCGCTGTGGCGGGGTCCCGCGCTCGCCGATCTCATGTACGAGTCCTTCGCCGCGGGGGAAAGCGTCCGTCTCGAGGAAGCGCGTCTGGCGGCGCTTGAGGACCGGATCGACGCGGATCTCGAGCTCGGGCGACACGCAACCCTCGTCGCAGAGTTGCAAGAGCTCGTGACGGAGCACCCGCTGCACGAACGGTTCCGTGCGCAGCTGATGACCGCGCTCTATCGCTGTGGACGCCAGGCGGAGGCACTCGAGACGTACCGCGAGGCACGCGCGCTGTTGAACGACGAGCTCGGACTCGAGCCGGGGCCGGCACTTCGTGAGGTCGAGCGCGCGGTCCTGCAGCACGACGGTGCGCTTGGCGTTCCGATGATCACGCACGCGCGGGTCCGCGGCCCGCGACGACGTTCCGCGATTGCGGCGGCTCTGCTCGTTGTGGGAGCAGGAGCCGTGGCCGCCTCGTTCGCCGCAACTCGGCACAACCCGCCCGCGAACCGACAGCCCGTGCTCGTCTACCCGCACTCGGTAGCCGTCATCGACCCGCAGCGAAACGCGACAGTTGCGGACATCCGCGTCGGCGGCTACCCGGGACCGCTCGCGGCGGATCAAACCTACGTGTACGTGTGCAACATCGGCGACGCAACGCTGTCGAGAATCGCACCGGGTGACCTGAAAGTCGTCGACGCTTCGAGCTTCTCGCGTGCGACCGACCTGATCGCCGACCGCGGGACTCTGTGGGCGGCCGACGGCGGCGCGCCGGGCCACACGCCCCTCGGTGTCGGTCCGGGAACGATTCTCCACTACCTTCCCGGTCCGCGCTGGCAGACGCTTCGAGTCGGCCCCGCCGCGGACGGCCCCGAAGAGCAGACCACGCTCGCAGACGGCCGTCGAGGATATTCCATCTGGGTCGGAAACGAGGACAGTCGAGTCGTGAAGGAGCTCGATGCCGCTTTCGGGACGACGCTGCTGACAATCCGCGGAATCGCTCCGGGTGGACTCGCTGCAGTGTCAGTTGGCGACGATCAAATCGTCTGGGCCACGGACCCGAAACGCAACGAGGTCGTGCGCATCGAGGAAGCTGCGAAGAGGATCACGCAGCGCATCCACGTGCCCGGCGGCCCACGGAGGATCGCGGCAGACGCGGCGAGCGTTTGGGTTGTTACGACCGCGCCTCGGGCGCTCTGGCACATCGATCCTCGGACGAACCGCGTGGTGGCCCACCTGCCGCTTCCCATCGAGCCGCAACGTGTCGCGCTCGGCGCGGGTTCCGTGTGGGTGAGCGGCTTTCGCTCGTCGAACCACATTACAACGGCGAACGACGGGGAGGTGGTTCGAGTCGACCCGCGGACGAACCGCATCATCGCCAGGATCCGTCTCGGCGACGTGGCAGCCGACGGGATCCTCGTCAGTCACGGCCTTGTCTGGGTGGCAGTGCCGCCGTCCGCCTAACGAGGCTGCGTCTCCGATCCGTCGTAGAGCTTCATCGGCAGGTCGGCGAGCGGTACGCCGCCGTCGTCGGTGACGAGCCACGTGTCCTGCATGTACAGGCACGCCCTGCCGTCCTGCGAGATCGCGTGCGGATGCATGGAGAGCACCATCCCGGACTGCAGCACCGTGTCGTCGTGCTCACCGATCTTCGGGAACTCGATCATCGTCATGCCGATCGAGTGCCCGGTGACGTGGCCGAGGTGGAAGCCGCGATCGAGGAAGCCCTTCGCGACCGCGCGATGCGCGTCACTTGCGTTCGACCCGGCGCGCAGTGCTGACGGCGCCGCGGCGTAGTACTCGTCGTAGGCCTCGAGCATGCGCTTCGTGTCGTCGCTCGGCTCACCGGGGCAGATCGCGCGGGAGACCTCGACCCAGTGACCGCCGGGTCCCGCGACCTCGAGGGAGGGGAGGACGCAGTCGGTCGGCTCGAAGCGTTTCGTGCCGGCGATCTTGAACTCGGGCAGGGCCGAGCCGTTCGGGCCGTCGAGCACCATGTCCATCGTCCAGCGCCCGCAGCCCTGCGCGACGAAGTACTCCTCGCACGGCGCGAGCACCTCGCGCGCGGTCTTCCCCGGGTCGAAGTGCTCGAGAAAGATCCAGAAGCCTTCCGTGTTGATGCGGACAGACTCGCGCACCGACGCGAGCTCGAGCTCCGACTTGACTGCGCGCGCGTGGTCGAACGGAACGTCCCAGCCGGCGAGCTCGCAGCGATCGCTGAGCGCGGCGTAGTCGCGGACGGTCATCACGTAGTCGAGCCCGTAGACGCCGACACGCTTGCCGCTCACCTGCTCCGCGAGCCACTCGCCGGGACGGTCGACGAACTCCTGCCGGTCGATCCACGTTGTCCCATGCTCGCCGACGTACCGCGCCTCCGACGGGAAGACGATCGCCGGCTCACCGTCGACGGGAAGCAGCACATACGCATAGCGGTGCACGATCACGAAGCCGCTCAGGTATGTCACTGCACCTTCGAAGCCGGTGTACTCGTTGCCGCACACGATCACGGCGTCGAGGCCGTCGCGCTCAGCCGCCTCCCGGACGACGCGATAGCGCCGCTCGATCTCCTCCCGCGGGAGCCCGGTGTACGTCACGTCGGTCACTGCTGCCACGCTGCCTCCACTCCTTTCACGAGCGCCCAGATCGCCTCGTTCAGCGGCGTCGGCACACCGTGCTCGCGCCCGAACCGGACGATACCGCCGTTCAGATAGTCGATCTCCGTCTGCCGCCGCGCCTCGACATCCTGCAGCATCGACGCCTTGTGATCGTAGGCGACCTCCGGCTTCGCGGCATGGTCGATCAGGTCCTCCGGATCCGCGTCGAGGACGATGCCCTGTGCGGTTGCGACCGCCTTTCCCTCGTCGACCAGCCCCGTGACGAGCGCGCGGAGATCCGGCCGCTCGCACACGCGGCCGTGCGTGAGCCCTGTGAGCGCGCCGACCGGATTCGTCGAGGCGTTGAAGATCACCTTCCGCCATTGCGGGCCGCGCGCGTCCTCAACCGCCTGCGCCGGCATACCGCCGCGCGTGCAGGCATCGGCAAGCTGCCGCACCGCATCGAGCGGTGTGTCCCCGAACGGGCCGAACGTCGTGTCGCCTTTGACGTCCCACTGGACGTGGCCGGGCTCGAGGATCTTGCCCGCCGGGAACGTCGTGCCGCGAATGACGCGGGCCACGTGCTGCGCGAGCGTCTCCTCGTTGCCGAGCCCGTTCTGCACGGTTGCGACATAGCCGTCTTCGAACACGGGAGCGGTGGCCGCGATCGCGGCGTCGGTATGCATCGTCTTGGTCGCGACGATGCCGTAGTCACACGGCGGCAGCTCCTCGGCATTGGTCGTCGCGCGCAGATGCCCGACGACCTCGCCGGCGCCTGAGAGACGCAGGCCGTGCGCGTTGATCGCGTCGACGTGCGGCTGCGATGCGTCGTACGCCCACACCTCGACGTCGTCGAGCTGCGCGAGATTGGCCGCGAACAGGGAGCCCACGGCGCCGCACCCGACTACGCAGATCCTCACGAGTAGCTCGCCTCCTTTGCCTTCACAAGTGCATAGAGCGCGCGATGCAGCGGCACCGGCACGTTCGTGCGGGCCGCCTCGCGGACGAGCGCCCCATTGATCAGGTCGACCTCGGTCGGCCGCTTCGCCTCGACGTCCTCGAGCATCGACGGGCGATGCGCGTGTCCGCGTTGCGTGGCGAGAACGTTCATCTCCCACGGGTCCTCCGCGAGCTGTACGCCTGCCGCTTCTGCCGTCGCCTTCCCCTCGTCGACGAGCGCGTGTACGAGCGGGCCGAGCGGCTCACCCGCAAAATGCGGGTCGTGCGGCAGCCCGGTGAGCGCAGCGACGCCGTTCACCGTCGCGTTGAAGATGAGCTTCGACCACTGCGCGGGCCGCAAGTCGTCGAACGCC
The DNA here is from genome assembly GCA_036496545.1 of Gaiellaceae bacterium. Classification (GTDB taxonomy): domain Bacteria; phylum Actinomycetota; class Thermoleophilia; order Gaiellales; family Gaiellaceae; genus Palsa-739. The sequence goes on along the minus strand of DASXKX010000015.1, from coordinate 167,234 downwards.
TCGGCCTTCAGCCCGGACGCGGCAATCAGTTCCGCGACGCGGCGGGCGTCGGCAGGAGTCGTGTCGCGGTACGGCCCGATCCACGTCGCCGTGTCGAGGATGTACTCGACGTGCGAGTCGGAGTGGCGCGTGCCGCTCATGAACGTCACCGACGACAACAGCGGCCATCCGCCGCGTGACGCGACGACCTCTTCCGCGCCGAGCCCGTTCTGGATCGTCATCACCGTCGCGCCCGCGAACTCGCCGTGCAGCCGGTCGGCGACGGCCTCGAGGTCATTACCCTTGCTCGCGACGATCACGAGCTCCGGCGCCGGCAGGTCGGCGGGATCGGTCGCGGCGGCGACGCGGGACGTGAAGTGGGAGCGGCCCGAAACGCGCAGGCCCTCACGGTTGAGCGCGGCCGCGTGCTCCTCACGGCGGACGAGGACCGAGACGTCCGCGACGCGTCCGAGGAACGCCGCGAGCAGCGACCCGATCGTGCCCGCCCCTGCGACGAGGACGTTCGTCACGCGTCCTTGAACACGGGGATCACGTGCTCCGCGAAGAGCTCCTGTGCCTTGATCGCCTTCCAGTGCTCGACACCGCCCGGATTCGTCGTGATTGCGATCTCCGTCAGGCCCTCGCAGACCTCGATCGTCTCGCGAATGCGCTGGATCACGTCCTCCGGCGTCCCGACCCAGACGATGTCGCCGGCGATCATCTCGTCGTACGGCGTCGCGGCGAGCTTTTCCATGATCCCACTCGCGTAGAAGCCGTAGCCGGCGGCGTTCAGCTTGTCGGCCGGCGGCGGCGGATACTCGGTCAGCGGCGACGCATTGCCCTCGAGGAAGCCGCGCATGTGGCGCTCGGCCTCGCGCTTCGCGAGCTCGCGGTCGTCGTCGATGTAGCACGCGTGGATCCAGATGATGTCCGGCGTCGTGCCGTACTCCGCGCACTTTCCGCGATAGAGGTCGAGCTGCTCCTTGAGCGCTGCGTATGGGAGGAGCGGCGGCACGGCGACCGACCAGCCATGCTTCGCCGCGAGGTCGTACGTTCGGTCGGACGTGCCGCCGAGAACGACGCGGAAACGGTGACCGCTGAACGGGATGACGTGGCTCGAGTCGACGTTCCAGTACTCGCCGTGAAAGCTGACGACGTCCGAGTGCAGCGCCTCGACGAAGAGATCCAAGGCCTCTTCGTAGCGGGGACGCGAGGTCTCGTCGAGCGGCGTGCCGGCGGCAAGCGGGATCCAGCCGTGCCCGCGGCCGACGCCGAACTCGTATCGCCCGTTCGTCAGCAGGGAGAACTCGTGGATCATCGCGGCGAGGACGAGCGGGTTGTGGTACGGGAGGATGTGCAGCATCGTCCGGAAGTTGATGCGGCGCGTGCGCGCGGCCGCCATCCCGAACAGCCCGAAGACGTTCGCCGATGCCGAGAACTTCGGGAAGAAGAGATGCTCGATCGCGGCGTACGAGTCGTAGCCGAGGCGGTCGGCGTTCTCGATCTGCTCGAGCACCTCGCCGTAGAGCCGGTCGTACGTCTTGCCGGGCCAGCTCTGGAGCTCGGAGTAGATGCTGAACCTCATGTCGATGCCCTCGCTTTCTGGAGATCCGACAGGTGGCGACGTCGCGGCAGCGAGACCTCGCGGCCGCCGGTGAGGCCGCTCGGCCGCAGGACGAGGATGACCGCCATCAGCGTCCCGATCACGATCTCCGTCGTCCCGGTCGGGAGGTCGATGTGCCAACCGAGAACGTCGACGCCGTTTTCCGACGCCGAGAGAAACGAGTCGAGGCCGCTGATCGCGAGCGCGCCGACGACAGCGCCGAGCAGGCTGCCGGAGCCCCCGACGACGAGCATCGCGAGCGTGATGAACGTGAGATCGAGGGACAGCGCGTCGATCTCGACCGGCAGCAAGTGGACGTACAGGCCGCCCGCGAGTCCGGCGAGGCCGCCGGAGAGCGCGAACGCGAGCAGCCGCTGCCGGTAGGTCGAGATCCCCGCCGACGCCGCCGCCGCCGGATCCTCGCGGGCCGCCCGGAGCTGTCGCCCGAAGCGGCTGCGCTGGTACGCGTAGGCGACCCCGATGCAGATGAACGCACCGATCGCCGCTTGCCAGATGCCGGTCGTTTGCGGCACCGACGAGAACGCGTTCAGGCCCGGCCCGATCGACTGCCAGTAGCGGAGAAGGTTGTTCACGATCTCGAGCACGCCGAAGGTGGCGATGCCGGCGGCGAGGCCGGAGAGCCGCATCAGCGGCAGCCCGACGACGAATGCGAACACGAGCCCGACTCCCGCGGCGAGCGCGAGCGAAGCGACGTTACCGACGTTCGTGTGCAAGAGGAAGTGCGCGAGGCCCGGCATGATCGCGTCCTTCTGGCCTTCGGGAACCGTGAGCACGCCGGCCGTCCAGACGCCGAGCGCCACGAAGGCGATATGCCCGAACGAAAGCACGCCCGAGTTGCCGATGAAGAGATAGAGCGCAATGACGATCGATACCTTGACCAGTGTGTCGAGGAAATACGTCTGGAGCGACGCCGACACGCCGAGCCCGAGCAGCGCCGCTGCAAGTACGAGCAACGCCGGGCCGAGCAACTCCGGAAGCCGCCTGAGGCTCATACGCGCTCCACCAGCGCTTCGCCGCGCGTGAACAGGCCGGAGGGCCGGATCAGGAGCACGAGGATGACCGCGCCGAACAGAAAGCTGGGCAGATACTGCGTCTGGTTGGTCGGCAGCGTGCCGCCGAGGATCCCGCTCGCGAAACCGATCGTGAATCCGCCCAGGGTTGCCGCGATCGGCCGCGTCAGCCCGCCGAGGACGACGCCCGCGAGGACAATGATCGTGTCGTCGAGCCCGAAGATCGGCGTCACCTGCGGGTTGCGCGCCGTCAGCATGAACGCCGAGATTGCCGCGAGCAGCCCGGAGATGAGAACGGCGCCGCCGATCACACGGTTTGCGCGCACGCCGAGCATCCTCGACGTCGTGAAGTCCATCGCCGCAGCGCGCATGTGCAACCCAACAGAGGTTCGCGTCAGCACGAGTTGCAGCAGAACGAGGCAGCACGCGGCGATCGCGATCGAGACGATCGCAATCTTGCGGACGAGGACGCCGCCGATGTCCCAGGGCTGATTCAACGGCCCCATCGACGACGCAATTGTCCCGAGCTGACCGAAGGCGAGAATCGCGATGCTCTGCAACAGAAAGGCGACTGCGAATGTCGCCACGAGCATCACGGCCGGCGAGGACGTCCGGAGCGGCCTGAAGACGAGTCTGTCCATCAGCGCCGACAGCGCCAGAACGACGGCGAAGCAGAGGACGATCCCGGTCCACGTCGGCCAGCCCCATGACGACGCGTACGCGATGGAGTACGCGCCCGCCATGATCAGCTGGCCGTAGGCGAAGTTGACGAGCCGGAGCACGCCGAACACAAGGCCGATCCCAACCGCCATCAGTGCGTAGATGCCGCCGAGCGAGAGCGCGTCGGCGACGGTCTGCCAGGAGAGATTGAGGAACGCGAGGGTCATGCCATGTAGGCCGCGATCAGCCGGTCGGTGTCGGCCGCGTCGTCCGGGCCGAGCTCGAGCCGGAGGTGGCCGTTCGCGAGGACATAGCTGCGGTCGGCGAGCGCCACCGTCCGCTGCGCGCGCTGCTCGACGAGCAGGACCGCGAGCCCGCGCTCGCGGATGGTGGCGAGCGTCTCGAAGACAAGGTCGACGATGCGCGGCGCGAGCCCGAGCGACGGCTCGTCGAGCAGGAGGACGTCCGGCTCCGCGACGAGCGCGCGCGCGATCGCGAGCTGCTGCTGCTGGCCGCCCGAAAGCGCACCGGCGTCGCGGCGGCGAAACTCGCGCAAGATCGGGAAGAGCTCGAAGGCCGAGTCGAATGCGTGGCCGTTCGCGGCCGTCCTCCTCGCGGCGAGGCCGAGACGGAGATTCTCCTCGACCGTCAGCTCCGCGAATATGCGGCGCCCCTCCGGCACGAGCGCGACGCCGGCGCGCGCAACATCCTCGGAGCGTCGGCCGACGAGCGAGCGTCCACCAAGCTTCACGTCGCCGGCGACGACGGGCGCCGCGCCCATGATCCCGTGCAGCGTCGAGGACTTCCCGGCGCCGTTAGGCCCGATCAGGCCGACGATTTCGCCCGGCTTCACCTCGAGCGAGAGCTCGCGCACGGCATCGACCGCGCCGTAGCGCACGTTGAGACCTTCGAGCGCGAGTGTCGTCACGCCTCGTCCTCGTCGACGACGGCGCTCTCCCCGAGGTAGGCCGCGGCGACGTCGAGGTTGGCGCGGATCTCGTTCGGTGTCCCCGCGGCGAGCGTCTCGCCTTGGTCGAGCACCTGGATGCGGTCGCAGACGTCCATGATCAGCGTCATGTTGTGGTCGATCAGGAGAACGCCCGCACCGTGGTCGTCACGAACGGAGCGGACAACGGCCGCGAAGGCGGGCACCTCCGCTTCGGGCAGCCCGGCCGCCGGCTCGTCGAGTAGCACGTAGCGCGGCTCCGTGGCGAGTGCACGGGCGACCCCGAGCCGCCGCTCGTCGCCGTGTGCGAGGACGGCGGCGGGGACGTGGGCATAGGCCGCGAGGCCGAGCAAGTCGAGCAGCTCGCCGGCACGGCGGGCCGCCTCCTTCGGCGCTGCGCCCGCGCCGAGCGCCGATACCTCAACGTTCTCGCGCACCGACAGCGCGCGGAAGGCATGGCTGTGCTGGAACGTGCGCGCGAGGCCGTGCCGGCCGCGGCGGCTTGCGCGCCAGCGGGTGACGTCGTGTCCATCCAGCACCACCTGGCCCAGCGTCGGCCGGTCGAAGCCGCTGAGCACGTTTACGAGCGTCGACTTGCCGGCGCCGTTCGGACCGATCAGGCCGAGCACCTCACCACTCCGGAGCTCGAGCGAGACTTCGCGGAGCGCCTGGACACCCGCGAACGAGCGCGAAACGGCGGAGGCCCGGAGCGACTCTCCGGGCCTCCGCTCCTGCACGGGTGCAGCCGAGACCAACCCGCCTAGCCGATCTTCGCCACGACCTTCGCGACGATCGTGGTGATCTCGCGCGGCTTGTTGTTGTTGATCTCCACGACGCGGTACTGCCGGCCGAACACCGAATGGAGCTGCGGCGAGAAGCTCACGAGGCCGGACAGCGTCGGCACCTTGTGGAACTTCTCCATCTGCGCGGCGAGCGTTGCGCCGTTGAGCGAGCCGCGCGCGCGGCGGATCGCGGTCGCGACGCCGTCGATCGCCGACGGGCCGGTGATGAAGCCGCCGGTCGCCGCCTTGATCTGCTTCGCGAGCTTGTTGATCGCGGCGTTCGGGTCCTGGCCGAATGCGTTCGCGTATGTGACGAAGAAATAGTTCGTCACCGGCGGGCTCTTCGGCAGCCAGTAGACACCGTCACCGGCCCACGAGTTCAGCACCGGCGTGTCGTTGCCCTGCGAGCGCAAGCCCGTGATCAGCGGGGCGAGTGCGCCGTAGGCGCCGGCAGTCGAGGTGACGACGACGTCCGCCTTGTGCGACGCGATACGGCTGACCGCGTTCTGGACGTTGTTTCCGTGGAAGGCCGGATCCTGGTACGTCTCCTCGTCGACAATCTTGCCGCCGAGCTGCGTGAACCGCGCCTTGAACGCCTGGACGATGTTCTTGAAGTAGACGATCACGGTGTCAGTCGCGAGGGCGGCTGTCTTCCAACCCTTGGCCCACGCGAACTGCGCCATCGCCGAGCCCTCGTCCTGCGCGACGTTGCCGAAGCTGAAGGCGAGCCTGCCTTTCGCACCGAAGCGCTTCGGCCCCATCTGGTCGGTGCCGATGCACGGGGCGATCGTCAAGAGACCCTTGTTGATCCCTTCCTGGACCGCCGGAGCGGCAAGGTCGACGTCGCAGGTGGTGAAGAGGATGTTCGCGCCCTGGCTGATCAGCTTGTCGGCGCACGCCTTCGACACCGCCGCCTTGTCGCCCTGGGTATCGCAGGTCTTGATCTCGAGCGGGTGACCACCCACGCCGCCTTTTGCGTTGATCTGCTTGACACGGATCTGCGCCGCAGCGAGCGCGGGACCGTCAAACGGGGCCATCGGTCCCGTCGAGTCGTGCGCCCAACCGATGACGATCGGGCTCCCTGCCACCGCCGAGCTCGTGCGCGCCGCCGCGGTTGCCGCGAGCACGCATGCAGCGACGGCGACGATCACAAGCGCGATCTGCGCCCGTGTGCTCCTTAACATCGCCTCTCCTCTCATGCCATAACTGTCCGTTGAGTCCAACACGCGATGAAGCTCTCGCGGGCACGCCTCGCGAGCTCGGTCGGTTGCACGTCCCACAGTGAGTCGTCGTACGAGTTTCCGAACGCGCCGTTGTCGCTGAAGATCTCGAGGTCGTAGAAGCCGCTCCACCCGGCGCGGTCGAGCGCGCCGAGGATCGTCGGCAGGTCGATGACGCCGTCGCCCGGCAGCACGCGGTCGGCCCACCCGCGCGTCGGGTCGCGCCGGTCGTTGACGTGCACGCCGACGAAGCGGTCGGCGTGCTGCGCAATCTCGTCGAGCAGGTCGGGCGTGTTCCAGAGGTGCCAGGTGTCGAACTGGATCCCGATTGCGTCGGAGCCGATCTCGTCCAGCAGCTCGACCGCCTCGGTGAGCGTGTTCACGATCGACCAATTCTCGATCCCCTCGCGCTGGAACGGCTCGAGGGCGAGCCGCAGGTTCAGGCGCGCGGCCTCGGCGCCGATCTCTCGGAGGCCCTCATCGACTGTGGCGCGATCACCGGGGCCGGTCAGGCAGACGACGCCGCTCGGGTTGAACGGCGCGAGGCGGTGGAGCGAGTGGAGGATCGCGTCGATCCGCTCGCGCGGTTCGTCCGGACCCGGCAGGAGCGGCAGCGGGTGGATGGAGGGGACTAACGGGACGGCGGTCGCCGCGCCGAGGCCGCTCTGCTCGAAGCGCTCGAGCGAGTCATCGCCGAGCTTCATCTCCCAGATGCCGATGCCGTCGATCCCGGCCGCGGCGTAAGCCGCGAGGTCATCGGCGAAACTCGCACCGAGAGTGCTGACCTGCGAGATCGAGAAGCGGGGGACGCCGATGTGCGCGATCCTCGCAGACGTTTGACATCTGATCAAGTGTGGTTCAGGGTCCGCGTCGGTGGAGACACCGCTCGAGGCCCCGACCGGCGCAGCCGTCCGCCATCGGACGATGGCCGAGGCTGCCCTCGAGCGGCTGCGGGAGGCGATCATCATGGGCGAGCTGACGCCGGGCACGCCGCTCCGGCTTGAGGATCTCGCCCGCCAGCTCGGGATGAGCATCTCCCCAATCCGCGAGGCAGTTCGCCAGCTCGAGGCGCTCGGGCTCGCCGAGCATGTGCCGCACCATGGCGCGAAGGTGATGCGGCTCGAGGTCGAGGAGCTCCGCGAGCTCTTCTCGATCCGCCTCGCGCTGGAGGGAATGGCGGTACGGCGGGGCGCCGCGCTCTTCGAGGAGTCGAACGCGCAGTCGGCGCGCGCGCATCTCACGGCGTACGAGGACGCGCGTCATTCCGGCGACATCCGTGCGGCGGTCCGCGCGCACGGGTCGTTCCACTTCGCACTATACGAGGCGGCGAACTCCGGCTGGCTCCTGCGGCTGATCCGGCCGGCATGGGACTCGTGCGAGAGGTACCGGCCGGTGCTGCTCGCTGAAGGGACGTTGCAGGACCGGCACGAGGAACTCGATGTCGAGTTGCTCGAAGCGTGCGTCGACCACGACGAGGATCGCGCGGGGCAGGCGTTGCACGACCATCTGCAGCTCGCGTCGGACATCTACGCGGTCGAGCTGAAGGGTCGCTCGATCTTCGCGTTCTAACGCTGCGCGAAAGCGCGGATCTTCGCGAGCGCACGCTGTGAGGGCGGCGGCTCGAGCAGCTTCTGCGCGACGAGCGTCCCCGAACCGGCGGAGAGGCCGGGGCCGGGCCACGTGCTCGCGCCGATGTGCCAGAGCCGCTCGACCGGCGTCGCGTGCCCGGGGTTGCGCGGGAACGGACGCCAGAGGAAGTTCTGGTCGAGCGAGAGCGCGCCGCCGTACGGATCGCCGTGCACGAAATTGATGTTCATCCGCTGGAGGTCGGCCGGCGAGAGCACGACACGGTGGAGCAGGCTTGACTCGAGGTTCGGGATGTGGCGCGCGAGCCGGGCCTGGATGCGGTTCGCGTAGCGCTCCTTGAGGCGGTCAGACCAGACGCCCTCGCCGACGTCGAGCTCGCCGGCGGCGTCGCCCTTCACGTGCCACGGCAGCTCCTGCAGCTGAATCCAGAGCAGGCCCTTGCCCTCGGGCGCGCGCGATGCGTCCATGGTCAGCGGCTGGCCGACGACGATCGTCCCCTCGGCTGGCAGCAAGCCGCGCTCCGCCTCGTTGACCGCGCGCGAGACGCCGTCGAGCCCGGGCGTGATGTGAACGACCGCCGTGTCGTTGAGCCGCTCATCGCCGCCCCATCGTGCAGGCTCGGAGAACGCGAAGTGAATCTGCATCTCGGAGCGGCCGTAGCGGAACCGCTGCGCACCCTCGCGCGTAGGCGCTGGGACATCCGCCTCGTCGAGCAGACGGTCGTAGAGCTGCGTCGGCGTGACGTTCGCGATTACCGCGCGCTCGGCTTCGATCGTGTCGCCGTTCGTCGTGCGCACGCCGACTGCGCGGCCGGCACGGACGAGGATGCGCTCGACGTCGACACCGGTCTCGCACGTGCCGCCGTGCGCGCGGATCAGCGAGACGAGCGCGTCAGCGAGACGCGCACCGCCGCCGCGCGGGATCGGCATCCCGCCTTCCTGCACCGCGACGGCGATCACCTGCGTCATGAAGCCGGAGGTCGCCGCGTCCGGGCCGAGTCCCGTGTGGAGCACCCACGGCGCCAGCACGCCGTGCGCGTGCGTCGACTCGAACGTCTGCTGCAACCAGTCGCGGCTCGAGAGCAGCAGCTCACCGGCGAACTCGGCGACGCCAGCACGACCGAGCCGGCGGAATGCTTTCGCGCCGAAGGCGAGGCCGGACGGCGACCAGAGCTCGGTGCCGAGCACACCGAACGCGAGATCGGCGTTCGGGAAGAACCGCTCGAGGACGCCGGGCCATTCGGGGCCGAGCTCTTTCGTATTGCCCTCGGCGGTCCGCAGCAGAAACGTTGCTGAGCCGTCGGGGAATGCGGTCGCGGTCGGCAGGTCGGTGTTCAGGTACTGGAGCCCGTGCTTCGTCAGCTCCTCGCCGAGCAGCGCATGCGCGGCGCCGCCGACCCAGAGCGGATGCCAGGCGCTGAAAACATCGTGCCTAAAGCCCGGCTCGGTGAGCTCCGTCGTGTAGATCGCGCCGCCGAGCCAGTCGTTTCGCTCGAGCACGGTGACGCGCCAGCCTGCGCGCGCAAGCAACGCCGCGCACGCGAGCGAGTTGACGCCGCTCCCGATGACGACGGCGTCGGTGTCAGCCATCGACGAGCGCCCTGAACTCGTCGTCCGTCACGAGCCCGCGCTTCCGCGCACCCAGCTCTTTGACCTTGGCGAGGAGCTCCGCACGGCGATCCTCGGCGACGTCGAGGCCGAGCTCGTCCGCCTTGATCCGGATCGAGTCGAGGCCGCTCTTCTTCCCGAGCACGATTGCGCGATCGGTCGCGACGAGGCTCGACGAGTATGGCTCGATCGACGGCGGATCGTGGAACTGCGACGCGACCGCACCGGACTCGCGGCGGAAGAGCGTCTCGCCCGTGACCGGCTTCCACGGCTCGAGCGCATAGCCCGAGAGCTGCCGCACCTGCTCCGAGACAGCGCGGATTCGATCGAGCCTCAGATTCGACTCGACGCCGTAGAGCGCGCGGAGCGTGAGCGCGACCTCCCCCAGATTCGCATTGCCTGCGCGCTCGCCCATCCCGTTGATCGTGCCCTGGATCCAGCTTGCGCCTGCCCGGACTGCGCCCACTGCCGCGGCCGTGGCGAGGCCGAAGTCGTTGTGGCCGTGGAAGTGGACCGGCACGTCGGAGCCGACCCAGTCGACGGTCTTGCCGACGAGGTCCGCCACCGCTTCGGGTGACGCGATCCCGAGCGTGTCGACGACAACGACCTCCCGCGCACCGGCTTCGACCGCCGACCTGTACACACGCTCGTAGAAGTCGGCTTCAGCTCGTGTCGAGTCGACGCCGAAGAACGCCGCGTGGATCCCGTTGTCGGCGGCGAAGGTCATCGCCTTCGTGATGCGGCCGAGCATCGTGTCGCGGTCGACACCGATCGCGTTCAGCTTCAGGTCCGAGATCGGAGACTCGATGACCGACGCAGGGACGCCGAGCTCGACGAGCGCCTCGAGGTCCGCGGGCACCGCGCGCGAGAAGCCCCAGACCTGCGCATTCAGACCGGCGCCGGCGATCTTCGCGACCGCGTCCCAGTCATCCGGCGAGACGCGCGGGAAGCCGGCCTCGATGCGGTCGACGCCGAGCTCGTCGAGCAGCTTCGCAATCTCGAGCTTCTCGTCGGCATCGAGCGCGACGCCGACGGTCTGCTCGCCGTCTCGCAGGGTCGTGTCGTAAAGGCCGACGGCCCCGCCGACCCGGTACGGGTCGTTCAGGGACCCCGTCCAGATCTCGCCGGTCAACAGCGGACGATCCCGTCAGGGAAGGACGAGAGTTTTTCGACCCCGTCTGACGTCACGAGGAAGTTGTCCTCGACGCGCAGCCCGCCTCCACCGTCCCAGTACACACCGGGCTCGATGGCGAGCACCATGCTCTCCTCGAACGTGCCGCCGCCGGCCTGGTGCGGATAGGGCGGTTCGTGCGCGCGCGCACCGACGCCGTGACAGATCGGGTGTGACGGCTGTCCCGGGTAGCCCATATCGGCGAGCTTCTCCCTGGCCGTTTTGTCCAGTTCCGCCATCGAGTGATGGCTGTGTACACAGCCATTGATGTAGGTGTATACAGCCATTAGTTGCTCCTCGAGCTCGGCGTATTCGGCCTTGAGCTCACCGAGCACGAGATTCTTTGTGTGGTCCGCCCAGTACCCGTCTGCGCAGACCCAGATCTCGAACAGGACAGGCTCGCCTTCGACGATGGGCAGATCCGACGTGGCCGTGAAGGTCTTGATGCCCTTACCGGCCCAGACGAGTGAGAACGGGAGCGCAAGCTCCACGTCATCGCGCGCCGTGCCCTGACCGTGAACGTAGCCCTGCCAAATCGCGGCGGCCTCCGACTCTTTCATGCCCGGTTCGATCCGCCGGCGGACGTGATGCATCGCCTGCGCCGCGATCTCGTTCGCGATCCGGATCCGTGCGATCTCTTGCTCGGTCTTCAGCATGCGCGCGCTCGCAAGCATCGGTGTGGCATCAGCGGCATCCGGGAACGCGTCGAACCACGCCTTCGTGAACGTCGTCGGCTCGCCCACCATCCGGTCGGACGCTTGCGTGCCAAGCGATAGCTCGAGCGCGACGCGTCCGTACGGCCGTGCCGCTGCGACCGCAGCATCGAGCGTGCGCGACGGCACCGGACGCGGATCCGACTCGTCATAGCCGCGCACGTATTGCACTTCGCCGGTCCAAGCCGTCCGGCCCGCGTCTTCGGCAGAGGCCTCGAGACAGATGAGCACGGGCTCATCCTCGCGCGGAAACACGCACGCGTCGTAGCCCTTCATTCCCCAGAAGTTCGTCAGATAGAGGACGTTGTCGGGCGCGCGCACGACGAGCGCATCGATGCCTTCGTCCGCCATCAGCGAACGGACGCGCTCGAGCTTGGCGCTGTCCCGCTGCCAGCTCACCTGTCGGCGTCGACCATCATCCGCACGAGCTCGGCGAAGCGCACCGTCGGCTCCCAGCCGAGTTTTTCCTTCGCCTTCGTGTAGTCGCCGATGAGCAGATCTACCTCCGCGGGGCGAAGCTGACGCTGGTCGACCCGTACATGCGATTCCCAGTCGAGACCGGCGTACCCAAACGCCTCTTCGAGGAACTCCCGCACCGAGTGCGTCTCGCCGGTGGCGAGCACGTAGTCGTCGGGCTCGTCGGCTTGGAGCATGCGCCAGGCGCCCTCCATGTAGTCGCGTGCGAAGCCCCAGTCGCGCCGCGCCTCGAGATTGCCGAGTGCAATCGTCTGCCGTTCGCCGCGCAAGATCGCGCCGAGGCCGAGGGTGATTTTCCGCGTGACGAAGTTCTCGCCACGTCGCGGCGACTCGTGGTTGAAGAGGATGCCGTTCACGGCGTAGAGGCCGTACGCCTCGCGATAGTTGCGGGTGATCGAGAACCCGAACACCTTCGCCACGCCGTATGGACTGCGGGGGTGAAACGGCGTCGTCTCGCATTGCGGCGTTTCGACCACCTTCCCGAACATCTCGCTCGACGACGCCTGATAGAAGCGGCACCGAAGGTCTCCCTCGCGGATTGCGTCGAGCAGGCGGAGCGTGCCGACGCCGACGACATCCGCCGTGTACTCCGGCATCTCGAAGCTCACAAGCACGTGACTCTGCGCGCCGAGGTTGTACACCTCGTCGGGCCGAATAGTGCGCATCAGCTGGTTCAGCACGGAGCTGTCGCCGAGGTCGCCGTACACGAGCTCGATGTCCCCCTGGAGGTGATCGATGCGCGACCGGTTGAAGGTGCTTGCACGCCGGACCATGCCATACACCTCGTAGCCCTTTTCGAGCAGGATCTCGGCGAGGTACGAGCCGTCCTGACCGGTGATGCCGGTGATGAACGCCTTGCGCTTCACCAGAGCACGCGTGGAGGCGCCGGCTCACCGTGCGCGTCCCGCCACGAGATGACCGGATTGCGCAGCACGCCGATCCGCTCGATCTCGGCCTCGATCACATCCCCCGGCCTCAGATAGAGCGACGCCGCGTCTTCGCTGAAGCCCGCCACGCCGCTGACCGTACCGGTGGAGAGCACGTCGCCGGCCGAGTACCCGAGCGGCGAGTAATGGCTGAGAATCTCTGGGATCGTCGTCGACATGCGGCTTGAATGCGACGTCTGCCGCGTCTCCCCGTTCACGCGGAGTGTCATCCCGAGATCGTGCGGGTCGGGGATCTCGTCCGGCGTCACGATCCACGGGCCGAGCGGGCAGAACGTGTCGATCGCCTTGCAGAAGGAGAAGACGCCGCTCCGCATCTCACGCCGCTGGATGTCGCGCGCCGTGATGTCGTTGAAGATGACGTAACCCGCGACGTAGTCCATCGCGTCCTCCGGCCCGAACCACTTGCCGTCCTTGCCGATGATTACCGCAAGCTCGAGCTCGTAGTCGAGCTCCTCAGTCAGGTGCTCGGGGTAGACGACCGGCTCGTCCGGCCCGACAATCGCGTCGACGTTCTGGAAGAAGACGATCCACGGTGCGATCTCGTGGGACCAGTTGACCGCCTTCGACTCCTCCTCGTGCTCACGGAAGTTGCCGGCTGTGTGGAAGAACTTCTTCGGAACGATCGGAGCGCGCAGCGTCACATCGGCAAGCGCGACGCGCTCGCCCGTGTCTTTGGCACCGCCGCGCTCAAAGTACTCGCGCATCGTCGGGATGTCGAGGCGGACGACCTCGTCCCCGTCGATCCGCCCGACCTTGCCGTCGTCGAACGTGACGAGCTTCATCGTGCGCGCAGCCAAGCGAGCACGTCGCCCGCGTTCGCGTCTGGGGGAAACACCGGGTAAAAGACCTTCACGATCCGGGCATCCTGTGCAACGAGCGTGATGCGCTTGTAAAGAGTGACCCCGGCGATCTCGAACGTCGGCAGCGTGAGAGCTTCACCGAGCCGGCGCTCGGGATCGGAGATGACCGGGAACGGCATGGCGTTCCGCTCGGCGAACTCGAGCTGGTCGTCCAGCGACTGCGCCGACATTCCCGCCACGCGAACGCCGAGCGCCTCGAGGTCACCGTGCGCGTCGCGGAACGCACACGACTCCGGCGTGCAGCCTCGCGCGCCGGGTGTCTCGTCCCACCCCGGCAGCAACGGCACACCCGGGCGGCCGGACCGTGGATAGATGTAGATCACGTCGAAATCGCGAACGTTTACATCGCCGAGCGAGGACGCGAGCCTCAAATCGGGGAGCTCGAGCCCGACGAGATGATCCGCCGCGCCGTCGTCCTCCGGTACCGGCAAACCTTCCGGCAACGAATAGACGTCATGCGACACCGCACACCTCCATCGCGACGCGGGCGTACACCTCAGCCGTCTGCACAAGCCCGTCGATCGCGAGGTTCTCGCCGAGCTCGACGTCCATCAGCCCGGTCGAGGTCCCGTAGTTCACCGTGGGGATCCCGTACCGCGTCAGCGCAGACGCGTCGCTGAACCACCGCGTGACATCACGGCCAGGCGCCTCGCCGTAGACCGCCTCGTGCGCCGAGTCGATCGCGGCGACGAGCTCGTGCCCCTCCTCGATCTCCGCCCCGGGCGCCGTGACGTAGACCTCGCCCTCGATCCCGTACTCCGGGAACCGCTCACCGAGCGAGCGCACCCAGTCGAGCACCTCGCGCCGCGCGACGCCCATTTCTTTCGTTGGCGGCACGCGCACGTCGAGAAACAGATCCGTGTGATGCGGCGTCCGCGAGACGCGCCAACCGAAGCCGCCCTCAATCGCCCCGACGTTCACGATCGCCTTCGCGCCGCGGTACGAGTTCGTCGGATCGTCCTCCCACGTCGGGATCCACTCCTGCACCGACTCGAGCACGCGATGGGCGCGCAGGATCGAGTTCTGGTCACGCTTGCCCTCGCTGAACGCCGTATGGATGAAGTTTCCGTGCACGCGGATGCGCAGCCAGAGCGCACCGAAATGCCCGAGCACGACCTTGCCCTCCGTCGGCTCCCCGAGCAGGCACATGTCGGCGACGCCGCCGTGCGACACGAGATACCGCGACCCCGCCGCGTAACCGCGGAACTCCGCGCCCGTCGCGTCGCGATACTGCGTCTTCTCGATCTCGCCGCACACTGCCGCGATCAGCACGTCGCCCTTCAGGCGCACATCGTCATCCTGGAGCGCGCGCACCGCCTCGACGTAGCACGCGAGCGCGCCCTTCATGTTCGAGATGCCCAGCCCGTAGAGCCGCCCGTCCTGCACGAACGGTTCCGGCTGGAAGCCCGGCACACCGCGCAGCCACGGCTCGCGGCCGGAGTACGACGTGTCCGTGTGCCCGTTGAACATGAGCGACGTACCGCCGCCCTCTCCAGCCCAGGTCCCGAGTGCATTCGCTCGCGAGTCCTCGACCTGCTGCCATTGCACTTGCAATCCCGTCTGCTCGTAGAGGGACACCATCAGCTCCGCCATCGGCTGCTCGCTGCCGGTGAAGCTGTGGACGCCGATCATGCGCGACGCCGTTTCGACGAGCCGGTCGCGGTCGATCTTCATTGGATCGACTTCACTGGGGCCCGCCCATGCCCGGCAGGCCGGGCTCGGGCGGTGGCGCCGGCACGACCGGAAGTCCCGCAGCCTGCCACGCCTCGAAGCCACCCTCGATGTCGCCGACATGCTCGAACCCGAGCTTCACGAGCGACTCAGCGGCGAGCGTCGACGAATAGCCCTCCGCGCACATGAGAATGAGCGGCAGCTGCCGGTCGGCGATCCGCGGGTTCGACCAGCCGGAATCGGGGTCGGCCCGCCACTCGAGCACCGACCGCGGGACGTGGACGGATCCGGGGATGATCCCGGTCACCGCGCGCTCATCGTGCGAGCGCAGGTCGATGATCATTGCGTGCGCCACGACTGCCTCCGTCGGCAAGTAACGCAGGATCGTCCCGCGCGCGTTCAGGAGGATCATCTCGATCGAATTCACGGCCGCACGTGCGGGAGGACTCTCTCGCCGAAGAGCCGGATCTGCTCGTGCCGGTCGGCGCCCCACAGCTCGAGCATCACGTGCGTGCAGCCGGCGTCCTTGTACTCCTCGATCGCAGCGATGCAGTCGGCCGGCGTGCCGGCTATCGGCCTGCATTTGTCGAGCAGCGCATCGCTGACCTGCGCCTTCGCCGCAAGCCGGCCGCCCTGCTCCATGGCGTCGGCCACTGGGCGAATCTCGTCCTGTTCGATGCCGGCGAGATCGAGCAGCGTGTCGGCGGCACCCTGGATGTTCTGCACCTTGTTCGCGAGGTACATCCCCGCGATCTCGCGGGCGCCGTCACGCCCAGCGTCGCGGTCCGTCTCGTGGATCGACGCGACGACCGTGCAGCCGATGTCGATCTCCGCGCCGACGTTCCGCCTCGTGTAGCGGACGAAGTCGGGCGTTGTGATCGACGGCGTCAGGCAGCCGTCTGCGATCTCGCCTGCGAGCGCCTGCATTTTCGGCGCGGTCGCCGCGACGTACACGGGCGGCACCTCGCGCGGCGCATGCGCGTCGCTCGCGAGCGCCGGCACGTCGGCGCTCCAGGTGTCGCCGTCGTAGTCGAACCGCTCGCCGCCGAGCACGCCGCGCGCGATCGTGACCGCATCCCGCATCGGGCCGAGCGTCTTACGCGTCTGCGTCTTCGTGTTGTTCAGGAAGATCTTCGACGTCCCGAAGCCGAGAATGAAGCGGCCCGGGCCGGCCGCCTCCTGCACGACGCGCGCGTCCATCGCCGCCTGAACCGGGTGCCGCGTCGACGCAGCGATGATCCCCCAGCCGATCGTCAGCCGCTGCGTCGCTCTGCCCATGAGAGCCGCCACGCCGGTCGACGAGCGCGCCTCCATACCGTGCTTTCGCCACCACGGATACGCCTCCGCGAGCCAGATCGTGTCCATCCCCGCTTCGTCCATCGCGCGGGCGGACGCGAGCATCTCGTCGAGCGGCTCCATCGTGAGCTGCATGACACCGACGCGCAGATCCATCTCAGCTCTTCGCGTCGGCGATTGCCGCTTGAACCTGCTGGTCGAGCGCGTTCAGCACGTGCTGCACCTGCTGGTTGACGATCGGCTGCAACACACGCTGGCCCATCGACGCCACCGGGCCCAGCAGCTTGACCTCCGCAGCCCACTTCATCGCGGTGCCGTCGCCTGCATCGCTGAGCGTGAACGACGTCACCATGTTCAGCATCGCGCCGACGCCTTGACCCTTGATCGCCATCTGTGCGAACTCGGGCTCGCGCTCCTCGGTCTTCTCCATGTCGACCTTCATCTTGAGGCCACCGAGCCCGAGCGGGATCTTCACGTTCGCGGTCCAGCGCCGCGCGTCGTGCACGTCGAACGTCTCGACGCCCGGCATCGTCTTCGCCATCGCGCTCGGGTCGTTCAGCACTTCCCAGACCGTGCCGCGCGGTGCCGCGAAGGTCCGCTCGCCCTCGACGTTCATGCGTCCACCACCTCGACGACGTGCTTCGGCGCGTTCAGCAATTCCCAGACGCGCTGATAGGGGTTCCAGCTGTCGTACACGACGGCGCCGGTCGCGTCCTGGATCGCAGCGCACACCGCGTGGATGCCGGCGCCGCCACCCTCGCCCATGCCCTTCGTGCCGAGCGGCGTGAACGGCGAGGCGCTCTCGATGTAGCCCGTCCGCAGCGGCGGCATGTCAAGCGCATGCGGGACGTGGTAGTCGTAGAAGTTCGGCGTCAACAAGTTGCCGTCCTCGTCGTACTCGAACGCCTCGTGGATCGCCGCGCCGAGCGCCTGCGCGGTCGCGCCCATCACCTGGCCCTCGACGATCTGCGGGTGGATGCGGAGTCCGCAATCGTCGACCGCCGCGTAGTCGACGACTTCGTAGTAGCCGGTCTCCGGATCGATCTCGACAACCGCAGCGTGGATTTGCGCCGCGTACGTGAGTGTGAGGTTCCCGAACTTGCGCTCGACGTCCGGCACCTGGAACGGCGGCCGGTAGACGTAGCGGCAGTTCAGGGTGACGTCGAGATCCTCCGGAAGGCCGGCGTTGTTCGCGTTGATGATCGCGCCGCACGCCATGAACGGCAGCGCGGCCTCAGGACTCTCCTTGATTCGCACGGTGCCGTCGGCCAGCTCGAGAGCGTCCTCGGGCACGCCGCCGAGGATCACCGAGCCGAGCTTCTTGATCTGTTCCGCGAGCATGTCGGTCGCGCCCTTCACCGCCGAGAGCCCGGTGACCGCGAACTGCGACGCGTACGTGCCGGAGAAGCCCGCGTGCGAGTTCCAGTAGCTGTCGTGGCCTGCACGCACGTGCACGTCGTCAACGGAGCAGCCGAGGATGTCGGCGACGACCTGCGCCGCGGTCGTCTCGTGTCCCTGTCCCTGGGGCGTCGTGCCGAGCGTTACGACGATCTCGCCGAAGATGTCGAGCTTCACCGTCGCGACCTCGTTGTTGCCCGAGAACTGCAGCTCAGGGTTGATCATGCGCGACTGGCCGAAGTTGTTCGTGCCCGAATCGAGCGTCGAGCCGATGCCGACGCCGAACAGCTTGCCGCGTGAGCGCGCTTCGTCCCGCCGCGCCTGCATGCCGTCCCAGCCGATGAGGTCGAGCGCGACGTCGAGCATCTGCGCGTAGTCGCCCGAGTCGTAGACGCAGCCGTTCGGCGTCTCGTACGGCATGTCCTCGCTCTTGATGTAGTTGCGCTTGCGCACCTCGACCGGATCGAGGCTGAGCTCCTTCGCGACGATGTCCATCACGCGCTCGGTGAACCACAGGTGCTGCATGCGCGAGTAGCCGCGGTTCGGCGACACGGGTGCCTTGTTCGTGGCGACCTGCGTGAACTCGAGGCGAATGTTCCGCCACTTGTAGACGCCGGGCGTGACCTGCGCCCAGATGACGCCGCCGAGCGGCTCGTAGCGGAGCAAGGCGCCGGCATCGTCGAGCGCCTTGGTGCGGAAGCCGAGCAGCGTGCCGTCGTTCTTGACCGCGACCTCCGTGTCGTGGAACCAGCGCTCGTTGCCGTGCGACATCGAAAGGTGGAAGTCGGTGCGCCATTCGGTCCACTGCACCGGACGGTTGAGCTTGCGAGCGAGCAGGCAGCACACGACGAGCTGCGGATGCGAGGTGATCTTGTTGCCGAAGCCGCCGCCGATGTCCTGCGTGACGAAGCGAAGCTTGTCGAGCCCCGTCCGCATCGCAGGCCCCATCATGATCTGGGCGAAGCCGGGGAACTGGTTGTTCGTATGGATCGTCCACTGCCCGGTGCCGCGGTTGTACTCGACGAGCGCGCCGTCGCATTCGAGCGGCGTCGAGTTGAAGCGGTGGAAGTGGAGCTCGCTGATCTTCACGACCTTGTCGGCCTCGGCGAACGCCGCGTCGAGGTCGCCCCATTCGTAGACGCCTTCCCACATCAGGTTCGAGCCGGAGTCCTCGTGCAGGATCGGCGCCGAGCCGTCCTGCGCGTTGCGGGCGTCGACGATCGCGGGGAGCGGCTCGTACTCGACCTCGACGAGCTCGGAGGCGTCACGTGCGAGCTCGCGCGTCTCCGCGACGACCGCGACGACCGCTTCGCCCACGTAGCGCACCTTGCCGACGGCGAGCGCGAAGTCCTTGAGGTACGCGCCCGGCGGCGTCGAAAGCTGGAAGAACGGATCGGTGAGGCTCGCGACCTCCTCGCCCGTCATCGTCCCGTAGACGCCCTTGAGCTCCTCCGCCTTCGAGACGTCGATCGACGTGATGTGCGCGTGGGCGTACGGCGAGCGCACGAAGTGGATGTAGCCCATCCCGTGCCGCTTGACGTCGTCGACGAAGACGCCCTGCCCCTGCGTGAGGCGCTTGTCCTCCTTGCGCGGCACGTTCTGGCCCTGCCACTTCTTTCCGGGGACGACGACCTCGCCCGGCGCCGGCGCGAGCGTGACTTCGGTCATTTGCCGACCGCCTTCACGGCTTCGAAGATGTTCCAGTAGCCGGTGCAGCGGCAGATGTTGCCCTGCAGCGCCTTCTTGATCTCCTCGTCGGACGGGCTCGAGTTCTCACGCAGCAGGGCGGTCGCACTCATCAGCATCCCCGGCGTGCAGTAGCCGCACTGCAACGCGTGGTGCTCGCTGAACGACCGCTGCAGCGCGGTCAGCTCCCCGTCCTCGGCGAGCCCCTCGACCGTCTCGACTGTCGCGCCGTTCGCCTGAACGGCGAGCATCATGCAGCTCTTCACGAGCTGGCCGTTCACGATCATCGAACACGCGCCGCAGTTGCCGGTGTCGCAGCCGATGTGACTCCCCGTGAGATCGAGGTCGTCGCGGACGAGATGGATCAGCAGCTTGCGCGGCTCGACGTCGCGCTCGTATTCGACGCCGTTCACAGTGACGGTGACGTCCATCAGCTCCTCCCCGCCGCCTCTTGCGCCGCGCGAATCGCGAGCACCCGCGCGAGATGCGCTCGGTACTGGCTCGACGCGTGGACGTCGGACGGCGGCTGCAGTCCAGCGCGATCGACTGCGGCGCCGACCTCGTCGGCGCTCGCGGCCTCGATCAGCACGGGTACGGCGTCGACGCAACCGAGCGCGACGCGAACGTCGCCGTTCACGCTTGCGGCGGCGTTCGCGATGCACGTCCCTTCCGCTCCGAGCGTGACCGCCGCGAAGCCGTCGCGCTTGCCGGCGGGGATCGTGATCCGCAGGAGCAGCTCGCCTTGCGCCACGGCCGTCATGTAGACGCCGAGGAAGAAGTCGCTCGCGGGCACCGTGCGCTCACCGTCTTTCGAGGCGATCGTCATCTCGGCCCCGATCGCGCACATGAGCGGCGGCAGATGGTTCGTCGGGTCGTTCGAGCAGACGTTGCCGCCGATCGTGCCCCGGTTTCGTACCTGCACGTCGGCGATCGTCGCGCAGACCTCGCCCAGAATCGGGCGCGCACGTGCTTCCGCGGAGGCGAGCACCTCCGTGTATGTCGCCATCGCACCGATTGTGAGCGTTCCGTCGCCGCCGAGCTCGATCCCCTTCAGCTCGTCGAGCCCGTTCAGGTCGACGAGCACGTCAGGCGACGCGGCCCGTGCCTTCATCACATTGATCAAGGTCTGGCCGCCAGCGAGCGCCCGGGCGCCGTCGTTCGCTGCGAGGAGCGCAAGCGCCTCGGCGACCGACGCCGGCTTTACGTATTCGACTTCCCGCAGCAGCACGTGAGCGATCCTACGCAGCCCGCGATTGCTGTTGCAAGTGGGATTTTATTTTCTGCCGGCGATCGGTTCGGCGTGAATCCGGCTCGTCGAGAGCCGGAGTGGGCCGCCTGTCCGCCCGACCCGGACGGCGAGCACCTCGGCGAGCATCGAGAGCGCGGTCTCCGCCGGCGTCTCGGCGCCGATGTCGAGACCCGCGGGTCCGTTGATCCGCTCGAGGTCGTGCGCGGGAACCCCCGCCTCGAGCAGCAGGCCGCGTCGCCGCTCCTGGTTGCGGCGCGAGCCGAGGGCGCCGACGTAGAAGGCGTCGCTTGCGAGGGCGGCCTTCAGCATCGGGATGTCGAACTTGTCGTCGTGCGTCAGCACGAGCACCGCGGTCGCGAAGTCCGGCTGAACCTCCTCGATCGCCTCCTCCGGCCAGGCGACGATGAGCTCGTCCGCGCTCGGCACGCGCTCAGGCGTCGCGAACCGGGCACGCGCGTCGGCGACGATCGTGTGCCAGCCGAGGAACTTCGCCGCACGGCAGAGCGCTTCGGAGGTGTCGACCGCGCCGTAGACGAGGAGCCGCGGCGGCGGGCCGAAGACGTCGGCGAAGAGTGTCAGCTCGTCGTGCTCGACGACGTGGCTGTGGCCGCGCCGCAGCGCGTCCGGCGCAAGCGCAGCGAGCTCAGGTGAAGCGTCTCCCGTCGCGGAGCCGTCCTCGCGAACGAAGAGCTTCGCCCCCACGCCGTCCCCGCCGACGACGGTGAAGACGACCGCGCGCTCGCCGGACTCGACGACCGCGCGCAGCTCGTCAAACAGCATCACCGCAACCGCTCGACGAAGACGTCGATCTCGCCGCCGCACGGCAGGCCGACCTCGAGCGCCATGTCGTCGGTGATGCCGTACGTAAGGAGCCGCGGCTCCCCGCCGGCGAGCACGTCCTGCGCTGCGAGCACAACGTCGCTCTCGACACAGCCGCCCGAGACGGAGCCGGCGAGCTCGCCGCTTTCGCTCACCACGAGCTTCGAGCCGACCGGCCGAGGAGACGAGCGCCTCGTCGCGATGACAGTCGCGAGCGCGACCTTCTCGCCCCGGGCCTGCCAGCGGTCGATGTCCGGCAGCAGCTCTTTCACGCTGGCCAGGCTAGCGCCCGAGGTATGCCTTGCGCAGACCTTCGTCCTCGCGCAGGTCGCCCGCCTTCCCCTCGAGCACGAGCCGGCCTGTCGAGAGCACGTATCCGCGGTCCGCGATCGACAGCGAGACGTTCGCGTTCTGCTCGACGACGAGCATCGCGACACCCGACTGGTGCACCTGCTGGATGATCTCGAAGGACCGCTCGACGAGGATCGGCGCGAGCCCCATCGAGGGCTCGTCCATCAGCAGGAGCTTCGGCTTCGACATGAGTGCGCGGCCCATCGCCACCATCTGCTGCTCGCCGCCCGACAGCGTCCCGGCGAGCTGCGAGCGCCGCTCGTGGAGCAACGGGAACAGCTCGTAGACGCGATCGAAGTCCTCCTTCGACCCGCCGCTGTACAGATATGCGCCCATCTGCAGGTTCTCGAGCACGGTCATCGGCGCGAAGAGGCGGCGGTTCTCGGGAACGATCGCCATGCCGCGCTGGATGCGGTAGCTCGTCGAGCGCCGGGTGACGTCCTCGCCCGAGAAGCGAACTGCTCCCTTCCGTGGGTGAACGATCCCGAGGATCGTCTTGAGCGTCGTCGACTTGCCCGACGCGTTGCCGCCGAGCAGGCAGACGAGCTCGCCCGGGCCGACGCGGAGCGTCAGCCCCTGGAGGATGTGGATCGGGCCGTAGAACGTGTCGACGGCGTCGAGCTCAAGCAGCGGCTGGGTCCCATTCGTGCTCATTTGGTCGTTGCCGCGCTGGTGCCGAGGTATGCCTCGACCACGCGCGGGTCGGTCGCGACCTGGTCGAACGTCCCCTCCGAGATCCTCACGCCGTGGTCGAGCGCGACAACGCGATCGGAAATCCCCTCGACGACGTGCATGTCGTGCTCGATGACGAGGATCGTGTAGCCGGCCTCGACGCGCAGTCGAGCGATCAGCTCCGTGATCTCGTGCGTCTCGACGGGGTTCATCCCGGCCGCAGGCTCGTCGAGCAGCAGCAGGCGCGGGTTCGTCGCGGTCGCACGCGCGATCTCGAGCCGGCGCCGGTTCGCGTACGAGAGCGAGAACGCCGGCTGGTCCCAGCGGTAGCCCATCAGCCGCTGGCCAAAGAACGAGAGGCGCTCCTCCGCGAGCTGCTCGATCTCGCGTTCTTCGCGTCGCATACCCGGCGTGCGCAGAACCGAGCGCAGCAGCCCGGCATTCGTGTGCGACCACGCCGCCGCCATGACGTTCTCTTTGACCGTCATGTTCAGGAAGAGCCGCAGGGTCTGGAAGGTGCGCGCAATGCCTCGCGCCGTGATCTCGTGCGGGTCGAGCCCGAGCAGCGTCTCGCCCTCGAAGCGGATGTCACCGGCATCCGGGCGGTACACGCCGGTGATGAGGTTGAAGAGCGTCGTCTTGCCTGCGCCGTTCGGGCCGATCACGCTCACGATCTCGTGCTCGTCAACGTCGAGGTTGAGGTCGGTGATGCACCTGAGCCCGCCGAAGCTCTTCGAGATGCCGGTCAGCTCGAGCAGCGGCATTAGACGATCTCCACCCGCGCGGTGCCGAGCAGGCCCTGTGGGCGGGCATTCATGAGGACGATGAGGATGACGCCGATGAGGATCAGCCGCGTGATGCTCGGCTCCTGCGACAACCGGTTCTCCCAGACGAACGCGGCGAGATAGAGCGTCGGGATCAACGCGATCTTCTGCACCCAGCCGTGGATCAGCGTCAGGCCGAGCACGGCGAAGACGAGGATGATGAACGCGATGTTGCCCACCGTGCGCGGATTCGTCAGCTCGACGACCCAGTGCTCGAGGGCGCTCCCGAGCCAGCCGCCCGCCTGCGACTGGCCCTGCGTCTGGTCGGGCCACACGGACGTCGCGATCGCGTGGACGGCGAAGCCGAGGCCGATTGTGCCGCCGACGACGATGAAGAACCACCGCCACGGCCTGAGCTTCGCGATCAGGGTCGCGAGAATCAGCACATAGAAGATCCAGGTTGCATGCGACGGCGTGCGCAGCACCTCGAGCGACACATTGATCACGACCGCGCCGAGGATCACGCCGCCGAGGCTGCCGGCGCCGCCGAGGATCAGCATCGCGTAGACGATGATCAGCGTCGGGACGTCGAAGTCCGGGGCAAAGACCGCCGTGTTGAGCGCCGCAAAGAGCGTCCCCGCGAGTCCGGCGATCGCCGCACCGAGCGTGAACGCGACCAGCTTCAGCCGGTTGACGGGCATGCCCATCAGCTCCGCCGCAAGCGCATCCTCACGAAGCGACTTCCACGCACGGCCGTTGCGCGACTGCTCGATGAGGTACACGACCGTAAGCGCCAGCATGAACGTGACGAGAGCCGCATAGAAGTACCCGGAGACCGAAGTGATGCGCAGGCCGAGCGCGTGAAAGTTGTCGACATTCGGGATCCCGTTCGGGCCGCCGGTCACGTCGTAGGCTCTCGTGAGGCCGAGGAACGAAATGTGCTGCCCATTCGTGAACACGGTGACGAACAGCTGCCCGAAAAAGAGCGTGACGATGGCGAGGTAGTCGCCGACGAGCCGTCGCGAAGGGAGCGCGACGAGGAAGCCGAGAATCGCCGTGGCGACGATCACGATCGGGAGCACTGCGAGCAGGTTCCAGTGGATCCCGAACTTCGGCGAGGCGAGCATTGCGAACAAGTACGCGCCGAAACCGTAGAAGGCGATGTAGCCGAGATCGAGGAGGCCGGCGAAGCCAACCGTGATGTTCAGGCCTAGCACGAGCAGCATGTAGAGCAGCGTGTCGAAGCCGACGCGGACGATGTACGCGTCGCTCGTCAGCACCGGGACGAAGCCCGCCGCCACGCCGAAGGCGAGGTAAAACGCCGGCCGCGGAACCCGGTCGATCTCCCGGCGGATAGCGCCGGTCCACCCGCTGTAGCGCTCGTCGCGACCCTCGACCGAGGCAACCCACTCGTCGACGCCGAGGCGGGGAGCATCACCTTCGGCCTCGAGCTCCTCGAGACGCCCCGGGGGCACGCTCATATCGCCGGGCCGCTCCATCAGACCTTCTGCACCGCCGCGCGGCCGAGCACTCCGCTCGGGCGAACGATGAGGACCGCAATGAGGATCACGAACACGATCGCGTCGCTGAACGTCGACGACACGTACCCGATCGTGAACGACTGAGCAAGGCCGATGACGAGGCCGCCGACGACGGCTCCCGGCAGGTTCCCGATGCCGCCGACGACGGCGGCGATAAACGCGTATAGGCCGGCCTGGAATCCCATGTACGGCCAGACCTGCTGGTAGGCGAGCCCGTTGAACACGCCAGCGGCGCCGGCCAGCGCGGAGCCGATGAAGAACGTCGCGACGATCACGCGGTCGACATCGATCCCCATCATCGCCGCCGCCTCACGGTCGAAGGACGTCGCGCGCATGGCCTTGCCGAGCTGCGCACGCCGGACGAAGAGCGTCAGGAAGATCATGAGCACGAGCGCGCCGACGACGACGATGATCTGCGCCACGGCCACATGCACGCCGGCCGGGAGCGTGAATCCCTTCGTCCAGAGCTCGCCGTTCTTCCAGCTGTAGCTGTTGTAGCTCTGGTACTGCGCGCCGAGGACGAGCAGCGCCGCGTTCTCGAGGAAGAACGAGACGCCGAGCGCGGTAATCAGCGGGGCGATGCGGGGCGCGTTCCGCAGCCGCCGGTAGGCAAACCGCTCGACCATCACACCGAGGAGGCCGCCGCCGAGCATCGCGCACAGGAACATGAGCAGCAGCAGCGGCCACACGGAGATGTCGAGCGAGGTGGCGCCGCCGAAGACCGTGATCAGCCCGAAGCCGATGAACGAGCCGACCATGTAGATGTCGCCGTGGGCGAAGTTCAGGAGCTTCAGGATCCCGTAGACCATCGAGTAGCCGAGGGCGATGAGCGCATAGACGCTCCCGTGCGTGATGCCCGCGACCAGTTCGGTGAGGAAGAGATTCCAGTTCACAGGGACCTACATATAAAAAAGGGGGCGCGACCGCACGTACGGTCGCGCCCCTGCCGCTTGCTCGGTTACTGAACCGTCTGGTAGTTGCCGTTGACGATCTTGAAGATGTGGAACTTCGCACCCGCGAGATCGCCGTTCGTCGTGAATGAGATCGGCGTCCCGAGGATGGTGTTGGGCAGCTTGACCTTCGCAAACGCCTTCCGCAGCGAGGTCCGGGTGATCGTGTTGTGCCCGGTCTTGCACGCGGCCGTCGCGGCTGCCGCGTACATCTGGGCGAGCACGTAGTTCGGCGCGCCGAACGGACTCGTGCCACCCGGGTACTTCTTGTTGAACGCGGTCACGATCGCCTTGTCGGCCGCGATCGTCGTCACGTCAGGAGCGAAGAACGACACGTAGTTGCCGGCCGTGAAGTTCTTCGAGTCGAACGTGCCGTCGCTGCCGAAGATGACTGCCGACTTGCCCTGCGCCTTTGCCTGCTGCGCGAAGAGCTGCGCCTCCGAGGCAACCTGCCACGGGAGGAAGACGACCTTGACGGAACCCGTGATCTTCGCGACCAGCGACGAGAAGTCTGTCGCCTTCTGGCTGACCGACTCGCGGTCGACCTTGACGCCCTTGGCCGAGAGCGCCGTACCGGCGATGTCGGCGAGACCGGTGGAGTAGGACTCCTGGTCGTCGACGATCATCACGGTGTCGCCGGACTTCACGCCGAGCTTCTCGAACATGAAGTTGGCATCGGTCGGGCCCTGCACGCCGTCGTTCGGGACGTTGCGGAAGAAGAAGCCCTTGT
The DNA here is from genome assembly GCA_036496545.1 of Gaiellaceae bacterium. Taxonomy (GTDB): domain Bacteria; phylum Actinomycetota; class Thermoleophilia; order Gaiellales; family Gaiellaceae; genus Palsa-739. The sequence continues at coordinate 140,524 of DASXKX010000015.1, read as the reverse complement.
CGGCACCCGACGTCAGCGACACACGGGTCGCCGAGCCGGACGCGAATGCGAGCCCTGCCTTCTTCAGAATCGGCCCGGCCGCCTGGACCTCATCCGAGCCCGCCGGTCCGATCACGCCAAGGATCGACTTGTTCGACGCGAACTGCTGCGCCACCGTCGACGCGAGCGACGCCTGCAGCTGCGTGTCGCCCTGGACGAGCTTGAGCTTGACCTTGTTCTTCTTGTTGGCGTTCCACGTGCTGACGAAGAACTGCGCCCAGTGCAGCTGATCGTCACCGATCGAGGCCACCGGCCCGGTGATCGGCGCCATCATTCCGATCGAGACCGGCTTCGTGCACGAGGCTGCAGCGCTCGCTGTGACCGCCCTCGTCGCGACCTTCGTGGGTCGCGCGATGGCGGATGCGACGATCGCGAGCGAGGCCAACGCAGCCACGGTCGCGATCAGTCCAAACCGCTTCGACATCCAATTCCCTCCTTTAGGGTTGCCCTCGATAAGACGCTGCGACGACCCGGGGGTTGGTCACGCGCGAGGATTGGGGGTGCCCGATGGTAGCCGCTTTCTGCAGGTTGACATAGGTACTGTGCGTCGTCCATGCGGTGGGCTTTACAACCTGGCGAGCTGCCGCTCGTCGGCGCTGAGCGCGGGTGCGACGAGTTCGAGCAGCAGGTGCTGCACTTCGACGCGCCCACGGGCCCGCGCACGAACGGCGCCGAGGACGAGGTGCTCTACGTGCTCGGTGGCAGCGGCTCGGCGGTCGTCGGCGTCGAGCACGTCGAGCTGGCGCGCGGGAGTGCGATCTATGTCGCGGCGGGAACGGCCTGGTCGATCGAGGCCGCCGACGGTCTCGAGGTGCTGTCGGTGCTGATCCGCGATCCACTGCCGGCGGACGGGGCAAGGCACGCCGTCGTCGCAGTCGACGATGCAGAGGAAGGCGAAGCAACTGCCGGGCGGATGTTCCGGCTGCTGTCGACGCCGGAGCGCGGGTGCGCCTCGGTGACACAGTTCGTCGGCTACATCCCGGTCGGCCGCGCGCCGGACCATTTCCACAAGTACGACGAGGTCGTCTACGTCCTCCAGGGCACAGGCGCGCTCCACATCGACGGCGAGACTGCGCCGCTCGGGGCCGGGACGTCCGTGCACCTGCCGAAGGGGCTCGTGCACTGCCTCGAGAACGTCGGGCCGGGCGAGATGCATGTGCTCGGCGTCTTCCGGCCGGCGGGGTCGCCGGCAGAGGCGTATTACCCCGACGGCACTCCGGCGCGCGATTACTGATGCCGCACATCGAGCGCACCGCCACCCTGACCTGGGACGGGAACGTCGCCCGCGGCGTCGGCTCGATCACGGCCGCGACCTCGGGGGCGTTCAGTGGGCTCGGCTTCTCGCTGCCGACGCGGATCGGCCAGGCGGAGGGCAAGACGAGCCCGGAGGAGCTGCTCGCGGCCGCGCACGGCGGCTGCATCACGATGTCGCTCGCAAGCGAGCTCACGAGCGCGGGCACGCCGCCCGGGCACCTCGACGTCACGACGACGATCCACATGGACGAGGTCGAAGGGCAGGGACATCAGATCGTGGCCTCGCACGTCGAGGCGGTCGTGCAGGCCGATGGGCTCGACGATGACGCGCTGCAGGCTGCGCTCGTGAAGGCGGACGAGGGCTGTCCGTTCTCCCAGCTGCTCAAGCGCGCCGGCGCGGACGTGCAGATCAGCGCTCGGCTCGCGTGAACCTCGGCGAGCTCGCGGCACAACGGCGAACGCACAAGGTGTTCGGGCCGGAGCCGGTCCCGCGCGAGGTCTTGCTCGAGCTGCTCGACGTCGCGCGACTCGCGCCGACGCACCATCTGACGCAGCCGTGGCGGTTTCGGGTGCTCGGCCCAGATGCGCTCGCGCGGCTCAAGGCGTGCGGCGGGCCGTCGGAGGCGCTGAAGCTCGGGCGCGCGCCGACGCTTGTCGTCGCGAGCGCAGCGCTGACCGGCGACCTCGTCCAGGACGAGGAAGATGTCTGCGCGGCAGCCGCCGCCGTCATGCTCGTGCTCCTCGCCGCGACCGAGCGGGGCCTGGCGTCGTACTGGCGCACGCCGGCCGTGCTGCGTAGTGCGAATGGCCGGGAGGCGCTCGGGATTCCGCGCGGCGAGCGGATCCTCGGGCTCCTGCATTTCGGCGCACCGGCACGGGAACCGGCCGCACGGGAGCGCGAACCTGTCGAGCACTACGTCCAATTCTTGGACTGAGGCATAGGATCGTTCGCATGGCGATCCAGACGAACATCCGCGAATCCGTCCCCTTCCGCGTCCGCACTGCCGACGGCGACACCGTCGAGCTGACGTATTCGTCGCCGCGGGCAGCGGCAACGCACGACGAGCGAGCCGTCCTCGAGACGCTGCCGTGGTTCGAGCCCGGCAAGCCGCTCCGCAACTACATGCTCCACGAGACCGACTTCTACGACGAGGTCGAGCAGATCTGGGGCCGCATCTGGGGCGCCGAAGGCATCGGCACCCTCCGTGAGGTCCTCGTTTCGCGGCCGACCGAGAACGAGATCCGGCCCGAGTACGCCGAGGAGTGGCAGTACTACTACTCGAGCGCGTCCGGGACCGCCGATCTCGGCCGGCTGCAGGCTCAGTTCGACGAGTACTACGAGGTCCTCGAGTCGAACGGCGTGCGCGTGAATTACATCGAGCCGCCGGTGCCGGCGATCGGCGCTTACGGCTGGATCAAGAACCTTGTCACGCTCGCCGGCGGCGGCCTCGTCGTGCACGGCGGCGCGATCCTGCACCGCTACGGGCTCGGCTCATGGCAGCGCGGCCGCGAAGTGATCTGGGAGAAGACGCTCGCCGCACTGCAGGTGCCGATCTACCTGACGATCCACGGTACCGGCATCTGCGAGCCGGGTGCCGGCCGCTGGCTCGATGCGAAGACGTTCGTCTTCAACGAGTCGGTCGTCGCGAACGAGGAAGGCTTGCAGCAGCTCGAGTTCGTCCTTTCGAATCTCGGCATCGAGCTGATCGTGTGCCACTCCCCCGGCTGGTACGACTCGACCGGCCACGGGTCGATCGGCACGTCGCACATGGACATGGTGATGCTGACCGTCGACGAGGGGAAGGTGCTGCTCGCACCGCATCTCGTGAACTACGGCTTCGTGCGCGAGCTCGTCAAGCGCGGCTACGAGATCATCGAGGTGCCGGTCGACGAGTACTGGGATCTGGCGCTCAACGGCGTGACGCTCAGCCCGGGCAAGGTCGTGATGAACGCCGGCTCGCCGACCGTCGTAAAGGAGCTCGAGAAGCGCGACGTCGAGGTGGTCCAGGTGGACTTCTCGGAGAGCCACCGCTTCGCCATCGCCGGGCTCCACTGCGCGACCCTCGAGCTCGTCAGGGAGCAATATCCGGACTAGATCCGGGCAATTCCGGATAGCGGGACGAGTGCCTCCCGCGCGAATCTGTGGCTATGGAAACCACAGAGATCACCAATGAGCCGAGACGGCTGACGCGCCCGAAGGGCGACCGCTGGCTCGGCGGCGTCGCCTCGGGTCTCGGCGAGTACTTCGACCTGAGCCCGACGATCTATCGGATCGCGTTCGTCGTGCTCGCGCTCGCCGGCGGGACCGGCGTGCTCCTTTACGTCGTCGCGTGGCTCGTGATTCCCGAGGAGGGCGCGGCCGACTCGGTCGCGGGCGAGGAGCTGCGCAAGCATCGCGACCATCCGCGCAGGCTGCTCGGACTCGCGATCCTCGGGCTCGCCGCGATCCTCGCACTCTCCGAGGCGCACTTCTGGCCGAGCCCCGGCAACCTCTGGGTCGCGGTTGCGCTCGGGATCGCGGCGATCGCGTGGTGGAGGATCGGGCCGGCGACGCCCGGCCGGCGCCGCGTCGTGATGGCTTCCCTGCTCGGTGCGTGCGCGCTCGCCGTCGTCGGGCTCGTGCTTGCCGTTCGCGTGCCGCTCTTCGCCGGGATCGGCAGCCGCAGTGACTCGCCCGCGGTTGCCCAAGACATCCACTCGAAGTACACGCTCGGCATCGGGAAGCTCTCGCTCGACTTCTCGAACCTGCAGCTGCCGAAGGGCGAGACGTTCGTGAAGGCGACCGTCGGCATCGGCGACCTGCGCGTGACGGTGCCCGAAGACGCGACCGTCGACGTCGTGGGCCGCACGCAGGCCGGCGACGTCAGCCTGCTCGGTCAGGACCAGAACGGAACGCACGTGCGGTCGCACATCGTCAACCGCACCGGCTCGGGCCGAGTGATCGTGCTCGACTTGCGCACCGGTTTCGGGAAGGTCGAGGTCACGCGCGGGTGAGCAGCATCGGCCCGATCCGGCTGCCGCTCACGCTTCCGCGCGTCGCCCGCTCGGACGACGACCGCGTCGTCGCCGGCGTCTGCGCAGGGATCGCGCGCGCGCTCGACGCGGACGTCACGTTCGTCCGGTTGACGTTCTCGCTACTCGCGTTCGCGAGCGGCGCGGGGATCGTCGCGTATGTCGGCGCGTGGGCGATGCTGCCGGCGCCGGGAGCGTCGCTGCCGTCACGAAAGCGGCGGGTGTTCGGCGCGATCCTGCTCGTTTGGAGCGCGGTGCTCGCGCTACGCGGGCTCGGGGTCGCCGACTCGATCGTCTGGCCACTTGCATTCTTCGCAGCCGGGCTCGTGCTGCTGGGCGGGACGACGTTCGGGCTCGACGAGAAGCGCGCGCGCGTTGCCGCGGGGGTCCTGATCCTGATCGGAGTCGTCACCTTCGTCAGCAACAACACGAGCGGCTCCGCCTCGACGGTGCTCGCGCCCGGCGCTGTCGCGATCGCGCTCTTGCTGATCCTCGCCCCGTGGGCGTGGCGGCTGGCGCGCGAGCGCGAGGCCGAGCGCGCGGCGCGCATCCGGACGGAGGAGCGCGCCGACTTCGCCGCGCGCGTCCACGACTCGGTCCTGCAGACGTTGACGCTGATCCAGAAGGATCCGGGTGATGCACGACGGCTTGCTCGCCGGCAGGAACGCGAGCTGCGCGCGTGGCTCTATCCCGACCGCGAACCGGCGAGCGACGCCACGCTTGCGGGCGCGGTCGACGCGGCGGCGGCGGAGATCGAAGAGCTGCACGGCGTGCGGGTCGAGGTCGTGCGCACCGGCGACGCTCCACTCGATGAGCGGACGCAGGCGTTGATCCTCGCCGGGCGCGAAGCGATGACGAACGCGGCGAAGCATTCAGGCGTCGACGAAGTCGCCGTCTTCCTCGATGCGGACGGCGACCTGATCTCCCTCTTTGTGCGCGACCGCGGCGCCGGCTTCGACCCGGGCGCCGTGGCGCCCGACAGGCGTGGCCTTGCGGAGTCGATTCGGGGGAGGATGGAGCGCATGGGTGGAACTGTGCGCGTTGTGTCGGCGCCCGGCGAGGGCACGGAGATCGAGCTGGCGGTTTCGCGATGAGAGTCGTATTGGTGGACGATCACGATCTGTTCCGCGCCGGTGTGCGCGCGGGACTCGACTCGTCCGTCGACGTCGTCGGCGAAGCGGGCTCCGTCGCGGAGGCGGTGCCGCTGATCAAGGAACTCGATCCGGACGTCGTGCTGCTCGACGTGCACCTCCCCGACGGCGGCGGGCAGGCGGTGATCATGCAAGTGGCGCCGGAACGGCCGGGAGTGAAGTTCCTCGCGCTGTCGGTCTCGGATGCAGCCGAGGACGTGATCGGCGTCATCCGGGCCGGCGCACGCGGTTACGTGACGAAGGCGATCTCCGGCGAGGAGCTCTCGGACGCGGTGCGGCGGACCGCTGAAGGCGACGCCGTCTTCTCGCCGCGGCTCGCCGGGTTCGTGCTCGACGCGTTCCGAAGCGGCGAGCCCGTTGCCGATCCGGAGCTCGACCAGCTGACCGCCCGCGAGCGCGAGGTGCTGCAGCTGATCGCGCGCGGCTACCGCTACAAGGAGATCGCCGCGCGGCTGCACCTGTCGGTGCGGACGGTCGAGTCGCACGTGTCGGCGGTGCTGCGCAAGCTGCAGCTCTCGTCGCGGCACGAGCTCACGCGTTGGGCGGCCGAGCGCAGACTGATTTAGGTCGCGGCCTGCTCGCCTGCGCCGGGCTCGTCGACGCCCGATTCAGGCGTGCCGACGACGTCGGGCTGCGGCGGACGGAGATACAGGTAGTCGTACGTGTGAGCTGCGATGAGCGCGCCGAGCCCCGGGCCGATGTAGTAGATCCAGCCCTCGCCGAAGTTCCCCGACCAGACTTCCGGGCCGAACGCGCGCGCCGGGTTCATGGCGGCGCCGGTGAGCGGCCCACCCACGTAGACGTCGATCGTGATCGTGAGCCCGATCGCGAGCCCGGCGATCGCCTTGAAGGCGCCGCGCGGGTCGACCGCAGTCGCCCACACGGCCCAGACGAGAAAGAACGTCATGATCAGCTCGAGCAGCAAGCCCTTGCCGGCGCCGAAGATCGGCGAGTGCGGGACGGCGCCGATGATGAGCTTGTGGAAGAAGGCGCGCAGGAACGCGGCGGCGACGAAGGCGCCGCCGAACTGCGCGATCCAGTAGACGACAGCGAGTCGAGTCGTGATCCGCTTGGTGGTCAGGAACCCGAGCGTGATCGCCGGGTTGAAGTGGCCGCCGGAGATGTGACCGAGGTTCGTGACCATGATCCCGATCGCGAGGCCGTTCGCGAGACCGACGGCGACGAGATCGTTGCCGCTGACGATGCCGGCACCGCCGCCGATGAAGATGAGCGTGAAGGCGCCGACGAACTCGGCGACTGCGCGACGGAGCTCGTCCTGATCCATGGAGCGGAATTCTGGAAAGCGGGTCGGACGGAAGGCCTCGTTGCTACGCTCGCTGCATGAGCGAGACACAGGCTTCCGGCTACGAGGTCGAGTGTCCGCACTGCCACAAGCACTTCACCGCGCCGATCATCGAGGGCTCGGCGGAGCGCTACCGCGGCTTCAAGTGCCCGCATTGCAAGCTGTTCGTCCCCGCCGCGCACGGCGAGGATCAGCCGCTTTCGCGAGATCTGTCGAGCTAGCTGACTGCGTTGCGGAGCGCCTGCGCTTCCGGCAGGTGCTCGAGCTTCTTCAGGGTGTTGTTCTCGATCTGGCGAATGCGCTCGCGCGTAACGCCGAAAGCGCGACCGACCTCCTCGAGCGTTTGCGGCGGTCCGCCGTGCAGCCCGAACCGCAGCGCGATCACCTGACGCTCGCGAAGCGGTAATGCGTGCAACGCCATCTCGATGTCCTCGCGCCGAAGCGACAGCTGCGCGGTGTCGAACGGCGATTCCGCCGTCTCGTCCTGCACGAAGTCGCCGAGGCTCGAGTCCTCTTCTTCACCGATCGGCTTCTCAAGGCTGACGGGCAGCTGCGCCATCCGCAGGATCTCGCGCACCTCTTCCGGTGAGATCTCGAGCTCTTCCGCGATCTCTTCGGCGTTCGGCTCACGGCCGAGGCGCTGGACGAGCTGGCGCTCGATGTGCACGACCTTGTTCAGCTTCTCGACCATGTGGACAGGGATCCGGATCGTGCGCGCCTTGTCGGCGATCGCTCGTGTCACCGCCTGGCGGATCCACCAGGTCGCGTACGTCGAGAACTTGTAGCCCTTGCGGTAGTCGAACTTCTCGACGGCGCGGATGAGGCCGAGCGAGCCCTCCTGGATGAGATCGAGGAAGCTGAGGCCGCGGCCGAGATAGCCCTTCGCGATCGAGACGACGAGGCGGAGGTTCGCTTCAGTCATCTGGGTCTTCGCCGACATGTCGCCCCGCTCGATCCGCTTTGCGAGCGTCACCTCCTGGTCGGCGGTGAGGAGCGGCACCTTGCCGATCTCCCTGAGATAGAGCCGGAGGCTGTCGAGGCTTGGCTCGACGGTGAGGTCGAGCTTCGGCGCCGCGACCACCTTCTCGTCCTCCGGTTGCGGCTGCTCGTGCGGCGGCGATTTGTGCTGCTCACCTTCGACAAGCTCGACACCGTGGTCGGTGAGATACGTATAGAAGTCTTCGACCTGCTCCTTCGTGAGCTCCACATCGTCGAGACCGTTGACGATCTCGTCGTAGGTGAGGAAACCCTTCTCCTGGCCCTCCGCGACGAGCTTCTGAAGTTCTTCGATCTCGGGCGGCGCTACCTCGACGGTGAGCAGCTCTGGCACGTATGACCTCCGGCTAGTCCTGAACGACGACAACACGACGAACTAGACACAGCAAAGGCCTCAAGCCACCCCTCCATTGGCCTCACCCGCAACGCAAGGCCCGGAGCATAGTCCGGTGTTACAGATTCGTAAAGAAAAACTAATCTGTCACGAAGTTGTAACCCGCAGCTCGCCGACTAGGTCGCCGCGGCTGTTCGTCACGGGATGCGTTTCGAGGTCGAGGAGCGCGACGCCGAGCGGCGCGAGGAACGCCGCGAGCGCAGGACCGAGCGGTCTCGATGAGCCGTCTTCGGACTTGAGCGCAATGCCTGTCTTGCCGTCCGCGGCGCAGAGGAGGCCTTCGGCACCGCCCTTCGCGAACCAGCTGTGCGCGGTTCGCATCAGGTGGAAGTCGACGCCGTCGGGGCCGCCGACGAGCTCGGGGTATGCGCGCATTGCGTCGGTGATGGTGCGCGCTTGCGGGAGTTTTTCGAGTCGTGCGTACGCGTGTGCCATGCGCTCGAGCGGGAGTGCGAATGTGACGACGCCGCAGCCGTCGGTCCCGGTCGGAAGCTCGTTCGGCTCCGCTTCGGCTGCTTCTTCGTGCGCGGCCTGCGCGTGCTGCTGGACGGGGTGGTCGGGCAGGCGGTAGCCCTGGGTGGGCCAGCCGCGCGCGCGGCAGAGGGCGAGCATGCCGGCGTGCTTGCCGGAGCAGTTGTGGAAGATCTTCTCGGGCGGCCGGCCTTCCTGGAGCCCGAGCTCGAGGTCGTCCTGGGTCGAGTTCGCTTTGTCGAGGAGCCGTCTGACGGCCTCGATCTGGTCGGTCGTGGCCCGGTGCGAGGCGGAGGCGATCGCGAGGTCGCGAGCGTCGAGGTCGTCGCGCGCCCGAACGAGCGGCAGCGCCTGGAGCGGCTTCGACGAGCTACGCATGAAGCACGTGAGAGAGGCGTCGCCGGCCTCGGCGATGACGGCGCCGTTCTGGACGGCAACGGCGTGCACCCGGTGCCGCGCCTCGACGATGCCGTTCCGGCGGAGCTCGACGACGATCGGTTCCATCGGCGCGGAGCCTACGTTGGGAACGACTGCTCTTGGGACACGTCTGGCGCCAGGCGCGGCTACGGAACTGTCACGACTTCTTCACTTCAGTCTGAAACCTGCGAAAGGACAGTGGCGAGATCACGCTCGCGAGGCCATCGTGGCCGTCCATGGCAGGGCGTCGTCGCGATCTCGGTGCCGGCATCTTCCACGTCTACACGCATTGCGTCTGGGCGGCGCCCGCGCTCTTCCGAGACGACACCGACCGCATCGCCTTCCTCCGCGAGCTTGCCCGCGCAACCGCGCGTGTCGAGTGGACGTGCATGGCGTACTGCCTCATGCGGACGCATTACCACTTGATCCTTGGGGTCGAGGAAGGCGTCCTTTCACTAGGCATGCATGCAGTGAACTTCCGCTACGCATGCGCGTTCAACCAGCGCCATGACATGCGAGGTCATGTCCAAGCTGCGCGCTACGGAAGCCGGCGCATTGAAAACGACGACGAGTTGATGTTCATTTTCCGCTACGTCGCCCGGAACCCGGTCGAGGCGGGGCTCTGCGGCGATCCGGCCGACTGGCCGTGGAGCAGCTATGCGGCCACGATCGGCAAGGCCGAGCCCATCGCGTTCGTCGACCCGAGCCGCATCATCAACTGTTTTGGCGACACGCCTGAGGAGGCGGTCGCTGCGCTTCGCGACTACGTCGAGCGAAGCCCGGACTCGTGACGGTTCCGTAACAGCGCCTGGCGCCGGACGTGTCCCGCTGATCCGCTTGCCAACGTACGAAAAAAGTCGTACATTCCGGAAAGATGGCCCGTTCCACATCCGAGCTCTCGCGGCAGCTGGAGGCGACTCGCGACGAGCGGGTGATCAATCTCCCGGCGCCGGATTACGACGCTGACGACTTGCTCGTCGTGCGCGAGCCGGAGCAGTTGCGCGCGCTCGGCGATGACCTGCGCACACGCATCGTCGTTCTCCTCCGCGAGCACGCGCACTCCGTCACGGAGCTCGCCGAGGAGCTCGACCACGCAAAAGGCACCATCGCGCACCACGTGAAGGTGCTCGAGAAGGCCGGGCTCATCCGCGTCGTGCGCACGCGCAAAGTGCGCGCGCTCACCGAGCGCTACTACGGCCGCACCGCTCGGCTCTTCATCTTCAAAGGCTCTGACGACGCAGACGGCGAGGACGTCCGGAACGTCGCGGCGGCTTCCCTCCGTTCCGCTGCCGAAGAGATCCTCCCAGGGGACCTCGACGACCGGACGACCTTCGCCGTCCTGCGCAAGCGCCTCTCCGACGCCGACGCCCAGCGCTTCACGCGCCGGCTCGAGCGGCTCCAGCGCGACGTCCTCGCGACGAAGGACGATCCGAAGGGCGTGCCGTACGGCCTCGCGATGGCGCTTTACCGAAGGGCGCCGGATGCGTAGGCTCCGCCGCCCGACCGCAGGGCTCTGGAGTCACGCCGACTTCATGAAGCTCTGGACCGGCCAGACGATCAGCGAGTTCGGCTCGCAGATCTCGCAGCTCGCAATCCCATGGGTCGCGCTGGTCACGCTGAACGCGAGTGCGTTCGAGGTGGCGACACTTGGCACGGTCGAGTTTCTGCCGTTCGTTCTCTTCACGCTGCCGGCGGGCGTCTGGGTCGACCGGCTGCGGCGACGTTCCGTGCTCATCGTCGGCGACTTCGGCCGCGCACTGCTACTCATCTCGATCCCGATCGCGTACGCCCTCGGCGACCTCACGCTCGCACAGCTCTACATCGTCGGCTTCCTCGTCGGGATCCACACGGTCTTTTTCGACGTCGCGTATCAGTCGTATCTCCCGTCGCTGATCGACCGCGACTCCCTGATCGAAGGGAACTCGAAGCTGAACGTCACGTCGTCGGGCGCTCAGGTCGCCGGCCCGGGAGTGGCGGGCGGTCTGATCGCCCTCGCGACCGCACCGTACGCACTTCTAGTGGACGCATTGAGCTTCGTCGTATCCGGCGGTTTCACAATGTGGATTCGCAAACGCGAGCAGCCGGCTGAGCACGAGGTCGAGCAACGTCATCTGCTCGTCGAACTGTGGGAGGGCTTGCGCTACGTGCTCCGCCACCGGCTCTTGCTCCCGCAGGCGATGTCGACTGGAATCTCGAACTTTTTCTCCAGCCTCCTCTTTTCGATTCTTCTCGTCTACGCGCACCGAAGCCTCGGCATGTCGTCCGGGTTGATCGGGCTCTCGTTCTCACTCGGTGCGTTCGGCTGGATGATCGGCGCATCTCAGGCGTCGCGGTTGCGCCGCTGGCTCGGCGTCGGCGGAGCGACGATCCTCGGCGCCTCGCTGACGGGTCCGGCATCCTTGCTCATCCCGTTGGCGCCACGAAGCTTCCCGGTGCCGTTCCTCGTGGCGAGCATCGCGATCATGGGCTTCGGCTCGGTCGTCTACAACATCCAGCAGGTGAGTCTGCGCCAGGCGATCTGCCCGCCGCGGCTGCAGGGCCGGATGAATGCCAGCATGCGCTTCCTCGTCTGGGGGACAATGCCGCTGGGGTCGCTGACCGGCGGAACAATCGCGGCAGCCGCAGGGCTCCGCACCGCGCTCTTCGTCGGCGCGATCGGAGGCCTCTCGTCGATCCTCCCGATCGTCTTCTCGCCGATCAGGTCGCTGCGCGACTTCCCCGAGGCCGAGGCCGACCCGCTGCTCCAGCATGAGCCGGGCATGGTCGGAGAGCTGGCCGGCCCGGCGGCCGCCGAGTCGTAACGCGATCGACACGTCGCGCAGCGCTACCGTGAGCCGCAATGCCGGAACTGCCGGAAATGGAGGCGTGGCGGCGCCAGCTCGATGACCCGGTCTCGGCCTTCCCGATCGCGAAGGCCGGCCCGGCGCACATCGCGACCCTGAAGACGTTCGACCCGCCGCTGCGCGAACTCGAAGGCCGCCGCCTCAAGAGCGCCGAACGCCGCGGCAAGCGCCTCTTCTTCCCCACCGAGGACGGCGAGCTCGTCCTGCTCGTGCATCTGATGACCGCCGGCCGGCTCAAGTTCCTCCAAGCCGGCGAGAAGAGCCCGAAGACGCCCGCCTTCGCGCTCGAGTTCGCGGGCGGCTCGAAGCTCATCCTCACGGAGAACGCGAGGAAGAAGCGCGCGGGCGTCTGGCTGCTCACGCCGGAGCAGGCAACCGCCGAAGTCGAGCACCTCGGCCCCGAGGCGCTGGGCCTCGACGCGCAGCAGCTCGGCGAGATCCTCAAAGGCGACTCGCGCCGCCTCCACTCCCTCCTGCGCGACCAGCGCGCGATCGCCGGCATCGGGCGCGCATGGGCGAACGAGATCCTGCACGCCGCCAAGCTCTCCCCCTACCAACTCTCGACCGACCTCTCCGACGAAGAGGTCGCGCGCCTCGCCGACGCGATCTCAAGCGAGCTCGCCCGTGGCCTCGAGCTCCGGGAGCGCCGGGCGTCCGACGAGCGCACCTACCGCGTCCACCGCCGCCTCGGCGAGCCGTGCCACGTCTGCGGGACGCCGCTCGCCCAGGTCGATTTCGAGGAGCACACGATCTTCTATTGCCCCGAATGCCAAACAGGCGGCCGCGTTCTCAAGGATCGGCGCCTTTCGCGCCTGCTCCGGTAGCGCTAATCTCGGTGCCATGGACACCGTGGCGGACTTGATGGTCAGGGACGTTCTCACCGTCGACCCGTCGGACACGATCGGCGAGGCGGCGGAGAAGATGAACGCGGCGAACGTCGGCGCGGTTGTCGTCGTAGAGGACTTCGCCCGCATCGTCGGTATCGTCACCGAGCGCGACCTGCTGCGCGCCGTCGCAGCCCGCGCTCGCGCGGCCGAAGCTCGCGTCCGCCAGTGGATGACGCCGGACCCCGTGACGATCGAGCCGGATCTCACGATCGACGAGGCGGCGACGATCATGTTCGAGCACAACTTCCGCCATCTGCCGGTGGTGAAAGACGGCCGCCCGCTCGGGATCGTCAGCCTTCGGCTGCTCGCCCGCTGGGCGTTCGACTCCGTCCAGACCCCTCACTAGTCTCCCCGCCGTGATCCGTCTGTTCCCGGAGCGAGGCGGCTGGCTCGAGGTCGTGTGCGGCCCGATGTTCAGCGGCAAGAGCGAGGAGTTGATCCGCCGGCTCCGCCGCGCGGAGATCGCAGGGCCGCGCGCGTTGATCGTCAAGCCGCGCATCGACGACCGCTACGACATCAGCCACGTCGTCAGCCACGCGGGCGCCAAGATGCGCGCGGTCGCCGTGTCGCGCCCGGAGGAGATCGCCGGGCTCGCGGATGGCTACGCAGTGGTCGGCATCGACGAGGTGCAGTTCTTCGCGCCGTCGGTCGTGACGGCGATCGAGGTGCTCGTGGAGCGTGGGACGCGCGTCGTCGCGGCCGGGCTCGACCAGGACTTCCGCGGTCTGCCGTTCGGCGCGATGCCAGAGCTGCTTTGCCGTGCGGAGCTCGTCGACAAGCTGCAGGCGGTGTGCCACCGCTGCGGCGGCCCGGCGACGATGACGCAACGACTGATCGACGGCCGCCCGGCGTCGGCGGACGGCGAGACGATCGTCGTGGGCGCGCTCGACTCGTACGAGGCGCGCTGCCGCTCGTGTCACGAGCTGGCCGAGTCCGCACGCGCGACCGGCTAGACGAGCGAGACCGAGAGCGTGACGCCCTCGACGGCCACCGAGCCGCCGAGCCGCTCGATCACGCGCACGGCGACGGCGGCGCCGAGATCGCGCAGGTCCTGACCGAGAACGACGCGCGACGACGACTCGGTAACGGGCGTCACGTCGATCACTGTCCCGCGCAATGCGACCTCGACCTCATCGAGGCCGCCGTGGCGCAGCGCCGCCCGGATCAACGCCGAGACGCCGCGCGTGACCGACTCGACGTCCGTTGTCACTCCGGCCCCGTCACCGCTTACCCGCACACGATCCTCGCCGAGCCGGCTCTGCGCGTCGAGCGCGAGCTCGAGCGTGTCGGTCTCGCGCAGCACGGGGTCGTAACGACCCGACTCGATCCGCGCAGCCAGCGACAGCTCTTCGAGCAGCTCGGCCATCTGCGCGGACGCCTGATCGATCATCTCGACGTAGCGGTCCGCGGGCGGCTCGAGCTCTGCTGTTCGCTCCAGCGTCTTCACGAACCCGTTCACGGTCGCGAGCGGGGTGCGCACGTCGTGGCAGGCGAGAGAGACGAGTCGTGCGAAAGAGGTGTCGTTCTGCACGGCCGTCCGGCACAGTACAGGGGGTGAGCGATCCGACGCGTCAGCTGCTGGACGATCTGCAGGCCTCGTCGCCCGAGGTGGCACTGGGCCTGTCGCGGGCCGGCGTCACGGGCGTCCAGAAGGCGGTGCGCATCGGGCGCGGCGCGCGCGAGAAGCTGATCGCGGCGACGATCGACTGCACAGTCGACCTCGACCCCTCCCAAAAGGGCGTCCACATGTCGCGCTTCCCGGAGCTCTTCGAGGAGGCCGTCGAGAGCGTCGTCGACGACGAGGCGTTCCTCGTCGAGGACCTCGCGGAGCACGTCGCGACCCGGATCGTCGACCGCCAGCACGCGCTCGTCGCGGAAGTGCACATCCGTGCGCAGTACCCGTACGAGCGCACGACTCCGGTCACGGGACTCTCGACGCAGGAGATGGTGCAGCTGATCGGCATTGCAGCAGCCTCGCGCGAGGGCACGCGGCGCGTCGTCGGCGTGCAGGCCGTCGGCATCAACGGATGCCCGTGCGCGCAAGGCCTCGTGCGAGGACACGCCTCGGAGCGCCTGCTCGATGCAGGCTTCGACGCGACCGACGTCGAGCGCATCCTCGAGCTCGTTCCGATCGCGACACACAACCAGCGCGGCCGCGGCACGCTCTATCTCGGTACGTCGGAGCGCGTCGACGCCGAGCGGCTCGTGCAGCTCGTCGAAGGCTCGATGAGCTCGCCGATCTACGAGCTGCTGAAGCGACCGGACGAGCTCTTCGTCGTCGAGCACGCGCACCTGCAGCCGCGGTTCGTCGAGGACTCGGTGCGCGTCGCGCTGAAAAGCGTGCTCGACGAGTTCAAGTCACTTGACGACGGCGACTTCGTCTACTCACAGCAGGTCAACTTCGAGACGATCCACGCGCACGAGGTCGTTGCCGAGCGGTTCGGCACGATCGGCGAGCTGCGCGGCGAGCTCGCCGGAGAGGCGCACGGCCCGCTCCGGCACACGGAGCTCCGGGATTGGCTGCGCGAACGGTAAACGTCTCGCTCGAACTGCTCGGGCGTTTCGCGGTCGTCATCGACGGCACAAGCGTCGACGAGCGCGCCTGGCGCCTGCGCAAGGCGCGGACGCTCGTCAAGGTGCTCGCGCTCACGCCCGGCCGACGCCTCCATCGCGAGCAGACGATGGAGCTGCTCTGGCCCGACCTCACCGCAACAGCCGCGCAAAACAACCTGCACCAGGCGCTGCACGCAGCGCGGCGTGTGCTCGGTGCCGAATCGATCGCGCTGAGCGACGGCCTGCTCGTGCTGTCGGAGCACATCGGCTGCGACGTCGATCGCTTCGAGCGTGAGGCAGCGGAGGCGCGGGCGCTCGGCGCCGCGCAGGCATACGAGTCTGCGCTCAGGCTGTACGGCGGCGAACTGCTCCCCGAAGACCGTTACGAAAGCTGGTCGGATGCGCGACGCGCGGCGCTCCGCGAGCTGCACGGAACGCTGTGCCTCGAGCTCGCCGAGCGCCAGCAGCCCGACGAGGCCGTGCACACCCTCCAGCGGGCACTCGCCGCCGCACCGCTCTCTGAACCAGCGCACCGCGAGCTCATGCGGCTCTATGTCGTGCTCGGCCGCCGTCAGGACGCACTCGCGCAGTTCAACCGGCTTCGCGATGCATTGCGCGTCGAGCTTGCAGCCGAGCCGGACGAGGCGACCCGCGCGCTCTACCGCGAGCTGCTTGCCGGCGAGAGTCTCGCCGCTCTGCAGCCGCCGCCGCTGCCGATGCAGTTGACGAGCTTCGTCGGGCGGACGCGAGAGCTCCGCGAGGTGCTCGACCTGCTCGAGCGATCGCGCTTACTGACACTGATCGGCCCCGGCGGCAGCGGCAAGACGCGGCTCGGGCTTGCCGCGGCGGCGCAAGCCGGCGGCGCCTGGCTCGTCGAGCTCGGCTCGCTGTTCGACCCGACGCTCGTCGCCGAGGCGGCCGCGACGGCCGTCGGCATCCAGGTGCCGTCGCGCCGCACTGCGGCCGAGGCTGTGGCCGAGCACATCGGCGAGCGCCAGGCGCTGCTCGTGCTCGACACCTGCGAGCACGTCGTCGGCGCGTGCGCGGCGCTCGTCGAGACGATCCTCCGCGTCTGCCCGAATGTGCGCGTGCTTGCGACGAGCCGCGAGCCGCTGCGCACGCCCGGCGAGACGACATGGCGCGTGCCCGGCCTCGGCGTTCCCGATCCCGACGCAGCCGAGCTCGCCGAGGCGGAGGCCGTGCAGCTGTTCGTCGCGCGGGCGCGAGACGCCGACCGTTCCTTCGCGCTCGACGAGACGACGGCCGCGCATGTCGCAGCGATCTGCACGCGGCTCGACGGCATGCCGCTCGCCCTGGAGCTCGCGGCCGCACGCGCGTCGGCGCTGTCGGTTGCGGAGATCGCCGCGCGGCTCGTCGACAGCCTCGAGGTCCTCACGGCGGGGAACCGCACCGCGCTGACTCGGCAACAGACACTGCGCGCGACGATCGAGTGGAGCCACGATCTCCTGGGCGGTGAAGAGCGCGTGCTCTTCCGGCGGCTCGCGGTCTTCGCCGGAACGTTCTCGCTGAACGCGGCCGAGGAAGTGTGCGCCGGTGGGCCGATCGAGCTACGACATGTCGCCGACCTGCTCGCAAGACTTGTCGACAAGTCCCTCGTCATCGTCGATGCCGGCCGCTATCGGCTGCTCGACACGATCAGGCAGTTCGCCGCCGAGCGGCTCGGAGACGCCGCCGAGCGCGAGGCCGTCGAGGCTCGCCTCCTTGACTGGGCGGTCGCGCTTGCCAGCGCGCACGACCCGGATACGCAAGCCGGCGCGCAGAGCCGCTCGCTCGAGTCGCTCGAGCTCGACCATGACAATGTGCGCGCGGCGCTCGACGGCGGCCTCCGCAACGATCCGCAAGGCGCGCTGCTCCTCGTTACGCGTTTCTGGCGCTTCTGGCTCGACCGGAACTTCTTCACCGAAGGCACCCGCCGCGTGCGAGCCGCACTCGACGCAGCGCCGGAGTCGACCGAGCTACGCAGCCGGGCGCTTCTTGCAGCCGCTGCACTCGAGCTGCGCTGCGGAGAGCGGCAGCTCTTCCTCGACAGCGGGCGAGAAGCCGATGCAATCGCACGGCGCTCCGGCGACCGGCGCCACGCTGCGGATGTCGGGCATCGCGCCGGTCTCCTCTACGTCGCGGGACTCAGCATGAACGCTCTGGACGAGGTGTGCGCAGAGGCGTTGGAGCTCGCCGGCGATGACCACGCGGTGCGCGCATCAACACTCAGCGCCTCCTCGCTTGCTTCTTTCTATCTCGGCGACTTCGCAGACGCGCGCAGGCGCCTCAACGCGGCGCTCGAGGAGCTCGGGCACGTGCCGTCCGGAACAGAGCCTTTCTTCGAGGGCGTGACGTATGGGTTCGCGATCCTGCCGGAGGGACGCGACGGCGTCCTGCGGGCGCTCCTCGAGGAGACGATCATGCTGTTCCACCGTTTCGCACGCGAGCCGGCCATCGCCTACACCCTTTGCAATGTCGCGACGCTCGAAAGGACCATAGGACGCGCCTCCGAGGCTCGTGCAGCGCTCGAGGATGCGCTCGAGCGTTTCCGCGCGCTCGGCAACGAAGGCGGCGAGGCGCTCGCGCTTACCGTGCTCGGCAACACCGCCCGGACGTTCGGCGAACCAGACGTCGCTCTCGAGCACTTCGACGCGGCGCTCGTGCTCCGCCGCCGCCGCGGCGACCGCCGTGCAGTTGCGATGACGGAGACCGACGCCGCGCTTGCGATCGCGCTCGCCGGCGACATCGACGAAGCTCGCAGGCGGTTCGCCGGGCTCCGCGATGCATTCCGCGCGGCCGACGATGCACCGGGCCAAGGCGGCGTCCTCGTCAGCTGGAGCCTGGCGGAGGAGCGCGAAGGCGAGCTCGAGGAAGCCGCGGAGCTCGTTCGCCAGGGATCCGAGGTCTGGGAGCCGCGTCTCGGCGGGCACCTGCCGGGCTGGTCGTGGCTGACGGCCGCCGACCTCTTCGCCGCGCTCGGCAAGGACGCGGCGGCGGAGCGCAGCGTGACCCGGGCCGAGCAGGTGCTGACCGAGGCGGGCGACACGCGCGGGCTCGGTCTTTGCGCTGCACACCGGGCTGCTAAGCCCGCGCAAAGAGGCGGCTAAGCGCTCCCTTCCTAGCGTCCCCTCCGACGCGGTGTTCCTACGACATCGAAGGAGGAGGACATGAAGACCACGCTGCTTCTCGGCACCGTCGCGGCGGCGCTCCTTGCAGCCGCTGTCGCGTTCGGCGGGAACCCGCCGATCATCGGCACGCCGCTCGCAGTCGGAAAGATGGCGCCGACCACGATCAAGACGAAGGGCGGCTCGATGATCGTCGAGCGGATCGTCGTGAAGCCGGGCGGCGACTTCGGGTGGCACACGCACGGCTCGCCTGTAGCCGTCGTGATCCAGCAGGGGACGCTGACCGTGTGGGACAAGACGGTCGGGAACTGTGCGCCGTTCACGGTCACGAAGGGCCAGTCGTTCGTCGAGCCCGCGAATCACGTCCACCGTGCGATGAACGAGGGCTCGCAGACGGTCAAGCTCTACGCAGTGTTCCTGGGAATCCCCAAGGGAGCTGTGCCCCAGAAGGCGGCGCAGACTCCGGCAGGTTGCGCTTCGTAGCCAGGCTCGAGCACCGCGTCGAGCGCGACGAGGTCCGCTACGCGGGCCTCGTCGTCGTGCGGCGCGTGAAGCGATGCTCCTCGCCGCGCCACAAGCGGCCGAGGTTCGCTCGATGCAAGAGCAGCACTCCGAGCGCGGCGACGCAGGCGAACGCCATCACCGGCCATGGGTAGCCGAGCAACCACACCCAGAGCGGTAATGAGAGCGCCGACGTGATCGACGCGACCGACGCGTAGCGCGTCAGCCCGAACACGAGGAGCCAGACGCCGGCACCGCACGCGCCGACGAGCGGTGCGA
This sequence comes from Gaiellaceae bacterium, assembly GCA_036496545.1. Taxonomy (GTDB): domain Bacteria; phylum Actinomycetota; class Thermoleophilia; order Gaiellales; family Gaiellaceae; genus Palsa-739. Next base: position 121,299 of record DASXKX010000015.1, on the reverse strand, counting down.
CCCCGAGGAACGCACCGCCGGTCGTCGCGACGATCTTGCCGCCCCTGCGGAAGCCGAGGAAGAGCGGGCGGTAGTGCCCGAGCATCGCCGCGCCGCCTGCCAGGACGCCCGCACCGTGCCCCTCGAGCTTCGTCGCCACGAAGGCCGGCACGAAACCCTTCGCGGTGTCGAGGACCACCGCCGGCAGCCCGAGCCGGCGGCCGTAGACGCGCCAGACGTTCGTCGCGCCGATGTTGCCGCTGCCCTTCGTACGAATGTCCTCGCCGCGAAAGATCCGCACGAGCCAGAGCCCCCACGGCATCGAGCCGCAGATGTAGCCCGCGACGACGAGGATCGCGGTGACCAACGCTTGCTACCCCGGGATGCCGTACGCGTCGACCCAGCCGTTCACGACATCCCAGTCGAGATTGTCGAAGAACGCGTCGATGTACGACGCGCGATCGGTCTGGTAATCGAGGAAGTACGCATGCTCGTAGACGTCGAGCGCGACGAGCGCGGTCGCGTTCCACACAGGGAACGTGTTCTGTGCGTCGCCGACGTAGTTGAAGAGGCGGCCTTCGTCCCAGTCGTAGGCGGTCCATGCCCAGCCGCGGCCGGCCATGCCCGTCGCCTTGAGGTCGGCACGCCAGTCGGCGACCGAGCCAAAGTCGCGCCTGACGAGCGCACCGAAGGACCCGCTTGGATCGCCGCCGGCGCCGCCGAGATGGGCGAAGTAGAGCTCGTGGTTCTTGATGCCGCCGATCGCAAAGGTCAGATCGACCTTCAGCGCTCGAACCTCCGAGTAGACCTGGTTCGCGGTCGAGAGGTCGATGTCGGCCAGCTTCCCGAGGATCTCGTTCCGCTTCGCCACGTAGCCCTGGTAGAGCTTGTAATGAGCCTCGACCGACGCGCGCGAGATCCCCTCGAGCTCGTACACCTCCGGGCGCAGCTCCCGCGGCGCGATCTCCTCGAACTGGAAGACAAGCGACATCTGGCTCCTCTCACTGGGACGCTGCCGAGCGGCGGCAGCATATCCTCACGGGCAACGACAAAGGAGCCCCGACATGGCCTTCGAACTACCCGATCTTCCCTACGCCTACGATGCGCTCGAGCCGACGATCGACGCGGAGACGATGCGAATCCACCACGACCTGCACCACAAGGCCTACGTCGACAATGCGAATGCGGCGCTCGACGGCACCCCGCTCGCCGACCACAACGTCGAGTCGGTGCTGACGAACCTCGAGACCCTGCCCGAGGACAAGCAGGCGCCGGTGCGGAACAACGCGGGCGGCCACGCGAATCACTCGCTCTTCTGGCAGATCATGGGGCCGAACGGCGGAGGCGAGCCCTCCGGCGAGCTCGCGAAGGCGATCGACGACGCATTCGGCGGCTTCGACGCGCTCAAGGCGGCCGTGATCGACGGCGGCGTCAAGCGCTTCGGCAGCGGCTGGACGTGGCTCGTCTGGGACGGAACCGGGCTCGCGACGTACTCGACGCCGAACCAGGACTCGCCGATCATGCAGGCGGACATCCCGCTGCTCGGGATCGACGTCTGGGAGCACGCGTACTACCTCAAGTATCGAAACAAGCGCCCCGCGTATCTCGAGGCGTGGTGGAACGTCGTGAACTGGGACGAGGTGGCGAAGCGCTACGAGGCGCGCGGGTCATAAAGACCCGACGCGCCTCGGACGCTTACAGCGCTATCGCTTGAAGACCGGCATCAGGCGGCTGATGCCCTGAACGTAGCCGGCACCGGCCTGGCTCTCCGGCAGCGCGAGCCGGAGGACGGTGCGGCCGTGCGCGAGCCGCAGGCGGAACGCGGCGCGTGAGTTTCCGCCGAGGTAGACGCGCTTCAGCGTCTTCCACGTTCCGATCGCATTGCGCTTCTGCACGAGCACGAAATGGCCCGCGTAGTTCAGGTCAGAGGTGACCTTGGCGATGAACAGCCGGCCGCTGAGGCCGAAGCCGAGCCGTGGCGCGACGTTGACGGTCACGTTCGGGCTCGACGTCGTCCGCCAGTGAGCCTGATACGACGTCTGGATCGTCGGCGAGACACCGAATGCGAACATGCCGTTCGCTGCGGTCGAGGTCGTCGCGATCGACTGCGTCCCCTTGCCGAGCGGCTGCGACGTCAGCGTGACCGGCTCGTTGGTGAGCTGGTTCGTCACAGCACCCGACAGCTTCGTGCTGCTGCCGTAGACGATCGTCTGCGACGCGACGGTGAGCGTCACGTTCGCCGTGGGCGCCGTCGCCGTGACCGAGCCCGTGTGCTTCGTGGCGAGCGCGTCGTGATAGTTCACCCTGCCGGCCGCGTTGAACGTCTGCGTATACGTGTCATCCGGCTTCAGTACGGGCGACGCGAACGTGCCGTTGTTTGCAACGACCTGATGGTTCGCGTTGTCCGCGTTGTGCCAGGTCACGGAGTCGCCGACCGACACCGTGATCGCGACCGGCGTGAAGCCGTTCGATGTGACCTGCACCGTTCTCGTTACCTTCGTAGCCGCTCCGCTCGCCGTAGCGACGACGAGCGTCGCGACGAGCGCCAGCGGGAGCAGAAGCATGCGTTTCATCCGGTTGATCCCTCCTCCAAAGTGCTTCGTTGCGAGGGTCATTCCCGGGCGAAACGCTTTCCACGGCCAAGAAGATGCTCGGTTTACGGCATCCTTACGTCGATTCTTTACCGCTTTCTAACGATCGTCTGCGTGCCGGTATGTGACGCGAGCAACCCGTTGCCGGCCTGGTTGACAGACAAGAAAACGCGGATGTGCGACACGCCCTTCGGCAGGTATGCAGCCGGCTGGAACAGGCGCCCGTTCTGCTGGCCGAGCGTCAGTGCAGCGACGTTTACCCACTGCCCGTACTGCGAGAGCCGTTGCAGGTAGACGTGCCGATGCCAGAGCGACACGGGCGACGAGATGGCGACTTTCATGTAGCCGCCGCCGCCCGGTACGAGGTGCATCGTCGGTGCGACCTGCGCGACGACGCTCGCGCTCGCAACGTTCTTCCAGCGTGCGATGTACGTCGTGTATATCGACGGCGTCAGGCTGTATGTGTACGCGCCGTTCACGCCCGTCTTGACGATCGCGACCTGCGTCTGCGATGCCTGGCCCCAGGGCTGCTGGTCGAGCTCGACCGACTCGTTCGCTGCGCCGGATGAGACCGTGCCGCTGAGCGTGGTCGGCTCGCCGTAGAAGACGATCGGGATCGACAGGGCGAGCGAGACGGCAGGCGGCGGCCCCTTCACCGTGACCTTGCCGGTCAGCCTCGGATGGAGCGCGTCGTGGTAGTGGAACGTGCCGGCGGCGGTCAGCGCGTTCGTCGTCCACGACTGGTTGGCGTGGAGGATCGGCGAAGCGAATGAGCCGTTGTCGGCGACGACCTGGTGGTCGGCCTTGTCGACGTTCCTGAAGGTGACCTTGTCACCGTGGTTCACCGTCAGCGAGGCGGGCGTGAACCCGGTGCTCTTGATCTGAACCGTGCTCGTCGCGGCAGAGCCCGCGGCGGCGAGGACGAGGGCGCCGGCGAGCCCGGCAAGCGCCCCGGAGACGAGTCTCGGCATGGTTTCGACCTTTCCTTCGTTTGCACTTGGGTATTTGCCGTTCCCGCGTAAGGCGAACGGGCTGCCGGGCGTAAAAGATTCGTCAAGCAGTCTTGGTGCTATGACTTACGAATCCGGTAAGCCTGATGACCCGTAGAGATAGAACGGATATGGAGCTGGCTCTGGAGACCCCTGCGCGGCTGCGTGCCGTCCCGGCGCCCAGCCCCGAAACGGCGGAGGACGGCACGACCGATGCCGAGCTGCTCGTTCGGGTCGGGGAGCGGGACCGCGTCGCCTTCGAGGAGCTGTACCACCGGTACGTCCGCTCGCTCATGGGCCTTGCGTTGCGCCGGCTCCGCGATCGCGGCCGCGCCGAAGATGCGGTTCAGGAGATCTTCGCCGCCGTGTGGCGGTCGGCAGCCAGCTACCGGCCGGAACGTGGCCCCGCTGCGCCGTGGCTCTACGCGGTCGCGCGGAACGCGATCATCGATCGCATGCGTGCCCGCAATGAGCAGCCGACGGCGGAGGCACCGGAGGTGGCGGCCGGCGAGCCCGGCCCGCTCGAGCGCGCTGAGCGCTCATATGTGTCATGGCGCGTGCACCGCGCCATGGAGGAGCTCCCCGAGAAGGAGCGAGAAGTCATCGAGCTCGCGTACTGGAGCGGCATGTCGCAGAGCGAGGTCGCCGAGTATCTCCACATCCCACTCGGCACCGTCAAAACGCGAACACGCAGCGCCCTGACGCGGCTGGCAGGAGTGCTCGAAGGAGAAGAACTGGCATGAATCCACGTTTCGAGGACATCGTGGACGATGACCTCTCGCCCGACGAGCGCGAGCGGCTCGAGCGAGTGCATGACCTGCTCGTCGCCGCGGGCCCGCCGGCGGAGCTTCCGCCGCATCTCGAGCGCGGTCCGACGCTGGCGATGACGCTTGCGCGGAAGCGTCGGAGCGGACAGCGCCGCATCGCGCTGCTTGCGGCGGCGATCGCCGTGCTTGCCATCGTCTTTGTCGCCGGCTTCGCGGTCGGGAACAGCGGCGACGGCCTCGTCGGCACCCACACGCTCAAGCTCGTCGGCACGAAGCAGGCGTCCGGTGCGCTCGCGTCGCTCGTGATCCAGAACGTCGACGAGGCAGGCAACTGGCCGATGAGGCTGTCGGTCACCGGCCTGCCGAAACTGCCGGCGCACGGCTACTACGAGGTGTACGTCACGCGCAACGGCAAGCCGTGGGCGCCGTGCGGGGTGTTCGTCGTCGCGGGAAAGGCGGGCGCTGTCGAGGTGCACCTGAACGCGCCGTACGAGCTGCGTAAGGGCGACAGCTGGGTCGTCACGAAGCAGGTCCCGGGGAGCGCCGGCGTCGGCCCGGTCGTGCTGCACCCATTGACCTAGTCGACGACCGCCCCCAGGCTGCGGGCGAGCTGGACTGCGCCGGCTAGATCGAGACGTGCGCCCTCGACGAGCGCGACGCTGAGATCGATGCCGTCGAGGTTCGCCTCGCGCAGATCGGTGCCCGCGAGCTTCGTGTTCTGCAGCACGGCTCGGCCGAGATCTGCGCCACGGAGATCGGCCTCCTCGAGCGATGACTCCGAGAAGTCGGCCTCGTGTGCCTTGATGCCTCGCAGATCGAGACCCGACAGGTCATGGCCGCGGAGTAGCGCGTACGAGAGATCGCCGCGCGTGATCGTGATTCCGGTGAGGACGGCGCCTGTGAAGGCGACGCCGAGCAGCCGGCACTCCTCGAACGTCGCGCCGAAGAGGTTCACGTTCTCGAAGATCGAGTTCGCGAAGTCGCTGCCTTCATGCTCGGAGCCGTTCAGCTGCGCGTTCGAGAAGTCGCAGCCGTCAAAGGTGCAGCGTGTTGTGCGGATGCCGTCAAGCGCCGCACCGCGGAAGCTGCAACGGATGAAGTGGTTACCCTCGAGCTCTTCCCCGTCGGCGTCGACGCCGGCGAACGACTCGTCCTCAGCCTTGTTCGGAAGCACGTCCTTCGTTCCGCATCTCGCTGAGCAGGCGCTCGAGCCGCTCCTCGGTCGAGTCGTCGACGAACGTCATGGCCGCCGCGACGTTCGGGTGCACCTCGGCGATCGCGCGACGCATCTCGTGCGCAACCGCGCGGTACGAAGGGTGCCCCTCCCGGCCCGATCGAAGCTCGATCAAGTGCAGCGCCTCACGCGCGTCGAGCTCGAGGATGTAGCGGATGCGGTACGCAAGTGACAGCGCGTACGGCGCCTCTTCGACGAAGCCTTCCGCGCGCAGCCGATCGTGCTCCGTCCGCGAGACCTCGAGTGCGCGCTCGAATACGCCGCCGAGGCCTGCGCGAACGAGCTCGTCCGGAAGGTCCGCGCCGAGGTCCGCCGACAGCCGCTGCCACTGGCAGGTCAGCAAACGGTGGCGCTGCAGGTCGCGGAACGCACCGTAGTCCGAGACGATCTCGAAGCGGTACGTCAGCGACTCGAAGCCGCGGCCTGGGCGGTGACGCCGGTTCTCGCGCTCGCCGACCAGCTCGCGTAGGAGAGCGGCGCGCTCGTCCACGCCGAGAGAAGCTATTGCTTGCAGAGTTTCGTCCTCCCCCGCTTCCGATGACTCGAAGAGCAGCGCCGCGAGCAGTTCCTCCTCGGTGCCGTGCGCGCGAAGCAGCCGCACCGACGGAGCGGCGTCCGTCGCTGCGAGGCCGAACCGCTCGGCCACGGCGTCAGCCGCGTCACGGCGGTCGCGCAGGAACTCGATCCAGCGGCCGCCGCGATCCTCGCGCGGAATGCGGACGACGAAGCTCGGGATGATCCGCTGGAGCTCCGCGAGCAGCATCTCGCCGTAGCTGCGCGCCTCGGCGAGCGGGTGCGCGAGCAGGTGCAGCACGAGCTGCTCGTAGGTCTGGCCACTCGCGTAGATACCGACGTGCGAGAGGGTCGCCGCCGGCAGCACGCCGCGGACGAGATCGAGCGCCTTGGCCCTGACCGCGCGTGCGTGCGCGGCAGGCGACTCGTCGTCGGCACGCGGGAAGGAATCGGCGACCCATGCCGTCGTTTGCTCGAGCAGCCTGCCGTACGTCTCGAAGAGATCATCGAGCGCGCGTTCGTACTCCGGGCCGAAGCGTGCGTCGCGGTGGTAGCGATAGCCGAAGCCGGGCAGCTGGTCGTCGTAGGCGATGTAGCGCGTCGACTGCTCGAGGTACGCGGCGAGGCGCGGCCGCTGGAGGATCTTGGTCAGGATGTTCGAGGTCCACTCGCAGGCGATGTGCGCTCCGCCGAGCTGCGCGACCGAATCGTCGCCGTAACCGAGGAAGATGCGCTCGTAGAGCTTCGCCGCGCGTTCGCCCTCAAAGCCCTCGATCGCCGGGACTTCCGGCACCGAGTCCGCGAACTCGTCGAGGAAGAGCCGCCGCAACGTCCCCTGGTAGCGCGAGTAGCGGGCGAAGAGCGCGCCCTTCACGGTCTCCGGCAAGTTGACGAGGCCGAAGACCGGCCGGTCGAGGTTCGTGAAGTGCGGCGCAAGCCGCTCACGCTCCTCGTCGGTGAAGGTCTCGACCGGAACTGTCACGCTTGCCATCGTGGCCAAAGGACCGCCCACCCTACAGCGGGTCTCGGTCGGAACGTCCGGCTGGTCGTACCCCAGCTGGCGGCCGGGTTTCTACCCCGCGGGCACCGATCCCGCGTCGTTTCTCGCGTTCTATGCAGAGCGCTTCCCCACGGTCGAGCTGAACACGACGGGCTACCGCCTGCCGGCCGAGGATCAGTTCAAGCGCTGGGCCGAGCAGGCGCCCGACGGGTTCGAGTTCGCGCCGAAGCTGCCCGGCCACCGGCTGCGAGGGCTCGACGAGTTCGCGGCGCGTGTCGGTGCGCTCGGCGACCGGCTCGGCATCGTGCGCGTGTCGATGAAGAACGCGCGCGACGAGGGCGTGCTCGAGCTGATGCTCGGCTCGCTCGATCCGTCGCTTCGGCTCGCGTTCGACCTCGATCATCCGTCGTGGGACGGCGTCGAGCCGCTCCTCGCAGAGGCTGGCGCCGTGCGTGTGAACGATCTCGACCACCCGGCGCCGTTCCGCTACCTGCGGCGGCGCGAGGCGCCGGACGAGGAGCTCGCGGCGCGCATTCGCGCGTGCGCCGAGCCTGTGTACGTCTACTTCCGCCATGACGACGAGCCGGACGCGCCGAGGCACGCGCTGCGGCTCAGGGAGATGCTGCAGGACTAGGGATACATCTGCGCGAACGCGTCGTCGGGGGAAAGCTGACGGTGGGCGCGAGCCGTTCGTGACGCCCGTCGTAGCTCCAGACGTGCATGCGCCCTCGGTCGTCAAGCGCTGTCCACACGCACCGGAAGTCGTCAGCCGCGGACTCGTAGGAGCGCACCGACGTCGACTCGCCCGGGGCGAGGTCGCCGGCCGTACCGCGGGAAGCGCCGGTGGACCATGCGATCGAGTGAGCAGGGCCGCCGCTGTTCATGAACTCGATCTCGACAGAGTCAGGCTCGGAGAGCAACGTCGCGGCAACGTCCGGCTTTCGCCTGCCGCGACGAAACATCTGGCCGACGAAGGCGCGTCCGGCCTGGGGAGGCGGAGGCGGCGAGTACATGCCCGTATTACACCTGCCGCGCAGAAGTCAGGGATGACCGTCATGGTCGGTCGCCAGACTCGAGGAGCCTCGCTGCTCCCCGCCGGTGCGAGAGCCGCAATCCCAATCGCGACGAGTGCGAGGCCGACGAGCGAGCGCACGCGACGATCGTACTGCGGCCTACGCTCAGTTCCCCCAGAGCGGCCTGACCTCGATCGTCCCCATCTCTGCGAGTGGATGCGCGGCGGCGATCTCGACCGCCTGCTCGAGGCTGTCGCACTCGAGGATGTCGAACCCGCCGACCGCCTCCTTCGTCTCGATGAACGGGCCGTCCGTCACGAGCTTCTTTCCGTCGCGCACGCGAACAGTGCGGGCGCGCCGGGGCGGTGCGAGCTGGTCCCCGGTCACCCAGATCCCGCGCGCCTGCACATCGTCGAGCCAGAGAAAGCTCTCCTTGCTCTCTTCCGGCTGCTCCGGCTCGGTCTGAGCGTTCATGTGCTCGGCGTCCCAGCAGACCAGCATCAGGTACTTCATCGTCGATCCTCCTCGTGGTCGATGTCGCGATACGCCAGGACGACGAACGAGTCGCACCCGGATCGACATTTTCGACGCGGAGCTAGTGCTGAAGCGACGGCAGGTACTGCTGAGCGAAGACGCAGGGCCGTCGATCGCCTGGGAGCGGCGATTTGCCGACCCAGCCGACGAGGGCACGCTCGCCCTCCGCCAGTTCGAGGACCGCACCCGGCTCGGGGAGGGGGCCGTCGCTCTCGATCAGCTCGTAGCGGCCTGCCAGCTGCACGTACAGCACATGACCGAGCGAGGCGTCGCCGGCGCCGGCGGCAGAGCCGTTTGTGCTGGAGACCAGCCGCTCCTCGCGGCGGCGAATCAGTGCGTAGAGCCGGCGAGCCTGCTCGTTCCGGCGAGCGACCGCATGCCGCAGCGCTTCCAGCTCCTGACGCGCTTGCGCGGACTCGTCGACCAGACGCTGCTCGCGGCGGCGCACGAGCGCGAAGAGGCGCTTTGCCTGCGCGCTCCGGCGCGAGACGACCCGGCGGAGCTCCGCGAGCTCGCGCTGGTGCGCTTCACGCGCACGGGCGGCCTGCTCGTGCATCCGCTCCTCTCGGCGCCGGAGCAGGGCGTTGAGGCGGCGCGCCTCCTCGTCGCGGTGCTCGACGGCCCGGCTCAGCTCGGCAAGCTTCGTGTTCTGGTCCTCGTGCATTCCGCCGGCTTGTTCGAGCAGGCGCTGCTCGCGGCGGCGAACGAGCGCGAGCAGCCGGCGCGCTTGCTCTCCTCGGCGGGCCGCGACGCGCCGAAGCGCTTCAAGCTCGCCCTGCGCCGCCTCATGCGCGCGATTCGCGTCCTCGAGCTGCCGCCGCAGCTCCCGCTGCTTTGACTTGCGCGTCTGCGCCTCCTCGAGCGCACGTCCCAGTTCGCCGAGCTCGCGCTGCGCGGCCTCATGCGCGTTTCGCAACTCTGCGAGCTCACCATGCACGGACTCGTGCGCCTGCGACGACTCCTCGAGCGCGCGCCGCACGTCGTCAAGCTCGCGCTGGGCGGACTCATGCGCATTCCGCATCTCTGCAAGCTCACCATGCTCCGACTCACGCGACCTCAACGCCTCGTCGAGTGCCTGCCGCAGCTGCTCGAGCTCTCCTTGCGCGGACTCACGCGCACGCGACGACTCGTCGAGCGCGCTGCGCAGCTCGCCGAGCTCCCTCTGATCCGTCTCGGACGTGCGCGACGCCTCTTCGAGAGCATCCCGTAGCACACCAAGCTCCTGATGCTCCGCCTCGCGACCGCCTGCCGCTTCCTCGAGCGCATGCCGAAGCTCCGCGAGCTCTTCCTCACGCGTCCGGGACGACTCCTCGAGCGCCCGGCGCAGCTCGCCGAGCTCGTTCTGATCCACCTCGCGAGCCTGTGCCGCCTCGTCGAGGAGCCCCCGCAGCTCGCCGACCGACGCCTGCTCGGTCTCGCGGGCGCGTGACAGGTCGTCGAACGCGCGCCGCACCTCGGCGAGCTCGGCCTGCTCGGCGAAGCGGGCCTCTGCCAGATCCTCATACGCTTTGCGCAACCGGGCGATCTCCTGGTCGTGCGCGCCGCGCGCCTTCACAGCCTCATCGACTGCGTCAACCAGCTTCTGCTCGCGACGGCGAATGAGCGTCAAGACCCGGTGCGCCTGTTCACCGCGGCGCTCGACCGCACGCCGCAAGCCGGTCAGCTCGCGGAGGTCGGCGTCGCGCGCCTCGGCCGCTTCCTGCGCGAGCCGTTGCTCGCGCCGCTGAATCAGCGCGAAGAGACGCTGCACCTGGTCGCGCCGCCGCGACGCGGCGCTGCGCCAAACCTCGAGCTCCTGCTGCGCCTCGGCGAGCATCTCCTCGGCGGCCGCGAGCTTTGCCCACTGCTCCTCGAGCTCGCCAAGATGAAGCGCCGCCTCCTCTTCGGCCAGCGCCTCGGCCTCGCTCTGCGCCTGCGTCTCATCCGGCTCGAGATCGACGAGGCGAAGGCGCGGGACCGTGAAGGCGATGCGCTTCCGCTCGTGATGTCCTTCGATCTTCGCGCGGAGGCCCGTGCCGAAGCCGGACTCCGCCTTCAGCTCGATCCCGTATTGCTCGGCAAGCGCGCGGGACAGGGCCGGATGCGACACGAACCCGAGCTCGACGATCGTCTCGCCCAGCCGTTTGCCGGTGGCTCCCTGCTGTTCGAGCGCCCGATCGAGCTCCTCCTCGGTCAGGAGGCCTTGCTCGACGAGCAGACGGCCGAGGGGCCGCCAGGGAGTGGGAGCCGCTTCCACGTACGTCTAGATCGGCACGTACGGCGCTCGAATCAAGCCCTTTCGGCCGAGACCGGACCGCCCCAGTCCCAGCGGGGCATCTCAAGGCCGGACGGGACGAGCCCAGGATCCTCCGGATAGGCGAGAACCTGGTCGACTGCCCAACGCATGTAGGCGGCCAGGGCCGCACGGAACTCGGGCTCGTCGGGCAGGGCGGCGTCGTCCATCGCAGCGACGAAACAGGCCAGGAACCGCTCGCCGAGATCGCCCATGTCGCCGTTCCCGGAGTGCATACGGAGCACGGCCGACTCGTCGCCGCACTCGGCCGAGTAGACCGGCGGCCCGCCGAGCACCTCGCCCCAGTACGCCGCCAGCCGCTCGACGTGCTGCGGGTGCTGGTCCTCGTGTGAGAACGGATGGTTGAGCTCGGGATCGGCGAGGCAGCGCGCGTGATGAGCCCGCGCAAGCGCGAGGAACGCCTCCGCCCCGCCTGCGAACTCGTACAGCGTCGGACGCATGCGGGCAGCCTACGCGGGCAGGCGAGCCGACTACCTTGCGAAGCACGACAGCAACTGCTACCTTGCACTGCATGGCAACGAGCAATCGGCGGCGCAGCCAGCTCCTCCGCGGCGTGCTCGACCTCTGCCTCCTGAGCGTCGTCGAGGACGAGCCGGCCTACGGCTACGAGATGACGAAGCGGCTCCGTGCGCGCGGTCTCTCGATCGTCGGTGAGGGCTCGATCTATCCCCTCCTCGGGCGGCTCGAACGCGAGGGGCTTGTCGAGACGCACCGCGCCGCGAGCAACGGCGGCCCGCCGCGGAAGTACTACCGCGCGTCCGAGGCCGGGCGCCGCGCGCTCGCCGCCGGCATCTCCGAGTGGCGCACGGCGCGCGACGCGGTGGACGAAGTCCTCGGGCTCACCGCGACGGAGGTGGCAGCGTGACGCAGTTCATCGACGAGTGCCTGCGCGAGTGGAAGCGGCTGGCCGTTGCCGACGCCGTCGCGAACGAGATGGCGGCGGAGCTCGAGGCCGACCTCCGTGACGCGGAAGCCGACGGTCTCTCTCCCGAAGAGGTGCTCGGCGACGGCGTCTTCGATGCGCGGTCGTTCGCGGTCGCATGGGCGTCCGAGCGCGGCGTCATCCCGTCTTCGGCGGCTCCCGCGCAGCGCGGGTACCGAACGCTCGTCGCCGCGATAACGGCCGCGCTCGCGATCGTCACCCTGTTCCTGGGCATCGCCGTCCTCACGGGGCGGCACACGACGCAGATCACCATCGCCTCCGCGTCGAGGCTTCGGCCGGCGATCGTCGTGCCTCGGCTGGTGACGCCGGGAACGCACTCGAGCTTGCCGCGCTTCTTCTTCGCGCCGGCGCGCGGCAAACTGCTGTTCCCCTCGAAACCCATCCCGGCGGGAATCGTGCGCTCGGGCGTCGACCTGCAGCCGGTCGGGTGGATCCTGGTCGTCCTCGGGCTTGCCGGGATCGCCGGGTCGATCCTCATCTGGCGGGGCTTCCCGCTGCGCAGGCGCTACACGACGGCGTAGACGCGCCGCTCCGCGCGTGGCGGACGTCCATCAGTCGTTCTCGGCGAGCCAGGCTTTCGCGACGCGCTTCTGCACACGGGTGAGCCACGCGTCGACGACGAGGTCGCGCAGCTCGCTCTTGTCGAGCTGCTTCAGATTGGGGATGCGGATGAGCACCGCCGGATAGCCGTTGAAGTGCGGCGTCGTGAAGAAGATGCCGCGCGGGTCGGCGAGCACGAGCTCCTTCTCGTCGGTGCCGTCGACGCGGAACATCACCACGTCGGCCATGCGCTCGCCCGTCTTCGGATCGATCGCGTCGGGACGGCGGCTGCGATGGAAGCAAAACATCTTTCCGTGGACGAGGTACGTGGGGCGTCCGTCCTCCGAGACCTCCTTCGTCGTCTCCGGCAGGGCAAGCGCGAGCCGGTCGAGGTCCCGTATCGTCGCCATCAGGCGACGGTGAAGAGCGTCAGCTGCATCCCGTCCGGTGTGCGCACCCGCGCGTTGCGATCGCCCCACGGGGTCGTCACCGGCGGCGCGACCTCCTCGGCACCCGCCGCGATCAGCCGCCGCGCCGTCTCGCCGCTGTCTGTGACCTCGAGCGCCAACCGCACCGTCCCCGACACGCGGCGACCCGCTTCGATCTCGTCGACGAACTCCGCCTGCGCCTCGTCGAAGAGCTCGAGCGTCGCACGCCCCGCGTTGAGGGCGACGACGCGGCCGTTCTCCGTGCTCCAGTCGGCGATCTGCTCGAGCCCAACCGCATTCCGGTAGAACGCGACCGCCTCGTCGAAGTTCGCGACAGTGAGGACGACTCGAAGCTCAGTGACGTTCATTGTCCGCAGCGCCCGCTCATCGATGCAGCGTTACCGTACTGCAGCCGGGGGGCGATGAGACGCCTGCGGGCGTGACCGTCCGCACGCAGTAGCCGAACGTCCCGCGGAGCGCCTTCGCCGGCTGCCAGGGGACCGAGTAGGCCTGACCGGAATGCACCGTGATCGTCCCGCTCGTCTTCCGGACGACGATCGCACCCCTTAGCGACCGAACCGTGACGACTGCCCGCACGCCGAGCCCGTCGACGACCGGGCGGTAGCTGAGCTGCACGAGCTTGCCGCCGCGGCCGACGGCGGCCACGGCGCGGACGGCGGGCGGCGGCGCGACGAGCACCGGCGGCGCCGTCCCGCCGGCGGGCGTGACCGCCGCCGAGGCGACATAGGTCGACCAGCCGCCGCCGCCGGCGATGTCGGTGCCGGACTCGCCGGCCACCCAGACGGTTGCCGGATCCGTGGGATCGACGGCGGCGCCGAAGTAGTCGCCGTAGCGATTGCCCCGATACGGGCTCGCGCTCTTCGCGATCACGACCGGCTGCGTGAACGTCCCGTCGGCCGTGCGCGCCACGACGACGGTCGACGGCGCGATCGTGATGCCGGACTCGCCGTACACGATCACCAGGTCCCCGTTCCCGTTCGGGCGCAGCGCGGGATAGAGGAAGTTCGCGCCGGCGGCCGAGAGATCGACGTCTGTCGCGACCGTCATCGCCGGTGTCGCGAGCTCGACGATGCGCGCGCACGAGCGGATGAGCGGGTCGCCCGGCGGAACACACCCGCTGTTTGCCGCGAACCAGAGCTTCCCGTTCTGCCAGACGGCGTCGAGCACGCGGTCGTCATTCGTGTCGAGACCTGGCGACGCGCGCCCTTTCGTCGCCGGCTGCGCCGCGAAGGGCGGCCGGCCGAGACGGTTGATCGACGGTGTCGCGACCTCCGTCACCGATACGGATGCCGGCGGGATACCCGCGACGGCGAGCACGTGCGCGACGCGGGACGTCGGCTCGTTCACGGAGACGACGTACTCCGTCGCGGTCGGTGACAGCGACTGCACCGGCGTCAGGCTCGCGAGGCCCGCGTCGGGGCCGTACGTCGTCATGGCCGGGGTCGCCGAGCCGGCGAGCAGCTGTGCCTTGTTGATGATCCAGAGCTCCGAGCCGGACGCCGGCGAACCTTCCCCCTCGCAGTTCTGGAAGATGTCCGCGCCAAGCACCACGAGGCCGTCCGCAAGACCGAGTCGCGGCTGGTCTGCGCAGCCTCGCGCCTCGTACGACGAGATCGTCCAGTGCCCCGTCGGGTCACTCGTGTCGGAGACCGCGACGTGGACGCTCTTCGCGTCGAGGTCGGAGATCGACGCCCACCACCGGCCCGTCTGCGTGTCGTAGACGACGCGCGGATCGGTCAGCCGGTCGGCATCGGTTCCGAAGAACGATTCGAGCCGCATTGTCGTCAGCTGCTCCGCCGGCCCGTTGCCGGTGCGCCAGAACCGCACCGCGAGATTCACCATCTCGACGACGTAGCCCGGCCCCGCAGCGACCTGCACGTCCGGCGGCTCGAACCCGCCCGAGCTCACGTTGTTCAGGCCGGGCAGCGTCTGCGTGATCGTGACGACCGGTGCGTCAGCTGCGGTCGCCGCCGCCGTGACGGCGAGCGCCGCGAGCGTTGCTACCGCAAGCCGGCGCCACAGAGATGGTCGTTCCAGGAGAGCAAGAGTTGCGACTCCTGCGACTGCCACGCGACGTCCTGCGGATTCGAGGCGTCGAACGGATGCAGCCCTGGAACGGTTACGGAGACGTTCGGTGTCACACCGGGCCCGCTCGCGGTCAGGCGGTACTGCTCGCCGACACCAGGGCCGCGCTTCGCCGTCGTTCCGGCGGGATGCCTGTACCCGCCCTTCGTCGGATCGAACGAGTAGAAGCCGTAACAGAAGACGCCTGTCGGATTGTGGGAGACGAACGAGTTCTCGCGTCGCCAGCCCTGACCGTACACCGAGTTGTAGGTATCGAGATAGATGAGGCTCCCGAAACCGTCGGTGGGAGCGCCGAGGCGCGTCGTCCCGAAGCCGTACACCGGAGTGCCCCTGTACGTGAAGCGACCGAAGAGGTCCTGGAAGCGGCCGTTGTAGACCCAGTTCGTGCCGGTCTCGAGCTGTGCGACGTCGCCGGTCCAATGCGAGACCTCGAGCCACATCGCCCGCAACGACGGCATCCACGGCGTGAAGCCGAGGTCCGGCAGCGGCTGCGGCCAGCTCTGCGCCGCCCAGTACGAGCCGTCGGGCGCCTTGCAGGCGGCAACGACATTCGTGAGCGCCGGGCCGTCGTAGCGGCCGCATGAGCCTGCGAAGTGCTTCCAGTAGACCGTGTGGTAGATGCCCCAGCCGCCGGAGTAGTCGACCCTGAGCTTCACCTGGCGCGCGCCCGCCGTCGGGGGCAGCGCGTTGATCGCGCCCCACACGAGCACATGCTTCGTGGCGCCGCCCTTGCGATACGTGACAAGCGCCTGCCCCTGCTTGTTGATCGCGATGTGCACGTTCGTCGCGTTCCGGTCGATGAGCTGCGCGGCCGAGGCGACGCCGGGGAGCGCGAGGAGCAGGACGACCGCAGTCAGGACCGCACGACGCATGCAGACGATGCATCGGCGGCTCCGTCGCGAGCGGCGATCCTTCGAACGAGGTACCCTGATTTGCAAGTGGGAAGGAAGTGCTTGATCGCACTTGCCTGCGCACTTGTCGCTGCGCCGGGGGCAATCGCGTCGGACAGGCTCGCGTTGAACGCGTCACACGTTCAGCTGGCGGTGTCGGCCGACGGAACGCGCGCACTTGTCACATACGTGTCGGGCGGCAAGACGCGGCACGCGCTCGTGTGGGGGGCGGTCAACGCACTCCCGCCGAGCCAGTCGGAGCCGCAGGTGCGCTTCAAGATCGACTGGACCGGCGGCTGGGCGACGTACGGGCACACGGTGTGGCAGCACTTCGGGAACGCGTGCCGCGCGTACAACGGGCCGGTGCTCGCGGACGGCATCACCGCCTGCCAGGCGCCCGACGGGTCGTACTGGGCGCTGCAGCGCTGGCAGCCGAACCTCCCGCATCGCGGCTACCCGCCGTACAAGCCGGGGCAGGCCGACTGGGAGCTTGACGTCTCGCACTGGACGGGCCCGCTCGCGGAGCTCGAGGTGCACGCGGACTGGGCGTTCAACGGGCAGGCGCACAACCTCTTCGGGCGGCTCCTCTACAACGGGGCGCCGGTGCACGGCTTCCACACGACGAAGCGCGGCGGCCCGCAGGACCGCTACGGGCGCAGCCTCTACATCGACACGCTCGACTCTGCCTACGGCCTTGGCTGGAGGCGCGAGACGTCGATCGTGTTCCGAAACCCGACGGGCGTCTTCTGTTACTCGTTCTGGCCGACACACGACGTCTCCCTGCCGGGACACCCTGCGCGGCCGGCCGGCTTAGGGAAGGCGTATCGCATCGAGGTGATCGGGCCCGGCGTCACACCGAACCTCGACGTGCAGGTCACGGATCCGGGCGCCTGGAACCCGAACGACCCGAACAAGATGTCGTTCGCGAGCCAGATGAAGGCGCGGCAGCTCGAGCTGTCGCGCGGCGACAAGTTCTGTCCGACCCAGACTTAGAAACGCGCGACTGCGTCGGCGTGCTTCAGGTACGCGCCGCTCTCGACGATGTCGGCGAGCTGCTCGACGGTGTGTCTGAGCTCGTCTTCGGTGTTGTAGAAATGCGGGCCGATGCGCACGCCGGCATCGGGGCGAAAGTCGCAGATGATCCCGCGCTCGCCGAGCTCGCGGTGCACCGCCGCGTGATCGGGGGTGCGGACGAGCACTGTGCCGCCGCGCCGCCGCTCCTCTCGCGGGCTGGCAATCTCAAAACCTGCGCGGTCGAGCTCGTCCATCAGGAGCTGCGTCAGCTCGAGTGAGCGCGCGCGGATGCGCTCGACACCGACTTCCTCGATCACGTCGTAACCCGCCGTCGCCGCGAAGAGCGCCGGCACGTTCGGCGTTCCCGTGAGGAAGCGGCGCGCGCCGGTTGCGTACTCGAGCTCCGGCTCGAACGCGAACGGGCGCGCATGGCCCTGCCAGCCGACGAACGTCGGCTCGAGCCGTTCGGCGAGATCCGGGCGCACATAAAGCCAGCCCGCACCCGGTCCGCCGCACAGCCATTTGACGCTGCCGCCGACGGCGAAGTCGACGTCGAGCCCGGTGACGTCGAACGGCACAACGCCGGCGGACTGGTAGCAGTCGAGCACAACGTACGCACCGGCTTCGTGTGCGCGCGCGATGATCGGCTCGACGTCCTGGATCTCCGCGTTCTTGAAGAGCACATGCGAGATCGGGACGAGTAGCGTCCGCTCGTCGATCGCGGCAGTGATCTCCTGATCACTGTCACACGTGACAACTTCCAACTCCGGCTTCGCCTGGTAGAGGTAGCGAATCGACGGGAAGTTCGCTTCCTCGTAGACGACGCGGTTCCGCTCGCCTGTCCCGTGGAAGCACGAGAGTACGATCTCTTCCGCGACCGTGACGTTCTGGTGCATGACCGTGGTTCCGGGCGGCGCGCCGATGATGCGCCCGATCTGGTCGCCGACCGTGATCGGCATCTCCCACCAGCCCTCGCCCCAGGAGCGGATTCCGCGCTCGCGCCACATGCGTGCGTACTCGAGCAGCCGGTCCTCGGCGGCAGCCGGCATCGCGGCCAGCGAGTGGTTGATCAGGTAGACGCAGTCGCCGAGGATCGGGAAGCGATCGCGGTAGGCGAGCAAAGAGTCCACCGCGAGAGCGTATAAGTCGGGCGTGGACAGGCTCGACCTGCTCGACTGGAAGCGGCGGATCTTCGCGCTCTACGCGAGCGTCCGCGCAGAGCCCGACCCGGTTGCCGCGTGGAACCACTGGCGCGAGGTGCGGAGCGAGCTCTACCGGACGCATCCGCAGTCGCCGCGTGCCGGCGGCGATCCGGTCTACTACGACTACGACCCCGCGCTGCGATTCGAGGGCGCGGTGCGGTCGGTCGATCTGAAGCTGCTCGAGATCCCGGGCAGCGCGGGGAGCGTGACGCGGTTCACGCGCTTCGCCGTCGCGCGGTTCGAGAGACACGAGCTCGAGCTCTACTGGCTCGACGCGTACGGCGGCGGCATCTTCCTGCCGTTCGGCGATCTCACCAACGGCAACGAGACGTACGGCGCCGGCCGCTACCTCCTCGACACGGTCAAGGGCGCCGACCTCGGCGGCGATACGGATTCGCTCGTGCTCGACTTCAACTTCGCGTTCAACCCGTCGTGCGCGTGGAACAGCCTGTGGCCGTGCCCGCTCGCCCCGATCGCGAACCGGCTCCAGATTCGCATCGAAGCGGGTGAGCGGAACCCGGCGGCTCAGACCTCTTGAAGCGAACGCGACCCCGGCCCCACGTAAATCGCGCTCGGCCGGACCAGCACGCCGAGCCGCTTCTGCTCGAGCACGTGCGCCGACCAGCCGGCTGTGCGCGAGCACGCGAACATCGCGGGCGCGAGCGCCGGCGGGACTTCGGCGATGTCGAGCACGATCGCGGACCAGAACTCGACGTTGGGCCACGAGTGATCCGGGTTCTTGCGCGCGATCGCCTCGTGCGCGACGCGCTCGAGCTCCTCGGCGACCTCGACACGCGGCGAGCCCAGCTCCTTCGCGGTCTGCTTGAGGATGCGCGAGCGCGGGTCCTCCGCGCGGTACACGCGGTGGCCGAAGCCCATGATCCGCTCCTTGCGCGCGAGCGCCTCGCTCACCCACTTCTCCGCGTCGCCCATCTCCGCGACCGCATCGAGCATCGGCAGCACGCGCGCCGGCGCGCCGCCGTGCAGCGGGCCTGAAAGCGCACCGACCGCCGACGACAGAGCGGCACCGCAGTCGGCGCCGGTCGACGCGACGATGCGCGCGGTGAAGGTCGATGCGTTGAGACCGTGCTCAGCCGTGCAGATCCAGTATGTGTCGATCGCCTTTGCATGACGCTCGTCGACGTCGCCGCGCCACGTGAGCAGGAAGCGCTCGGCCGCCGTCTGCCCTTCCATCACGACGGACTCCGGGACGGGCGGCTTGTCCGCGCCGCGCGCCGACTGCGCGACGATCGAGAGCGCAGCGGCCGACAGCCGGCGCAGGTCCTCCTTCGCCTCATCGTCATCGATGTCGATCAGCTGGCCGAGCTTCCACTTGCCGCTGAACGATGCAAGCGCGGACTGCAGATCGGACATGTAGCCGCCGGTGCGGTGATCGAGCTCGACGTACGCGGCCGGGAGGCCCGGGTGCAGCGACCCGTCGACGAGCAATCCCCACACCTGCTCGAACGGCACCTTGCCGACGAGGTCTTCGATGTTCACCCCGCGGTAACGGAGCTCGCCACCTTCCTTGTCGGGCTCGGCGATCTCCGTCTCGAAGGCGACGACGCCGGCGAGTCCTGGGCTGAATTCAGTCATGCGTGGATCTCCTCAAGCTCGATCTCGAGGCCGGCGCCCCGCTCCCGCGCCGCTGCCAGAACAAGGGCAGCGGCGGCAAGATCCTGGACGGCAACACCGACCGACTTGTACAGGGTAATTTCGACCGGAGTCCTTCGGCCGGTTTTGGCGCCCGAGATGAGCTCCCCGAGCTCGACCACCGACGCCGGGTCGACGCCGGCAAGCTCCGGTGCCCCGCCCGGCGGCGGCGAGAACGCGGAGTTGCGGGACTCGATGAAGATCGTGGCGGCGCGGACGAGCTCGGGATCGAGCTCGGAGCCGGGCGCGTTGTAGCCGACCGAGCTGACGTGCGCTCCCGGCTTTACCCACTCGGCGCGCACAACGGGCTCTGCGGAGTGCGTGGTCGCTGCGATGACGTCAGCTCCGCGGATCGCTTCCTCGAACGACGGGCACGCAGTCGCGCCGAGCTCGGCTGCAAGCGCATCGCGCTTCGCCTCGTCCCGGCCTGCGACGCGAATCTCGGTCCAGTCGCGGATGTGGCCGAACGTGCGCGCGTGCGAGCGAGCCTGGACACCGGTCCCGATGAGCGCGAGCACCTTCGCGTCGTCGCGCGCGAGGAACCGCATTGCGAGTGCGGCCGTTGCAGCGGTGCGAATCGCGGTGACGTACGTGCCGTCCATCAGTGCTATCGGCGAGCCGTTTTCAGGATCGAAGAGGACGATCGCGGCCTGGTGGGTCGGCCGGTCGGTGTTCTGGGGGAAGAGCGTCACGAGCTTGCAGCCGAGGCCCGCCGACGGCGAGTAGGCCGGCATCGTGCCGAGGAGCCCTGCCTCTGCGAACGCCGCGAGCCGCGCCGGCATCGACGTCGCGCCCGACGACAGCTCCTCGTGCGCGCGTGCAAGTGCGCCGACGAGCTCGTCGAGGTCGAGCAACTCCTCCACCTCGGACCGGTTGAGGACGAGCATCTACGTACAGACGTTAGCGACGGTGAGCAGCTGTCGGCGCCGCAGGCAACGGCCGCGCGGGCGGCTTCGAGTCGACGAGCACGGCCGCAGCAAGGAGAACAGCCATCGCGACAGCGCTCTCGCCGAGCAGGCTGCGGGCAAGACGCTCCCCGTGGCGCTCGAGCCGCGGCATCGCGATGAACTGGTGCGCCGCGCCCCAGATGAGCGCCAGCGAGACGAGCCCGAGCTTCACGAGCAGCACGTGGCCGTAACCGCTTCGCCACAGATCGTGCAGCGCCGGCAGGCGCTCGATGCTCAGGTACGTTCCCGCCGCGACCAGCACCGCGACGCACACCGTCGCGAGCCGCGAGAAGCGGCGGAAGGCGGTCGCGCGGAACGCAGGGTCCGCCGGCCAGACGACGACGCCGAGCTGCACGAGCCCGCCGACCCAAAGTGTGGCGGCGGACAGGTGCAGCCAGTCGGCCACCTCTTCGGTGTCGGACACCGTCGAGTGCCCGGAGAGCGAAAGCCCGGAAGCGAATCCGAGGCCGAGCACGAACGCGACCCAGAGCAGCCAGCGGCGGTCGCTCACCCACGCGAGCACAAGGAACGCGGTGACGAGCGCGAACCCGAGCTCCATCGCAATGAAGGCCTCGCCGAACCGTGTGCCGTGCGAGAGCGGCGAGAGATCGCCGTAGAGAAAATCGCCGAACGGCAGCTGGAGCGCATCCTCGGCGCGCAGGAGGAACGCGGCGACGCCGGTCTCGAGCACGACGATCGCACCGATGCCGGTGACGACGAAGAAACGCTTCGCCGGCACTCGGCGGTCGATCAGCAGCTGGAACCCGATGCCGCCGACGAGGAGCGCCAGCCCGAGGAAGTAGACCCAGCGGACGACGTGCTCGGTCGTCGTCGGCCCTTGGGCGCCGACCGCGTCGGTGACCAGCGGGGCCGGCACGCCGACCCCGAACGTGTAGACGCCGGAGACCACATGGCCGTCGGTCGACAGCGCCTTCCAGCGCACGGTGTACGGGCCGCGCGGCAGCTTGCGCACCG
This sequence comes from Gaiellaceae bacterium, assembly GCA_036496545.1. Classification (GTDB taxonomy): domain Bacteria; phylum Actinomycetota; class Thermoleophilia; order Gaiellales; family Gaiellaceae; genus Palsa-739. Next base: position 99,688 of record DASXKX010000015.1, on the reverse strand, counting down.
GCGCGATCAGCCGCGCGCCGTCAACGCGCGGCGGCTTCGCGAGGTTGACGCCGTGGCGGTTGAGCACGACGACCGCCTTCGGGATCAGCTCGACGTCCTGGTCGAACGTGAGCGCGATCCAGTGCGGCGCTTTCGCAACCTCTTGCTTGTACGACGGCGACTCCTTCAGCAGCGACGCGTGCGCGAACGCTGACGCCGGCAGCGCGAGCGCAACGAGGATGCAGACCGGCAACGCACGTCTCATCGGTGCGGCGCGCCCGCGTACTGGGAGAGGTGACCGAAGATCGCGGCGGTGTCGCGGTCGCAGTAGAGGAGAACCGCGACGACGAGAAACGTCGTCGCGAAGCCGGTCGCGGCCGTGAGCGAACGCGGCCGGAGCGCCTGCAGCAATGGGAACACCGCCGCGACGATGAGCATCCACCCGAGCGCGTGATGCAGGAACGCCGCGCGCGAGAAGAGCCAGTACTGCTGCTCGTGGATGAGGAACGCGCCGCCGGACACCGCGAGCCCGACCGCGGAGCAGAGCCGCCAGTACTGCGAATGCAGCTTGCCGCGCGCGACACCGAGCTCGGCCGCCCCCGCGAGCATCAGCGCCTGCGCCCACGACCCGTGCGCGAGCATGTGGATCGTCGAGTTCGTATAGAAGGTCATGACCGGCCACATGAGGACGCCGAGCAGGAAGACGAGCCCCGGCCACAGGTAGCGCCGCCACGGCCGCCGGTTCCACACCTCGGGGCCGACGACCGCCTCGGCGAGCAGCAGCAGGCCGAGCATCAGGAAACCGGTAGCGAACCACCAGTGCACCATCTCCGCGTGCGGCATCACTCGACCTCGAGGTCCTTGACGAGACCCGGCGCGATCAAGAGCCGGAACAACACGCCGACGAGCACGACGTAGAGCGGCGGCTCGGAGAAGAGCCACCAGAAGCCCTGGCTATGTGGATGGATGAGCGTCAGCCGGTAGGGCTGCATGAGCGCCCAGCCGAGGCCGATCAGCGCGGTCAGCGGTCCCAGCGCGAGAACGATCCGCATCCGCCGTGTCGCGGCGCGGGCGGCGCCGCGTTCTTTCGCCTGCAGCTCAGTGACGAGCTCGGCGCTCATAGGCCTACCCGACTAGGGTCAACGACCAGTCGTTGCGATGCTCGGCGTCGAGCGAGAAGAGCATCACGCGCTGCCATTGACCGAGACAGAGGCTTCCGTCGCTGAACGGCACCTGCTCGGTGCGTGAGCCGAGCAGCGCGTGGACGAGCCGCTCGCGCTGGGCGGCGGCGCTCGGGACGACGCGCTCGAGCAGGCACTCGAGGTCTTCGAAGAAGCCGGTTTCGCGTTCCTGGACGCGCACAAGCGACAGCCCGTGCGTCGCGGAGATGTAGGCGATGCCGTCCGAGCAACCGGAGCGCGTGACGCGTTGCGCGACCTCGTTCGTGATGTCCATGACCGACAGCGTCGGCAGCGCTGCTGCGATCGAGTACGGCACCTCGATGCTCGTCATGCGCGTGCGACCTCCTTCGGCAGTCGGAAGTGAACGTGCTCGCGGGCGACGGTGATCTCCTCGAGCACAGGATGCCCGCGCTCGGACAGCTCGCGCGCAACGCTCTGCACGAGCTGCTCGGGCGTCGACGCGCCGGCGGTCAGGCCGATCGTCTCATGCCCGTCGATCAGCCCATCGTCGAGCCGCGACTCGCCGTCGATCAGCGTCGCCTGCGCGCCCGCACCCTCCGCGACCTCGACGAGACGAACGGCGTTCGAGCTCGTCGGCGAACCAATGACGAGCACGAGCGTCGCGCCCTCGGCGACCATCGCCTTCACCGCGTCCTGGCGGTTCTGGGTCGCGTAACAGATGTCGTCGGCATGCGGGCGGCGGAGGTCGCCCTGGCTCTCGCCGAGCGCATCGACGATCGGCCCGACGTCGTCGAGGGACAGCGTCGTCTGCGTGATCACCGCGACCGGTTTGTCGGTCTTGAGCGCGCGCGCCTGCTCGGGCGACTCGATCACGACCGTCGAGTCGGGGCGCTCCCCCATCGTCCCGATCACTTCGACGTGCTTGGCGTGGCCGACGAGCGCGACGAGGTGGCCGCTGTCTGCGTAGCGCCGCGCCTCCGCGTGCACCTTGTTCACGAGCGGGCATGTCGCGTCGACGATGCGGAGGCCGCGGTTCTGCGCGTTCTCCTTGACCGACGGCGCAACGCCGTGCGCCGAGAGCACGCAGATCTCACCTTCGGGAATCTCGGACTCGTCCTCGACGAACACCGCGCCGAGTCCCTCGAGCCGGCGGACGACGTGCTCGTTGTGGACGATCTGATGCCGGACGTAGACCGGCGGGCCGTGCTGCTCGAGCAGGCGCTCGACGATCTCGATCGCGCGGTCAACGCCGGCGCAGAAGGAGCGCGGGGCCGCGAGGAGGACCCGGCCGGTCACGCAGCCACCGCCCGCTCGAGCGCACGGAGCGCGACGACGGCGTCCTTCATCGAACGGAGCGCGTCGCCGCGCCTCCGCAGGATCCAGCGGGCGAGCCCGGCGACGTCGGTACGACCGTTGTCGTGAATCGTCTCGTCGACACCCTCGACCGCGCTCGTGGTGTCGTCGGAGACGACGCGGAGCACGCCTGCAAGCCGTCCGCTGCGCGCGAGCACACCGCTCTCCATGTCAACCGCGTCCGCGCCGCTCGCCTCGCGGAGGCGACGCCGCTCACCGGCGTCGTGCACGAGCTGCTCCGACGCCAGCACGACGCATCGTTTCGCGCCGCCCACGCCAAGACCTGCGCCTTCCCACAGCGTCGCGCCGGTCGCGTCGACGACGCGCGTCGCGTCGATCACGTCGCCGATCCGCAACGCGTCGTCGAGCGCACCCGCGAGACCGAACGACACGACGCGCCCGTCGGGCACGCCGTTCGCTGCACGGAGCCCGACGCGCACGGTGCGAAGGCCCGCGCGCCTTGCGACGCGCTCCTCCGCGGTCGTCGCGGCGGCGAAGATCAGCCCGTCAGCGTCCACGCCATGCTCCGAACGGTCTCCTTCAGGCTCTTCGACGATTCGAACGCGGCCGAGGGCTCGAAGCCGGAGTGGATACCGCAGTGCTCGCACCGAGGGTCGTTGCCCGGGCCATACGCGTCCCACTCCATGCCTTCGAGCAGTGCCTCGTAGGTCGGGAAGATGCCGTCGGTGAGGAGGTAGCACGGGCCCTTCCAGCCGTAGGGGTTGCGCGTGATCGAGCCCCACGGCGCGCACGACAACTTCCGCTCGCCGGTCAGGAAGTCCTGGTAGATCGGCGTCGCAAGCCAGCGATAGCCGTGCTTGCGCACGGCTGTGCGGATTGCGCGGAACTTCTCCTCGTGCTCCGAGCGCGTCATCGTCAGCGCCGGGTCGATCTGCGAATACTGGTAGCCCGGTGCAACGAGCATCCCGTCGATGCCGACCTCGTCGGTGAGGTAGCGCATCATCTCGATGACGTCGTCGACCTCGGTCTCCTTGAAGATCGTCGTGTTCGTCGTGACGCGGAAGCCCTTCTCCCGCGCCGTCTTGATCGCGTCGACGGCGATGTCCCAGAGTCCCGGGTAGTCGCAGACGTAGTCGTGGATCTCACGCATGCCGTCGAGGTGGACGACGAACGTCATGCGCGGCGACGGCTCGAACCAGTCGAGGCACTGCTCGAGACGCAGGGCGTTCGTGCAGAGCTCGACAGTCTTCGAGTTCTCGAGCATGCCTGCGGCGACTTCCTCGATCCCCTTGTAGACGAGCGGCTCGCCGCCGCAGATCGACACGACCGGCGCCGGGCACTGCAGTCCCGCGTCGATGCACTCCTCGACCGAGAGGCGCGCGCGGTTCGACTCGTACTCGCGAATCTTCCCGCACCCGATGCACGCGATGTTGCACGCGAGCGTCGGCTCGAGCATCAGGACGAGCGGATACCGCTCCCCTTTCCGCTGCTGGGAGGCGACGTACTTCCCGATCGTGACCGTCGATTGCAGCGGAAACTTCATGTGGAAAGCCTCTCTCTCATTCGACCGAGTGCAAGCAGCGGAAAGGTGATGCGGTAGAGGTGGTAGCGGATCATGAAATCAAGCGGGAAACCGGTTCCCGTGAAGTGCACTTCGTCCCAGTCGCCGTCCCCTTGCTGGACAGCGCAAAGATAATCTGCCGCTCTTCGCGCGCTTTCCACCTCAGCGTTTCCTGCGGACACATACCCGAGCAGCGCCCATGCGGTCTGCGATGCGGTTGCGAACGGCGCGCGGCCACGCCACGCCGGGTCGGCGTACGAGCGGATGTCCTCGCCGAAGCCGCCCGAGTCCTGCTGCGCAGAGTCGAGCCACGCGACCGCGCAGCGCATCGCCGGGTGGTCGCTCGGGACCCCACACGCCTCGAGCGCGGGCAGCGCGGCACCGGTGCCGTAGAGGTGGTTCACGCCCCAGCGCCCGAACCAGGATCCGTCCGTTTCCTGTTCGGCGAGCAGCCAAGCGAGGCCGCGTTCCCGCGCGTCGTCGTAGCCCTGTTCCTGGCCGAGCGTCTCGAGCGCGTGCGCGGTCACGTCGGCGCTCGGCTCGTCGGTGACCTTGCCGAAGTCGCAGAAGGGAATGCGGTAGAGCCACATCGCCTGGTTGTCGACGTCGAACGCGCCCCAACCGCCGCCGCGCGACTGCATCCCGACGAGCCAGTCGAGCCCGCGCTGCACCGCGTCGTCGCCGCGCTCGAGCTGGCGGAGCGCGAGCGCGATCACCGCGGCGTCGTCGGTGTCGGGATAGAGATCGTTCTCGTACTCGAACGCCCAGCCGCCGGGCGCGAGCCCGGGACGGCGGATCGCCCAGTCGCCGAGCATCGTGACTTCCTGGCCGAGCAGGTAGTCGCCGGCCGCGCGCAACTGCGGATGGTCGGGCGACACGCCGCACGCGCGCAGCGCGAGCACCGCGAGACCTGTGTCCCACACGGGCGACTGGCATGCCTCGGGGCGCAGCCGGTCGCCGTCTCTGACCATGAAGCCCTGCCACCCCTCGACCGCTGTGCCGAGCGTCGGGTCGTCGAGACCGTAGCCGAGCGCGGAGAGCGCGATGATCCCCCACACCCACGGCGGCTGGATCCCGCCCCACGAGCCGTCGGCTTCCTGGCGCTCCCGCATCCACGTCTCCGCGCGCTGCAGTGCCTTGCGGCGCAGCGCGTTTGCCGGTGACGCGGCGCGCGTCTGGTCGGGGCGCGAGCCGATGTCGCGCAGATCGATGTCGGCGCGGCGCACCGGCCTTTGCGACTGCGCGACCGAGAGCGCGACGAACGTCTGTCGCGCCCAGCACGCGAAGTTGTAGATCGAGAACGGCGCCGACGGCGGCAGCAACACGAGCTCGGGCGGGATCGGGACCATCCGCTGCCACGGCCAGTGGCCGAGCAGTGCGAGGAAACACTTCGTGAAAAGCCGGGCCTTCGGGATGCCGCCCGCGCGCTGGATGTACGCGAGCGTCCGCGGGCCGGGATCGATGCCGCACATGCGGAGGGCGACGTACGCCTCGATCGACGTCGACAGGTCTGGCGGCCCCTCGAACCAGATCGACCAGGTGCCGTCGTCGCGCATGCGCGCCATCAGCTCGTTCGCGATGCCGCGGTCGAGCTCGGGCGTGCGCAGGCCGAGGGCGTGGTTCCAGAAGAGGTGCTGCGCGGTCATCGTCACGTTGGACTCGAGCTCGCCGACCCAGACGCCGTCGGGACGCTGGAGCTCGAGCAAGCGGCGCGTGCCGCGATCGATGGCCCCATCGAGCGCGGTGAGCTCTGCGACCGCAGTGGTCATGCGCGAACCTTCGCATGCGGCGTGCTCAACAGGTGCTGAGCAGCTCTGCGTCCGCTGCGTACGGCGCTCTCCATCGTCGCGGGCCAGCCGGTGTCCGTCCACGTGCCTGCGCGGACAACGCCCTCTCTCGTCGTCTCGACGCCGGGGCGTTCGGTGCCCGGTCGCAGCGCGATCGTCGCGTACGGCTCGCGGCTGACGCGTGCCCAGAGAACCTCCGCGTCGCCGAGGCGCTCGGTGACCTGCGCGGCGATGCGGTCGACGAGCTCGCGGCCGCGGACGGCGAGCAGCTCGGGCACGCCGCTCGAGACGACCGTCAGGTACTGGCCGCGTTCCGGTTCGTGGCCGGTGAGCGCGCCGCGGTCGAAGATCCAGTGTGCATCGGTGCCGAGCAGGGCGGCGAGCGGGGTCGGGAGCAGCGGCTCGGCGAACCAGAGGTGGACGCTGACGATCGGCGAGTCCTCCAACTGCGGCGGTTGTTCGTCGAGCAGGCGCGCGGTCTCGCGCGGCGGCGTGGCGACGACGATCGCGTCGGCGTCGAGGTCGTCGAGCGACTCGATGCGCGTGTCGAGCTGAACGCGGTCTCCGAGGACGCGGCCCGCGGCGTCGCCGTGCATCGCGCCCAGCGGCTTCGTCGGGAGGACGAGGTCGGCATTCCCGCGCGCCCCGAGCAGCGCCGTGCGCACAGTGAAGAGCCCGGCGCCGGCGTCGACCTCGTCCGCGCGCAGGTTGAGCGCCGGTCGGATGAAGACGTCCCAGAAGCGGTCGACCGCTGCATCGGATGCGCCGAGCCGGCGCAGCACTTGGCCGAACGTCTCGCCGGGCTTCGCCGTCGCCGTGCGGCAGCGTGCCGTGACGATCGGGATGCGCAGCCGGTCGCGGAGCGGCAGGTGCGCGTAGCGCATGAGCGCGGGCAGGCTCGGCGCGATGTCCGAGCGGCGCGCGTGCTCGTCGAGCACGGGCAGCGCAAGCCGCTTGCGCAGATAGGAGTCGCCTTCGCCGACGCGGTGGAGGAAGCGCAGGTACTCGGTGAAGCAGCCGAGCGCGATGTGCTGCCCGTTGTCCGGCGGCGGCTTCGGATCGTCGTCGCGCTCCGGCAGTGTCTGCACGGCGCCGCCGAGCGTCGGCCGCGCCTCGTAGAGGGTCACGTCGACGCCCGCGTCGAACAGCTCGACTGCCGCCGTCAGCCCGGCGAGCCCACCGCCGACGACGGCGACCTTCAGCGGACGTGCGGTCATTCGCGTGGTCTCGCGGAGCCACGTCTGGCGCCAGGCGCTGTGACGAAAGCGTCACGGAGTCGCAACGGCGCCGACGAACCGCCTGCAGCTGGCGTTGCGAAGTCGTGACGAAGCTGTAGCCGGGCCTGGCCCCGGACGTGTCCCCTCATCGCACCAGCCCGCGGGCAACGACGCCGAGCTTCGCCCGCGTCGAGAGCCGGCACGACGCGTTGAAGACGTCGAAGCCGTTCGCCTCCATGCGGTCGAGCTGGCCGCGATAAAGCCCGGCGAAGGTCGACACGCAGAGCCCGCTGCGCCGGTCCAGCGACTCCAGCAGATGCATGCCCTCCTCGAGATGCGCGCGCGCCCGCTTCGCCTGGAACGCCATCAGCTCACGAAACTCCTCCGTCGGCGCGAGCCGCGTGACCCCGAACCGCGCAAGTTCTTCCTGCGGGAGATACACGCGTCCGAGCGCCTCGTCCTCGGCGACGTCGCGCATGATGTTGATCAGCTGCAGCGCGATCCCGAGCGTCATCGCACGCTCGACGTCGTCGCTCCCGTACACCGCGATGCAGGCGACACCGACCGCACCCGCGACCTTCTCGCAGTAGCCGCGCAGCTCGTCGAACGAGGCGTACCGCGTCTGCTCGAGATCCTGGAGCCCCCCGTCGACGAGCGCAGAGAGCGCGTCCAGGGGAATGCCGAACCGCCCCCGAGCGTCGCCGAGGGCAACCGACATCGCATCGACCGGCGGTACGTCCAGCGACGAGCGCAGCGCCTCGAGCCCGGCGCGCTTCTCGTCCAAAGGCAAGGTCCCGTCTGCGACATCGTCTACCGCCCGCGCGAACGCGTAGATCGCCGCGATCGCGCGCCGCTTCTCGCGCGGCAGCACCATGATCCCGTACGCGAAGTTCTTCGCCTCGCGACGCGTGATCCTCTCAACCTCAGCGTACGCAGCGTCGACGTTCATCGCACCAGCACGAGCGCCGCCTCGCGCGCGAGCCGCGCCCGCGACGGCTTCGGCCGTTGCGTGAACAGATCCCAGTCCGCGCGCTCGAGCGCGTCGAGTGCCGCGAGGCCGCCCCGCGCGAACAGCCCGACCGCGCGACCGAGCCGCCCGCCGATCCGCGCGCGCAAGAGATCGCCCGCGCGTAGCAACGCCGCCGCCCGCTCGGCCTCGAAACGCAAGAGCGCGCGCAGCTCAGCGCTCGGCCGGTCCAGCGCGGGCGACCCGAACCGCTCGCGGTCCTCGCCCGGCAGGTAGATCCGCCCGAGCTCGAGATCGCGCGGGACGTCCTGCAGGAAGTTCACGAGCTGCAACCCCGAGCACACCGAGTCGCTCGCCGCAACAAGCTCCGCATCGTTCAGCCGCCGCAAGACGCCGAGCACGAGCCGCCCACATGGATCCGCACTGTGCACGCAGTACCTCTTTAGGTCGTCCCACGTCGAGTACTCCGAGACGCGCTGATCCATCCGGTTCGCCTCGATCAGCCGATCGAAGGGCTCACGCGGCAGCTGGAACTCGCGCACCGTCGGCTGCACGTTCCGCATGATTGGCCAGGTCGGCTCACCGTCGAACGTGAGCGCAACCTGAGCCTCGAGCTCGTCGAGCGCGGCCAGGCGATCGCCTTCGAACGCGTCCCCAAGCTCGTCGACCATGCGCGCGTAGCAATAGAGCGCACGAATGTGCGGTCGAAGCGCCCGCGGGAAAAGGACGGAACCGACGGGGAAGTTCTCGCCTGCCGCCCTGGCTGCAACCTCTGTTACCTCCATAGCCCGAGTCATTCTGCTTGAATCGACGTGCGGAACGGGGGCTCCGCGTGGGGAACAGAAAGGAGAACGACGTGGCCGACAGCACTGAGGAGACGGCCGGCATTCGCGAGGATCCGATAGCCGGCATTGAGCGCTCGAACGGCGCCGTCGTCGTCAGCCTCGCAGGCGAGCTCGACCTCTACAACGCGAACGCGGTCCGCGACGTGCTGCTCGAGTGCTGCGCCGAGTCGCCCGACCGGCTGATCGTCGACCTGTCCGCGGTGAAGTTCATCGATTCGACGGCGCTCGGTGTTCTGATCGAGGCGCGCACGCGCATGTCGAACCGGCGGGGCTTCCTCCTTGCGGCACCCGGCCTCGAGACGCGCCGGGCTCTCGAGATCTCCGGCCTCGACCGGCACTTCTCCGTGCACGAATCGCTCGACGGCGCGCGCACCGCCAAGGTCTAGCTACTCTCCCCGGCGCCGTGCCGGACAACGGAAAGATCCTCGAGCCCGCAGCGCTCAAGCGATACGCCGACGCGATCGTCAAGGCGTCGCTCGGCGTCACGAAGGGCGACACCCTCGTGGTGCAGGCCGAGCCTGCACACCGCGAATTCGCGGTCGAGATTGTCGCGGCCGGCTACCGGGCCGGTGCGGAAGTCGTCGAGCTCCAGTACTACGACCCGCTCGTCAGCCGCGCGCGTTTGCTGAACGGGAACGGCGCCGCGCTCGGCGTCGTGTCGCCCTGGTCGAAGAAGCGGATGCAGGAGCTGATGAAGCCGACCGGCGCCCGCGCGGCGATCATCGGCGAGTCCGAGCCCGGCTACCTCGACGGGATCCCGCCGAAGAAGATCAGCACCGATTATGCGCGCACCGCCGAGGCGTCGAAGGCGTTCCGCCGCGCCAACCTCGACATGCGTGCCCGCTGGACCGGCGCCGGTTGGCCGACGGACTTCTGGGCCCACCAGGTCTACCCCGACCTCGCGCCGCTCGAAGGCAAGCGCAAGCTCGCCCAGGACATCCTCTGGTTCTGCCGTCTGACGGACGAGGACGGCAAGGGCTCGACCGGCTGGCTCAACCATGTTCGCGCGCTCACGCGCCGCGGCGTCAAGCTGACGAAGCTCGGCCTCACGGCGATCGAGCTCCGCGGTCCGGGCACGGATCTCCACGTCGGGCTCGCGCCGGAGACGCGCTGGCTCGGCGGCCAGGAGGAGACGCCGGCCGGCGTGAAGATCGCGCCGAACGTCCCGACGGAGGAAACGTTCACCAGCCCCCACGCGGGCGCGACGGAGGGCGTCTTCGCGTGCACATTCCCGCTGTCGTTCCAGGGCCGGCTCATAGAGGGGCTGCGCGGCGAGTTCCGCCGCGGCAAGCTCGTGCGGCTCGATGCGGACAAGAAAAACGACAGGGACTTCGTCGCCGCGTACATCGACAGCGACCCGAACGGCAAAGGCCGCTTCCTCGGAGAGGTCGCGCTCGTTGACGCGACGTCGCGGATCGGCCAGTCGGGACGGACGTACTTCAACACGCTGTACGACGAGAACGCAGCCGCACACATCGCGTTCGGCTCCGGGTTCGGCGGCACACGCACGGAGGGCTCACGCGGCCTCAACCGTGCATCCGTGCATCTCGACGTGATGATCGGGAGCCCGGACTTCGAGGTCACCGGCATCGACGGGAAGGGCAAGCGCGTCGCCGTGATCTCGAACGGTCTCTGGCAGATCTGACGCAACTGTCACGGCAGCCACACGGTTGTGTGACGTTCCGAAAAGGACACTTGCCGACGCTGTTGTCCGTCGGGTAAACGAGGAGCACTCATTCCTCGACCGATCGGAGCGTCTTCATGCAGAAACTCAACCTCGTCGTGGCGGTGGTCGCCGCCGGGGTGCTCCTCGCGGCGCCGTTCGCCCGCGGCGCCACCTCGAATGTCGTCCTCAGCCAGGTCTACGGCGGCGGCGGCAATGCCGGCGCGACGTACACGAACGACTTTGTCGAGCTCTTCAACCGCAGCGGCTCAGCGGTCGACGTCAGCGGCTGGACGATCCAGTATGCATCGTCGTCTTCGAGCAGTTGGCAGACGACCCCGCTGCAGGGCTCGATCGCGCCCGGTCACCATTATCTCGTGCAGCTGGGCTCGACGGCAGCAATCGGCGCCGCGCTCCCGGCACCGGACGCAACCGATACGACGAATCTCGCCGCCTCGGGCGGCAAGGTCGCGCTGGTTCGGGATGCAACCGCGCTGAGCTGCGGCGCAACGGCCGGAAGCTGCGCCTCGGTCCCGTTCCTCGAGGACTTCATCGGCTATGGGCCTGCGACCGATTTCGAGGGCGCGAGCGCGGCGCCGGCGCTCAGCAGCACAACCGCTGCGGTGCGCGCCGACGGCGGCTGCACCGACACGAACGCGAACGGCGCCGACTTCGACACGGCGACTCCGAGCCCGCGGAACAGCGCCTCGGCCGCAACGACCTGCTCCGGCTCGCAGAGCTCGGGCACGGCGACGGCGGCCGCCGGTGTCGCAGCCGACGTGCAGCCCGTGCTCTCGATCGCGCTCGAGAAGCCGAGCATCAGCTTCGGGAACGTCTTCGCCGGGCAAACGCCGGCGGCGGTCTCCGAGCACGTCACTGTCGTCGACACGAATCCCACCGGCTACGCGTTGACCGTCCACCGGACGGCGTTCACGCCCGCCGACCTGCCCCTTGGGATCGCCGCATCGGCGGGTGCAGCACTCACCGCCATTCCGATCGCGCCTGCCGCCGACCTGCTTCTCGGCACGAAGACGGTGGCCACGTCGCCGGCCGGCGACGTCTGGCCGACGAGCGTCGGGTTCACGACTGCATTGCCGCCCGTGAGCGCCGGCCACTACACCGCCACCGTGACGTTCACGGTTGTCGGAGCGTGATTGCGGCGTCACCACCGGTTGCCCTGACGGCGACGCCGGCGCACATCGCGCTCGCCGGCGCCGCCGTCCAGGCGATCACCGTCGCGAACCCGGGCAAGGCGGTCGCGGTGGTCGAGGCGCGGCTCGCCGGCTTCGCACTCGACCTCCGCGGGCGGCCGCGTGTCGTCGTCCAGCGCGACCGGTCGATCGTGCTCTCCGTCGCACCGCAACGGTTCGCGCTTGCCCCCGGCGCGACCGGCACAGTCCTGGTGGCTTCGACGATCCACCGCGACACAGGCGCCGGCGATCACGTCGGCCTCGTCCTCTTCACGACGCAGCCGCGCGGCGGCGGCGGTGTGGGCGTCCGCATGCAGGTCGGGGTGCCCGTGACGATTCGTGTGCCCGGCGCGGTTCGACGCCGCGTCGTCTTCGAGAGCATTCGGCTCGAGAGGCGAATGCTCGAGCTCCGTTTCCACAACACCGGCAACGTGACGGCGACGATCGGCGCGCGTCGCTTTCGCATCGAGCTGAGCCGGAGCAGCCGAGCGCTCGCGACGTTGCGCGTTCGGAGGCGCGAGCTCCTTCCCGGCGCGCACAGCATCGTCGGCGTACGCGTGCCGACACGCATTCACGGCCGCATTCGCGCAGTCGTCGAAGCGGATGACGGCGCCGGAGGCATGCTCCGCCGCGCGTTCAGCCGTCGACTACGAGACCGATGACCGGGTCCTCGGCGCGAATCGGCGCGCGCCCGAGCCCGGCTACGGCGTCGGCGGGGTTGTAGTTGGCGGCGGAGGCGGCGCAGGGGTCGTCGCGGGCGGCGGCGGAGGCGTCGGCGCGGGCTTGGGCTTCGGCGGCGGCGCGGGCTTCGCCGGCACGGTCGTCGTTGTCGTCGTCGTAGTCGTCGTCGTGTACGACGGCACGTACGAGTAGGGCGAGCTCACGTAGTGCCCGGTGAACTGCGGATAGACGAAGTCGCGGGCCGGCAGGTTCTTCGCCGCTTCTGACATGAAGCGGCGCCAGATCTCCGCCGGCAGCGAGCCGCCGAATACCGCGCTGATCCCCTCGACGTTGTAGAGCGGGATCTCCGCCTTCGGATACCCGACCCAGACGCACGCAGCGAGCTGCGGGACGTAGCCGCAGAACCACGCGTCGACGAAGTTCTCGGCCGTGCCCGTCTTTCCGGCCGCCGGTCGACCGAAGTACGCGGCCGTCCCCGTCCCGTGCTGTACGACGCCCTCGAGCGCGTATGTGACGAGGTCGGCGGTGTTCTGCGGGATCGCCCGTGCACCGGGTGGGTTCAGCTTGCCGATCAGGCCGCCGTTCAACCCGCGCACGACGTCGAACGCTTGCGGGTCGCGATGGATCCCGCGGGCGGCGAGCGTTGCGTAGGCATCGGCCATCTCGAGCGGGTTCACGGGCTGCGTGCCGAGCGTGATCGAGCAGACCGGTTGCAGGTTCGTCGTGATCCCCATCTTGTGCGCGGTCCTGGCGATGTGCGCCGGCCCGACGATGTCGGCAAGTTGCGCGTAGATCGTGTTGACCGAGTTCGCCGTTGCCTCGAGCAGGTTCATGTAGCCGCTCGACTCGTCCGCGTAGTTGTGCACCGTCCACGGCACACCGTTGAACGCGCACTTCGGGTCGGTGATCGTGAGCTGCGACGGGCCCGACAGCCCGGTGTAGACCGAGACCCCCTGGTCGATCGCGGTTGCAAGCGTGAACGGCTTGAAGGAGCTGCCCGCCGTGCGTCCCGATTGCGCCGCAAGATTGAACTTCATCGGCCGCCCGTCGGGCAGGTACGAGATCATCGCCTTCACGCCGCCGCTCTGCGGGTCGATCGCGACGAGCGCGGCCGCCGGATCGGTCTTCTCACGCATCACGCTCACGACCGCGGAGCGAGCGAGCGATTGCAGGTGGAGATCGAGCGTCGTGCGGACGTGCAGCCCGCCGGCTTCGACCCGGCGCTCGCCGAAGCGCTTCACGAGTTGCTGCGTCGCCCAGCCGAAAAAGTTCGGATGGCGCTGCCGGCTGTAGAGCGTGCCCGGATTCAGCCCGAGGCCCGTCGACACCGAGTCCGTGTACTCCGTCGGAGTGATATCGCCGTTGTTCACCATCGCGCGGAGCACCTCGTTTCGGCGCGCGAGCGCGTCGCCCGGATGCCGAACCGGGTCGTAGACGGACGGCGCCTGCGGTAAACCGGCCAGAAGCGCCGCCTGCGTCAGCGTCAGCTTCTTAGCGCTCGTGGAGAAGAATGTCTGCGCGCCGGCCTGTGCGCCGTATGCATGGCGACCGTAGAACACTTCGTTGAGATAGCCCGCGAGAATCTCCTTCTTCGTCCAGCGGCCGGCAAGCTTCTGCGCGAGGCACGCCTCCTTCAGCTTGCGCGCGACCGTCCGCTGCGACTTCCCGATGTAGAGGTTGCGGACGAGCTGCTGCGTGATCGTCGAGCCGCCCTCGACGATGTGACCGGCGGTCGCGTCCCTGTAGAGCGCTCGCGCGATGCCGCGATAGTCGAGCGCGCCGTGCTCCCAAAAGCGCGCGTCCTCGATTGCGACAGTCGCCTTCGGGAGCCAGGGCGACATCTTGTCGAGCCGGAGCGGCTGCCGGTTCGTGCTCGACGGGATGACGCCGAGCAGGCTGCCGTCCGACGCAAAGAGGAACGAGTTCGAGCCGAGCGCGATCGGCCGGAGCGAGTTGAGGCTGCAGGACTCGAGAACGAGCGCGCGGCCGGTGAACGCCGCGCCGGTCAGGAGGGCGACGATGACCCCGACGCCAATGATGAGAGCGAGCGTGAGTCCCCGGCCTCCCCGGCGCCGCCGCCGGCGTGCGCGCCGAAGGGCGATGAGTGCAGGCAGCTCGGCGTCGTCGGGCGTCAAGGCGCCTCGTTTCTTTCGTCGTTCAGCTGCGGAGAAACTCGGTGAGCAATCCGCCCAGCACCGGAAGTGTGACGGTAATCAGCAGGTTCGTGCGGCCGATCGCCGTCAGCAGCGGGCGCAGCGTCCGCGGCTCACCGGCGCGGATCTGGCGTGCGAGGGCGGGGCCGAGGACGAAATCGTGGAGGTACGAGCCGGCGACGACGAGCCCGACGAGCGCGCCTTTGATCGTCAGCAGCCAGTCGACGCGCGGTGGTGCCGTGTCGAAGACGCCGTCGCGCCACGCGAGCGCAATCCCCGTCGCGATCGCGACGCCGAGCGCGCTCCACCCGATCGGCCGCCAGCGCCGTCCGAACTCGCGGAGGATGCGCGCGCGTTCCTCGCCCTGCAGCCGCTGCACCGGCGGGACCGCGACGAAGACGAGCGACACTGTCCCGCCGACCCAGACGACGGCGGCGAACAGGTGCACGATGCGAAGCGCGGCATCCACAGCCGCGAAGTCTCTATGAGAGCTTCAGGGGTGGGCTCGCCCACCCGATCGACGCGGCAAACACACGAATGCGTGCGCCTGCCGGCAGAGTCAGCGTTCGCAGGAACGTCCCGCCGCGGCCGGTCTGTTTCGTGCCGCCGAGCGTCGCCCAGCCGCCCGCGGTCGCACGCTGGATCGCGTAGTCACGCGGCCCCGATCCCGGTCTCACCTGGCCCCATAGCTCGACGCTCGAGCCTTGGCGCGACACCTGCACGAGCGGGAGCGCGAACGCGTGATAGGAGAGCTTCGCCGTGCCGCCCGCAGTGAAGAGGCCGCTCTGCCAGCCGCCGAGCGCGGGCTCGTCGCGGACGAGGAACTGGATCAGAAGCGACACGCCCGCCTGCGCCCATACGCGGTAGGCGGCCTGACCGATGTACGCGGCCTGCAACGCATATGAGACGCCGAGCAGCCGGTCGGGCGGATTCGTCTGGTAGCCGTACTCGGTGAGCCACAACGGCTTCGGGCCGAAGTTGCGCGTGACGGCTGCACGAATCTCCGGCAGCTTGGCCATCGTGAAGGTGTCACAGGTGTCGCACGACGCGTGGGACGGCGTCTCGAACTTGTCGGTCGGATACGGGTTCTGGGCGTAGGCGTCGAGCCGGGCTTGCGCGGCCCGCATGCCCTCCATGAACTCGAGCGGCGCCATCCCGGACGGCGTCTTCCGCGGCGACGTGACGCCGCCCGCGACCGTGTTCGCCGCCGACGCCTGGTGCAGCGCCGCATAGGCGGGGTTCAACACGTCGTGCACGTAAAGGGCCGGCGAGACCGGCACTGCGAATGTCCGGCTATTCGGCTCGTTCCACACGGTCCAGAGGTGCACCCACGGGAACCGCTTCGCAGCGGCGAACGCGAAGTTGCCGAAGCCCGAGGTCGGCAGTGTCGCCGGCGTTCGCCCGCCGTTCGCCCAGTCCGGCGACCCGTACAGCGTGATCAAGACCGTCAGGTGCTGTCCGTGCAACGCATCGAGCGTCTCGCCGAAGAGGCCCCAGTCGTAGTCGTCGGGGTCCCGCGGGCTCGCGGGCTCCTTCGGCGCGACCTCGTCGAACCGGAGCGTCAGCCGCACGACCCCGACCCCGAGGCTCTCGAGCGTCGTCAGCCGCTGGGACAACGTCCCCGGTCCGTACATGAGCCACGCGTCGTCCTGGATGCCGAACTGCGCGCCGGCGGACGCCTGCGCCGGAACGGCGCTTACGGCAAGGGTGAGCGCGATGACAAAAAGAGCTCCGACCCCCCGGAACATCGTGGGACGGTAGCCGGACACCGATTAACCGGGTGTTAGCTCGCTCGGCTCGAGCTCGAGGACGTGCTCGCCGCCGCCGAACTCGACGGCGCGGACCGCGTGGCTCCGTCCGTTCAGCGTCACCTCGTCGCCCACCTCCGGCAGCGCGTCGAGGACGAGACGTCCGGTCGCGACGAGCGTGCCGCCCTCGTACGCGCGGTAGACGCAGCTCACGGGACCGGTGTTCACCGCGTCCCGGACCACGCGTATCGGAGAGATCGGCCCCGCATGCCTGGCGGGACACTAGCCGGACACAACACGGTCACGTATCGACGTGTTTCCTCGAACGGCGCGGGGGCACACACCGACGCACGTGACGGGATCGCTGCACACGGTGTTCCACTCGACGGCCTTCATCCTCACCCGGGACGTCGTGGTCGCCGCGCTCGTCGCCCTCTGGCTCGGGCTCGCATTCCGGACCCGCCGGGACGCAAAGCGCCGGCTCGACGACGGCTGGCTCGTCGGGCTCGCGACGCTGATCGGCTTCGTGCCGATCGCGGGCCCGCTGGTCTACGTCATGTTCCGCCCACCCGAGACGCTCGAAGAGACGCACGCCCGCCACATCGAGATCCGGGCGATCGAGGAGCGCCTCAGCCGGCCTGAGCCGCGCTGCCCGGTCTGCCGGGCGCTGGTCGAGACGAGCTACCTCGTCTGCCCGGTCTGCACGACGACCCTCAAGGAGCCCTGCGTCGAGTGCAGGTCGCCGCTCGACCCCCTCTGGCAGGCCTGTCCGTACTGCGCAACCCCAATCGGCGCAGCGGTCACGGTCGATCTCGATACGGCCCTTTCGGCCGAAACGGCCGCACTTGCCAGGAGGAAGCGCAGACCGCGCCAGACCCGCCCGACGGCCCTCCAGTAGGAAGCCGACGCCCGGACTCGAACCGGGGACCCCATCATTACGAGTGATGTGCTCTACCAGCTGAGCTACGTCGGCGCGCCAGGCAGTCTAACGCCGGCACAAGGTGGGTAGAAAAAACGCCACAAGCAGGACTTCTGCCGGTGTTAAGGAATCGCAAATTTGCGATGTTTGGGAATGGACTTGGGAGCAACGCCGTTCTATAACTCAGAGAGGCAACCGGCCATCGCGGGCCGCATATCCCGCGCCACCGGAACGCCGAGGAGGCCGAACCGCATTCGGCCCCACTACGACCGAAAGGGATTCAACTGAGCGACACGATTCACCTGCACGATCTTTCGCCTGCCGAGCGCCTGGTCGAGGAGGCCGCCGAGCGCGGCTTCATCGAAGAGAAGGAGCTCGAGGCCTTCTCGGACGAGCACGAGCTCGCCGAGGATGAGCTCCAGGCCCTCAAGACCGCGCTCGAGGAGCGCGACGTCGTCGTGCGCGCCGAGGAGGCGCCGAAGGCCGGCCCCGTGGCCGCGTCGAGCGGCACGCTGGACCCGCTGCAGCTCTTCATGGATGCTGCCGGCCGCCACAAGCTGCTCACCGCCGCAGACGAGGTCTACCTCGCGAAGCGCATCGAGCGAGGCGACGCCGCTGCCAAGGAGCGCATGATCAACTCGAACCTCCGCCTCGTCGTCTCGATCGCGAAGCGCTACCAGGGCCATGACGTGCCTCTGCTGGACCTCATCCAGGAGGGCGTCATCGGCCTGAACCGCGCGGCCGAGAAGTTCGACTGGCGCAAGGGCTACAAGTTCTCGACCTACGCGACCTGGTGGATCCGCCAGGCGTGCCAGCGCGCGGTCGCGAACCAGTCCAAGACGATCCGTATCCCGGTGCACGTCCAGGAGCGGCGGATCAAGCTGAACCGCGCGTCGGCCGAGCTGCAGGCCAAGCTCGGGCGCGAGGCGACAATCGACGAGCTCGCCGAGGCTACCCGCCTCAAGCCCGAGCACGTCGTCGAGGCGCTTGACGCGGTCGACTCGATCTCGCTGAACCAGGGCCTCGGCTCCGAGGGCGACTCCGAGCTCGGCGACTTGTTCGCCGACGAGACCTCGGTCGACCCCGCGGAGGAGGCGGTGGACGCCGTCCGGCGCCAGCGCATCCAGCGGGCCGTCGCCGACCTTCCCGAGCGGCAGCGCCGGATCATCGAGCTCCGCTTCGGCTTCGGCGGCGAGGCCGCCTCGCTCGAGACGATCGGCAAGGAGCTCGGCCTCACGCGCGAGCGCGTGCGGCAGCTCGAGTCCGAGGCGCTTCACCGGCTGCAGCTCGAGCTCGGCGACGAGCTCGTCTACGCGGCCTAAGAACCGCCGGGAGCAAAAGAGCAGTCACGGGGCCACGCCCCGTGTCAGGTCTCTAAGGGCGACGGCTCAGCCGTCGCCCTTGCCGTTTCCGCGGCCGTGGGCGTTCCCCGGCTGCGTCGAATCGGCAGGAGTCGTCTGCGTCACCGGCGTCGTCTGCACCGCGGGCGTGACCGGGTGGGTCGTCGGCGTATGCACCACAGGCTTCACGTGGCCGTTCGCCTTTGCCTTCCGCTTCGCGTGGGTGACCGTCGAGGCCTTCCCCTTCGCAACGGGAGTCTTCGCCTTGACGGCCGCGTGCTTCGCGGCATGCATCGCCTGCTTGACGCTCGCCGAAGCTGTCGGCATCGGCGAGCTCGTCCGGGCCGCCTTCCGCAGCCGGCCGGGCGCGACGTGCGTGTACACGACCACAACCGGGTGATGCACGACACGGCCCCGCGCGTTGACGGGCGGAGCGGGCTTGAGCGCCGCGGGCGTCGGCGCAACGGCTTGAACGATCGGCGCAGCCGGGTGGTGCGCGGTCTTGGCCTTGCCGGGCGGCGCGCTGTGACCGTGGTGCTCGAGGACAACGGGAGCGGTCGCGGCAGCGGTTGTCGCGCCGACGACGGCGACTGTCGCCGCCACCTTGGCGGCGACGCTTCCACTGACGAAAAGCGACTTCGCCGCGGCGACGAGGTTGCCCCAGTCGAAGGCGCGGGCGAACCGCTTGCGGCCGCGCGTCTCGGCGGGCTGCTCGAGCCCGGTCGCAAGCGACCGACGCGCGCGGAAGATGAGCGTCTCGACGGCACCCTGCGAGAGCTCGAGCTCGTCTGCGATCTCGCGATACGAGAGCCCCTGCCATTCCCGGAGGAGGATCGCGCGCCGTTGCGTCTCCGGCATCTGGACGAGCACATCCTCCAGGCCGATTAGCTCGTCGGCGCGGCGCGCCGGTGCCGGCATCAGCTCTTCGACAAGCTCGAAGTCCGCGGGCGACTCGATCCGCCCGCGGCGCCACGCGGAGCGCTGACGCGACAGGCAGACGTTGTGCGCGATCTTGAAGAGCCATGCCGACTCGAGCTCCGGCACGACGCCGCGTCTGAGTCCGCGGAACGCGTTCAGGAACGTGCTCTGGACGGCGTCCTCGGCCTCCTCGCGGGAGCCGAGCTGGTGCACGCAGTACCGGTAGATCTGGTTCGCATAGCGCTCGTAGAGGCTTCGCGTGGCGTCGGCTTCCGGCGCGACGCGTGGCTCAACGCGAACGGCGCGACCTATCGACGGAACTGCGGCCAAATCTTCACATCCCCCGATTCGAAGACTGACGGCGCATCCCGCCCGGACACGCCCCTCACATCATCGGCTCGTGCCTGCCCCTCGGCAACTCACCCGAAAGTGGGAACCGCCGTTTTTACGAACGCTTTACGTCCTAGTGACCGCCGTCACCACCACCGGTGCTCCCTCCGTCGGAGCCGCTCCCTCCGTCGGAGCCGCTGCCGCCGCCGTCCCGGCCGTCGCCCCCATGGTGGTCGTCGACCGTCACCGTCAGGACCGGCGCGACGGCCACAGTGGTCGCCGGAACCGTCGTCACGGTCGCGCCGTCATCCGAACCACCGCCTCCGCCGGGCCCGGAGTGGTCGTCACTCGACCGGGGGGCGATCTGCGTCGGCCCCGAGTGGTGCCGATGGTGCTCCGTGCGCACCGGCAGAGTTGCAACCACTGCGACATGCGCGACCGGCGGCGCCGTCGCGACGCGCGCCGGGTGCACCGGCTTCGCGAGCTTGCGCACGTGGGGAACCACGGTCGGCGGCGCCGGCTGCGAGGGATGGTGATTGTCGAACACCTGCGGGACGACGGCCGCGCCCGAGCCGATCGCCGCGGCGCCGACGCCAAGTACCGCGACCTTTGCCGCTGCAGCGGGAGCGCCGCCGCCCGCAACGAGCCGCGCGAGCGGCTCGAGCCACGACGCGCCGGTGAGCGCCGCGAACGCAGTGCGCAGCTGGACACGCAGCCGCCTCCGCGCACGGAACAGCAATGACTCGACAGCAGGCTCGGACACGGCAAGCGCAGCGGCGAGCTCCCCGTAGCTCAGCCCACCGAACTCGCGCAGTAGGAGCGCGTCGCGTTGCGCCCGCGGCAGCGCGTCGATCGCCGCCCAGAGCGCGGCGAGGTCGGCGCGCCGCAACGCCTCTATGACTGGATCGGCCGCACCGGAAACGCGCGTCTCGAGCGTGTCGCTCGGGAGCGGCTCACGCATGCGCATCCTGATGCGCGCCCAGCATTCATTGCGCGCGATTGCCGCGAGCCACGCGGCAGGCTCGCGCGGCCGGCTTCCGTTCAGGAGCGCGCGGTGCGCCGAGAGGAACGTCTGCTGCGCCGCGTCCTCCGCCTCGGCAGCGTCGCGCAGCAGCGCGCGGCACAGGCCGCCGACCGTGTGGCCGAACTGCGCATAGAGCTGCTCGGTCCGATCAGCGGCCGCCCGGTCAGGGCGGCCGCCGGTCGAAGAGAGCGGTTCGTGTGGCGCGCTAGCCGTCGCCGCCACCGCCGCCGTCATGGCCACCGCCGTCACCGCCGCCGCCATCGTGGCCGCCCCCGTCGTGACCGCCGCCGTCATTGTCATCGCCCTGATCGTCGTCGTTCACTGCCAGCGAGAGCGAGATCGTGACTGTCTGCCCAACGAGCGAGGCCGGGAACGTGAGGCCCGCAGGCAGCGGTACGACGAGCATCTGGCCTTGCACGGTGAGCGTGACCGTCCCGGTCCCGACGGCCGCGACGACCGCCTGCACCTGGATCGAGTTCGCGTTCACCTCACCGATCTCGTCCTCGTCCTGCTCGTTCAGCTCGCCGTTGGCGATCCCGACGGTCGTCGAAACGACTGCACCGGGCGCCGGCGCTGTCGGCGTCGTCGCGACGCCTGCGAGCACACGCGCGTGATGCAAGGCGAGGAGATGCCTATCGCTCGACAGGATCAGCGTCGTCCCGATGCGCCGCACGACGATGCCGTGGATGACCGCCGTGCTCGCACGGCCGACGATCGATACGCCGCGCGCCGTCGCGACGACGCGCGACCCGAGTGCTGCGTGACCTGACACCGCGCGGACGAGCCCGCCCGGCATTGCGACGAGCAGCGACCCGCGCTGGTGGGCGACGACAACGCCGCGGAACGTCGCGGCGCTGCCGGCGGCCGGCCAGAAGGCCGTGAGGGCCGCGGCGGCCGTCGCGACGAGCAAGAACCCTTTCAGCTTCATGTCCTCAAGCTCCTCTCCGTATCTACCGGCCGCCCGCGTCGGCGGATTTCGCCTGACGGAGGAGAGAGGGGCTAGCGCGCGAAAACTTGCGCGCCGGCGAGCTCGCGGCGCAGCCGGACGAGCAGCGCCTCGAGCGCGAGACCGACAGAAAGCTGCAATTCCTCGGCGTCGCGCCACGCGGCTCGTACGATCTCGCACGCACGCTCGGCCGCCTGCAGACGCTCGCGCGTCGCGTCTGCGCGGAGTTCGTCGAGCCGGTCGACGTGTACGACGGCCCGCTCCGCCCCGGCCGCGAGCACGACGACGTCGCGGTACCACCACTCGAGCTCCTCCAACACTGCGAGCAGCTCGTCGCGCTCGGCGCCGCGCTGAGCGCGGCGGACTCGCTGCTCTGCCTCGCGTCCGGTCAGCTCGAACGCTTCGACGGCCGCTTCAGCCTGCTCCTTTGCTTCGACGCCGCGCTCCGAGATTCCCTCGAGTAGTGCCTGCGCACCGTCGCCCGCGTCGAACGCAGGATCGAGATAGACCGCGCGCGCGACGCCGATCAGCGCCTCGCGGCGGCGCGCGGCCGCAGGATCGAGGAGCCGCTCGACGCGATCGAGCCGTCCCGCCGCGACGCGCGCGAGTGTCGTCACTTCGTCTTCTGGCAGATCGGGTGCGCGCGCGGCAACTTCGGCGCGGACCGCGACCTCGGAGAGCCGCCGGAACGGGACGAGCTGGCAGCGCGACCGAATCGTCTCCGGCAACGGACCGAGGTCGTTCGCGACGAGCACGATCACGGCGTACGACGGCGGCTCCTCGAGATCCTTGAGCAGGGCGTCGGCGGCATCCTCGTTCATCGTGTCGGCTTCAAAGATGAGATAGACGCGGCGTGACGCTTCGTACGGACGCATGTGCAGGTCGCGCCGCAGCGTGCGGATGTCGTCGATGCGGATCTGATCGCCGATCGGCTCGAGCACGTACAGGTCGGGATGCGTGCGCCGCTCGACGCGCGCATGATCGCCGAGCAGCTCCGCTGCGAGCGCGAGCGCGGTCGCGCGTTTGCCGACACCCGGCGGGCCGTGCAGCAGGTACGCATGCGCGGGACCGTCCGCGAGCGCGGCCGTCAGCAGCCGCTTGGCCTCGTGCTGCTCCGCGACGGACTCGAACGTCATTGCAGCATCGGCTCCACTGCACGCCAGATCTCGTCGCCGACCTCGGCGACCTCGCGTGGCTCGCCGTCGTCACCTTCGGTCGACACGACGCGCCAGCGGTTGCGCGCGGCGAGCTCGAGGTAGAGGTCGCGCGTCGCGCTCGAGTGCTCGGCATCCGCCTCGTGGATGTCCGCCTCGAGCGTCGTGTAGTTTCGCGCCGCCTTGCGGCCGACGAGCTGGCGCGCGAGCGCGACCGGCGCGTCGAGTAGGACGACGAGGTCGGGACGCGGCAGCGCGAACTCGCCGTACTCCACCTCCTCGAGCCACGCAAGCAGCTCCGCCCTCGCCTCGCCGTTGAGCTTTGCGCCCTGGTGCGCGGCGTTCGACCCGACGTAGCGGTCGCACACGACGAGATCGTGCTCTGCGATCGCGGCAACGAGCTGCGGCCGCGCGTGGAAGCGGTCCCCCGCGTAGAGCATCGCTGCGAGCTCCGGGTGCACCTCGTCCGCCGACCCGAACTCGCCGTTCAGGTAGCCGGCGACCGCGCGACTGAACGGATTTCCGTCATACGTCGGGAAGCTGAACGAGGCGACGCTGAAGCTCGCAGCGCGCGCGGCATCGGCAAGTCGTGCGGCCTGGGTTCCCTTGCCGGAGCCGTCGATGCCTTCGATCGCGAGGAGCACGCCCACCGAGCCTCCTAGGATACGAGGCCGATGCGGGCGATCGTGACGGGTGGCGCAGGATTCATCGGCTCGCATGCGGTCGACGCGCTCGTCGCACGGGGCGACGAGGTGCACGTCCTCGACGACCTTTCGAAGGGCCGCCGAGAGCGGGTCGCCGCAGGGGCCGAGCTGCACGTCGCCGATATCCGTGAGCCTGACGCCGTGTTCGACCGGTCCCGGCCCGAGCTCGTGCTCCACCTGGCCGCGCAGGCCGACGTCCGCGTGTCGGTCGAACGGCCGTCCTACGACGCCGACGTCAACGTCCTCGGGGCCGTGCGCATCCTCGAAGCGGCGCGGCGGCACGGGGCCCGCGTCATCTTTGCCTCGACCGGCGGCGCGATCTACGGCGAGTGCGACGGCCCTGCGCCTGAGACGGCCGAGCGGCGGCCGCTCTCGCCGTACGGGACGTCGAAGCTCGCCGGCGAGGAGTACCTCGCCACCTGGAACCGGCTCTACGGAACGTCGCACGTCGCCCTTCGCTTCGGCAACGTCTACGGCCCCCGCCAGGAGCCGCACGGCGAAGCCGGCGTCGTCGCGATCTTCATGGGCTTCATACACGAGGGCGGTGAGCCAACGATCTTCGGCGACGGCAGCCAGACGCGCGACTACGTCTACGTCGGCGACGTCGTCGAGTCGATGCTCGCGGCGGCTGCGTTCTCGGGCGGCGGCGTCTTCAACGTCGGCACGGGAACCGAGACGTCGGTGAACGACCTGTACGCGGCGATCCAGCGCGCAGCCGGTAGGGAGCGCGAGACGCTCCACGGCGAGGCGCGACTCGGCGAGCTGCAGCGGAGCGTGCTCGACGTCTCGCTCGCGGAGCGCGAGCTCGGCTGGCGGCCCCGGCACTCACTCGCCGACGGGCTCGCCGCGACGTGGTCGTGGATCGTGGAGGAGTAGCGGCGGCCGGAGCGAATCGTGTCGGTCCGTGCAGCACGCAGAATCGATCCCGGCGAGCTTTCCATGGCGCACCGCGACGCTCGTCGTCGGCGTCATCGCCACACTCGAGCTCTTCGTACTCATCGGGATCGGCGCGGTTCACCTTGCGCCGAAGAAGCATGCACCGTCGTCGGCCACGGCGTCTGCGGCGGCAGCGCCGAGGCCGGCGCACATCGCGCACAAGCACAAGGCGCCGCGCGTGCCTACGCATCCGCTGCGCGCACGGTCGGGTGTGAACGTGCTCGTGCTGAACGGAAACGGCGTGCAAGGGGCTGCCTCTTCCGAAGCCTCACGCCTGCGCATAGCCGGCTACCGTGTCGGCGGCGCGCGCAACGCGGCGAGGCGCAATTACGGCCGCTCGTTGGTGCTCTACGTCCCTGGCTGGGTCAAAGAGGCGCGCCGGCTTGCGCGCGACACCGGCCTCCGCATCGTCGCGCCGGTGGACGGGCTGCGCCCGTCGATGCTCAAGGGCTCGAAGCTCGTCGTAATCCTGGGCAACGCTTGAGCACGGCCTGCGGCGCATAGTTGTGCGCCTTGAGGCGTGCCTCGTCGAGGAGGCCGCAGGGCTGCGCCGCCGCGCCGAAGCGGTCGTACGTGTACGAGTTGTTCAGCGCGTCGTACGCGCGTAGCCACTGCCCCTGGCGGAAGTAGAACGCGCCGAGCTCGTACCAGGTGATCGCGTTCTGCGGCTCGAGGTTCACGGCCTGGCCGTAGGACTTGAGCGCGCTCTTCAGATCCGTCTGCTCCTCGTAGGTCGCGAGGAGCAGCAGGGCGTTGACCGACAGGGGATCGTAGGAGTGCGCCTGCTTCGCGCCCGATTCGGTGCCGCGCGCGTATGCGCGCTGCGAGAGCCAGGGCGAGGTAAGCGAGTAGACGACGCCGAACGCGACGACGAGCGCGGCGAGCGCGAGCAGCGGCCGCCTCGCACGGGCCGCAGCGGGACGCGCC
This sequence comes from Gaiellaceae bacterium, assembly GCA_036496545.1. Lineage (GTDB taxonomy): Bacteria > Actinomycetota > Thermoleophilia > Gaiellales > Gaiellaceae > Palsa-739. The sequence continues at coordinate 74,243 of DASXKX010000015.1, read as the reverse complement.
GCAAGCAGTCCTGCGATGAGGAAGAACGGGCCGCACGTCGCGACGTAGTTCCAGTCCTTGTCGACGACGCCGTGCGCGAAGAACGCGGCGACGGTGAGCCCGAGTGCGAGGCCGGCGGGATCGCGGCGCGCGCGCCACGCGCCCCAGAGCGCACCGGCGGCGGTGAGCAGATAGAACGCGAAGCCGATCAGCCCCGTCTCGCTGAGAAATTGCAGCGGCGTGTTATGCGGCTCGTCGACGACGACCGGCGCGCGCCGCAGCATCTGGTTCTCGAAGCCGAACGTTCCCGCGCCCGTGCCGCCGATCGGATGCCGCGTGAATGCGTGCCAGGCCTCCTGCCACCAGACCCAGCGGTCGCTCTTCGCGCTGGCGAAACGGCCCGTGGCGTTCTGCACCTGCGTGTTGCCCGGGTTCGTGAACTCGTGCCAGAGGTGGCCGGCAAAGACGGCCGTGACGGCAAGCCCGGCGACCGCCACGACGACAGCGCCGATCGCGGCGCCGCGCTCGATCTGGCGGCGCGTCGCCGCACCGACCGTGCGGTTCCGAAGCGCCCACGCGACGGCGGCGGCGACCGCGGCGCCGGCAAGCACGACAAGGGCGAAGATCAGCCCGTCGTGCGCGCGCACATGGCGCGGCTGCCCGTCGGACGTGATGCCCGGCAATGCGAGCGCGACACCGAAGACGGCGACGCCCGCACCGCCTCCGAGTGCGATGACGACCATGCTCTCGACACGCCGCGCGTCGAGCAGGATCCACGCGACCGCGACTGCGCCGGCGAGCAGCACGCCGAAGCGCGAGTACGTTAGGAGCAGCGTGACGACGAGCCCGTAGAGCAGGACGACACCCTCGAGCCGCCGCCGCACGACGGCGAGCCAGAGCGCAACGCCGACGCCGGCGGCAGAGAGCAGTGCGAGCTCGTTCCAGTAGTCGAGTGGCGCGCGGAGCCGCGCGAGGCGGCCGTAATCGGTGTAGAGCGACGGAACGCACTTCGCGAGCAGCGCCCACCCGACAACGAGTCCCAGGAGTGCTGCGGTTGCGAGCGCCGCACCCGCGCGTGTCACCCGCGCGCCGAGCAGCACGCCTGCGAGCGCAAATGCGAGGTAGACAAGGGTGCGGTTCGTGTACGTCCAGGTGCTGTCCGGCGAGACGGACCAGATGAGCGAGACGCCGCACACGACCGCGAGGCCCGCGAGCCCGCAGACAAGCAGCAGCGCGGGCCGGTCGAGCGCGACGGGCTCAGCGAGCAACGCGGCCGCGAGAACGAGCGCGATCGCGCCGATCCACACGAGCGGTGCAGGGGAGTCACCGGCCCCGAAGAAGAAGGCACAGAAGCACAGCCCGACGGCGCAGGCCGCCGGCCAGAGCCCACCGACGCGTTCGCCCGCGGCACGCACGGGCCGTGACGCTAGCATCGTCAAAACGGCCGGTCGCCCCATTCACAAACGGTTTACATCGGCCAAACCGCGAGAACACCCGGCTGGAACAGACTGGGCGGAACCGCCCACAGCGCGGCTGCGTATGTGTGCGGCAGGACAAAACGGATGACGCGAATCGTTCCGAAGACGACGAGGGTGCTCCTGGCTGCACTGGCCGGATCGCTCTTGATGCTCGCCGCAGGCGTCGGCTCCGCGGCCGCCGCCCACGAGTCGGCCCAGCAGCCGACGGCCAACTGTTACAAGCAGGTGATCAACGACTGGGAGAAGGACGGCCGCATCGACAACGTCTATGCGCCGCCCTGCTACACGCAGGCGATCCAGAAGCTGAACCAGTACCCGGACATCAAGGGCTATTCGAACGTCATCCAGGACATCCAGGCCGCGCTCTTCGCCGTCCTTCACGAGGAAGGCCGCGGCGGGGGCGACGGCACATCCGGCCCCAGCCCGTCGCCGGCCGGCCCGGTCGGCGGCCCGAAAACTCCGACCAAGAGCGACAGCGGGCCGTTCAATTGGATCAGCGACCACCTCGCTCCGGGGAACGCGCAGTCCGTCCCGCTGCCGCTCCTCGTGCTCGGCGGCCTCGCCATCCTGCTGCTGCTCGCAGCTGCCGCAACCTGGCTTGCCCGGCGCATCCAGACGAACCGGATGAAGCCTCGCCCGCCGGCTCCGCAGCCTCGCCGCTCGACGTAGTTTGTCGGCGCAAGTCGAAGAGCCCTAAAGTGCGGCGGCCGTCGCGGCCTCAGCGTCGTTCCGTCCGACGCGATCCCTATTTTCCGGACCCCCGCTAGGCGGGGAAACGGGCTCGGTTGAGGGCCCGGCCGAAACTACGATGGAGGGACGGACATGGCGAGCGTAGAGCAGCAGCGGGGCATCGACACCGCGACCGACGAGGTGGTCAACACCGTCGTGGACGACGGCGCCCGGCTCGGCGTTCGCCGCTTCTTCACGATCCCCGGACGCGACCCGTTCGACGAGATCGAGTGGGAGATCCGCGACGCGACGATTCCGGGCAAGAACGGCCCGGCCTTCGAGCAGCGGAGCGTCGAATTCCCGAAGTTCTGGTCGCAGACAGCGACGAACATCGTCGCGCAAAAATACTTCCGCGGCCGGCTCTCCTCCCCCGAGCGCGAGACGAGCGTGCGGCAGATGATCGGCCGCGTCGTCGACACGTGCGTCGCATGGGGTAAGCAGGGCGGCTACTTCGTCGACGACGAGGACGCCGCCACGTTCGAGGCCGAGCTGAAGGCGATCCTCGTCAACCAGTACGCCTCGTTCAACAGCCCCGTCTGGTTCAACGTCGGCTTCGAGGAGCGGCCGCAGTGCTCGGCCTGCTTCATCCTCTCGATCGAGGACTCGATGGAAGCGATCCTCGACTGGATCCGGCGCGAGGGCGTGATCTTCCGCGGCGGCTCCGGCTCGGGCGTCAACCTCTCGCGGCTCCGTAGCTCGAAGGAGCAGCTCTCGAAGGGCGGGTACGCCTCGGGCCCGGTGTCCTTCATGCGCGGCGCCGACGCGTCGGCCGGCACGATCAAGTCGGGCGGCAAGACGCGGCGCGCGGCGAAGATGGTCGTCCTCGACGTCGACCATCCCGACATCGAAGAGTTCATCTGGTGCAAGGCCAAGGAGGAGCGCAAGGCGCGCGTCCTCGAGAGTGCCGGCTACGACATGTCGCTGGACAGTCCCGACTGGGCGTCGATCCAGTACCAGAACGCGAATAACTCCGTCCGCGTCAGCGACTCGTTCATGGAGGCAGCCGCAGAGGCGCGTGAGTTCAACCTCACCGCGCGCGTCGACGGCGCCGTCGTTCAGACCGCCGACGCCCGCGACCTGCTACGGCAGATCGCGCATGCGGCGTGGGAGTGCGCTGACCCGGGCGTGCAGTACGACACCACGATCAACGCGTGGCACACGCTGCCGAACACCGGTCGCATCAACGCGTCGAACCCTTGCTCGGAGTACATGTCGATCGACGACTCCGCATGCAACCTCGCGTCGCTCAACCTGATGAAGTTCCGCCGCGAGGACGGCGAGCTCGACGTCGAGGCGTTCGAGCACGCGGTCGACGTCGTGTTCCTCGCGCAGGAGATCCTCGTCGGCTACTCGTCGTATCCGACGCCTGAGATCGAGCGCAACGCGAAGCGCTTCCGCCAGCTCGGGCTCGGCTACGCGAACCTCGGTGCCCTGCTGATGTCGCGCGGCCTGCCGTACGACTCCGACGAGGGCCGCGCGTACGCCGGCGCGATCACGGCGCTCATGACCGGCCGCGCCTACCGCAAGTCCGCGGAGATCGCCGGCCGGATGGGGTCGTTCGACGGGTATCAGGTGAACCGCGCGCCGATGATCGGGGTGATCGCGAAGCACCGCGCCGCGGTCGGGAACGTCGACGAGACGATCGTGCCGGCCGACCTGATGGGCGCGGCCCGGCGCGCCTGGGACGACGCGCTGAACCTCGGCGAGGTGAAGGGCTACCGGAACGCGCAGGCGACCGTGCTCGCACCGACCGGGACCATCAGCTTCATGATGGATTGCGACACGACGGGCGTCGAGCCGGACTTCTCGCTCGTGAAGTCGAAGAAGCTCGTCGGCGGCGGCGAGATCACGATCGTGAACAAGACCGTGCCGATGGCGCTCGAGAAGCTCGGCTACGCGCCGCGCGAGCGCGAGGAGATCGTCGCGTACATCGACGAGCGCAACAGCGTCGTCGGCGCGCCGTACGTGAAGACCGAGCACTACCCGGTGTTCGACTGCGCCGTCGGCGATCGCGCGATCCATTACCTCGGCCACGTGAAGATGATGGGCGCCGCACAGCCGTTCATCTCGGGCGCGATCTCCAAGACGGTGAACCTGCCCGAGCAGGCGTCGGTGGAGGACGTGATGAGCCTCTACGTCGACGCGTGGAAGCTCGGCGTGAAGGCGATCGCAATCTACCGCGACAACTGCAAGGTCGCGCAGCCGCTGTCGAGCTCCGGCAGCGAGTCGAAGGCGACGCCGCCGGTGCACGTGCACGAGCGCAAGCGGCTTCCTGACGACCGCAACGAGGTCGGCCGCAAGTTCCGCGTCGGCGACTACGAGGGCTACATCCACGTCGGCGTCTTCGACGACGGCAGCCCCGGCGACATCTTCGTCGACATCGCGAAAGACGGGACGACGCTGCAGGGCCTGATGAACTCGCTGATGATCGCGGTGTCGATGGGCCTGCAGTACGGCGTGCCGCCGGAGGTCTACGTCTCGAAGCTGTCGCATCTCCGCTTCGAGCCGAGCGGGATGACGAACGACGCCGACATCCGCGTCGCGAAGTCGATCGTCGACTACATCTTCCGCTGGTTCGGCAAGCGGTTCCTCACGGCAGAGCAGCAGGAGGAGGTCGGGATCCTCACACCGGAGGTGAAGGCGCTGCTCGCGCAGCGCTATGCCGAGGGCGCCCAGGCGCCGGCCGATCCGGTCGAGGCGCCGCCGCCCGGCCAGACCGCGCTCTTCAACAGCTGGGAGGACGCAGTCGAGTGCGCCCGCTGCGGCGGTCGGATGGTGCGCACGGGCTCGTGCTACACGTGCCGCGACTGCGGGACGAACACCGGCTGTTCCTAGCACTCACGTCGGGAAACGCTTCTAGCTCTGCGAGGGGCCGCCGCGAGGCGGCCCTTCGCGTCTACGAGGCGCGCGCGGAGATCGTCGAAGCGGCGCCGCCATCCACGATCGCGTCGAGGAACGCGTCGGTGATGAGCGTCATCGCACGCAAGGCGCTCGACCCAATCAGCTGCTCATGCCACTCGTCGAGCGGCAGCGCGTCGAGCACGCGGTGCAGCTCCCTCGCGTGCGCCGGCTCGAGCCGCGAGTGAAGCAGCAGCTGCCCGAACGCGGCGCGCGGATAGCCCGTCCGCTCGATCAGGAGCTCGACCGTGCGGCGGTCGGCCGCGTGCGCCTCGAGCTCGAGCAAGCCGAGAATCGCCACCGGATGGTCATCGCGGATCCACGCCAGCTCGGCCGCGACGAGCGTGTCGATCTGCGGTGTGCCGGGGAGCGCTCGAACCTCGTCAGGGTCGAGGCCGAGCGCTGCCAAGTCCTCGATGACTGCGCCGCCGTGCTCGGGGTGATGCCGCTCCTCTGGGATGTGGCGCTCGAGATAGGCCGCGAGGCCCGCGGCGACCGGATCGCCCGGAGCGAGCTCGAGCGCGCGCGAGAGCGCCGCCTCCATGAGTGGAACCATCGAGCGCGACGTGTGGTAGCTGACGAAGAGACAGCGCGGGAAGAGCTCTCGCAGGTCAGGGCGCTCCAACAGGTGCGCAAGCGGCGCGCCGTACGCCGGCAGCGCCAGGTCGATCTTGCAGCGGAGTCGAGCGCTCGCGGACAGCGCTAGAAAATCGGCATGCTGCGGTACTCGGGCTCGTAGATCAGGACCGGGATCCCACGGCCGTCGAGGCGCTCCTTGATCGAGATCAGGAGCGTGACCTCGTCGTCGCTCAGGCTAGTCATGAACGACACGGAATCCTCCGGGAGCGTCGCCGGGTCGCCAATCAACCCCGCCTCGTACAGCCGATCGATGTTGGTGCTCTTGCTGTTCATCTCAACCTCCCTTGCTGACCGTGCCCCCGGCAGCAACCGATGCTAGAAGGTCGTGCCGTCGGATACAAGGTTCGCCGAGGCATCTGGGCCGCCGAGCGCAGCGCGCACGTGCGCCGCCGAAACGATGTTGCCCTTGCGTTCGTATAACTCGAGTGCGTGCGCGAGGTGCCTGCGCCCTTCGTCGCTCTTCCCCGCGAGCACGCAGATGTCGCCGAGGTCCACCAGCGCATGGGCGTGCCAGTTCGGCATCTCTGTCTCTTCGCCGAGCGAAACAGCCTCACGTGCGAGCTGCTCGGCTTCGCTGGGCCGACCTGCGCGGGCGTGGAGCCTCGCACGCACCTGCCGCCAGAGCATGTGCGAAAGCACGTCGTCCGCGGACGCGAGTGCCTCCGCCTGTTGCGTCAGACGCTCCGCGTCGTCGAGCCGGCCGAGCGCGTAGAGCGACCAGGCGAGCTGCCCGATCGCAAGCGATCGGAAGCCGGTCTCGCCGAGTTCCTCGAGCCAGTCGCACGTCCGGCGCGCCGCGCGCTCCGCGGCGGCCGGGTCGCCGGCGAGGGTCTCGACCTCCCACTCCGCCATCGCTCCGCCCGCACGCCAGAGCGTTTCGCCCCGCTCGGCGGCCGCGTTGTCCGCTGTGACAAGGAGAGCGCGCGCGGCAGCGAACCGTGCGCGCATGGCCTCGAGCACGGCGCGATGATTCAGCGCCATCGAGTGCTGCGGCAGCTCGTCCTCCTGCCAGCGCAACATCTCCTCCACCGGCGTGGGGCCGTAGAAGAGCGCAGTTCCCTTCCAGACGGGCAGCTCGCGTTCCCACCGGGTGTGCCCGGCCCGCCGCGCGTGCGTGATCGCGTGCTCGACCGCATCGAGCATCGCGCCCCATCTCGAGCGGATGAGCTCCGCCCAGGCCGTCGCGGCCCACGCGTCGGTGAGACCGACCTCGTCGCCCGCCTCGCTGAAGATCGGTCGCGCCTCCTCGGCCAGCGCTAGGAGCGCCGCGCTCGGCTCCGGCGTTGCGCCGTCCTGCGGCGGCATCTGCACAACGAGCCGTGCCACCGCGAGACGAGCGCGTAGCTCGCCCACGCGATTGCCGCGCGCCGCAGCGAGGGACGCGGTCTCCCGTGCAAGATCGCCTGCAGCTGCGAACTCGCCGGAGAGGAAGAGAGCGTGTGTGAGGTCGAGCCGGAGCGCGACAGCAGGATCGTTCTCCGAGCGCAGCGAGAGCGCGCGCCGCAGCAGCTTCTCCGCAGCGCCCACGTCGTTCCGCCCGAGCGCGCGTGCGCCGGCGGCCGCGAGCAACTCGCTCGCACTGGCGCCGAGCGTGCGCGCGTGGTCGTCGAGAGGCCAGAGCTCGAGCCGGTACCGGTACGCCTGCTCCAGGTGGTAGCCGACGAGGTCGTCCGCGTCCGCGAGCTCCTGCGTGCGCGACCCGAGCCAGCCGGCGAAGCGCTCGTGCAGCTCGGCGCGTGCCGCCTTCGGGAGCGTCTCATAGGCTGCGTCGCGGATCAGCTGGTGGCGGAAGCGATACGCATCCTCGCCGCTAAACCGCGTGTGCTCCGGGTGCAGCAGCCCCTTCCGCACGAGCGCCGCGAGGCGGGCGCCGACCTGACTCTCGTGGGGGGCCAGGACCTGCACCGCACCTCGGTGGAAGACGCGGCCCTCCACGGCACCGCGCTGCAGCACCGTCCGCTCGGCCGGGTCGAGCTGGTCGAGGCGCGCGGTGAGCAGGGCATGAATAGTCGGCGGCACCGGAATCTCCCCGTCCGGCGCTTCGCGCAGCAGCCGGATCATCTCCTCGACAAAGAGCGGATTGCCCTCCGCCGTCTCGCGGATTCGGTCGCGCAGCGGGGTGGAGACCGGCGCGTCCGCGGCCAGGTGATCGATCAACCGGTCCGTCTCTTCCGGTGCGAGCCCTTCGAGCGCGAGTGTCGTTGCGTTCGGGTGGCTACGGCCGAAGCCCGGATTGCTGTCGAGCAGCTCCGGCCGTCCGATGCAGCACAGCATGAGAGGGGCGTCACGCGAGAGCGAAAGGATCTGTTCGATCAAATCTAGAAACGCGGGCTCTCCCCACTGGATGTCGTCGAACACGCACACGAGCGGGAGATCAGCGGCAACGGCCTCCAGCAGCTTGCGAACGGCGAAGGCGATCTCGTCGGTGGAGTCGATCGACTCGTCTCCGCTCAGGAGGCTGCGCAGCGTCGTGACGACGCGCGTATCGAGACGAAGCTGCGACAGCTGGGGCTCGAGCTCCCGGACCACCTCGACGACCGGCTGGTACGTGATCCCCTCCCCGTACGAGGCACAGCGCCCGCGCACCACTCCAGCGGGCCCAAGGGACGTCATGAGCTCATGGGCGAGACGCGACTTTCCGACGCCGGCCGCCCCGAGGATCGTGACGAGTGTGCACGTGCGCTCACGGACGGTCACGTCGAACGCGTCAAGTAGCCGACGCAGCTCGACCTCGCGGTTGACGAGGGGCGTATCGAGCCGTCGCCGCGGAACCCCCTCGCCGGAAACCGAAAGCAGTCGCCACGCCGCAAGCGGCGCTCGCTTCCCCTTGACGAGCAACGGAGCAAGCGGCTCCGCCACGACCGCCGATCGGATAAGCGCATGCGTCTGCGCTCCGAGCAAGATCTCGTCGGGACCGGCAGACTGTTCCAGGCGCGCGGCGACGTTGACAGCGTCGCCCGTCGCCAATGGGTCGTCACCGGTCGTGACGACCTCTCCCGTGTTCACGCCGATCCGCAGCGCGACGTGCGTGTCGTACGACTCTGCGAGCTCCTCGTTCAGCGACGCCATCGCGTCGCGCAGCTCGATCGCGGCGCGTGCAGCGCGCAACGCATCGTCCTCGTGCAGCACCGGAACGCCAAAGGCCGCCATCACCGCATCGCCCACGAACTTCTCGACGGTGCCTCCGTGGCGCTCGATGATGTTCTGTGCGATCCCGAAATACCGGCCCATTACCTTGTGAACCGCCTCGGGATCGAGGCGCTCTCCGAGCTCGGTCGATGCGACGACGTCGCAGAACAACACTGTGAGTCGCTTGCGTTCGAGTGTCGACATACGACGAGTGTAAGACGGTTCGGATCGGAGTTCGAGCGCGTCTAGCGCTTGCCGCCAGTAGTGCCTACGAGGACGCGAATCCCTGGGGAAGGCCTCGGAAACGGGCCCTTCCCATCTTCGCGGTGTAGCGTCGTCCTGTGAGCGCCCAACTCGCGGAGACCGAACGCCCGGTCGCACCGCTCGAGCTCTTCTTCGATCTCGTCTTCGCCTTCGGCTTCACGCAGGTGACGACGCTCCTGTCCGAACACCCGACGTGGACGGGGCTCGGACATGCGGCCCTCGTCCTTACGGCCTTGTGGTGGGCGTGGGCCTCGTACGCATGGCTGACCAACGCAATCGACGCGGATGTGGGCTTGGCCCTCGGAGCGATCCTCGTCGCGACGGGCGCGATGTTCATCGCCGCGCTCGCCGTCCCGGAGGCATTTGGAGACGAGGGCGTCGTCTTCGGCGTCGCGTTCCTGATCGTGAACGTTGTGCAGGCGTCGCTCTACGCATTCGGGGCCGGCGGCGATCGCGATCTCCTCAAGGCGATCACGCGCGTCTCCCCATGGGTCATGGGCGGGTCGCTGTTGATCCTCGCCGCGGGATTCGTCCACGGCGGTTTCCGGACGGCGTTGTGGATCGCGGCACTCGCCGTCGGCTTCGTCGGGCCGGCGCTCGTGGGCCTGCAGGGCTGGCGCGTGCAGCCCGCCCACTTCGCCGAACGGCACGGGCTGATCATCATCATCGCGATCGGCGAGTCGTTGATCTCAATCGGGATCGGCGCCCGCGGCGAGCATCTCGGCGCGGGCCTGATCCTTGCAGCCGTGCTCGGCTTGATCGTCGTCATGTCCTTCTGGCTCGCGTACTTCGACTTCTTTCAGAGCCGCGGGCGACAGCTTCTCGTCGACCGAAGCGGTCAGGAACGCATCGCGCTCGCGCGTGATGTCTACACCTACATTCACCTCCCGATGGTCGCCGGCATCGTCCTCTTCGGGTTCGCGATGAAAGGCACACTCGCGCACCGCAGCGACGAGCTCAGCACGCTCGAGGCGGTGGCGCTCTGCGGAGGGCCTGCGCTCTACCTTTTCGCCTATGTAGCGCTGCGGTATCGCGTCTCTCGGACCTTGGGACGCGGTCGCCTCGTAGCTGCGATCGCCTGCGTGGCCCTCATCCCCGTCGCCACGGTCGTTCCTGCGCTCGTCGCACTCGCGCTCGTCGCCGGCGTCTGGGTCGCGCTGCACGCGTATGAGCTGATCTGGTTCCGCGAGGCACGGGCACAGGCTCACATGCAGCGATATCCCGTTCAAACGTAGAGCGCTTACCCCGATGGTGTCGGCGCTGCGTCGCCGGCACTCGGAGGCGACCGCCGCCGGCGCACCCACCAGACGATCGCGCCGACGACGACGGCGGCGGCGAGGATCCCGAAGGCGATCCATCCCCACTGCGTGTCGCTGCTCTCGCTCTCGGCGTTCTTCGTCGCAGCCGCCGCCCCGACGGCAACGGCACCTGCCGCGCTGACGCCGGTCGTCGTGGCCGCCGTGGTCGTCGATGGAGGTGGCGCCGCAGCGGCGGTCGAGACTGCGGTCGTCGTCTGCACGACCGTCGACGTCTGAGTACGCGTCTGCGTGCTGGTGGACGTCACGGTCGGCGTCGTCTGGGTGACGGTCGTCGGCTCCGCCGTCGTCGTGGGCTCCGCCGCGGTCGTCGTCGCCGGCGTCGGCGTCGATCGTGTGACGGCAGGCCGCGTCGCCGTCAGCGCAGTTGAGAGCGCGCCCGCGTTGCTGCCGCCGCCGCATCCGGCCAGCGAGACGCTGCCCAGGAATCCAAGCACGGCCGCAAGGGCCAGCGTTGTCACTGCGGACAGCCTCACCAGACCGAGCTTAGGGCGGTCGGCCGCGCTCTTCATCGTCCAAGTCGCATGACGCGGCCGCTGCGCTAGCGTCCCGCAGGTTGAAGACGATCGTCTGCTTCGGCGACTCGAACACGTGGGGCCACATCCCGGGCTCGGACGGGCAGCGCTACGCGCGCGACGTGCGCTGGCCTGCCCGGCTCGCGTCGGCGCTTGCGAACGAAGCCGAGGTCATCTCGGAAGGACTGAGCGGTCGCAGCGCGACGATCGAGAGTCCCGTCGCCGAGGGCCGCAACGGGCTGCCGTACCTCGTGCCGTGCCTGCGCTCGCATGCGCCCGTCGACATCCTTGTCATCTTCCTCGGCACGAACGACGCGTACTGGCTCGAGCCGCTGCTCGTCGCGAGGTCGATCGGGCGACTCGTCAAGGCTGCGCGTACGGCGGAGGCCGGGCCTGACCGAGGCGCGCCCGAGATCCTCGTCGTCTGCCCGCCCTCGTTCGGAGGGCACGAGCTCGCGCCCTCATATAACGAGATGTGCGACGCGCTCGGCTGCGAGCTCATCGATCTCGACCGCATTGCCCCGTACAGCCCGATCGACGGCACGCATCTCGACGAGGCGGGGCACATCGCGGTCGCAGCCGCCGTCGAGGCGCGCATCCGTCAAATGCTCGGCTAACACGCCCGCAAAACCGGCCGGCCGGTCTCCCCGTATGCCTGCAGTGGGGAGCACGCCGTATCGGCGTGCCCGTGAGTGGAGGAGGTGGCTGCAATGCGCATGCCCTGGAAGTGGGCCGGCGCGGGCGCTCTCGCCCTCGTGGTGGCACTCATCACCGCTTGGTCTGCGACCGCCGCGTCGAGCTTCACCGTCACACCGCTCGTGTCCGACAACGGGGTCCCGGGCACGTTGACAGATCCGGATCTCGTCAACTCGTGGGGGCTCACGGCGAGCTCGACGAGCCCCTGGTGGGTCGCCGACAACGGGACCGGAAAGGCGACGCTTTATCGCATCCCCACCAACATGCCCACCCAAAAGGTCCCGCTCATCGTCGCGGTCGGCGATGCGCCGACCGGCACGGTGTTCAACTCGACGACCGGCCTCAAGCTGAAGAACGGGACGGCGTCGCTGTTCCTCTTCGACAGCGAGGCGGGCGTGATCAGCGCCTGGAACAACTCGGTCGGAACGACGGCGGAGACTGAAATCCCCGCCGCCGACGGCGCGATCTTCAAGGGGCTCGCGATCGCGCAGACCTCGGCCGGTCCGCGCCTCTACGCGACGGACTTCCACAACCGCCGCGTGGACGTCTTCGACGGCTCGTGGCAGCCGGTCAACGTCCCCGGCCAGTTCGTCGACAAGACCCTCCCGGATGTCTATGCGCCATTCGGCATCCAGGCAATCGGCAACACGATCTTCGTCACGTACGCGAAGACGCAGCCGAAGAGCGGCGACGAGGTTCATCACGCGCAGTTCGGCTACGTCGACGCCTATGACGCGGCCACGGGGATGCTCATCACGCGCGTGGCGAGCCGCGGCGCGCTGAACGCCCCGTGGGGCGTCGCTGTGGCACCACAGGGCTTCGGCGACCTCGGCGGAGACCTGCTCGTCGGCAACTTCGGCGACGGGGCGATCCATGCGTACATGCCGGTCCTCGGCGGCCTCTCGTACGTGCCGCTCGGCCCGCTGACCGGTGCGGACGGCTCGCCGCTCCTGATCGACGGCCTCTGGGCGCTCCAGTTCGGCAACGGCGCAGCGGCCGGGCCGACCGGGACGCTGTTCTTCACCGCCGGCCCGAACGACGAGAACGACGGGCTCTTCGGCTCGATCACGCCCGGCTAGAAGCGTGGGGCCGCCGCGAGGCGGCCCTGCGCATCACACCTGCGGCTGGGACGCTGCGGCTTCGGGCGCCTCGCCCGCTCGCAGCTCACGCAGCTTGAAGTACGTCAGCGTGAGCGCGATCGCGAGGAACGGCCCGACGATCGCGCTTGCGATCGAGCCGCCGATCCAGATCCGGAAGAAGTTGTTGAGGAACGAGAAGATCGCCTGGATGATCCCCGACGCGATCGCGCTCAAGATCCACGTGACGATGATGATGCCGAACACCGTCCAGCCGTGGCCTCGCACGAGCTCGCGCGACGCACGAAACGACTCGCCGATCGGCTTCTCCTCGAGCACGATCACCGGCACGATCAGGCACCACCACGTCACCAGGATGAGGCCCGGGACGACGAGCAGGACCAGCCCGATGACGATTCCGAGACCGGCGAGCAGGCCCGCCCCGATCAGCGTCCCCACATACGGCCGGACACGGTCGAACACCTGCCTGACGGTCGAGTCGATCCTGCCGTCGCGGACGTCGTCGACCGCATAGACGAGGGCGCCCTGGAGCCAGAACGTGCCGACGAGCGAGACGACCACGGTGATAAGTGCGAGCAGCACCGCGACGCCGGCACCGTCGCCGAACGCGGTGCTGATGAGCGCGTCCAGCAGGTTGACGATCAGGTAGACGATGATCGCGATCGTGAAGAAGCGCCTAAAGAACTTCGTGTAGAGACCCCATGCCTCACCGAGAACCCCACCCACCGTCATGCGCGCAACCCTAGAGCACCGAGGCGCGATCTCCAAGTCCCGCCGACCCTCGTAACCGCAGTCCCGACTCGTCGGCGTGAACCCGCACATTCGCTGATCGCCGTGCGCGCCGCAGCCGACAGGGCTTGCGGCGGACGGCACGAATGCCGATGGAGTCCCGAGTGAGCTTGCGCAACCTCCGCCATCTCCGGCCTGGGCGCTTCGTCGTCCTGCACTTGAGCGCCGTCGCCCTGGCGCTCGCCGTCGGCCTCGTCACCGACGGACTGCCGCTCGCGTTCGCCGCGGCGGCATTCGTCGGGCTGCTCGTTCACCTGGGCGAGCAGGCGCGCCTGCGCGCCCGGAGCGCCTCGCTCGAGCAGCGCTACCGCCGGCTCGTCGAGGAGATGCCGCTCTCGTTCTACGTCGTCTCGCTCGAGCGAGGCGGCGCGACCTATGTGAGCCCCGCGATCGTCGACTTCCTCGGTTACTCGGTCGAGCAGTGGGCGGAGAATCCCGGCCTCTTCGAGGAGATCCTGCATCCGCTGGACAGCGAGCAGGTCTTGCGCACGATCGCGCGCGCGAAGGAGAGCGGCGATCCGTTCGAGGCCGAGTACCGGATGTTCCGCCGCGACGGCTCGATCAAGTGGGTGCACGACCGCGCGGTCACGGTGCGCGACAAGAAAGGACGCAACGTGCACTGGCAGGGCTTCCTCGTCGACGTCACCGCGCGGAAGCAGGCGGAGGCGCGCTACCGCTCGCTCGTCGAGCAGCTGCCGCTGATCACGTACGTCGACTCGCCGTACTCCTCGGATGAAGCGGCCGCCTACGTGAGCCCGCAGATCGAAGAGATCCTCGGGTACAGCCTCGAGGAATGGCATGGGAACCCGGCGTTCTTCGTCGACCATCTGCATCCCGATGACCGCGAACGCGTGCGCGATGCACAACGTCACTCGCGCCACACCGGCGAGCCGCTCGAGCTCGAGTATCGCTTCCTCGCGGGGGACGGCCGCGTTGTCTGGCTGCACGACAGCTACACGATCATCCGTGACGAGAACGGCAAGCCGTGGTTCACGCAGGGGTTCGCGGTCGACGTCACCGCACGTAAAGAAGCAGAGCGCGACCGCGAGTCGCTGCTCACGCAGGCGCAGGAGCAGAACAAGCGCCTGCGCAAGCTCGACCGGATGAAGGACGAGTTCATCGCGCTCGTGTCGCACGAGCTGCGCACTCCGCTCACATCGATCTGCGGCTATCTCGAGCTGTTGTTGCAGGACGACGTGATGGCCGAGCTCCCGGCCGACAGGCACAACTGGCTCGAGGTGATCGACCGGAATGCCGAGCGCCTGCTCCGGCTCGTCGAGGATCTCCTGCTCACCGCACAGGCGAGCGCCGGCAGCCTTGCGCTCGACAAGGCGGAGCTCGACGTCGCGGCCGCCGTCGAGCAGGCGGTGCTGGCAGGAGCACCGGTGGCCGCGGCACGCGGAATCGCACTCAGCTCGACGACGGAGCCGCTGCCTCTCGCGAACGGCGACCGCCTCCGCATCGGCCAGGTGATCGACAACCTCGTCTCCAACGCGCTCAAGTTCACGCCGCAGGGCGGGAGCGTCGAAGTTCGGACGTTCCGCCACAACGGCGCCGTGCGGATCGAGGTCGCCGACACCGGCATGGGCGTGCCCGAGGCTGAGCAGGACCACCTGTTCGAGCGCTTCTTCCGGACCGCGCGCGCACAGGAGGAAGCGATCCCCGGCGTGGGCCTCGGCCTCTCGATCGCGAAGGCGATCATCGAGGCGCACGACGGCCGCATTTCGATGCGGAGCGCCGAGGGCGTCGGCACGACCTTCTGCGTCGATCTGCCGGTCGCACAGCCGGCCGTCCGATCGATCTCGGCCGCGTAGCGCCCGCTACCGTTGCGCGCCGATGGAGCTCTCCACCGGCGCGGAGCTGCGGATCACCGGGCCGGCAGGCGCCACTGCAGCAGTCGTCTGCGTGAACGGCGGGCAGAGCGGCGAGGTCGAGGGGACCTGGAGCGCGTCGCTCGAGTGGCTCGTCGGCCGGCTCGCACCGCGGTTTACCGAGCTTCTGTTCGCAGAGGTGCGCTACCGGATCAAGTCGTGGAAGCGCCTCGACTGGTGCGTCGAGGATGCGCGCGCGGCGATCGCGACCGCCGGAGCCGAACGCACGCTCCTGGTCGGCTTCTCGATGGGCGGCACGGTCGCGGCGCAGGTCGCCGACGAGCCGTCGGTCGAGACCGTCATCGGCCTCGCGCCGTGGCTCCCCGAGCGCATCTCGCTTGCGCCGCTCCGCGGGCGCAGGTTTCGAGTGATCCACGGCTCGCTCGACGGCCGGCTTCCCGGCATCCCCGGCGTCTCACCGGCGGGCTCGCGCAGGGGCTTCGAGCGCGCGCGTGCGCTCGGGATCGAGGGCGACTACACGCTCATTCCGGGCGCGACGCACGGCATCGCGCTTCGGGCGCACTGGGGCAGACCGATCCCACTGCCGCGCGCATCAACGTGGGAGCGGCTCGTCGCCGGCGAGCTGGATCGCTTTCAGGCGGCCTGAACGCGCCGTCGCGCGCGCTGCGCGGCGTCCGGCACCTTGACGTTCGAGACGAGCCGGAGCTTCTCGAGCACGCGGATTACCCACCACGAGACGTCGAGCTGCCAGCGCTCGAGACCGTGCCGCGCCGAGACCGGGAAGGCGTGATGGTTGTTGTGCCACCCCTCGCCGAACACGAGCAGCGCGACGACCCAGTTGTTCCGCGCCTCGTCGCGCGAGCGGAAGTCCTGGCGCCCGAACATGTGGCAGATCGAGTTCACGCTGAAGGTCGCGTGCTGGTACACCGCGACGCGGATCAGGCCGCCCCACACGAGGGCCTCGACTCCCGCGCCCCACGTCCCGCCGACGGCATAGCCGATCGCGAACGGGATCCCAAGCGTGAGCACAACCCAGAGCAGGTACAAGCGGTCGATGGCGCGCACGAGCCTATCCTCGTAGAGATCCCGTCCGTACTCCCTGCCCTGCTCCATCCCGAGGTTCGTGAACATCCAACCCACGTGCGCATGCACGAAGCCGCGTACCGCGCCCCACGCGCCGTCGCCGTGCCCGTGCGGCGAGTGCGGATCGCCAGGCTGGTCGGACAGCGCGTGATGCTTGCGATGGTCGGTGACCCACTGCGTCACCGGGCCCTGCATCGTCATGCAGCCGAGGATCGCGAGGAGCGCCTTGACCGGCGCGCGCGCCTCGAAACCGCGGTGCGTGAAGTAGCGATGGAAGCCGATCGTCGTGCCAAAGGCACAAACGACGTAGAGGCCCGCGAAGAGCGCGAGGTCGACCCAGTGGAAGCCGATGTTCCAGAGCGCACCCATCGCCGCCACGAGGCCGAGCGGTGGGACAACAACGGCAACGACCGTCACGACCTGGCTGATCCGGCTTGTCCGGGGCCGAACCGTCCCGATCCGGGCAGATTTGTCCAACGGCGTCATCAGAGTGGACGGTAGCGGTCTTAGCGGTTGAGCAGCGCGCGCAGCCGCGCGCGGTACACGTTCATGTCCGCGTGCTGCCAGTCGCCGTGCGTCTGGGTGCGCCAGGGCGCGTACAGCTCCTTGTGGTACGGGCTCGCGAGGCTCTCGTTGTGCCCGATCACGTTCCTCGACACGATGTGGTAGCGCGCCATCAGCCACGCGGTGAGCTCGAGTGACGAGCGCATCTGGCCTGCGTCGTTCAGGATCTCGGCGTCCGACGTGCCGACATGCTCGATCCCGATCGCGACGTAATTCAGGCCGACGGTGTGCCTGCACATGATCGTCAGCGGCACGAGCTGGTAGATCGTCCCGTCGCGGTCGATGATGAGGTGCGCGCACGTTCCCGGAAGCTGGTGTAGCTCCGCATCCGGGACGTCGGCAACGAAGGTGTTGTACGCCGATGCGAACGTCGTCGTCGCCGTGTAGTGCTCGACGATCACCCTCGGATGCAGGATGTACGAGTCGATCCCGTAGTGGCGCTCCGAGTACTGCGCCATCTCGGCCTTCCGCTTCGCGCCGAACGGGATCGGCTTCCACACGATGTGCGGCTTCGGGACGACGAACGCCAGCGCAACGGCAAGCGCGACCACGCGGTCACCGTAGCCGGTAGATGCCGTCCGCGATCGTCTCGACGTCCCAGTGCGAAAGAAAGCCTTTCGCGAAGGGCCGTCCGGGATCCGCGAGGATGAGGTCGCCGCCGAGCTGCGGCAGGAGCTCGAGCAGCTGCGTCGCGTTCCGCTGCTCGTAGAGCAAATCTGCACACAGGACGACGTCCCACGGCGCGCCCCGCAGGAGCGGCTCCGGCTCGTCCCAGCGCACGCGCTTCACGCGAACGCGGATGCTGTTCCGCTTCGCGTTCGCCTTCAGGAGTGCGACCGCGTCCTCCGCCCAATCGGTCGCAAGCACGTCGGCACCGCAGAGCGCCGCGGCGAGCGACGGCAGGCCGAGCCCCGCTCCGAGCTCGACGACGCGCTTCCCCTCAAGGCCGAGCGACGGCACGACCTGCGCGAGCGCGACCCCGCTCGTCCACAGCTCCGCCCAGTAGGGGAGAAATTCGTCTTCGTCGAACGATTCCTCGTCGATCAGCTCGTCCGCGCTCGGCGGGCGCAGAACCGTCACGGGCCGTCCGGCGAGCTCGAAGGTCTCTTCGATCAGAGCGCTGCGTACAAATCGACGCCGACGCCGTCGGGGTCGCGCACCTGCGCGTACCGGTGTCCCCAGAAGGCATCCCACGGCTCCTTCTCGCCGTCGAAGCCGGCCTCGACGAAGCGTGCATAGGTCTCGTCGACCTCGGCAGGGCTCGCACACTCGAACGCAAGCGCGAGCTGGTTGCCGGTCTCCCGCGTCCAATCGGGGCGGAAGCTGCGAATGACGTCCTCGGTGTCGACCATCAGGCGAAGGCCGTTCGGCATCGTCGCCTCGACGTGGTCGTCGCCCTCGGCGAACTCGATTCCCAGAAGCCCGTAGAACGCGCGCGTCCGCGCGAGATCGGAAGAGACAATGCCGATCGCATCGAGCTGCGGCATGAACGCGACGCTAGCGGATACCGTCGGAGCCGTGCGCCATAGACAGCTCGGCTCGAGCGATCTCCAGGTGTCGGAGGTCGCGCTCGGCTCGTGGTTGACGTACGGCGGCGGCGTCGACTCGTCGCAGGCGGAAGCCTGCGTGGCGAAGGCGTTCGAGGTCGGCATCAACTTCTTCGATACCGCGAACGTCTACGCCGGCGGCAAGGCGGAGGAGTTCCTTGGCGAGGTGCTCGCAGACCGGCCGCGCGACTCGTACGTGCTCGCGACGAAGGTGTTCTTCCAGATGCCGAACGGCGACCGCGGGCTGTCGCGCGCGCAGATCGCGAAGCAGATCGATGCGTCGCTCGCGCGGCTCCGCACAGACTACGTCGACCTCTATCAGTGCCACCGCTACGACTGGGACACGCCGCTCGAGGAGACGATGGAGGCACTCACCGACGTCGTCCACCACGGCAAGGCGCGCTACCTGGGCTTCAGCGAATGGCCTGTCGACAAGATCGAGGCGGCGCTCGAGCTTCCGGGCGTCGAGAAGTTCGTGTCGAGCCAGCCGCAGTACTCGATGCTCTGGCGCGGGCCGGAGCGCGACGTGATCCCGTTCTCCCGCGAGCACGGCATCTCGCAGATCGTCTGGTCGCCGCTCGCGCAGGGCGTCCTCACCGGCAAGTACCGGCCGGGCGAGCCGCCGCCGCCCGGTAGCCGCGCCACGAACGAGCGCATGAACTACTTCATGGACGACGTCTCCGACCAGGCGCTGCTCGAGCGCGTCCAGCAGCTTGTCGCCCTCGCCGGCGGGCTCGGGATCACGCCCTCCCAGCTTGCGCTCGCGTGGGTGCTGCGAGAGCCGAACGTCGCCTCAGCCATCATTGGCGCCTCACGGCCGGAGCAGGTCGCCGACAACGCGGCCGCGTCCGGGATCGAACTCGCCGCCGCGACGCTCCAGCGGATCGACGACATCC
This sequence comes from Gaiellaceae bacterium, assembly GCA_036496545.1. Classification (GTDB taxonomy): domain Bacteria; phylum Actinomycetota; class Thermoleophilia; order Gaiellales; family Gaiellaceae; genus Palsa-739. Next base: position 54,792 of record DASXKX010000015.1, on the reverse strand, counting down.
TCGGCGACAGCGTCGAGTACGAGGGTCCCGCGTCCTAAGCTGAGCTCTATGGTGGAAGAGCGGGACGTCGCGGTCGTCCTCTCTGGCGGCGCGATCAACGGCGTGCTGATGGAGCTCGGCTTCATGAAGCGGCTGCGCGAAAGCGAGCTCTGGCCGCGCGTCGGCTGGATCTACGGCACGTCGTCCGGCGCGCTGAGCGCGACGATGGCAGCGCTCGAGCGTCTCGACGACCTCGAGGACTTCATGCTCAGGCTGCAGCCCGAGGAGACGTTCCGGCCGCACTCGCTCTGGCGGCTGCCGCTGCTCGGCTCCCACGATTACCGGCTCCCGGAGACTGTCGCCGAGCGCATCGGTGACCTTGTCCCGCTCGCGCGCGAGCTCGCCGCGGCTCCGATCGAAGTGACGGTGTTCGCGACCGATGTCTCGGACGACGTGCACGGCACCGGCCAGCACGCCTACGAGCTCGCGTACTCGTCGAAGACGACGGACGCCGAGACGATGGGGCAGGCGATCCTCGCGTCGGCGGCGGTGAGCGCGCTCGTGCTCCCGCGCCGCGTCGGCGACCGGATCGCGACCGACGGCGCGTGGGTGCGCAACTTCCCGCTCGGCCCGGCGTACGGGCAGGCGGGCGTTGAGCTGATCGTCAGCTTCCGCTACTTGCCGAACTATCCGCGGATCGGCACGGAGGGCCTCGTGCGCTTACGGCGCCGGCTCGAGCGCTTCCCGAAGATCCCGCCGGTGCGCGCGCTCGTCACCGAGCTGCGCGAGGCCGAGGAACGCGGTGCACGCGGCGAGCCCGCGCACTGGCCCGACATGATCGTCCGCCTGATGCGCGTCGCGATTCAGCAGAACACCATCCAGGAGGAGCGCACTGCGCGCGACAAGGACGACGCGCTCGCGGCGCTCGAGCAGCTCCGTGAGGACATCCAGGCGATCGTCGCCCGCGAGGGCGGCCGCCGCGCCGACCGAGTTGCGCGGGCGATCGACGACCGGTTCGCGAACGCGAAGTTCCCATTCCTCGGCGAGCGTCTGATCCCGCGCATCGCCGTGCAGTCGAGCGCCGGGGAGATGTCGCTCGAGACCGGGCTCCGCAATCCCCGTCCCTGGACAGAAGAGGCAAAACGCGAGCTGATCGCGCGCGGCTACGCGCTGCTCGACGACCTGCTCGTCGAGCAGCAGGTGGCTTAGGGGCTCAGGGAACCACCTTCCCCGGGTTGAGCAGGCCCTTCGGATCAAACACCTGCTTCAACTCGCGGAACAGCGGCACGAGGTCGCCGTGCTCGCGCTCGAGGTACGCGAGCTTGCCGAAGCCGATGCCGTGCTCGCCCGTGCACGTGCCGCCGCGCGCGAGCGCGTCGTCGACGAGGCGGCCGTTCAGCGCTTCCGCCTTCGCGATCGAGGCCGCGTCGTTGGGATCGAGCAGGAACGCGACGTGGAAGTTGCCGTCGCCGACATGCCCGACGATCCCGCCGTTCAGGCCGGACTCGCCGAGCGCCCGGCGCGCGTGCTTTATTGCGCCGGCGAGCTCCGACACCGGGACCGCGACGTCGGTCGCCATCGCCTTCGCCCCCGGGTTGAGCGCGAGCGACGCCATCAGTGCGTTGTGGCGCGCATTCCACATCTGCGCGCGCGCCGTCGGGTCGCGCTCCGACTCGAACGCGCTCGCGCCCTCGTCGCCGGCGAGCTCGCGCGTCGTCTCGAGGTCCGCGTCGACGCCGGACCCGCCGAACTCTATAAAGAGATACGGCGACTCGGGAAAGCTCGTCCCCGAGAATGCGTTCAGCGCGGCGATCGTCGTCGCATCGAGCAGCTCGCAACGTGTGACCGGAACGCCCGAGCCGATGATTGCCGCTGCAGCGCGACAGGCAGCCTCGACCGACGGGAAGGCGGCGCGCGCAACGACGATGTCGTCGGGGATCGGGTGCAGCCGGAGCGTCAGCTCCGTGATCACGCCAAGCGTCCCCTCGGAGCCGACGAAGAGCCCCGTGAGGTTGTAGCCGGCCGAGCTCTTGACGGCGCGCGAGCCGGTGCGGATCACGCGGCCGCCGGCGAGCACGACCTCGAGCGCCAGCACGTGTGCGCGCATGCCGCCGTACCGCACCGTCGTCGTCCCGCTCGCATTCGTCGCCGCCATCCCGCCGAGCGTTGCGTCGGCGCCCGGGTCGACCGGGAACCAGAGCCCGTGCGGGCCCGCCGCCGTCTCGAGCTGTGAGCGCGACACGCCGGGCTGGACGGTTGCCGTCAGATCGTCGGGCCGGAGCGCGACAATCGCGTTCATCCGCGTCAGGTCGAGGCTGATGCCGCCGCGCAGGGGGATGACGTGGCCCTCGAGGCTCGTGCCGGCGCCGAACGGGACGACGGGCGTCTCCGTCGCGTCCGCGAGCTCGAGGACGGCCGCAACCTCTGCGGTCGACTCCGGGTAGACGACGACGTCGGGCCGGTGGGGCTCGTGGTAGCTCAGGTCGGCGGCGTGCTGGTCGAGCGCCGACTCGCTGTCGGTCACGCGCCGCTCGTCGGGAATGACGCGGAGCAGCTGCGAGCGGAGATCCTGCACCACGGCCATCGCCGCAGCTTAGAGCCCGCTACGCGGCTTCCGCACGCGACTCGAGCACGCGGTCGGCGAGCCCGTACTCGACCGCCTCATCGGGCCCGAGGAAGCGGTCGCGGTCGATGTCGCGCATCACCTGCTCGACGTCGCGGTGCGAATGCTTCGCGATGATCTCGCCGTACTTCCGCGTCAGCGCGAGGATCTCGCGCGCCGCGATCTGGATGTCGGCCGGCGTGCCGCTAAAACCGCCGGAGCCCTGGTGGATCATCACCTTCGAGTTCGGCAGCACGAACCGCTTGCCCGGCGCGCCGCCCGCGAGGATGAGCGCGCCCGCCGACATCGCCATCCCGACGGCATAGGTCTGCACGTCCGCCTTTACAAACTGCATGGCGTCGTAGATCGCGAAGCCCGCGTAGGCATCGCCGCCCGGTGAGTTGATGTAGAGCCGGATGTCCGCGTCCGGGTCCTCCGCCTCGAGGAACAGCAATTGCGCGACGATCAGGTTCGCGGACTGGTCGCTGACGGCGGTGCCGAGAAAGACGATCCGCTCGCGCAACAGCCGCGAAAAGATGTCGAACGAGCGCTCGTAGCGGCCGTCGGACTCGACGACCATAGGCACCAGCTGGTTTAATGCGAAACCCATCAGTTGCACGTTATACGCAACCGGACGGTTGCACGTCAAGTCGAGAGGAGCTCCGGGATGCAGATCGAGCGCGAGATCGTCTTTCCGGCCACGCCGGCCGAGGTCTGGGAGGCCATCACCGAGGCCGAACGGCTCGAGGAGTGGTTCGCGACCGAGGTCGAGCTCGATCCGCAGCCCGGCGGCGAGGGCATCTTCCGCTGGGGCGACGGCGATGAGCGCCGCGCCGTCGTCCGCGAGGCCGAGCCCGAGGAGCGGCTCGTGCTCGACTGGGACGACGCAGGCGAGGTCGTGCTCGAGCTGGAGGAAGTCGACGGCGGCACCCGGCTGCACGTGACGGAGACGTCGCCCGAATGGAGCACCGCGCTCGAGCTGCACGCACTCGCGTGGGTCGCGGTCGCGTAGATCTCGTCTTCGACGCGCTCGGGGACCCCGCACGACGCGCGCTCGTCGAGGCGGTCGCCGAGCGCGGCGATGCGACGGCAACGGAGCTCGCGGCCGGTCTCCCTGTGACGCGCCAGGCGGTCGCGAAGCAGCTCGCCACACTCGCGGACGCCGGGCTGCTCTCGGCGACGCGTGCGGGACGCGAGACGCGCTACGCGGTCACGCCGGAGCCGCTCTCGGACGCGGTCGCGTGGATGGTCGACGTCGGCGCCGCTTGGGATGACCGGCTGGCCAGGCTTGGCCGCTCGCTGGCTAAGGAAACAGCCGTTCGATGAGCCAGCCGTCGCCGCGCCGCGTGTAGCGGAAGCGGTCGTGCAGCCGGTCGTCGCGGTGCTGCCAGAACTCCCACGCCTCCGGACGTAAGCGGTAGCCGCCCCAGGTCGCAGGCCGGCTCGGGTCGGAGTCGAATTGGGCGACGAGCTGGTCGAGAGCGGCGCGGCTCCCGAGCGGACGGCTCTGGCGCGAGACGTTCGCGCCGATGCGCGCTCCGAGCGGCCGCGTTTCGAAGTAGGCGTCCGACTCCGCGGCCTCGATCTCCGTAACCGTCCCTTCGATTCGCACCTGCCGGCCGAGCGGCTCCCAGTAGAAAAGCATCGCCGCGCGCGGATTCTCGGCGAGCTCGATGCCCTTGCGGCTTGTCGTGTGCGTGAAGAAGACGAGGCCGCGTTCGTCCGCCTCCTTCATCAGCACCATGCGTGCGGACGGCGCGCCGGCGGCGGTCGCGGTAGCAAGCGCGACCTTCTCCGCCGTAGGGACAGCTGCGCTTGCCTCCTCGAACCACCGCTGGAACTGCCGCAGTGGATCCGCGTCGAGATCGGGCCGCCGGAGCTCCGGCATCGCTACAGCTTGGCTCGGAGCTCAGCGGGGCGCAGGATCTTATGCCCGAGCTCCCCGTCGGTCGGCACGATGTCCTGCACAACGCGCAGCACGAGCGCGGCTTCGTCGCTGAACGGGCTCAGGATCTTGTTGCCCTTCAGGAGCGCCTTGCCGCGCGGGCCCGCGTGCACGGCGAGGTCGCGCTCGGCGTAGCCTTTCTCGCGCAGCAGCGCGTTTGCGGCGTCGATCTCCTCCATCGCGGCGACCCTAACGGAAGAGATCGCGCTCGGGTGGGACCGGGATGTCCGCTGCCCTGCCTTCGCCGCGTATGTGCAGGCCGCGGACGATTGAAACGGGATTGCGGTCGAGCTTTCCCGAGACGAGCTGCGCCGCGCCGGCGATCTCGTCGGCGACGGTGATGAACGTCGCCTTGAGCTCGTACCCGGTCGGGTCGTGCCCGCCCGAGAGGTCCTGCATGACCTGCACGCCGGCGGCGCCGATCGCGACGTCGGTCGTGCCCTGGCGCCATGGCCGTCCGAACGAGTCGGTCACGATGACGCCGACGTCGCGGCCGGTCCGCACGCGCAGCTCTTCGCGCAGCTTCGCGGCGGACCCATCGGGGTCGAGCGGGAGGAGGACGAGTGTTCCCTCCTCCGGCGTGTTCGACTGGTCGACACCCGCCGATGCGCAGATGAAGCCGTGCCGCGTCTCGCAGATCACGAGCGGCGGGCGCACGCGCACGACCCGCTTTGCCTCGCGCAGGATCCACTCGAGCCGGCGGGGATCGCCCTCGTCGCCTGCGATCTCGATCGCGCGCTCGGACGGCGTCACGTCGTCGAGCCGCACGACACGTCCTTCGATCTTGGAGATCGCCTTTTGCGCGACGACGACGACGTCGTCGTCCTCGAGCGTGACGCGCTCGGAGATGAGCGCAGTCAGGTCGTCGCCCTCGTGTAGCTCGGGCAGCCCGCGCACCGGGAACACGGTGAAGCCGGGCGCAACGCGCTTCACGAGCACGAGCGCCGGGTTTCGCGAGTCCCACAGCTCCGGGAAGACCTCGAGCGGCACGAACCCGACCGCCTCGTAGAACGCGCGTGTCCGCGCGTAGTTCTCGTCACGACTCGTGTCTGCGAGCGTCTTCACCTGCAGATAGTCGACGCCGTTCGCAGCGCACCATGCCTCCGCAGCTTCGACGAGGGCGGAACCGATGCCCTGACGGTGGCGCGCCGGCAGCACACCCATTACATAGATCTCGGCCGCGCGCGGAGAATGTTGCTTCAGCGAGAGGAAGCCCGAGCGATCGTGGGCAACGAACGTCTCGAGCTCCGCGACGTCGCGGATATACGACTGCGTCGCATGCTCGATGCCGAACCACTGAGGCAGCGCGCGCAGAATCGACTCGGCGAGCCGCGAGCGCTCGCCCGGGTCTGCAACGACGACGATCGTCACGCGAGCCCGGTGACCCGAACGCCTACGTGCGCGCGGTAGCGCTTGTTCAGATTGACGATCACCGCCGTGAGGCCCTCGAGCGCGCCTGCGCTTGCAAGGGGCCCCGCATCGAGCGCGCGTCCGGTGACGACGAGGGCAGCCAGCTCGAGCGCGAGCTGCTTTGCTTCGGCATCGTCGCCGCAGACGAGCGCGTCGCCGTCCGCCTTCCCGCCGGCGAGTGTCGCGGCTGCGAGCGAATGCAGTCCGGCGGCGACGGGAGCGTTCAGCAGCTCCTGTGTGCGCTCGGCGAGCGATCGCACGTCGGTGCCCGGGAAGACGCCCGCCTTCGTGAAGCGAAGCTCACTTGCGACGCTCAGCACGGGCGTTCCGGCGATCGTGTCGACGAGCTCCGCCGCCGTGCTGAGCGCAGCCTCGGCTTTCACCGCAAGCACGACGATATCGGCGCCGCTGACCGCCTCCGCGTTCGTCGCGCCGCGCGCGCCGATCTCCGCGGCCGCGGCCTGCGCGCGCTCACGATCGCGCGAGCCGACGACAACGTCCTGACCCGCCTCGACGAGCCGCGCCGCGAGGTTCGCACCGAAGTCGCCGGTGCCCCCGACGACGGCGACCTTCACGCCGGCACCGCTCCGAGCGCGGCCTCGGCAAGCCGCCGCCGCGCCCCGGTGTCCGACATGAGCGTCCGTGCGACGATCGGCCTGACGCCGACGAGCCCTTCGAGCGCGTGCGCGTCGGCCTCGTCGATGACGAGCGCATCGATGAGGCCCGGATAACAGCCGGCGACGTGCCTTGGCTCCGTGCCGCCCGCGAGGCGGGCAAGCATACGGTCGGCCGGGCCCTTGACTGCGCGGCCGCCGATCAACGGGCTCACGGCGACACACGGCACACGACGCCGCTCGAGCGCCTCACGAATCGCGCGCACGGCCAGGATCGGCGCGATCGAGACGTACGGGTTGCTCGGCGCGACGAGCAGCAACTCCGCGGACTCCAGCGCCTCGACGACGCCTGGTGCGGGACGGGCATCTTCGCTGCCGTCGAAGCGAACGCCGTCAACCTCGTCGCGATGCCCCCGTGCGACGAACCACTCCTGGAAGCTGAACTCCCCTGACGGCGTAGCGATCCACGTGCGCAGCCGATCGTCGGTCGCGGGCAGCAGCGTCGCCTCGACGCCGAAGGACCGCGCGAGGCGCGCGGTCACGGCCGACAGGGCGGCCCCATCGCGCAGCGCACCGCTGCGGACGAGATGCAGCCCGAGGTCGCGGTCACCGAGCTTGAACCACGACTCGCCGCCGAGCTCTGCAACCGTCCCGAGCGCGCGCCACGACTCGTCCGCGCGACCCCACCCACGCTGCTCGTCGTTCAGGTCGGCGAGCGCGTAGAGGATCGAATCGAGATCGGGCGAGACGTAGACGCCGAGCACCTCGAGGTCGTCGCCGACGTTGCCGACGATCGTCACGTCCTGCGCGTTGACGACGTCGACGAGGCCGCGCACGAAGCGCGCCCCACCGACGCCGCCGGAGAGGACGACGACCCTCATCCGGTCGCCGCCGCCTGAATCGTGGCGAGCGACATCTGCGAACACGGGCCGAGCCGCAGGTGCAAGCGCTCGAGATCGTCGAGCGTGTCGACGTCGTCCGCGAGATTCGGAATCGCGGCGGATACCGCTTCGAGCCCCAGCTCGCGTGCACGCGCAAGGAAGCGCCGCGCACTGTCGGTGCCGTACAACGGCGCGAAGGTCTCCGGCGCGGGGATGCTCAGCGCATTCGTCGTCCCGTCGATCGCCTCGACGAGGGCGATGCCTCCGGCCGGCGTCGCCGCGAGCAGCGCCCGCAGGTCGTCGGGCGCGACGCAGGGAAGATCGGCATTCGCGATCACGATCGCGCCGGCTTCGAGACCGGCGAGCGCGGCCTGCACGGCCGCTCCCTGGCCGCCGCCGGGATCGGGAACACACTCGGCGCCGGCGTCACGGCCGAGCGCCGCGCCCTCTTCGTCCGGCGTCACGAGCCGGATGTGACCGACGCTGCGGGCTGCTGCGAGCACGTCGCCGAGCATCGCGAGCGACACATTCCGCCGCACGCGGCTCGACGCGTGCAATCGTGTCTTACCGTCGATGCCTGCGAACGGAATGACGAGCGTCGTCACGGGAAGAGACTAGCCGGGTGGACAACGCCGAGATTGCGCAGACCCTCGACGCCTACGCAGCCCTCCTCGACCTCGCGGGCGCGGGACCCTACTCGTTGCGCGCGTACCGGCGCGCCGCCGAGCTCGTGCGTGAGACGCGCGCGCCGGTCGAAGACCTCGTGCGCACGGGTCGCGTCCGCGAGCTGCGCGGCATCGGCCCCGGCATCGAGCGCCGCCTCGTCGAGCTCGTCGAGACCGGCAGGCTTGCCGAGCTCGAGGAACTCGAGCGCGAGGTCGAGCCGCAGCTCGTCGCACTGGGCCGGCTCGTCGGCCTCGGCCCGGAGCGTATGGTCGCGCTCGGGCGGGAGCTTGGCGTGCGCACCGCGGACGACCTGCGCGCGGCCGCCGAGGCGGGACGGTTGCGCGATGCAAAGGGCGTCGGCCCCGAGACCGAACGGAAGATCGTCGCGGGGCTCGCGCGCAAGGGGCCGCCCGGGCGTCGCGGCATCCTGCTGAACCGCGCCGACACGCTCGCAGAGGCGATCGCACGCGAGTTGGATGCCCAAATCGCGGGTGAGGTTCGCCGACGATGCGACGTCGTGCATGAGGTCACGGTCGTCTCGCGTGCGCCGGATGCCTTCGAGCGCTTCGAGTCGTCCCCCACCGTCGTCGCCGTCGTCGAGCGTTCCGCACGCAGCGCCGTGGGCGCGACGGTCGACGGCGTTCCGGTGGAGCTCGTCGTCGCTGACCCGTCGAGCTTCGGCACAGAGCTGGTGCGCGCGACGGGCTCGGCGGAGTACGTCGCTTCGCTCGGACCGCTCCCCGATGCCGACACCGAGGAAGAGGTTTACGCCGAGCTCGCGCTGCCGTGGTGTCCACCCGAGCTGCGCGAAGCGCCGCTCGACCGCGAACCACCGCAGCTCGTCGAGCTCCGCGACATCCAGGGCGATCTGCATGTGCACACGACGTGGTCAGACGGCAAGGCTTCGGTCGAGGAGATGGCGGTGGCCGCGCGCGAGCTTGGCTATGCCTACATCGCGATCTGCGACCATACGCCGAACGTCCGAGTCGTTCCCGGCCTCGACGCGGACGCGTTACGCCGCCAGGGCGAGGAGATCGCCGATGTGAACGAGCGGCTGGCGCCCTTCCGGGTGTTGCGCGGCACGGAGTGCGACATCCGCGCCGACGGAACGCTCGACCTGCCGGACGACGTGCTCGATGAGCTCGACTGGGTCCAGCTCTCGCTCCATGCCGGACAGCGGCAAGCCGCCGCGGAGCTCACGCGCAAGGTCGTCGAGGCGATGCGCCACCCCGCGGTGCGCTGCCTCAGCCATCCCACGGGCCGGATCATCAACTACCGCCCGCCGAACGCACTACAGCTGGAGCGCGTCATCGAGGTCGCGCTCGAAGAGGGCGTCGCGCTCGAGACGAACGGGCTGCCACCTCGGCTCGACCTTCGGGACGTCGAGGTGCGCCTCGCAGTCGAGGCAGGCGTACAGATCGTGTGCTCGACGGATGCCCACTCCGTCCGCGGGCTCGACAACATGCGCCTCTCGGTCGCGACGGCAAGGCGCGGCTGGGCAACCGCCACGAATGTCCTCAACACGCGCGGCGCCGACGAGGTGCTCGGCCTAAGGAATCGCTAGCTCGGAGAGCGTGCGCCGTGCGTCCGCAAGACCTTCCGGCCGCAGCGTGAACCAGTAGCCGCGCGCGTTCCCACGCATCGCGACGAGACCTGCTGCGCGCAGCTGCGCGAGATGATGATGCGCGGTCGACCGCGCAACACCGGCGGCCTCCGCGAGCTCATTGAGCGACGCGTCGCCCGCAGCAAGCCGTCGAACCATCCGCACACGGCCGTCGTCGGCGAGCGCGCGCCCGAGCGCAAGCGCGCGGTCGGCGAGCGCCTCCGGGGACGGCAGCGGGTAGCAGATGATCCGCGCGCGCTTGTGCTGGCAGAGCAGAAGCCACGGCCGCGCGGCCGAATGCGGAACGAGAATGACGCGGTCGAGCTCGGGCTCCGGCTCGTAGCGGTAGCCGCCTGCAGCGATGTCGATCAGCTCTTCGGGCGAGACCGCAAGCGCGCGCTTCGCCGCGGCATCGCGTTCGAGCTCCGCAAGCACTGCAGGCTCGACGTGCACGAGCTCAAGCGCCGCAAGGATCCGCCGTTTCGTCTCAGCCGGCGTCAGCGGCAGCAGAGGCTCGAGCGCGCCGCGGGCGGCACCGGCGTAGTAGCGGTCATGGTCGAGCAGGCTGGTGTCGCCGCGTGCGGTCGCCTCGAGCGCGTCGGCGCCCACGAGGCTGCGCCACGCCGGCACGTGGACGCCCGTGAGATGACGCCGCAGCTCGCGCGGCTCGCAGGCACGGACGGCGCCGACGATGTCGTCCGGCCGCTCGAGCGCGAGCCCGAGCAGGTGCAGCCAGAGCTCGGACGAGCCCTCCGCTCGCGTCCGGATGTACTGCGTGATCAGCGTCTCGAACGCGCTACCGGAGACGACGTCGACGCGAAGGCCTTGCGCAGGCGGCATCGCGGCGTGTACGAATTCGGTCGTACTCATTCGATAATTATCGAATCATAGAGAACGAGGAGGACGCCATGCGCTACCGCCTGCTAGGCCCGAGCGGGCTCCGGGTCTCGGAGCTCGCGCTCGGGACGATGACCTTCGGGACCGATTGGGGCTGGGGCGCGGACGAGGCCGAGTGCGGCCGGATCCTCGAGGGCTACCGCGCGGCCGGCGGCAACTTCGTCGACACGTCGTCGAACTACACCGACGGCTCAAGCGAACGGGTCGTGGGGGAGTTGACGAAAGCCGACCGCGAGCGCTGGGTGATCGCGACGAAGTACACGCTGACGCTCGACCGCACCGATCCGAATGCGGGCGGCAACCATCGCAAGAGCCTCGTGCGCGCGCTCGAGCGCAGTCTGCGACACCTCCAGACCGACTACGTCGATCTCCTCTGGCTGCACATGCGCGACGCGACGACGCCGATCGAGGAGTTCGTGCGCGCGCTCGACGACCAGGTTCGGCTCGGCAAGGTGCTCTACGTCGGCATCTCCGACTCGCCGGCGTGGGTAGCGGCACGCGCAAACGCGATCGCGGAGCTGCGCGGTTGGTCGCCGTTCATCGCGGTGCAGGTGCCGTACAGCCTCGCCGGCCGCGACCCCGAGCGCGAAGTGCTGCCGATGGCGGCGGAGCTCGGGCTGAGTGTCACGCCGTGGGGCGTGCTCGAGCACGGCGTGCTTGCGGGCCGCGCACCCGAGACGCTCCGGTGGGGCGACTCGGTCTCGCCGCGGCAGGCCGCCGCCGCGGCCGCGGTGCGCGACGTCGCGGATGACCTCGGCTGTACTTCGTCGCAGGCTGCGATCGCGTGGCTGCTGCGGCGCGACGATCCCGAGCTCGTTCCAATCCTCGGCGTGCGCAACGCCGGGCAGCTCGAGGACAACCTCGGTGCCGCCGACGTTGAGCTCAGTGCGAAGCAGCGCGAACTGCTCGATGCTGCTGCAGCGCCCGAGCTCGGCTTCCCGCGCTCGTTTCTCGAGTCGGACGGTGTGCGCGAGCTGATCTACGGCGATACGTGGGAACTGCTGTACTCGCGGCGTGAACGTCCTCGCAACACTGCGCCCGCCGGGTGACGCCTGGGACGAGCTCGGTGACATCGAGGTCGGGCCTCTCGCGCCGCGCGACGATGTCGAGATCCTGATCGTTGCCAACGAACCGGTCGACCTCGACTGGTTCCCCGCACTGGGCTTGATCGCGAACTTCAGCGTCGGGTACGACCGCATCGACATCGAGGCGTGCCGACGGCGCGGCGTCGCCGTGTCGAACACGCCCGGCGTGCTCGACGCCGCTGTCGCCGACCTGACGATCGGCCTGCTGCTCGCCGTACGCCGGCGAATCGTCGAAGGCGACGCGGCGGTGCGGGCCGGGAGATGGGAGAAAGGCTGGTCGGCCAGCCCGTTCCTCGGGCGCGAGGTGAGCGGCTCCGTGCTCGGCATCGTCGGCTACGGGCGGATCGGCAAGGCGGTCGCGCAGCGAGCCGCCGGCTTCGACCTCGAGGTGATCCACACACGCGAGACGCCGCTCGACGAGCTACTCACGCGGGCCGACGTCGTCTCGCTCCACACGCCGCTGAATGCCGAAACGACGGGCCTGATCTCGCGCGAGCGTCTTGCCCTCATGCGCGACGGCGCCTCGTTGCTGAACACTGCGCGCGGTGCAGTCGTCGACGAGGACGCACTCGTCGACGTGCTCGAGAGCGGCCGGATCAGCGCCGGTCTCGACGTCTTCGTGCACGAGCCACACGTGCCCGAGCGCCTCCGAGGGTTGCCGAACGTCGTCCTCACGCCGCATATCGCGAGCGCGACGGATGAGACGCGCGCCGCGATGACACGCATCGTCGTCGACAACGTGCTTGCGTTCGAGCGCGGCGAGCCGTTGGTGACGCCGGTCGCATGATCCGGCTGCTTGGACGACTCGCGGCGAACGCTCGGCGGCTCGGCCTCGGCGGAGCCGCGCGGTACGGACGCGACGGGGCGGATGCGTTCTTTCGAGCCGTGCGGCGCCCACCGCTGAAGATCGAGGTCGATGGAATCGAGATTCGCGGCTTCCTGCGTCACCGCAGCTTCCTCGCCCATCTGGGCGGCGGCGGCTACGAGACCTTCGTGCGATCGCAATTCCTCGCCGCACTCGCCGACGCAGACCTCGTGCTCGACGTCGGGTCACACACGGGGTTCTACGCCCTGCTCGCTTCGAGGGGACGACCCGGGGCTCGGGTCATCGCGGTCGAGCCCGACTCGTACAACGTCGCCGCACTGCGCGAGAACATCCGGGCGGCGTCCGCACCGATCGAGCTGGTCGCGAAGGCGGCGTCGGACCGGAGCGGCCGCGCGGTCTTCCACCAAAACCTCGGAACCGTCGGAAGCTCCCTCGTCGAGCGCCGCGGCACGGGGCCGATTCGCGTTGTTGAAACCGAGACGACAACGATCGACGAGATCGTCGGCCCGGGGGCTTCTGGAACCATCCTGCTCAAGCTCGACGTCGAAGGCGCCGAGGGCCTCGCTCTCGCGGGGGCGGAGCGAACGCTCCGTTCTGCCCTGGCTGCGACGGCAATCGTCGAGCTGAACCCACTGGCTCTCGCCGCTGCGGGCTCGTCCGGGCCTGAGCTCGTCCAGAAGCTCGAGCAGCTCGGGTTCGACGTCTCATTCCTCGACGAGGAGCAGCGCGCACTCGTGGCGCCGGGCGCGGCCGACCGCAAAGGGAACCTGCTGGCCCGCCGCGTTTAGTACGCGCCGGGTCGCCCTGCGGCTACCCAGTCGTGAACCTCGAACCAGTGGCTCTGGCGCAAGGCGTCGGCAACGCGATCGTCCGTGTGCGCCGCATGGAAGACGTTGTGCTCGAGATCGCAGCAGATCGCGACGTCGGAGAGGCTCACGTCGGGGACGTGCATGAGCGCGTCCGCCGGCAGCTGCACCTCCGCGACGGTGAAGTGCTTGAACTGCAGCTCCGGCGCAAGCTCCATGAGCTCGGGCCAATCGGGACACGTACGCGAACTCATGCGCGCTCAAGTTCGGCGGCGCCGGTCCAACGTCCTTCCAAGCGGACGAGACCGCGGCCCTCGTCGGCCGGATAGACGACGAAGACGAGCGCGTCATCGAGCGAGTGGTACTGCACCTCGGAGCGCTCGTCCGTCAGGTCGACCCGCAAATGCAGCCGCCCGTCCGCGAACGGCGGCCGCTCGGCGTCGAAGCGCAGCGGCAGTCTGCGCGTCGAGTCCTCCCAGCCAAGCTGACCGGTCGAGACTGCACCCGCGGCCACGAGAATCGCGGTGTCGTCGCGCAGTTCCCATGAGAGTCGCGGCGCGCTCGGCAGCTCTGTGTCGGCAGCGACGTCGAGCGCCATCGTGAACGGCTCGCCGGCGAGCACCTGCATGCGTTCGTCGCCGTCCGCGGCGAGCAGCCGAACGTGCTCGACGCGCGCGACGTCTCCGCCCCACTCCTTCAGCCCGGCGGCTCGCTCCTCAGGGTTATGCTCGCCCGCAAGCTGCGCGCGATAGGCGACGATCGCCTCGTGCGTCGGCCCATCGAACGAGACGACGCCGTCCTTGAGCAGGATGGCGCGGTCGCACAGACGCTCGACTGACGAAGCGTCATGCGAGACGAACACGATCGTCCCGCCTGCCTGCTTGAACTCGAAGATCTTCCCGAAGCACTTGCGCTGAAAGGCCTCGTCGCCGACGGCGAACACCTCGTCTAGCAGCAACACCTCCGCTTCGACGTGCGATGCGATCGCGAAGCCGAGACGCATGTACATCCCCGAGGAGTACGTGCGCACCGGCAGGTCGATGAACTGCTCGAGCCCGGCGAACGAGACTATCTCGTCGAGCTTCTCGCGGATCGCGGTGCGGCGCAGCCCGTGGATCGAGCCGTTGAGATAGACGTTCTCGCGCCCCGTCATGTCGGGGTGGAAGCCCGCGCCGAGCTCGAGCAGCGAGCCGATGCGCCCGCCCACCTCAACGCGACCGGACGTCGGCTTGACGATGCCGGAGAGCAGCCGCAGCAGCGTCGTCTTGCCGGAGCCGTTGCGGCCGACGAGACCGACGGCGCTGCCGGGCTCGACGCCGAACGAGACGTCGCGCAGCGCCCACACGTCCGAGCCGCGCGCGTGGGAGCGCGCGAAGACGAGATCCTTCAGCGCCCGGTTCTCGCGCGGGTACACGCGGAACCGCCGCGCAGCATGCTCGACGACGATCTCGCCCGGCTTCATTCCAACGCCGTTTCCACGAGCTGTGCGAGCCCCGCTACGAATCTCGGATCGTCGTTCGGCATCTCCACGCGCTGGACGGTCATTCCGAGCTCCGCCGCCTTCTCCTGCGCCTCGACGTCGATGTCCCACCGGATCTCGAGGTGATCCGACACGAAGCCGATCGGGCAGACGAGCACGTCGTCGACTCCGCTGTCGTGGAGCTCTTGCAGGTGATCGAGGATGTCCGGGCCCAGCCACGGCTCGCCGGTGGGCGACTCGCTCTGGTACGAGAACGACCAGTCGGCGATGCCCGCGGCGTCGGCGACGAGGCGCGCAGTCTCGAGCAGCTGGGCCTGATACGGGTCGCCCTCATCGAGGATCCGTGCGGGCAGCGAGTGCGCGGTGAAGACGACGTGCGCGGTGGTGCCGCGCACGCTCGCTGCGACGTAGTCGATGAACGTCTCCGCGTTGTGCCAGCTGTCGATGAAGCGCAGATCGGCGCGTCCATCGACAGCCCGCTCGAGCTGGTCGCGATAGCCGGCGATCGAGAGCTTCGAGTAGTGCGGCGCCAGCACGAGGCCGACGACGCGGTCGGCGCCGCCTCCGAGCGCCGCTTGCGCCGCCTCGGCGATATGCGGCGTCCAATGCTTCATGCCGGTGAATACGGGCGTACCGAGCTGCCGCTCGAGCTCCGCACGTGTGCGTTCGGTGATCTCGTTGAGCGGATTCGAGTCCTCTATCCCGAGCCGGCGGTAGCGAGACACGAGATCGTCGAGATGCTCCGGCGCGATCGGGCGGCCGCCGCGGATGTCGGCGTAGTAGGCCGGCACGTCTTCGAGACGATCAGGCGACCCGTACGCCATCAGCACAACTGCCTTGCTCATCCCCGCTCACGCCGCCGGCAAAGCCGGGGGCTGCGCTCCTTGATGAGCTCCGTCAAGCCTACGCTCATACATTCGAGGCTAGCGCCGTGCGCTCGTGCACCAGCGCGGCAAGCCGTCCGAGCACGTCGGGATCGGTCTGCGGCAGCACGCCGTGGCCGAGGTTGAAGATGTGGCCCGGCCGGCCGCCGGCGCGCGCGAGCACGTCGCGCGCCCGCTCCTCGACGAGCTCCCACGGGCCGAGCAGCGCCGCAGGATCGAGGTTTCCCTGGACGCCGCGCGACTCGCCGACGACCTCCCAGCCTCGGTCGAGCGCGATCCGCCAGTCGAGCCCGATCACGTCCCCGCCCGCATGCGCAAGCGCACGCAGCAGGTCCTCGGTCACGCCGGTGCCGAAGTGAATCGTCGGCACACCCGCAGCCTCGAGGATGCGCGCTGAATGAGGCGCGACGTACTCGTCGTAGTCGGCGGCCGATAGCGCGCCGACCCACGAGTCGAAGAGCTGGATCACGTCGGCGCCCGCTTGTGCCTGCGCGCGGACGTAGCGCGCGAACTGCTCCGCGAGCACGTCGAGCAGCGCGTGCCACGTCTCCGGCTCTGCGTACATCAGCTCCTTCGTCCGTGCGAAGTCCCGCGACGGCTTGCCCTCGACGAGGTACCCCGCCACCGTGAACGGCCCGCCGCAGAAACCGACGAGCGCCTTCTCCGCCGGCAGCTCGGCGCGCACGATCCGCACCGCCTCCAAGATCGCCTCGCTCGGCTCGCTCGTATGCAGCGCCTGGACGTCCGCGCGCACGCGGATCGGGTGCTCGACGACCGGCCCGACGCCCTCGACAAGGTCGACGGCGATCCCCATCCCCATGACGGGCGACACGATGTCGGCGAACAGCACCGCCGCATCGACGTCATGACGCGCGACCGGCTCCAGTGTCACGCGCGCGCAGAGCTCAGGCGTCCCGGCAAGCTCGAAGAACGAATGCCGCTCGCGCAAGGCGCGGTACTCCGGCAGTGACCGGCCCGCCTGCCGCATGAACCACACCGGCGTCCGCTCGACGGGCTCGCGCCGTGCGGCGCGCACGAGGAGCGGTTCGGTCACGCGGCCTAGACTAGCCGCGGCCATGGGACCCCTCGTCGCACACTGGCGCGCGGCCGCGCACGAGCCGGTGCACGCCGGAACGTTGTTCACCGTCCAAGCCGAGGTCGAGAACGCAGGGTCCGCGCCGTGGCGCACGCGCGGCCACGAGGACGGGCTTTTCCTCTCGTATCACTGGCTCGACGAGCGCGACAACCCGATCGTGTGGGACGGCCGGCGCACGGAGCTCGAATGCGTCGTCGCGCCCGGCGAGACGCTCGAGCAGGCGGTTGCGATCCGCGCGCCGATCCCGCCGGGCCGGTACCGGCTCGCGCTCGACTTCGTCGAGGAGCACCGCTTCTGGTTGGCCGAGCTCGGGAACGAACCGTACCTTGAAGTTGTGGATGTCGCCGTCCGTGACGTCTCCGGAGCAACGGTCTTCGGAGCCGAGCCCGACGACGCATGGCTCGCGGCGGCCGCCGAGCTCCACCGCGAGGGCTACTCCGCCGTCGGCGGCGCGATCGACGCGCGCGGCTTCGCCGACTACGCGCCCGGCGGCGGCCGCCACCCGGGCTTTCGCCATCCGCTCGTCTGCCCGTCGCTCCTGCCGGGACTCGAGCCGAACACCGAGGTGAACGGCCTCCCCGCCTACGCGCCGGAGGCGGATGAGCCGGCGATGTTCGACGGCCGCCTCGTGCTCAGACTTCGATCGCGATCTGGTCGTCGACGCTTCTGAAGACGAGCGACCCGAGCGCGAGCGACACCACCGCCGCGACGACGAGATAGAGCGCGTCCGACCAGTGCGGCAGCGAGCCCGAGAAGAGCGGCGCGCGGATCGCCTCAATCGCAGGTGACAGCGGATTCGCCCAGTGGATGACCTCGATCACCTTGTGGTGGCTCGCGACCGGCGCGCCGCTGAGTGGATAGAGGATCGGCGTGAGGAAGAAGAGCGGGATCAGGAGCGCGGCGACGATGAACTCGATGTCGCGGAAGAGGACGTTGAGCGACGCGCACGCAAGCGCGATGCCGCAAACGAGCGCGACGAAAAGGGCGAAGAGCGGAATCGCAAGCCACTCGGTGGCGCGCACACGCGACAGAACGATGAAGTTCACGACAAGCAGCACGGCGATCATGACGCAGAAGCTCACGAGATGCGCGAAGACGACGGACAGCGGCACGAGCTGCCGCGGGAAGCGCGTCTTGCGGATCAGGTTCGCGTTGTCGAGCATCGACCGCGTGGCCGACTGCACGGCGGACGCAAAGAACGTCCACGGCGCGAGTCCCGTGAGCAGAAAGAGCGCGTAGTGGTCGACCTGCGCAAACGACGACTTCCACACGACGCTGAAGATGAGCAGGTAGACGCCCATTAGCATCACGGGATTCGCAACCGTCCACAGCACGCCGATTCTTGAGCCGCGGTACTTCGCCTGCAGGTCGCGCCGGAAGAGATTCCCGAGCAGCTCGCGATAGCGGAGCACATCGGCGTAGACGGTCATCGCCTGCGCCCGTAGATCGACACGCCCGCGTACTGCGCGACGCTCAGGTGCATGAGCGTGCCGAGCGTCATCCCGACTTTCGGGATGCGTGAGAGGAAGTACCCGTACGGCACCGGCGGCCAGCCGTCCGACCGCTCCAAGCGGCGCACGACGATGCCCGCGCTCGTGAACGCTGCGAGATATGCGATGACGGTGTGCACGTGCTCATTGATCCCGAGCGCCTTCTCACCGGCCTGCTCGGGATTGTCGGCGCTGCGCCCGACGCCACGAGTGCCCTCATTGAGTCCTGCGACCACCCCATGGGGCTTCGTGACACGTGCCATCTCGCGCACCATCTTGCGGAGGTCGAGTGCGTGGTGCAGCGTCGCGACGCAGTAGGTGACATCGAAGGTTGCGTCGCCGAACGGCAGGTTCTCGCCGTCGGCCTGTACGCGGCCAAAGTCGCCGTAGAACGCGCCGCGCCCGAGGCCGATGTTCCGGTCGACGAGGATGTCGGTCGCCACGTACTCGCAGTCCCGCTCGAGCCAGAACCGAGCCGCCCAAGCCTTCGCGGCGCCAAGCTCGAGCACGCGCAACCCCCGTGCATCCTGGACGTAGCGGTCGAGCAGCACCTGGAACGAATGGCCGTTCGCGAGCCAGGTGTTGTCGTTCCAGCCGAGCTCGCGGTTCACGAACGGGAGCACGGCGTCGACCGTGTCGTCGGGCTCGTACCAGCCCTCGCTCCGCGCCTTGTCGAGCCAGCCCTCCGCCTCCAGCAGCTTCTCCCGCGCGCCCGGCAGCTCCTCGTGGAGCAGCAGCGGGATGCCGTCGTCCGACCGGCCGAACGAGCGGCCGCAGCCCGTGCACGCAAGGCCCTCGCCCTGCTGCTGTAACGGGCTGCGGCAGAACGGGCAGCGGAGGATCTCCAGGAGCTCCATTCGAGGCGCCAACCTACCGTCCAGGGCCACGCATCAGGGCTCTCCACACACAGTCCATACAGGCCCTCCGTTAACCTTGGAGGCCGTGACGGTCGCCGTGGCTGCCCTTGCCGCGCTGCCGGCGAGCCTCCTCTCCATCTGGGGGCTCCTCCATACCTCGGCGGCGCGCCACGTCGTGGCAGCACCGAGAGCGGATCGCTGGCACACGCGCTCGACCCCGCTCCTCGGCGGGAGTGGGATCTTCGTCGGGCTGCTCGTCGCGGTCGCGGTCGGGCTTGCAACCGGCGACGTGCACGAGAATGCGAAGCTCGCCGGAATCGTCGGCGGCTGCGCGATCCTCTTCTTCGCCGGCCTCCTCGACGACGTGTTCAACCTCGGGCCGTTCGCGAAGCTCGGAGGGCAGGGCGCTGCGGCAGCGCTCGTGCTCGCCTCGGGCGTCCGGGTCGAGATCGTCGGGAACGACGTCCTCGCGACGATCCTCGGCGTCGTCTGGCTGATCGGCCTCACGAACGCGTTCAACCTGCTCGACAACATGGACGGGCTCGCCGCGACGCTCGCGGCGATCGCCTGCGTCTTCTTCGCGATCGACGCCTACACGGTCCACCCGAGCCATCTCATCGCGCTGCTCTCGCTCGGGCTCTGCTTCGGCTGCCTCGGCTTCCTGCCGTACAACCTCCGGGCCGGGAAGCCGGCGCGCGTGTTCATGGGCGACAGCGGCAGCCAGGTGATCGGCTTCGCGCTCGCGTCGCTCGGCCTCGCGTCGAGCTGGACGGTCGCAGGCTCGACCGTCGCGACACTGCTCCTCCCGATCCTCGTGCTCGCGGTCCCGATTCTCGACACGACGCTCGTCACCGTCGTCCGTCTGCTCGAGGGGCGCCCGATCACCCAGGGCGGCCGCGATCACACGTCGCATCGTCTCGTCTACGAGGGCCTCTCCGACCTTCGCGCCGTCGTGTTCCTCGGCGTGGTCTCGGCCGCTCTCGGACTGACGAGCCTGGCCTACAAGGTACTGGACGACACACGGATCACGCTTGTCGGCGTCCTGATCACGTTCGCGTTCCTCGTGCAGTTCGGCAGCTATCTCGCCGACGTCGAGCGCAAGGGCGCCGACGAGGCGCCAACGTCGTTCCTCGGCTCGCTGTTCGTGCACCGGCGGCGTCTTATCGAGGTGCTCGTCGACTTCGCGCTCATCACCGCGTCGTTCACGCTCGCCTACGTCATCCGCCTCGAGGGCACAGGCGCCCCGATCCAGCGCCACGTCTTCAATCTCATCCTGCCGGCGATCCTCGTCGCGCGGTACATCTTCTTCGTGCTCTTCGGCCTCTACCGTGGCGTATGGCGCTATGCCGGCGCACGCGATGCTGCGGCCGTCATCGGCGCCGTCTTCTTCTCCGAGGCTGCGGCGTTCCTCTTCATCTGGGCGACGGTTCCGTGGAACGGCTTCCCGCGCGGCACCTTCCTGATCGATCTGCTGCTCTGCACGATGCTGATCGGCATCGCCCGCTTCTGGGAGCGTGGGGTCGCCCACGCGTTCCGCGAGCTCGTCGGCGGCCGCGCTTCGCGCCGCATCGTCCTCGTCGGCGCAGGCCGCAGCGGGCGCAGCATGCTGCGCGAGCTGCGCGAGACGCCCGGCGAGCGGGTCGTCGGGTTCGTCGACGACGATCCGGCTCTGCGCACCCGTCGCATCCAGGGCGTTCCCGTCGTCGGCACGATCGATCAGATCGGCTGGGTGCTCGGGCGGCTCGACCCGGACGCCGTGCTCGTGACGATCCCCGGCGCGCCGCGGGAGCGGCTCGACCCGATCATCGAGGCCTGCTCGCGCGCGGGCATCTCCTGCCGTTTCGTGCGCAGGCAGATCGACCTCGACCCCGCGGTCGTCCTGGGCGCGATCGTCGAATGAGCGTAGGCTCGACGGAGCTCATCAAGGAGCGAAGCCGCCAGCTTTGCCGGGGGCGGGAGCGGGAATGAGCACGCTCGTGCGCCCGCGCAGCCGCGGCGAGAGCGACGCGGCGGTCGTCGCGCGCCCCGCGCTTGCGGACCGCGTCCTCGCTGCCGTCCCGCTCGCGACCACGTACATCTGGCTCTGCATCGTCTACTGCGTCGAGGCCTGGAAGCACGCGACGCCGTGGCTCTTCACCGACGAGCTCGAGCTGACGCAGCTCTCGCGCTCGATCGCCGACACGGGACATCCTGCGCGGCGCGGCCAGTCGTACGGATTCCACACGCTCTACGTCGTGATGACGGCACCGATCTGGCTGATCCACAACGTGGCGACCGCCTACGCCGGCGTGAAGTACGTCGACGTCTTCGTGATGACGTCCGTGATCTTCCCGACGTATTTCCTCGCGCGCATGGTCGTTCGCAAGCCGTGGGCACTCTTTGCAGCAGCCGGTGCAGCCGTCATTCCGTCGCTCGCGTACTCGTCGTGGATCGTCGAGGAGAACCTCGCCTACCCCTATGCCGCCCTCTGCTTCCTCCTGATCGCGAAGGCGTTCGTCGTGCGAACGCGCGGCTGGATCGCCGCCGCCGTGCTCGCAGCGATCGTCGCGCCCGCAGTTCGAAGCGAGTTGGTCGTCGTGCCGATGCTCTTCGTGCTCGCCTTGCTCTTCGTGTGGTGGTCGAGCGAGCGCATGCGCATCCGCCGTCGGTCCTGGTCGATCGGCGACTGGATCGGCTGCGTCGCCCTCGTCGCCGGGGCAATCATCGTGATCAGCGGCTTCGCGAGCGCGCATTCGAAGTACTGGCTCGACGTCACGGCGTACAACTGGACGAAGTATCGCGCGCTCGCCTACGGCGACTGGGCCGCCGGCGCGCTCGCGACCGGGCTTGGCGTGATCCCGCTGATCGTCGGGCTCGCGGCGCTCGTGCCGTCTCGCGGGGAGCCGAGGCACCTCGAGGCTCGCGTCTTCCGCTCCGTCGCCATCGCTGCCGTGATCGTCTTCGGCGTGTACACGTTCACGAAAGCCTCGTATCTCTCCCAGTTCTTCGAGACGCGCGTGGAGGAGCGGAACCTCATCTACATCTCGCCGCTGCTCTTCATCGGGCTCGCGCTCGTGCTCGACCGCCGGCGAATCAACTGGTACGCGCTTGCAGCCGCCTCCGCCTATGTGCTTTATCTCGTCCTCGGGACACCATTGCAGATCGGCGTGCAGTTGTACTCGGATGCGCTCGGCTTCGCGATCATTCAACAGGCCAACCGGTACTACGAGTGGACCGGCACCGACGCGCGGAACATTCTGCTCGTCCTCTTCGGCGTCGGGCTCGTGCTCGTCGCGGCGATCGTGCTCACGCGCGAGCGCAGGCGCGTCGCGCTCGGCCTCGCCGCGTTCCTCGGCGTCGCACTGCTCGCCTGGAACGTCACGGGCGAGATCTCGGCTGCGGCGGGAACGACGTCGATCAGCCGCGACTTCGCGGGCATCCTCCAGCATCCGTTCAGCTGGGTCGACGACGCGAACGGCGGGAAGCCGACGATCTATCTGGGGCAGGGTGTCGCCGACCAGCGACCGGAATGGCTACTCGAGTTCTGGAATCGCTCCATCACGACGGTGTCGAGCCTCGACGGCACGATCGGCGGCCCAGGCCCGGCCGGCGCGCCGAACATCACGACGACCGGCCAGCTGTACTGGACGCTCGATCCAAAGAACCCGGGCAAGCTCTTCGACTACGCCGTCGAGGACTGGCCGTGCGTCGACTTCGCCGGCACGCTCGTGAAGACGCATCCCTATGCCGTCGGCACGAATGGGAAAGCATGGCGCCTCATCCAGCTCACGAAACCGAACCGCCTGCTCGCCACCTGCAGCGGCATCTATTCGGACGGCTGGAGCGGCCCGAATGACAGCACGTACTTCCGCTACGCCGGGACGAAGCCCGGTTGGCTGCGCATCCGGCTTTCGCGTCAGCACTGGCGCTCGACGCCGGTGGACATCCAGCTCGGGCAGATCGCCGAGCAGGAGAACACGCCGGTGATCGGCAAGGTGCTCGACGACAAGCACATCGAGCTGCGGAGCGGCGCGATGCAGACGGTCTGGCTGCGCGTCCCAGCGTCCGGCTTCGCAGTCCGCACGGTCGTCGGCGACAAGTTCACTCCGCGCGAGATCAACCCGCAGGAGTTCAGCGACCCCCGTGTGCTCGGCGCGCTTGTCGACTACCGGTTCTTCGTCAAGAAGCCGCGCACAGGAAGGTGAACCGGTAGCGCAGCAGGAGCCGCGCGAGCGGCCCGCTGCGCTCGAGGAGGGTCAACAGCGGGACGGCGCGCGTCTGCGGAACGAAGAACGGCCGTGTGTCGAGGCGTGAGAAGCCCGCCGCTTGCAGGTCGAAACGCACGTCCTCGAGCCGGTACTGCCGCGGGTTGAGATCGAACACGAGCTTGCGCTCGGTGTACGAGCGGATGCGCGTGAAGAGCGCGCGGCGGTCGCGCGCGTAGTAGACCGCGCGAAAGAGCATCGTCGCCTGCACCGGCTCCGGCGGCTCGTAGTCGTTCAGATCTGCGTGAACGAGCGTGCGCCGGCGCGCAGTGCCGGCGGCCACCATCTCCTCGCTCGCGTCGACGCCGACGTACCGCAGGCCTGCCAGGAAGTCGCCGAGCCCACCGTCGCCGCAGGCGAGGTCGAGCACGGTGTCGCCCGGGTGCAATGGCGGGCCGAGCGAGCGGATCAGCTTCGCACGATGGGCGAGGTACGCGCGCGCGTCGGCGTACTGCTCCTCGCTCCAGCCCTCTGCGCTGCCGGCGTACTTCTCCCAGGACGTCACCTCAAGGCGAGCAATCGCTCGGGGTGCTTGCGAAGGAACCGCAGCATGGCGCGCGCGTGCCAGACCGTGTGGCGCGTCAGGAACTTCTTGTCGATCACCGCCGCGTATTCGTGGCGCACGACCGCAGCCGGCACGTACCAGCGTTCCCACCCCGCCTTCGCCGCGCGGTAGTTGAGGTCGATGTCCTCTCCGTACATGCGGAAGCCCGCGTCCCAGCCGCCGATCTCGGCGAGCATTGTGCGGCGCAGCAGAATGAACGCACCGAGCATCGTGTCGGTCTCCACGGGTTCGCCGGGACGCTCGTCGAGAAGGTAGTGGCCGCGCTGCCAGCGGAGCGGCGGGAAGAGCAGGCGCAACGGCGTGCGGCGAACGAGGGTGCCGCCGACGGTCGGGAAACGACGCCGCGACGCCTGCCACGTCCCGTCGCTGTAGACCATCTTCGGCCCGGCGGCCCCCGCACGCGGATGCTCCGCCATGAAGTCGCGGAGCATCGCGACAGCGTCCGCCTCCGGGACGGCATCCGGGTTCGCGATCAGCACGAGCTCGTGGTGGGTCTCCGCCGCACCGAGGTTCGCATTCGCCGCGAACGAGAGCGGCTTTGCGTTCGTCACGACGCGCGTTCCTGCCGGAAGCGTCTCGGGTGCGCTGGCGGGGATGTTCGCGATCACGACCAGCTCGTCGACCTGCGGCGCGAGCGCGGGCAGCGACTGCGCGAGCTCTGCCGCGTGCCCGTGTGAGATGACGACACCGCTGACCTTCACCGCAGCACCTCACGGTAGACCGTTGCCGTCAGACGCGCGGTCTGCTCCCACGTGAATGCGCGCGCGCGCTCGAGCCCGGCGCGGGAGCGCCGCTCGCCGTCGGCGAGCAGACCCACGAGCGCGTCCGCGAACTCATCGGGCTCCGCATAGGCCACGGCGTCGCCGCCGACCTCGCGCACGGCTGCATCGGGCGTCGCGAGGACCGGCGTCCCCGTCGACATCGCCTCGACCACCGGCAGACCGAAGCCCTCGTGCCGTGTCGGGAAGACGAGTGCCGCCGCCTCCTGCGTCAGCCGCACGAGCTCCTCCTTCGATACGAAGCCGCGCAGCTCGGCGCCGCGGGCGCGGAGCTCCTCAGCGAGCTCGCGATCGCGCTCGGGCCCGGCGACGACGAGGCGACGCCCGGCGGCGCGCGCGGCGTCGGCGGCAAGCAGCGGGTTCTTCCGCCGCTCGATCGCGCCGGTGAGCAGCACGTAGTCGCCGCGCGTCCCGCCGGGGACGAACGCCGGATCCGCGGCCAGCGGTGTCACGACGACCTTCTCCTCCGACAGGCCGTACAGCTGGACGATGTCCTCCTTCGTCCGTTGCGAGATCGCGAGCACTCGCGCGGCGCGACGGGCCGACCGCGGGACGACGTACCGGAAGATCGCGGTCTCACGCGCGCCCATCAACGACCGGTCGCGCTCGAACGAGAGGTCCTGCACCGTCAGCACCGCCGGGCACGGGAGCATCAGCGGCAGCGCGTGCACGAAGTGCGCGAGCGCCGGTCGCAGGCGGCGAAGGAGCATGGGCACGCGCACGGCCATGCGCAGCTCCTGGCTCCAGGCCGGCAACCGGATCGGCTCGATCCCCGGCGGGACGAGCTCGGGCCGGCGGGTGATCGCAGCGAGACGCAGGCCGTCCGCGACGGCGGGCAACGCGCGCAGGAGGTTCTCGACGTACGTCTCGTCACCGGTGCGACGCCGCCCAAGGACGTCGGCGTCGATCACGACCAGCGGATCGCTCATACCCGCTCCCGGCGCAGGCAAAGCCGGCGCCTCCGCTCGTGCAGCTGCTCTTGCGTCGGCAAAGCCGAGGCAAGAGCCTCCAGCTCCGTCGAGCCTACGCTGGTGGTGAGCTCCGTCAAGCCTACGCTCACACCACTTCCTCGTAGACGGCACGTGTGCGACGCGCGGTCTCGTCCCACGTGAACCCATGGGCGCGGGCGAGCCCGGACGCGCGCAACGACTCGTGCTCGCGGCCGGCGCGCTCGATGCCCGCTGCGATGTCAGTCGAGTCGAGCGGATCGACGAGCACCGCGGCGCCGCCGGCAACCTCCTCGGTCGCACCGCCGCGTGATGTGACGACCGGTGTCCCGCACGCCATCGCCTCGAGCACCGGAATGCCGAAGCCCTCGTAGAGGGACGGGTAGACGAGGGCATGAGCGCCGCGAAGATGCTCCGCGAGCCTCCCGTCGTCGACGCGGCCGAGCCACGTGACGTGCGCGCCCCTCACGTCGACGCCGCCCCAGCCGGGCGCACCTGCGATGCGCAGCTCGATGCCGAGCCGGGCCGCCGCATCGACCGCCCTCGCGAGGTTCTTGCGCGGCTCGAGTGTTCCCACCGCCAGGACGTAGTCGCCCTCAGCCCGCGGCCCGTCGGGTGTGAACGCTGCGTCGACCCCGTTCGGAACGACGCGAATGCGCTCACGCGGGACGGAGAGCAAACGCTCGACCTCCGAGGCCGTGAACTCCGACACGGCAATCACCCGCCGCGCCGCACGTACGACGCGTGGCACGACGCGCGGGACGTACGTGCGTGTCCACCGTCCGAACGCCTCAGGGTGTCGCCAGACGGCGAGATCGTGCACCGTCACGACGGCCGGTGTCCGGGGAGCGAGCGGGCCGTAATACGTCGTGCAATGCAAGACGTCCGCGTCGACTCGCGCAAGGCGAAAGGGGTACCACCAGAGCTCGCGGCCGAGCACGCCCGCGCGGCCACTTCCGCCGAAGGCGATCTGCTCGACGCCGTCGACGCGCGCGACGAGGCTTTCGATGTAGCGCGCAGTTCCTGCCTGCGTCAGGCGCAGCGGCGAGACGTCGAGTGCGACCTTCATCGCGACCACGCGTCGAGATGCGCGCGCGCGTTGTCCTCCCATGTGAACTGCGCGGCATGCTCGCGGCCGCGCGCGACGAGCGGCGCAGGATCGGCGAGCGCGCGTCCGATCGCATCGGCGAGCTCGGCGGGGTCGAGTGGGTCAGCGCGGAGCGCCGCAGTGCCCGACGCCTCGTCGAGCGATGCGTGCGACGACGCGACGACCGGCGCGCCGCATGCCATCGCCTCGATGATCGGCATCCCGAAGCCCTCATAGCGCGACGGATAAACGACGACCGATGCGCCGCGATACAGCGCCGCAAGGTCGTTCGGCGCCGCGTACCCGAGCCTGATGATCCCGTCGTGGTCGAGCTCCGGCTGGATGCCCCAGCCCGACGCGCCAACAACGGCGAGTGCGAGGTCGGGATCGTCGAGCAGCTCGAACGCGTCGATCAGCGCACCGAGATTCTTCCTCGGCTCGAGCGTTGCGACGGTCAAGATGTACGGACGGCCGAGGTCGCGGCGTTCGCCGTCGGGCGTGAAGTGCGTCTCGAGCCCCGGATAGGCAACGCAGATGCGCTCCGATTCGATCCCGAGCGTGTCGGTGACGTCGCGTGCGGTGAACTGCGAGTTGACGATCACCACATCGCACGCGTCCACGGTGTGGCGGTACTTCGCTGCATGCATGCGCCGCGTGCGCGCCTGCACCCACTGCGGGTAGTGGATCGGCACAACGTCGTGGATCATCGTCGAGCGCAGTCCGGCACGTTGCGGCGGGTACATCCAGTCGCTGAAGTGCAGGACGTCGAGGTCTCCGACGAAGCGCTCAGCGGCCGGCCGGCCGAGGCGGCTCCACGCGGTTCGCACGGCGTGCGCGGCCGGCAGCACGGGCAGCCGCCGCTCGACCTGCATGCCCGACAGCGCGGCCTCGATCTGCCGCTTGCCCCGCATGCTTGCGGGCGCGAACGCCACGAGCTCGTGACCGCCGACCGCAGCGAGCCCGAGCAGCGAGCCGCGGATGTAGTTGCCCACTCCCGTTCGCGGATGGGAGAGCGGCGCGACGTCGACGACGATCCTCACGCGCCGGGCGCCGGCTCGTACTGGAAGCCGGTCGCAAGCACGCCGAGGTCGCGCGGGTCGGGGTTGTTCAGCGCGGGATAGTCGCTCGGCCGCCGCGTCGGGCTGATCGCAAGCTGCACGCGGCAGACACCGTTCACCGGCGTCAGAGGGACGCGGATCGTCTTCGAGGCAGTCGACGGAAGCGCAACCGTGAACGGCTTTCGCGTCGTGCCGGTCACCGCGATGTGCTGCGTGACGTTCGCGAAGAGAATCTGGTCCGTGTGCACCGGAATCGTGAGGGTGCCGCGCCGGCAGCCGCGCCGGAGCCACGAGACCTCGGGGCCGGTCCACGAGTCGCCGTGCCAGCCTTCGATCTGCGTCGCCGTCCGCAGGTACCCGTTGACCCGGTAGAGGACGAACGCGCGATCGGCGTCGCTGGCGATCGGCTTGCCCTCGATCTGCGCCGACGGATCAGCGAGGACGTACTGCACGTGCACGCGCTTGCCCTGCGGGTCGCGCAGGAACCCGGTCGACGACTGAACCGTGACGCGCGGCTCGTCGGCACCCGCGATCAGCGTGTCCGGGCCGAGGTCGTACGCGTGCTTGACGCTCTCGTTCCAGAACTCGTTCTCCCAGCCGCGGTACGGGTTGTTGCCGGTCCACACGATCGTGACGTCGGCGTTGCGGCCGACGACTCGGTCGATCCACCCCTTCGGCTTCGAGACGCCCGTCGTGTACGTGACGTTCGAAAGACGCGAGAACGAGTGGATCCAGAACTGCAGCGGCAGCCACGTCAGGAAGAAGCCGAGCGCGACGAGTGCAGGCAGCACCGGTGCGTACCGCCGCGGCAGCCAGAGGAAGAGCGCCGCGAGCGCAACCGCCGCGAAGACTGCAAGCAGCGCGACGTTCGCACGACCCGCGACCCTGTCGCCGAGATACCACCACGGCTGGATGAACGGCGTGTCCGACTGCGCGTTGATGTTCATCAGCCGCAGGAACGGGATCGTCCCCGGTAGCGCGGCCGCGATCCCCGCGGCAGCAACCGCGGCGCGCGGCGGCTGCGGCTGCCCGCGCTCGAGCCAGGCGAAGAGCGCGATCAGGAAAAGCGGAGCGAGGTAGAAGAAGTTCCGCTCCTCGATTCGCTGCGACCAGTGCGACGCGAAGATGCCGACCTCGATCAGCAGCCAGACGCTGAGGGTCGACGCCGCAGCGGAGAACACGCGAAGCGGCCGGTCGAGATGGCGCGCGTTCGCCACGAGGAGGATGAGCGCCGCGAACGGCAGGACGAAGAGCGAGAGGTCGAGCGCTGCGACGTGGTAGAGGATCCAGCGGATCGACGACCAGACGCCGTACGACGAGCTCGACGTCGTCACGGCGTAGCCGCCGAGCAGCTGCGACGGCGACCGGCCGCGCGCCGCCTCGACGACGACGGCGACGATGCCCGCGCCGGCGACTATCCCGTAGAGCGGCTTCCACGCGGCGAGCCGCCGCGGGCGGCCGCGCTCGATCCAGGCAAGTGCGAGCGGTGCCGTCAGCGCGGCAAGAATCACCGCAACCGCTTGCGCGCGCGTAAGGAACGCGAGCGCGCAGAGCGCAAGCAGGACAAGCTGGCGGCGTAGCGTGGGGTTCTCGAGCGCGAGCACGAGCGCGTACGCCGCCCACGCGAAGATCGGGTAGAACGCGTTCTCCGTCATCAGCGTCCCGATGTAGATCGTCGACGGCACTGCGACCGCGAACGCAGCAGCGGCGAAGGCGTACCCCGGCCGCACAACGCGTCGCGCGAGCAGGTACACCGGGAAGACGACCGAGCACATCACGAGCGCGTTGATGAGCCGCGCCCACTCGTAGGCATCCGAGACCGTATGGGTCACTGCATAGGCGAACGAGAGCAGCAGCGGGTAGACGAAGCCGTAGTTCGCCGTCGTGCCGCGCACGAGGAAATGCCCGGTGCTCGCGAAGCTCCGCGCCATGTCGGAGTAGAGGAGCTCGTCGACCATGATCCACGGCGATACGACGCGGAGCCCGAGCGCCAGCTGGATTGCGACGGCGACGATGTACAGCGTTCCAAGCCACGCCCACATCGGCCACGTGCCTGAGCCAACACGGCCGGTGCCTGGCACCGGTCGTGTCCCGTTGGAACTCGCCAGGCCGATGCCTGCCAGCTCGGGCGCGAGCACGCCCGGATCGACGCCGGTGTCGGCCGCGGCCGCCGCGACGTCGCGCAGGATCTTCGTCTCGACGGCGGCCGCGCCCGCCGCCTGCTCGAGCACGGCGACGTACTGCTCGGCGACGCGATCGAGGTCGTGCTCCTCGTGAACGTACGCGAGCGCGGCCTCGCCCATCTGCGCCGCCACGCCCGGCTCGCAAAGGCGCTCGAGCGCGTCGGTGAGCGCCTCCACCTCCCCGTCGCCGACCGGCACCTTGAGCGCCACATCGTCGGGCAGCTCCGCGAACCAGCCGAGATCCGAGACGACAAGCGGCTTGCCGAGCGAGAGCCCCCGGATCGCACTGCCCGATGTCTCCCCCATCGTCGGCGACCGCAGGAGTACAAGCGCATCGCAGACGCGCATCAGCGCCCAGAGGCGGTCCTCCGCGACGTATTGCTCGCGGATCACGCCGGTCGTGTCGAGTCCGAGCCGCTCGAGCCGCCCCTGGAGGTCGAAGCCCGGCGCCTCCGCACCGACAAGCAGGAGGCGGGCATCCGGATGCGACTCGCGCAGCCCGGCGAACGCCTCGAGCAGCTGTGGAATGCGCTTGTTCTCGTTCAGGTGCCCGAAGCAGCCGTAAAGCGGCGCCCCCGCCACCTCGGCCGCGGCAGTCGCCGGCGGCGTCCACGCGGGGTGCGCGATGTGCCAGACCGGGCCGTCGTAGCCTGCCTCGTGCACACGCTGCGCGACATAGTCGGAGTGCACGATCACTCCGGTCGCACGGTCCAGCACCTCACCGGCGAGCGGGAACTCGGTCGGTCGGATCTCCCACAGCGGCGGCACCCTGCCCTCGAGCACGCCCCAGCCGAGCATCCGCCCGGCCGCGCCCGCGTCGCGCTCCATCGCTGACAGATATGCGTGGCCGTCGTTGCGGCCGATCGTCATGCCGGCGACGAGATGGTGGATGACGAAGTCGTGGAGGACGACGACGCCCGGCCGGCGCTGCAGCGCGTCGACGATCCACGCGTGCGCATCCGGGCTGTTCCCGACGTGGTAGAGCGCGACGTCTGTGCCGCCGACGGGACGCGTGCGTCCCTGGCGCACCACGTCGACTTCGATGAGCCGCTCGAGTGCCGGCAGAAGCAGCGCCGAGTAGTCCGCGATGCCGCTCGTCGACGGCGGCAGCGGCGAGAAGTACGAGACCCTCACGTGATGGGCTCGAGCAATCGCTGGATGCACGCGTCCCATGTCACCGCGCGCGCGAGGTCGCGCCCAGCGCGGCCGAGCGCGCGTGCGTCATCCTCGTGCTCGCGCAGCCACGTGCATGCGCGGGCGACGTCCTCGACGGTCGGCGCGACGACGAGGCCCGTCTGGCGGTCGCGGACGATGTCGAGCGGGCCGCCCGCATCGGTCGCGGTGATCACCGGCTTCTCGGAGAGAAACGCCTCGTACGGCACGAGACCGTAGTCCTCGTCGACCGGGGCGTAGTAGACGCCGCGGCAGCGTGCGTACAAGTCCGCGAGCTCGACGTCGTCGACGCGGCCCGCGAACGTCGCGCGCCCGTCGAGGCCGCGCTCGCGCGCCAGCTGCTCGAGCCGCTCGCGGTCCGGCCCCTCTCCCGCGATCACGAGTCGCACGTCCCGGGTCGTCGCGGCAGCTTCGATCAGCAGATCGATCCGCTTCGCACGGTCGAGGCGGTTGACCGAGAGGATGAAGTCCTCGTACGCGGTGCAGTGGAAGTCAAGCGGCGCCGGCGGCGGCGCGAGCACTTCTGCGTCGAGGCCGGTCGACTCGCGCAACCGCCCCGCGACGATCGACGACGTCGTGAAGATCGCACGCGCCTCGCCGAGCGTGACGCGGTCGAACTCGAGCACCTTGCGCCGCAGCGCGCGGTCCTCGGCCGACTCGGAGAACTGGCCGAGCTCGGTGCGGTCGAGATCCCAGGCCTGCCGGAACTGGTGCAAGAGCCAGACGACTTTGCGCGGATGCCGGATCGCATACGACGGGAACTTTGTCGCGATCACCGCGTCGACCGGCCGGCCGTTCGCCTCCGTCAGGTCGAGCAGGCGCCAGAGGAACGCCTGCGTCAGCACCTGCTCGCCGGGGTACCACTTGTACGGCACCGTGACGAGCTCCGTCTCGTGCCCGTGCTCGCGCAGCGCCTGCACGAGGCCGTCCGCGAAGATCTCCGTGCCGCCGCGCTCGAAAGGCACCTGCGGCATACAAACGGCGAGCCTCACGTCCCTGGCCGCCTCATCGCTGCTCGAGCTCGTCGACGCGCCGCGCCAGATCGTCGACGAGCCGCAGCAGCGCGTCGTTCACGATGCGCTGCTCGGCGAGCGCGGGCTCGACGTACCAGCGCATCAGCTTTCGCAGCACCCGCTTCACTGCGTACACGAGGCGGCCCTTCGCGCCGGGACGCCGCTCGAGCGGCTTGTCCGCGCTGACCGCCCAGAAACGCTCCGCCAGGCCGCGCATCGCGGCCGGGTCGCGTGTGTCGCGGTCGATCGCCCGCTTCAGCTCCGCGTAGACACGATCGACCTCGCTCGGGCTGTCCAGCTCCGCCTCCAAATCCTGCCGGATTCTAGTGAGCGCGTGTTACGAACCGGTGTGGCTGACGGCCACCCACTGGTAGGCAAACAACGTTGGCCGAAGCCTCGCCACGACCCTCGCGGCGCCGTCGAGGAGGTCGGAATCGCCCGGTACGGGTGCGCTGAAGTCGATCCGGTCGACGACGTAGCCGGCGTTTTCGATCGTCTCGCGGAGGGTCGCCCGCGTGAAGAGGTGCGTATGCGTGCGGTCGAGGATCCCGCGATCGGTGTACCGCCAGCGGCCGCCGAGGAGCGAGAGCCTGATCGCCCAGTTCGCGACGTTCGGAGTCGAGAGGACGAGGCGACCACCCGGCCGGAGGAAGCGGCGCAGCCGCCTGAGCGTGTCCACGGGGTCGCGGAGGTGCTCGATGACGTCGCCGAGCAGCACGACATCGAAGCTGCCCGGCTCGAGCGGAAGATCCATCGTCTCGACGTCGCCGACGAGGACCTGCTCGCAGAACGCCTGCGCGTCGCGCGCGGCCGCAGCGTCGAGTTCGAGGCCGACGATCGTGTTCCGCCGCGCGGCAAGCGGTGCCGCGAGGTAGCCGCTCGAGCAGCCCACGTCGAGCACGCGGTTCTCCCGGCCGACGGCCGCGAGCAGCTTCGCGTGCGCACGATGGCGGTGCTCGTTGAAGGGCACATACCCGCTCATGCGGCGGCGTCCACGAGCAGCGCGACGAGCTCCTCGAACGTGACCGACGGCTGCCAGCCGAGTCGCGTCCGCGCCTTCGTCGCGTCGCCGACGAGCTCGTAGAGCTGCCCTCGTCTCAGCGATGCGTCGACGCGGACATGGTCACGCCACTCGAGACCCACATGCGCGAACGCAA
The DNA here is from genome assembly GCA_036496545.1 of Gaiellaceae bacterium. GTDB lineage: Bacteria > Actinomycetota > Thermoleophilia > Gaiellales > Gaiellaceae > Palsa-739. Next base: position 21,465 of record DASXKX010000015.1, on the reverse strand, counting down.
TCTCAACCAGTTCCTGCACGGTGTGCAGCTCTCCGGTCGCGATCACGAAGTCGTCGGGATCTTCCTGCTGAAGCATGAGCCACATCGCATGAACGTAGTCAGGCGCGTAGCCCCAGTCGCGTCTTGCGTCGAGGTCGCCGAGCACGAGCTCGTTCTGGCGTCCGGCGGCGATCGCCGTGGCAGCGTGCGCGATCTTCGCGGGCACGAAGTCCGTCGACCGCCGCGGAGACTCGTGGTTGAACAAGATCGCACTGCTGACGTGAAGGCCGTAGCGCTCCCGATAGGCGGCGATGAGGAACGTCCCGTATGCCTTGGCTGCGCCGTAGGGCGACCGGGGGCGGATCGGCGTGGTTTCCCGCTGCGGTGTCTCAGTGGGCACGCCGAACACCTCTGCAGAAGACGCATGCACGAGCCGGATCGACGGCTCGACCCGGCGGACCGCCTCGAGCAGTGCGGTCACCGCGGTAACTCCCACATGGGCTGTCTGCAGCGGCTGTTCCCACGATCGCGGCACGAACGACGGCGAGGCGAGGTTGTACAGCTCGTCAGGCGCGGCGTCGCGGAGCAAGGCGGCGACAGCGTCCACGTCAGTGAGATCGACGTCGCCGTGCTGGATTCCCAGAACATCGTAGTCGCGGCTCCGCAGCAGCTCGACGAGATACGAGCCGTCCTGCCCGCCGGCACCCGTGACGATCGCGCGCGCCCCGTTCACTGCAACCTCCGGACATACGCCCATGCTTCGGTCAAGCCGTAGGAACGCACCGCGAAGATCATCAACCCGTAGACGGCGAGGCCGAGCACCGCGGCCGGCACCGGACTGAAGGCGAGGGAGAGCCCGCCGAACGCCAGCGCGGCGGCCGCACCCACGATTAGCGCCAGCCGCGCGAGCCCGACCGCCGCGATCGCAAGTGCAACCCGGCCGATCATCGACATCAGGCCGAGCGCGATGAAGAGCGTCGAGATGCCGATCGCGACCGCGATGCCTGACAGACCCCAGAGTGAACGCAACGCCAACCCGAGCGGGATGTAGAGCAAAAAGCCGACGGCGGCGAGCGGGACGAGCAACCCACGCTTCGCACCGACGAAGACGAGTGGGAACGTCACCGCGAAGCCGACCCAGCCAACCATCCACGGCGAGAGATATGCAACGAGGTGGCCGAGCTCCCTACCGACCTGCCCGCCGTACGCATCGCCCAGAACGAACTGGACGATGCGTCCCCCGACGAGCGCAAAGATGCCCGCCGCCGCGCCGACGAGCGAGAGGCTCACCCAGCCGGCGTGCACGACGTGCTCACCCGCCTCGCGCGGATCGACGCCGCGCCGCGTAAGCGGCGCCGACGAGATGACCCCGAGCGAGAACGCAGTCGCGGTCACAAGCGTCGACGCAGCGAGGTAGGCGTACGAGAAGCTCGTCACGCTGCCGACACCGAGCTTCGCGGAGAAGCGAAGTGCGAGGAAGTAACACCCCTGCAGCGCGAGCGGCACCGCAGCGCCCTGGAGCAGATGCCCAAGGCGCCACAGCACTGCCGAGTCGGCCACGTGGGGGCCGCGGAAGACGCCCCGCCGCCAAAGAGCGACGAGCGGCACGGCAATCGCGATGGCAGCATTGGCGGCGAGCCCGATCGCGAGGCCGACGATCCCCTCAGACCCGGCGAGCGCGGCGAAGACGATCAGCCCGACGATGCCGCCGCATGCGAAGCCGGCTGCAGCCGTCCCGTAACTGTCGATCGCCGCAAGGGTGCTCGCCGCGAGCGCTGCAAGCAGCTGCCCGAAGGCGGCAGGCACGAGAATCACAAGCGCACGACCGGCGATATGAGCCGACCGGTCGGGAAGCGTGCCTGTGATCAGGTTGCCGAGCGGCCCTGAGAAGATCGCCACGAGGATCGAAACCGGCACGGCCAGCACGAGAAACGCGCGCGCGTACGCAAGGCTCTCGCCGCCGAGCCGGCCGTCCGCTGCCGCGCGTGTGAGATCTGGCACAACCACCAGCCGGAACGCCTGCGCGGCGAGGACGAGCACGATGTAGACGCCGTACGCGGCGAGAAAGCCGTCGGTCTCCGCACTGCGGCCGAACTTCTGGGCGAGTAGCGCGCCGGCGCCCGCAGCCGCCAGGGCGAGCACGATCTGGGCGAGCCCGGTCAGCGCGCCGCTGCGCAGCGCGCTCGGCATGCGAGCAGGGGTTTCGTTCCTGAGACCCATCGGCGACCGACGCTACTCTAGGCCGGTGCGCACGCTGATCACCGGGGGCGGAGGATTCCTCGGTTCCCACCTTGTCGAGCGCGTGCGCCGCGACGGACTGGAGCCGTTCGTTCCGCGGCGCCGAGACTACGACCTCACGCGGGCAGAGGACGTCGAGCGCTTGTTCCAGACCGCCTCGCCGGAGCTCGTCATCCACCTCGCGGCCGAGGTCGGCGGCATCGGGGCAAATCGCGACAATCCAGGCCGCTTCTGGTACGCGAACCTGCTGATGGGCGCGCACGTGATCGAGCAGGCGCGTCGGAGCGGCACCGCCAAGGTCGTCCTTCTCGGGACTATCTGCGCATACCCGAAGTTCGCGCCGATCCCGTTCCGCGAGGAGGATCTCTGGAACGGATATCCCGAGGAGACGAATGCGCCGTACGGCGTCGCCAAGAAGGCACTCCTCGTCGGCGCGCAGGCGTACCGCGAGCAGTACGGGCTCGACGCGATCTATCTGCTTCCCGTGAACCTGTACGGGCCACGCGACAGGTTCGACCTCCAGGCCTCGCACGTCATCCCGGCGCTGATCCGGAAGATGGTGGACGCCAAGGAAATCGGCGAGCAAGAGATCGTCCTGTGGGGCGACGGGTCGCCGACGCGCGAGTTCCTCTACGTCGAAGACGCGGCCGAAGCGATCTGGCTCGCAGCCCAGCACTACGACGGCGTCGACCCGGTCAACCTCGGCTCCGGCGAAGAGCTATCGATCCGGGAGCTCGCGGAGTTGGTCGCCGAGCTCACAGGCTTCGACGGCGAGATCACCTGGGACTCCTCGAAGCCGAACGGCCAGCCGCGGCGAAAGCTCGATGTCTCGCGTGCCGCGGAGCTCTTCGGCTTCCGCGCGCACACACCGCTGCGCGACGGGCTGAAGCGCACTGTCGAGTGGTATCGCACGACGGCGACGCACTCCGCAGCGCGATGAGCACCATTGCAGCCGAAGACGGACGCCACTCGCGGACGCGCGACGCGGCGATACGTGGTGCGCGTTTCGTCGAGGCGTTGCCCGCATCGCGCGTCATCGCGGGGTTCATCGCCGTCGAGTGGATCGCCGTCCTCGCGACGGGTCTCGTCGTGCGTCACGCCGGCTGGATCTACTACCAGGGCGGGGACCAGCTCTGGTACTACACGCTCGGCTGGGCGCTCGGCCACGGGCATCTCACGCAGACGCCGGTCGGGTACGGGTGGTCGTTCCTGCTCGCCCCAATCTCGCTTGTCGCAGGCCCGAACCTCGTCTCCGCGTTCCCCGCGATCATCCTGCTGAATGTGCTAGTGCTCATGCCGGTTGCGATGCTCGCGCTGTACGGCATCGCGACGCGCATCGGCGGCCGGCTCTTCGGCTACTGGGCGCTCCTGCTCTGGGTGGTCGTGCCGTTCATCGGCATCCGCTACACGAACACGGGCTATCACCAGAAGTACACCGAACTGCTCCTGCCGCAAGCGTTCGGACTGACCGCCATGGCGGACTTCCCGACGACGGTCGCGGCGCTCGTGTCTGTGTACTTCTGCATGCGCGCGCTGACAAGTGAGCATCCTGAGCTGCTCGACGGCCTTGCCTGCGGTGCCGCAGCGGGCATCGCGATAGCGATCAAGCCGGCGACGTCGATCTTCCTCGCGGGAATCGCGGTCGCGCTCGCGTATCGCCGTCGGGCCGCGATCGCCGGCGCCGTGTTCGCAGGGACGGTCCCGGCACTCGCCGCGCTCGCACTCTGGAAGGACCGCGGCCTCGGGAACATCCCGCTGCTCTCGCACTCCGCGCCTGTTCCCGGCGGCCTCGCCGCCGCGCAGCCGGTCGCCGGACTGAACCTGCACAAGTACACACACGAGGTCGACTGGTCGCGCTTTCTATCGAACCTCGACCTGATCCGCGAGCACTTTTGGAGCGTCCGGTTGATCGAATGGCTCGTGATCGGCGGCCTCATCGGGCTCGCCCGCCGCTCGCGAACGGGGGCGGTCCTCGTCGGCGTCTGGTTCGCGGCGTTCGCGATCGTCAAGGGCGGCTACGTTCAGGCGAGCGTCGAGGACGGCAGCTTCTTCCGAGTGATGATGCCCGCCTATCCGGCATTCCTGCTTCTGCTCGCCTCGGTGCCGTTGCTGCTCCCGCATGCACCGAAGGCGCTCCGCGACTACACGCAGACGTTCCCGCGGCCCGCGCCGCGCACGCGCTGGGCACTGCTCGGCGTCACGATCCTGGTGTCGGCGGTCATACCGCTTGCCGCGTTCGCGGCGGCGAGCCGCGGTCCCGGCCTCGACCCGACCACGGTCGGCAGCACGATCATGCCGATCCCTGGGAACATCGACCTCGGCCTCTCGGCACGGGCCAGCGGGAAGCAGGTCGTGCTCCGGTGGCGGAAGCAGGATCCGCTCGGCGGACCTGTGTTCTTCCGGGTTTGGCGCGGCCGGAATGACGTCTTTTCGTGCTCGACGCCGGCCGCCTCAGGAGGGAGGATCTGCAATGTGAACCTGCCCGAGGTCGGAACGACGCACGCGGACCGGTTCATCGACCATCCCGGCCCGGGCCACTGGGTCTATCGCGTGGCGATCGGGGCCAACTGGCTGAACAACGCCGGATACGGCGACCCGTACCTCGTGAGCAGCCCCATCGCAGTCACCCGGCCGTGAGCACCGTCTCAGCGACTGCAGCGTCTGAAGCCAGGCTCCGGGCGCCGGAGCGTGCCCGCGTCGCCGTCGCCGTCGGCACGTGCCTCGCCGGGCTGACGGTGCTAGCAGTCGTCGCAGCGCGCCACGCCGCGCCGAGTGAGGTCTCGCCGGTGATCCCGCGGGACGAATGGAACGACATCTGGGTCGCGTCGCTCGTCGCGTCATTCGTGCTCTACGGCCTCGGGACGTACCTTGCGTGGTCTGGCGCAATGCGGCTGCGCGTCGCCGTGATCGTCGCCGTCTTCGTGCAAGCCGTTCCGCTCGGCGCGCCGCTGCTCCTGTCGAAGGACGCGTATCTCTACTGGGGCGAGGCGCGAGTGTTCGCCGTGCACCACGCGAACCCGTACGTCGCGACGCCTGCGCAGTACCCGACCGATCCCGCGACGCCGTGGGTCTCCGAGTCATGGCGCTCTCAGGCGACGCCGTACGGGCCTGCGTGGACGCTCGCCGCCGCGCCGGTCGCCGCGACGAGCTCTCGCCTCGTCGCCGAGCTCGCGTATCGCGCGATCGCACTCGTAGCGCTCCTCGGCTGCCTCCTCGTGATCGCGCGGCGAACACGCAGCGCAGCCGCCGTCGCGTTCCTCGGCTGGAGCCCGCTGCTCGCGCTCCACTACGCCGGCGGCGGGCACAGCGACGCGCTGATGATGCTCGCGACCGTCGGGGCGATTGCGCTCGGCACATCGTCGTTCGCCGGCGGCGCGCTTTGGCCGGTGGCGTCCGCGTTCAAGCCGTTTCCTCCAGTGCTTGTGCCACTCGAGCTCGCGCGGCGGCGGCTCGCGGTCGGAAGCCGTTGGTGGGCCGGGATCGTCGTGAGCACGATCGCCATGATCGCAATTGCGACCGGCCTCTTCGGCACGCACTGGATACGCCAGGCGACGACCGGCGCGCACCAATCGTCGCCGCTCGGCGGCGTGCACTGGCTGACCGAAGCGGGGCTCACGCACCGCGTTGCCGTCGTCGTCGCCGCTCTCGTCTTCGTCGCCGTGTATGTCGTCCTGCTCCGCAACGCGTGGCGCACCGGCCGCGGCCGGTTCTCGCTCGCCGCGACCGCGCTCTGCCTCACGTCGAGCCTCTTGCGGCCGTGGTACGCAATCTGGCCGGTCGCGCTCGCCGCGCTCGAAGAGGATGCGCTGGCCGCCGTCGCAGCCTTCGCCCTCTCCGCGTATCTGCTGTTCGGGGACGCGGTGCACTTTTGATCTCTGTCGTCGCACCGGTCTTCAACGAGCACTCGACGCTGCCCGAGCTGCACCGGCGTCTCACGGACACGCTCGGGCCGCTCGGCGCGTACGAGATCGTCCTGGTCGACGACGGCTCGACGGACGATTCCTGGACCGTGCTGCTCGAGCTTGCTGCCCGCGACCGGCATCTGCGCCTGCTGCGGCTGTCGCGCAACTTCGGGCACCAGGCGGCGCTCTCCGCCGGGCTCGAAGCCGCCCGAGGCGATGCGATCGTGCTGATGGACGCCGACCTCCAGGATCCGCCGGAGCTGATCCCGCAGCTCGTCGCCGAATGGCACGACGGCTACGACGTCGTGTACGCGATCCGCAGCGAACGCGAAGGTGAGCCGCGCCTCCGCCTCGCGTCGATCTCGCTCTTCTACCGGCTTCTGTACCGCATCACGGCGACGGAGATCCCGCAGAACGCGGGCGACTTCCGGCTGCTCTCGCGACGAGCTGCCGACGCAATCACCTCCATGCCGGAGCGCGCGCGCTTCCTGCGCGGCATGACGAGCTGGATCGGCTTCAAGCAGACGGGCGTACAGTACGCGCGCGAAGCGCGCTACGCGGGCGAGTCGAAGTATCCGCCGCGCAAGTTGATCCGCCTTGCGCTCGACGGCATCACGTCGTTCTCGACGGCGCCGATCAAGCTCGTGACCGCGATCGGCTTCGCGCTCGTCGTCTTCTGTGCCGGTGTGCTCGCCTGGACGCTGTACGTCCGCTTCTTCACGTCGCACCATCCGCAAGGCTGGACGTCTGTGATCGCGGTCGTGCTCCTGCTCGGCGGCGTGCAGCTGCTCAGTCTCGGCGTGATCGGCCAGTACGTCGCGCGCATCTTCGACGAGACAAAGCAGCGGCCTCTCTATCTCGTCGACGAGGTGGTCGAGAACGTGCGCGAGACCGAAAGCGTTTAATCGCCTCGGAGCTCGTCCTCCAGAAGCGCAAGCCGCTGCGCGAGCAGCACGTTCTGGTCGGACAGGCGCGAGATTACCGTCGAGTAGTGCAGCAGCACCGCGAGCACGAACAAGAACCCGACGGCGAAGAGCACCGCGGGCGGATAGCTGCGCACACCGAACCAGCCGGCGATCGTGTTCAGCCCGTCGCGCCACGCCGAGAGCACGGTCAGCACGATGCCGGTCACGAGCCAAAGGAGCGCGTAGCGCTCGCGCAGCCGGTGACTACGAATCAGCTCGAGTACGACGAGCACGAGCACGAACGACGCGACGGCGCCGGCGATCGACACCCTGAGCGGCGTCATTTCGAAGCCTCCCGGCGAAAGAGCCCGACGAAGATCGCGAGCAGCACCTTCACCATGTAGTAGACGGAGCGAAGCGTCGTGATGGACGAGCGGCCACCTGCGCGTTCGCGCATCTCGACGGGCACCTCGACCATGCGCAGCCGGTGGCGGAACACCATCACCGTCGCCTCGACCTCCGGATAGTCGTGAGGGTAATCGCGCGCGAACAGCGCAATGCCTTCTCGATTGAGCGCCTGGAAGCCGGACGTCGTGTCGGTGACACGGCGGCGCACGATCCGTGAGACGACCCATGCGAGCAGCCGGATGCCGAGCCGGCGTGGGCGCGACGACTGGTAGCCGGAGGCGGCGTCGCCCGCGAAGCGGGAGCCGACCGCGATGTCGGCGTCGCCGCTCAGCACAGGCTCGAGCACGAAGCCGAGCTGCGCGGGATCGTGCTGGCCGTCGCCGTCGACGCGCACCGCGATGTCGTAGCCCTGCTCGAACGCGAAGCGAAAGCCTGTCTGGACGGCGCCGCCGATACCGAGGTTGAACGGCAGCCGCAGGACGCGCGCGCCGCGAGCACGCGCGGCTCGAGCGGTCCCATCCGTCGAGCCGTCGTCGACGACCACGACGTCGAGCCCCGGATCGAACATGCGGATCTCGTCGATCACGCTCGCGATCGCGTCCTCTTCGTTGAGCGCCGGGACGATCGCGACCCGGCGAAGCTCCCGCAGCCTCGGATCGGCCGCGGGCGGCGCCGCGGTCGCGACCGGCCCGGTGGCGGCAGGCTTCACGCGGCTGAGCGTAGCGTCAGAGGACGACGCGGGTCCCTCGCCACCAGGCCGAAACGAGCGCATTGGCGGCGGAGACGCCTGCCGGCAGGTCGAGCATCCGTGGATCGAGCACCGGCGTCAGAAACGGCGCGAGCGAGCGGTCGTTGACGCGCCGCAGCGCCTGAGTCGCCCGCCGCCGCCGCCCGAGCCACGACCCGTTGCGCGCGAGCCACCACCAGCCGGCCGCCTTCTCGCGGAGCCACCCCTGCCGCAGCGCGAGAAGCGTGATCCCGACCTCGACCGCGAAGAGGACCGGTGCGAGCAGCAACAGTGTCCGGCCTGCGTACGCGGTCAGGAGGAACACGAGCCGGTTGCGCTCGAGGAAGTACTCCTTACGCCTGTCCGCGCGCTCGAAGCCGTATTCGTGCAGCACGTCCGCCTCGGGCGTCACGAGCACGCGCAGGCCGTGCAGTCGGGCCCGCCAGCACAGCTCGAGGTCCTCCTGGTAGAGGAACAGCTCTTCGGTGAAGCCGCCGAGCTCGCGGAAGACGTCGGCGCGGACCGCACACGCGGCGCCGCTCGCATACGCGATCTCGCGCGGTGCCGTGAGCTCGTCTGCGCGGTCGCGGTAGCCGCCCGGCCAGGCGAGCCCGCTCACATGCACGACGTTGCCGCTCGAGTTCAGGAGCTCCGGCTCGTCGAGCAGGACCAGCCGCGCCTGCACGACGCCGACGGAGGGATCCTCAAGCGTGCGCGCGAGCGCCGCGACGGCACCCGGCCGCGCGACCGTGTCCGGGTTCAAGAACACGAGCACGTCTGCGTCGGTGTGCTGCGCGCCGAGATTGCAGCCGGCGCCGAAGCCGTCGTTCGGCGACGCGAGCACCCGCGCACGCAGCGCAGCGGCCTCGATCTCCGGCCCGCCGCCGCCGTTGTCGACGACGATCACATCCTCGCCCGCGAGGGAGTCGAGGCAGCGAGTCAATGCCTCGCCGCTTCGATGCGCTACGACGATCACGCACGTCTGCATGCGCGCAGTCTGGCGGCGGCCCGTGATGGAACGGTTAGTACGCGCCGCGGCGGGCCGCGACGGCGGGCAGCGTCTTCGCGAGAATCGAGATGTCGAGCCAGATCGACCAGTTCTCGAGGTAGTAGAAGTCGAGCCGGACGAGGTCGTCGAAGGTCAGCTCGATGCGACCGGACACCTGCCAGAGCCCGGTCATTCCCGGCAACACGAGGTACCGCTTGCGATGCCAATCCTCGAGCTGGACGAAGTCGCGCAGCGGCAGCGGCCTCGGGCCGACCAGCGACATCTCGCCGCGCAGCACGTTCAGGAGCTGCGGCAGCTCGTCGATCGAATAGCGCCGCAGCACGCGGCCGACGCGTGTTACGCGCGGATCGTCCTTGATCTTGAACAGCGGCCCCGAAGCCTCGTTCGCCTCCTCGAGCGCCGCCTGGCGTTGCGAGGCGTCGACGTACATCGAGCGGAACTTGACCATGCCGAACTCGCGCTCGCCGAGCCCGATGCGGCGGTCGCGGTAGAGCACGGGGCCTGATGAGTCGAGCTTCACCGCGAGCGCGATGATCGCCCAGAACGGCGCAGCTAAGACGATGAGCGCGCCGCTCACGATCAGGTCGAACGCGCGCTTCGTCGCCCAGTCGAGCCCCGCAAACACCGGTGGCCGCAGCTCGAACAGCGGCACCCCCTGCCCTGGGACGTAGTCGGCTCGCTGCGTCAGCAGCTCCATCGTCGTCGGCGCGACGCGCACCTTCACGCCGGCGCGGTTGGCGTCGCCGACGAGATCGAGCAGGTCGTCATCTCGCACGTCGACACCGCTCACGATCAGCTCGTCCGGATGCTCGCGCTCGAGCACGTGCCGGAGGTCGGACGCCGTCCCGAGCACCGGCAGCCCGAGCTCGCCGCCGTCGTCGCTCAACACGCCGAGGAACTCATAGTCGATGCCGCCGCGGCCCTCACCGAGCGCACGGTGGAGATCGAGCAGACGCTCTCCTGAGCCGAGCAGGATCGCGCGGCGGCGCACACCGGCGAGACGCCAGACGTCACGCGTCACGAGCTCGTACGCGCCGCGCAACGACCCGATGACGATCACGGCGAGGACGAAGCCTGTCGCATAGAGACCGAACGTTGTCGTCGGGTAGCTCGACCCGACCGCAAACGCGAGGGTGATCAGGGTGACGAGCAGGAGCGACGAGACGATGCGGCCCAACCCCGCGCGCTGCTCGCGCGTCGCGTACAGCCCGGCGCGCCAGAAGACGAGCACGGTCACGGTCGTCAAAAACGGCAGCCACTTGCCCTCGGCTTCCCACGCAAGGCCCCACAGGATCGGCCGCGCGCCCCAGTAGAGCTCGCGCAGGATGAGCGCGAGATAGAGCGCAGCAGCGAGTCCACCGACGTCGATCGTGACGAGCGCGACGATGCTCGCGAGCCTGCGCAGGAACGCGCGTAGTTGGATCGAGACGGGTAGAACGCGCGCCCGGCGGATGTCGCTCGGTTCGTCGCCCGAGACGCCGGCGAGGGGCTTGGTCACCACGAACGTGGAATTGTACTCGGCTACGCTTCCGGCTCCGTGCGCCGGTACCGCGCCGCTGCCCTCCTCGCTCTTGCCACTGCGCTCCCGCGTCTGATCGCGCTGCTTCATGAGCGTGGCGCGATCATCGCGGCGTTCCAAGACAAAGGCGACAACTTCGCCCAGACATACCTCGCGTCGGGCACATACGGCTTCATCCCCGGCCACCCGTCGGCCGACACACAGCCGCTCTACGGCTGGTTCCTGATCCCGATCTACTGGATCTTCGGCCGCACCTGGGAGGCCGTCGGGCTCATGCAGATCCTCGTCGCGATCGGGACGACGCTCGTCGTCTGGCAGATCGGGCAGCGCTGGCTCTCGCCCGCGGCCGGGATCATCGGCGGCCTACTCGTCGCGTTCCACCCGTATCTGATCTGGCACGACATCCACATGAACCGCGAGATCCTCGACCAGTTCCTCGCGGCAGCGATGGTCTACCTCACGCTTCATGCCGCCGAGCGCTTCACCTGGCGCCGCGCGATTCCACTCGGAGCCGCGATCGGGCTCGGCGTGCTCGGCAACGTGCGCCTCGAAGCGTTGCCGCTCGTGCTCGGCGCGTACCTGCTCTGGCGCTCGGGCGTGTCGAAGCGCACGCTGCTCGCGTGCGGCGCGATCATCCTTGCGGCGGTGGTCGTCGTCTCGCCGTGGGTCGTGCGGAACAAGGCCAGCGTCGGCTGCTTTGCGGTGACGACCGATGCACGTGCTCTCTGGAAGGCGAACAACGTCAACACGTATGCGACGCTGAAGCACGGCGGCTGGATCGACCACGTGCCGCAGCCGAAGTCGTTCCCGCCGACGCCGCAGGACGTCTTCGAGCACTGGGAGAAGACCGGGGTGATCCTCCCGTACAACGAGTGCGCGCAGATGACCGAATTCGAGCACAAGGTCGTCCACTTCTGGATCCACCATCCCGGCGAGAAGGCGCGGCTCGTGGCGCTGGACGCTCAGTGGCTGTGGCAGCCGTCGGTCGTCGAGACGCGCGGGCGGCCGGGCGCCGGCACGTGGCTCGACACGATCCGGCGGTACGGCGAGCCGACCTTCATGATCCCGCTCTACATCCTCGGCGTGATCGGGCTCTTCTTCGTGCCGCGGTTCTATGCCGCGCTTGCGGTCCTGCTACTCGCGTATCAGACGGTGGTCGCGATGGCATTCGTCGGCGAGACGCGCTACCGCGCGCCGTGGGACTTCCTGACCGGGCTGTTGGCCGCGGCCGCGCTCGTGGCGATCACCGCGCGAGTGCGAGAGCGTCGCCGGGCGGGCGCCGCCGTCCAAGCACCGTCAGCGCCGTGACGAACGCGCGGCGGCGGCGCGCGTCGAGCAGGTCGTAGTCGTGGCAGTACGCGTGGACGTACGGTGGCAGCGACCGCCACACCGTGCGCGCGAGCCGGCCGAGCGAGTGCGTCGTCGGCAACACGCCGGCTCGCGGTAGCCCGTCGCGCGGCGTGCAGTCGACGAGCCCGAGCTCGTGCACCGCGCGCTCGACGGCATCGTCGGAGTACCAGCCTCCCCCGCAGAAGAACCGCGGCTCGAGTCCCTGCTCGCGCATCCATTCCGTCTCGCGGCGCACGCGCGCAGCGGGATCGCCGCTCGTCGGGCGGGCGCTCGACGGGCTCGTCCAGTGCGTGTGGAGGCCGAGCGGCAGCTCGTCCGCCACGCGCCGCACGCGCTCGAGCCAGCGGCCCGTGTCCTCGCCGAACGCCGTGTCGGGAGGCCGGATGAGCGCAATCAGATCAAAGCCGCCCGGACGTCGCCGCCGCAGGTCCAGGAAGCGCTCCCACGCGTCGTCGTGCAACGGCTGCTCGACATGACAGGAGACGATCGCGACTGATGCGGTAGGCACACTTGGGCGCATATGCGGCGGCTCCGCGGACTCTATGCGCCGTCCCGCGCGACCGCCTACGGCATCGCTGCGCTCGCATGCGCGATCCCGCGCCTCGCAGTGTTGCTGCACGAGCGCACGTTGATTCTCACCGCGAACACGGAGAAGAGCGACGTCTTCGCGCAGGTGTTCGTCGCGCACGGGACGTACGGCCTCATCCCGGGCGAGCCCTCGGCCTATACGCAGCCGCTCTACGGCTGGTTCCTGATCCCCGTCTACTGGCTCGCCGGACGCACGTGGCAGTCGGTCGGCTTCTCCCAGCTCGCACTCGCGATCGTGACCGCATGGCTGGTCTACGAGATCGGCCGCCGGCTCTTTGGCACGACCTGGGGACTCCTCGCCGCCGTGATCGCCACGGTGAACCCGTACCTCATCTGGCACGACATGCACGTGAACCGCGAGATCGTCGACCAGCTCTGCTCGGCGGCGCTCGTGCTCGTCACGCTCGCAGTCGCCGACCGCCCGACCTGGCGGCGCGGCGCGCTGCTCGGCGTGATCACGGGGCTGTCGATGCTCGGCAACACGCGGCTCGTCTTCATACCGCTGCTCTGCGTGGTCTATCTCGCGTTTCGCCTGCCGCGTGTTCGGGCGACCGCGATTGTTTGCGGCGTCGTGCTCGCGGGCGCGACCGTGACGGTGTTGCCCTGGCTGATCCGGAACGATGTGAACGTGGGCTGCTTCGCGATGACGACGGACGGCCGCGCGATGTGGAAGGCGAACAATCCGCTGACGTACACGCTGCTCTCGCACGGGAGGTGGATCGACGACGTGCCGTCGAACTCGCCGCGGCCGCCGGAGCCGGGCCACCTGACACCGGAGGAAGCGCGGGGTAAGTACGACGCGTCCGGCGGCAAGGTCGTGCTCCACCCGGACGAGTGCCTCGAGATGACGTTCTACGAGAACCTCGCCTTCGACTACTGGGGCGACCATCCGGGCGGGAAGCTCAAGCTCGCCGCACTCTCGACGAAGCTCCTGTGGCAGCCGACGGTCTTCGAGACGGCCGACCGCCCCGGCAAGGGAACGCAGCTCGACGTCGGCCGGCGAGTGATCGAGCCGGTCTACATGTGGGTGCTCTACGCGCTCGCGCTGATCGGGCTCTTCGTCGCACCTCGGCCGTTCGTCGTGCTCACCCTGCTCCTGTTGCTCTACCAGACCGGAGCGGCATGGGCGTTCGTCGGCGCGACGCGCTACCGAGTCGCATGGGACTTCCTGCTTGCGTTGCTCGCGACCGCAGCACTGCGGGCGATAGCACGTCGTGTGCGTATCCGATGAGAGTCGTCCACGTCCATCGCATGCGCGGCATCGGCGGGTCCGAGCGGCATCTGCTTGCGCTACTGCCCGCGCTTGCGGCGCGCGGGATCGAGCCGGTGTTCGTCGGGCTCGACGATCCCGCGTGGGATCCGTCGGACTTCTACGGCGCGCTCACCGTTCCCGCGCTTCGGCTCCGCTCGCCGCGCGACGTCGATCCGTTGCTCTTCGCGCGCCTCGTGCGCTCGCTGCGCGCTGACGTCGTGCATACGCATCTCGTGCACGCCGATCTCTACGGCGGCCTCGCCGCGCGGATCCGCGGCGCGCACCTCGTCACGACGAAGCACAACGACGACCCGTTCCGCACAGGGCCGTTTCGCTACGTCGAGCGCGGCCTTGCGAAGCTCGCCGACCGCGTGGTCGCGATCACGGACGCGCTGCGCGAGTTCACGATCGAGCGCGTCGGCGTGCCCGAAGCGAAGGTGCAGACAATCCACTACGGGCTCGACGGCCTTCCCGCCGCATGGGGGGACAACCCGCCGGATGACGTACCGCACGATGCGCGTGTCCTGCTCGCCGTCTCGCGTCTCACGGAGCAGAAAGGCGTCGACGTCGCGATCCGTGCACTAACCGAGCTGCCCGCCGACACGGTTCTCGTCGTCCTCGGCGAAGGGCCGGAGCGCGGCGGGCTCGAGCGCGTCGCCCGCGATCTCGGCGTCGAGCAGCGCGTCTTCCTTCCCGGCCGCGTCCCGGACGTGGCGTCGTGGCTTCGGCGCGCGCGCGTCTTTATCCACCCCGCACGCTGGGAAGGCTTCGGCCTCGGCGTGCTCGAAGCGATGCTCGCGGGCCTGCCGGTGGTCGCGTCGAACGTCAGCTCGCTTCCCGAGCTCGTCGTGAACGACGAGACGGGGCTTCTCGTGCCGCCGGACGACTCGACGGCGTTCGCGCGCGGAATCGCGGCCGCGCTCGAGCGGCCCGAGCTCGGCGCCGCGGGCGTCGCCCGGGCACGGCAGGAGTTCTCGGTCGCGCGGATGGCCGACCTAACGGCCGCCCTCTACGCGGATCTCGCGAGCGCGCCCTCGTAGAGCAGCTCGGTCCGCTCCGTGCAGAAGCTCTGCAGGAAGCGCGACAGCGCCCGGCGGCGGCCGGCCTCGCCCATGCTCCGTGCGAGGTCGAGGTCGCCCGCGACACGCAGGATCGCGTCGCGCAGCGGATCGGCCTCGCCCGGCGGGACGAGCACACCGGTCTCACCGTCGCGGACGAGCTCGCCGAGGCCGCCGATCGCGGCTGCGATCACCGGGCGCGAGCGCTCCATCGACTCGAGCGCGACCATGCCGAAGCCCTCGCCCATCGACGGGACGACGACGACGGCTGCACGCTCGATCGCAGCCTGAATCGGCGACACGTGGCCGAGAAAGCGCACGGAATCTCCAAGGTCGAGCTCCAGGGCGAGCGCCTTCAGCGCCGGTTCGAGCGGCCCGCGGCCGGCGATCTCGAGCTCGAGCTCCGGAAGCTGTCGTCGCGCCTCGGCGAACGCGCGCAGCAAGACGATGTGGCCCTTGATCGGGATCAGCCGGCCGACGCACAGCAGCCGCGGCACGACGCCCGCGTACGACTTCGGCTCGCCGTTCGGGTCGATCCCGTAGTGGACGATCTCGAAGCTCTCGTCGTCGAAGCCCTCGACCTCGTTCAGGTAATGCGCGAGGCCGCGAGAGATCGCGATGTGCGTGTGTGCGAGGCTCGCGAACGCGCGGTCGACGAGGCCGAAGTACGGCGCCTCGCGGAACTCGTTGAAGCCGTGCTTGGTCGAGAAGCGCAATGGCACACGTGCAACCGTGCCGGCCAGCAGACCGTACGCGTCGGCGTGGAAGAGATGCGTGTGGAGCAGCGCCGGCCGCCTGCGAATCAGGTGGCCGACGAGACGAATGAACGTGATCGGATCGAAGTCGGCGCGGATCGGGATCGCATCGAGCGGCACGCCGCGGGCGCGCAGCTCGCGTGCGAAGTCCCACGCGCCGGGCTCGTTCTCGTGCAGCATCAGCATGCGGACGTCCCAGCCGCGCTGTCGCAGATGCGGCAGGAGCGACAGCAGGTGCGCCTCCGAGCCGGAGATGCCCGCGACCTTCTGCAGGTGGAGGATGAGTCCCGGCTTCATCGGCGACGAACGGTAGCGAGGAGGCCGTCGGCCCAGTGGCCGACCGAGTGGTTGCGAACGACCGCCTCGCGCAGCTCGGGGCGACGTCTCGTGTCGAGTTCCTTAAGACGCTGCGCAAGGCTCTCGGGGTCGTCGCGGTGAAAGCGAAGCTCCGGCGGCAGCAGGTCGTCGAAGACGGGATTCGAGGCGAGCACCGGCAGGCACGAAGCGGCCGCCTCGTAGACGACCTTGTCCGGCGCGCCGGCGCGCATGTTGTTGATCAGCACATGGCTGCGCGCGAAGAGCGCGGGTACCTCGGCGCGTGGGACCGGGCCGCCGAGCTCGGCGCCATCCGGGTCGAGGCGGCGCCTGTACTCCTCGAACGTCTCGTCGGAGCCGTGCGCCTCGACGTGCACGCCTGCGAGCGCCGCACCGCGCAGGATCGTCTCGAGCCCCTTCGCCGGCGAGTAGCGGCCGAGCACGAGCGCGCGCGTCGGCGGCGGCGGCTCCTCAGTGCACGCGAACTCGCCGACGTCGATGCCGTGCCCGAGCGCGTGCACCTTGCGCGACGGGAACGGGAACGAGCGCGTGTCGACCGACACGACCGCGGTGCAGACTTTCTCAGCCGCGCGCACGACCGCGTGCGCCTTCCAGTGCGTGTACCACAGCACGAGCGGGATGCGGAGCGGCCGCACGAGCGGCGCGGCGATCACGGCATAGAGCGGGACCATGTGTGCGACGACGCCGATCGGGCGCGGTCTGAGCTCCCGCGCGAGCGCCGCCTCGAACCGCGCGCCGCGCTGCAGCTGCGTCGCGCTCCCGAACGCGTGCACGCGCGCGTTCCGCGGGATCGCCTCCGGCGAAGCGGCGTCGCAGAGCACGACGAGCTCGTCGACGCGCTCCGCCAAGGCGCGCACCATCGGCACCGTCGCGGCGAGCACCGGATCGCCTGGATCGAGCTTCTGCGTCGCGAAGATCAGGCGTTCCAGGTTTCTGACTCCGCGAAGCGGTGTCTGACACCGCTGTTGTGGCCGGTCTCAGAAGAAATCGAGATCTCCCAAAGTGAAGTGCCAGGCATCCCGCCGCTTCGGCAGCTCCGGCGCATCGTCCGTCAGCCGCTTGCCGATGAAGCGGATCGTCCTCGGCGTCGGGACGAAGCCCGCCGCGAGGAACCGCCGCTCCTCGCCGGGATTGACGAGCGCGACGGCGACGTCGGCGTCGACATGCCTCAACGCGCCGCGCAACCCGTGCCCGTGCTCGCACACGATCGCGGCCGACAGGCCGTGCCACACGGACTGCGTCACGATCACGTCGTCGACCTGGGCGTACGGCCGCGGCGAGTCGCGGTAGCGCCAGTCGAGGTACGCCCCGTCTCGCACCAGGTGATGCGCGGGCAGCGAACGCGGCCGCGCGTCGATCGCGCTCGCCTCCACGCTTCCGACGCGTCGCGGCCACAACCGCTTCGGCCGCGCCCAGATGCGCAGCGACGTCACGTCCTCCCAAGCGAGCTTGCCGACGAGAATCGGCCCCGCCATCGGGTTCGTGAAGCCGAGCGCCCACCCCGCACCAGCCGCAGCCGCTTCCTCCTCGTTGTGCAGCTCGAGCGTCGAGAAGACTCCCCGGCCGCGAGCAGCCGGGGTCGTCACCGCATGGACGGCGAACGCCGCGAGCCCCTGGCTCATCCCGGCGAACGACATCGCGAGCACCCCGAGCGCCGTCCCATCGTCCTCGCGTGCGGCGTTGAGAATCCGCGGTCCCGCGGGATTGCGGTCGAACCACCAGTCGAATTCGGCCGCCGACATCGCCGAGCCGTACGTCTCCTGCATGAGCGCGAGAAACTCGTCACGCCCGGAGGCGTCGACGATCACTTTGAGCTTGTGCCGAGCGCCGCGTTGAACGCGCGCCGGGCGCGGGTGCCGGTGACCGTGTCCTTCACCGCGATGAGATCACACGCACCTGCGAGCACGAGCTCGAACGTGCGCGCCGAGTACGGCTCGACGTTGTAGCGCCGAAGCTCCAGCGGATCGCTCGAGGGCGAGTTCGCTCCCGACACCGCGGTGAACGCGACGTCGTACCCCGCCTGCCGAACGAGGCTCAGGTGCACCGGTTTGTAGTGCGCCTCCGATCCCTTCACGTACGAGAACGCCCGCACTGGACGGCCGAGCTGCTCCTCGAGGCGCAGCTTCGAGATCGCGATCTCGCGCGCCGCCTCGTCGAGCTCGAGGTCGGCGAGCGGACGGTGGCTGATCCCGTGCGACTCGATGCGCACGCCCATGCGCTGCAGCTCGTCGAGCTCCGCCCAGTCCACCGTCGGGTTGAGCACGCCGTGGGCGGCGAGATGCTCTTCGTGCGGCAGGGGCTGACGGTCGCCGACGTACGCGAGCGGCACGAACTGTACCGCGGGATAGCCGTGCTTCTGGAGCACCGGCGCCGCCTTCTCGAGATTGTCGCGATAGCCGTCGTCGAACGTGATCAGCACGGCGCCCATCGGCAGCGGCTTCCCCTCGGCGTAGTGCGCGAGCACCGCTTCGAGATCGACGACGATGTAGCCGAGCTCTCGCAGCTGCGCCATCTGCTCGTCGAACAGCGACACCGGCATCGACATCCGGTTTCCCGGGATGTCGTTCACCTTGTGGTACATCAGAACGCGCAGGCTGCGGCCGTCGCCGTTGACGACGCCCATGCCGCTCGCCGTCTCACCGATCGCCCGGTAGACGGAGTTCTTCAGCAGCTGCTTGATCTGCTCGCGCACGTGAGCAGGTTATCCAGCGAGGACGGCGTCCACGAGTGCGCGCACTTTGACCGCATATTCGCCCGGCGTGATCCCCCACTCCTCCCCGGTCAGGCGTGCCGCGGCACCGAGCCGCGCAGCTGTTGCTTGGTTGCCCAGAATCCGGACGAGTGCCATCGCAAGCGCGTCGGCATCATCGGGATCGACGAGGAGCCCGTTCTCGTCGTCACGCACGACGTCCGGGATGCCGGCGCGGTTCCCGCCGACGATCGCACGCCCGCGGCACGCCGCTTCGAGCGCGACGCGAGGAAGGCCCTCCGACCGCGACGGCAGGCACACGAGCCAGGCGTCGTCCATCGCCGCAGCGACCTCCTCTGCGCTGAGCCGCCGCGACCATTCCGTCTGCTCCGGTAGATCGGCGACGAGCTGCTCGGCGTGCTCGCGCATCGTTCCGTCACCGACGATGCGCAGGATCGCCTCCGGTACCTGTCGCGCCGCGCGCCGCCACGCCTCGCTCAGCGTGTCGAAGGCCTTGTACCGCTCGAGCACGCCGACGAAGAGCGCGCGCGGCCGGTCAGGCAGCGGTGCCGGCGGCCGGACGAGAAAAGCCTCTGCATCGACATACGACGGAAAGACCGCCGCCGGCTCGACGCCGAGGGAACGCACGAGCCCGGTCGTCTGTGTCGACACGGTTCGCACGGCGTCGGCACCGCGCACCGCGAGCGGAGCCGCCGCATCGTTCACCGGATTCAGCAAGCGGCGAAACGGCGAGCCGTAGAGCCGCGTCGCCTCGTTCCAGTCGCCCTGCACGTCGAGAATCACCTTCGTGTGCACGCCCGAGAGACGCCTCGCGGTCAGAAAGGCAGCCGTCTCGTGCACGCCCTGCACGAGCGCGGCCTGTGGGCGGAAGCTGCGCAACTCGCGCGCAATCCGCCACGGCAGGAGTGCGTAGAAGAGCGGCCCGTCGATTGCCGGTGCCGGGCTGACGAGATGGAAGTGGTCGTCGCCGGTCGGATAGCCGGCAGGCGCAGCGGCCAGCACGCGGTGGTCGACGACGTCTCCGACGGCATCCCACTTCCGCTTCTGCGCGCCGTCGAGCGGCAGCCGGAAGCGCTCGCGCGAGACGAAAAGCACGCGCGGCTTCAACGCTTCGCCGCCTCGACGATCTGGTCGGCCCACCGGTCGAGCGAATGCCGCTCACGCACACGCGCCGACAGCTCGCGCCCGAGCATGTTGCGCTCCGCGGGCGTGAGCGCCATGAACTGCTCGAGTGCGCCTGCGAGATCGTGCTCCCAGTGCAGCGGCGGCGGCAGGAGCTCGGCGAACGCCGGCGCCGGCGAGAACGCGGGCACGCACGCGGCGCCCGCCTCGAGCACGACCTTGTCCGCGCCGCCGCGCGTCCCGCTCACAAGCGCGTCTGCGTCGGCGAGGAGCGCCGGCACCTCGGCCGGCGGTACCGCGCCGGCCACCACGACGCGGTCGCCGACCGCTGCGGCGAGCCGCTCGACCTCCGGCAGATGCGCGCGCTCGGCGTCGGTTTCGGTCGAACCATGGATGACGAGCTCGGCGTCGAGCTTCGCAACGGCTGCGATCAGCTCGGGGTAGCACTTGATCTGCGAGTACCGGCCGAGCGCGAGCAAGCGCAGCCGCTGCCGACCCGGCGGCACATTGCACTCGAAGCGCGACACGTCGATCCCGTGGCCGATCGCGTGCACCTTCGGCGACGAGAAGGGGAAGCTCCGCTCGTCTGTCGTGAACACGGCATCCGCCAGCCCGACGGCGCGCTCGAGCAGCGGGTTCGTACGCACCTGCGTGTACCAGAGAAACACGCGCACGCCGAGCGGACGAACGACGGGCGCAGCGAGCACGGCGTAGATCGGGGACATGTGCGCGAACAGCGCCGTCGGCCGCCCGCGCACCAGCTCCGCTGCGAGCGCCTGCGCGAACCGCAGGCCGCGCAGCAGCCTCGTCGGCGCGCCGAACGTCCGGACACGGCAGTTGCCCGGCAGCACGCCGGGTGTCGCCCCGAGCGCGAACACGACAACCTCGTCGACGCGCTGCGCGAGCGCGGTGATCTTCGGCACGGCCGCAGCGAGCACCGGATGATCGGGATCGACGCGCTGCGTGATGAACACGAGCTTCGTCACAGGAGGCCCTCGACGAGCTCTCGCATGCGACGGGCATAGACCTCGGGTGGCTGCAGCCACTGCTGCGCGCTCGCAGCGGCGCCGGCCGCGAGCCGCTCGGCAAGCTCGCAATCGGAGAGGATGCGCACGAGCGCGGCGGCGATCGAACCGGCGTCGTGGGGATCGACGAGCAGCCCGTTCACGCCGTCCTCGACGATGTCGGGGATGCCGCCCGCGCGCGCGCCGATCACCGGGCGGCCGCGCGCGAACGCCTCCATCGCGACCCGCGGCAGCCCCTCGGAGAACGACGGCAGCAGGAGGACGGTCGAGTCGTCCAGCGCCTGCGCGATCTCGTCCGGCCTCAGCCGCCGCGTCCACTCGGTGCGGCCGGGGACATCGGTGACAAGTCGCGCCACGACATCCGTCTCGCGACCATCGCCGACAAGGCGAAACCGCGCGTCGGGCACCTGGGCTGCCGCACGCCGCCACGCGTCGGCGACGCCGGCGATGTTCTTGTAGCGCTCGAGCACGCCCACGAAGAGCGCAGACGGCTGCTCCGGCAGCGGCTGTGGCGGCGTTCGCGTGAAGACCGCGACGTCGGTGTACGTCGTGAACGTCGCGGCCGGCGTGCCGCCGGCGTCG
>DASXKX010000014.1:0-86315 GCA_036496545.1 Gaiellaceae bacterium | reverse complement strand
TCCAAGAAAACGGCGGCCGCCTCAAGGCCATCGGCCACGGCTCGTGGTCGACACCGGCCGCCGAGCGCCTGGAGCTGCGCTTGAGGACGATCTTCGAGGGAGTGGCGGGTCTCGTCGCGGAGCACGAGCCGGATGCGGTCGCCCTCGAGGAGTCCTTCGTCGGCGTCGACGCCCGCACCGCGCTCTCCGTCGGGCAGGCACGCGGCGCCGTGCTCGTCGCGGCCGCGCTCGCGGGCATTGAATGCACGGAGTACGCGCCGGCGCGGGTCAAGCAGGCCGTCTGCGGCTACGGCCGTGCTGAGAAGGCACAGGTGCAGCGGATGGTGAAGGCGATCCTCGCGCTGCCGGCGCTTCCGACGCCGAACCATGCAGCCGATGCGCTCGCCGTCGCGATCTGCCACGCGCTCGCGCCTCCGCTGCTGAGGCTCGCCGGATGATCGCGAGACTACGCGGGAAGCCGGTCGCCTCGACACCGGAGGGTCTCGTACTCGACGTAGGCGGCGTCGGCTATCTCGTCGCCGCGACGCCGAGCGCCGTGCGCAAGGCCGACAACGCCGACGAGATCACGGTCGAGACGTATCTCCACGTCCGCGAGGACGCGCTCCAGCTCTACGGCTTCGCCGAGCGCGCCGAACGCGACCTGTTCGTCCAGCTGCTCTCGGTGAACGGCGTCGGCCCGAAGGTCGCACTCGCGATCGTCAGCGGCTCGCCTGCCGACGAGCTCCGCCGCGCGATCGTGCGCGAGGACGCTGCCCGGTTCACCGCGATCCCCGGCATCGGCAAGAAGACGGCCGAGCGGATCGTGCTCGAGCTGAAGGAGAAGATGGCGTCGGTCGTCGTCGCGCCGGTTGACGCTGGCGACGACGTCGACGACCACGTCGTCGCGCGCGATGCACTCGTCGAGCTTGGCTATTCGGTCGCCGACGCAGAGCGCGCGCTCGCGACCACCGACCGTGACGCATCGCCCGAGGAACGTGTCCGGCAGGCTCTCAGGAGAGCCGCATGAGCTCGTTCGTTGCACCGGTCCTGCACGACGACGACGAGGATGTCGAGCGCTCGCTTCGCCCGCGCCGGCTCGACGAGTTCGTCGGCCAGGAGCGCGTCAAGGAGCAGCTCGAAATCGCGCTGATCGCGGCGAAGGCGCGCGGCGAGGCGCTCGACCACGTCCTGCTCGCCGGACCGCCGGGCCTCGGCAAGACGTCGCTCGCGCACATTGTCCGCGAGGAGCTCGGCGTTGGGCTGCGCACGATCGCCGGCCCCGCCGTCGAGAAGAAGGACATCGCGGCGATCCTCACGTCGCTCGAGCCCCGCGACGTCCTCTTCGTCGACGAGATCCACCGCATGAGCCGTACAGCGGAGGAGATCCTCTACCCGGCGCTCGAGGATTTCCGCATCGACATCGTCATGGGGGAGGGCGCTGCGGCGCGCACGCTCACGCTCGACCTGCCGCCGTTCACGCTTGTGGGCGCGACCACGCGCACAGGACTGCTCACGACACCGCTCCGCGACCGCTTCGGGCTCACGTTTCGGCTCGACTACTACGAAGACGACGAGCTTGGGTCGATTGTCCACCGCTCCGCGCGCATTCTCGGTGTCGAGATCGCAACCGATGCCGCCGAGGAGATCGCCAGGCGCGCGCGCGGCACGCCGAGGATCGCGAACCGCATCCTGCGCCGCGTGCGCGACGTCGCCGAGGTACGCCATCGCGGCGCGGTCACGAACGACATCGCTCGCGAAGCCCTCGTCCTGCTCGAGATCGACGAACAAGGCCTCGACCGTGAGGCGCGCGAGCTCCTGCGCACGATCGCGGTGAAGTTCGACGGCGGCCCTGTCGGCCTGTCGACGCTCGCGGCATCGCTCGGCGAGGAGCAGGAGACGATCGAGGACGTCTACGAGCCGTATCTCCTGCAGCTCGGCTACATCCAGCGCACGCCGCGCGGCCGCACGATCACGACGCTCGGCCGCGTGCACATCGACGCCGCGGCCGACAAGGCGAAGCTCTTCTGAGTAGGTGGGCCTGGGAGCGATCCCAGGCCCACCCCGCACTCGAGGCCGTGGGTGCACGCGGCGTGTGACGGTTCGCAGCGCGCGTCGCCTGGTCCGGCCGTGACGGTGGGCTCCGCAGGACGGGCCTACAGCACCGGACGGCTTCTCTCAGCGACCTCCTCTTTCATGCGTTCGATGGAACCAGCCGCGCCTAAGAACTGGCTGAGCCGAATCTAAGAAGTGGTCAGAAGCGCCGCCCGACGACACCGCCCACGTAGGCCGCGGTGATCCCGATCGCAACGCTTGCGAGGACGTAGGCCGCTGCCACGAGCACGTGATGGATCTCACCCAGGTCGAGCGCCTCCTGGGCGAAGGTCGAGAACGTCGTGTAGCCGCCGACGACTCCGACGACGAGGCCGACCCTGATCCACGCGGGCAGGTGGTGGCGGTCGACGAGCGCCGCCGAGACCACCCCGATGACGAAACAGCCGGTGATGTTGATCGTGAACGTGCTCAGCGGGAAGACCGCAGAGCTCGAACGCTCGATCAGACGGTCGAGCGCGTAGCGCGCAGAGGATCCGAGTGCGCCGCCGAGCGCGACGCCGACGATGACGGGCATGCATGACTCCTTGTCTTCGCAGGAGCCATCAGCCGGTCTCGGCGGTTGAGGGCGGGCTCCATCGCCGCGCGCGGCGAAGCATACGCGTCGCGCTGACGAGCCACGGTGCGATCAGGAGCGCCATCAGGTCGAACCAGACGTAGCCGCTCGCGACGCCGCTCGGCGGATTGCCGTCGGGAATACCGAGGCCGGGCAAGTCGCGCGCCCAGCGCCAGACGCCGATCGACGTGCCGTACAGCTCGAGCGCAGCAACGACGAGGAACACGCCCGCGTACACCGCACGCGACCGCGAGCGCCAGAGGAAGATGCAGAGCAGCGGCACGCCGAAGGCGCCGGCGATGTCGAGGCGCGGCAGGACCGTCAAGCCCGCGAGCCCCCAGACGACGGCGCCGACGGCTGCCGCAGCGACGACGACCCGCTCGCGCATGAGTGCGGCGAGCGCGAGCCCGCTGAGATAGACGATCCCGTGCGCAGGCGGGATGAAGAGGGGCAGATTGTGCAGCCGGTAGTGATAGACGCCCCAGATCAGCGAGCCCGTGACTTCGCCGACGGTTGCGAACGCGACGACGCCGAGTGCCTGCGCACGCGCGAGCCCGGGCAACGGGCGCAATGCCGCGAGCAGGACGAGCCACGTCACAGCTCCGAGGACGTACTGCCAGCGCAGCCCGACTTGCGTGTCGACCGCGAGAAGCCCGGCGAGATATGCCGGCCCCGCGGCCGCGTACCAGCGCGGAACGGGTCTCACGGCCGGTATTGGAGCTCGTGCCAGCTCGGCGTGGGCAGGAGCTCGAGCAGGGCGCGGCCGCCCTGCGGGTCGTGGTAGGCGAATTCGGACGACTCCTCGTCGAAGCCGACCTCGAGCTTGCCCTCCTTCACGCGGTGGTCGAGCCACGCGCCGCGGAAAACGACGCGCTTCAGCCAGTAGACGAGCGACTCGCCGTCAACGAGGGAGAGCTCGTCCCACCGCCGAATGAGATACCGGCCGAGTTGCGAGCGCGGCTCTTGGATTCCGTCGCACTCGACAAGCTCGACCAGGTCGGCCGTCTCGTCGTCGTCGAGCTCGTTGCCTCCAACGAGGCCGAGCTTGACGGCGGCTGCCGTCACGCGCTCCTCGAAGTCCAGTGCGTTGAAGCTGAAGCGGTACCGCGTGTACTCGACGACGTAGTCGTCGCCGGAGTCGTAGTTGCCGGCTTCGTCCACGCGGCAAGCGTACCCTGGGGTCGTGCGCACGATCCAGATCTCGGCGGCAGCGGTGGTCGTCGCCGTGCTCGTTGCCTCGACGGCATGGGCACTTGGGTGGCCGCTTGAACGTGCCGCGTATCTCGCGCCCGTGCTTGTCGTTGCGGCTGCGGCGCTCGCGGGCCTACTTATCCTCTGGGGCAAGGTCGCCTACCAGCAGCTCCGCGAAACGCGCAGGCCGAAGCTTGTGCTCGCGCTCTGGATCGCCGGCATCGGGCTGCTCGTCCTGCTTAGCATTCTCGGCGTGAAGCTGCCGAAGGAGGGGTAACTCCTTTGAGCGTGTTGTCCGTCCGGCGGACAGCCGATGATCTCCTCCGTTAGCTGCGCCTGTCACGAGAGAACCTCGGAGGTCCGAGAATGCGATTCGTCCTTGCAGCCGCGGCGATCGCCGCCACGATCACCGCCGCAACCGCACTACCCGCCGGCGCCCGCGTGGCCGCACCCGGTCCGCAATGCGGCGGGACGCTCTGGAAGCTGATGACGCTTAGCGACGCCGCCAAGAAGTCGGTGACGTGGGCGCCTACCGCCACCACGATTCCCGACGTCGCCAAGCTGACCGCGCCGGCGAAGATCACGACCGCGCGGAGCAACTCGTTCCAGAAGCATGTCTGGTCGCTCTCGAAGACGATCGTCGAGCGCTACCGCATCGCGTCGAACGGTGAGATCGTCCTCGAGCTCTTCGACGTCTCGACGCAGACGTACATGAACGCGTATCTGGAGGATGCGTCCTGCTTGCCGACGGGAGCACGCGGTCGTGGACAGATGCTCACGGCCCGCAACAACTTCCTCAGCGGGTGCCCGGCACCGACCAACGACTGGCAGATGCTCGGCGCGACCGCCAACGTCTCGGGCGTCGGCTTCTTCAACCCCGTGAAGACCACGATGGGCGCGCTGAAGAACGGCGCGGAGCTCCGCCCGCTCGTCAGCCTGGCGGTCACGCAGGGCTGCGGGCACTTCTAAGCGAGACGGAGAGGGCGTTGAGCAACCGCTCGACGTCCTCTTCCGTGTTGTACATCGCAAGCGAGATGCGCAGCAGCATGTCGTCGCTGACCGGGATCTCGACGCCGTGGTCCGCGAAGAGGCGCTTCTGCAAGTCCGGGTCGTGGTACGGAATCCGAACGCTTGCCATCTGCAGAACCTGCTCCTCCGGCGCGATCGGCTCCGTGCCGAGGAGCTCGCAGAGCGACCTCCGCGCGCGGCGCGCGAGCTCGATGCAGCGGTCCCGCGTGTTGTGCTCTCGGACGAAGTCGATCGCGTCAGGGACGGCGAGATAGGCGGCGCTGTCCCGTGTGCCCTGCCGCTGCGTGCGCGTGATGAACGTCGCCGGCTCCTCGTAGCCCCAGCTCGTGATCGTGCCGTCGACGTGGTCCTGCCAGGCGGGTGATGTGTGGAGGAAGCCCGCACCCTTCGGCGAGCAGAGCCATTTGTGGCAGTTGCCCGCGTAGAAGTCGGCGCCGAGCGCAGTGAGATCGAGGTCGACCTGCGCGACGGCGTGCGCGCCGTCGACAATCGTCGTGAGTCCCTGCGCGCGCGCCTCCTGGACGATGTGCTCGGCGGGAAGTAGGAGCGCGGTCTCGGAGGTGATATGCGAGAGGTAGACAGCTCGTGTGCGCTCGGTGCGGTGGTCGAGCAGTTCGTCGGTGGGCACGCGGACGTAGCGCGCGCCGGCTTTCGCACACTCGTGCTCCCACGTCAGGTCGCATGCGCCGTACTCGAGGTTCGTCGCGAGCACCTCGTCGCCCGGCTGCAGGTGCAGAGCCCGCGTAGCGATGTTCACGGCGGTCGTCGCGTTCGGGACGAAGGTGAGGTCGTCTGCCTCGGCGCCGACGTAGGCGCCGAGTGCCGCGCGGGCCTCGGCGAGCAGCTCGGTCAGGCGGGCCGTGATGAACTGCACCGGCTCGCGCTCGAGCTCCCGCTGCCACGCCTGGTAGGACTCGAAGACGGGCCGCGGGCAGGCGCCGAACGAGCCATGGTTCAGAAAGACGACGTCGGGGTCGAGAAGGAACAGGTCTTTCACGGGGTCGGAGTATGTCCGTCCGGCGCCCTCCGTACGGTGCTTGCACGATGCAGGAGGGCACCTGGACACTCCGTCCGTGCCCGCACCGGGAGTCCGCCGAGCTCGCCCAGGAGCTCGGCATCAGCGAGTTGACGGCAAGCGTCCTCGTCCGGCGCGGGATCGGCGACCCCGAGGAAGCTCGGGCGTTCCTCGACGGCGCCGACCCGGGGCACGACCCGTTCCTTCTCGGCGACATGCAGCTCGCCTGCGAGCGCATCCGCGCGGCGGTGGCCGACGGACGGCGCATCTGCGTGCACGGCGACTATGACGTCGACGGCATCGCGGCGACGACGCTCGCCGTTTTGCTCTTGCGCGAGCTGGGCGCCGACGTCGAGTGGCACTTGCCGTCACGGTTCGATGAGGGCTACGGCGTGTCCGCGGCGACGCTCGGCCGGCTTGCGGACGACGGCTGCGGCCTCGTGCTCACCGTCGACTGCGGGATCACCGCGGTCGCAGAGGTCGCCGAGGCGCGTGGGCGCGGGCTCGAGGTGATCGTCACCGACCATCACCGTCCGGCCGACGAGCTGCCGGACTGTCCCGTCGTCGCGACGCGGCCGTCCAAGTATCCGTTCCCCGAGTTGTGCGGCACCGGAGTCGTCTACAAGCTCGGCCAGGCGCTTTTCGGCGCCGACTCGGATGTCCCGCGGCGCCATCTCGATCTTGTCGCGCTCGCAACGATCGCGGACGTCGTGCCGCTTGTCGACGAGAACCGCGCACTTGCGCTCGCCGGCTTGCGCGCGCTCGCGCGGACACAGAAGCCCGGGCTCCAGGCGCTGATGCGCGCAGCGGGTGTCGACCCGGCGACGGTCGACGCCGGCGCGTGCGGGTTCCGCCTCGGGCCGCGGATCAACGCCGCCGGGCGGCTTGGACATCCGCGCGCGGCGCTCGAGCTGCTGCTGACCGACGATGCCGACGAGGCGCGGCGGCTCGCGAACGAGCTCGAGGAGCTGAACCGCGAGCGGCAGGCGGTCGAGGCGCGCATCTTCCGTGAGGCCGCGCAACAGGTCGAAGAGTGGACGCCCGAGTTGCGAGCGCGCCGCGCGTACGTCGTCGCGGGCGAGGGCTGGCACGAGGGGGTGATCGGCATCGTCGCGTCGCGGCTCGTCGAGCGGTTCAACCGTCCCGTCGTGCTGCTCGCAGGAACGGAGGGGGACTGGAAAGGCTCGGGGCGCTCGGTTCCGTCGTTTGACCTGCACGGCGCGCTCGCCGCGTGCTCGTCGCTGCTCGGGCGGTGGGGAGGGCATCGGGCCGCGGCCGGCCTGTCGATCGCCCCTGAGAACGTGCCGGCGTTTGCGGCGTTGTTTGCGGAGCATGCAGCGGGGGTGCTCGACGAGGAGGACTTGCGGCCGGTGACGCACGTCGACGCGGTTGTCCCGCGCGGCACGACGCTCACGCTCGAGTTGTGTCACGAGCTTGCGCGGCTCGCGCCGTTCGGGCTCGGGAACCCCGAGGTGACGTTGCTCGCGCCCGGCTGCGAGCTCGGGGAGCTCGGCACAGTAGGGGAGGGCAAGCACCTGCGCTTCCGCGTGCGCCGCGAGGGCCGCGATGCGGGAAGCGCGATTGCGTTTGGGCTCGGGTCGTGGCTCGAGGCGTATCAGCGCGAGGGGCGCTTCGACGTTGCGTTCCGCCTGCAGGAGAACCGCTGGAACGGAACGGTCGCGCCACAGCTCGTCGTGCGCCGCTTGTTCGGTGCGGCGGCGCGGTTCGACGAGTTGCGTGCGTG
Source organism: Gaiellaceae bacterium (assembly GCA_036496545.1). GTDB lineage: Bacteria > Actinomycetota > Thermoleophilia > Gaiellales > Gaiellaceae > Palsa-739. The sequence continues at coordinate 78,692 of DASXKX010000014.1, read as the reverse complement.
GCTCGTCGCCGAGTTCCGCAAGCCCGATGCCACGCGCGCGCCGGACGCGGTTGCAATTTTCGACGAGCTCGGCCTCGATCTCGGTCGCCGGCACTTGCTCGAGTCGGAGCGCTTCCGTTTGCTGCTCGAGGCGGAGCCGGTACTCGCGCGCGCCGCGTGATTCGCGTCGTCGAAGAGGACGACTGGCCCGCGGTTCTGGAGGTCCACCGGCTCGCCTTCGGCGAGGAGGACGTGCCGCGGCTGGTCACGGAGCTCCGTGAGGCACGTCTCGAGGTGCCGTCCCTCTCGTTTGTCGCCGTGGCCGACGGCCGCGTGGTCGGAAACGTCATGAACAGTTGGGTCGGTGTCGAGGGCTCCGACGCGCGACTCCTGCAGCTGAGCCCGCTGGGGGTGCATCCGGATTCCCAGCGGCAGGGGCACGGCGCGGCGCTCGTACGGGCGTCATTGGAGCGCGTGCGCGCGGTGGGGGAGCCGCTCCTCCTCGTCGAGGGGAACCCGCGCTACTACGGCCGGTTCGGCTTTGTCCGCGCCGACGAGCTCGGGCTGCTGCCGCCGGCCGAGGCGCTCTACGACTGGGCGTTTCAGGTCGCGGTACTCGACGAGCGCGCCGAGCTACCGCAAGGTCGCGTGGTGTACTCGGAGCCGTTTCGACACTGAGCGGTGCGTGCGCGCCGCGTCGAGCGCGGCGAATGCGCCAGCCATTTTTGCGACCTTCCGGGCATCGCGGCGACGGCGAATGTGGAACATGGAAATCGTCATTTCGACTGGGAAACGTCCGTTCCTGCCGCCGAGTTACGCCTGCGGAGGGGCTGAGTACACTGGGTAAATGGCGACACTCGAGACAGGTGAGAAGCATCAAGGCCTGCTTGACGAGCTGCTCGCCGACATCGCCGCCTATGACGACACGGTCGATACCGAGCTCGTCACGCGTGCGTTCAGCTTCGCGGCGGCGGCGCACGAGGGCCAGCAGCGCCGCTCCGGCTCCGCATTCATCGAGCACCCGGTAGGCGCAGCGCGAATCTGTGCGCAACTGCATCTCGACGAGCAGACGATCGCGGCCGCGCTCCTCCACGACGTCGTCGAGGACACCGACACCGACATCGAAGACGTGCGCGCCGAGTTCGGCGACGAAGTCGCGAAGCTCGTCGAAGGCGTCACGAAGCTGACTCGGATCCAGTTCCAGAGCCGCGAGCAGGCCGAGGCTGAGAACTACCGGAAGATGGTCGTCGCGATGTCCGAGGACGTTCGCGTGATCCTGATCAAGCTCGCGGACCGCCTCCACAACATGCGGACGATCGAGTACCTGGGCAAGCAGAAGCAGATTCAGAAGGCGAAGGAGACGCTCGAGGTCTATGCGCCGCTCGCGCACCGGCTCGGCATCCATGCACTCAAGTGGGAGCTCGAGGATCTCGCATTCCAGACGCTGCATCCGCGCAAGTACGAGGAGATCACCACGATGGTCGCCGAGCGTCGCGCGGATCGCGAGAAGCACGTCGCCGAGGCGGCCGAGGTGCTGCAGCACGAGCTCGAGAAGGTCGACATCCCGGCGGAGATCTCCGGGCGCGCGAAGCACTTCTACTCGATCTACGACAAGATGGCGAAGAAGGGCCGCGAGTTCAACGAGATCTACGACCTCACCGCGATGCGCGTCATCGTCGAGCGCAGCGGGGAGGAGGGGACGCGCGACTGCTACGGCGCGCTCGGGCTCATCCATTCGCTCTGGAAGCCGATGCCCGGGCGGTTCAAGGACTACATCGCGATGCCGAAATTCAACGGCTATCGCTCGCTGCACACGACCGTGATCGGGCCGGGGGGCCGGCCGCTCGAGATTCAGGTGCGGACGCGCGAGATGCACGAGACCGCGGAGCTCGGCGTCGCGGCGCACTGGTTCTCGTACAAGCATCGCGGCGCGAAGCCGGGTGACGAGTGGCTCGACTGGGTCAAGCAGCTGATGGACGTGCATGATGAGGAGGCCGACTCGCGCGAATTCGTGAAGTCGTTCCGCACCGATCTCTTCGACGAGGAAGTCTTTGTGTTCACGCCGAAGGGCGAGGTGAAGACGCTGCCGGCCGGCGCGACGCCGATCGACTTCGCGTACGCGGTGCATACCGATGTCGGCCACCGGACGGTCGGGGCGAAGGTGAACGGCCGCATCGTCCCGCTGCACTACAAGCTGAAGAGCGGCGACCGCGTCGAGGTTCTGACGTCGAAGAGCGGCCGCGGCCCGTCGCGCGACTGGCTGTCGCTGGCGGCGTCCTCGCGCGCGCGGAACAAGATCCGGCAGTTCTTCTCGCGGGAGCAGAAGGAGGATCTCGAGGCGAAGGGCCGCGACGCGCTCGAGCACGCGCTCAAGGCGCAGAACCTGCCATACCGCAAGCTCGCGGGGTCTGCGGTGCTGGCGGGCGTGATCCGCGAGTCGGGCTACAAGAAGGCGGAGGACTTCTACATCGCGCTCGGCTCCGGAAAGCTCACGGCGGGCACGATCGTCAACAAGGTTCTCCAGAGGCTGAAGGTCGAGGAGGTCGCCGAGGAAGAGGCGGTGCTCCCGCGGAAGAAGCCGAAGGCGCGCGACGCGATCTCCAGCGACACGTACGGGATCAACGTTGTCGGGGTCGAGGATGTCCTCGTGCGCATGGCGAAGTGCTGCACGCCGGTGCCGGGCGACAAGGTCGTCGGCTACATCTCGCTCGGGAAGGGCATCACTGTGCATCGCGGCGACTGCCCGAACGTGCGCGCGCTGATGCGGAATCCGGAGCGGTTCACGCCGGTCGAGTGGGACGGAGCTGTGTCGCAGAGCTTCCGCGTGCAGATCGCGGTCGATTCGTGGGACCGGCCGCGCCTGCTGGAGGACGTCGCGCGGACCTTCGCCGAGCACGGGGCGAACATCGTCTCGTACGGCGGCGTTGTCGAGGATCAGATGGCGAAGAACTGGTACGTCGCGCAGGTCGGCGACGTGAAGGCGCTGCGGACGCTGCTCACGGCTTTGCGAAACATCGAAGCCGTTTTCGACGCGTATCGCGTCACGCCGTCGTAGTCCCTCTTTCGAGGGTCACTCGATCGCTGAGCCCGGGGTACCCCGTACGGGGGATCCCAATGTTGAGCCCGCTTGGTGAGCAGAGCCGTTCCCTCGAAGGAGGGATTGGGCTGACACGGCCGCCGAACCCTGAGAAGAGGGATCGACAGTCGGCGCGTGCTGACTAGAACGAGAGGTGGGGAGAGGGTGCACCAAGCTGCGGCGCCCGGCCGACCGAGGACTCGGTCGGGCGCGCGGCTCGCACCCCTCAACAGCAGCTCAAGGTTCCCAAGACTCGCCGCCGGTATCCCAGCCCACGAGGCAGTGGTCGGCGACGAGAGCGGCGACGCGCTCGAGGAACTTGCGGTCTTCCTCGGGCGCGTCGTCGATAGCGAGCTCGGCGATGCGTTCGCCCTGCCAGGTGACGGGCGTCGTCGTTCGCGCCGTACCGGTGCTTGTGTCTGTGGCGCCGGCGTGTGGTCCGAGGACGAGCGCGTCGCCCTCGGCGAAGTAGATGCCGGCCCACGGGTAGCCCGCGTCGGTATGGAGTGCCGCGACGACGTTGCGGAGGATCTCGTCGGCGTCGCCGCCGCGCTGGATGATCTGCTCGATCGCGTCAATGCGCGCGTCAGTGCCGGGCATCATCGCCCTCGAAGGCGAGTACTCGCTCGCGGTAGTCATCCGGGACGGATAGCGCGCAGCGTTCGTCGAGGTCGACGAAGACGAGTGTTTGGTGGGCGGTGACCAGCAGCGTGTCGTCGGGGATCTTGTGCGCGGCGAATTCGAACATGACGCTTGTATTTCCGATCCGCGCGACGCGCGCGCAGATCTCGAGCTCGTCGTCGAAGCGGGCGGGTGCGAAGTACTCGACGTCGTTCGCGCGCATGACGAACTCGCCGCCTACGTTGGGGCGCAAGAGCCCGAGGGAGCGCAAGTACTCGACGCGCGCGAGGTCGAAGTATGGGTTGTACCGCCCGTAGTAGACGATCCCCTGCGCGTCCGTGTCAGAAAAGCCCACCCGCGTGCGGGCGCTGAACTTGAAAGGCGGTTTCGACATCGGGCGGATCCTATTTCGCACGGCGGGGCGGAGCCATGTCCCGGTGTCAGACGTGACAGTTACGCTCAAAGGTCGCGACGCTCTTGTGACGGTGTGCCGCCTACGGTCGTTGCGTGGGTCGCGAGCTGCGGATCATCAACTGCGACTGCTGGTACCACGTCACGTGCCGCGGCTGCAACCGCGGCACGATCGCCTGGGATCGCCACGACTATGCCTCGCTCGAGGGTGAGCTCGCCCGGGCCGCCGTTCGGTACGCGTGGGAGCTAGCAGCCTGGTGTTTCATGCCGAACCATTACCACCTCATTATCCGGACACCCCGAGGCGGCTTCTCGGAAGGCCTGCAGGTAATGAACGGCACCCATTCACGTCGAACCAATCGGCGCCATGGCCGCACAGACCATCTTTTCCGCAATCGACCGTTCGCTCGGAGGATCCTTTCTGACGCGCATCTCGTTGCCGCGATCCTGTACATCGTCCGAAATCCAGTGAAAGCAGGGCTCTGCCGTACGGCCGGCGAGTGGCCGTACAGCAGCTATCGCGCGACAGTCGGCGCAGCGCCCGCACCACCATGGCTCGCCGTCGACGAGATCCACACGTTCTTCGGTTCGACCCGGTCGGAGGCTCAAACGGAGTTCGCGCGGCTCGTCCACGAACGACATCTCCCGGTGTCAGACACAGAAGAGGCTAAGCCCGAATAAGCGCCAGCACCTCGTCGCGCTTCCGCTCCATCAGCTCCCGCGAGCGCGCTTCGAGGTTCAGGCGGAGCAGAGGCTCCGTGTTCGACGGGCGGACGTTGAAGTGCCAGTCGTCTGCGTCCACGGAGATGCCGTCGAGATGCGACACCCGGCCTTCCGACGCATAGCGCTCCTTTAGCTCTTGCAGCTTCAGCGCGACGTCCGGCACCGGCGTGTTCAGCTCGCCCGTCAGGAAGTACTTCGAGCGGTACGGCGCGAGAATCTCGCTCAACCGCCCGCCGCGCGACACCGCCTCCAGCATCAGCAAGAACGGCACAACACCCGTGTCCGCTTGCGAGAACTCGCGGAAGTAGTAATGCCCCGACACCTCGCCGCCGAACGCCGCATCGTCGCGCCGCATCCGCTCCTTGATGAACGCGTGCCCGACACGGTTCATCAACGGCTCTCCACCCGCCGCGCGGATCGTCTCCGGAACCGCCCACGACGCACGGACGTCGTAGATGATCTTCGCGCCCGGCTCCTTCGCCAGCACGAGCTCCGCCAGCAGCGCCGTCGCAAAATCCCCGGGGACGAACTCGCCCGCGTCGTCCACGAAGAAGCAGCGATCCGCATCGCCGTCGAACGCGACGCCCAAGTCCGCACCCTCCTCCAGCGTCCGCCGCACGATGAACTCACGGTTCTCCGGCAGCAGCGGATTCGGCTCATGGTTCGGGAACGAGCCGTCCGGCTCGAAAAAGCAGCGCACCGCCTCGATGGGCAGCCGCTCCAGCACCGGCGGAAGCATCGTCCCCGCCATCCCATTCGCCGCATCGATCACGACCTTCAGCGGCCGCACCGCCGACACATCGATGAACGACAGCACGCGTTCGACGTACGCAGGCCAGATGTCGTACGCCGAAACCCGCCCCGAGCCGCCGCCGACCCGCGGCGAACCGACAAGCGTCAGCGCCCGATCGCGCACATCGAGAAGCCCCGACTCCCCGCCCACCGGCAGCGCGCCGCGCCGCACGATCTTCATCCCGGTGTACTCCCCAGGGTTGTGCGACGCCGTCACCATCACGCCGCCGTCCAGCCCAAGCGACCCGACCGCGAAATAGACCATCTCCGTCCCGACCAGGCCGAGATCGAGGACCTCCGCGCCCGCGTCGGCAACGCCCGCCATCACCGCGGCCGCCATTCCCGGCGACGACAGCCGCATGTCCCGCCCGACCGCCACGCGCCGCGGCTCGAACTGCTGCACGTACGCTCGCCCGACCGCGTAGGCGCCGTCCTCGTCGACCTCCGCGGGATAGATCCCGCGCAGGTCGTATGCTTTGAAAACCTTGGGATCGAGCATCGGCGCGGACGATCCTAGCCGCACCCCTCGCAACTACCATTCACCTTGTGGAACGCAAGCTGGCAACTGTCCTTTTCGTGGACCTCGTCGACTCGACGGCCCTCATCGCGGACTCCGACCCGGAGGTCGTGCGCCGCCGCGTGAGCCGTTTCTTCGACCAGGTCTCGCACAGCATCGTCACGCACGGCGGAACGGTCGAGAAGTTCGCCGGCGACGCCGTCATGGCCGCCTTCGGCGTTCCGCTCGCGCACGAGGACGACGCGGAGCGCGCTGTCCGCGCCGGATTCGCGACCCTCGAGCGCGTCAGCACGCTCGGCCTCGAGGCGCGCGTCGGCATCGAGTCCGGCGAAGTCGTCGCAGACGACGGCGACTCGACCTTCGCGACCGGCGAGGCCGTCAACCTCGCCGCCAGACTCCAGGCCGCCGCCGGCCCGAACGAGGTGCTCATCGGACCTGCCGCAGCGCGGCTCCTCCGCGACCGCGTCGAGCTCGAAGAGGTCGGCCCCCTCGAGCTCCGCGGCTGGCGCGAGCCGATCGTCGCGCACAAAGCCGTCTGCCTTGCCGACCTCGGTACGCCGATCCGCGGCCTCTCCGCACCGCTCGTCGGCCGCACGTCCGAGCTCGATCTGCTCGAGAACACATACGAGCGCGCCGTGCGCGCGCGCCGCGCGTCGCTCGTCACGATCTACGGCGACCCCGGCGTCGGCAAGAGCCGACTCGCGCGCGAGTTCGTCGCCGGCCTCGAGGGCGCGACCGTGCTCACCGGGCGCAGCCTGCCCTACGGCGAAGGCGTCACGTACTGGCCGCTCGCAGAGATGGTGAAGGCGTCGTCCGGCATCACCGACGACGATCCGCTCGACGAAGCGCACGAGAAGCTCCGTCAGTACTGCGAGGACGAGGCAGTCGCCGATCTGCTCGGCCTCGCCGTCGGCGTGCTCGAAGCGGTCGAGGGCGAGCGTTCGCAGCAGGAGATCGCGTGGGCTGCGCGTGCGTGGGCCGAGCAGCTCGCGGAGGCGCAGCCACTCGTGCTCGTCTTCGAGGACGTGCACTGGGGCGAGGAGCCGCTCCTCGAGCTGATCGAGCACCTCGCAGCGTGGGTGCGCGAAGCGCCGCTGCTGATCGTCGCGCTTGCGCGGCCCGAGCTGCTCGACGTCCGCCCGACGTGGGGCGGCGGCCGCGTCCGCTCGACGACGTTCGAGCTCGAGCCGCTTGAACAGGAGGAGAGCGAAGAGCTCGTTGCCGCGCTCACGGCAAAGCTCGACCTGCCGCTCGACACCGAGACCGTCCTCATGAAGACGGAGGGGAACCCGCTCTTCGTCGAGGAGACCGTCCGCATGCTCGCGGAGGGGGCGCGGAGCAACGAGCGCATTCCGGACACGCTCCAGGCGCTCATCGCCGCCCGCATCGACCGCCTGCCGGCCGCACCGCGCATCGCGCTCCAGCGTGCCTCCGTGATGGGCCGCATCTTCATGGCCGGCGCGCTCGTGCATCTCTCACCGGAGATCGACGACGTGCAGCACTGCCTCGACGACCTCCTTCTCCGCGACCTCATTGTCCGCGAGCCGCGTGCGACGATCAGCGGCGAGGAGGCGTACAAGTTCAAGCACGTGCTGATCCGCGAGGTCGCATACGCGGGCCTCTCGAAGACGTCGCGCGCGGACTTGCACGCTGCGTTCGCCGACTGGCTCGGCGAGAAGGCGCATGACGACATCGTCGAGATCCGCGCGTTCCACTTCGACCAGGCAACGCGATTGCTCGCGGAGCTCGACGGCGCCGCGCCTGACGACCTGCGCGAGCAGGCCGCTGCGACGCTTACAAAGGCCGGCCGCCGCGCCCTCTCGCGCGAGGCGTTCCGCAGCGCGCGCAAGCTTCTCCTGCGCGCGGTCGAGCTCGCACCGACGCTCGAACGCCGCTACTACGCCGGTCGAGCCGCCTGGCGCCTTGCAGACTTCCCGGCCGTGCTCGGCGAGATGACCGGCGTCGTCGCCGACGCCGAGCGCGACGGCGAAACGCTCGTGCAGGGCCGCGCGCTAACCGCGCTCGCCGAGGCCGTGTTGCAACACCGTGCCGACGCGATCACCGCGCGTCGGCTCGTGACGCAGGCGCTCGAGGTGCTCCACGACGCGCATCCGGAGATCCGCTTCGAGCCGCTCTGGGTCTCCTCGCAGGTCGCGAACTGGTTCGGCGACCACGCTGCGTTCGAGAAGTTCGCAAAGGAGGCGCTCGCCGAGGCGCGCGCGGCCGAGCGCAAGGACCTCGAGGTGCTCGTCATCCACTCGCTCGCGACGGCATACGTCATCCGGTTCGAGACGGCGGAAGCAGCACCGCTCGTCCTCAGAGCGCTCGAGCTCGCCGACGAGAGTGGCAGCGTGCTGAGCCGCGCATCCGCGCTCAGCGTGAAGGGCTGGCTCGAGCTTGTCAGCGAGTTCCCCGTAGAGGCCGAGGCGGACTTCACCGCCGCGCGTGAGTTCTTCTCCGAGGTCGGCAACTCGTCGCGCGAGGCGGCGATGACGATGATGGTCGGCCGGGCTGCGTTTGCACAGGGCGACCTCGACCGCGCGGAGAAGCTGCTGCGCGACTCCGTCCGCGCGCTCAAGGGAATCGGCGACCGCGGCTCGCTCTGCGAGGCGCAGCGCGCACTCGCGATGGTGCTCGTCGAGCAGGACAAGCTCGAGGAGGCAGAGCGGTTCGCGCTCGAGGCGCGCGAGACCGTCGGCCCCGACGACCGCGTGTCGACATCGTCGACGAAGCTCGCGCTCGGGATCGTCCGTAGCGCGCAGAAGCGCGACGACGAGGCGGAGCGGCTCCTCCGTGAGGCGGTCGAGGGCTTCGCGCTGTATGAGCTCCGTGCGATGGAGCACTGGGCATTGCGGTATCTCGCGGAGTTCCTGCGCTCCCGCGGCCGCGACGACGAGGCGTCGGTCTACGAAGCGCGCCGCGCGGCGCTCTCGCCGAGCAGCACCGCGCCGATGGCCTGAGTCGACCTATCGTCCGGCGACTCGCTGATCACGGTCGCCGGCCGGTCGAAGCGCGCGAGCGCATCGCGCAGCGGTTCCGCGCGCAAGGTCCCCTCGCCGTAGGGAAGGTGCTTCGTCTCGTTGCGGTTCGCGTACGCGATGTCGCTGAAATGGATGTGGAACGGCGCGCCCGGCTCCATCACCTCGTCAGTGGCCTCGAGCACAGATGCGAACGCCTCGACGTCGGTGTACGCGCCGTCACTCGTTGCGTGCATGTGCGCGAAATCGATCACCGGCCGCACGAAGTCGACCTCTCGCGAGATCTCGATCACGTCGTCGATCGAGCCGAAGTCGCGCACACGTCCCATCACCTCGACCCCGAACGGAACGAGGCGATCCTTTGACTCGAGCCGCGTGCGGAGGTCGCCAAGCTGGTCGACGACGTCGTGGATGGTCTGCTCCCGGTCGCGGCCGAGGAGAAAGCCGGGATGGAACACGATCACTTCGGCGCCGACGGCCTTCGCAAGGCCGGCGGTATGGTCGAGCATCCCTAGTGCCATCTTGAACTTCTTCTCGCGCTCGACGTGCCCCATGAACGCCGCGAGCGGCGCGTGCACCGACACGACGATGTCGCGCTCGCGGAGCGCCGCCGCGAGCTCGGGTGCGTCGTCGTACGAGAGCCAGAAGCCGCTGACGAAGCCGATCTCCACCGCGCGGTAGCCCTCTGCCGCGAGCCACGCCGCCGCCTCGTCGAACGGCAAATCAGGCAGGCCGGAGGGGCCAAGGCGGATCTCTCCCACCTCGGCAGCCTAGTCCGTCCGACCGGATTTCTACCGTGTTGCGCATGGCCAAGAAGCCCTCGCGTATCGACCTGCTGGAGCTCGACATCGATCTGCGCCTCGCCGATCTCTGGCGCGAGGCCGGTGAGATTTCCGAGTGGAATCTCGAGGTTGTCGCCGCGTTCATGCGGGCGGCCTACGGCAAGGGCTACTGCGACGCCCTCACCGAGGACTCGCCTGGTTCGCTTTGCCACGACCACGGCTACCGGGTACCCGGTAAGCGGGTCGTAGCGGGCGAGGCGTAGCAGCGACCTCGGTATTCTTCAGCGGGTGAGGCGTAGTCCCGCCCGGCTCGTCATCGCGCTGTCCGTCGCGGCGGCGCTTGCGATCTTCGTCATCTACACGGCCGTTGCGGGCGCGGGCGTGCCACAGATCCAGCCGAGCGACCTCGCGCAGCATCATGGCAACGTCCTGCTCGTCGGGAAGGTCGTCACCACGTCCGGCGACGCACACACGGCGCAGGGCATGCGCTTCCGCCTCCGGGACGTGACGGACAGCAAGGCAGCACGCGCCGACGTCGTCTACCACGGCACGGTGCCCGATCTGTTCAAGGTCGGACGCGAGGTCGTCGTCACGGGATCGCTGCAGAACGGGACGTTCGTTGCGCAGAACGGGTCGCTCTCGACGAAGTGCCCGTCGAAGTACGCGCCGGCGAAGAAGACGACCTAAATGGCCGACCTCGGTAGGGCCGCGCTCCTCCTGAGCTTCGGGCTCGTCGTGTACGCGCTCGTCGCCGGCTCGTTCGCCGCCTGGCGCCGCCGGCGGCGGCTCGCGGTCTCGGCGCAGAACGCGCTGCTCGCCTCGTTCGCGACGACCCTCGTCGCCGGCGCAGTGCTCGTCGCCGCGCTCGCGCGCCGTGACTTCTCCTTCGTCTACGTCGCCGGCCACATCAGCCGCCATCTGCCGCTCGCGTACCGGCTGTCGGCGTTCTGGGGCGGGCAGGAGGGCTCGCTGCTGCTCTGGCTGACGATCCTCTCCGGGTACGGCGCGCTCGCGGTCTGGCTCAACCGCCGCAACACCGATCTGATCGTGTGGGTCGTGCCGGTGCTCGCCGGCGTCGCGACGTTCTTCGCGTTCATGCTCGCGTTCGTCTCGAGCCCGTTCAACGTGCAGCCCGCGCCGGCCGACGGCGCCGGGATGGTGCCGAGCCTCCAGAACCCATACATGCTCGCGCATCCGCCGATGCTCTACCTCGGCTACGTCGGCCTGACGATCCCGTTCGCGTTCGGCATGGGCGCGCTGCTCTCGAAGCGCACCGACGAGCGCTGGATCGTCGCGACGCGCCGTTGGACGCTCGTCGCCTGGACGTTCCTCGGCGTCGGCCAGCTGCTCGGTGCGCACTGGGCGTACGTCGAGATCGGCTGGGGCGGCTACTACGCGTGGGACCCGGTCGAGAACGCAGCGCTCATGCCGTGGCTGGCGGCGACCGCGTTCCTGCACTCCGTGATGATCCAGGAGAAGCGCGGGATGCTGAAGGTCTGGAACATGGTGCTCGTCTCGCTCGCGTTCCTGCTTTCCGTCTTCGGGACGTTCCTCACGCGTTCGGGCGTCATCAACTCGATCCATTCATTCTCAAAGAGCTCGATCGGCGGCTGGTTCCTCGGCTTCGTGATCGCGTGCACCGTCTTCTCGGTCGCGCTCATCTATCTCCGCCTGCCGATCCTGCGCGCGCGGACGAAGCTCGAGTCGCTCGTCTCGCGCGAGGCGACGTTCCTCTACAACAACCTGCTGCTCGTAGCGCTTTGCTTGACGATCCTCTGGGGCGTCATGTATCCCGTGCTCACACAGGCGGTTCGCGGCGAGACGCGCTCGGTCTCAAAGCCGTACTACGACTTCTTCCTGCACAGCTTCGGGCTGCCGCTGCTCTTGCTGATGGGCATCGGCCCGCTCGTCGCATGGCGGCGTGCGTCGTTGCGTGCGCTCGGCAAGACATTCCTGATCCCGCTTGCGGTGGCCGTCGCGGTGGGCGTCATCCTCATCGCGCTCGGGTTCGGGTCGTCCGTGCCCGGCCTGCTCGCATACACGTTCTCCGCGTTCGTCGGGGCGTCGATCCTGCTCGAGTTCTGGCGCGGCACACGCGCGACCGGCTCGCTCACGCGGTTGATCGGCCGCAACCGCAGGCGCTACGGCGGCTACATCGTGCACGCGTCCGTGCTCCTGCTCGCGATCGGCATCGCCGGCTCGAGCGCATATCAGACCATTCGCGAGCGGACGCTCGCGCCGGGACAGAGCATGTCGCTCGCCGGCTACACGCTGTCGTATCGCAGTCTCGAAGGCACGCAGGGCCCGAACTACAAGGGCTTCCGCGCCGTCCTCGACGTCAGCCGCGGCGGCTCACACATCGCGACCGTGAACCCCGGTGAGAACAACTACGCGATCGAAGGGCCGTCGAACGAAGCGTCCGTGTATCACGATCCGAGCACGCTCGGCGATGTCTTCACGATCGCGCAGATCCAGAAGGGCGACACGATCGACCTCAAGGTGCTCGTGAAGCCGCTCGTCAACCTGATCTGGGTGGCCGGCTTCGTCTTCGTCTTCGGCTCGCTCGTCGCGCTGTGGCCCGATGCCGTCGAGCAGCGGCGGCTCGCGGAACGATACGCGACCGCACCGGCATGACGTTCGCGCTCGTGCTAGGCGGATTACTCGCGCTCGTCGTCGTCGTCTTCGTCGCACGGCCGTTTCTGCGCGATCCGTCACCGGCGAGCGACCTGCTCGACGAGCCCGGCGCGCGCGAGCGGCGCCGGCTGGAGTTGATCGAAGAGCGCGACCGTGCGGTCGCGGCGCTCAAAGAGCTCGAGTTCGACCACCGCACCGGCAAGGTGACGGACGACGACTATCGCGCGCAGGTCGGCCACCTCCGCCGCCGGGCGGCTACTGCGTTACGCGCGCTCGAGCCGAGGGCAGAAGCGCGGCATGAGCGCATCCCGAGCGGCCGCTGACCGCTGCGCGACCTGCGGCGCCTCGCTGCCGCAGGACGCGCGGTTCTGCCCGGCCTGCGGCGTGCAGGTCGACGCCGGCGAGACCGTGCGCGAAGCGGTGCCGCCCGAGGAGACCGGGCCGGTACCGGTCTCCGTCCAACGCACCGAGCCGCGCTGGTTCGGGGTGACGCCGCCGAACCTGCTGCTCGGAATCGCAGCGACCGCGGCCGCCGCTGCGGCGATCCTGTTCGTCACAGGGCACTGGCCGTACGGCCTCATCCTGCTCGGAGTCGGATCGCTGCTCTTCGCCGCCTACCTCGAGGCCGCGCGGCGCGGTCTCGGGTCGCCGATCGCTCGAGCGTCCGTCGATGCCCGCGAGCGGGCGAGATCGCAATGGGAGACGTTGCGCGCACGCCAGGCGGCCGCCGCGGAGATTCGCCGCATCCAAAGCGCGATCACCGGCCTCGAGCTCGAGCGCCGCGCCGCGTTCTCCGAGCTCGGCGCCGCTGCGTACCGCCATGACTCGAGCGTCGAAACGGCGGCACGCGCGCGTCTCGAGGGCCTTGACGCCCGTGAGGCCGAGCTGCGGACGGAGCTCGACCGCACGCGCGACGACGCGGGGGAGAGGATTCGCCGCGCTCGCCTCCCGGTACAGGAGACCGGAATCGTGCATCCGCCGGAAGACGAGGGTTGAGCCGGCCGAGACCAGGGCTAGACTCCCGCCCATCGAGGGGACGACGCAGGGACGACCGGGGCCTCGGCGAAAATCAGCAAGCATGACGCTGCGCGTGCTCGTGCTGTTCGCTCTCGCGGGGGCGATCGGCGCGACACCGGCGCTCGCCGGCGGCGGCTACGGCGACCGAAAGGCGAATGTCGACGCGAAGATTGCCGCGCTCCATTCGAAGATCGCGCGTTCGCAGGCGAAGGCAGCGTCATTGGGCTCGCAGATCGGCAGCCTGACGACGGAGATCCACGCGCTCGACCAGCGGGTCGGAAACGTCTCGGCCCAGCTCTCGTCGCTGCAGACGGATCTCGCCCTGCACAAGAAGCGGCTCGACAAGCTCGATGCGCTCTTCCACGTGCAGACCGTCCGCTTCCATTATCTGAAGCGTCAGTACGCGCTCGCAGTCGAACGGCTGAACCTCCGCCTCGTCGACATCTACAAGTCGAACCAGCCGACCGCCGTCGAGGTCGTGCTGCAGTCGAAGAGCTTCTCCGACGTGATGGACCAGCTCGACTACATCAGCACGATCGCAACACAGGACAAAAGCATCGCCTTGGAAGTGTCGGCGGCGAAGCATCAGGTGCGCGTGCAGCGTAAGCGCACGTTGACGATCCGACGCGGCGTCAAGCAGGAGACGACCGTCATCAACGCACGCGCCCAGCAGGCGGCGATCCTCCGCGGCGAGCTGCTGTCGACCCAGTCGAAGCTCGCAGGCGCGCGCGCCGGCAAGAATCGCGAGCTCGTCGTGACGCGCAGCCAGGTTCAAGACGAGATCAACGAGTCGAAGTCGCTCGAAGCAGCGAGTGCCGCGCTTGCGGCGAAGCTGCAGGGCTCGAGCAGCGGCTCACCGCCCGTTGCGGGCGGGAACGGGACGTTCCAGTGGCCGGTCTCCGGCCCGATCACGAGCCCATTCGGGATGCGCTGGGGCACGCTGCATCCCGGGATCGACATCGGCGTTCCGACCGGCACGCCGATCCACGCCGCCGGCTCGGGCACGGTGATCTGGTGCGGCTGGATGTCCGGCTACGGCAATCTCGTGATGATCGACCACCACAACGGGCTCGCGACGTTGTACGGCCACGAGGAGCGTGTCGCCGTCGCGTGCGGTCAGACCGTCACGACCGGTGAGGTGATCGGCTACTCCGGCTGCACCGGGTTCTGCACCGGCCCGCACGTGCATTTCGAGGTGCGCGCGAACGGGACTCCGGTCGATCCGCTGGGCTATCTGCCCTAGTCGTCGACGAAGCAACTCGGGTCGTGCACCCTGGCGAGCTGCAGGAGCAGCCGGTGGAACGTCTTGCGGTCCTCAGGCGTGAGCGGCGAGAGGAACGCGTCCGCCAGCCCCTCTGCGAGCGCGCGCAGGCGGTTGAGGACGCCGATGCCCTCAGGCGTGATGCGGACGACGTGCCGTCGCCGGTCGAGCGGGTCCCGGTGACGCGCGATCAGGGCGCGCTCCTCGAGCGAGTCGAGCACATTGACGAGGCGGCTCGGATCGAGCCCGAGGGCCTCGGCGATCGTGCCCTGGTTTTCGCGGTCGCCCTCGGCGAGGATCGCGAGGACGCTGTAGTGGTGGGGGTCAAAGCCCTCCTGCTCGATCCGGTCGAGCGCCGAGGCCTTGAAGCCGTGCCCGAGACGGGCGAGGAGGAAGCCGCTGTTCGCGACGAGCTCCCGGGCGATCTTCGGCGGCTCCAGATTAATTGAGGTCATACTGGAATAATCGCTGAGAGCCAACGTTTATTCCCACTATCGTGGATAAAAGCAACGATTGGGGGATACAAGAATGAGCGCTGAGCTTCTCGCGGCTGCTCCGCCAGGGGTAGACCGCCGACGGTGGTGGGCGCTTGCGGTGATCGTCGCCGCGCAGTTCATGGTCGTACTGGATGTCGCGATCGTGAACGTCGCCTTGCCGTCGATCAAGACGGATCTCCACTTTTCGCAGGAGAGCCTCCAGTGGGTGATTACGGCGTACTCGATCTTCTTCGGTGGCTTTTTGCTGCTCGGCGGCCGCCTCGCGGATCTGCTCGGGCGCCGGCGTCTCTTCATGGCAGGGCTCCTGCTCTTCACGGTCTTCTCGCTGCTCGACGGGCTCGCGTGGTCCGAGGGCTCGCTGATCGTCTTCCGCTCGATCCAGGGGCTCGGCGCGGCGATGCTGTCGCCGGCCGCCCTCTCGATCCTGACGACGACGTTCCGGGAGGGGCGCGAGCGCAACCTCGCGCTCGGGATCTGGGGCGCCGCGTCGGGGAGCGGCGGCGCGGCCGGCGTGCTGCTCGGCGGCGCGTTGACGAGCGGACTGAGCTGGTCGTGGATCTTCTTCATCAACGTCCCGGTCGGCGCAGCCGTGATCGCGGTGAGCCCGTGGCTGCTGCGCGAAAGCCGGGCGAACCTGCAGCACCGGCATTTCGACATCGCCGGCGCCGCTTCGATTACGGCCGGACTGATGGTGCTCGTCTACGCAATGACGCGCGCCGCCCAGCACGGCTGGGGCACCCCTGAGACGATCGGGCTGCTCTCCGCCGCGGCGGTGCTGATCGTGTCGTTCTTTGCGATCGAGGCACGCTCGAAGGCGCCGCTGTTGCCGCTGCGGATCTTTCGGCTGCGCACGCTGACCGCGTCGAACATCGCCGGCCTGCTGATGGGAGGGGCGATCTTCTCGCAGTTCTTCCTCCTGACGCTGTACATGCAGCAGGTGCTCCATTACTCGGCGCTGAAGACCGGCGTGGCGTACATCGGCCTGACCGTGACGATCGTCGCGTTCTCGGCCGTCGCGCAGGCGCTCGTCACCAGGGTCGGCGTCCGCCGGATCCTGCCGGCGGGGCTCGCGTTCTCGACGGTCGCGCTCGTGCTGTTCGCACGGCTGCCCGTGCACGGCAACTACTTCCGCGACATGTTCCCGGCGTTCCTGATCAGCGGCCTCGGCCTCGCGCTCGCGTTCGTCCCGATGTCGATCGGCGCGCTGACCGGCGTGCGCCAGTCCGACGCCGGCGTCGCGTCCGGTCTGATCAACACGACGCAGCAGATCGGCGGTGCGATCGGTGTCGCCATCGCGACCACCGTCGCGACGACGTTCACGGCGCACTACGTCAACGGCCACTCCGGAGTGAGTGCGTTCAGCGGCCCTGCTCTGACGCACGGGTTCGAGGTCGCGTTCTACGTCCTCGCGGCGCTCGCCCTTACGGGTGCCGTGCTGTCCGCGCTCTTGCTCGAGTCGCGGCCGGCCGCGCCGGAGGTCGAGGTCTCAACCGACGAGGTCGCGCCGGCGTTCGAGGCGGCCTAAAAGACCCCCGACGAAAGCAACCGGCCGCCCCGGGGGGAGGCGGCCGGCGTCGTCGGGAGACGACCTGGCGGGAACAGCAGGCCGGCGACGGCCTGCTTTCCCAATTTCAAGGTGTAAACGACCGAGCGGCCCGGGCGGTTACGCCTGGACGAGCAAAAAGATGTTCAGCCCGACGATCAGGGCCGCGACGAGACTGGCGACCGCGGTCGTCCGCCGGGAGTTCACGAGGTCGCCCATGACGTCGCGGCGCGAGGTGAAGCGGACGAGCGGCACGAGCGCAAATGGGATGCCAAACGAGAGCACGACCTGGCTCAGGATGAGCGTCCGCGACGGGTTGACGCCGATCCCGATCACGACGAACGCCGGCGCCATCGTCACGAGCCGGCGCACCACGATCGGGATCTGCCGGCGGATGAACCCCTGCATGACGACCTGCCCCGCCAGCGTGCCGACGGCAGAGCTCGACAGACCCGAGGTGAGCAGTGCGATCGCGAAGAGCGCGCTCGCCGCGCTCCCGAGCAGCGGCTCGAGCGTCTTGTGCGCGCCCTCGAGCGACTCGACATTGTGATGACCGGTCGCGAAGAACGTGCTCGCCGCCATCACGAGCATCGCGATGTTGATCAGCCCGGCGATCGACATCGCGATCACGACGTCGATCCGCGTGAAGCGCATGAGCGTGCGCTTCTCGACGCTCGACCGGGTGCGGATGCGGTCCTGCATCAATGCGGAGTGCAGCCAGATGACGTGCGGCATGACGGTTGCGCCGAGAATCCCGACCGCAAGCAGGACGGAGTCGCCGCCCGCGAACTGCGGCACGACGGCATGCCGGCCGACGGCGCCGAGGTCGGGGTGCGCTTTGAAGAGCTCGACGACGTAGCAGAGGCCGATCGCGAACACCATTACGGTGATCACGGCCTCGAGCGGGCGGAAGCCGAAGCGCTGGAGGCCGAGGATGGCGAACGCGCAAACGGCGGTGATACACGCGGCTGGGAAGAGGCCGATTCCAAAGAGAAGGTGGAACCCGAGCGCGGCGCCGAGGAACTCCGCGAGGTCGGTCGCGATCGCGATCGCCTCCGCCTGGATCCAGAGCCCGATCACGACGCGGCGCGGGAACTCGTCGCGGCACACCTCGGCGAGGTTCCGCCCGGTCGCGACGCCGAGCTTCGCCGAAAGCGTCTGGATCACCATCGCCATCAGGTTCGAGGCGACGATCACCCAGACGAGCGTGTAGCCGTACTTCGAGCCGCCGGCGATGTTCGTCGCGAAGTTGCCCGGGTCGATGTACGCGATCGCGGCGATGAACGCCGGGCCGAGGAACGGGAGAATGCGCACGCGGGAAGCACCCGCGAGCATGCGCTCGCCTGAGGCGATTGACTCCGCCCGGTCGATCCTCACAAAAGTTAGTCTAGTCTAAATCTCTGGGAAAGAGGGAATCGCCGTAGAAACGGGCCCCAATACACTCAGACGGATCCTCGATCAGGCCAGGAGCAAGTGCAGGTCGGGGAGCTGGCGCCAGCGCTCCTCGACGTCGAAGCCGTAGCCGACGAAGAGCTCGTCGGGGACGACGAAGCCGACGTAGCGCACCGGCAGGTCGTCGACGAGCCGGCGGTACGGCCGGTCGAGCAGCGTCACCGCGGCGACCGAGCGGGGCTCGCGGAGCTCGAACGTGCGGACCAGGTAGTTCAGCGTGAGCCCGGTGTCGATCACGTCCTCGACCACGAGGACGTCGCGGTCGCGGATGTCCGCGTCGAGGTCCTTCAGCACACGAATCTGCTCGTGCCCGCCCATCTGCGCACTGCCGTAGCCGGCGAGCTCGATGAAGTCGAGGGCGTGCAGGATCGGGAGCTTGCGAGACAGATCGGTCAGGAAGATGATGCTCGCCTTGAGCGACCCGACGAGCAGCGGCTCGCGTCCCGCGTAGTCACGCGCGATCTCGGCGCCGAGCTCGGCGATGCGCGCCGCGATCTCCTCGCGTGTGAGGTAGACCTCCCCGATTCGAGGATCTCGACCTATGACGCCAGGTCTAGACGGAAGTGCTGGGCTAGGCGTTCGAGGTCCCGTTTGTAGAAGAGCTTGATCTTGACGTCCGGATATGCCGCACGGAGCTTCCGCAGCTTCCGGTTCTTGCGTGTGACGAGCGATTGCTTCATGACAGTGAGCTCGACATAGAGATCCTGCTCCGGCAGGTAGAAGTCCGGGGTGAACGCCTCGGTCACGCGCCCGTCCTCGTCCTGCTCGAGCACGAAGGTCCGCGGCTCGTAGAGCCACGGGATCCCGTAGTAGTCGAGCACCTTCGCGCACTCGACCTCGGCCTGGCTGGCGAAGCGAGGTGGCTCGGTGCCCTGATATGCCTGGAAAACAGGGATATCGAGCCCCATCTGAGAACAAAGGTACCTACGGGGTCGGACGTACGGCGGCCGAAAACTCGGCTTCGAACGTGACGAAGTGGTAAACACCCCGTCCGTGGCCAGACTCAGTCTCATACCGCAGAAGCGCGAGTTCTTCGACCTCTACAACGACGCGGCGGCGAACACGGTCGAGATCTCGCAGCGCCTGATCGACCTACTTGACGAGTTTCCGCGCGACGCGGAGAGCCGGATGCGCGACATCAAGGAGCTCGAGCATACGGGAGACCGCATCACGCACGATCTCGTCGACCTGATCAATCGCACGTTCGTCACGCCGTTCGACCGCGACGACATGTACCGGCTCGCGGGTGTGCTCGACGACATCTGCGACAACATCGACGACTCTGCCGAGAAGGTCGTCGGCTACGGCGTCCAGGACATCCGCGAGCAGGCTCGCTCGCAGGCGGCGCTCATTCAGCGCTGCGCGTTGAAGCTCTGCGAGGCTATCGACCGGCTCGAGGGATTCAGGGACTCGAAAAGGCAGCTGATTGAGCTGCGCGAGCTCGAGGAGGAAGGAGACCGGCTTGCGCGCGCCGCGATCTTCGACCTCTTCAGCGGAAGCACCGACCCTATCGCGCTCATCCGCTGGAAGGACATCCACGAGCAACTCGAGGAAGCGGTCGACGCCTGCGAGAACGCCGCCGACGTCCTAGAGGCCATTCTCGTCAAGAACCGTTGAGCACCGTCCTGGTCGTCGTCGTTGCCGTCGCGCTCGGCTTCGACTTCACGAACGGCTTCCACGACACCGCGAACTACGTCGCGACCTGGGTCGGCACACGCGCGCTCGAGCCACGGATGGCCGTCCTCGTCTCGGCCGTCGCGAACCTCGCGGGCGCGTTCGTCACGACCGCGGTCGCCAAGACGGTCGGCCAGGGGATCATCGACACGGGGCTCGCGACCGAGAAGACGGTGCTCGCGGCGCTGCTCGGCGCGATCGCGTGGAATCTCGCTACCTGGTTCTTCGGCCTGCCGTCGAGCTCGACGCATGCGCTCATCGGCGGCCTCGTCGGCGCTGCGCTCGTCCAGTCGGGCTCGGAAGGCGTGCAATGGCACGGGCTGTGGGAGAAGGTGGTGCTACCCGGCCTCGCGTCGCCGGCGCTCGGCTTTGCAGGTGCCTTTCTCCTGATGGTGCTGATCTACCGGCTTTTCTTCAGGCTCACGCCCGGGGTCGCCCACCGGGGGTTTCGCCTCGGCCAGCTCGCGTCCGGCACCTGGGTTGCGTTCACGCACGGGGCAAACGACGCGCAGAAGACGATGGGCGTGATCGCGCTCGCGCTCTACACGAACGGCAGCATCTCGACCTTCACCATCCCGAACTGGGTGAAGATCGCCTCCGGCCTGACGATCGCGGCCGGGACGTATGCGGGCGGCTGGCGGATCATCCGGACCCTCGGCCAGCGCATTTACAAGCTCCAGCCGGAGCACGGCTTCTCCGCGCAGGTGGCGGCCGGCACGACGCTCTGGATCGGCACACATTACGGCTTCCCGATCTCGACGACGCACGTCGTCACCGGGTCGGTCATGGGGGCGGGGGCGACGCGGCGATTCTCGGCAGTGCGCTGGGGCGTCGCCGGGAACATCGTCGTCGCCTGGCTGCTGACGCTGCCCGCCGCCGGGCTCGTCGCGGCTGCGGTCTATTACCCGGTGCGCGCGATCTTTTAGGCTGCGACGGCATGGACGGCTCCGAGCCTCCCTTCACGATCGTCCAGCTGTCGGATCTCCACTGCGGAGAGCAGTTCTTCCTCCCGAGCCTGCTCGAGCGGGCGATCGCCGAGACGAATGAGCTCGCGCCCGACGTCGTCGTCATCTCCGGCGATCTGACCTCGCACGGGTTCAAGGAGGAGTACGCGGTCGCGAAGGACTTCCTCAACCGGATCGAGTGCGACTCGATGATCGTGATCCCGGGCAACCACGACTCTCGGAACGTCGGCTACATCCACTTCGAGGAGCTCTTCGGCGAGCGGAACTCGGTGCTGCGCGTCGGCGACGTCACGATCGTCGCAGTCGACTCGACCGAGCCGGATCTCGACAATGGGCAGATCGGTCGCGGGCGGTACGGCTGGATCGAGGATCAGTTCGCGCAGCCGGCGGTGCTCCGGATCTTCGTTGTCCACCACCACCTGCTCCCCGTGCCGGGAACGGGCCGGGAGCGCAACGTCGTGAACGACGCGGGCGACGCGCTCGAGTGCCTTCAGCGGGCTGCGGTCGACCTCGTGCTCTCCGGCCACAAGCACGTCCCGTACGCGTGGAAGCTCGAGGATCTCTTCATCGTCAACGCCGGGACAGTGTCGTCCTCGCGCCTCCGGGGTAACGGGAGGCCCTGTTACAACATCATCGAGGTCTCCGGCACGCACGTCGACGTGTGGCGGAAATACCCATTTCACGGCCAAGAGCGCATCATTCAGTTCTCCACCGAGACGAAGACGTATGAGAAGTACACGGCGCGGATCGAAGGGGAGGTGACGTCGAGCCGGTGAGGGCCATCGCGATTGTCGACGGGGAGCACTACCCGGACGTCGTGCGCGAGGCGCTTGCGCAGCTGCCGTACGAGTTCGTCGGCGTCATTCTCGTCGGCGGCACGGAAAAGCTTCGCGACGCTGAGCCGGACTATGGCGTGCCTATCGTGGAAGAGCCCGGTGACGCCGAGATCGTCGTCGACCTCTCCGACGAGCCGGTGCTGACGCCGGAGCTACGCCTCGCGTTGGCGGCGCGGTTCCTCGCGCTCGGCCTGCCGTACGTCGGGGCGGACTTCCGGTTCGACCCGCCGACGTTCCATCCGTTTGACACGCCCTCGATCGCGGTGATCGGGACCGGCAAGCGGATCGGTAAGACTGCCGTCGCCGGTCACGTCGCGCGGTTGCTCGCGCGAGACCGGAAGGTCGTTGTCGTCGCCATGGGGCGGGGCGGCCCGGCGGAGCCCGAGCTCGTGACGTCGCCACCGAGTGTCGAGGAGCTCCTTGCGCTGTCCCGGTCTGGGCGACATGCGGCATCCGATCATCTCGAGGCGGCTGCGCTTGCCGGTGTCCCGGCGGTCGGCTGTCGCCGCGCGGGCGGCGGCATGGCGGGTGCGCCGTTTGCGTCGAATGTGCTCGAAGGGGCGCAGCTCGCGGCATTGCTCGAGCCCGACGTGGTCGTCTTCGACGGGAGCGGCGCGGCGATCCCGCCGATCGCGACGACCGCTCGGATTCTCGTTGCGCACGATCTTTCGGGGCTGAACGCGTATCGCGCGCTGATCAGCGACATCGTGTTGCGCGCGGGCGACGACTTTTCGCTACGGCTGCGGCCGACAGAACCGTTGGTCGGGCGCGTCGCGGTGTTCACCACCGGCGCTGCGCCGGTGGATCATCTGGACGTAGACGTCGTGCACGTGTCCCGCAACCTCGCGCGCCGTGACCTGCTGCGCGAGGAGCTTGCGCGGATCGACGCCGATACATATCTCGTCGAGTTGAAGGCGGCGGCCATCGACGTCGTCGCCGAGCACGCGCTTGTGCGCGGCGCGCGTGTCGTGCTCGCCGATAACGAGCTGGTCGCGCCAGGCTTCGACGAGCGCGTGCTCTCGCTGGTCGCGGCCGGGGTGCGTGTATGAGCCAGCCGCGCCGGATCATGCCGCTCCCGCTCGGCGGCGAGTACGGGCTTCCCTACTCCCGCGGGCTGATGGCACGCGCGCTGATGGCCGTCGGCGTCGTACCCGACCGCGCCTACTCGCTCGCACGCCGCGTCGGCGACGACCTCGAGTCCCGCGGCAGCGACGTCGTCGAGCTCGACCGCCTCGAAGCACTCGCGATCGAACGGCTCGGCGAGGTCGAGGGACGCGAGGCTCTCCGGCAGCTGCGCCGCTACCAGGTACTCCGTGAGCTCGACCTGCCGATCATGATCCTCGTCGGCGGCGCGACCGGCACCGGTAAGTCGACGGTGGCGACGGAGATCGCCTACCGGCTTGGCATCACACGCGTGACGTCCACCGACTTCATCCGTCAGACGATGCGCGCGTTCTTCTCCCACGAGTTCATGCCGTCGATCCACTTCTCGAGCTTCGAAGCGGGCCTTGCGGTGCCCGACGCCGACAATCCGCTCGTCGCCGGCTTCCTCGAGCAGTCGCGCCAGGTGCTCGCGGGCGTGCGCGCGTCGATCGATCGTGCGCTCCAGGAAGGCTGGTCGATGGTGCTCGAAGGTGTGCATCTCGTGCCCGGACTCGTGCCGTCGTCGCTCGAGGGTGCGCTCCTCAGCTCGTGTGTGCTCCAGATCAGCGACGAGACCGCGCACGCGCAACACTTCTTCACGCGCGAAGCCGGCGCCGACCGGCCGATGGCGAAGTACCTCGACCGCTTCGGTGAGATCCGCGAGTTGCAGCACTACATCGTCGGCCGCGCCGAGCGCGAGGACGTTCCGGTGATCGAGAACGAAAGCGCTGACCGGGCGACGCGGTCGGTCGCGGAGCTCGTGCTGTCGGCGGCCGAGCGCGCGCGGGAGCACGTGTGACGCAGACCCAGAGCGAGCCGTCCGCAGAGCACACGCCCGAGGTTCAGACGCCGTGCCAGTGCCAGTCGTATCTTCGCGCGACTGAGCACGCGGCGTTGCGCGCGGCGCGCTGGCTCGGCCGCGCTGATCAGGAGGCGGCGGAGGAGGCGGCCGCCGACGGGATGCGCTGGTCGCTCGACGCGCTGCCGATCAGCGGTCGCGTCGTGTTCGGCTCGGTCGGCGAGGAGGGTGGGCTCGTCCCGGGCGTCGCTGTCGGCTCCGGCGGCACCGAGGTCGATCTTGCGCTCGATCCGCTGGAAGGACGCGGCGTCGTCGCGCGTGGCGGCAACGGCGCGATGTCGATGATCGCGGTCGGCGAGCCGGGGCGGCTGCTCACGCTCCCCGACATGTACATGCGCAAGCTCGCCGTCGGGCCGCGCGCGCGCGGCTCGATCGATCTCCTGCGCCCGGTCGCGGAGAACGTCGAGGCGATCGCGGAAGCGTTCGGGCGGCGCGTGAACGACATCACGACGATCATCCTCGACCGTCCGCGCCACCACGACCTGATCGAGGAGATCCGCCAGGCCGGGGCCCGCATCAAGCTGATCCAGGACGGCGACGTGACCGCGTCGATCTCCGCGGCGATCCGCGGGACGAACGACCATCTCGCGATCGGCATCGGCGGGACGCGGCAGGCGGTGCTGTCGGCGGCGGCGCTCCGGTGCCTCGGCGGCGAACTGCAAGCACAGTTCTGGCCGACGTCGCGGCGCGAGATCGACGAGCTGCGGGAGATCGGCATCGAGGACTACACGCGAGTCTTCGGGACCGACGACCTCGCGCCGGGCGAGATGATCGTCGCCGCGACCGGCGTGTCGAACGGCGACCTGCTCCGCGGCGTCCGGTTCCTCGCGGACAGCGCGCGGACGCATTCCCTGCTGATGTGCACGCGCTGCAACTGGGTGCGCTTCGTCGACGGCATCCACTTCTTCGCCCGCGAACGGCGCGAAGAGGTGCGCCTCATCGGCTTCTAGTTCTGGCGGCAGGGACACGTCCGGGGCCAGGCCCTGTGCCGTGGGCATCACGCCTTTGCAACGCCTCGAGCGGGCGTTTTGACGAAGCCGGGACGAAGTCGTTCCCGTTCCGTCACCGCGCCTGGCGCCGGCCGTGGCCGGAGAAGCCGTGACGCGGCTTCGTTCGGCGTAGGATCGGCGCACTGTTCTGCGAGGAGGTGGCCATGGTTGCCGTGTTCGTGACGTTCGACTACGACGAGGGGTTCGACCGCGAGCGCATCCTCGGCATCGCCGAGCACGCGAAGGACACGTTCGCCGGGATGCCGGAGCTTCGGCTCAAAGCCTTCACGCTCGACGAGGGCGAGCGGCGTGCCCGGAACGTCTATCTCTGGGAGTCCGAAGAGGCCGCACGCGCATTCTTCACCCCAGAGCTCGCGGAGCGCATCACGGGCTTCTACGGCGTCGCGCCGCGCATCGAGTTCGCGGAGGTTGCCGCGCTCGTCGACAACGCGGCGGCCTCGGTCGGGTAGCCGGGCCGGCGTCGCGTCTCTCCCCATGAGGCGCGAGGCCGCAGACTGCCGTCGAGCGTGCCGGCCCGGCAGGACTACAACGGCGCAACCGGGTGCCGAGTCGCGGGCTCGCCGGCGACCTTTACGGATCGCTAACCGACGCAACTACACTGGCGGCATGCCCAGCAAGGAAGAAGTCCTCGAAGCGTTGCGGCAGGTCGAAGACCCCGAGCTCGGGATGGACGTCGTCGACCTCGGGCTCGTCTACGAGGTCGAAATGGACGGCCCGAAGGCGAAGGTGCTCTACAGCCTGACGTCGATGGGCTGTCCGGCCGGTCCGCTGATCGCGCAGGACATGGACCGCGTGACGCGGGAGGTTCCGGGCGTGGAGGACGTCGACCTCGAGCTCACGTTCGACCCGCCGTGGACGCCGGACCGCATGTCCGACGACGCGAAGTTCATCCTCGGCTTCGGGTAGGGCCGCGACGCCCACAAGGGGCGCGCCACGCCACTGGGGAAAAGGGGAGAGGCGCGCCCATCCCAACGTACCCCTCCCGGCTCGTTTTGGATCGCTCGAACCGCTCGGACGGCTAAGCGATCGAAAGCACGATCTTTCCGAGCTGCGCTCCCGCCTCGAGCCGCTCGTGGGCGGCCCGGATCTTCTCGAGCGGCAGCACCTCGTCGACGACCGGAAGCGCGCGCCCGCTCGTCACAAGCTCGAAAGCGCCTGTGAAGTCCGCGTTCGTGCCCATCGTCGAGCCAAGAATCGTGAGCTGCTTCCACCACAGGCGATGCAGCGCCGCGGGCGGGTTCGGTCCGGTCGTCGCCCCGCAGACGGTGACCCGCCCGTTGCGCGCTGCGACATCCAGGGACGTCCGCCACGTCGCGTCGCCGACAGTCTCGACGACGACGTCTGCACCGTGGCCACCGGTCGCTTCGCGTACCGCCGCCTTCACATCGCCCGTCGCGTGATTGATCGTGACGTCCGCGCCGAGCTCGCGCGCACGAGAGAGCTTCATGTCGCTCGACGACGTCACGATCGTGCGCGCGCCGAGCGCCCGGGCGATCGCAAGCGCGGCGGTCGAGACGCCGCCGCCGATTCCCCAGATGAACACCCACTCGTCCGGCTGCAGCGCCGCGCGCGTCACGAGCATTCGGTAGGCGGTCTCGAACACGAGCGGGAACGCGGCAGCATCTTCGAACGACAACGTGTCCGGAATCGGGTGGACGTTCGTCGCCGGCACCGCGAGCAGCTCCGCGTTGGTCCCGTTGCCGTGCTCGCCGATCACGTGGATCGACCCGTCCGGCTGCTCGACGCCCGGGTTGATGACGACTCGCTGCCCGACCGAGAGCCCTTCGACGCCGCCGCCGAGCGCGGCCACGACGCCCGCACCGTCGGCGCCGAGGATGCGCGGCTTCGGCACCGAGGGCAGACCCTTGCGGATCCAGACGTCGAGATGGTTCAGCGCTGACGCATGCAGCCGCACGAGCACCTCGCCCGCTCCGGCGACGGGATCCGGGACTTCTTCGAGGACGAGCACCTCGGGACCGCCGTCGGCGTGGATCCGCACTGCGCGCACGGGCGGCACACTATCCATGTGACGGCCGGGGAACTCCAGCGACTCGGCGCAGAGCTCGGGCTCGACGTCGTCGGCGCGACGCCTGCGGTTGCGTACGACGAGACGGAACGGCACATCCGCGACCGCCGCGCGCGCGGGCTGTTCGCAGACATGCGCTTCACGATGGCGCAGCCTGAGCGGTCGTGCCATCCCGAGACGCTGCTCGACGGCGCGCGCACCGTTGTGTCCGCCGCGCTCTGCTACTACGCGCCCGAGCCCGCACGGCCCGAGCATCACGGCCGGCTTCCCCGCTACACGTGGTGGGACGGCTATGCCGCGCTCCGCGAGAAGCTCGACGAGCTCGGCCGGCGGCTCGGCGGCACCTACCGCGTGCTCGTCGACGCGAACCAGCACGTCGACCGCGAGGCCGCCGCGCGCAGCGGTGTCGGCTTCTACGGGAAGAACACGATGCTGATCACGCGCCGCCACGGCTCATGGGTCGTGCTCGGGACGCTCGTCATCGATCGCGAGCTCGAGCCGACGAGCCCGCTCGAAACGAACTGCGGCGACTGCACGCTCTGCATCGACGCCTGCCCGACCGACGCGCTCGAAGAAGCCGGCACGCTCGACTCAACGCGGTGCCTCTCCTACTGGACGCAGGCGCCCGCGTCGATCCCGGACCGCTACCGCGAGCACATCGGCGCGCAGGTCTACGGCTGCGACATCTGCCAGGACGTCTGCCCGTGGAACCGCGGCGTCGAGAAGCGCCGCGCCGGGAACACGGTGCCGCCCGACGCAGAGCCGCACGTCTCGCTCGCCGAGTGGCTTCAGCAAGACCCGTCGGAGCTCCGCGCCCGCTACGACCGCCTGTACGTGCCGGAGAACGACGGACGCTGGCTGCTCCGCAATGCACTCGTCGCGGCCGGGAATACCGGCGACCGCGAGGCGATCGAGCCGTTTCTCGACCACGACGACGCGATGCTCCGCGAGCACGCGCGCTGGGCGCGCGACCGAATTGAGGGCGGCGAATGATCGACCGGCGGCTCGTCGAGCGCTGGATCGCATGGCTCCGCATCGGGGGCGTGCTCTTCGCGATTGTCGAAGTGGCCGCGTTCAGTCAAGGACGGCCGAGCGGCTACGAGGCTCCGCAGTGGGCGCTGACCGGCGCGTTTGCCTCCGGCGCGGTTGTACTCTTGTACGCCTCTCGAAACGTCGGCGACCGGCGACTCGAAACCGTCGGCTTCGCCGCGCTCCTCTTCGACACAGCGGTCATCGCCGCCTACGCGTTCATGTATGCGTACGAGTACGGCGCTCAGACCCGCTGGGCACTCATCCTCGTCGTCGTCGAGGGCGCATTGCGCTTTGGCCTTCCAGGCGGCGTCGTCGTCCCGATCGCCCTGATCCCGTACTTCGCGATCAACGAGTGGTGGCGCGCGCACGAGTGGGGGCAGCCGGGATTCATCACCGACCGCGTCACGTTCCCGGCCGGCATCACGCTGCTCACGGGCATCATCGTCGGCTGGCTCGTGCAGCGGCTGCGGACCGCCGCAGCGTTCAGCGTCGAGCGCGCGTCGGAGGCGGAGCGGCTGCGCGACGCGCTCGGCCGCCGAGCCGATGTGCTCGAGGCTGCGAACCGATGTGCCCGCGCGCTCGGTTCGTCGCTCGAGATCGACCAGGCGTTCGGTGCGTTCATCCGCGAGCTGCGCAGCCTCGTGAACTTCGAGCGCACGGCAATCGTCCTGGTCGAGGGCGAGACCGCGCAGACGATGGCGACCGCGGGACGGGGCGCGAACACCGTCTTCCCCGCGGGAACCATCGGTCCGCTGTCCGGCTCGGTCCTCGAGCGTGTGCTCGACGGCGAGCTCGTGGTGCGACGCGATCTTGCCGAGACCGAGCACCCGGCCGATGGGCAGCTGCTCGAGCTCGGCCTGCGCAGCGAGCTTGTCGCGCCGCTCATGCTCGGCGCGCGGCCGATCGGGATGATCTCGGTCTCGCGCGCCGAGGTCGACGCGTTCTCTCCCGACGAGGGAGAGCTCGTCGCGCTCCTCGGCCGGCTCGTCGCCACCGCCGTCCAGAACATCCGCGCCTACGAGGCTGAGCGCCGGACGGCGGCGGAGCTCAGGCGGCTGTCCGCGCTCCGTGCCGACTTCGTCTCGCTCGTCTCGCACGAGCTCCGCAGCCCGATGGCCGCGGTGATCGGCGCCGCCCGCACCCTGCAGGACCGCTGGCGCACGCTGACGGTCGAGCAGCGCGACGCGTTCCTCGCGCTGATCGCCGACGAGACGAACCGTCTCGCCGCACTCATCGGTGACGTCCTCGACACGTCGCGCATCGAGGCCGGGACGTTCTCGTACACGTTCACCGACGTCGATCTCGCGAGGCTCGTAACCGACGCGGTCGCCACGGCGTCGGTCGGCCAGGACGAGGTGCGCGTCCACGCGGAGGTCGGCCGGCTAACGCTCATTCGCGGCGACCGCGAACGCCTCCGCCAGGTGATCACGAACCTGATCGACAACGCGATCAAGTACTCACCGGCCGGCGATGAGGTGCGCGTGACCGCGGCGCAGGAGAACGGTGCGGTCCGGATCGCAGTCTCCGATCACGGCCCGGGGATCCCGCAGCATCAGCAGCGGCTGATCTTCGAGAAGTTCGGCCGGGCGGAGGTGCCGGGCGGGTCCAAGCCGGGCACCGGCCTCGGCCTCTTCATCGCACGCTCGATCGCCGAGGCGCACGGCGGGACCGTCGACGTCCGGTCGCGTCCGCAGAACGGCGCGACGTTCGTGCTCACGCTGCCGCTTACGCGATCTTGACGCGCATCCGCTCGACGCCGAGCTCCTTCGCGAGCTCGCGCGTACGCGCGGCGATGAGCGAGCGAAGCTCCGCCGGCTCGAGGACGACAGCCTCGCCGCGCTTCGAGAGGATCTCGCTCGACAGCCACTCGTCGCTCCCGACGGGGATCTCGCGCACAGCGCCGCGGTCGGACAGGCGTCGTGCGCCGCGCTCGATCTCGTAGCGCGCGATCTCCGGCGAGTAGAGCACGCGTGCAGTCCGCGCGCCGCGGAGGCGCGTTGGCTCGAAGCCCTCGCGCGGCTCGAAGTGATCCTTCAAGAGCTTCGCGCTCCGCATGCGATCGAGCCGGAACGACCGCTCGCCGTCGGACGTCCGGTCGAACGTGTGCACGTACCAGTGCGGCAGCGCGCGCTCGAACATGTACGGCTCGACGACGCGCGTCGACGGCTGCGCATCGACTTCCTTCTGGTATTCGATCTCGACGAGCCGGTGCTCGTCGCGCCCGCGTGCAAGCGTCGCGATGAGATCCTCCTCGGCGCCGTCGTCGGCGTCGGGCTTCTGCGCGAGCTCGAACTGGCCGAACGTCTCCTCGAGCTTGCTGCGCACTTTGTCGAGCGGCGTGTGCGCGTCGGCCGCGATCATCGGGCCCACGTACTCGAGCGCCAGCCGGATCGCGCGCGCCTCGAGCGGCGTGAGCCGTGGCGGCAGTCGGAATGTGTCGCCCCAGAGCTCCTTGTCAACGTGCACGTGCCCATCGGAGAGCTCCGCGTAGATCGTGTAGCAGCCGCCGCCGAAGTTCACGAGGTTGAGCAGAGACAGATGCTCCTCGAGCTCCTCGGCCGGGATCGACGGAAAGCGCCCGAGCAGCTCCTCGACCTGGATCTCGGCGTCCTTCTCCTCGCCGCACGCAGCGAGCAGATAGGCAAGCAGTGCCTGCAGGACGGCGAAGCGCTCCGGCGCCACGGGGCCGGCGGGCCGCTCGTCTACCGCAGAAGCCGCGCTTCGCTGCGGCGACTCGCGCGCGGGCTCTGGCGGCTTGCCCTCGTGCCCGTCGCGCACACGGCGGAGCGATGTCGCGACCTCGCGGCGCAGCTCCTCGGGCTCGAGCGGGACGGCGCGGCCGTCCTGTCTCAGGACCCACGACGCGAGCTGCGGGATCGACGAGTACTCGGTGACGAAGACGCCGTCCTCGAGCCGACCAGTCGCGCCGTACGTGCGCTGCACCCACCAGGCGGTATCGCCGCGCACCTCGATGCGCGCCTCGCCGATCGTGTCACCGATCTGCCACGGCGGCCGGCCGCGGTAGCGGTCGATGTCGAAGTCTGCCGGGATGCGGAAATCGCGCTCGCGGCGCGTTGCGAACTTGATCTCGTTGCGGATGCGCGAGACGCGGAACGTGCGGATGTCGTCGCGGTCTAGATCGTGGCCGACGACATACCAGCCGCCGTTGTCCTGTACGAGTGCGTACGGGTTGAGCGTCCGCTCGCCGAGCTTGTCCCGCGACGCCGACCAGTATTCGAAGCGCACCGTGCGCTGCTTCGAGATCGCGCCCTCGAGCTTCGCGAGGCGGCCCGGCATCTCGGGCGAGTAATCGGGGTCGAGCACCTCGACACGCTGCGCCGTCACGCTCCGCGCCTCGGCGAACCCGGGCCGTCCGAGCGCGAGGTTCTGGAGCGCGAGTCGGAGCGGCTCGGCGTACGCGAACTGCCCCTCGAGGAGGTAGAGCGCCGTCTGGAGCGCCGCAAGCTCCTCGTTCTCGAGCTCGAGCTTCGGCAGGAAGTACTGCTCCGAGCGGAGCGTGTAGAGCTCCTCACCTGTGAACTCGTCCCGCTGGGAGTGCAGCGGCACGCCGAGGGCGATCAGCTCGGCCCGGTCGGAGTAGAACCGCCGGGCGAACGCCTCGTCCGACATCTCCGAGTAGCCCTCGACGTTGGATTTCACGTCGCGCGCGGTCAACGCACGGCGCTCGGCCATAAGGAAGGCCACCAGCGAGAGCTGGCGGATCAGCTTGTCCGTGTCATGTGACACCCCACAGCCACACTACAACGCGGCTCCTGTGGAACGCGTTGTGGAAAACCCTAGACGGCTCTGCATAATCGCAACCGCGGCGGGGTTCGAGTCGACGAGGACGAAGTGCCGGCCGAGCTCGGCGGCCGCCGCGCCGAGGGTGCCGCTCCCCGCGAAGCAGTCGAGGCACCAGTCGCCGGGCATCGTCGAGGCCTGGACGATGCGGCGCAGGACACCAAGCGGCTTCTGCGTCGGATACCCCGTTTTTTCGCGTCCGGTCGGCGAGACGATCGTGTGCCACCAGACGTCGGTCGGGAGCTTCCCGCGCGCCGCCTTCTCGGCCGTGACGAGCCCCGGTGCCATGTACGGCTCGCGGTCGACCGCCTCTGCGTCGAAGTAATAGGAGTCCTTGTCCTTGACGTAGACGAGGATCGTGTCGTGCTTCGCCGGCCACCGGCGCGTGGCCCGGGCGCCGTAGTCGTAGGCCCAGATGATCTCGTTGAGGAAGCACTCGCGGCCGAAGATCTCGTCGAGCAGCAGCTTGCAGTAGTGCGCCTCGCGGTAGTCGATGTGGAAATAGAGCGTTCCCGCGTCGTCGAGCAATCGATGCACGTGCTCGAGCCGCGGCGCGATGAAGCCGAGGTAGTCACCGAAGCTGTCGCGATAGGAGCTCGCGTTCAGCAGCTCGGTCCGGTAGCGCCGTCCCTGGAAGCCGACGCGGTCGCCTGCCTCGTCGGCGGTCGTCGCGACAGTCAGGCGGCGCTGTGCGCCGCCCGTGTTGAAGGGCGGATCGACGTACACGAGCCGGAACGTGCTGTCCGCGAGCTCGGGCAGGACGTCGAGGCTGTCGCCGAGGATGATCTCGTCAGCGTGCGGCGTGCGCACGCGGTCAGGCTATGGCGTGGGGCGGACGAGCTCGGCGAGCTTGAGCGTCGTGTTGAGGTTGCGCAGCGTCATCTGCTTGTACACGGGCGTCCCGATGAGCTTCAGGCCGGCACGTGTCAGCGCGTCGCGCCGGATCGCCCAGATGAGGGCGCCGGGCACCGCGACAACCTCGTCGATGCCGTCTTTCGGCCTGAGGCCGCGTGCGATCGCCCGGGCGTCGTTGCCGCGCAGAACGAAGCCGACCGTCACCCGCAGTTCAGCCGCCGCGAGCCACGCGGCCGGGATCCCGTCGGCGATGCGCTGGATCTCCGTTGCGTTCCGAACGACGACGCGCACCGGCAACCCGAACGTCTTTTCGATCGTGCGCTCGAGTTGCGCGTCGAGCTTCGAGCCGCTTCGCTCACTCGACTCGAAGAGCACGTTGCCGCTCGCGATGTACGTGCGCACATCGCCGTGACCGATCGCCTCGACGCACTCCTTGAGCGCAGCCATCTTGATGATCGACTTGCCGCCGACGTTGATGCCGCGCAGTAGTGCGACGTGGCGCACCCGCCGAGCCCGGTCTACGCGGCGGCGGCTTTTGCTTCGAGGTGCTGGTGCGACGGGCAGTAATCGCGATCCGGCAGCGGGGTGCGCTGGCACGGCTTGCCCTTGCGCGTCGTCGCGCGGCAGCGTGCAACGCCGCCGTCGAGCGCGCCGGCTTCGATCTGCTCGTCGATGAACGTCGTCGCGGCGTTCACTCCCTGCGTGACCGCCCACGCGACCTCCGCCTGGCACGTGATCGGGAAGTAGCGGCGGATGTCCTGGAAGAGCGCGCGGTCGGGCTTTGCGAAATAGAGCGGATCCTTGGCGAGTCGTTCCATCGTCTGCTCGCACGCCATCAGCACTGCGCGGCGCGACTCGAGTTGGGATTCGCGGTCTCCGTACGGGTCGATCATGTCTTTGACCGTCCGGTAAATGGCGCGCGAATACTGATACATGCAGTGTTGCAACTGGAGAGTCCGCTCTTCGATCACAAGTCTGGTCAGCTCCTATGAAGTTCCGCCAAACGCTTTGTTAATGGCGCGTTAATCGCCCGCAACGAGCCGCCGCTCCTACCGATCCTACACACATCGGATCGTGTTACAAAGTCGCCGAGTTAGTTGCCTTTGTTGCGAACGACGTTTCGGCCCGCACCGACGTTGCCGTGCCCGCGCCGCGTCGGCCTTACACCTACCGCGTCACGCGGCTCTGGTAGGCGTCCGGGAAGCCCTTCGCCCGGGCGGCCGAGACGCCGGCAGCGGCCTGGGACTCGCTCTGGAAGATCCCAGAGAAGATCGCGTAGTAGCCCGCGTGGAGACTCGAATACTGGGACGACATGATGACGCCGACGTCGCTCAGCCCGCTCCGTTTCGCCTGGCGGGCCTTGGCGACGGCCGCCGGACGCCCGCTCGAAAGGGGCAGCGACTCGAGAATGATCGTGTAACCGCTCTTCCCGACGGGCCAGAAGGCGAGCGCGTTCGGGTTCGGGGGCGTCGTGGCCGTCTTGCTCGTCGGCTCGCCGGGCGCCGTCGGGAGCGGGCCGGTCGTGATCGTCGGCGCGGGCGCGCTCGGCAGGGTGACGGAGGCGGTGGGGGCGACGGTCGGCTGGACCGCGCCCGGCCCGACGGTCACGCTCGGCGTCGTCGCGCGCAACGTCGGCGAGGCATTGCTGTTACGCGTCTCGTTCGCAGCCACGGCCGCCGCGGTCGCGGCGACCGTCAGGGCGAAGAAGAGCAGCACAGGCCAGATCCAGTCGCCGGGGTACCAGGCGAAGTGGCGCTGCCATTTCGAGGCGAGCACGCCGACGACGCCGGTGTTTGTCGGGAGCCGCGTGCCACACTCGAGGCAGTACTCCTGGAGCGGCTCATAGGCGACGCCGCACTTCGGGCAGTAGTTGTGGGGCTCTGGTGCGCTCATGACTCGACCCGCAGCGCAGGTGACTCGGCCACCGGCCGGCCGCACTGGCCGCAGAATTTGGCGCCCCAGAAGATCGGCGCTCCGCACTCGCAATGGGCCGACGGCCGCGTCTTCCCGCGCGAGATCACGGCAGCGAGAAGGGCGTCGAGCTCCGCTAGGCGCTCCTCGATCTGGCCGAGCTCGCCGCAGCGGTCGACGAGCAGGTCCTGGCGGAACTGATCCCGCCGGTACATCTCGAGCATCAGCCCGCCGAGGTCGCGGAGCTTGCGCTCGCGGACGACCAGCAGGTTGCGCCTCTCGCGGCGGAGCTGGCCGGCCGGCGGCAGGGCGCGTCGGACCGCGCGCGCGGTCGGCGGCGGAGCAGCCGCATCTGGCGCTGGCGCGCGGCGAAAGCGCATCGAAATGATGCTAACGCTGGATGACGACGAGACGCTCTTCGGTCATCTCGCGCACGGCCCAGGCCGGGCCTTCCTTCGTGTTGCCGGAGGCCTTCACCCCGCCGTAGGGCATCTGGTCGCTGCGGAACGTCGGCGCCTCGTTCACGACGACCCCGCCGAACTCGAGCCCTTCGGCCGCCTTCAGCGCCGTATCGAGCGACCCCGTGAAGATGCCCGCCTGTAGGCCGAAGCGGGTGCCGTTCGCGCGCTCGATCGCCTCGTCGACGGAGTCGACGGGATTCACGATCACGACCGGGCCGAAGACCTCCTCGCAGCTCACCTTCTGGCTGTCGGCAACGTCGGCGATGACGGTCGGCTTCAGGAGCCCGCCGTCCTCGCCGCCCGTCAGGACGCGTGCGCCGGACTGTTCGGCTTCCGCGATCCACTCGGCGACCCGTGTCCGCGCGTCCGCGTCGATGACGGGGCCGACGTCGGTGTCGTCGTCGCCCGGGTCCCCGACCTTGAGCGCCTCGACCTTCGGGACGAACGACGCGAGGAACGCCTCGAAGCTCGGACGCTCGACGTAGATGCGCTGAACCGAGATACAGCTTTGTCCCGCGAACGAGAAGGCGTTGGCCGCGAGTTTCGCGGCGGTTGCGTCGACATCCGCGTCGGCGGCGATGACGACCGGCGTCGAGTTGCCGAGCTCAAGCTTCACGCGCTTGCGCGGCGCGCGTTCCTGCAATCCCCAGCCGACGTCACCGGAGCCGGTAAACGTGATCAGCTTGACGCGGTCGTCCTCGACGAGCACGTCGCCGATCTCGGACGCGCGGCCGACGATCACGCTGAGCCAGCCGGCGGGCAATCCCGCCTCGGACTCGAGCTCCGCAAGCAGGAGTGCCGAGAGCGGCGTCTGCGACGCGGGCTTCAGCACGACGGGGCAGCCGGCGGCGAGCGCAGGAGCGAGCTTGTGCGCGACGAGGTTGCACGGGAAGTTGAACGGCGAGATAGCGCCGATGATCCCGATCGGCCGGCGCACCGTGAACGCGAGCTTGCCCTCGCCGGCCTGCGCCGCGTCCATCGGCACGACCTCTCCGGCGAGCTTCCGTGCTTCGACGGCGGCAAAGGTGTAGGTCGACATCGCCCGCGACGCCTCGATGCGTGCAGTCTTGATCGGCTTGCCCGCTTCATCGGAGATCGTGCGCGCGACCTCCTCGTGCCGGCGGCCGATCAGCCCGGCGACCTTGACGAGGATCTCCGCGCGCTTGTGCGCCGGCAGCGGACTCTGAAGCGCTCGGTCAGCGGCGTCGAGTGCCCGGCGCGTCTCGTCGGCGCCACCGCGCGCGACGCGCCCGACGACCTCGCCTGAATAGGGCGAGCGAACCTCGATCCAGTCGCCCGTCTCGACCCAGTCGCCGTCGATGAAGAGCGGGCGCTCCGTCGCCGTCGTCGCCATGCTGCAAGTCTATGCCGATGATCCAGGCCCACTTGGCAGCGACCGTCACGCCCGACGAGACGACGTTTCCGGTGTTCGTGCACACGATCGAGCATCCGGAGGGCCTCGTCCTCGTCGACACGGGGATGATCGACTCGATCCCGGAGTTGGACGAGGAGTGGCATCCGACGCCGTATCCGCTTCCGGACGAGCTCGTTGCCCGCGTCGCGCTCGTGATCAACACGCACTTGCATTTCGACCACTGCGGCGGCAACCGCATCTTCGCCGGCGTGCCGATTCACGTGCAAGCCCGGGAGCTCGCGGACGCACGCTCCGAGGAGGACTACACCGTTTCGGAGTGGGTCGACTTCCCGGGCGCGACGTACGTCGAGCACCATGGCGACGCGGACGTTCTGCCCGGCATCCGCCTGCTGCCGACGCCGGGGCACACGGCCGGCCACCAGGCGGTGCTCGTCGAAACGGGTGACGGCAGCATCGTGATCGGCGGCGACGTCGCGTACACGTTCAAGGAGCTCGGCGAAGCGAAGACCGCCGGCCAGCGGCGGGTGCTCGACCTCGGCCTGCCGACGTGGCTCGCGCACGTCGACGGGCCGCCAAGGGTCCCGCGACCCGTCGGCTAGTCCTGAGGGAGGCGGCTGACGACCGCCTCGAGCACCTTCGCCTGGATCGACGGCGTGTCGCGCATGAGCCGCCGGAACGCGGCCGCCGTGATCACGAGCAGGCGCGAGGGCTCCGTCGTCGTCACCGTCGCGGTGCGCGGCCTGCCGGTGACGAGCGCGAGCTCGCCGAGGAAGTCGCCGTCCGAGAGCCGGTTGACCGTCCTGCCGTTCCGCTTCACGGTCGCCGCGCCGCTGACGAGCACGACGAACTCGTGACCGACCGCGCCCTCCTTCGTGAGGTTCCGGTCGGCCGGCATGTCGAGCTCGTCCGCGAGCGACGCGATCTCCTCGAGCTCGCGCTTCGAGCAGCGCGCGAAGAGCGGCACCCGCTTGATCAGCTCGATCTTGGCGTTCTTCCTCAGCACCTGAGACCGATTCTCGGGGATACGATGCGTTCATGTCCAGCGCTTTGATCGTGGACGCGGTCCGGAGCCCGATCGGCAGGAAGAACGGGACGCTCTCGCACATCCGCGGCGACGAGCTGTCGGGGCAGGTCGTGAACGGGCTCGTCGGTCGGAACGACGTCGATCCGGCGGAGGTCGAGGATCTCCAGTGGGGCTGCGTCACACAGGTCGACGAGCAGTCATGGAACATCGGCCGCAACGTCGCGCTGACCGCGGGCTGGCCGGTCTCCGTCTGCGGGACGACGGTCGACCGCCAGTGCGGCTCGTCGATGCAGACGAACTTCAACGCGGCTGCCGCGGTGTGGTCGGGTCAGCTCGACCTCGTCATCTCGGGCGGCGTCGAGATGATGTCGCGCGTCCCGATGGGCTCGAACCACGGCTCGATGTCCGACCTCGTGCACGAGCGCTACGAAATCGTCATGCAGGGAATCTCGGCCGAGGAGATCGCGAAGCGGTGGCAGCTCTCGCGCGAGTCGCTCGATCAGTACTCCTATGCGTCGCATGCGCGCGCCGCACGCGCGCGCGACGAGGGACGCTTCAACAAGGAGATCATCCCGATCGAGCTCGACGTGCCTTCGCCGAACGAGGGTGGCGGCGCGGCGACGCTCGTGCGCACGCGGTTCGCCGTCGACGAGGCGATCCGCGAGACGACGCTCGAGAAGATGGCGCAGCTGCAGCCCGCGTTCATCCCGGATGGGGTCGTCACTGCGGGCAACTCGTCGCAGATCGTCGACGGCTCGGCAGCCGTGCTGATCGCGTCGGAGGAGAAGGCGTCGAAGCTCGGCCTCGAGCCGCGCGCTCGGTTCCTCGGTTTCGGCATCGCCGGCGTCGACCCGCATCTGATGCTGCACGGCAATCCCGAGGCGTGCGACCGCGCGCTCGCAAAGGCGGGCCTCGGCTGGGACGACATGGACGTGATCGAGGTGAACGAGGCGTTCGCCTCGGTCGTGCTGCAGTTCCTCGCGGACACGGGACTCGGCGAGCGGTACGAGGCGGGTGATGTGAACCCGAACGGCGGCGGCATCTCGCTCGGCCATCCGCTCGGCGCGACGGGCGCGCGGATCACGGCGACGCTCGTGTCCGAGCTCGAGCGGCGGAACGCGCGCTACGGCATCGCCGCGATGTGCATCGGCTTCGGCCAGGCGATCGCCGGCGTCGTCGAACGCTTGTAGCCTTCAGGAGGCATGCGAAGGCGGGTGGGGGTTCTGGTGGCGGTTGCCGTGCTGGGCGCGGCGCTTGCTTCTGCAGCATCGGCTGCGCGCGGGACGCGCGCGGTAGTCGACTTCACGCGTGCGCCGCTCGGGCCGAAATCGGCGTTCGTCGGATTCAGAAGCCATGGGCTGATGCTGGCCGCTCGTGCGCGGCGCGTGGGAGTCGTCCACTGGAAGGGATCTCGCGCCCTTGTCGTCGCGCCGGTCAAAGGCGGCGGTTTCTGCAAGTCGCTCGAGGGGCCGTACGGCGGTGCGCAGTGCTACCTGAGGCCGCCGCGGCTCGACCCAGGCTACACCGGTGACGGCTCCGGGCCGGTCGTCCTCGACGGTGTGTTCACGGATCCTCGCGGCGTCCGGCTGCGCGTGACCTATCAGGACGGTGCGCGGACTGACATCCCGATCATGTGGGTCGGCGCGCCGATCAAGGCGGGTCTCTTCGTCTTCCCGATCCCGCGGCCGCACCGCGCTGTGCACCACCGACCGCGCACGCTCACCTTGTATTCGGCAGGCGGATCGCGGCTCGTCTCGAGGAGCCTGCTGCCCTAGCTCAGGCATTCGGTGCGGCATGCCGATACAACCCGGCATGGACGCAGTCATCCGCGGCACCACGATGCCCGTGCTCGAGGTGCACCTCACACCGGGCGAGTCGGTCGTCGCCGAGTCGGGCCAGCTCGGCTGGTTCGACGACGGAATCGAGCTCGAGACGTCGACCGCGATGGCGGGCGCCGACGGCGTCTGGGACGCCGCGAAGCGGAGCCTCGGCGGGGGCACGTTCTTCATGACGCGGTACGCCCCGACGACGCAGCCGGGGACGGTCGCGTTCCCCGCGCGGCTGCCGGGCAAGATCTTCCAGATCCCGCTCGGCCCGGATCGCTCGTACGTGATCCAGCGGCACGGCTTTCTTGCAGGGCTCGAGGGCGCGGAGCTCACAACGGCGTTCCATCCGGGTCACGTCGGCTCGGCGGTGTTCGGTGGGTTCGGCTTCCTGCTGCAGAAGCTCGAAGGCGTCGGTCACGCATGGATCGAGCTGGCCGGTGAGATCTCGGAGTACGACCTCGAGCCGGGCCAGACGCTGCGTGTGCATCCCGCGCACGTCGGCGTGATCGAAGGCTCCGTCGACTACGAGCTGACAACCGTGCCCGGGATCAAGAACAAGGTCTTCGGCGGCGACGGTCTCTTCCTCTTGCGGCTGACCGGGCCGGGCAAGGTGTGGCTGCAGTCGCTCTCGCTGCCCATGCTCGCGCAAGCGCTCGAGCCGTACCTGCCGCAGCCGGCGAACGGCGGCGCCTCGTCCCAGAGCCTGGAGGCGGCGGGTATCGGTGCGGCCGTCAAAGGGATCTCACAACTGCTCTGAGTAGGCTCGCCCAGTGCGGGCGAGCGAAGTGCAGTCGAAGTCTCTTCGAAACGCGCATATCGCGATTGCGGTCGCGTTCGTCGCGTTCGGGACGGTTGACGGAACCTGGGTCGCGCGGCTGCCCGCGATCAAGGACAGCCTCGGCCTCGACAGCGGCGAGCTCGGGCTCGTCATCCTCGCCGTTTCGCTGAGCGCGACCGTCTTGCTGACCAGCTCGGGCTGGCTGTCGTCGCGCTACGGCAGTCGCGGGCCGGTGCTGCTCGGTCTGCTCGTCGTCGCTGCTGGGTTGACCGCGACCGCGTTCGCGCCGTCGTTCGGGACATTGCTGCCGGCCGCCTGCGTGATCGGTGCAGGCTTCAGCATCGTCGACGTCGCGGCGAACGCGCACGGCGTTGCGATTGAGCATCGACT
Organism: Gaiellaceae bacterium; assembly: GCA_036496545.1. Taxonomy (GTDB): domain Bacteria; phylum Actinomycetota; class Thermoleophilia; order Gaiellales; family Gaiellaceae; genus Palsa-739. Next base: position 38,443 of record DASXKX010000014.1, on the reverse strand, counting down.
CGGCCGGCCGGTCCTGTCCGCGTTGCACGGCGCGTGGAGCCTTGGGCTGCTCGTCGGCTCAGGGATTGCGGCGGGTGCCGCCGCGGCCGCGATCGGCGTCCGGACGCAGTTCCCCGCCGTGTCGATCGGCGTCGTCGCGGCGGCGTTCGTCGTCGCGCCGCGCCTGTTGTCGAGCGAGGAGGACGCCGCCGTCGACACCGCGCACTTCGCGTGGCCGGGCGGCGCGCTCGCGCTGCCGGCATTCTTGACGTTCTGCTCGATGTTTGTCGAGTCGGCGACGATGAACTGGAGCGCGGTGTTCCTCGCCGGGCCCGCGCATGCGAGTGCGGCCGTCGCGGCCGGCGGTGTCGTCGCGTACTCCGTCGCGATGGTCGCGGCGCGCCTCGCAGGCGATCCGCTCTCCGTGCGCTGGGGTGTTGCGGGTCTTGCGCGCCGCGGCGGCGCGCTTACCGTTGCCGGGATGGCGCTTGCGCTCGGCACCCGGTCTGCTGTGCCGGGGCTGATCGGATTCGCGCTCGTCGGCGCCGGTTGCGCGGCCCTCGTTCCGGCGCTCTTCCGCGTCGCTGCAGCGGCGCCGGGCATCTCGTCGAGCGCGGGTATCGCGTCGGTCGCGACCGCGGGTTACACGGGCGGCGTCGTTAACGGTCCGGTGATCGGGTTCCTTGCGCGAGGTGTCGGTTTGACGCTTGCGCTGTCGGTGATCGGCGTCGCCGGTGCGCTTATCGCCGTGCTCGGGCCGCGCATAGACTCCCGCGCGTGAACGTCGGCGTCGTCGGCCTGGGCGCGATGGGCGCCGGCATCGCACAGCTTTCGATTGAAGCGGGGGTCGACACCGTCGGCCGCGAGGTGACGCTCGAGCTGGCGGAGCGCGCGCATGGCCGCATGGCACACTTTCTCACGCGCAAGGTGGAGAAGGGCCGGCTCGAGGCGGGCGCACGTGACGACGCGCTCGCGCATCTGACGCTCACGACCGAGTTGTCCGACCTCGCCGACTGCGATCTCGTGATCGAGGCGATCGTCGAGGATCTCGGTCCAAAGCAGGAGCTCTTCGGGGAGCTCGAGCGCATCTGCCGGCCCGACGCGGTGCTCGCGACCAATACATCGGCGCTCTCCGTGACCGAGATCGCGTCGGCGATCACGACGCCGGAGCGTGTTGTCGGAATGCATTTCTTCAACCCGGCGCCTTTGATGCGGCTCGTCGAGATCGTGCGTGCGGAGCTCACGTCAGACGCCGCGTTCGATGCCGCCTTCGCGTTCGGAGAGCAGCTCGGCAAGCATCCGATCCGCTGTCACGACACGCCGGGGTTCGTCGTCAACCGCGTGCTGATCCCGCTGCTGAACGACTGCGTGCGCGTGCTGGACGAGTCGCGCGTGACGCCGGAGGATCTCGACGCCGGGATGAAGCTCGGCGCGGGTTGGCCGATGGGCCCGTGCGAGCTGCTCGACCTCGTCGGGCTGGACGTGCACGTGCATGCGAGCGAAGCGTTGTACGAGAAGACGCGCGAGCCGAGGATGGCCGCGCCGCCGCGTCTTGTCGCGATGCGGAACGCCGGCCTGCTCGGGCGCAAGAGCGGCCGCGGCTTCTACACATACGAGACCTAGGCCGCGAGGCTGACCGGGGGCGCGGCTCCTGCGCAGCCGGCGGTTGCGGCCGGCGGGGTCGGCGCAGCGACGTCGTCGCGCAGCGCCTCGAGCATGACGGCGTGCATCGTCGCCCGCGCGGCGGCGGCGAGGAGGCCGGCGGAGTCCTCGGGCGGGACGCCGGCATCGCGGAGCGCGGCGGCGAGCGCGTCGACGCAGTCGGTGAGGTTGCGGGCGGTCGAATCGGCGGTCACGCTTCGAGTTTCGCTCTGCTGCGGCCGGCTCCTACGGCGCCCGTTACAGAACCTTTACGGACCCCTGAATGGCGCGCAACGAGGTCCGGAGATACTTTCCGACATATGCGGCGGCTTCCCGTCATCGTTGCGGTGGGCGCGGCTCTGGCCGTGCCGGTCGTCGCGCTCGCCGCCACCGGTGCCTCGCAGGACGGCTCGCTCGTCGTGCACAACGGGCAGGCGCCGGTCGGCACCCCGGTCCTCGTCCTGAGCATCACCGGCTCGGTGATCGGCAACGTGGATCACGGCACGATCAAGATCGACGGCGGCCCGCTTGACGCCGGCTCCCCAAAGGCGCCGCAGGTCACGTCCGGAGCGCGGTGCGTGACGCCGGACGGCGACACCAAGCAGACCTGCAAGGGCGACAACTTCAGCTTCCGCGCGGTCGGCGGCCACTACACCCTGCTGGTGTACGGAACCGGTGTCGACGTCGTCGCTGTTGGAACGGGCTGGGGCAAGATCGCCGGTATTCCCGACCTCGGCGCCGGCGACGGCAAGTACTCGGTGAACGGCGCCGACTTCGTGTCGCTCCCGGGCCTCCAGACCGACAAGCTCCTCATCGGCACGAACGGGTAGGCGCCCGGCGTGGCCGGAAAGCAGCAGACAGTTCTGGTTGTCGAGGACGAGGCGTCGATCGCCTCGTTCGTCGCCGCGTACCTGAAGAACGCGGGCTACAACGTCCGCACAACGGCGAGCGGCAACGAGGCGCTCCGGCTCGTCGAGTCGGAGAAGCCTGCGCTCGTCGTCCTCGACCTGATGCTGCCCGACATCGACGGCGTCGAGGTCTGCAAGCGGATCCGCCAAACCCGCGACCTGCCGGTGCTGATGCTGACCGCACGCGACGAGGACGTCGACAAGATCATCGGCCTCGAGGTCGGCGCCGACGACTACATGACGAAGCCGTTCAACCCGCGCGAGCTCGTCGCACGCGTGCGCGCGATCCTCCGGCGCGCGGCACCTGACCATGCGAAGCGCGAGAGCGCGGTGATCCAGCACGGCGATCTCGTCGTCGATGCCGGCCGCCGCGAGGCGCGCGTCAGCGAGCAGGAGATCCAGCTGGCGCCGAAGGAGTTCGATCTGCTGTGGGAGCTGCTCGATCATCGCGGGCTCGTCCTGACGCGCGATCAGCTGCTCGAGCGGGTCTGGGGGTACACGTTCGCAGGCGACACTCGCACGGTGGACGTCCACGTCCGCCAGCTGCGCCGGAAGCTCGGTGACGCGTCGCCGATCGTGACGGTGTGGGGCGTTGGCTACAAGGTCAGCCCGGCGCGCGAGACCCCGGCGGCCTGACGAGGGCGTACGCTCGGCCCATGCTCGGGTCGCTTCGGTTTCGGTTGCCGGCGGTATTCCTGCTCGGGATCGCGCTCGCGGTACTCGTCGCAGCGCTCATCTCGATCCGCTTCTTCCAGAACTACACGCAGGCGCGCGGGGTCGACGAGCTGCGCGCGGAGTCGGCGGGGATCGTGCAGCTCTACGCCCAGCAGGCGGGCCGTGAGACCGTGCCGGTCTCGAGCCTCGTCAACGCGCTCGGAGGCGACCAGCTCTTCTGGCTGCCGGCATACAAGGGAGTGACGCTTCTCCAGGGGATCAAGGATCTCCCCGAGAGCGCCACGTCAATCGATGTGAAGAAGTTGAAGGGCACCGCGACGATCAACTTTTCGATCGCGCACAAGCACTACCTCGCCGTCGTGCGGCCTCTGAAGCTCGGCGCGAACAACTTGTTCGGCGCGCTCGTCGTTGCGAAGCCGACGTCGCAGCTGCGTAGCAGGACGATCCTCCTGATCGAGCGGCTCACGCTCGCCTTCGGTGGAGCCGTGATCGTCGCCGGTCTTTTCGGCCTCTATCTCTCGCGGCGTATCGCGGAGCCGTTGAGCAAGCTGTCGCGCGCTGCGGACGAGGTCGCTGCCGGTCACTACGGCGTCGAGGTTCCGGAGCCGCGCGGCAAGGACGAGATCTCGCATCTGTCGGCGCGGTTCTCCGACATGGCGGCGAAGCTCGCGGAATCGGAGCAGCTCTCGCGGAATTTCCTCATGTCGGTGTCGCACGAGCTGCGCACGCCGTTGACTGCGATTCGCGGGCACGTTTCAGCGCTGCAGGAAGGCGTGATCGACGATCCCGAGATGCGCGAGGCCTCGCTCGGTGTGATCGGGGTGGAGGCGATGCGGCTCGAGCGGCTCGTCGGCGACGTCCTCGACCTCGCGAAGCTCGACGCGCACCGCTTCACCGTGTTGCAGGAAGAGGTGGACATGCAGCAGCTGTCCGAGCGTGCGTACGCCGCGTTCGGCGAGGAGGCGCGGCGACGCGGGATCGACTACCGGCTCGACGTCCACGCGACCCCGGTGATCTTGACGGACGGGGACCGCGTTCTGCAGATCATCGTCAACCTCTTGTCGAATGCGTTCCGGTGGACGCCCGAGGGCGGGCGGATCGAGCTCGGGCTGACGTCGGAGAACGGCTCCGTCGAGGTTGCCGTCGCCGACACCGGGCCGGGCATCACGTCGGAGGAGCGGGAGCGGATCTTCCGGCCGTTCTGGTCGCGCGACGGCGGCGGGACAGGGCTTGGGCTCGCGATCGCGCGCGAGCTTGCGGTTGCGCTCGGTGGGCAGATCTCGCTTGACACCGAGCTGGGCCGTGGGAGCCGGTTCGTGCTCCTGTTGCCGGTGACGTAGCGCTAGCCGGCGAGCCGGTAGACCGCGGCGCTGCCGTCCGGCTGCTGCGCCAGGCGTGCCTCGATCGCGCTGAGCCGCTGGTCGACCGCGCGCCAGCCGGTCGACACGAGGTCGACGAGTAGCGCAAGGTCGTCGACTCGGGCATGCCGCTCGGCCAGGAGATCGCCCTCGACCCGCTCGAGCCGCCGGATGACCTGGTTCATCAGGCCCCGGATCTCCGCCAGGTTGCGGCCGACCGGCGCGACCTGTGCGCGCAGGCCGTCTTGCAGGGCGTCGCCGAGCCGGTTCGGCAGGCTTGCCTCGAGCTCCGCTGCGGTTGCGGCAAGCGCCTCGACCTGCTCGCGCGCGCGTTCGAGCGTCGCGTCGACCTCGGCGGGCTCGATCCGCCCGGAGGCCGCGCGGTCGATCCGTTCCTGTGCCCGCTTGATTGCTTCTGCGTCCATAGGGCGCCACGTTACCGTGCCTGGCGGATGGAGATCGAGGAGCTGGATTACGAGCTCCCGCCCGAGCTGATCGCGCAGCAGCCGGCGGCCCGGCGCGACGAGTCGCGGCTCCTCGTGTACGAGCGGGCCTCAGGTGACGTGCGGCACAAACGGTTCTCCGAGGTGCCGTCTGAGCTTGGCGGCGAGCTGGTGGTCGTGAACGACACGCGCGTCGTGCCCGCGCGGATCCCGATCGAGTCGCCACGCGGGGAGGTTTTGCTGCTCGAGCGCGTCGGCGGGGACGAGTGGGTCGGGCTAGCGCGGCCCACGCGGCGGCTGAAGGCGGGTGCGCGGTACGGGCCGGTGGAGCTGATCGAGCATCTCGGCGAGGGGCGCTGGCGGCTCCAGTTGGACGGCGAGCCGGCAGGGAAGACGCCGCTGCCGCCGTACATCACGGCGCCGCTCGCCGATCCTGAGCGCTACCAGACCGTCTATGCGCGCGAGGCGGGGTCGGCAGCGGCGCCGACGGCGGGACTGCACTTCACCGAGGAGTTGTTGGGACGTGTCGATGTCGAGCGGGTGACGCTCCACGTCGGTCTCGACACGTTCCGGCCGGTGACAGAGGCGAGGCTCGACGAGCACGTGATTCACGGCGAGCGGTACGAGGTGTCGGCAGCAGCGTGGGAACGGATTCGCGCGGCCGATCGGGTGCTTGCAGTCGGGACGACGACGGTTCGCACGCTCGAGACGGTTGCGCGCGGCGGGCCGCTGTCTGGGAGGACAGAGCTGTTCATCGTGCCGGGCTTCGAGTTCAGGAGGGTCGACGCGCTCCTGACCAACTTTCACCTGCCGCGTTCGACGTTGCTTGCGCTCGTCATGGCGTTCGCAGGCATTGACGAGGTTCGCCGGCTGTACGCATTGGCCATGCGAGAGCGCTACCGGTTCTACTCCTTTGGCGATGCGATGTTGATCTTGTGACGGAACCGGCGCTCAGATGCGAATGGTGTACGCGTACACCTGTGGCATGCGCGTACGTACACAGGTGATGTTGAACCCTGAGCAGTACGAGTACCTGATCGGCGAGTCGCTGCGGACCGGCCTCAGCCGGTCGGAACTGATCCGCCGAGCCATCGACGAGACGTTTCGCCCGGAGGCGCGCATCCGAGTCCGCGGCTTTGATCTCGGCATCGGCGTCTGGCGCTGGCCCGACGCCGCGGTCGCCGGCCGCCGCGTCGGCCCGCGGTGACGTCGTTACGCTCGGCCGCATGAGCGTCTTCAGCGTCGAGGCAACCGACGGCGACGCGCGCGCGGGCACGCTCCGCACTACCCATGGCGACATCCCGACTCCGGCGTTCATGCCGGTCGGCACAAAAGCGACCGTCAAGACCGTCGACGTCGACGAGCTCCGCGCGCTCGGCGCGACCGTCATCCTCGGGAACACCTACCACCTGCACTTCCGCCCGGGCGACGACGTGATCGAAGAGCTCGGCGGCCTGCACACGTTCATGGCGTGGGACGCACCGATCCTCACAGATTCGGGCGGTTTCCAGATCTTCTCGCTCCGCGACACGCTCCTCGCCACCGACGACGACGGCGTGACGTTCCGTTCCGTCTACGACGGCAAGCCGGAACGGCTCACACCCGAGCTCGCCGCGGAGATCCAACGACGTCTCGGCTCTGACATTGCGATGTGCCTCGACATCTGCCCGCCGACCGGCATTCCCCGCCACGAGCTCGAACAAGCAGTGAGACGCACGACACTCTGGGCGAAGCGGCAGCGCGATCTCCCGCGCGCAGAAGGACAGCTGCGCTTCGCGATCACCCAAGGCGGTCTCGACGACGAGCTCCGTCGCCGTTCGAGCGAAGAGCTGGTTCCGCTCGACTTCGACGGCTACGCCATCGGCGGCCTAAGTGTCGGTGAGCACCGCGCGCCGATGTTCGAAGCGACATTTCAGGCGGCGTCGTATCTCCCCGAGCAGAAGGCGCGTTACTTCATGGGCATCGGCGACCCCGAAGGTGTGCTCGAGGTGATTGCACGCGGGGTCGACATGTTCGACTGCGTCTTACCCACGCGCACCGCTCGCACGGGGAGCGCGCTGACGTGGGAGGGCAGGCTGAATCTGCGCAACGCGCGCTTCGCGCGCGACCCCCGCCCGCTCGACGAAGGCTGCGCATGCCCCGCCTGCATGCGCCATAGCCGCGCGTACATCAGGCATCTTGTGAATCAGCAAGAGATCCTCGGGCTCCGGCTGCTCAGCCTGCATAATTTGTGCTTCCTGCTCGACCTCGTTCGCGAGGCGCGGCAGGCGATCGAGCGGGGCGCTTTCGCGAGCTGGAAGGCGGACGCGCTCGCACGATTCGAACCTCAACCATTGGAGACGTGATGGGTGGCGCTGGTCTTTTCATCATCGTGATCGCGTTCCTGTTCCTCTACTTCGTCCTCGTCCGTCCGCAGAAGCGGAAGCAGCTGCAGCAGCAGCGCTTGCTCAACGAGGTCTCGGTGGGTGACGAGATCGTCACCGCGGGCGGGATCTACGGCGAGATCACGGCCGTTGACGAGGATGACGTCCGCGTGCGGATCGCCCCGGATCTCGAGGTCCGCGTTGCCAGGCGTGCGATCGCGGGCGTGACGACGCCGGAGCCGGACGACGCCGAAGAGCTCGAGCAGCCGGACGAGCCCGACCGCCCCGAGCCCACTCCCGGCACGTAACCGCGGCTACCCTTCTGCCCAGATGACCGAGCGGCGGCGCTACCTGCTCCTCACGGGCGCGATCCTCGCCGCCGTCATCGGCGCGGCCCTGCTCGCGATCCCGGGGTCGCCGCTCTACCAGAAGCCCACGCTTGGGCTCGACCTGCAGGGAGGGCTCGAGGTCGTCCTCAAGGCCGTGCCCGAGAAGGGGCAAGGCCAGATCACCTCCGACGAGCTCGACAAGTCGGTCTCGATCATGCAGAGCCGGATCAACAAGCTCGGCGTGTCCGAGCCCGAGATTCGCAAACAGGGCTCGAACCAGATCGTGATCCAGCTCGCCGGCGTGCACGACCCGGCCAAGGCCGCGGCGCTGATCGGCAAGACCGCGCAGCTGCAGCTCTTCGACTTCGAGAACGATCTGCGCACGCCGTCGATCGACGCGAACGGCAATCCGGTTCCCTCGACGTCGCTCTACGCCCTGCTGAAGCAAGTGCAGTCGGCGAAGGGATCACCGGAATCGTACTACCTCTTCCACAACAAGACCGTTACGACGAAGCCGACGAAGAAGGGCGCGAAGCCGACGACGATCGTGAAGCACTCCATCGACCGCCGCAGCCCCGCGCCGACGCGGGAGCAGCTCCTCAAGCCGTTTGGCGGCGAGGTGCCGAAGGGCGCGGAGGTGCTGAGGGTGCCGGCACATGCGCTCGTCGTCACGTGCCCGGCGCAGAGCGGCTGCCTCGGCGCGTCTTCTGCGAGTACGACCGGCAACTACTACTACTTGATGAAGTTCTTCCCCGACGGAACGGGGCCGAACGGCTCCTCGATCCCGGAGATGACGGGTAGCGACCTCGTCCTCTCGGGCACCCGGGCCGACGTCGGCCAGACGGGCCCGGTCGTCCTGCTGCAGTTCACGGGCCACGGTGGGAGTGAGTTCGGGAGGATCACGAAGGCCGAGGCCCAGCGGGGCCAGCTCCGGTACAACACCGCCGGTCGTTCCGGAAACCCGATCAACTTCGCGCAGCACTTCGCGATCGTCCTCGACGGCCAACTCGAGTCGACGCCGTACATCGACTTCCAGCAGAACCCCGACGGCATCCAAGGCAACAACGCGGAGATCGACCTCAACGGCGGCTCGTTCCAGGAGGCGAAGGACCTCGCGCTCGTCCTCCAGACCGGCGCGCTGCCCGTCACCTTCCAGCAGATCGAGCGGACCGACGTGTCGGCGACGCTCGGCAAGAGCTCGCTCACCCAGGCCTGGCACGCGGCGCTCGTCGGCCTCATCGTCGTCGCGATCTTCCTGCTCGTCCTCTACCGCTTCCTCGGCCTCGTCGCGGTTGCCGGTCTCGCGATCTACGCGCTCCTCTACTACGCGGCGATCCTGCTCTTCAACGTGACGCTGACGCTGCCGGGCTTCGCCGGCCTGATCCTCACGATCGGCGTCGCGGCCGACGCGAACGTCGTCGTGTTCGAACGCATCAAGGAAGAAGTGCGAGCCGGGAAGTCCGTGCGCGCAGCGATCGCGGCGGGCTACGGCAAGGGGTTCCACACGATCCTCGACGCGAACGTTGTCACCGCAATCACCGCGCTGATCCTGTTCTTGATCGCCGTCGCGTCGGTGAAGGGTTTCGCGCTGATGCTGCTCATCGGCACGTTGATCTCGCTGCTCACCGCCGTTGCCGCGACGCGTGCGCTCTTGCACCTGCTCAGCGGATTCCGCTGGTTCGACAACCCGCGCTTCATGGGCGCTCAGGGCCAGCAGACGGCGAAGTGGCTGCAGATCGACTTCATGAAGCGGCGCTACATCTGGTTTGCGATCTCCGGCGCGATCATCGTCGCCTGCGCGGTCTCGCTCAGCGTGCGCGGCCTGAACCTCGGCATCGACTTCAAGGGCGGCACGCAGGTCTCGTTCAGCACGCACAAGCCGTACACGACCGCGGCGATTCAGCACATCGCCGCCGGCCCCGACGTGGACCGTGCGGACGCGGTCGTCCAGGGCCGCGGGACGGTAATCGACGGCGGCTACACGCAGTGGCAGGTGCGGACGCGTGCGCTCAACGGCGTCGCGCAGACGAACTTCCAGCAGGATCTGCAACGAGAGGTCGGCGCCTACAAGCTCGGGTCGACGAACGTCTCGTCGAGCTTCGGGCACCAGATCGCGAACGACGCGATCTGGGGGATCATCGTCTCGCTCCTGCTGATCACGATCTACATCGCTCTGCGGTTCGACTTCAAGTTCGCGGTGCCGGTGATCGTCGCGATGCTCCACGACATCGTGATCACGGTCGGCATCTATTCAATTGCGTACAAGGAAGTGTCGGTCGACACCGTGGCCGCTGTCTTAACAGTCCTCGGCTACTCGATCTACGACACGATCATCATCTTCGACCGCATCAGAGAGAACGTGCCGCTGATGCGTAGGCAGCCGTTCGCCACGATCGCGAACGTCTCGCTCTGGGAGACGATCCGCCGCTCGCTGGCGACCACGTTCATCACGCTCCTGCCGATCTTTGCCCTTCTGGTACTTGGCGGTACGACACTGAAGAACTTTGCGTTCGCGCTGATCATCGGCGTCACCTCCGGTGCGTACTCCTCGATCTTCGTCGCCGCACCGCTGCTCACGACCTGGAAGGAGCGCGAGCCCGAGTTCGCGAAGAGGAAGCGTGCCGCGGTCGCCGATGACGTCGACGGTGCTGCCCCTGCTATCGATGGAGCACGCCGACGACGGCGGGCGGACGCCGGCGAGATTGCTCTCGAAGAGTCGGAGCAGGCATTGGCCTCGGAGCCAACACCAGAGCTCGTCGACGTCGTCCAGGCGACGCCGTCCGAGCCGGGTGCGACCGCGCGCCGCGACAAGCGCCGCCAGCGCCGCCGCACGAGACCGCATGGCCGCGCGCGGTAGCGATCGCCTGATCGACGTCGTCGAGGAGCTCGTCGCCGAGCTCCCCGCGCGCCTGCGCGGCGGGCAGACGCGACTATCGGAGCAGGCGATCGGCGTGCTTCGCACCCTCGCCGAGCAGCTCAACCTCGTGACGCGGGACGACCTCGACGAGCTCGAGCTCCGCGTCGCGCAGCTCGAGCACCGGCTGCGCCTGCTCGAGCAGAAGGACGACCGGCTCTAAGTCTCCGTTCGTCGGCGACGCGCGGCGAGCCGCATGACGGTCGACTCCTGGAAGCGCTCCACGTCGTAGACGATCAGCGCGCACACCGCTGCGAGCGGCAGTTCGGCGAAGATCGCCTCGAGGACGGCCTCGGCCCAGTCGTTCCCGCCGATCGACGTTACGACGTCGAACCAGGCATCGCAGACGAGCATCGTCCCGGTCACTGCTGCAAAAGGCACGAGCCACTCCGAGCTGCGCAGGGCGCAATACGCAGTCGTGGCGATGGCGGAGAAGAGCGCGATGTCGAAGACCACCCACGCGACGTCGTAGTGCTCGGTCACCTGGCGCGAGGGCAGCGTGAACGTCAGGTAGAGCGTCCACGGCACAAGCCCGGCCGCGGTGAGCGCGAGCAGTGGCGTCACCCACCACGGGAGCGGCGGCCGAGCCGAGGCTGAGGCTTTCTGCATCCTGACGTTTTACCCGCTGCGGGGGAGGCAGCCGCCCGCCGCCCCCGTTACCCTGGCGGACGGATGAACCGTCAGTCGCTTCGGGCGGAGTCGGTGCTTGCGGCCGCCGCCGCCGCCGTCGGCGTTATCGGAATCGTTTCGGCGTTGACGCCGGAGATTGCGAACCGCTACGACGTCGTACGCGGGGTGCTGCCGCCGGGCGCGCCTCACGCGGCGCGGATCTTCGCGCTCGCCTTCGGCATCGCGCTGATCTGGCTGTCCCGCTCGCTCGCGCGGCGCCGCAGGCGCGCCTGGCAGCTCGGCGTCGTGGTCGTCATCGGCTCGGCGATCGCGCATCTCGCCAAGGGTCTCGACTTCGAGGAAGCGGCGGCGACACTCGTGCTGCTCGCAGCCTTGCTGCGCTGGCGTGCACGCTTCGACGTCCCGGGCGACCCGGAGAGCGTCCGCCCGCTGATCTTGATCGGGCTCGGTCTCGCCGCGATCGGCGGCATCACGCTCGGCATGGAGCTACGGGGCGCCGAGATTCCCGACCGGCTCGCCGACGGGCTCGAAGGCGTCGGCCTCGCGCTCGGCTTCGCCGCGCTCGCGTTCTGGCTGCGCCCGCTGTCGCACGCGGTCGCGCAGACGGTTGCCGAACGGCGTGCCGTGCGCGAGCTCGTGAACGCGTACGGCAGCGACAGCCTCGCGTTCTTCGCCCTGCGTCGCGACAAGAGCTACCACTTCTCGCCGACACGGCGCGCGTTTCTCGCCTACCGCGTCGTCGCCGGCGCTGCGCTGATCAGCGGCGACCCGGTCGGGGACACATCGGAGTTCGACCCGCTGCTCGACGACTTCAAGCGGTTCGCGTACGCGAACGGCTGGCGGCTTGCGGTTATCGGTGCGCTCTACGAGAACCTGCCGCACTACGAGCGGCTCGGGATGCGGTCGATCTCGATCGGCGACGAGGCGGTGCTCGTGCCGGCCGAGTTCTCGCTCGAGGGTCGCGCGATTCGCAAGGTGCGCCAGTCGGTGTCGCGCCTGCAGAAGGCCGGCTACCGCTTCCGCGTCGTCGACGTCGTCGACCTTAGCGAGGTCGACCGCGCCGAGCTTGACGAGGTCTCGAGCGCCTGGCGAGGGCGGCATGCCGAGCGCGGCTTCTCGATGGCGATGGACGATCTCTACGCGACCGGCACGACGTTCGCGATCGCCGAGGAGGCCGACGGCCGTGTCGGGGGCTTCCTCCATCTCGCGCCGGCGCCCGCCGACGCAGGCTGGTCGCTGAGCACGATGCGCCGGCGTCCGGACTCGCCGAACGGCCTGACCGAGTACCTCGTCGTCGAGACGCTTGCGTGGGCGAAAGCCCAGGGAGCGCCGGAGCTCTCGCTCAACTTCTGCGCCTTGAGCGACTTCGTCGCGCCGGACCGTGTGCTCACGATGCCGCGCCGCCTCGTGCGACTCGCGCTGCTCGCCGCCGACAGTGTCTTCCAGCTCGAGCGCCTCCACAGCTTCAGCCGGAAGTTCCATCCGCACTGGCGGCCGCGCTATCTGTGCGTCGAGCGGCTGTCCGACCTGCCGCTCGTCGGCCTCGCGTATCTGCACGTCGAGCAGCTGCTCGTGCCGCCGGGCCCGTGGGGACGGCGGGAACGGGTGTCAAACTGAACTCATGACCCAGCCGGCTACGAGGACGCTCAGCCGCCTGTCGGAGATCGCGCAGGTCATGGTGCGCCACGGCTTCGGCTATTTCCTCGAGGCGCACAAGCTCACCGACCTGCTGCCCGGTCGCTCGGCAGAAGCGCGACTGTCCGCGTCCTACGACGAAGGAACGTCGGCGCGCGGCCAGCATCTCCGCGAGCTGCTCGACGAGCTCGGCCCGACGTTCGTGAAGTTCGGGCAGCTGCTCTCCACGCGTCCCGACGTCGTGCCGCCCGACATCATCGCCGAGCTCCGCGCGCTGCAGGACGACGTGCGACCGTTCCCGTTCGAGCAGGCCGAGCGCGTCATCGAGGAGGATCTCGGCAACTCACTCGAGCGGCTGTTCCTCTCGTTCGAGCGCGAGCCGGTCGCGGCCGCATCGATCGGGCAGGTGCACAAGGCCGTCCTCCCGAACGGCAAGACCGTCGCCGTGAAGGTGCAGCGGCCGGGCGCGCCGCGCCAGATCGAGGCCGACCTCGCGCTCCTCTACCAGGCCGCGAAGCTCATGAAGGAGCGCGTGCGCGCGCTCGACTTCATCGACGCGCGCGGCCTCGTCGACGAGTTCGCGAAGCAGATCCGACAGGAGCTCGATTATCGCCTTGAGGCACGAAACGCGCAGGCGTTCCACCGCGACTTTGCCGCCGACCCACACGTCCACGTCCCGCGCATCTACTGGACGTACACGCGGGCGCGTGTGCTGACAATGGAGTGGCTCGAGGGCACGCAACTCGCCGACATCGACACTCTGCCGTTGAGCCTCGAGGAGCGCCGCGACCTTGCGTACCGCATCGCCGAGGCGTGGATGGCGATGATCTTCCGGAATGGCTTCTTCCACGGCGACCCGCACCCGGCAAACATCCTCGTCCTCGAGGAGGCGGGCGCGATCGGCCTCGTCGACTTCGGTGCCGTCGGGAAGCTGACCGAGGACGACATGTCGAAGCTGACGCGGCTCTTCATCGACGCCGCGGCAGAGAACGTCGACGCCCTGCCGAAGCGACTCGCCGACCTCGGCGTTCGGTATCCGAAGGAGCGCGAGGAGGAGTTCCTCGCCGAGCTGCGAGAGCTGTACTACCGCTACTACGGCGCGAGCCTCAGCGAGATCGACCCGATCCAGGTGATCCGCGAGACGTTCCAGCTCATCTACTCGATGAACCTGCACCTGCCGACGCGCTACCTACTGCTCGACCGCGCGATCGCGACGCTCGGCTCGGTGGGCGTCGAGCTCTACCCGGAATTCAACGTGTTCGAGGTTGCGCGCCCGTACGCGCGCTGGCTCCTGATCGAGCGGTTCACGCCCCGCCGCGTCGCGAAGCGCGCGCGCCGCGACGCGCTGCGCTACGCCCAGATCTTCGCAGAGGCGCCGCTGCAGTGGCACGACCTCATGGAGGAGTTGCGCGACGGCCAGATCGAGGTCGGCTTCGTCCACAAGGGCCTCGACGATTTCCTCGAGCAGACGCAGCGCGTCTTCAACCGGCTCGTGATCGCGCTCGTCGTCACCGGCGGCTTGATCGGCTCGAGCCTCATAGGCGTGTTCGCCAAGAGCGGTCCGCACCTGCTCGGTGTCAATGCGATCTCGGTGGTCGGCTTCGCTCTCTCGACGTTCCTCGGTGTGTGGCTCCTCTGGGGCGTCGTACGGTCCGGACGCCTGTAACGAGCAGCGCGCAAAGCGCGAGACCGCCGACTGCAAGCAGGAATGGCGGCGGCCTGTGCGTGTCCTGCGTCAGCGTGTGTGTCGCGCCCGCGACGCCCTGCGTCGTGCGGCGGTCACGCTGGCGGATCGCGGAGAGCAGCTGCTGCCGGATGTCGTCCGCAGCCGAGCTGTAGCCCTCGACGTCCGCGGGCAGGTGCGCAAGCGCCCACTCGTAACAGGGAACGGCGAAGTTCGAGCTGAGTTGATTGTTCGACCACGCGTCGAGCACCCGCTCCCCGCATTGAGACGCGGCGGCTGCGGACGAAGGCGCTGCGGCGAGCGTCACCGCGAAGGCCGCGGCGACGAGCGATGGGCGCCACATGGCGTCCCCCCTTCTCCTGTGCATCTTTCGTGTGCAGCATTGCGGCGCCGGCTAAACCATGACGCCCGACCCGGCGCTTACTCGTCCACGTACGGCCAGACGAAGCCGCCGCCGAGCATCCCGCGCTCGAACTGGCCGACATAACTCGATCTCGCGTCGCCGTAGGCCGTTTCGATGTCCTCGTGTGGTGGGGTCGAACGCACCTCGGTGGCCGTCACCTTCAGCGTCACCGTGCCCGCGCCATGGTCGACCGCGGTGATCGTGCCCGCGGGGACGAGATGGTTTCGGCCGTCCCCGACGTCAACCACGAGGTAGCTCTCACCCGGCTTGTAGTCGGCCCAAGCGACGGTGCCGACCGCCTCGTCGCTGCAGTCGACGCGATAGCCCTTGACGCTGTCCGAGTGGCCCACGCTCCCTTCCGGGAAGGTCCAGAGATCGGCCATGTCACCAGGATGGCTCTTCGGGATAGCTCGCGCAAGGCGATCGCCGAGCGATGTGTGCAGATCTCGTAACACATTCGCGAGAAAGGACATCTGGCGCACGCTCGCGTGCGTGACTAGCGTCGCGCGTATGACAGCACTGCTGCTCGCCGAACCCGAAGCGACGATGCGCGGCTTCCTCGAGCGCCAACTGCGCAGCGATGGTTTCGACGTGCTGTCGTTCCCGAGCGCGCGCGACCTTCCGCGCGCGGCGCAGCCCGATGTCTTCGTGCTCGGCAACCCGGACGAGCTCGACGGCTGCCGTGTCCCGGACTGCCCGGTGATCGTGCTCGGGAGGCCGGACCCCGACGCGAAAGTCCGGGCGCTCGAGCGGTGCGACGACTACCTGACGCGTCCGTTCGTCTACGAGGAGCTCGTCGCGCGCATCCACGCGATCCTCCGCCGCTGCCCGCCGCGCAGCGAGTTGCTCGATTTCGGCGACCTCGTCGTCGACCGTGCGGCGCGCCGCGCGATCGTGCGCGGGCGCGAAGTCGCGCTGTCGCAGAAGGAGTTCGCGCTGCTCGTCAAGCTGGCATCCGACCCGGATCGTGTCTTCACGCGCGAGCATCTGCTGCGCGACGTCTGGGGCTACCCGAGCTACTCCGCGACACGCACGGTCGAGTCGCACGCATCGCGCCTTCGCGTGAAGCTCACCGCCGCCGGGCTCTTCGGCTGGGTCGTGAACGACTGGGGCGTGGGGTACAAGCTCCGGCCGTCGTACTGCGCCTGACGTCCGTCCGCTCCCGTCGTCACGATGCTCGCATGCACCTCCTCGCCCTGAGCTTCAACCAGCACAGGACGCTGCGGCTCGAAGAGGTCGCGGGCGCGCTCGCGGTGCTGGCCGGCGTCGCGCTCTTCCTCGGCGCCGTCGCGCCGCTCGCGCGCCGCACCGGCCAGCTGATCGGCGGCCTCCTGCTCGCCGCGTCCGGCGTCGTGTTCGTGCTCGCAGTGCGTTACGGAATACGGCCTTAGCTTCCGGCACGCGCGAAGACCCCTGAAGGCGGCCGCTGTCGCGGCCGCTACAGCAGCGCACCCTCCAGGCGAAGAAGGTGTTCCTTGCGGTCGAGTCCGCCGGCGTACCCGGTAAGGCTGCCCGACGCGCCGACGACGCGGTGGCACGGCAGCACGATCGGGATCGGGTTGCGGTTCATGATCGTGCCGACGGCGCGTGCCGCACGCGGGTTCCCCGTGAGCGCCGCGAGCGCGCCGTAGGTCGTCGTCCGCCCGTACTCGACGCGCGCGAGCTCCGTGAGCACCTGCTGGTTGTACGGCGAAAGACCGCGGAGGTCCGGTTCGAGATCGAAGTGACGGCGGCGACCCGCGAAGTACTCGTCGAGCTCGCGCCGCACCTCGTCAATCGGCTGCGACGAGCGCAGCACGCGCTGGCCGAACTGCTTTGCGAGCGTTTCGAGGTGGCGCTCCGAGTCCGGGTCGTAGCTGATGCGGCATACGCCGTGGTCTGTCACGCCGATGAGCAGCGGCCCGACCGGCGTGTCGGTGATGACGTCGAAGGCGACGTCGAGCAGCTTTGCTACGGCGGCTGCCGCGCGAAAGCGCTCGTCGAGTGCGGGTGACACGTTCATGATTTCTCCTTTCGCAGCCGGCGCACGCCGGCGGAAGCGGCTTGGCGCGCGGCCTGCTCGGTCGAACCGAGCGCGGCGCCGATCTCGTCGTAGTCCAGGTCATAGCCGTAGCGCAGCACGATCGCGGCGCGCTGCTTCGGCGGCAGGTCGTCGGTCAGCGGTGCAAGCTCTTCGTAGGCGGGCCGCCCGTCCTCCGTGAGGAGCTCCGGCAGCTCGGCGTTCGGCTTTCGCCGCCGGACGTCGTCGACGATGATCCGGCTTGCGATCGTGAACACCCAGGCTCGCAGGTGGTCGCCGGTGTGCAGTCGCGGATACGCCCGCAGGGCGCGAAGAAACGTCTCCTGAAACGCGTCTTCCGCGCGCTGGCGGCCAAGGCGGCGCTCGAGAAAGCGGTAGATCTCGTCGCGGTGAGCCTCGTAGAACATCTCGAAAGGCGGGATCATCTGCCCGGTGAAACGTACTGCGCGGCGAATATGTGAGGCGTGAACCTCGCAGTCGTCGGTCATGTGGAGTGGGTCGAGTTCGTCCGGGTCGAGCACGTGCCGAAGCCCGGCGAGATCGTGCACGCGCTGGAAACGTGGGAAGAGGCGGCGGGCGGCGGAACTGTCGCTGCGGCGCAGCTCGCGAATCTGAACGGCTCTGTGCATTTCTTCACGATGCTCGGCGACGACGAGCTCGGTGAGCGCGCGCGGGATGAGATCGAGTCACGCGGCATCACGCTGTACGCGGCCATTGCCGGGGAGCCGCAGCGGCGCGCGTTCACGTACGTCGACGAGGTAGGCGAGCGGACGATCACCGTTCTCGGGCGAAAGCACGTGCCTTCGGGTGAAGACGCATCACTGCCGTGGGAGGAGCTCGTGCGCTGCGACGCCGTGTACTTCGTCAGCGGCGATATCGCCGCGCTTGCCGCCGCACGCAGGGCGCGCGTGCTCGTCGCGACGGCGCGCGAGCTCAACACGCTCAGACGCGGGCACGAGCCGCTCGACGTGCTCGTCGGCAGTGGGGAGGATGCCGGGGAGCGCTTCGAGCCGGGAATGCTCGATCCGGCGCCGGGTGCGGTCGTCACGACCTCGGGCTCGCTCGGCGGCTGGATCCGCCCTGGTGGCCCGTTTCGGGCGGCGCCGCTGCCGGGCCCGATCGAGGATGCGTACGGGTGCGGCGATTGCTTCGCCGCGGGATTGACGTACGGGCTCGGGGACGGGCAAACACTCGAAAGTGCAGTCGAGCTCGGCGCGCGGTGCGGCGCCGCCGTACTGACGGGCCGCGGCGCCTACGCAGGACAATTGCGGCTTTGAGCGAGCTCGAGCCCGCCTGGCGTGCGCCGTCGCCGCGCCTGCTGACGATGCGGCGCGTCCAGGTCGGCGCCAGCAGCGTCGCCGCGGCCGCCGTCCTCTTCGCCGTGCTCGTTTCGTCGACGGTGACGTGGTCGGTCGGCGCTGCCGCCGCTGTGCTCGTCGCCGGCGCAGTTGCGCAGATCTTCGTTGCGCGCCGCGTGCGCGCGTGGGGCTATGCGGAACGTGAGGACGACCTGCTCGTCAAGCGTGGCGTGCTCTTCTCGCGCCTGTCGGTGATCCCGTACGGCCGCATGCAGTTCGTCGACGTCACCGCCGGACCGGTCGAGCGGCTGTTCGGGCTCGCGACCGTGCGCATGCACACCGCAGCGGCCGCGAGCGATGCGCGCATCCCCGGGCTCGAATCCGATGAAGCCGCACGCGTCCGCGACCGCCTCACCGAGCTCGGTGAGGCGCAGGCCGCGGGTCTGTGAACGAGACGGACGGCTGGCGGCGGCTCCATCCGCTCTCGCCGGTCGTGCGGGCGGGGAGGGCGACGATCGCGATCTTCATCGTGCTTGTCCCCACGCTCCTGAGCGGGCGGAACGTCAGCTCCGAGTACTACCAGCTCGGCGCCGTCGCGATTCTCGCGGGACTCGGGTTCATCAGCTGGCTCGTGACCCGCTGGCGCATCGACGGTGACGACCTGCGCATCGAGACCGGCGTGCTCCGCCGGCAATCGCTGCGCTTCCCGCTCGCGCAGGTGCAAGCGATCGACATCGTGCGGCCCGGGCTCGCGAGAATCTTCCGCGTCGCGGAGCTGCGCCTGCGCATGGGCGGCGCCTCCGGCGGCACCGCGCGGCTCGCGTATCTGAACGAGCACGAGGTGGAGCCGCTCCGCGCGCAGCTGCTGGCGCTTGCGCACGGCGGCGCAGAGGCAGAGGCGCCCGCGGAGGAGGGGCCGGAGCGCTTGCTCGTGCGGGTGCCGACGCCGCGGCTCATCGCGTCCATCCTGATCAGCGACGTCGGCATGTTCGCCGAGCTCGTCCTCGTCGGGCTCGTGATCGGCGCGATCCTCGCGCCGGGCGCCGCGAGGGGCATCGTGAGCGGCGGCGCGGCTGAGCTCGTCGCCGTCGCGACGCTCGTCTGGCGGCGGTTCAACCAGGAGTACCGCCTCAGCCTCGCGCAGACCGACGATGGTCTGCGGCTGCACAGCGGGCTCGTCGCACTGAACACGGAGACGATCCGCCCGGGCCGCGTCCAGGCTGTGCGGATGGTCGAGCCGTTCCTCTGGCGGCGGCTCGGCTGGTGCCGCCTGGAGGTCGACCTCGCGGGAAGGCAGCGGCGGAAAGGAGAGAGCGAGACGACTGGCCGCTCGCTCCGAGCGCTCCTGCCGGTCGGGAGCCGAGCCCTTGGGCTCGAGTTACTCGAGCACCTCGTTCCGGGCGCGCCGCAGCCGGTGCTGCGGGCGCCGCGGCGCGTGCTCTTCAAGTCGCCCGTCCGGTTCCGATACCTCGCCTGGGGGCGGAGCGACACCGTCGTCGTGACCCAGACCGGCCGCATCCGCCGGGTCACCGTGTGGGTGCCGCTCCAGAAGGTTCAGTCGCTCCGCCGGGTCGAGGGCCCGGTTCAGCGCATGCTCAGCCTCGCCACCGTCCATCTGGACACCGCCGGGCGGGCGCTCCACGCGGCCCTCCGCGACCGCGACCGCGGCGAGGCCGACCAGGCTCTCGGAGACCTCGTTCGCCTGGCGAGAGCGGCTCGGCGGGCACCGCCGTAGATCCCCCTTCAGGGGTGGACAAGTGGGGAGAAGTGGTTTATCGTGGGGCAAAGTGGTAGAGAGTGGTATGGCCCCAACGATGCTCCTCGGCGAATACGAACACACGATCGACGACAAGAACCGGCTCACGCTGCCGGCCCGTTTCCGCCAGGTCTTCGCGGAGGGGATCGTCGTGACCCGCGGCGTGGACGGCTGTCTCACTGCGTATACGCCGGGCGATTGGGAGACCCTTGTCACGAATCGGCTCGGGACGCTCGACCCACTGAGCAAGGAGGGGCGCCGGATGCACCGCTTCTTCTTCTCGGGCGCCGCCGAGAGCGAGCTCGACAAGCAGGGCCGCGTCGGCCTTCCGGCCGCGCTTCTCGAGCACGCAAAGCTCAGCCGCGACGTCGTCGTCGCGGGCGTGAACGACCACTTGGAAATCTGGGATCGCGACGCGTGGCGCCGCGAGCTCGCTGAGGTCGAAGGGAGTGCAGAAGATGTTGCCGAACGTCTTGCAGCCCAGCGCGACTGATCACGTCCCTGTCCTCGCGAACGAGGTGCGCGCGTCGCTCGACGTCCATCCCGGCGACACCGTCGTCGACGCGACGTTCGGCGCCGGCGGCCACGCCGCCCTGCTCGCCGCCGATCTCGGCGGCCGTGGCAAGCTCATCGCAATCGACCGCGACCCGACGGCGCGCACGTACTTCGAGCGCTTCGAGAAGCAGTCGGGCGTCCAGGCGCGCCTCTTGCGCGGCGACTTCGGCGTCGTCCTGCCGCAGCTCGCGGAGAACGGCGTCCGCGCGGATGCGATTCTGCTCGACCTCGGCGTGTCGTCGATGCAGCTCGACCGTCCCGAGCGCGGCTTCTCGTATTCCGTCGACGCGCCGCTCGACATGCGCATGGACACCTCGCAGGAGCTCAGCGCGATCGACGTCGTGAACGAGTGGGCGGAGCGCGACCTCGTGATGATCTTCCGGCGTTACGGCGAAGAGCGGTATGCGAAGCAGATTGCGCGCGCGATTGTGCGGCGGCGCAAGGACGAGCGCTTCGAGCGCACCGGCGACCTCGTCGACACGATCAAGGCCGCGCTGCCGGCGCCGGTCCGCTTCGGCGAAGGCCATCCGGCGAAGCGCGTGTTCCAGGCGCTCCGGATTGCGGTCAACGACGAGCTCGGCTCGCTCGAAGCCGCACTGCCTGCGGCGCTCGAGATGCTGCGCCCCGGCGGCCGGCTGGCAGTGATCTCGTTTCACTCGCTCGAGGACCGGATCGTCAAGCAGTTTCTGCGCGACAAGGAGCGCGGCTGCACGTGCCCGCCGGACTTCCCGGTGTGCGTGTGCGGCCACGAGCCGGAGTTGCGCGCGATCGAGCGCCGGCCGGTCAGACCGAGCGCAACGGAAGTGGACGCCAACCCGCGCTCCGCCTCTGCGCGCCTGCGGGCGGCGGTGAAGACCTGATGGCAGCGCTCGACTGGTTTGCACCCGACGTTGCTCCGCCGACGCCGTCGCGTCCGGCCCGCCGGACGGCAGCAAAGCCGCGTCCGCGCACGCGCCCGCGCGGTCGCCGCGTCACCGGCGGCATCGTCTGGATCTCGGCATTCGCGGTGCTGCTCGCGGGTGTCGTTGCGATCAACGTCGCCGTCCTGCGCGTAAACATGCGGCTGAACGACCTGAACCAGGAGCAGCTCCAGCTGCAGGCGCAGAACCAGTCGCTCGCCTCCAACGTTTCGAGCGCCGCGTCGTCTCTGCGCATCGAGCAGATCGCGCAGCGGCTCGGGCTCGTTCCCGCTCCGGCAGCCGACACGAGCTACCTGAACCTCGGGCACAAGTAAGCCGTGGCGCGCGTCGTCAACTCGCGCATCCGCCTCCTGCTGCTCTGCATCGTCCTGACGTTCGGCGCGCTGCTCACGCGCGCGGCGTGGATCACGACGATTCGCGCGTCGTCGCTCTCACAGATGGCGCAGCTGCAGACGAAGACGACGATCACGCTGCCGGCGGGGCGCGGGACGATCTTCGACACGATGGGGACGCCCCTCGCGCTGGGGGAGCAGGCCACGACGGTGTTCGCCGACCCTCGCGAGGTGCGGCATCCCGTCGTGGAGGCGAAGACCGCCGCACATTTCCTCGGGCTGAAAGCGAAGACGCTGGAGCCGCTGCTCGCCGACCGCACGAAAGGCTTTGTCTACGTCGACCGCGAGATCGACCCCGCGCTCGCGCTGAAGGTGAAGCAGCGCAAGCTCTCCGGCTTCATGTTCGAGCCGGAGGAGCGGCGTACGTACCCTCAGCGCACCGTGGCGGCGCCGGTGCTCGGGTTCGCCGGCATCGACAACAACGGCCTGTCGGGTCTTGAGCTGCAGATGAACAGTGCGCTCACCGGGCAGCCCGGGCAGGAGACCGTCGTGCGAGATCCGTTCGGCCGCCCGATCTCGATCAGCGGCGAGCGCCCCGTGCGTCCTGGCAAGTCCGTCTTCCTGACGCTCGACCACACGATCGAGGCGAACGCCGAGCAGGTGCTGCGCGCGACGGTTGCGCGCTGGGGCGCGAAGCACGCGACCGCGATCGTGCTCGATCCGAGGACGGGAGCGATCCTCGCGATGGCGCAGGCGCCGTCGTTCGACGCGAACAAGTCGGCCTCGAAAGGGTTGCAGCAGAACACCGCGGTCTCGGACGTCTTCGAGCCCGGATCCGTGTTCAAGGTCGTGACGATCGGCGCAGCGCTCTCGGAGCACGACGTGACGCCGCAGACGAGGTTCACGCTGCCGTACTCGATCCAGGTCGCCGATCGCCGCATCCACGACGCCGAGCTCCGCGGCACGGAGACGATGAGCGTCGCGCAGATCCTCGCGCGATCGTCGAACGTCGGCACGGTGACGATCGCGCGCAAGTACCTGCACGAAGACGGGATGAAGAAGTGGATGGGGCAGTTCGGCTTCGGCCGCAAGACGGGCATCGACTTGCCCGGCGAGAGCGCAGGCCTCTTGCCCTCGTACTGGTCGGGCTCGACGATCGGAAACGTGCCGATCGGGCAGGGCGTGTCGGTCACCGCGCTGCAGCTCGCCTCGGTCTACGGCGCGATCGCGAACAAGGGGTTGTGGGTACAGCCTCACCTCGTCGACCACGTCCAGGGTGAGAAGCCGCCCGCGCCGAAAACGCGCCGCATTCTTTCACCGAAGATCGATCACACGCTCCTGCAGCTCCTGAAGGGCGTGGTCTCCGACACCGGCACCGCCCAGGCGGCGGAGATCCCCGGCTACTCCGTCGCCGGCAAGACCGGCACAGCGCAGGTGCCGGGACCGAACGGCTATGAGCCGGGCAAGTACGTCGCGACGTTCGTCGGCATGGTGCCGGCCAGCAATCCGCGCCTCGTCGTGCTCGTGTCGGTCGACCAGCCGAGGAACGCGATCTTCGGCGGCGTCGTCGCGGCACCGGCGTTCGCGCAGATCGCATCGTTCGACCTCCAATACCTGGAGGTGCCGCCGGACTTGAGGGTGCACTGATGCGCGCGCTCGACGGCGGCAGGCGGATCGACGTCAACGGCCCGGGGTTCGCGCGGCTGTACGACGACGTGTTCGCGACGCGGCGTCTTCGCTTGGCACGACCGTGTCTCCGCGTGCTCCAGGGCGGTCGCACGGGGCCTGTGCGCCGCGGCTGCGTTCGGCGTGCGCACCTGCGCGTCGTCGCAGCCGACCGTCGCTAGACTCGCCGGGCGATGCTGGATCTGGAGCGCCTCGTCGCCGCAATGGGGGCGGTCGACGTGGTCGATCGCGCTTCGGTCGACGTGCGGGAGCTCGCGTACTCGACCGACGGTGTGGTGCCGGGAACGCTGTTCTTCTGCGTGCCCGGCGCTCGTGCGGACGGCCACGACTTCGCCGGTGAAGCGGTCGCGAAGGGCGCCGTCGCGCTCGTCGTCGAGCGGCCGCTCGACGTTTCCGTGCCGCAGGTCGTCGTCGTGGATTCGCGCGCGGCGATGGCGCCCGCGGCCGACCTCTTCTTCGGGCAGCCGACGCACGAGCTCGAGATCGTCGGCGTCACCGGCACGAACGGGAAAACGACGACGACGTTCCTCGTGTACGCGATTCTCGCGGCTGCGGGGCGGCGACCGGGGCTCAGCGGAACGACCGAGGCGCGCGTCGGCGGCGAGCGGCGCGGCGTGAAGCGCACGACGCCGGAGGCGATCGACCTGCAGCGGCTGTTCCGCGAGATGCTCGACGCCGGCGACCGGTCCGTCTCGATGGAGGCGTCGTCGCACGCGTCAGCACTGCACCGCCTGGACCGCGTGCGGTTCGCGGCGCTCGTCTTCACGAACCTGAGCCACGAGCATCTCGACTTCCATGCGGACATGGAGGACTACTTCCAGGCGAAGCGGCGGCTGTTTCTCGACGGCGCGCCTGCGGCCGTCAACGTCGGTGACGAGTACGGCCGGCGGCTCGCCGAGGAGCTCCCAAATGTGCTCACCTTCGGTCTCACCGACGACGCCGTGGTCGGTTCGGAGGCGCTTGCGGGAATCGCGCTGAAGCTGCGCGGGGGGTTCAACATCGAGAACGCACTTGGTGCAGTGGCGGCTGCGCGCCTGCTCGGCATCGACGACGACGCGATCGCGCGAGGGCTCGAGTCGGTGCGCGGCGTGCCCGGTCGCTTCGAGTCGATCGACGAGGGGCAGCCGTTCGACGTGATCGTCGACTACGCGCACAAGCCGTTCGCGCTCGAGAGCGTGTTGCGCGCTGCGCGTGACCTTGCGTCGAGCCGCGTTGTGTGCGTCCTCGGCTGCGGCGGCGACCGTGACCGCGAGAAGCGCCCGCAGATGGGGCGGATCGCGAGCGAGCTCGCGGACGTCGTGATCGTCACGAACGACAATCCGCGCAGCGAGGATCCGCAGGCGATCATCGAATCGATCGTCACGGGCGCGGTCGGCGACGTCGAGGTCGAGCCCGACCGTGCTGCCGCGATCGCGCGCGCGATCGAGACGGCGGAAGAGGGCGATGTCGTGCTGATCGCAGGTAAGGGCGCCGAGCAGGGGCAGGAGTTCGCCGAACGCACGATCCCGTTCGACGACCGCGAGTCCGCGCGCGAGGCGCTGCGGACGCTGGGAGCGCGCACCTGATCCCGCTACCGCTGGCGGCGCTCGGGACGCTCGGCCGTCTCGAAGGCGAAGCAGAGGTCGTGACCGGAGTCGAGGTCGACTCGCGCCGCGTCTCGTCCGGCGATCTCTTCGTCGTCGTCGGCCGGGGCGACGAGTTCGTGGACGACGCCCGTGCGGCGGGCGCGGCCGCGACGCTCATCCCCGACGACGCGTTCGCGGCGCTCTCCGCGATCGGGAGCGCCGTGCGCGCGCGGAGCGATGCGCGCGTCGTCGCGATCACCGGCTCCGTCGGGAAGACGTCGACGAAGGACATCCTCGCTGCGCTGCTCGCGCCACACGTCCGCTTCGTCGCCGCGGAGGCGGGGTACAACAACGAGGTCGGGCTGCCGCTCACGCTCTGTCGGATCGAGCCGGACACCGAGGTCGTGATCACGGAGATGGGCATGCGCGGCCCGGGGCAGATCCGCGCGCTCGCCGAGATCGCGCGTCCCGACATCGGCGTGATCACGCAGATTGCGCCCGTCCATCTCGAGCAGCTCGGCAGCATCGAGGCGGTCGCGCGCGCGAAGGCCGAGCTGCTCGAGGCGTTACCGGAGGACGGCATCGCGATCGTCCCCGAGGACGCGCCTGAGCTCGAGCCGTTCATCCCGCACGGGCTCGACGTGCGGCGGTTCTCCGTGCCGGACGTCGACGTGCGCGACGGCGTCGCCTACGTTCGGGCGGGCGCGCGTGCGGTCGTCTTCACTTTCGCGGCGCGGCATCAGGCGGCGAATGCGGCGGCGGCACTCGCCGTGGTTGATGCACTCGGGCTGCCGTTCCCGGAACAGCCGGTCGAGGTCACGTTCTCGCGCTGGCGCTCGGAAGAGCGCGAGCTTGCCGGCGGCGGGTTGCTGATCAACGACGCCTGGAACGCGAATCCGGTGGCGATGCGGGCAGCGCTGCGACATCTCCGTGAGCGGTCGGGAGGCCGGCGGACGGTCGCGATCCTCGGCGAGATGGCCGAGCTCGGCCCGGAAGCTGCCGGCTATCACGAGGAGATTGGGCGCGAGGCGCAAAACGTGGACGTCGTGATCGGCGTCGGCGAGCTGGCCCGCTTCTACGACCCCGACGTCTGGGCTCCGGACGCTGCGGCAGCGCTCGAGCAGGCACGCGAGCTCATCCGGTCCGGCGACGCCATCCTCGTGAAGGGCTCGCGCTCGGTGGGTCTCGAGTCGGTCGCTGAGGGGCTCGCCGAGGTGGCTGCGCGATGACGCGCGTCCTCGTCGGCGCGCTGATCGCGCTGATCCTCTCGATCCTGATCGGTCCGCGCTTCATCGACTTCCTGCGCAAGAACGAGTTCGGGCAGCACATCCGTGAGGAGGGGCCGGAGCATCACTTCGCCAAGTCGGGGACGCCGACGATGGGCGGCCTGATGATCCTGTTCGCAGCGACGGTCGCGTTCCTCGCGGTGTCGCGCTACACGTTGCAGGGGTTGACCGTGCTGTTCGCGACGCTCGCGTGCGGTGCGGTCGGCTTTCTCGACGACTTCATCAAGCTCACGCACAAGCGCTCGCTCGGGCTTTCCGGGCGCTGGAAGCTCTTGCTGCTCGCGGTGATCGCGGCGATCGTCGGGATCGTCGCGCACCATTTGCAGATCGAGCACGAGGTGTTCCTGCCGATCGTGAACGTGCAGATCCCGCTCTCGTACGTCTGGTACCCGTTCCTCTTCCTGATCATCGCGGGCACAGCGAACGGCACGAACCTCGCCGACGGCGTCGACGGGCTCGCAGCAGGAACGGCGATCATCGCGCTCTTCACCTTCACCGCGATGAACGTCGTCTCGTACCTGCGATCGAGCGCGACGCCGGCGCACCGGAACCTCACGGACCTCGATCTCGCGATCATCGGCGCCGCGCTCGTCGGAGCCGCGATCGGATTCCTCTGGTACAACGCGTTTCCCGCCGAGGTGATCATGGGTGACACCGGCTCGATGGCGTTCGGCGGCGCGCTCGCGGGGCTCGCGATCATGACGCGGCGGCACACGGAGTTGCTGCTCCTCCTGATCGGCGGCATCTTCGTGATCGAGGCGCTGTCGGTGATGATCCAGGTCTTCGCGTTCAAGTACCTCGGGAGACGCGTGTTCCTGATGGCGCCGATACACCACCACTTCGAGATGAAGGCGTGGTCCGAGACGAAGATCATGGTTCGCTTTTGGATCGTCGCGGGGATTCTGTGCGCCGCCGGGTTCGCGCTCTTCTACCGCTACTACTTCCAGCAATAGTGGCGGACTGGGCCGACTGGCTCGTGACGCACGGGCAGGCCGACGTGCAGATGGTTGCGGAGGCCGAGCGGGTGCTCGAGGCTGCGGCGCTCGAGCCTGGCGACACCGTGCTCGACGTCGGCGCGGGACTCGGGTTGCTGACGCTCGCCGCGCACGAGCGGATCGGGGACGGCTGGGTGATCGCGGTCGACCCGTCGGTCGGTGCGCTCGAGGAGCTGCTGCGGCTTGCGCACGACGTCGGCTCGAACGGGATCATGTATCTCGTGGGCGACGCTGAGGTGCTGCCGCTGCCGGATGCGTCGGTCGACGCGGCGATCCTGCGGTCCGTGCTGGTCCACGTCGACGACGTCGGTGTGGCGCTCGAAGAGCTCGCGCGTGTGCTGCGTCCCGGCGGCCGCCTGTCGCTGCGCGAGCCCCTGAACCGCGGCGGCACCTACCTCGCCACCGCCGTCGACTGGTCGCCGCTCGGCGAGCTCGGCAACCGGATCCGCGCCGAGTGGGAGTCGTTCGCCGCCGGCGACCCGCTGCAGCGGCTCGATCCGGACGAGTTGGTCGCACAACTCGAGGACGTGGGCTTCACCGCGATCGAGCGGTCGCTGGACGACCCAGGCGACGAGTGGGCCGTGACCGAGGACAGCGTCGACGCGCGCCTCGACGCGCGCGGCTCGCCCAGCGAGACGTCCGCGCGCGAGCGGTGGCGGAAGGCGTTCGGCGAGGACGGCCTCGCCGCGATCGAAGCGCACTTGAAGGGACTCGCCGGCACGACGGTCACGTTCCGTCGCCCACAGCTCTTCCTCAGCGCCCGCCGCCCCTGAGGAAGTCGGTCTTTCGTCACGAACTTCGGACAGACGTGCGCGTCTTTCCCGGGTACCGTCTGTGCAGGGGCCCTCACGCTCCCCCTGGGGGGAGTGCCGGCGCATGACGGGGACACGTTCGGAGGAGACGCCTGCGTGGCTCCCGCGGCGCGCGCTCGTGCTTGGGCTCGCCCGCTCGGGACACGCGGCGGCGCTGGCACTCGCGCGGCGCGGTGTCTCTGTTGTGGCGGCCGACCGTTCGGCCGACGTCGACGCAAGGAGGCTCGGCGACGCCGGCGTCGAAGTTCGTGCCGGATCTGAGGAGGAGTCGCTACTTGAGGGTGTCGAGCTCGTCGTGAAGAGCCCCGGTGTGCCGGCGGAGTCGCCGCTCGCCGCGGCCGCGCGTGCCCGCAATCTCGCGATCTGGAGCGAGGTCGAGCTCGGATACCGGCTGCTTCACGGCAACCAGTTCGTCGGCGTCACCGGCACGAACGGGAAGACGACGACGACCGAGCTTCTGGGCGCGATCTTCCACGCCGCCGGCAGGGACGTCGAGGTGGCGGGCAATGTCGGCCGCCCGCTGACCGACGTCGCCGAGGCGATCAAGCCGAGAACGGCGGTCGTGTGCGAGCTGTCGAGCTTCCAGCTCGAGGACGTCCACGAGCTCGCCGCCGACGTCGCCGTGCTCCTGAACCTCGAGCCCGACCACCTCGACCGCCACGGGACCTTCGAGGCCTACCGCGACGCGAAGCTCCGCATCTTCGAGCGCGCGCGGGCGAAAGTTGTCCCGCGCGGGATGGGCTTGCCCGGAATCGAGTTCAGCGGCGACGATCCGCTGCCGGCCGAGCCGGCGATCCCCGGCGCGCACAACCGCGAGAACGCGGCCGCTGCGACGGCTGCCGCGCGCGCGGCCGGGATCGACGACACGGCGATCGCCGCAGCCCTGACGACGTTCCAGGGCGTGCCGCACCGGCTCGAGCTCGTGCGCGAGCTCGACGGCGTCCGCTACGTGAACGACTCGAAGGCGACGAACACCGCCGCTGCTCGGCGTGCCGTCGCCGCGTACACCGCGCCGCTGCGGCTCATCCTCGGCGGCTCGCTGAAGGGCGAGGACTTCACGGCGTTCGCGCGCGACCTGCCGGACAACGTGGCGTCGATCTATCTGATCGGTGCGGCTACGGAGCCGCTCGCCGACGCGCTCGACGCGGCGGGACGCCCGTACTCGCGCGACGGCGAGCTCGCGAATGCGCTTGCGCATGCGCGCGGCGATGCGCAGCCGGGCGACATCGTCTTGCTCTCGCCGGCGACCGCCAGCTTCGATCAGTTCGAGAACTTCGAGCAGCGCGGTGACGTGTTCCGGCAGCTCGTGCAGGAGCTCGTATGAGCGTAGGCTCGACGGAGCTCATCCAGGAGCGGAGGCGCCGGCGCCGGGAGCGGACACTGTGAGTAGGCGCCGCAAGCCCTACACGCTCGAGCGTCAGCTCCTCGTGCTCGTCCCACTCGCGCTGACCGCATTCGGGCTCGTCATGGTGTACAGCGCGACATCTGCACCTGCCGCGCTTGGAAACGGCAACCCGACCGCGTACCTCGAGCGTCAGGCGATCTATGCGTTCCTCGGCTTCGGGCTGATGATCTTCGCCGCGCGCAGCGACTACCACAAGCTGCGCGCACTCGCGCCGGGGCTCGTCGTCACGGCGCTCGTGCTCTGCGTCGCCGTGCTCGGCATCGGCGAACGCGTGAACGGTGCCCGCCGGTGGATCGGCTTCGGCCCGGCGGCCTTCCAACCATCCGAGCTCGCGAAGCTCGCCGTGCTCATCTGGTGTGCGGCCTACCTTGCGCGCAAGCCGCCGCCGCGGTCGATCAAGGATCTCGGCCGACCGATCGGGCTGCTCGTCGGGCTCTTCTGCTTGCTCGTCCTCCTCGAGCCGGATCTCGGCACAGTGATCACGATCGTCGTGATGGTCGGCGCGATGCTGCTCGTCGCCGGCACGCCGTTGCCGACGCTCGGCGGCGCGTACGGCATCGTCTTCGGGCTCGCGGCGCTCGCCTCGTGGGTGTCGCCCTACCGTCGCGCGCGACTCCTGGTTTTCCTCAACCCGTGGAAGGATCCGACGAACAACGGCCTGCAGAACGTGCAGGCGCTCATCAGCCTCGGCTCGGGCGGCGTCTTCGGCAAAGGCCTCGGGAACGGCGTCCTGAAGAACCGCTACCTGCCGGAGGCACACACCGACATGATCTTCGCCGTCATCGGCGAGGAGCTCGGCCTCATCGGCGTCTCGCTCGTCATCGCCGCGTATTGCGCCGTCGCCTACGCCGGGCTTCGCCTCGCGCTCACCTGCAAGGACCCCTTCGGCAAGCGGCTCGCCGCCGGCATCACCGCACTTATCACCGGTCAGGCGGCGATCAACCTCGCGGCGGTGCTCGGTCTCGCGCCGCTCACCGGGATTCCGCTGCCATTCGTGTCGTACGGGGGCTCGAGCCTCGTGGTCGCGCTCCTGTCGGTCGGCATCCTCCTTAACATCGCCCGTGGCCATGGCAGAGCAGAAGCAGCTCCGGTGCCTGATCGCAGCCGGCGGAACGGTCGGACACGTCGCCCCGTCACTCGCAGTAGCGGAAGCGCTGCGCGCGCGCGGGGTGGAAGTGACGTTCGCCGGGTCGCCGGATCGCGTCGAGGCGCGGCTCGTTCCTGAGCGCGGCTATGCCTTCGACGCGTTTCGCGTCTCAGGCATGCCGCGCCGTCCCGGCGCGCGGCTCGTCGCCGCGATCGGTCTCGCGGCCGCCGCGCCGGCCGCCTGTTTGCGCATCCTCGCGCGTCGCCAACCCGACGTCGTCCTCGGAGGCGGCGGCTATGTCGCCGGGCCGATGGTTGTTGCGGCGTGGCTACGCAATATCCCCGCGGCTCTGACGGAGGCCGATGCACATCTCGGGCTCGCGAACCGGCTTGCGACGCCGTTCGTGCAGCGGCTCTTTCTCGCCTACCCGATGGAACGGATGAACGGGAAGGCGCGCGTCGTCGGCCGGCCGATCCCATCCAGCTCGCGCGCGCGGCCACAGGAGGAGGCGCGGGCGCTGCTCGGGCTGCCCGAGGACGATCGCGTCGTGTTGGTGTTCGGCGGCAGCCAGGGTGCGCAGACGCTGAACGAGATGGCGATCAACGCGTGGGGCGAGAGCGGCCCGACGGTGCTGCACCTGAGCGGCGAGCGCGATTACGACGTGCTCCGTTCGCGCGTGGACCGGCCCGGGTACCGGCTGCTGCCGTTCGTCGACGACTTCGGCGCCGCGCTAGGCGCCGCTGACGTCGTCGTGGCGCGCGCGGGCGGATCGGTCTGGGAGATCGCGGCCGCAGGCAAGCCCGCCGTGCTCGTCCCCTATCCGCACGCGACCGGCAACCATCAGGATCGGAACGCCGAGTACTTCGCAGATGCTGGCGGCGCAATCGTTGTCGACGACTCGGACGCCGCACGCCGCGTGCCGGAGCTCGTCACCGAGCTGCTCGCGGACGACGCCCGTCGACAAGCGATGGCCGACGCGATGCGCGCGGCCTCGAAGCCCGACGCGGCAGAGAGGATCGCCGATGAGCTCGTCGCCCTCGCAGCCGCTCGCCGGTAGGCGCATCTGGATCGCCGGAATCGGCGGCGCCGGGATGAGCGCGTATGCGGTGCTCGCGCATGCCTGGGGTGCCGACGTTCGCGGGTGGGACCGCGTCGAGACGCCCTACCTCTCGCACCTCTCCGGAATCGACGTCTTGATCGCACCCGAACCGCCCGATCCGCCGCCGGGATATGAGGTATACGTCTCGACGGCGTTCGCCGGACAGGTCGACGGCCGGCCGCGCGCGGACCTGCTCGCCGAGCTCGTCTCGTACCGGCGCACGATCGTCGTCGCCGGTGCACACGGCAAGACGACGACGAGCGGGATGATCGCGTATTGCCTCGACCGGCTCGGCCTCGACCCGGCGTTTCTCATCGGCGGCGAGATCCCGCAGCTCGGCGGGAACGCACGCGCGGGCGGCGGCCTGCTCGTCGTCGAAGGCGACGAATCGGACCGCTCGGTCGCCGCGCTTCGGCCGGAGATTGCCGTGCTGCTGAACATCGATCTCGACCATCACGCGACGTTCGGCTCGCGTGGAGCGGTTGAGCAGCTGTTCGAGGAATGGCTGTCACACGTGCCGCACGTCGTTCGCGCCGAGGAGCTCGAGCCGCTAAGCCTCGAGCTTGCGGTGCGCGGCGAGCACAACCGCATCAACGCGGCCGCCGCACTCGCCGCGCTCGAGCTGGCAGGCGTCGACCGACAAGACGCGGCGCACGTACTTCCCGGCTTCACCGGCGTCGGACGTAGGCTCGAGCCGAAGGGGAGCGCCGGCGGCGTCGAGGTGCTCGACAGCTACGCGCACCATCCGGCGGAGCTCGCCGCAGACATCGCGGCGGTTCGCGAGGGGGGACGCGTGCTCGCGCTGTTTCAGCCGCACCTGTACTCGCGCACGGTTCATCTCGCGCACGAGTTCGCCGTCGCGCTCGCAACCGCGGACGCCGCGTGCGTGACAGGCATCTATCCGGCCCGCGAGGCGCCGCTCCCGGGCGTGATCGGCAGGTTGATCGTCGACGGGCTCGCCGAGGTGCGGCCCGGCATGCGCATCGGCTGGGTGCCCGGCCTGGACGGCGCCGCGCGGCTCGTCGCCGGCTGGGCCCGGCCGGGCGACACGATCCTCACGCTCGGTGCCGGCGACGTCGACCGAGCGGCGCCGCTCATCTTGGAGCTCCTCGCGTGACGGTCGAGGAGCGGGTCGAGCTCTCGCGCTTCACGACGCTCGGCACCGGCGGCTCCGCGCGGGCGTTCGCGCGACCCGAGTCGCCGGCCGCGGTCGAGAAGCTCCTGGAGTGGGGGCGCGACCGCGGGCTCCCCGTCGCGACGATCGGCCTCGGCTCGAACCTGCTCGTCGCAGACGACGGTGTCGATGCACTCGTCCTCAAGCTCGCCGGTGAGCTTGCGAGCGCCGCCTCGGATGACGACGTCGTCCGCGCCGGCGGCGGTGCCGCAAACGCGGTGGTTCTGCATCACGCGCGCAATGCGGGTCTCGGCGGCTTTGAGTTCGCGTGCGCCATCCCCGGGACGATCGGCGGCGGCGTGTGGATGAACGGCGGCGCGTACGGCGGCGACTTCGCAAGCGTGCTCCAGCGTGCGCTCGTCGCGACCGCGGACGGCACCGCCTGGCTGACGCCGTCCGAGCTCGGCCTCTCGTACCGCCATTCCGCCCTCGACCACGGCCAGGTTGTGCTGCAGGCGGAGTTCCGGCTCCGTCCGCGTGGACCAGCCGAGATCAAGGAGGAGGTGCGCAAGCTGAACGCGCGCCGCAAGGCGGCGCAACCGACGAACCGCCGCACGTTCGGCAGCGTCTTCAAGAACCCCGACCACGAGCTGACGGCCGGCCGCATGCTCGAAGCATGCGGGCTAAAGGGGCATCGCATCGGCGGCGCGCAGATCTCGCCGAAGCACGCGAACTTCATCGAGAACGCGGACGGCGCGCGAACGGCCGACGCGATCGCCCTGATGGCGGAGGGACGCCGGCGCGCGTTCGAGCAATTCGGCGTCGAGCTCCGCCATGAAGTCGAGTTCCTCGGCGAGCTCGAGCTGCCGCCGCTCGGGTAGGAGCAGCCGCACCCGCGGCGAACCCGGACGCGTGGCATCCCCGCGACGCGCGCAGGGCAATCAGCCGCGCGCCCGCGCGGCGCCCGCCGTCGTCCCGAAACTCGGCACCAGCCGCCTCGTCCGGTTCCTGCCGTCGCTCCGGTCGGTCCTGGTCGGCGTCGCGCTTCTCGTCACGGCGATCGGCGGCTATGCGGCCCTGCGCGCAAGCTCGGCGTTCACGATCCGGCATATCGTCGTCAGCGGTGCGTCGCCGAAAGTCGCCGCCGAGGTACGTCGAGCGCTCGCGCCGTTCCGCGGCCGAAGCCTCCTCGGGCTCGACGGCGGCGAGCTTGCCCGCCGCGTCGAGGCGCTGCCCAGCGTCGAATCCGTCGGCTACGACCGCAACTTCCCGCACACCTTGCACCTCACGGTTGCCGCCGAACGGCCGGTCGCCGTCCTGCACCGTGGGACGGAGACCTGGCTCCTCTCGGCCCGCGGCCGCGTGATCACGAAGATCCCCACCGGCACGCGTCCCGGCCTCGCACGGATCTGGATCCCGCGGAAGGGGCGCGTCGACGTGGGGGAGCCCCTCCTTTCCGAACCGGCGCTCGTGAGCGCGCGCGCGGTCGCCCTCGCGACCCGTTTCCCGCTGCACATCGCGACCGCCTCGGTCAGCCACGGAGAGCTGACGTTCCACCTTCGATCAGGGCTGCAGCTCGATCTCGGTGAGCCGAGCGACATTCGCCTGAAGCTCGCGATCGTCCGGCGCGCGCTGCACGGGCTGCCGGCGGGGACGACGTATCTCGATGTGTCGCTGCCGGGGCGTCCCGTTGCCGGGACGGCAAACCCTCAAGTCTCAAGTGGAGGTTGACCCTATGAACGCTCCACCTCTGATTGACACCGAGTTTCGGCGTATCTACCCTCAGCCGCAGCAGTCGATTTCCCGCCCCAATCCTCGACCGAAGCTTGAGGTCACGGCCCCATGAGCGCACAGAGCGGCAACTACCTCGCAGTCATCAAAGTCGTCGGCGTCGGCGGCGGCGGCACGAACGCGGTGAACCGGATGGTCGATGCCGGGCTGACCGGCTGCGAGTTCGTCGCGATCAACACCGATGCGCAGGCGCTGATGATGAGCGACGCCGACATGAAGCTCCACATCGGCTCGGCCGCGACGCGCGGCCTCGGCGCCGGCGCGGATCCGGCGGTCGGCCAGGCCGCCGCACAGGAGAGTCGCGACGAGCTGAAGGAGGCGCTGAAGGGCGCGGACATGGTCTTCGTTACCGCCGGCGAGGGCGGCGGCACCGGCACCGGCGCGGCGCCGATCGTCGCGGAGCTCGCGCACGAGATCGGCGCGCTCACCGTCGGCGTCGTCACGAAGCCGTTCGGCTTCGAGGGGCGTCGCCGCGCGCAGCAGGCCGAGCTCGGGATCGACAACCTGCGCGACCGCGTCGACACGCTGATCGTGATCGAGAACGACCGGCTCCTGCAGGTCGTCGAGAAGAAGACGTCGGTCGTCGACGCGTTCCGGATGGCTGACGACATCCTTCGCCAGGGCGTGCAGGGCATCACCGACCTGATCACGGTGCCCGGGCTCGTGAACCTCGACTTCGCCGACGTGCGCACGATCATGCGCGAGGCGGGCTCGGCCCTCATGGGCATCGGCGAGGCCGCGGGCGAGAACCGCGCCTCTGAGGCGGCGCGGGCCGCGGTCTCATCACCGCTCCTCGAGACCTCGATCGAAGGCGCGACCGGGATCCTCCTGAACATCACCGGCGGCCCGGACATCGGGCTCTTCGAAGTGAACGAGGCGGCCGAGGTCGTGACGAGCGCGGCCGACCAGAACGCGAACGTCATCTTCGGGGCGGTGATCGACGATGCCGCGGGCGACAAGGTCCGGGTGACCGTGATCGCGGCGGGCTTCGGCAGCAGCCGGCGCCGGCGTCGCGGCGGCTCGGCGGGCGTCGATACCCCGGTCCCGAGCACGCCGCAGCCTTCCACCCCCGGGACGTTCGAGATCCCCGACGAGGCGCTCGACGTGCCCTCGTTCCTCCGCGACCAATAAGAGCAGCTGCTGAGGTTTGACCCTGGCCGGGGCCGGGGATGAAACGACTGCCCTCAAGGGTTGGCCATTCAGAGTCAACCCCACGACCCGGTCCGCCGCCCCGGCCCATCCTCGGATGAGCCGGGGCGGCCCCGTTAAGCCTGACCGAATGAGCACGGGGCGCCGGAACGGCACCGCGTGTCATTCAGTTAGAACCTCCAAGCGACCGGTTCGGCGCGAGGCGGTCATTAGGATCGCTTCCGCATGTCGCAGACGCTGCTGCAGACACCGCTGCACGATCGCCATGTCGCGCTTGGGGCGCGGATGGTGCCGTTCGCCGGCTGGGAGATGCCCGTCCAGTATGAAGGCGTGATTCAGGAGCACCGCGCGGTGCGGATGGACGCGGGTGTCTTCGACGTCTCGCACATGGGCGAGGTCGAGGTGGAGGGCCCGCGCGCGCCCCAGCTGCTGCAGTCGCTGCTCTCGAACGACCTCGACCGGCTCGGTGCAGGCGATGCGCAGTACACGCTGCTGACGAACGAGCGCGGCGGGATCATCGACGACCTGATCGCCTACCGCCTCGACGACTTCCGCTACCTGCTCGTCGTGAACGCGTCGAACCGCGAGACAGACGTTCGCTGGTTGAAGGAGCATGAGATCAGCGGATCGGACGTCCGCGACGTCTCCGACGAGTACGCGCTCCTCGCCGTCCAGGGCCCGAACGCGATCGCGAGGCTCGGGCTCAAACCGGCGAAGCACTTCACGTTCGCGGAGGAGCGCATCGACGGCGTCGAGTGCATGGTCAACCGGACCGGCTACACGGGCGAGGACGGGTGCGAGGTCCTCTGCATGGCCGAGGACGCGGGGACGCTCTGGGATGCGGTCATCGCCCGCGGCGTGACGCCGTGCGGCCTCGGGGCGCGCGACACGCTGCGGCTCGAGGCGTCACTGCCCCTCCACGGGAACGACATCACGCCCGACACCGACGCGATCTCGGCCGGGCTCGGGTGGACGTGCGCGCTCGACGCGAAGGACTTCACCGGCGCAGCGGAGCTCAGACGCATCAAGCAGACTGGCCCTGCGCGAAAGCTCGTCTCGTTCGTCATGGAGGAGAAGGCGATCCCGCGGCACGGCATGCCGATCGTGGGCGGAGGCGAGGTCACGTCCGGCACGCACTCGCCGATGCTCGACGTCGGCATCGGCATGGGCTACGTACCGTCGGAGCGCGCAGCCGTCGACACCGAGCTCGTGATCGACGTGCGCGGTAAGCCCCGGCGCGCCCGCATCGTGAAGAGACCGATCTACAAGAGGGAGGGCTGAATGGCCGCCGCGGAGACGTATCCCGACGACCTGAAGTACCACCGGGAGCACGACTGGGCCCGTGTCGACGGCGACGAGGCGGTGGTCGGCATTACCTGGTTCGCCCAGGACGCACTCGGTGAGCTCGTCCATTTCGAGGCGCCGACACAGGGCTCGCACGTCTCGAAGGACTCGTCGTACGGCGAGGTCGAGTCGGTCAAGGCGGTCTCCGACGTGATCGCGCCGCTCTCCGGCGAGGTCCTCGAAGTGAACCAAGCGGTGCTCGACGCGCCGGAGACGGTCAACGAGGAACCGTACGGCGCCGGCTGGCTGCTCCGCATCCGCATGGAGGATCCGTCGGAGGTCGACTCGCTGCTCGACGCGGACGCGTACAAGCAGGTCTTGGCAGAACAGTGAGCCACCCCTACCTCGGTCTCACCGACGCCGACCGGCAGGCGATGCTCGACACGATCGGCGTCGCGTCGGTCGACGAGCTCTTCCGCGAGATCCCGGGCGGCGTTCGCTTCGACCGGCCGCTCGATGTCGCGCCCGCGCTCACGGAGCATGAGCTCTCCGCGCATCTCACCGACCTCGCGGCACGGAACGCCGACTCGACGCGCGAGATCTCGTTCCTCGGCGCCGGGATCTACGACCACTACGTCCCCGCGGTCGTCGACACGGTGCTCCAGCGCGGGGAGTTCCTCACCGCGTACACGCCGTACCAGCCGGAGATGAGCCAGGGCGTGCTCCAGGCGATCTTCGAGTACCAGACGGCGATCTGCGAGCTCACCGGCATGGACGTCTCGAATGCCTCCGGCTACGACGGGACGACGGTCACCGCGGACGCGTGCTACATCGCGAAGCACGCGAGCGGCGGCAAGACGCGCATCGTCATCACCGAGGCGACGAACCCGCAGGTCCGGCAGGTCGTGAAGACCTACGCGCCCGGCTTCGGCCTCGAGGTCGTCGAGGTACCGCACCGCGGCGGGACGACCGATCCGGACGAGCTCCGGGCGGCGGCCGAGGGCGCGGCGGCGGTCATCTTCCAGCACCCGAACTTGTTCGGCTGCCTCGAGCCGGCGCCGGACCTCGCCGCGGCGGCGAACGACGCGGAGGCGCTCCCGATCGCTCACGTCGACCCGCTGTCACTCGGCGTGCTCGAGGCACCGGGCCGGTACGGGTGCGCGATCGCGCTCGGCGAAGGCCAGGGGGCCGGCAACTTCCCCGCGTACGGCGGCCCGCACTACGGGTTCCTCGCGGCCCGCCAGGACTTCATCCGCCGCATGCCGGGACGGATCGTCGGCGAGACGGTAGACACCGCGGGCAAGCGCGGCTATGTCCTCACCCTGCA
>DASXKX010000013.1:0-155577 GCA_036496545.1 Gaiellaceae bacterium | reverse complement strand
GACGAGACCCGCCACTCCCTCGAAGATCGTCCTCAAGCGCAGCTCCAGGCGCTCGGCGGCCGGTGTCGACCACGAGCCGTGGCCGATGGCCTTGAGGCGGCCGCCGTTTTCTTGGACGATCCCGTACCCGCAATTCGCCGTTCCCGGGTCGATGCCGATGACTTTCACGGAGACACGTTAGGCGGGAGGTCGGACAACTCCTGCTTCCCGTAGCCTCCCGCCCGTGAGCCTCCCGTCCGACCGCATGCGCGGCCTCTACGAGGATCGCGCGGCGCAGCAGTATGCCGAGCCGGCGCCGTTGCCGGATCCGCGGCTCGACCGCAAGTTCGCGCGGATCTGCGAGCTGGTGAGCGCGCAGCTCCCGTGCGAGTCGTTCCTTGACGCGGGCTGCGGCGACGGGCGGTATCTCCGCGCGCTCGACGCGGAGCTGCCGGAGCGGATCGCGGGTGTCGACATCTCGGAGCGGATCCTCGAGACCGCTCATGCGGCGAATCCGCGGGCAGAGCTCCGGCAAGGAAACCTCGAGGCGCTTCCGTTCGACAACGCGTCGTTCGATCTTGTCCTGTGCACGCAAGTGATCGAGCACGTGCTCAATGCCGCTGCGGGAGTCGCGGAGCTCGTGCGCGTATTGCAGCCGGCGGGGCGGCTTGTGATCTCGACAGACAACGAGCGGAACGTCGTGACGCGCGTGCTGAACGCGCCGCGCACCGCCACCGTGCGGGCCTTGCGTCTGCGAGGGACGCGCGGGCGGATCGAGTCGCCGGCCACGCCCTATACGCGCGCGTCGTTTCGCGCGCTGCTCGAGGCTGCAGGGCTCGTGGTCGCGCGGCTCGAGACGTTTCGCTTCCAGTTGATGTGGCCGCTCGGCGGGACGCCGGCGCAGCGGCTCCTCAACCGCGTGGATGCGGTGCTGCCGGCGCATGGTGTCGGCGACATCGTCGTTGCGGTGGCGCGGAAGCCGTGACGCGCCGCGCGTCGGTCGTGGTGGCGCTTGTTGGGAGCGCCGCGTTCGTTGTGGCATGTTTGCTGGTCGAGCAGGGATTGACAAACGCGTCGCTCTACGCCGACGTGCACGTGTATGCGGCATACGCATCGAAGATGGTCGCCGGCGGCGTGCCGTACCGCGACTTCTCCGATGAGTACCCACCGCTCGCACAGCCGGTGTTCCTGCTCGGGCGCGTCGCCGGCGCGTCGAACTTCGCGCTCGCGTTCAAGGCGTTCATGGCCCTGTGCGGCGTTGGTGCGCTGTGGTGCGCGGTGTTCACGCTGCGCGCGCTCCGGGCGTCCGTTGCTCACGCGGTAGCCGCCGTTGCGGTGATCGCTGCGTCGCCGCTGCTGGTCGGGCCGATCTTCTTGAACGCGTACGACCTGTGGCCGGCGTTCCTGCTCTCGCTCGCGTTGCTCTTGCTCGTGCGCGGTCGTGCGTACTGGGCGTTCGCGGTGCTGGGTGCGGCGGTCGCCGCGAAGGTCTATCCGCTCGCGGTGCTGCCGATTGCCGTCCTGTCGATCGACCGCGTGTTGCGGCGTCGCGCGTTACTCACGTTCGTGGGCGTGCTCGTCATCGCGCACCTGCCGTTCGCGGTGCTCGGGCCGGGCGGGCTTCGGTACAGCTACGACGTGCAAGCCCGGCGCGGCCTCGAGCTGAACAGTCTCGGCGCGTCGATCCTGCTGGCCGCCGGGCATCCGCACCTCGCGAACCAGCCGCCCGGGTCGCTGAACGTCACCGGCGGGACAGCCCGTGCGTTCGCAGTGCTGAGCGCGGTGCTCGTCGTGGCCGCAATCGTCGCAGCCGCGTGGGCGTACTACCGCGGCCGGCTGTCCCTCATCGCCGCGTCCGCCGCTGCCGTGGCCGGCTTCGTCGCGTTCAACAAGGTCTTCTCCGCGCAGTACGTCGACTGGCTCGTGCCGCTCGTTCCACTCGTGTCGATCGGAGCAGCAGTGGGGATAATCCCCGCTCTCGTCCTCACGAGACTCGTCTTCTCGCACCGGTCCGAGCTCGCAAACGTCACAGACGTTCCGCTTCTCCTGGCGAGAAACGCCTTCGTCGTTGCGTTGTTCGTGACGCTTCTGTGGCGGGGAATATCCCCGTTTCACCGAACCGACAGGGCCTAAGCGGCTAGCCGGCCACCGCCTCGAGCACCTGCTCGGGGATGTCGAAATTCGCGTACACGTCCTGGACGTCGTCGTTGTCCTCGAGCTGCTCGAGCAGGCGCAGGACTTTCTTCGCGTCGCTCTCGTCCGCGACCTCAACCGTCGTCTTCGGCAACATCGTCAGCTCCGCGGAGTCCACCGTAAAGCCCGCTGCCTCGACCGCCTCGCGCACAGCCGCCAGCGCCTCCGGCGCTGCAAGCACCTGGTACACCGACCCGTCACGCGTGACATCGTCCGCCCCGCCTTCCGCAGCCGCGAGCATCAGCTCATCCTCGTCCGCACCGTCCGCCGACACGAGCACGACCGCGCGCCGCTCGAACAGCCATAGCACCGCGCCGGAACCGCCGAGATTGCCGTCGTTCTTCGCAAACGTATGCCGCACCTCGCCTGCCGTCCGGTTGCGGTTATCGGTGAGCGCCTCGACGATCACCGCAACGCCGCTCGGCCCGTAGCCCTCGTACACGACCGTCTCGAACGTCGACGTGTCGGAGTCCGCACCGGAGCCCTTCGCAATCGCGCGGTCGATGTTGTCCTTCGGCATGGAGTACGACCGCGCCTTCTCGATCGCGTTCTGCAGCGCCAAGTTCCCGGTCGGATCGCCTCCCCCCTCCCGCGCCGCGACGATGATCGCGCGCGTGAGCTTCGAAAACAGCTTGCCGCGCTTCGCGTCCGCGGCCCCCTTCTTGTGCTTGATCGACGACCACTTGCTATGCCCTGACACTGATTCCCTCCCGCACCAGATTCAAGAAGAGCTCGTGGATCCGAGTGTCGTCGGTCAGCTCCGGATGAAACGCAGCGACGAGCAGCCGCCCGTCACGCGCGAGCACTGGATGCCCGTCGACCTCCGCCAGCACCTCAACTCCCGGCCCGGCATCTTCGATCCACGGCGCACGGATGAACACCGCGCGCAACGGCTCGTCGCCGTGGCCGATATCGAGGTCCGCCTCGAAGGAATGCACCTGCCGGCCGAACGCGTTGCGCTCCGCGCGGAAGTCGCCCAGCCCGAGATGCTCGCGATCCAAAACGATCATCCCCGCGCAGGTCCCAAAGATCGGCGCCGGGAAGTGCCGCAGCCCCTCGTCGAGCCCGTACAACCGCATCAGCCGCGCGATCGCCGTCGACTCCCCGCCCGGCACGACCAACCCGTCCAGCCCGTCGAGCTGCTCCGGCAGCCGCACCTCGACCGGCTCGGCCCCCAGGCGGCGCAGAACCGCCGCGTGCTCGCGGAAGTTCCCCTGCACGGCAAGCACGCCGATCCGAAGCGGCTTCTCCACGGCACAAAGTGTAGAGCGGGCTACGCGGCGAGCGACACAGGCGCGTGCTTGCCGCGCCGCCACCCGAGATACAGCCCGACCACGACGAAGAAGAACCCGACGACGGCCAGGACGACGAACGGCACCCAGCTGCGGCCGGGCGACGTGAACGAGAAGCCGGCGCTCACCCATTCGATCGTCCAGTGCGTCGACGCCGCGAGGAAGCCGAGCGCACCGAGCACCGCCCAGCTCGACCGCCACGTCGCGCCCGCGATCAGCATGAAGACGACGCTCGCGGTCGCGAGCAGCGCCCAGTCCGTCTCGGTCGAGTGCCACCAGAAGAGGAGCGCACCGCCGACGAGCAGCCCGGAGACGAGATGCCACCAAAACCCGTACGGCCGCCGGGAGCCGCCGTCGACGGAGACGCCGACACCGAGATAGACGAGCCCGATGAAAAGGGTCACGAACGCCGACCAGTTGCCGCCGCCCGAGATCACATCGGTCACCAGCAGGTAGGCGCCGACGAGGATGTAGATCGAGACGAGTGGGAACCGGAACGTCCGGCGGACGACAGTTGCGACCGCAATGGCGAGCACCTCGACCGCCCACAGTGCCCAGTGCCACCCGCGGAAGGGGCCTGTCCCCGTGTTGTCCGTCCAGCCCCACCACGAGAAGAGGAGCCCGAGGAAGGCGATCCAGGCCGCAACCCACGAGAACGCGAAGATGCCCGCCGCAACCCATTCACCGCGGGCGCGAAGCCAGCGCGCAACCGCGAGCAAGACGACGAGCGGCAGCAGCGACCACGCGACGAGCGAGCCCTTGCCGTAGCTCGAAGAGAGATACGTAAGCGAGCCGAGCGCCGCAAAGAGCACCGCGAAGCCACCCGCGTAGAGCAGGAATGTCGAGCTCGTCCAGATCGGTTTGCGGACCTCCACCTGCCTCGCCGGAAACGCTACGCCCGGCGACGGATGGAGCTACCAGCCGCGCGTCTCGAGCAGCTGCGACGCGTCGAGTGTCTGCGTCGAGATGCCGACCATCGGCTCGCCAAGCCCCGCCGACACCCGTGCGAGGATCTCGGGATCGCCGAAATGCGTCGTCGCCTCGACGATCGCCTTCGCGCGGCGCTCCGGATCGCCTGACTTGAAGATCCCGGAGCCGACGAAAACGCCGTCCGCGCCGAGCTGCATGCAGAGCGACGCATCGG
The DNA here is from genome assembly GCA_036496545.1 of Gaiellaceae bacterium. Lineage (GTDB taxonomy): Bacteria > Actinomycetota > Thermoleophilia > Gaiellales > Gaiellaceae > Palsa-739. The sequence goes on along the minus strand of DASXKX010000013.1, from coordinate 150,969 downwards.
CCGGGGTCGCGATGCCGCCGGCGGTGAACGTGACGACCGGCAGCCGGCCGTGCTCGGCGACCCAGCGCACGAGCTCGTAGGGCGCCTGGAGGTTCTTCGCCTCGGTGTACAGCTCTTCCTCGGCGAGCGAGGTCAACCGCCGGATGTGCCCGAACACAGAGCGCATGTGCGTGACCGCATTGACGATGTCGCCGGTGCCCGCCTCGCCCTTCGTGCGAATCATGGCCGCGCCCTCCGCTATACGCCGCAGCGCCTCGCCGAGATTCGTCGCGCCGCACACGAACGGCACCGTGAAACGCCACTTGTCGACGTGATGCGCGAGGTCGGCGGGCGTCAGCACTTCGGACTCGTCGATGTAGTCGATCTCGAGCGCCTCGAGGATCTGCGCCTCAGCGAAGTGGCCGATGCGGCACTTCGCCATGACCGGGATGGTGACGGCCTCCTGGATCTCCTTGATGATCTCGGGATCGGACATGCGCGCGACGCCGCCGTCCGCGCGGATATCTGCCGGGACGCGCTCGAGCGCCATCACCGCAACGGCGCCCGACGCCTCGGCGATCTTCGCCTGCTCGGCATTGACGACATCCATGATCACCCCGCCCTTGAGCATCTCGGCGAGGCCGCTCTTCACGCGCATCGTTCCGTACTCGGCCATGGGCGCCAGTCTAGCGACCTCGCTAGCTACGGAGACAGCGATTGACCGTGTCCGAGTCCGTCGACGACGGCGACGTAGTCCAGACGAGGACTGCGTTCCGGTTCACCGACATGATGTCTCCCATGTGCGGCCGGAGGCTCTTCGGCGCATGCAACCGGAACGCATCCTCGAGCGACGATGTCGAGCTTGACTGGGCGTCCGCCGCGAACGCGACGGTCAGGACGTTCTTCTCCGGCGAGGTCGCGCGCAGGCCGCCGTCGTCGGCAAATGCGGCGACGAAGCCGACCTGCCCAGGATCGGTCGTGACCAAGGTGAACCCGTGCGACCGCAAACACGTCGCGCTCGCCTTCGGCGAGAACGGGGTCGAGTTGCGGACGCCGCAGCCCGCCACGAGGGCGGCGACGGCAAGGAACGGGACGGCTCGGCGGATCACCGTGGGCGACTCTAGCCCCGCAATGTGACGGAAACCGGAAGAATCAGCCCATGCTTCCCTGGTCACGCGAGCTCGTGGGCCGCCTCGACGAGCAAGTCGTCGAGAGCGAGGCCCTGAAAGGCAACCGCCTCGGCGACCCGCACGAACGCCCGCTCTGGGTCTACACGCCTCCCGGCTCCGGAGAGACGCGACTGCCGTCCCTCTACCTGATTCAGGGGATGACGGGCCAGGTCGACATGTGGCGCAACCGGTCGGCATTCCGTCCGAACTTCGTCGAGCTCGCCGACGCGCTGTTCGCCGACGACGATTGCCCGCCCGCGCGCGTCGTCTTCGTCGATGCCTGGACGTCGTACGGCGGCTCGCAGTTCCTCGACTCGCCGGGCACGGGTCGCTACCACACGTATCTCTGCGAGGAGATCGTCCCGTTCGTCGACGCGAACTACCCCACGCTTGCCGACGCCGCGCACCGCGGGATCACCGGCAAGTCGAGCGGCGGGTACGGCGCGATGGTGACGCCGATGCTGCGGCCGGATCTGTTCGGCGGGCTCGCGACGCACGCCGGCGATGCGCTCTTCGAGCTCTGCTACCTGCCGGAGTTCCGCGAGGTGGCACGCGCGCTGCGCGACGTATACGACGGGTCGTTCGACGCCTTCTGGGAGGACTTCCGCACGCGGCCCGCGTTCACGAAGTCGAGCGACATCGTCCTCCTCAACACGTGGGCGATGGCGGCGTGCTACTCCGCGAACGAGGACGGCTCGATCGACCTTCCGTTCGACCCGGCCACCGGCGAGCTCGACGACGCCGTCTGGCAGCGCTGGCTGGCGTGGGATCCCGTGCGGATGGTCGACGGACACGCCGACGCGCTCCGCAGCCTGCGCGCGATCTACGTCGACTCGGGCAAGCGCGACCAGTACTACCTCGACCTCGGCGCCGAGGGCTTTCGCGCCGCGCTCGAGCGCATCGGCATCACCGACGTCTTCTTCGAGCTCTTCGACGGGACGCACAGCGCGATCGAGTACCGCTACCCGATCGCCCTGCGGTATCTCGCCGAGCGGCTGAGCTGAGTCTTACCGCGGACGCCGCCAGTCGACGAGCAGCGCGTTCGTCAACCGCGTCGGCACGTCACCGCGGGCGAGGCTGCCCTCGACGCGTGCGAGCACCTGCCCCTTGAACTCGCGCGTCGTCCGCCACCTGTAGCTCTCGCGCGGGACGTAGCAAATCGCCTCGATCGTCCACTCGTCCGAGCGCAGCGAGCGGATCGTGCTCGCTGCGAGCGAGCGCGCGGCCCGCGCGGCGCGGCCCAGCAGTCGCCCGTCGGCCGAGTCGATGCCGAGATCGAGCTTGTACGCGTAGATCTCCCAGTGGCGTCCGTCCGGATCCTGCAGTCGTACCGTCGGGCGGAAGACGCTCACGCTCTAGATTGTCGCGGCGTGAAGGGTCTCGAGGGAAAGCGAGTCGTCGTCACCGGCGGCACGAGCGGGATCGGCGAGGCGACGAGCCGGCGCTTCCTCGCGGAGGGCGCGTACGTCACCGCCCTCGCGATCGGCGAGGACGAGGTTGCGACCGCGCCAGAACGAATCCCCGGCGTGCGCGCCATCCGGTGCGATGTCGCGGAGCGCACACAGGTCGACGCGGCGTTCTCGGAGATCGGCGATGTGGACGTCCTGGTCGCGAACGCCGGCATCTCGGTGCGCAAGCCGTTCCTCGAGATCGACCCGGGCGACTGGCAGCGTGTTCTCGACGTGAACCTTACGGGCGTCTTCCATTGCGCGCAGGCAGCGGCACTGCGGATGACGGCGGGCGGCGGCGGGGTGATCCTGATGACCGCGTCGACGAACGGACTGACGGGCCACGAGCTCTACGCCGACTACAACGCGTCGAAGGCGGGCGTCATCCTGCTCGCTCGGACGATGGCGCTCGAGCTCGCGCCGGCGGTTCGGGTCAACGCAGTCTGCCCCGGATACGTGATGACGCCGATGCAGCAGGCCGAGTACTCGCAGGAGATGCTCGACGCCGTGAATGCGTCGATTCCGCTCGGCCGGCATGCGTCGCCGGACGAGATCGCGGCGCTGCACGCGTTCCTCGCCAGTGACGAGGGCGCGTACTTCACCGGCGCCGTGATCTCGATCGACGGCGGCGAGACGGCTTAGGCGGTCTTCAGCCCGACGGGGCAGGCGACACCGGTGCCGCCGAGCCCGCAGTAGCCGCTTGGGTTCTTGGAGAGGTACTGCTGGTGGTACGGCTCGGCGTAGTAGAACGGGCCGGCCTCGGCGATCTCGGTTGAGATCTCGCCATAGCTCGCGCGTGAGAGCTCCGCCTGGAACATCTCGCGTGATGCCTCCGCGGCGGCGCGCTGCGCGTCCGACGTCGTGTAGATCGCCGAGCGGTACTGCGTGCCGACGTCGTTGCCCTGGCGCATGCCCTGCGTCGGGTCGTGGTTCTCCCAGAAGAGCCGGAGGATCTCCTCGTAGCTCGTCTGCGCCGGGTCGAACACGACCAGCACTGCCTCCGTGTGACCGGTGCGGCCGGAGCAGGCCTCCTCGTAGGTCGGGTTCGGCGTGTAGCCGCCCGCGTATCCGACGGCGGTCGTGTAGACGCCGGGTGCCTGCCAGAAGACGCGCTCGGCGCCCCAGAAGCAACCCATCCCGACGATCGCCTGGTCGAGGCCGTCGGGGAACGGGGGTGCAATCGGCGTACCGAGGACGTCGTGCTTCGCGGGCACGGGCATCGTGTCGTCACGGCCGGTGAGCGCGTCCTCGGGCGTGACCATGGTCTTTGGCTTAGAGAAAAGGAACATGTCAGTCAGTCTGCCGACTGACCGAAACGTTACGCGACCGGGGAGCAGACGAAGAACGTCCGCGAGGGCTTGCCGGCGGGCTTCACCCGGACGCGCTGCGCGCCGTGGATCCGCCAGTCGCCGATGCCGTCGAAGCCAAGCACGTCGCCCTCGCGTGGCGCCGCGGCGAGCTCGCGCTCGTCGACCGACCAGCGGCCGTCCGGGAAGACGAGCTTGAACGCGTAGCGGATCGGATTGCGGCTCGGCGCGGGCCGGTTCGGCTCGCGCAGCAGCGCGGTGTACCCCTCGATCGCCGTCAGCGCGGCGGCGCGACGCTCACGCTCGTCCTCGCTCTCGATGTCGGGCAGCGCCGCGCGTCGCTTGCTGAGCGCCCGCTCGAGGGCGTCCAGGTTGGCGGCTGCGTAGTCCTGACCCACGACTCTTGTCATCACTCACCGGAGTCCGATGCGCCTCCCCCCTCGGAGTGAGCCTGCCTAGGCATCCCGAAGAAAGGGAGACGCCAGCCGCGGCCCTGGAAGCGACAAAGGTTACGCAAATCCTTACGTCGTGCCTGAGTCGACTTGTCCTTAAGCTACGCCAATGCCGGGCACGGAACGAGCATCGCGACGGCGGTTCGCATTCGGGGAAAACTGGAGCAATTTCGTCGTGGACGTCGACGACGATCGCGTACTTCGCGCAGAACCCTCGCTGGTCCCGATGCTCGGGCTGACCACCCTCGAAGGCACCTCCTTCCTTGACGTCGGCTGTGGAAGCGGGCTCTTCTCGCTCGCAGCCGCGCGCTTGGGCGCGGCACGAATCCACTCGTTCGATTTCGATTCGAGCAGCGTCGCAGCGACGCGGACGCTGCAAGGGCGTTATCCAGTGACAGCGGAATGGACGGTCGAACAAGGTGACGCCACCGACGCGAACTACTGCGCTTCGCTTGGCACTTTTTGACGTCGTCTACGCCTGGGGTGTCCTTCACCATACGGGGGCAATGTGGCAAGCGCTCGAGAACACGATCGCCCGCGTTGGACCTGGCGGCTCGCTGTTCATCGCGATCTACAACGATCAAGGACGAACAAGCGGACGCTGGCGCGCCGTCAAGAGAACCTACAATAGATTGCCGCGACGGGTCAGGCCCGCGTACGCGTTGCTCACGATGCTCCCGCTCGAGCTGCGAACGCTGGCGAGTGCGGCGATTCGCGGCCGTCTCGGACAGTATTTCTCTGAATGGACCAAGGGGCGGGAACGAGGGATGAGCCGCTGGCACGATCTGCTCGACTGGATCGGCGGTTATCCATTCGAAGTGGCGAAACCCGAGGATGTCTTTCGGTTCTGTCGGTCACGAGGCCTGGAACTGGTTGAACTGTCAACGGCAGGAGGCGGCCTGGGTAACAACCAGTTCGTGTTCCACCGTCCTGCTTGACCGACTTCTGGGCGGGGAACTTACGCACTAGCCGAACATCCGGGCCCAGCCTGACAACCGAAAGCCGAGATTCCCCGGGCTTTCTTATGGGCCCGCTTGGATTCGAACCAAGGACCAAGGGATTATGAGTCCCCTGCTCTAACCAGCTGAGCTACGGGCCCAGACTTTCGGCTGAGCGTATCGCTGAGGCCTGGCGGTCGACCGATTCCTGTGTCACGGTGAGGGGGTTCGTCAGTTGTTCTTCGCTCTTGAGGGGGAAACAGTGCGCCGAATTTCCTTTGCCTTCGCAGTCGCGGCGGTGGTCGCCGCAGCTGTGCCCGCGTTCGCTGCCGGCTCGCCGGCGAGCGGACTGCGCTTCGATCCGAACCACAAGATCACGAACTCCACGAGCTCGAACTGGTCTGGCTATGCCACGACCGGCGCCCGGTTCGTGAGCATCACATCCTCGTGGACGGAGCCGACCGCCTTGTGCGGAGCCGGCGAGACGTCCTATTCGAGTTTCTGGGTGGGCCTCGACGGCGACACCTCGGGCACGGTTGAGCAGACCGGAACCGACGCGGACTGCTCTTCGGGTGTCGCGCGGTACTACGCCTGGTACGAGATGTACCCGAAGTTCCCGACGAATCTGTCGAATCCCGTCCAGCCGGGCGACACGCTGACCGCGTCGGTGACGACCGACGGGGTCGGTCGCTTCACGCTGGCGATCAGCTCAAGCCGCGGCTGGCAGTTCTCGACGACGCAACGGCTGAAGTCCGCGTCGCTCGCCTCAGCCGAGGTGATTGCCGAGGCTCCGTCGAGCCGGAGCGGCGTGCTCCCGCTCACGAACTTCGGCGCGGTCAACTTCGGGCCTTCGACCGCGAACAACGCATCGCTCGCCACCGCGCCGAACCTCGATCCGATCACGATGGCGACGAGCTCGGGCACGCCTAAGGCGCAGCCGGGCAACATCGCGAGTAACGGCTCGTTCACCGTTACCTGGAAGAACCACTAGTCGTTATCCGGAGGGCTCCCGGCTGCGGCGCGGGAGCCCTCCGCAGGTTCTCTTGAGAGAGGCGATTCTGCTGTTCAGGGCGCCTCGACATCAGCCAGAATGCCCGCGATGAAGGTGTTCCAGCGCGAGACGAAGCTCCGGACCTCCGGCGGCCTCACCGTCCGCGACATCACCGAAGAGGTGCTCGTAGCCGTTCGGGAGAGCGGCGTCGTCGACGGCATCGCCTGCGTCTACTCGCCGCACACGACCTGCTGCGTGCGCGTGAACGAATTCGAGACCGGCTTCCTCGAGGACTTCGCGGAGCTTCTGCGCCGCCTCGTGCCGAGCGAGAGCTACTACGCGCACGACGACTTCGACCGGCGCACCGAGAACATCTGCCCCGAAGACATGGAGCAGGGGAACGGCCACTCGCATTGCATGGCGATGCTGCTCGGCACTGCCGGCGAGTCGATCCCGGTGCGTGAGGGCGAGCTTCAGCTCGGCACCTGGCAGCGGGTCCTCTTCATCGAGCTGGACCGCGAGCGCGACCGGCGCTGGCTCGTCCAGGTCGTCGGCAACGAGTAGAGACGTGCGCCGTCAGCTCTCGGCGTTCGCCGCCGCGACCGTCGCCGTCACAATGGGCGTCTTCAGGATCAGTAGCGACGACTAGCCGGCCCACGTTAACGCGCCGCCAGGCGGCGCCCACGCGCGCGCAGCGCTGCCGGCGCCGAGATCGTCCGCCAGCTGCAGGACACGCCGTACGGTTCACGCGAATTCTCCGCCCGTGACCTCAAGGGGAACATCTGGCACTTCGGCACGTACCGCCCGGTGCGTGCCTAGGGCCTACTCCGGCGTCACGTAGGCGGCCGTCAAGCCACCGTCGACGACGAACGTCGCAGCGTTCACGTACGACGACTCGTCCGAGGCGAGAAAGAGCGCGGCGTTGACGATCTCGCGCGGCTTCGCCATCCGGCCCATCGGCACGTGCACGAGCCGTCGCTCGGCCGCTCCCGGCGTCTCGCTCCAGATGCGCAGGAGGAGCGGCGTCTCGACCGGGCCCGGGCAGAGCGCATTGACGCGCACGCCCCGGCGCGCGAACTGGACACCGAGCTCCTTGCTCATCGAGAGCACTGCGCCCTTCGACGCCGTGTATGAGATTTGCGAGGTCGCCGCTCCGACGAGCGCGACGAACGAGGCGACGTTGATCACCGAGCCGCCGCCCCGCTCGAGGAGATGCGGAATGCCGTACTTGCAGCAGAGATAGACGCCGCGCGTGTTCACGGCCTGCACGCGCTCCCACGCGTCGAGCGACGTCTCGAGGATCGAGTCGTCGTCGGCCGGCGAGATGCCCGCGTTGTTGTAGAGCACGTCGATGCCGCCGAAGTGCTCCGCGGCAGCGCGATAGAGCGCCTGAACCGACGACTCGTCCGCAACGTCGACTTGAACACCGATGCCGCCGACCTCGTCTGCGACCTTGGCCGCCGCGTCACCATCGACGTCGGCGACGACGACGTTCGCGCCCTCCTCCGTGAAGAGCTGCGCCGCGTCGGCGCCCATGCCGCCGCCGGCGCCCGTGATCACGCAGACCTTCCCCTGGAGGCGGTTCATTCGGTCGAGTAGAACACGTTCTTGACCTCGCTGTAGCCGTCGAGCGCGTGCATGCCGAGCTCGCGGCCGAACCCGGACTGCTTGAAGCCGCCGAACGGCGTCGACGGGCGCACCGACGAGTTCGAGTTGATCGAGAGCACGCCGGTCTCGATCGCGCGGGCGACGCGAAAGGCGCGAGCGCCGTTCGACGTCCAGATCGAGCCGGAGAGACCGTAGTTCGAGTCGTTCGCGATGCGGATCGCCTCGGCCTCGTCTGAGAACGGGATCAGCGCCGCAACCGGGCCGAAGACCTCTTCGCGTGCGATGCGGTCGCCGGGCCGCGCCTCGACGAGCGTCGCCGGGTACCAGAAGCCTCTGCCGTTCGGCGCGTCGCCCCGGAAGAGCGGCTCACCCTCGACGAACGATGCGACGGTGTCGCGGTGCTGCGCGGAGATCAGTGGGCCCATCTCAGCCGACTCGTCCTCGGGATCGCCGACCTTGATCCCGCGCGTCGCCGCCACGAGCAGCTCCGCGAACCGGTCGTACGCGCTCTGCTCGACGAGGATGCGCGAACGCGCGCAGCAGTCCTGGCCGGCGTTGTCAAAGACGGCGTACGGCGCGGTCGCCGCCGCCTTCTCGAGGTCGGCGTCGGCGAAGACGACGTTCGCGGACTTGCCGCCGAGCTCGAGCGTCACGCGCTTGATCGTCGAGGCGGCTCCCTGCATCACCATCTGCCCGACCTCGGTCGAGCCGGTGAAGCCGATCTTCGCGACGTCCGGATGCTCGATCAGTCGCTGCCCGACGACCGAGCCCTTGCCGACGACGACGTTCAGCACACCTTCGGGGATCCCGGCCTCGAGTGCGAGCTCGCCGAGCCGCATCGTCGAGAGCGGCGTCAGCTCCGCGGGCTTGATCACGATCGTGTTGCCACAGGCGAGTGCAGGCCCGATCTTCCACGAGGCGATGTTGAGCGGGAAATTCCACGGCGTGATCAGCCCGACGACGCCGAGCGGCTCGCGAAACGTCATGTCGACGCCGCCGCCGACGGGGATCGTCTCGCCGTAGTGCTTGTCGACCGCGCCGGCGTAGAAGTGGAGCACCTGCGCGACCATCCCGACCTCGCCGCGGGCGCCCGAGATCGGCTTGCCGACGTTCCGCGACTCGATGCGCGAGAGCTCCTCGTGATGATCCTCGACGAGCGTCGCCAGCCGGCGCAGCAGTCGGGCGCGGTCGGTCGGCGCGACGGCCCGCCATGCCGCGAACGCTGCCTTTGCCCTGGCAACGGCCTCGTCGGTCTCTGCAGCGCCCGCAGGCTCGATCTCGGCGATCGTCTCCTCGGTCGCCGGATTCACGACGGCGCTTATTTCTTTTCCTCTCTATACGTGCGCGCTTCCGCGACGAGCGCCTCGAAGAGCTTCGTGTCGTCGCCCGCTTCCGGATGCCAGAGCACACCGACCGCGAACCGCTTCTCCGGGTCCTCGACCGCCTCGACGGTGCCGTCGTCGGCCCAGGCGGTCTCCTGGAGACCGGAGCCGACGCGCCCGAGCCCCTGATGGTGGTGGGACATCACGTGCGGCACCTGCCCGCCGAGCACCGAGCCGAGCCGCGACGCGTCGTCGACCTTGACGCCGTGGTCGGAGAAGACGCCCTTGACCGCGCGGTGCTCCTCGTGGCCGACCTGCTCGGGGAGGTGCTGGACGAGGTCGCCGCCCCGCGCGACGTTCAGAACCTGCAGGCCGCGGCAGACCGCGAGCACCGGCATGTCGCGCTCGAGCGCCCCATGCAGGAGCGCGAGCTCGCCGAGGTCGCGCTCGGGCTTCGTCCCCGTCGTCTGTGCGTGCGCATCGGCGCCGTAGCTCTGCGGGTCGAGGTCGTTGCCGCCGGAGAAGAGCAGCCCGTCGAGTGCGTCGAGCGTCTCCTGCACTCCGTCGTCGTCCGGCGGTACGAGCAGCACCCGCGCACCCGCGCGCTCGAGCCCGCGCACGTAGTCGTACGGGATGAGCGCGGCCTCGAGGTGCCAGTGACCCCACTGCGCGTCCTCGACATAGGTCGTCACGCCGATCACGGGCTTAACCACGCTCGAACATTCTTTCGCGCTCGTAGCACGTCACCGTCTTGTCGAAGAGCTGCTGCTCGGTGCGCGCGTAGTTCAGGTAGTGGTCGACCACGTCGTCGCCGAGGAGCCGGCGCGCGACCGTGCCGTGCTCGAGGCGCTCAATCGCGTCGCGCAGCGTGTGCGGGAAGCGCTCGACGTCGGACTCGTACGCGTTGCCTTCGAAGGTCGGCCCGAGCTCGAGCCGCTCCTCGATCCCGTAGAGACCGGCCGCGAGCAGTGCTGCGAACGCAAGGTACGGGTTCGCGTCCGCTCCCGGGATGCGCGTCTCCGGCCGCAGCGATGCGCCGTGGCCGACGACGCGATAGCCGCACGTCCGGTTGTCGTAGGCCCACGCGAGCGTCGTCGGCGCCCAGCTGCCCGCCGCGAAGCGCTTGTACGAGTTGATCGTCGGCGCGAAGAACACGGCAAGCTCCGCGGCGCACGCGATCTGGCCGGCGAGGTACTGCTTGAAGACATCCGACTCGCCCGAGAATGCGGCTTCGCCGTTCCGCCAGAGCGACGAGTGGATGTGGCACGACGAGCCGACCCACGTGTGGTCGGGCTTCGCCATGAACGTGACCGACATCCCGCACTGGTGCGCAAGGGTCTTCAGCCCCGTCTTGTAGATCACGTGGTCGTCGGCGGTCTTGAGCGCGTCCGCATACCGGAAGTTGATCTCGTGCTGCCCCGGCCACGCCTCGCCCTTCGACGACTCGACCTTCATCCCGGCCGCCTTCATGGCCGTCCGCACGGCCCGCATGAACGGCTCGTCGTAGCCCGCGGCGAGGATGTGGTAGTCGAGGATGTAGCCGACGGACGGCGTCAGATCTTGGTAGTGCTTCGCGCGCGCCTCCTCGAACGTCTCGCGGAAGAGGAAGAACTCGAGCTCCGACCCGAACATCGCGTCGAAGCCGTGGCCGCGTGCCTTCTCGAGCTGCGCCTTCAGCACCTGCCGCGGCGAGGGCGCGACCGGCGAGCCGTCGTGCCACTGGACGTCGCAGAGGACGAGCGCCGTCGCGTCGTGCCAGGGGATGCGGCGGAGCGTCCCGAGGTCGGGCGTAAGGCCGAAGTCGCCGTAGCCCCGCTCCCAGCTCGCCATCACGTAGCCCGGCACCGGATCCATCTCCATCTCGAGCGCGAGAAGGTAGTTGCAGCCCTCAACCTCGTGGCCGGCATCCAGTTCCTCGAGGAAGAACTCCGCGTCAAGGCGCTTGCCCATCAGCCGCCCCTGCATGTCGGTGAAGGCAGCGATCACCGTGTCGATCGCGCCGGTCTCGACGTCCGCCCGCAACTCTTCGACGGTCAGCATTCGGTAGGAACCTATCGCTTTTGTTGAAACCATCCGCCCGGCGCGGTTAGCTACCGATGCGGTCTTACACGACAAGGGAGGATGGATGAGCTCTCAGGCCCCAGCGGGGCATGCGCACGACGAGGACGAGCGCGTTCTCCACAAGCTCGGCTATGCACAGGTGCTGTACCGCGAGATGGGCGGCTTCTCGAACTTCGCCATCTCGTTCACGATCATCTCGATCCTCGCCGGCTGCCTCACGTCCTACTACATCGCGTTCCAGTGGGGCGGCCCGGTCGCGATCACCTGGGGTTGGCTGATCGTCGGCTTCTTCTGCACGATCGTCGCGCTCGCCATGGGCGAGATCGCCTCGACCTACCCGACTGCAGGCGGCCTCTACTACTGGTCGTCGAAGCTCGGCAGCCCCGCCTGGGGTTGGTTCACCGGCTGGTTCAACCTCGTTGGGCAGATCGCGGTCACCGCGGCGATCGACTACGGCGCCGCGATCTTCACGACGTCGCTTCTGAACCTCTGGTTCCCAGGGATCCCCAATACGCGCCACTCGATCTTCGTCACGTTCACGGTGATCATCTCCCTGCACCTGCTCCTGAACCTGCTCGGAGTGAGGCTGCTCGCCGGCCTGAACTCGATCTCCGCGTGGTGGCACATGGTCGGGGTCGCGGTGATCGTCATCGTCCTGATCGTCGTGCCGGATCACCACCAGTCCGCGGGCTACGTCTTCGGCAAGACGATCAACAACTCCGGGTTCTCGGGACACAGCTTCTCGAGCCCGGTGTTCTGGTTCGTCTTCGGGCTCGGCCTCCTGATGGCGCAGTACACGATTACGGGCTATGACGCCTCGGCGCACATGAGCGAGGAGACCCGAGGCGCACAGCGGGCCGCCGCCTGGGGCATCGTCATGTCCGTCGTCGTATCCGTTATCTTCGGCTTCGCGCTCCTCGTCGCCGTGACATTCGCAATCCCGAGCACGCAGGGCGGCCTGGCCGCGGGAGCGAACATCGTCACGTACATCTGGCAGTCGTCGATGAGCACGAAGTGGGCGGAGTTCCTGCTCGTGATCGCCTGCGTCGCGCAGTTCTTCTGCGGAACGGCCTCTGTCACGTCCGCGTCGCGGATGATGTTCGCGTTCTCGCGTGACGGTGCGATTCCGGGGAACAAATGGTGGCGTCAAGTGAGCCCCGGTAACCGCGTGCCGATCTACTCGGTCTGCGCGATCGCGGTTCTCTCGTGGGCGCTGATGATCCCGACCTATTGGAACAACGTCGTCGGCTATCTCGTCGGCACGTCGATCGCGGTCATCGGCCTCTACATCGCGTTCGTGCTCCCGATCATCCTGCGTTGGCGCGCAGGTGAGAAGTTCGAGCGTGGTGCCTGGAATCTCGGCAACCACTACAAGTGGATCGACCCGCTCGCGATCGCATGGATCGCAGTGATCTGCGTGCTCTTCCTGATGCCGATCGTGCCAACGGGCATCCCGTGGCACAGCGGTTTCAACTGGAACGTCGTCAACTACGCGCCGATCACCGTCGGCGGGGCGTTGCTCCTCTTCGGCGGCTGGTACGTCATCTCCGCGCGCAAATGGTTCAAGGGACCGGTGCGCCAGGGGACGGAAGAAGAGCTCGAGCGCATCGAGTCCGGGTACGAAGCGGGCGCTGCGGCGCCGGTGCAGGCCTAGGGCAGCTCGGGATGTGCGGGCGGCCCTGCGGCCGCCCGCTCACCCGTGCAGCAGGCTCGCGACGACGTTGATCGTGACGCCGACGATCACAGCGCCGAAGAGATACGAGAGCAGCGCGTGGCGCAGCGCCCTGTGGCGGAAGGTCTTCGTCTGCAGCGTCGTGTCCGAGACCTGGTAGGTCATCCCGATCGTGAGCGCGAGATACGCGAAGTCGCGGTAGTCGGGCTCGGTCTCGTCGCCGAAATCGATCCCACCGATCGGGTCGCCGTAGTAGGCGCCCGCATAGTTCAGCATGTACACGGTGTGCACAACCATCCAGCCGAAGAAGACGCTGAGGACGGCGAGACCGATGAGCAGCGCCTCCGTCGTCCCCTGTCGTTTGCCCGCGTCGATCAGCGTGTAGCCGACCGCGACCAGTGTCAGCACGCTCGCGGCGATGAGCAGCAGGTCGGCGGTCGGCCGCGAGACGTCGTCCGCGCGTGCATGGGCCTTCGTTGCCGCACCGTCCATCGGCAGGAACATCGGCCAGGTCGAAAAGAGGAAGACGAGTGCGAGCGCGCACCAGCCGAGCGATACGGCGACACCCCAGCCCGCTCCGCCCGCGAGCGAGCCTGCCAGCGCGCCGATCCCGACAAGCAGGGAGCTGACGAAGCGGATGGCTGCATACCCGTTGCGGGTGGAAATCGGAACACTTGCCACGGGCCTGAGTATCGCCCGTCCGGGGGTCTCCAAGGCGGCCGAATCGGTTGTACCCTCAGGGGTGTGACGCGTCGCCTGCTCCCTGCGTTGCTCGTGCTGCCGGTCGTCGCGGTTCTCGCCGCCGGTTGCGGCAGCGGAGGAGGGACGCTCGCACTCGATCCTGTCGCGTCGGCCGCGACGAAGACGCAGCAGACCGGGACGTATTCGTTCGACTACACGGCGAGCATGCAGGTGCTCGGCCGGCAGTTCTCGTTCAGCGGCAACGGCCAAAGCGACACGACGAGCGGCCGCCTGCAGATGACGATGGACTTCAGCGGGCTTCCGGCGCAGCTGACGCAGAACGGCTCGACGGCGGAGTTCGTCCTCGCCGACAAGGTGATGTACCTGAAGATGCCGTTCCTTTCCGGGATGCTGCCGGGCGGGAAGCAATGGATGAAGGTCGACCTCGCGAAGGCCGCGCGTCAGGCGGGCACGAGCCTCGGCTCGTTTGGCCAGCTCGATCCGCAGCAGTGGCTGCAGCAGCTGCTTGCGTCCAGCGACACGCAGAAGCTCGGGACGGACACCGTTCAGGGCGAGCAGATGACGCATTACCGGACGACGGTCGATCCGTCGAAGCTCACCGCGAACGTTCCAGCTGCGCAGCGCGCCGCGGTGCGCAAGGCGATGAAGCAGATCGGCATGAGCACGATCCCAGTGGACGTTTGGGTCGACGGCACGGGGCTGTTGCGCCGGGAGTCGCTGTCGCTCACGTTCGGCCAGGGGCTTCAGGGCGCGACGATGAAGATGACGTTCGACATGCACGATTTCGGTGAGCCGGTGAACGTCGAGGTCCCGCCAGCCGATCAGGTCTTCGACGCGCTGTCGGCTCTGAAGGGCGGCCTCGCGCCGTACCTCAAGCAGAAGAGCTAGCGCTCTCGCCGTCACGAAGCTGCGCGGAACCCGTCACACACTCGTGACGGTTTGTCTGGCTGACTGACTCCATGCCCGGATCACCCGTCACGCGGCTCGCGCGGAAGCTCGGCGTCGACGTCCATGCACATGGCGTCTGCCCGGCGTGCCTCGGCATGGTCGCGATGGAGATCGAGTACGGCGACGACCGCTCCGTCGCCGGGACGATCCGAATGGTCGTGCCCAACCTATGGGCGGAAGGGCTCGGCGGCCCCGTCGAGGACGCGCTTCACAGCGCAACGCGGAGAGGCGTCCCCGACGCTCGTGAGGCGCTCCGGGACTTCGAGGCGCGAGGCCCACGAAGCGACATCTTCCGCGCGATCGTCCGCCGCCTCGCCGAAGACCTCAAGGAGGAGGTGGACCGGACCTACCGCGTATCCCTCAACTAGTGACGCTCGGGGCAGTAGCCTCCGCTCGTTGATCCGCCACCTCGAATACTCGCGCGCGCGACTCCTGCAGGTGTCACGTCGCTTGCGTGCAGCGACGTATCGGGAGACCTGCGCCGTCAGCGAGCTGCTCGTCGCCGGCCCGGTCGACCGGATCTCGTGGGACGAGGCGCAGACGCTCGAGTACCGGCCGGCGCAGCTCGGCGAGCGGTTCGGCCCGCTGTGGGCGACGTACTGGCTCCGCCTGCGTGCGACGGTGCCCGAAGGCTGGCGCGGCTCGCGCGTGGACCTCCTCTGGCGCTCGGGCAGCGAGGCGACGCTGTGGCTCGACGGCCGCGTCGCGGCGGGCCTGAACGAGCACCACGGGGAGGCGACGATCGCGGACGACCTCGCGTCGCCCGACGTCGCCTGCGAGGTGGAGCTCGCGTGCAACGGGCTGTTCGGCGAGGAACGGGCCGACGTCGAGCTGGTGCGTTGCGAGCTTGGGCGCTTCGATCCCGCGGCGTGGAAGCTCGCGCTCGACTTCGAGGTGCTGCGCGCGCTCGAGGCGCATTCGGCCACTGACCCGACGCTGGCGGGAGAGCTCCGCGCGCGTCTCGAGGCATTTGCGGATACGGCCGACGCCTCGATCCTCGCCGAGCTCTACCTGCGGCGGAACGGGACGTTCGCGCACGAGATCGCAGCGGTCGGGCACGCGCACATCGACACCGCCTGGCTCTGGCCACTTGCGGAGACGTACCGCAAGACCCTGCGGACGTTCAGCACCGCGATCCGGTACATGGACGAGTATCCGGACTATCGCTTCGCGTGCTCGCAGGCACAGCAGTACGCGTGGGTGAAGGAGCGGAACCCCGACCTCTGGGAGCGCATCCGCGCGAAGGTCGACGCGGGCCAGTTCATCCCTGCCGGCGGGACGTGGATCGAGCCCGACCTCAACCTCCCGTCCGGCGAATCGCTCGTCCGGCAGCTGCTCCATGGCCAACGGTTCTTCGAGGCCGAGTTCGGCCTGTGCTGCAAGGAGTTCTGGTCGCCGGACGCGTTCGGCTATTGCGGCCAGCTTCCGCAGCTCGTCCGCGGTGCCGGCATGACCCATTTCCTCACGCAGAAGCTCTCCTGGAACCGCTTCAACCGGCCCGACGAGAGCACGTTCGTCTGGCAAGGGGACGACGGCAGCGAGGTGCTCGTCCATTTTCCGCCCGACGACACGTACAACAGCGCGGCCGACGTCCCGTCGCTCCTCAAGACCGCGAACGAATCGAAGAGCCTCGAGCATTCGCACACGAGCCTGCTCGTCTACGGCTGGGGCGACGGCGGCGGCGGGCCGACGCGCGAGATGCTCGAGACACTCACGCGTGCGCGCGATCTACAGGGCCTG
This sequence comes from Gaiellaceae bacterium, assembly GCA_036496545.1. Lineage (GTDB taxonomy): Bacteria > Actinomycetota > Thermoleophilia > Gaiellales > Gaiellaceae > Palsa-739. The sequence goes on along the minus strand of DASXKX010000013.1, from coordinate 134,632 downwards.
CCGCGGACGCGGATGGCGACGCCGGACGAGTTCTTCACGGCCCTCGAGAACGAGCGCACAACACGTCCCGTCGTCGTCGGTGAGCTCTACTTCGAGTACCACCGCGGCACGTACACCTCACAGGCGTTCGTCAAGCGCGGGAACCGGCGCGCCGAGCAGGGGCTGCACGACGCGGAGTTCCTCATGGTCGCGCGCGGCGGCGAGTATCCGCGCGCCGAGCTCGACCGGCTTTGGAAGCTCCTCCTGCTTCAGCAGTTCCACGACATCCTCCCAGGCTCGTCGATCCGGGTCGTGTACGAGGACGCGGCGCGCGACTTCGCCGAGCTCGACCGCGGCATCGCAGCGTTGATCGGCGGCGGCCCGACCCTTGTGAACACGACGCCGTTCGCGCGGCGCGATGTCGTCGACGGCGAGCTCGTCGAAGCAGCGCCGTTCGCCGCCGCTCGCGCAGTCGACGCGGACGACGCGGTGCAGGTCGACGGCCTGACGCTCGAGAACCGGCATCTGCGTGTCACGCTCCTGCCGAGTGGCGCGGTCGAAAGCGTGTTTCACAAGGCGAGCGGCCGCGCGACGCTCGCCGCTGCCGGCAACCAGCTCGTGCTCTATGACGACGATCCCGTCGCGTTCGACGCATGGGACATCGACCCGTACACGTTGCACACCGGCCACGATGCGTCGCTGGCCGAGTTCTACGACGTGCGCTCGACGCCGCTCCGCGCAGAGGTGACGTTCGAGCGGCGCATCGGCGGTTCGAGCCACCTGCAGCAGGTCGTGCGCCTCGATGCCGGCTCCGAGCGGCTCGAGTTCCACACGAAGATCGACTGGCACGAATCGCACACGCTGCTGAAAGCACGGTTCCCGCTCGCAGTACGCGCGCGGCACGCGACGTATGAGATGCCGTTCGGCTACGCAGAGCGGCCGACGCATTACTCGACGTCGTTCGACCGCGCCCGCTACGAGGTCCCAGGCCACCGCTTTGCCGATCTCTCCGAGCACGGCTTCGGCGCCGCGCTTCTGACGGACTCGAAGTACGGCTACAGCTGTCATGACGGCGTGCTCGCCGTCAGCCTCCTTCGCTCGCCGAAGAGCCCCGATGCCGAGGCCGACATGGGCGTGCACGAGTTCGCGTACGCACTCGTCCCCCACGCGGGCGGCTGGCGCGACGCCGGCATCCTCCAGCAGGCGGCCGCATTCAACGCGCCGCTGCAAAGAACGAGCTTCGAGCTCGAGGGCTCATTCGCAACCGTCGACGGCGGGCTCGTGCTCGACACGATCAAGCGCGCCGAGGATTCCGACGCGATCGTGCTTCGGTTCTACGAGCCCTACGGCGGGCGCGGCACAGCCCGTGTGCGCCTCGCGGTCCCGTTCGCCCACGCGCATCGCGCGACGCTGCTCGAGGAGCCCGGCGACGTCCTCGACGCCGACGAGGGCGAGATCACGATCCCCTTCCGCCCGCATGAGGTCGTCACGGTGATGATCTCGTGATCGAGGTGGCGATCGCATGAGACCCGAGCGCCTCCGCCCCAACCGCGTCTACCGCTTCTACCGCGGCGGCGCGCTCATCGACCGCCTGCGCAACGAGCAAGAGCAGGACAACGAGTATCCGGAGGACTGGCTCGGCTCCGTCGTGGCCGCGAACAACCCGGGACGCGATGAGCCGTTCGCCGGGCTCTCCCGCCTCGAGAGCGGGCCGTTCCTGCGCGACGAGATCCGCAAGCAGCCGGAGCGCTGGGGCACGCCGAATCTGCTCGTGAAGCTGCTCGACCCGGTCGAGCGGCTACCCGTCCACGCGCATCCCGACCGCGAGTTCGCGCTTCGCGAGCTCGGCTCCGACTACGGGAAGACCGAGGCCTGGATCGTCGTTGAGACGCGCGCCGCGCAGGCAGAGGTATGGCTCGGCTTGCGCGACAGCGTGTCGCGTGAGCAGTACCGCGAGTGGATTGACGAGCAAAACACCGACGCCTTGCTGGAGTCGCTCAACTCGCTGACGGTGCGGGCCGGCGACGTGATCTTCATCCCGGCCGGCGTCCCTCACGCGATCGGCGCAGGCGCGCTACTGGTCGAAGTGCAGGAGCCGTCGGACTTCTCGATTATCTGTGAGTGGCAAGGCTTCCCGATCGCACCGGAGGACTCGCACCTTGGCCTCGGCTGGGATCGCGCGATCGAGGCGCTCAGCCTCGACGCCTACGACCCGGTGTTCGGCATGCCTGAGAACGAGTTCTTCAGCGTCGACGACCGTGCCGAGCCGGCCGGGCGCTTCGGCGTGCTGCTCGTGCTCGAGGGCGAGGGCGAGCTCGCGGGCGAACGCGTGCGTCGAGGCGACGCGTTCGTTCTTCCCGCCGCGTGCGAGCGGTTCGAGACGCGCGGCAACTTCAACGTCATCCGCTGTCTAGGAGGAGATCTATGAAAACCTCGCTCGGCATCTGGGCGCTCGGCCCGATGGTCACGCGGTTCGTCCCCGCCGGATACCAGCCGGAGCGGCGGGACGAGCCGGTCGCGGAGAAGGTGCACCGCGCGGTCAGCGGTCTCGGCGACCTGATGGACGACTACGAGTTCCACTACCCGGGCGAGCTCAACCGCGACAACCTCGACGAGGTGCGCGCCGCGCTCGACGGGCACGGCATCTACTGTCTCGCCGGCGGCCTGCACGTCGACCCACGCTTCGGGAAGGGCGGGCTCACGTCGCTCGACGACTCCGTCCGCGCAGAGGCGTTGCGGCTCCTGTTGGAAGCAGCAGATCTGGCCGGCGACATCGAGGCGCAGATGATCATCTGGCCGGGCGGCGAGGGCTACAACTACCCGTTCCAGGTGCCGTATGTCGAAGTCTGGTCGCGCCTGATCGACGGCATCGGGCAGGTCGCCGACCGGCTCGCAACCAAAGGACGGCTGCTCTTCCTCGAGCACAAGAACTCCGAGCCCGCGATGAAAATCCTGATGCGGAACATCGGGATGACGTTGCACGTCATTCACTCGCTCCGCGCGCGCGGCATCGACAACGTCAAGGTCAACATGGACTGGCAGCACTTGATCATGAACGGCGAGCACCTTCCGGAGTACGCGGCTCTGCTCGCGAGCGAAGGACTGCTCGGCCACCAGCACGCGAACTCGGGCTGGGGCACATTCGACGACGACAACATGGTCGGCGCGACCGCGTTCATGGAGACGCTCGAGCTCGCGCTCGAGCTGCGCCGCCTGAACTACGGCGCGAACGGCGAGCGGCTCGGATTCGATCTCTATCCGTACACCGAGGATCAGGTCAGCGCCGTGAAGCGGTCCGTTCTGCAGTGGCGCTTCATCGACGGCGTCGCAGCGAAGATCGACGAGCCGGCGCTGCGCGAGGCGCAGCAGGCGAAGGACGCCGTGCGTGCGTACGAGATCGTCTACGCAGCATTAGGGGAACGTGCGTAGGCTCGACGGAGCACGTCAAGGAGCGGAGGTGCCGGCTTTGCCGGCGCCGGGGCGGGGATGATCGTCGGAATCGATGTCGGGACGACCGCGGTCAAAGCGATCGGCATCGATGCGAACGGCGCGGTGCTCGAGCGGCGCGAGGAGTCGTACGCGCTCTCGATGCCGCAGCCCGGTTGGGCGGAGCAGGATCCGGACGATTGGGTGCGCGCCGCCGAGGCTGCCATGTCGTCGCTCGATGCCGACGCGGTCGGGTTCTCGGGCCAGATGCACGGCCTCGTCGCGCTCGACGAGCACGACGTGCCGCTGCGGCCGGCGATCCTCTGGAACGACCAGCGCACGGGCGCCGAGTGCGCCGAGATCGAGCGGCGAATCGGGCTCGACCGGCTGATCGCGCTGACCGGCAACCGCGCGCTCACGGGCTTCACCGCCCCGAAGCTGCTCTGGCTGCGCACGCACGAGCCGGATGTCTACGCGCGCATCCGCTCGATCCTGCTTCCGAAGGACTACGTCCGCTTGAAGCTTTTCGGCGGGCATGCCATCGACGTCGCCGACGCGTCGGGGACGCTGCTCTTCGACGTCGCGAACCGGCGCTGGAGCGAGGAGGTGCTGACGGCGCTGGAGATTCCCGGCGAGTGGCTGCCGCCGTCTTACGAGTCGCCGGAGATCGCGGGCGCGGGCGACCAGGCCGCGGGCGCGCTCGGCGTCGGCGTCACGGGGCCGGGTCTCGTCTCGGTCGTGCTGGGCACGTCCGGCGTCGTGTTCGGAACGCTCGAGGCGTACAAGCCCGACGCGCGGGCACGCGTGCACGTGTTCTGCCACGCCGTGCCGGCGACGTGGCATGCGATGGGCGTGATGCTGTCAGCGGCCGGCTCGTTGCAGTGGCTCCACGATGCGATCGCACCTGATGTCCCGTTCGACGCGCTCCTCGCCGAGGCCGCGGCATGGCCTCCCGGCAGCGAAGGCCTCCTGTTCGCGCCGTACCTCGCAGGCGAGCGGACGCCGCACGCGGATCCCGACGCGCGGGGCGCGTTCGTCGGGCTCTCCCTCCGCCACGACCGCGGCGCGCTCGTCCGCGCCGTGCTCGAAGGCGTCGCGTTCGGGCTGCGCGACTCGCTCGAGCTGTTGCGCGAGCTCGGTGTGCAAACCGAGGTCGGCCGCGTCTCCGGCGGTGGCGCGCGAAGCGAGCTCTGGCGCGAGATCGTCGCCTCGGTCCTCGACCTTCCCCTCGAGCTGACGGCGGTGACCGAAGGAGCGGCGTACGGCGCCGCGCTGCTCGCTGTCGGCGGCGACCCGCGCGAGACCGCGGCGCACGCCGTGCAGGTGCGTGGGCGGACAGACCCGAAGCCCGCGTGGGTCAGCGAGTATGCCGCCGTCTACGAGCGGTTCCGCGCGCTCTATCCGGCGCTGCGCAGCCTCGAGCATTGATCGCGGCGAAACGGTCTGATCGCCGCTACGCGGCGTAGAGCAGAATCCACTCGCGCAGAAACGGCTCCGAGATCCGGTAGGCACCGTCCTCTCCGCGCGCGACGAGCTCGTCGGACGCAAGCGTTTCGACGGCGCGCTGCACGGTTGACGCCGCCGGCAGCCCGTGGCGGAACCGATACGCCTCTCCCTGCACGCGCCCGGGCTCCGCGGCGACGGCCTGCAGCACGAGCCGCTGCGCGCGCGACGCGGTCTCCCAGACAAGGGTGAAGTGCGCGTTCTCCGCGTGCAGGACCGCCTCGAGCGCGCGCTCGAAGTCCGCCTCGCCGGCGGTGAAGCCTTCCGGTACGACCTCCCAGAGCGCATAGGCGAGCTCCTGCGTGCCGTACGGATGCCCGCCGGTGATCGCGAGGATCGCGTCGACGACGTCGGCGGCGATCGCGCGGTTCGTCTGCTCGAAGCGCGAGTCGATGAACGGACGGAAGAGCGCCGGCGGGATCACGCCGAGCTCGACGACCTTCGCACTTCGAAAGAACGGCTCGTTCTGGTGCGTGAAGAGATTGCGCATCATGTCGCGGCGGCTTCCCGAGTAGACGTGCGCGACGTTCGGCTGCTCCTGGAAGACCGAGCGCATCAGCGCCGGGAGCCGAGGGTCGATCGACGTCACTTCCTGGAACTCGTCAAAGAAGATGACGATGCGACGGTCGCGCTCTGCTGCGAGCTGCGCCGGCAGCTCGAGGAGGCGCTCGAGCGTCGCGTCGATGTCCTCGTCGTTGTGCGTCGCCGAGAAGCTGAAGCTCGGCGAGCCGTCGCGCGGGTCGACCGTGATGACGGGCGCGATGCGCAGCGTGGAGAAGACGCGCAGCCGCTCCTTCACGTTGAAGAGCGCGCTCGCGATGTCGTCATGGATCGTCTTCGAGAGCTTCGCCGCGAGCTTCTCCTTCGTCGGGGTCTTCATCAGGTCGACCTCGGCGACGAGCACGCGCTGCGCGAGCAACTCCTGCGCCGCCCGCTTCACGAGCGACGACTTCCCGAACCGGCGCGGCGCGATGATCGCGACGTTTTGGCCGTTCTGCATGTCAGAGGTCAGGGCGTCGAGCTCCTCCCGGCGGTCGGTGAACGCCTCGTCGAGAGCCAAGTCGCCGTAGTGGAAGGGATTCGTTGTCACGCTTCTCTGCATGATAGATGACACGCGGGTAAATGTCACGCACTATTGCGTAACGCACTATTGCGTGACGGTCATACTCCACCCATGGTGGTCGCCCACCCAACCCGGCACCTGCTGCGCGCGAGGGACGCGATCGACGCCCGCTACCGGCGGCCGCTCGATGTCGCGGCGCTTGCCCGGGTCGCGCACCTCTCGCCCGCCCACTTCAGCCGCGAGTTCCGGCGTGCGTTCGGGGAAACGCCGCACCAGTATCTCCTCACGCGGCGGCTCGAGCGGGCGGCAGCGCTCCTCCGGAACACGGACCACTCGGTCACCGCCATCTGCTTCGAGGTCGGCCTCGCGAGCGTCGGCTCGTTCACAACGAGCTTCCGCCGGGTCTACGGCGTCACGCCGACGGCCTACCGCGCGGAACACCCACCGCAGGTGGAGGCGTTGCGAATCCCGACGTGCGTGCTACGGGCGTACGCGCGCCCGCAGTCGAGCAGGTTTCGAGAAGACGACGCGCGGGCGCGGGACTAACGTCGCGCAAAACGAGATCCAAGGAGGACACCGTGTTGAAGCTCACCCACACGCAGGTCTGGGTCACCGATCAGGACGAGGCGCTCGACTTCTATACGAAGAAGCTCGGAATGGAGCTGCGCGAGGACGTGACCGTCCCTGAGCTCGGAAACTTCCGCTGGCTGACCGTCGGCGTCCCCGGTCAGGACGTCGGGATCACACTGATGGCCATCCCGGGGCCGCCCGTCTTCGACGAGGAGACCCGTGCGGCGATTCAGGAGCTGCTGGCAAAGGGCGCATCTGGCGGGCTCTTCTTCGCCACCGACGACGTCCAGGCGAGCTACGAAGAGATGAAGGCACGCGGCGTCGAGTTCGCGCAGGAGCCGACCGAGCAGCCGTACGGCATCGACGCGGGGTTCCGCGATCCCTCGGGCAATCATTTCCGCATGGCCCAGCGGTAGCGGCTCCGAACAGCGGGGTCAGACACCGCGCTTCGCGCAGAGTCAGACCCCGTGTACACCCATCGCAACAGACCCGACATAGCCGGCGCCGTTCTTCTTGAGCGCCAGCATCCCCTTGTCGCCGCCGTTGCGGAAGATCGAGTCCTGCGCGTTCGCCGTGTCGGGATGCGTGCCGTGGCTCTTGTAGGGCGTGCGCGCGAAGACTGCGTTCGTGACCGACGCCGGGAAGAACAGCTGGCCCGTGTGCACGACGTTGCCGCCGATGTGCACCTTCACGTGGATGTGCACCGCGCGGCCCTGGTAGAAGCCGGGATAGATCGTCTTGAACGTCGCGACGCCCTTCGCGTTCGTCCGCTGCATGCCGCGCAGGAAGTTCGTGCTCGGGTTGTTCGCGACCGCGCCGGAATAGATGCCGAGCGCGTCGCAGTGCCAGATCTCCACCGCGGCGTTCTTCACCAAGCCGCACGTGGACGCATTCATCACGGTGAGGTTGAGCAGCAGTGCGACGCCCGGTTTGCCCTCGGTGATGTCGCGGCGGATCTTCTCGCCGGCGACGTAGTACGGCCCTTCGGTCAGCTCGGGCGTCAGCACGCACTTGACGAGGCCGGCAGACACCGCCTTCGGACCGGCTTCCGCCGACTCGACCTTCCAGGCAGCGCCGGTTCCCGCCGCGGCGGCGAGACCTGCAAGCCGGAGCAGGGACTTTCGCCGTGTCAAACGTTCGTTCTCAGTCATGGCTCCGAGCGTAGACCGGTTCCCTGAGAGCCGCCTGTGGTTGAGCTGCGAGAGGGATGTCGATGTGGAACGCCGACCCCCGGCCGGGCGTCGATTCGACCGAGACAGCGCCGCCGTGCGCCTCGGCGACGGCCGCGACGATCGACAGGCCGAGGCCGACACCGCCGCTCGCCCGCGCGCGCGACTCGTCCGCGCGGTAGAACCGCTCGAAGACGTGTGAGGACTGCTCCTCCGTCATGCCGGGGCCGCTGTCGGCGACCGTGACACGTGCAGACGATCCCGAGCGCGCAAGCCGCACGTGCACCGGGGTCGCCGGCGGCGTGTGCGAGCGCACGTTCGCGAGCAGGTTGTCGACGATCTGCCGCAGCCGCGGGCGGTCGCCGACGACGTCGAGCGGCTCGAGCTCCACCTCGAGCTGACGCGCCGGATCGACCGTGCGCGCGGTCTCGACAGCCTCCTGCACGACCTCGTCCAGCGCGACCGGCTCTTGCATGAGCGGCCGCCCTTCGTCGAGCCGCGCGAGCAGCAGCAGGTCGTCGACGAGCAGACTCATCCGCTCGGACTCGCGCGTGATGCCTGTCATCGAACGCTCGAGATCGTCCGGCCGGGCCGCCGCGCCGCGAGCGAACAGCTCGGCGTACGCGCGCACGGCCGTGAGCGGCGTACGCAGCTCGTGCGACGCGTCGGCCACGAAGCGCCGCAGCTTGCGCTCCGATGCCTCGCGCGCCGTGAACGCTGACTCGATCTGGGCGAGCATCGCATTCAGCGCTAGCCCGAGCCGTCCGACCTCCGTCCGATCGTCCGCGCGTTCGATCCGCCTCGAGAGCTCGCCGTCCGCGATCGCGGCCGCCGTCGCGCCGATCGCGTCGAGCGGTCGCAGGCTCAGCCGGACAACCCAGAGGCCGACAACGACGATGCCGGCGAGCACGAGCCCGGTTACGAGCAGCTCGATGAAGAGCAAACGATGCAGGGTGCCGTCGACATCGCGTAGCGAGGTCGCGACGATGAGGATCGCATTCGGCTGGTTTGCCTCAATCGACGCGCGGACGCGGTAGCGGTCACCCCCCTTCACGGCCGGGACGGTCAAGTACCGCACGCGATCGCCGCCGTCGGATGCCTGGGGAACCGAGATCGTCGCCGGGAGCTTCGGCGCCGGCGGCGTCGTGCCGTCCGGGAGCCGGTTGTTCGCGTCGGTGCGAATGACCGTCCCATTGAGGCTGCGCAGCTGGATGAACTCATTGAGTCCCGGCCCCCCGCCCGGCCCGAACCCGCTGCGGTCGCCGAAGTCGCCGCGGCCCTCGATCGACTGCGCAGCCTGCGTGTGCGACTGATCGAGCGTCGAGTCGGTGCGGTCGACGAGGAACGAGCTCAGCGAGGAGTACGTTGCGACGTCCGCGGCGATCAGACCGACGGCGGCGAGCACGATCACCGCGAGAATCAACCGCGCGCGTAGGGACAGCCGGGCAAGCACGCTATGTCCGCGTCTCGAGCATGTAGCCCGCCTGCCGCACCGTCTTGATCAGCGGCGGCCCAACTGCATCGAGCTTCCGCCGGAGATAGCTCACGTACGTCTCAACCACGTTCGTGTTGCCGCCGAAGTCGTACCGCCAGACGTTCTGCAGGATCTGCCCCTTCGACAGCACGCGGCGCGGGTTGAGCAGGAAGAAGCGGAGCAGCGAGAACTCCGTCGCCGTCAGCTCGATCTGCGTCTCCCCTCGGAACACCTCGTGGCGAGCCTCATCGAGCCGTAGGTCAGAGAAGCGGAGCACGTCGCCGGGGAGCACGCCTGCGGTGCGCCGCAGGATCGCATGCACACGCGCGACGACCTCCGCGAGGCTGAACGGCTTCGTCACATAGTCGTCGCCGCCGGCGCGCAGCGCCTCGACCTTGTTCTCGACCGCATCCTTCGCCGTGAGGAAGAGGATCGCCGTCTGGAAGCCCTGCTCGCGCAGGCGGCGCCCGACCTCGAGGCCGTTCAGGTCGGGAAGCATCCAGTCGAGGACGATCAGGTCGGGCTCATCGTCTCCGGCGATGCGCAACGCTTCGCGTCCGGACTGAGCCTGCGAGACGTCGAAGCCTTCGTAGCGGAGCGCCGTCGAGACGGCATCGACGATCGACGGCTCGTCGTCGACGACGAGGATGCGCACACTCGGCGCGTCGTGTGTCGGAAGCATGCGTTAACCGTCGCGGCCCTTCCTGTGAATCGCCTGTGAGTGGCTAAGACGAGGCTAAGAACGCGCAGAAGCACAGGGTCTTCACAGCTGCGTTCGCTCTCATGTGCGCATGGCACCGTCCTCACGCCGGCTCGCAGACCAACGGCGCATCCGCATCGCAACGCTGGTGATGGCGTCCGGCGCCGTCGTCGGCACGGGCGTTTTCGAAGGGCTCGCCGCCGCCGCGACGCACACCAAGTCGGCCGGGACGGACTCGGAGTCGACCGACGACTCGACGCAGTCCGGCCTCAGCTCGCCGTTCAGTGCCCCGACGCAGTCATACTCGCCGCCGGTCGCGCGGTCGGGAGGATCGTGACGAGCGCGTCTGCGACGTTTGAGGCGATCGGCGCGCTGAACCAGGTGACGGTGGACGGGGCCGCCGCGCTCGACGAGGCAATCCGCCTCGCCACGCACGAAGTCGAAGCGCTCGACCTTGCGTGTAGCCGCTTCCGCGACGACTCGGAGCTGTCTCGCCTCAACCAAAGCGGCGGCGGACGATTCGCGGTGAGCGCGCTTCTGTTCGACGCCCTCGAGGCCGCGCTCCATGCCGCGTCGGTGACCGGCGGGCTCGTCGATCCGACCGTCGGTGCATCGCTGTCAGCGCTCGGGTGGGACAGAGACTTCGCGCAGGTGCTCATCCGACCACACGCGAATGAGCATTTCGCGTTCGTGCCGGCCGCCGGCTGGCGTGCGATTCACCTCGACGCGAAGACACGGAGCGTACGCGTCCCGGCGGGCGTCGAGCTCGATCTCGGCGCGACCGCAAAGGCGTTCGCCGCCGACCGCATCGCGGCGCGGATCGCGGCTGCGACCGGCGCGCGCGTGCTCATCAGCCTCGGCGGGGACATCGCAGTGCGCGGCGCACCGCCCGGAGGCTGGCCTGTCCGCGTCACCGACGATCACCGGCACGGAACGTCCGGACGAGTCGTCGCGATCGCCGACGGGGGACTCGCCACCTCAACCACGTCGGTACGCCGGTGGCGACGCGGCACCCGCGAGCTCCACCACATCGTCGAACCGATGACGGGCGAGCCAGCTCTAGAGCACTGGCGCACGGTCAGCGTGGCCGCGGCGACGTGCCTCGACGCAAATACGGCCTCCACCGCAGCGATCCTGCGCGGTCCCGATGCGCCTTCGTGGCTCGAGGCACTGAAGCTTCCGGCCCGGCTCGTCGCGACCGACGGCGCAGTCGTCCACGTCGCGGGTTGGCCCGCGGAGGCAAAAGCGGCATGACGAACGCGCTCCCGGTCTGGTATCTCATGCGTGCGAGCGGCGTTGTCGCGCTCCTGCTGCTGACGCTCTCGCTCTCGCTCGGCATCGCGACGTCGAACCGCTGGCGGCCGCACGGCGCGGCACTCTATGTGACGACGACGATCCACCGCAACGCGTCGTTGCTCGCGGTCGCGTTTCTCGGCGTGCACATCCTCACCGCGGTGATCGACAGCGACGCCGCCGTTAGCCTTACGTCCGCTCTGCTCCCGATCGGCCCCGGCGTCTGGCTCGCTCTCGGAGCGCTCGCGTTCGATCTCGTCGTGGCGATAGTCGTCACGAGCCTCATCCGCAACCGCCTGCCCTACCGGCTCTGGCGAGCGATCCACTGGGCCGCCTACGGGTCGTGGCCGTTCGCAATCTGGCATGGGATCGGCATGGGCAGCGACGCGGCAACGTGGTGGCTCCGCGGCGTTACGATGATCTGTGTGGCGTGGTTCGCGGGTGTCGTCATCTGGCGCGTCAGCCGGAGCGACCTGGCACCTGCGTAATCGTTACGGTCTCCGCATGGCTGCGGAGCGCCCGACCATCGCCAAGCCGGAAGGCGACATTCCCTTCGAGCTCGGCATCGACGACCTGGTCGTCGGCGACGGCGACGAGGCGACGGCGGGCAAGAAGGTGACGGTGCATTACGTCGGCGTCGCGTTCCGCTCCGGCGAGGAGTTCGACGCCTCGTGGAACCGCGGTGATCCGTTCCAGTTCAAACTCGGCAAGGGCCAGGTGATCCCAGGGTGGGACGCCGGCGTCGCCGGTATGCGCGTCGGCGGAAGACGGAAGCTGACGATCCCGTCCGCGATGGCGTACGGCGCCCGCGGCGCCGGGAACGGCGTGATCGCACCGCACGAGCCTCTCGTCTTCGTGGTCGATCTCCTCGCCGTGGACTGATGGCACTGCCCACGCTCGAGCCTGCCGACCTCGAGCCGATCGAACGAGCGTCGCGTGACGAGCTCGCCGCGTTGCAGCTGGAGCGGCTGCGCACGTCACTGCGGCTCGCGTACGAGGTGCCGCACAACCGCGCGAAGTTCGACGCAGCAGGCGTCCATCCCGACGACTGCCGAGCGCTTGGGGATCTCGCGCGTTTTCCGTTCACGTCGAAGGACGATCTGCGCGAGACGTACCCGTTCGGGATGTTCGCCGTCCCGCGCGAGCGCATCGCGCGCATCCACGCGTCGAGTGGGACGACGGGGCGCGCCACGGTCGTCGGCTACACGCAGCGCGATCTCGACACGTGGGCGGACGTCGTCGCGCGCTCGATCCGGGCCGCGGGCGGCCGGCGGGGCGACCGCGTGCACATCGCATACGGCTACGGGCTTTTCACCGGCGGGCTCGGCGCTCACTACGGCGCGGAGCGGCTCGGCTGCACGGTGATCCCGGTCTCGGGAGGCATGACAGAGCGACAGGTCCGGCTGATCGTCGACTTCGAGCCCGACATCATCATGGTGACGCCGTCGTACATGCTCGCGATCCTCGACGAGTTCGGACATCAAGGCGTCGATCCGCAGGCGACGAAGCTGAAGGTCGGGATCTTCGGCGCCGAGCCGTGGACGGACGAGATGCGCGCCGAGATCGAGCGGCGACTCGACATGCACGCCGTCGACATCTACGGGCTCTCCGAGATCATGGGGCCGGGGGTCGCGAGCGAGTGCGTCGAGACGAAGGACGGCCCGCATATCTGGGAAGACCACTTCTATCCAGAGGTGATCGACCCGCAGACCGGCGAGGTGCTCTCGGACGGCGAGACCGGTGAGCTCGTTTTCACGACGCTGACAAAGGAAGCGCAGCCGATGATTCGCTACCGCACGCGCGACCTGACGCGCCTCCTGCCCGGGACGGCGCGAACGATGCGGCGCATGGAGAAGATCACCGGCCGAAGCGACGACATGATCATCGTGCGCGGCGTCAACCTCTTCCCGACCCAGGTTGAAGAGCTGATCCTCCGCGTGCCCGGCCTCGCCCCGCATTTCCAGCTCGTGCTGTCCCGGCCGGACCGGCTCGACGAGCTGACGGTCCGCGTCGAGTCGCGAAGCGATGCGGCGGGCCACGCGGACCGCGAGCAAAGCGCCGCCGCGCTCGCGCGGCTCGTCAAGGAGACCCTCGGAGTCAGCGTCGCCGTCGACGTGGCCGAGCCCGACCAGGTCGAGCGCTCCGCCGGCAAGGCGCAGCGCGTCATCGATCAGCGGTAGGACCGGGCCGGGACGGCCGCGCCGCCCCGGCCCACAGGCTTATATGCGGCTCAGTGGTTGAACTGCAGCTGCCACTGGGCAATCGACGCGAAGTTCGCCGAGTTGGCAGAAGCCGAGTTCAGATTCGCCGATCCGAAGCCGCCTCCGAACTGCACGGCCGGCGCGATCGCAAGCGACGTCTGCGTGATCGTCGCCACCTGGACGCCGACGTTCGTGTCGGGGCCGGACGCGCCGGCCGTGCCGGCAAACGCCGCTCCGACTCCGCTCACGAGTGTGAGCGCGATTGCGAGCCTCTTCATGACTCATCCCCCTTCAATTGACGGGGTGACGGTACGGCTGCGCGGGAGCCGCGGACAGTCACCGGTTCGCGCGTCCCTTCACGAGGGGTCGCTCGATCATGCGACTGCGCTCCTCTAGTAATTGTGATGTCAGGAGGTAACATCGGTTGCGAACTACGTCGAATAAAAGGTCGTCGTACGTGGGTCGACACTGCGGCAGAGGGGACGCAGTGGTGGCCGACCATAAGCCCGAGGGCACATCTCGACTCCTGCGATTGCACCCTTCGTCGGCGCTCGGCTCGGAGCTCGAGCGCGTCGTGCGGAGGGTGATCGACGAGTGCTCTGACGGTCGCGGGCCGACGCCGGGCGAGCTTCCGGTGCTCGAGCTGGCGATGGACGGAATCCGTTACGTCGTTCGTGTCGCAATCCAGGCGAGCCCTCGGAGCGCCCTCAGCCCCCGTGAGCACGAAATCGCGGAGATGATCGGGCTCGGTCTGCCGAACAAGACGATCGCAGCGAACCTCGGGATCAGCTCGTGGACCGTTTCGACCCACCTGCGCCGGATGTTCGCGAAGTTCGGTGTCAATTCGCGGGCAGCCCTCGTCGCGAAGATCCTCGAGGAAGAGCTCGTGCTCGAGGAACCCCCCGGCTGAGGTGGCGCTCCTCAGACCTCGTGATTCGACCGGATCACGTTCGCCGGATCGACGGCGTCCTTGATCGCCCGAAGCCGCGCGTGTGTCTCGCCCGAGAAGAGCCGCTCGCCCGTCGTCCGCTCTTCGCGGAAGTTGATGTAGTCGCGGCCCGAGTCCCAGGCGTCGACTGCCTCGAGGACGCGCCCGACGTCGCTTCGGGTCTTCGCGGCGAACTCCGGGGTCGGCGCCATCCCGACGGCAAACAGCGCGAACTCGCTTTCGACGAATGCCGCACCGTCACCTTCCGCACGCCGCGCGAGCGCACCGCCGAGCCGGCGTACCTCGACCGACAGCAGCGTCGACCCGGACTCCGCGCCGGCACTCTGGACGATCGCGTCGACCGCCTCGATCGACAAGGCATCGAGCAGCCGTCCGTCGCCGATGCCCGGTACCGGCCCCGGAGGATCCATGTGCAACTCGCTGAGCCGCCGCGCGGGGATGATCGCCGTTGTGTCGAGTACCGGACCGAGCTCGCGCAGGGGCCGCGTCAGCTCGATCCCCTCTGCCTCAGTCCCGAGATACGCGATCTCGACGAGCGCGAACTCTTCGCCGCGCACCGGCTCGGGCACCATCGGCAGGTCGGGGAACCGCATGAGGCGGCCGACCGACATCAACTCCTCCGGCGCACGATCGGTGAGCTCGAGCCACGCGCTCAGCACCTCGCGTGCACCGTCGATCGGGAAGAAGAGCGTGCCCGCGTATACCTCGGCGACCGAGAAGAGCCGGATCTCGAGCGCAGTGACGACGGCGAACGCGCCCCCACCGCCGCGAATCGCCCAGAACAGCTCCGGGTCGTTCTCGTAGTCCACGCGGCGCTCGTTCCCCTCGGCGTCGACGATTTCGGCTGCCAGCACGGCGTTCGACGACAGGCCGTACTTGCGCGCGAGCCAGCTGATCCCGCCGCCGAGCGTGTAGCCGACGACGCCGACGTCGTGCGACGAGCCCGCGAGCGCCGCAAGATCGTGCTCGGCCGCGGCGTCGGTGACCTCCTGCCAGAGCACACCCGCCTCAACGCGGGCAGTCCGGCGCTTCGGATCGACGCTGACCCCGCTCATCCGCGTCGTGCGCAGCAGGATCGTGTCTGAGAGATCGCCGAGCGCCGTCGCACCGTGGCCCGTCCCCTGCGGCGCGACGCGAAGACCGGCCGAGCGCGCGATCTGAATCGTCCTGGAGACGTCCGCGGACGACTCGGCGAGCACAACGGCCGCCGGACGCTGGTCGACGGCGAGATTCCACGCGGTGCGCGCTTCGTCCCAGGTGGGATCGCTCGGCAGCACGAGCTCGCCGTCCAGGCTCGTGCTCAAGCGCTCAAAGATCGATGACGTCCTCGCCAGCAAGCTGTCCACGGTTTCACCCTTCGCTCGATTATCTGCCGTGATCGTGGACTGCCCGCCCGCGCGCGCGCATTAGGGGCGCCCCGAAGCGTGCCCCTACTGTTTTCCGTACCCTCAGGCGGCTTGCCCTTCCCGCATCGCGTGACCCGGCGAGGGCTGCTTGCAGGCGGCGCCGCGCTTTTGCTTGCTTCGCGGGAGCTCGACCGGCTGCTGGCGCAGTCCGAGGCGCTCGCCGCACCGGGAGACAACCTGCAGCGGTTCGTCTCGCGACCCGACCTGAAGCCGCCGGTCGTCACCGTGCTGCAACGCGCACAAGCGATCGCGCCGGGCTACGTGTTCGCCGCGCCGTCCTCGGGACCCGGGCAGAACGGCGCCATGATCTTCGACAACGCCGGCGACCTCGTCTGGTTCCACCCGGTGAGCAACAAGGCCCTCACCGACTTCAAGGTGCAGCAGCTCCACGGCAAGCCCGTCCTGACGTGGTGGGAAGGGAAGGACGTCAACGGCCTCGGCGACGGCGAGTGGGTCGTGCTTGACACGTCGTACACGCAGGTCGCGCGCTTCGGGGCGTCACGCGGCCTGCACGGTGACCTGCACGAGTTCGTGATCTCGCCGCAGAACACCGCGCTCGTCTTGAGCAACGAAGTGCGGCCGTGGTCAGGTGGGCAGGTCGTCGGCGGCGTCGTGCAAGAACTCGCGCTCCCGAGCGGCATGCTCCTGTGGGAGTGGCACACGCTCGATCACGTCGCGATCTCCGAGACAGAGATCAAGGCGAAACCGGGCCCGCGCTTCGACTACTTCCACATCAACTCGATCGACGTGGCGCCCGACGGCAACCTGATCATCTCCGGGCGCAACACGTGGGCGGCCTACAAGGTCGAAAGGCGCAGCGGCCGCATCATCTGGCGGCTCGGCGGCCGGCGCAGCACGTTCACGCTCGGACCGCGCGCGAACTTCGAATGGCAGCACGACGTCCGCGAGCACGCGAACGGGCTCGTGAGCATCTTCGACAACGCCGCAGCACCGAAGGAGGAGCCGCAGTCGCGCGGATTGCTCATCCAGCTGGACGTCAGGCGCAAGCGCGCGATGCTTGTTCACGCATACGTGCACAAGCCGGAACGCGTGGTGTCGCACTTCCTCGGCAACACGCAACTGCTCGCCAACGGCGACGTCTTCGTCGGCTGGGGCGGCTCACCCTTCATGACCGAGTTCACGCGCGCGGGTGCGATCGTGTTCGACGCGCGCCTGCCACGCGGCGGCCAGAGCTACCGCGCGTTCCGGTTCCCGTGGGTCGCACGGCCGGCGGACAAGCCGGCGCTCGTCGTGCGCGGCGATGCCGCCTATGCCAGCTGGAACGGAGCCACCGAGGTCGTGTCGTGGCAGCTCGTCGAGGGAACGAGCCGGACGAAGACCGTGATGCGAACGGGCTTCGAAACGAAGCTCGACCTCAGTCCGCAGACGAGGAGCGTCGCGGTAGCGGCGCTCGACCGCGCCGGCCGCGACCTCGGCACGTCGCCGACGGTCGCTGTCTAGCGAACGGGCTCGGAGTCAAGGCTTCGCAGGTACTGGTGGACGAAGGCGATTGCCATGCTGCCCTCGCCCACCGCCGCTGCGACACGCTTCACCGGGCTGAACCGCACGTCGCCACACGCGAAGGTGCCCGGTACGCTTGTCTCGAGCAGATACGGGTCGCGGTCGAGCTCCCAACCAGGCACATCCGGTCCGGTGAGCACGTACCCACCGCGGTCGAGGGCGATCTCAGAAGGCAGCCAGCCGGTCTCCGCGTCCGCGCCGATGAAGATGAAGAGTCCGCCGGAATCGAGCCGCGTCGCCTCGCCGGTCTGGTTGTTCCTCACGTCGACCGCTTCGAGCGACTCGTCACCGTGCACGGCGGTGACCTCCGTCCTGAACAGCGCGTGCACATTCGACCGCGTCGACAGCTGATCGATCAGATAGCGCGACATGCTCTTCTCGATCCCTTCGCCGCGGCAGAGCAGCGTCACGCTGCGCGCATGCGTGGAGAAGAAGAGCGCGGCCTGGCCGGAAGAGTTTCCGGCCCCGACGATGTGGATGTCGAGCCCGTGGACGTTCGGAGCCTCGCTGCGCGCCGCGCCGTACGCGACGCCCTTGCCGATCAGGCGGTCGAACCCCTCGATCGGCAGGTGCCGCCATG
Source organism: Gaiellaceae bacterium (assembly GCA_036496545.1). Lineage (GTDB taxonomy): Bacteria > Actinomycetota > Thermoleophilia > Gaiellales > Gaiellaceae > Palsa-739. Next base: position 116,798 of record DASXKX010000013.1, on the reverse strand, counting down.
TCACGCCGCACGCGAGGATGATCGTCTGCGCCGTCAGCGCATCGCCGCCGTCGAGGCGCACCTCGTGCGTCGATGGATCGATCGCCATAACCGAGCGCGTGACGAGAATCTCCGCGCCGAGCCGCCGTGCCTGCTCGAGCGCGCGGTTCGCAAGCTCCTCGCCCGAGACGCCCGATGGGAAGCCGAGGTAGTTCTCGATCCGGGACGACGTGCCCGCCTGCCCGCCGGGTGCTTCGCGTTCGACGACGATCGTGCGCAGGCCTTCCGACGCGCCGTACACCGCCGCAGCGAGACCGGCCGGGCCTGCACCGACGATCACAGCGTCGTACTCCCGGGAGCGCGGCCGCGTCGCCAGCCCGAGCAGCTCCGCAACGCGGCGGAACTCCGGCCGCGGCAGCGTCCAGTGCCCGTCGACGATCCGCAGGACGGGCTGCTCCGCCGGCAACGGCTCGCCGAAGTGCTCGGCTGCCTCCGGTTCGTCGGGCGTGATCCACGTGAACGTGACCTGGTTGCGGTCGAGGAACCGGCGCAGCTGCGCGCACCCGGGATCCCAGCGGTCGCCGAGCACGAGCGCGCGCGGGGGCGGACGGTCCGCCGTGATGCCCTGCAGGCCGCCGATCCGGTCGCGCGCGAGCGCGCCGAGCTTGACGCCGACGGCGGGCACAGCCGCAACAAGCGCGTGGTAGTCCTGCGCGTCGAGGCGCAGGAGCCGCGTCGGCTCGGCCGCGCGGAACCCGAGCGGGAACGGCGTCCCGAGCGCGATCGGCACCTCGCCGACGAGATCGCCGGCGGCGCGGCCGCCGACCACGCGCGCGATCCCATCGACGATACCGATCGTCTCGAGCCTCCCCTCGAGCACCGCGTAGAGCGCGCGCTCGTCGCCCGCATGGATTGCGTACTCGCCGACTTGAAGCTGGATGTCCGCAGTGATGCGGGCAAGGCGCTCGCATTCGGCGGCACCGAGATCGCTGAAGATCGAGACGCCGCGGATCTCGTCGGCGGTAACCACAGCCTGAGACTACGACTTGTGCACGTGCTCGCAGCCACGCACGGTGTCGCCCGGGTTGATGTACGCCGTGTCGCTGCCCGGCCCGCAGCCGATCTTGTCGTGACCCGGGCCGGCGTAGATCGTGTCGTTCCCCGTGCTGCCCGAGAGGACGTCGTTGCCGGGTCCGCCGTAGATGATGTCGTTGCCCGGCCCGCCGCCGATCGCGTCGTTCCCGGCGCCGCCGTAGATGACGTCGTTCCCGCCGTGGCTGAAGATCGCGTCGTTGCCGCCGTTGCCATAGATGACGTCGGGATACGGCGTGCCCTGGATCGTGTCGTCGCCGGGCGTCCCGTCGATGCGGCACTGGTTCGAGCGGCGTACCGGCTTGAACGGCGCGGTCGAGCTCACGACATAGACGCCGAAGCGGCCGCAATCGTGCGCCGACGAGACGGCGATCAACGTCCCGTTGGGCGACCAGCGCGCCGGCGACTCGGGTGAGACATCGTTGATCACCTCCTGCTGCGTCCCATCCGGCGTGCCGACGTACAGCCCGTAGCCGCCGGCGCGGTCGCTCAGAAATGCGAGACGGTTGTCGTCGGGACTCCACTGAGGGTAGCGGTTGTTCCCCCCGGTCGAGATCGCCTCGTGCGCATTCGTGCCGTCGGGCGCGACAATCCAGATCGACCAGCCCTGGCCCTGATTGCTGTCGAACGCGATCGACGTGCCGTCGTGCGACCAGCTCGGGTTCACGTTGTCGCCGGGCCCGTCGTAGGCGACATGCGGCACAGTCCCGTCGAGCTGGACGATCTCGATCGCCGAGCCGTCGCCGCTCGCCGACGCGATTGCGATCGACATGCCGTCGGGCGACCACACCGGCCCGCTGACGTCGGTGCCGGGCGGGACGATGCCGGTCGCGAGCTCCTGCGGGCTCGCGCCGCTCGCCGCGGCGACCATGAGCGCGCTGTTTTCGAGGTAGGCGATCTGCGAGCCGTTCGGCGACCAGGTTGCATCCGTCCCGGGGACACTGCCGAGCGTTCGATCGGTGCTGTCACGCACGACCGTCGTGTCGCCCGTGTCGACGAGCACGTCGCCGCTCCCGGGGCGGAAGCCGCGCAGCGTGCCGGTGCCGAACAGGTCGACCTCCTTGCCGCGGACGACGGGCGTGAAGAAGACATCGGTGCCGCCCGTGACGGGCATCAGCCGCTGGAACGCGATCGTCGTCCCCTGCGGCGCCCACCACGGCTGAAAGTCGTGGGGCACCACCGGCGGCGCGGCCGAGCGCGCAAAGCCGGCAACGACGAGGGCTGTGGTCGCGCACAGCAGGAGGGTCGTCCTCACCGCAGGACAGTTTCGCAGCAGCCGCAGACGCCGGAATGATGAAGTGTGCGCGTGGAAGACGAGCGGCAGCCCCAGGGACGGAGCCTCGCCGAGGCGGGCGCCGACGCGGTTGTGCGGGTCGTCACACATGCGCTCGGCGGGCGCGAGCGGGCGCGCGTGATCGTGTTGCTCGCGGGCGTGCTCGCGCTCAGCAGCGCAGACGCCTCCACGGTCGGCGCCGCCGCCGCGCCGCTCCGCTCGAGCCTCCACATCAGCAACACCGACATCGGGCTGCTCGTTTCGGTGACGTCGATCATCGCGGCCCTCGCGAGCCTCCCGTTCGGCGTCCTCGCCGACCACGTCAACCGAGTGCGGGTCCTCGGTGCGACGATCACGCTCTGGTCGGTCGCCATGTTTTGGAGCGCGACCGTGTCGAGCTTCGGCGGGTTGCTCCTGACGCGCGTCTTCCTCGGCGCGGTCACCGCCGCAGCCGGGCCACTCGTCGCGTCGCTCGTCGGTGACTACTTCCCGTCGTCGGAGCGCTCGCGGATCTGGGGGTACGTCCTTGCGGGCGAGCTCGTCGGGTCAGGCATCGGCTTCGGCGTCACCGGCGGCATCGCCGCGCTTTCGTGGCAGGCGGCGTTCGTCGTGCTCGCGCTGCCGGCGCTGATCCTCGCCGGGCTCGTGTTCCGGCTGCCCGAGCCTGAGCGCGGCGGCAGCAGCGCGCTCCTTCATCCGGATGCGAAGCCGGACGACGACGAGCGCCGCGGGCCAGACGTCCATCAGCTGGCTCGGCAGAAGGGCATCGAGCCGGATCCTGCGCGGATCCTCGACGAGGACCCGGAAAAGATGAGCCTGATCGCTGCAACACGGTACGTCCTGCACATCCGCACGAACGTCGTCCTCATCGTCGCCAGCGCATGCGGCTATTACTTCCTCGCCGGCGTGCAGACGTTCGGTGTCGAGTTCATCTCTCGCCAGTATGGGATCGCCCAGGCGCTCGCAGGCCTCCCGCTGCTCGTCGTCGGTTTGGGATCGGTCGTCGGCGTCCTCCTCGGGGGCGCGCTCGGCGACCTGCTGCTCCGCCGCCGCATCCTCAACGGGCGAATCCTCGTGAGCGCGGTTGCCGCCACCATCGCGACGATCCTCTTCGTGCCTCCGATCTTCACGCGCAGCGCGCTTACCGCGGTGCCGTATCTCATCTTCGCGGCGCTGTTTCTGTCGGCGCAGAACCCACCGCTCGACGCAGCACGCCTCGACATCGTCGTGCCGCGTCTCTGGGGACGAGCGGAGGCGGTTCGAACGATGGTGCGTACCGGCGCGCAGGCGCTCGCGCCGCTGCTCTTTGGCGCTGTCTCCGACTACGTCTTCGGCGGCGGGCGCAGCGGGCTGCAGTGGACGTTCTTCGTGATGATCTTCCCACTCGGCGCGAGCGCGTTCTTCCTCTTCCGCGGCCTGTTCACGTATCCGGCAGACGTCGCGACAACGGGGGCGTCGATGGAGCGGGGTCTCTCCCACGTGCCGGAGACCCGGTGAGGTTCCTCGACGCCTCGCCGCACGAGCTGGCGCTGCGGCGTGCTGCGCTCGGAATGCATGCGAGCGCGGCGGTACTGCGCGCACTCGGTCGCGTGCTCCCCCGCGCCGTGCAGGCGCGCTGGGCGCTCTTCGTCTCGAACTACGCGCACTGGTCGGCGGAACGTGAGCGGCTCGAGCCAGACGACTGGGATCGCGTGACGCGCGGCGTGCCGGTGCTTCTCTACCACGCGTTCGGCGACGACAACGACCGATATGTCGTCTCGAGGACGGCATTCGCGCGGCAGCTGCGTATGCTTGCGTTGCTGCGGTTCAGAGTACGGCCCTACGCGGAGATCGCGCGCATGCTTCGCGACGGGCGTGTGCCGCCACCGCGGACGGTCGCGCTCACGTTCGACGACGGGTATGCCGACAACGCGGACGTTGCGGTGCCACTGCTCGAACGGCACGGCTTCCCGGCGACGATTTTCCTGGTCAGCGCCCGCCTCGGTGCTGACAACGACTGGACCGAAGAGCCGCCGCTTCGCGGCCGCGCGCTGCTGTCGGCGGAGCAGCTCGCGCCGCTTCGGTCGCACCGAGTCGACTTCGGCGCGCACACGCGCACGCACCCTGATCTGACCGTCTCAGACGCGGCCACCGACGAAGTCGCGTCATCGCGCACGGAGCTCGAAGCCGCGCTTGGCCTGTCCGTTCCGACCTTCGCGTATCCGTACGGCCGCGTCGACGATCGCGCTGTGGCCGCCGTGCGGGATGCCGGTTTCGAGAGCGCCTGCACGACCGATCCACGCCTGGCGCAAGTCGGCGACGATCCGCTGCGCGTTCCGCGCGTCGAGATCAAGCGTGACGATTCGTTGTTCACGTTCCTTCGTAAGGTGTGGTTCGGCGGCGCCTAACGTGCTGCGGCGAAGAGGAACCAGATCCATGAGCTGACGAGCCGGCGCAGTTCGCGCAGGTCGAGGTGGACGGAGCCCGTGCCGCACGTGCCGCTTTGCGTGGATGTCGTCACATCGTTGATTACGCTGACGACGATGCTGCACGCCTGAGCCGAAGCGTTGCAGCCGGACATCTGCGTCGTTGCAACGCCGTTCACGTACGAAGATGAGACGACGCACGACGACGACACGCTGCTCGACGCGCTCACGGTCGACCCGTCAGTCGACAGTGTTGTGGCAACAGTTGTACCGGTAGACACAGTCGCGTCAGCGGGAGCGCCTGAAACGGCTCCGAACGCGAGCAACGTGCCGGCTGCAGCAACAGCTGCGAAGGTACATCCTGCTGCGATCCACTTCATCCCGCGCACCTCCGAGCGGTCCGAACGCCGCAGTTACTAGAGAAATACCCGGGTTTCGCCAGGCTTACCCGCGCGTCATTTCTTGTGAGGTATTTGACGAAGCACCTGAGCGAACTTGTCTGTAGGTTGCCCGCCGGTCGTTCACGCGAAGGGTCATCCGATGGCCCTGCAATCGTGGGCGACTTCGTCGGGGGCGAATGACGACTGACCTGCACGACATAAGTCCAGAGCTCGCGCTCGTAGACCCGGAGTTGGCGGCAGTTGCGCGGCTCCACCTCCCGGAACCCGGCTCGTTCGGCCGGCGACCGGAGACGGCGAGCGTCGAGGTCGAGTGGTCGGAGTCACGGTCCGTTCGTCACCGCTGGTGGTTGAGCCAGCCGCTCATCCTGCTCGTGTTCGTCGGGATCGTCGGAAGTGCACTGTTCATCGGCCGGGCGATGTCGTCCGTGCCGCGTCCGTGGCTGAGCCAGACAGCCGCCGACGGAGCAGTACAGACGATCGCCTGGCGGTCCGTGGCAGGTGCGACGTACTACGACCTCGTCGTCTGGCAGGACGGCCGGCGAGTTCTCGACCTGTGGCCGACCGCAGCGGCCGTGAGTGTTCCCCTGAACGCGAACGACCAAGGCGGAGACGGCTTCGGGGCGGGCCACTACCTGTGGTTCGCATACCCCGGATTCGGTGCGAAGTCCTCGAGGCAGTACGGGGCGCTTGCCGGATCCGGAGTCTTCGTCGTACACCAGAGGGGGAAGAGTGACGTTACGGACGTCAGTACAGCTCATCGCGGCCTTGGGGCTGCTCACCGTCGTTCCGGCGGCGGTTGAGGCCTCGAACGGCCATCAAGACCCGCCCGGCCAATCGCACGCGCCCGGGCAGCAGGACACCAACTCGACGGTTGCCTCTGCGGCGACGGTCGCATCGACAGCATCGACCGCCGGGCAGCAAGTTCCGCCCGGGCAACAAGTTCCGACCAACCTCGTCGCGCCTGCGGCCGTTGGAACGGCGGCGATCGGGAAGGTCTTGACGGCGGGCACCGGCAGCTGGAGCGGGAACGGGATCAGCTACACGCTCCAATGGCAGCGGTGCTCGACCGACGGCAGCGGCTGCGCTCCGATCGGCGGGGCCGGCAGCTCGACATACACGGTCACATCGACCGACGTCGGCTACGTGCTCCGCATCGCGGTGACCGCGGCGAACCACAACGGATCGACGACGTCAAGCTCGGCGGCGACGGGGGTCGTGGCGCCTCCGCCGGCACCCGCGCCGTCGACGACGACCACCACCACCGCTGCAACCACCACGAGAACGACGACAACAACGCCAACGACCACAGCCAAGACCACAACAACAACGCCAACGACCACAGCCAAAACGACAACATCGACTCCAACGACAACGGCGACCCCAACGACCGCACCGAGCGCGCCGTCGGGTTCGGTCGAGTTCAACGGCCGTGCGACACAGCTCCAGTCGATCAGCTCGACGGGCTACTCGTCGACGAACAACCTCGTGCAGTCGCAGTCACCGCAGGTCTACGACGGGCTGCTGTTCACGAACAACGACTTCACGCTCGCGTCGGAGTCGACGTTCGCGAAAGTGTTCAACGTCTCTGCGGAGCCGGGGTCGCGAGCTCCGTACAACACCGGCGCGCCGGCCAACGATGCGATGTCGGAGTTGTCGAAGAGGCAGCCGACCGAGCTAGGCAAGACGGACTATTACGCGCTCGCGGTGAAGATCCCCTCAGCGAGTTGGCACAACCCGGACTGGGCATCGCTGATGTCGCTCGGGTATGAGACCTTCTCCTGGGATCAGATCGGTCTCCACATCCGGCCTACTAGCACGGGGCCGGCGTTCGAGCTGATGCAGAACAGCGGCTACCTCAACTGCCCGAGCACGACCTGCGCGGGTACGGTCAGCGGCTATTGGAAGATCGCACCGGTCACCTACGACGTCTGGACGGAGTTTGTCTATGCGGTCAAGTGGGCGACCGACAGCACCGGCTTCGTCCGCATCTACATGCGACAGCCGGGCGGCGCCTGGACGCTCGCGCTCGACCGCGAGAACGAGCCGACCTACGCCTACGGCACGAGTGCCTATGGGACCGTGAGTGCGGATATGCATGAGCGGTCGACAACGCTCGACAAGTTCGGCCTCTACTACGGCTACTGGAACACGGCGACCACAAGCTTCGCCAAGAACACCATCCAGTCATCCGGGCTCGGCCGTGCGTCCGACCTCGCGACGGCGAAGTCACTGCTGCCGTAGCTGTCCCTCCCGGCGGCGGCCCTTCCCGGGTCGCCGCCGGACTACCCACGTGGCCCGCCCGTGGTCAGGGCATCCGGCAGACGATCTTCCCCTGGTACACCCCGTCATCGGTCAGGCGGTCTTCGACCGAGCTCACGATGCACGTGCCGAACCTCGTCTCGATCGGCTCCCCCTCGCTCGGAAGCGCCGGCAGCTCGATCTCGCTGACGTCGCTCAGGTTCGGGCCTTCGACGGTCATGATGAAACGCTTCATCACGCTTCCGCAGTCTTCGCACCGGGTCCGGGCTTTTCATCATGCGGCGAGGGTGATTTCTCCTCTCAGTACTGAGCCATCAGCTCGCGGACCACGATTCGCGCCGCGGCCTCCATCAATGCGAGGTGCGAGAAGGCCTGCGGGAAGTTGCCGAGATGCCGGCCCGTGAGCACGTCGAACTCTTCTGCGTAGAGCCCGAGCGGCGAGGCGACGCGCAGCAGCCGTTCCATGAGGTCGACGGCGCGCTGCTGCTCACCGATGACCGCGAACCCCGAGACGAGCCAGAAAGAGCAGATCAGGAACGTCCCTTCCTTTCCGCTCAGCCCGTCGTCGGTCTCTCCGGTGCGGTAGCGGAGGACGAAGCCGTCCTCGGTGAGGTCGTCGGCGATCGCCAGCACCGTCGTCCGCAACCGCTCGTCCTCGGGAGGCAGGAAGCCGAAGGTGGCGGCAAGGAGCGTCGACGCGTCGAGCGAGTCGGTGTCGTAGTGCTGCCGCAGGGCGCCGCTCTTGCTCACGCCGTGCTCCAGGATGTCGGCGCGGATCCCGTCCGCGGTGGACGCCCATTGCGCCTGTCGCTCCCGGTCGCCGCGCAGCTCGGCGAGCTTCGCCGCACGGTCGAGCGCGACCCAGCACATGAGCTTCGAGGAGATGTAGTGCTGCGGCTTCCCCCGCGCCTCCCAGATGCCCTGGTCAGGCCGACTCCAGACTCTCGACGCGCAGTCGGCCTGCGACTCGACGATCGGCCACAGACGGCGCGGCAGCCGTTCGCTGTGCCGCGTGTGAAGCAGGATCGAGTCGAGCACCGCTCCGAAGACGTCGTTCTGACGCTGGTCGTACGCGCCGTTGCCGATTCGCACCGGTCGTGCACCCGCGTAGCCGGACAGGTCGTCGCGCGTCGACTCCGTCAGGTCGCGGCGGCCGTCGATGCCGTACATGATCTGGAGCGAGCCGTCATCCGTCGCCTCGACGTCCGCGACGAACTGCATGAACTCGTCGGCCTCCCAATCGAGATTCAGGTAGTGGAGCGCCTGGAGTGTGAACGTCGTGTCGCGCATCCACGTGTAGCGGTAGTCCCAGTTGCGCTCGCCTCCCGGAGTCTCCGGCAACGACGTCGTCAGCGCGGCTACAGTCGCGCCGGTCGGCATGTACGTCAGGCCCTTGATCGTCAACGCTGAGCGCTGAATCGGGTCCCGCCAGCGATGATCGGGGATTCGCGCAGTGTCGAGCCAGTGGCGCCAGAAGTCGACCGTCGCCGCGATCCTTGCCTCGGCGTCGTCGACGTCTGCCGGCACGACGAGGCCCGCCGTCCAGCTCAGCGCGCAGAAGGCGCGATCGCCCTCATGCAGGTCATGACGCGCGCGTAGACGGTTCTCCTCGACGCCGACCGCGAGATCCGTCGCGAGGCGCACCGTCTGTCCTGCGCCGGTCGCGTCCGCGACATGCACACCGTCGACGAGCGTCCACTCCGCCGGCGTCCGGCCGTAGTCGAAGGCAGGCTCGCAGACGAGCTCGAGCTCGACGTGCCCCTCGAGGCACCGCACCGTGCGAACGAGCATGTGATCGGCGTCGTCGTCGGCAGGCGGGCGCGTGTGCGGTGTGATCTCGTCCGGCCCTTGCGTCGGCCCCATGGTCAGCGCATCGCTCACCTCGATCCAGCCCGTCGGCGTCTTCCACGTCGTGATGAGGACGTTCGTGCCGGGGTCATACGCGCGATAGGTGGGATGGTTGATCGCGAACGGCCCGAACCGGAACCCGCCTGCCTGCCGGTCGAGGAGGCTGCCGAACACGCTCGGCGAGTCGAACCGCGGCGTGCAGAGCCAGTCGATCGTTCCGTCCGGCGCAACGAGCGCGCCCGTGTGGCAGTTGGAAAGGAACGCGTACTCCGCGATGGGGGGAAACGGCGACGGCGCAGCCGCGCTCTGCGGGACAGGATCGGCCGCCGGCTCGACGGCGGTCATTTCGCGCTCCACGGCTCGTGCCGGCCGACGAAGACGTCGGCCTCACCCTGCCCTTGCCCTGTTCCAGTCCGGTCGCGCACCTGCGTCGCGGTTGCCATCTCTCTACCTCCTTGCCGGTGTCGGTTCGATGTCGGAAACGACGATCCGCCCCGATCGTTCGTGCGTCAGCCCCGCCCATGTCCACTCGACGACGGCCTTCGTCCGCTCTTCACCTGTCGAAAGCAGCGCGAGATGCACAGCACCCCAGGCGAGGAATGCTGTCCGTCCTTTCATCGTGTGGCCGCGGCGCGTCTGAAGGACCGCGGCTCCGCGTCCAATAATCGCCATCGTGCCCTTGTCCGTGTACTTGAACGGCATTGCGTCCTTGCGGTCGACGAGGCGGGCGATGTTCTCGCCTGCGTGTTCACCGGCCTGTAGCGCAACCGATCCAAGCTGTGGAAGCACGTCATCGGTCTTCGCATCCGTGATCCATGCGATGTCGCCGACCGCGAACACCTCCGGCCGGTCGGCGAGGCGCAGGTCGAGGCCGACGGGGATGCGGCTGCCTCGCTGCAGCTCGACACCGAGCGCCTTCGCGATCGGGTGCGCATGCAGGCCGGCGCCCCAGACGAGCGTATGCGCCTTGAGCACCGTGCCCGACTTGAGCCTGACGCGCGTCGGAGCCACCGACTCGACGATCTCGCCGAGCATGATCTCGACGCCGCGTTCCCGCAGTGCCCGCTGCGTGTAGTCCTGAATGTCCTTCTTGAACATCGGCAGGAGCGCCGGGCCGGCCTCGACCAGGATCAGTCGCGCGTGCTCCTGCGCGATATCCGGAAAGTCGTCGGAGAAGACGTTTCGGTAGAGCTCGCCGAGCGCCCCGGCGCTCTCGACGCCGGTCGCGCCGCCGCCGACGATGACGACGTTGAGCATGCCGTCGGCGATGAGAGACGGATTCCGGTCGGCCTCCTCCCAGCAGGTCACGACGTGCTCCTTGAGACGCACCGCGTCTCCAAGCGTGTAGAGCGGATAACCATGCTCTCCGGCTCCTTCGACGCCGAAGAATTCGGCCTCCGCGCCGAGCGCGAGCACGAGGTAGTCGTACTCGAGCGGCTCGCGATCGGCGAACGTCACGACGCGGGAGTCCGGGTCGATCGCCTCGACCGTCCCCTGGTGCACCCTCGCGTTCGGCTGGTCGTGGAAGAGGCCGCGCAGCGGATCCGCAATCGCCGAGGTGTCGATGACGCCGGTCGCAAGCTGGTAGAGCATCGGCTGGAACGTGTGATAGTCCTGCTTGTCGACGAGCACGACGTCGACGTCGGCGTCACGAAGCTTCCGTGCCGCTCCGATCCCGCCGAATCCTCCGCCGAGCACGACGACGCGCGGCATCTGCTGCCCCGCTTCGCGACTCACAGGGCTGCAGTCATCCTCGCTCCACCTGATCGCGTTCGACGCGCATGCCGACAGACTCCCTCCGGTCTCCGCCCACGGGCGTCGTCCGGACGGGATGAAATCCCTCGGCCTGCGCCTTGCAATTGTCTGCCTACCGATGAGCGAAGTCGCTCACGTCGATAGCGGCAGCGCACGGGCCGCGGCCGAGCCGACGCTCGGCGAGTCGCGCTGGCCGCCGGCGCTTGCCCTGCTCATCTTCATGGGACTGAACGTCGCCGTGCGTCTCTGGCTGCCGCGCGCAGGCCCGATCCGGGTTCCGTGGCTCATCCCGTCGATCGAGGCGATCTTGCTCGTCACCCTCATCTTCAGCGATCCGGGGAATCTCTCGAGGTACCACCGCGTCCTGCGACCGCTCTCCCTTGCATTCGTCACGGTCCTGGTCCTCGCAGCGCTCTGGGCGACGATCCTGCTCGTTCACGACATCGTCACGAATGCGGCGGTCACGCACTCCGCCACACGCCTCCTTGCTTCAGGAGCGCTGACCTGGCTCGGCAACAACGTCGCATTCTCGGTCCTCTACTGGCTGATGGACGGCGGCGGCCCCTTGGGCCGAGCCAGGCTGCGAGTGCCCGTCGACTTCGCGTTCACGCAGCAGATGAGCCCCGAGCTTGCGCCGCCCAACTGGAGGCCGGTCTTCCTCGACTACCTGCACCTCGGGTTCACCAATGCGACCGCCTTCAGTCCAACCGACGTGATGCCGCTGACGCATCGCGCGAAGTACACGATGCTTGTGCAGTCGACGGTCGCCCTTGCGCTGTTCGGGCTCATCGTGGCGCGGGCTGTCAACGCGTTCTGACGAAGAGCCGGAGAGTGGAGCAGAGAGTGCGCACGTCGTGAATCAGCGGTCGCCGTCTCCCGACCCGTTCGTGCTGCTTCGGAGCCGGAACTACCTGGTGCTCGTCGTGCTTGGCGCTGTCGTGGGTGTCGTGGTAGCCGCGGTCGCGTATTTCTTTCTCAAGGCGGTTGGCGAGGCCCAGCACTACATCTTCACGACGCTGCCTACCGAAACCGGGTATGACACCGAGCCGATCTGGTGGCCCGCGCCGTGGCTAGTGCTGAGCGGCCTGCTCGTCGCTCTGACGATTCGGTACCTGCCGGGTACGTCCGGACACAAGCCTGCTGAGGGCTTCAAGGCGGGCGGACCCGTGCCTCCGATCGAGCTGCCGGGGATCGCGATCGCGTCGCTCGCGACGCTGAGCCTCGGCGTCGTCCTTGGCCCGGAAGCGCCGCTGATCGCGATCGGCAGCGGCCTCGGCGTCCTCGCCATGCATCTGCTCAAGAAGAACGCCCCCGCTCAGGCGACCGTCGTGGTCGCTGCCGCCGGGAGCTTCGCGGCTGTCGCGACGCTCTTCGGCTCACCGCTTGCGGGCGCGTTCCTGCTCCTGGAAGCAACCGGTATCGGAGGGCCGCTGCTGGAAGTCGTGCTGGTGCCGGGCTTGCTCGCCGCCGGTATCGGCGCACTGATCTTCATCGGTCTCGACAGCTGGACGGGCTTCGGGACGTTCTCGCTCGCGATCCCAAACATCCCGCACTTCGACTCGCCCACAGGCGCTGAGTTCCTCTGGGCGATCGCGATCGGCCTCGCCGGAGCCGTTCTCGGCAGCGGCATCCGCCGGCTCGCGCTGCTCCTGCAACCGATCGTCGAGCGGCGCATGGTGCTGCTAATGCCGTTCGTCGGCCTTGCGATCGCCGCGTTCGCGATCCTGTTCCAGGAGGCCGCCGACCATAGCTCGTCCTACGTGCTCTTCTCGGGTCAGGACGCGCTCCCGACGCTGATCGATGGCGCGGCGGGCTGGACCGTCGGCGCGCTGACCCTGCTCATCGTCTGCAAAGGCCTTGCCTACAGCCTCGCGCTCAGTAGCTTCCGAGGTGGCCCGACGTTTCCCGGGATGTTCATCGGCGCCGCCGGCGGGATCGCGCTCTCCCACCTCCCCGGCCTGCCCGAGATCGCCGGCGTCGCGATGGGAATCGGCGCGATGACGGTGGCGATGCTCGGGCTGCCCTTTACTTCAGTCCTGCTCGTCAGCCTGTTCCTTCTAGCCGATGCCGTCCCGCTGATGCCACTCGTCATCGTCGCCGTCGTCGTCTCCTACATCGCCTCAGCCCACGTGGCACCGCCCACGACACGGAGCGCGGCGGAGGCTCACGCACCCTCGCCGACCTAGGGAACCGATCGCGCGATCTACATTGCCGCATGTGGATGCGCATTCGCTTCGTGCGCTCGAGCTCGACGTCGTGCTCGAGCGCCTGGCTGCATCGGCGGCGACGCCGTACGGCGTCGAGCGTGCGCTGGCTCTCTCTCCCTCCGCCGAGCCGAGCGAGATCACGCAGCGCCACGCACTGACCGACGAGGCGGTCGAGCTCCTCGACCACGCGGCGGAGCCGCCGCTCGACGGGATCCCCGACATCCGCGTCCCGGTCGAGCGCGCCGGGCGCGGCGGCGTCCTGTCGGTGCGCGAGCTGTACGAGGTCGCGGCTGCGATCGAGGGCGGCCTACGGGCACGCAACGCCCTGACCGAGCACGCGTTCGCACCCCGGTTGCGGGCGATCGCCGACGAAGTTGCGCCGACGCTCAGCGCCGTCGCCGAAGAGATTCGCCGCTGCGTCGACGACGAAGGCGCCGCGTTGCGCGACACGGCATCGCCGCGCCTGCGCGCACTGCGCTCTGAGCTGCGGGCAGGCGCGCGCCGCGCCGAGGAAGCGTTGCAGCGCCTCGCGCAGTCGCCGAAGCTGCGTTCACATCTGCAGGAGACGTTCGTGACCGAGCGTGCCGGACGACCGGTCCTCGCGGTGAAGGTCGCATCGCGCGGCAGCGTCCCCGGCATCGTCCATGACGCGTCCGGCTCAGGCCAGACGCTGTTCGTCGAGCCGTTCGAGGTCGTCGAGCTGAACAACCAGCAGTCGGAAGCGGCAGCGGAAGAGCGCGAAGAGGTCGCGCGCCTGCTCGCAGAGCTGTCGCAGACCGTCGGCGGACGCGCGGACGAGCTCGAGCTGCTCGTGGAAGCGATCGGCGAGCTCGATCTTGCCGTCGCGCGCGGTGCCCTCTCGCGCTCGTGGCACGGTGCTCGTGTCGAAGTTGGTGACAACGTCCGGCTTGTCGGTGTCCGCCATCCGCTCCTTGACCCCGCGAACGTCGTGCCGGTGGACCTCAAGCTCGACCGCCTGCGCGCAGTCGTGATCAGCGGCCCGAACACCGGCGGCAAGACGGTGGCGCTGAAGACGGTCGGGCTTGCGGCACTGCTGCATCAGGCAGGCCTGCGCGTGCCCGCGGACGAGGCCGAGCTCCCGGTCTTCGACGACATGCTCGTCGAGATCGGTGACCAGCAGTCGATCGCGATGAGTCTCTCGAGCTTCGCCGCGCAGGTCCGCAACCTGATCGCGATTCTCGGCGCAGCAACGAAGCGGTCACTCGTACTGCTCGACGAGCCGGCATCGGGTACGGATCCCGTCGAGGGTGCGGCTCTCGCGCAGGCAGTGCTCGAGCGACTGGCCGCGCAGGCGCGGCTCACCGTCGCGACGACGCACTCCGCGGAGCTGAAGGAATGGGCGAGCGCCACCGACGGAGCAACGAACGCGGCCACCGCGATCGATCCGGTCACGCACGAGCCGCGATACCGGCTCACGCTGGGGCGTGCGGGAACCTCGCATGCGCTGCAGACCGCCGAGCGGCTCGGGCTCGATCCCGCGGTCGTTGCCCGTGCGCAGGCTGCGATCGACCCCGCGCGTCGCCGGATCTCGACGCTGCTTTCCGAGGCGGAAGCGGCCGAGCGTGCTGCCGAGGACGAGCGTGCGCGTGCACAAGTCGAGCGGCGCGATGCCGAGGTGGCGCTACGGGACGCGCGCACCCGCGAAGCCGAGCTCGTTGCGGAGATCGAGCGCGTCCGCGCGGGTGCGGCCGCCGAACGCGAGCGCGTGGTCGCAGAGACGCGCGCCGAGCTCGCCGACACACGCGCACAACTCGAGTCGTTGCGTGGCGAGATCCGCGAGGCGCGGCGTCTACAGCGCCGGGTCGAACGCTCGGCCGCACCCGAAGCCGAGCGAGCCCGCGACCGGCGGCTCGGAGCCGCGAGCGAGCATGCCCGGCGCGCGGAAGAGCAGCTCCAAGGGCTCGCCGCGCCGCTGCCGAGCCCGGCGCTGCTCGCAGTCGGAGACCCTGTCGTGGCGCCGGGCATCGGCGTGCGAGGGACGATCGTCGAGATCCACGGCACAGAAGCCGAGGTCGCCGGTGCGACCGGCCAGCGCGTCCGGATCGCGCTCGACCGGCTACACCCGTCCACCGACCGTCCCACACCGGAGGCGCCCGCGGTGCGAGTTCGTGCAACGGTGCCGCCCGATCTCCGCGACGAGATCGACGTGCGCGGCCGCACCGCGCAGGAAGCGCGCGAAGCCGTGCGGTCGCTCGTCGACGATGCGTCGCTCGGCGGGCTCCCTAGCGTGCGCGTCGTCCACGGCCGCGGCACCGGCGCATTGCGCGACGCGGTGCGCGACGAGTTGCGCCGGCATCAGCTCGTGGGCGAGGTCACCTCCGAGTCGGCCGACGGTGCGACGGTGGCGCGGCTCGCCGAGTAGCGAGGTGCAGCCTTGCGGTCGATCGGCAGATCGGTCAGGGTGGAAGCGTCTGACCCGCCGCTTGAGCGGCGAGCCGCAAGCCGGAGAAGGGAGTCAGAATGATCAGCTCGATGAGGGTCAAGCGTGCGACTGCTGCGCTCGTCGTGGCGGCGTTCGCCGGGGTCGCGGCGACCGCCTCGCCCGCCGGAGCGGCGAAAGCCGCCGGCTGCTCGTTCACGTTGAAGATCGGGACCGTGCTGCCGTTCACGGGCGACCTCGCACCGTACGGCGGCAACATGGACAAGTCGGTGCGGCTCGCGCTCAGCCTGCAGAACGCGGCCCTGAAGCAGGCGGGGCTCGCAGGGAAGATCAAGGTTCAGCTCGTGGATTCGCAGGACGGCCAGTCTCAGGCGGCCGCCTCCGTCGAAGCCGCAAAGAAGGAAGTCGGCGAGCACGCGAACGTGATCATCGGCGAGATGGCGTCGGGCGCAACAATCCCGATGGCGCAGTCGGTGACGATCCCGAACCACGTCGTCCTCATCTCGCCAACCGCGAGCGCACCGCAGATCACGTCGCTCAAGGACAACGGCTACGTGTGGCGCGCGTATCCGTCCGACACGCTGCAGGGCAAGGTGCTCGCGACGGCCGCCCTGTCGAAGTTCGGCAAGGGAGCGACGATCAACGTCGGTGCGCGCAACGACGCGTTCGGCACCGCGCTCCAGCAGCTGTTCATCGCGCAGTGGAAAAAGCTCGGCGGCAAGGTCGGCGTCTCCATCTCGTGGAACCCCGATCAGCCGACCTTCGACACCGAGGCCCAGCAGCTCGTTTCCGGCAATCCGGCGGGCTGGGTGATCATCGACTTCCCCGAGACCTTCCAGAAGTTCGCACCGTCGCTTGTGCGCACAGGGAAGTGGGACGCCACGAAGACGCTGATGACTGAGGCCCTCAAGAACGGTCAAACGCTTGACGCGATCGGAGCCCCCGTCGTCGGACTGAGCGGCACCGCCGCAAGCGCCGCAGGTGGGCCCGCCGGCAACGCGTTCCACGCATTGTGGAACCGATCCGTGCACGGCGCGAAGCCGTATACCGGCTTCGAGGGGACGGCGTTCGACGCCGCGAACGTTGCATTCCTCGCGGCGCTGCGTGGGTGCTCGTCGTCGCCCACAAAGATCAGGACCAACCTGATCGCGGTGTCCGGGCCGCCCGGGAAGAAGGTCACGTTCGCGCAAATGGGACAGGCGATCAAGCTCGTGCTCGCGCACAAGGAGATCGACTACGAAGGCGCGTTCAGCCCGGTCGACTTCGACGCCCATGGAGACATCGGCTCCGCGGTGTACGAGATCTGGCAGTACACCGGTAGCAACACATTCAAGACGCTGCAGACGATCACCTTCCGCGGGAAGTAGCGCGGATTCGTTTCGGGAGGGCGGCGCACCCGCCCTCCCGACTACTTCTTCGGACCGCCGAGGTAGAGCTCCACGACGCGGGGATCGTCGAGCAACGACGAGCCGGATCCCGCGTACGCATTCCGCCCCGTGTCGAGGACGTAGCCGGAATCGGCGAGCGCGAGCGCGCGGCGGGCGTTCTGCTCGACCATCACGATCGCGATCCCGCGCGCGCGGATCTCGAGGAGCTTGTCGAAGACGAGGTCGATCGCGATCGGTGAGAGGCCCGCGGACGGCTCGTCGAGGAGCAGGAGGCGCGGCCGCGCAACGAGAGCGCGCGCGATGGCGACCAGCTTCCGCTCTCCGCCCGAGAGCGAACCCGCCCGCTGGCGGCGGCGCGCGGCAAGTAGCGGGAAGAGCTCGAGCACGCGCGCGATCTCGACGTCACGCTCGGCGCGCGGGAGGATGAGCGCACCGACCTGCAGGTTCTCGGCGACGGTGAGCGTCGGGAAGACATTCTCGACCTGCGGAACCATGTTCATGCCTCGGCGCGTTAGCCGGTCGGCGCGGAGCCCCGTGACGTCACTGCCTTCCAGGCGCACGGTTCCGGCGCTCGGCAGCACGAGCCCGTAGACCGTCTTAAGAAGTGTCGACTTCCCGGCTCCGTTCGGTCCGACGATCGCGACGATCTGCTCCGCCGCGACCTCGAGCGACACGCCGCGGAGGATCAGCGCGTCGTCATACCCGGCCTCGAGCGCGTCGACTTGAAGGAGCGGCATGGTCAATGCGCCTTCCCGAGATAGGCGTCCACGACGTCTTCGTTCGCGCGGATCTCGGCGGGGCTGCCGGCGGCGAGCACGCGGCCCTGGTTCATCACGACGACGTC
Source organism: Gaiellaceae bacterium (assembly GCA_036496545.1). Classification (GTDB taxonomy): domain Bacteria; phylum Actinomycetota; class Thermoleophilia; order Gaiellales; family Gaiellaceae; genus Palsa-739. The sequence continues at coordinate 98,946 of DASXKX010000013.1, read as the reverse complement.
ATCTGCGGCCTGCATGACGAAGTCGAGGTCGTGCTCGACGATCAAGAATGTGATGCCGCGATCGCGCCGAATTGCGAGAATGTGCTCGAGGAGCTGGACGCGGAGCGTCGGGCTGACGCCCGCCATCGGCTCGTCGAGGAGGACGAGCGACGGGCGCAGCATCAGGACGCGGACGAGGTCGAGCAGCTTCCGCTGCCCGCCGGAGAGTGTGCCCGCGTACTCTCGTTCGTACGACTCGAGGCCTACGAGGGCGAGCAGCTCCCGCGCCTCCCCGTGCAGATCGCGCTCGCGCTCTCGTGCCGCCCGAGGTCGCAGCACGATCCCGCTCAGACGCTCACCTGGGTGCCCGAACGACGCGAGCAGCAGGTTCTCGAGCACCGTCATCCGCGTCAGTACCCGCGCCGATTGGTACGTGCGCACGACACCCGCCCGCGCGACGCGATAGGCGGGCCTCCGGTCGATCCGGCGGTCGTCGAACAGGACTCTGCCCGCGTCCGGCTTGAGCGAGCCGGCAATGATTGCGAAGAGCGTCGACTTGCCGGCGCCGTTCGGGCCGATCAGCCCGGTGATTGAGTTCCGCTCGACCTCGAACGAAGCGCCGTCCACGGCGCGAACGCCGCCGAACGTCCGCACGACGTTCTCGACTCCCAGGATCGCGCTCACTCCAGCACCATCTCCCGCTTGTTTCCGAGGAGCCCCTGCGGCCGCATCACGACAAGCAGGAGGATGATCGCGCCGATGATGATCAGCCGGAGGTAGGCGCGCTCGTCGGATGCGAACCATGAGAACGGCGCGAAGTTGAGGAAGCGCGTACCGGCGAAGATCAGGCCAAAGACGAGCGCGCCGACCGGCACCGCAAAGACGCGCCCGACGCCGCCGAGCAGCAGGATCATCCAGGCGAAGAACGTCAGCAGCGGCTCGAAGTCGGTTGGACTGAAGAAGGAGAACTCCCAGGCATAGAAGAGCCCCGCGACACCGCCTAGCGCGGCACCGAGCGCGAGCGCCTGCAGCTTGTAGGCGAAGACGTTCTTCCCGAGCGAGGCAGCCGCGTCCTCGTCGTCGCGGATGGAGCGCAGGACGCGTCCCCACGGCGTCCGGACCGCAAGCCACGTCAGCGTGAGCAGCACAATCGCGACGCCCCAGACGAGCACGAGCATGGTTGCGTCAGAGGACGAGAACCCGAGCGCGTGCTGCACGCGCGTCTGGAAGCTCGCCCATTGGCCGTTGTACTGCGCCGCAGTCCCGACCTTGCCGAGCGCAATCGTCCCCTGCGAGCCGCCGGTGAGGCTGTTCTCGTTCGTCGCGACGTAGCGGATGATCTCGCTGAAGGCGATCGTCACGATCGCGAAGTAGTCGGCGCGCAGGCGCAACGTCGTCAAGCCGAGCAGCGCGCCGCCGACGGCGGCCGCGATTATGCCGAGCGGCGCGGCGAGCCACATGCTCCAGCCCTCCTTCACGACGAGGATGGCCATCGTGTACGCGCCGATCGCCATAAACGCGACCTGGCCGAAGTTGAGGAGACCGGCGAATCCGAACTGCAGCTGGAGCCCGAGCGCAAGGATCGTGTAGATCCCGGCGACGACCGCGACAAACGCCCAGAAGCTGCCGCTCGCGAGAACGTTCATGCGATGCGCGCCCGGCCGAACAAACCCTGTGGGCGAAGCATGAGCGCGAGAGCGAGCACCGCAAAGGCGACGACCGGCTTGTACACGGGATTGACGCCGCCTGCGAATCCGGACCAGGTCGAGACCTCCTGCGCGACGCCGAGAACGAGGCCGCCCGCGAGCGCGCCGTACGCACTGCCGATCCCGCCGAGAACCACGGCGGCGAACACGGGCAGCAGCAGCTGGAAGCCGAAGTTCGGGTCGAACGAGTACTCGACGAGCGCGGCGAGCACCCCGGCGAGGCCGGCAAGGAGGCCGGAGATGATCCAGGCGACACGGATCGCGCGGCCGACATCGATGCCGGCGACGGCGGCGAGCGCGCGGTCGTCGGCCATCGCGCGCAGGACGCGGCCGGTCGTGGTGTAGGCGAGGAACAGGCCGGCGGCGACGATCGTGGCCGCGGCGGCGGCGATCGCGATCACCTGCGCCTCGGAGAGGCGAACGCTGCCGACCACGAACACGCGATACGGATTCACCCTGTACGTCCGCGGCTGAGCGCTCCCGAACAGAAGCAGTGACTGCCGGAGCACGAGCGCGAGCCCGATCGACGCGAGGAAGAGGCTCATGAAGCCGGCATGCCGCGCGCGCAAAGGCCTCCAAAGCACGACGTCGATCAAGAGCGCGAGGATCGCCGTCGCCGCCATGCCGGCGAGCGTCGCGAGAATCATCGACTGGTGCAGAGGCCCGTTGACACCGTAGGTTGTGAGCGCGGCGAACGCCATCATGTCGCCGTACGCGAAGTTGACGAGCCGCAGGATCCCATAGATCAACGACACGCCGAGCGCGGCGATCGCGTAGACCGACCCCGTGACTAGACCGTTCGCGAGCAGTTGCAGGAACACGTCAGACGAGCGCAACCCTGACCGATTGGCGGGAGAGGCGCAAGCGCGGGGCCGCGGCATCGGCGCATTGCGCGACGAGCTGTGCCGGCATCAGCTCGTGGGCGAGATCGCCTCCGAGTAGCTCGGGATCAAGGCATCGTCACTCCCTGCAGCACGACGGGGTTGTGCAGCGTGTAATCGAGCTCCCCCGCCTGCGAGACGCCGGGCGGAGTGAGCACGTCGATTGCCTTCGGGACGGTGCCTGGGCTCGCGGTGCAGTGCGCGTCGCTGCTTACGGCCGCGCAGACGCCAAACAGGAACTCCTCCGGAGTCGGTGCGAAGCCACGCGCTTTGTCATCGGAGAACCCGTCTTGCCCGTGGAGCACGACCGTGAACGCCCAGCCCGAGCCGGGTGTCCCTCCGAGGCTCGCTTTCGAGACCCGGAACGTGATGTACCGGGAGATCTGATTCGCGCTGATCGCGATCGTTCCTACGGTGGTCCCAGAGGCGTCTTCGTAGCGCTGCCCGAAGCCCTGCACCTGGAGTAGACGGCTCCATGCGAACGCCGGCGCGATCAGGAAGTTCCGCGTCGCATTCGACGCCGACGTCGAAGCGGGCGACGCACCGGGCTCGTGCACGTAGACGTCGACGAGCTGCGCGCCGTTCGCCGGACCGAAGGTCGGCGTCAGATCCTGCGTCTGCAGCCGGAACGTGACGTCTGAGCCCGAGTCCCATACCTGAAAGTCGCGGATGTCGAACGCCCCCGCGTGGAACGCGCTCGACGTCGGATAGGCGTAGTTGCCCGGGCCGTTGTCGTCGCCCGCCGGATCGGAGGCGTCGAACACGAGCGTGCCTGGGACGAAGTCGAAGACGATGGAGCGCTGGTCGTGCGCGGTGGCGCCGTTTGCCGCGACGGCCACCGTCGTGAGAACGGTCGTGCCACCGTCGACCGGCACCTGCACGCTCCACGAGCCGTCACCCGCAGCCGCGGTGGTCGCGGTGCTGGTCGTGAATGTGTTGTCGGTGTTCGTGGCAGCGACATAGATCGTGTTGCCGGACGTGGAAGTGCCCGACACGGTCACTGGCGACCCGGTGACCGCGCTCTGGTTCGCCGGGCTTGTCACGGTAAGGCTCGTCTCGCCTTGCTTTCGCTGCACGTAGCGCGAGTACGTCGCGGCAGGACGGTCGACGAGCGTTCCCGTCGCAAGGTCTCGGGCGAGCCGGACAAAGGCGCCGGCCGACCAGTCGAGCGGCGCAGCCGAGCCGGCCGGCCCGCCGTTCACGAAGCCGATCGAAGCGGTCGTCGGGTCGGTGCCGAACGGCGAAGGCGCAAGATCGGCGTTCTCCCAGTTCTGCTCCGGGATCAGACCGACGCCGCTCGCCATCCGAGCCATGCTGTCGAGGAACGCCGCGGCGCCGCTCGAGTCCCCCGCCTGCAGCTGCTGCTCGGCCCGCTCGGCCGAGAGGGCGGGCCAGAGGTGCCCGCTGCCCTGGCCTGACGGTGCCCACGGCCGGCCGTCACTCGACCGGTCGCCGTAGCCGTCGCCGTTGTACCGGTGGAAGCCGTCGCCCGCCGCCGTCGTGTTGCGGATCTTCGCGTCGACGACCCCGAGCGACGCGAGGATGTCCGCGTCGTTCTGCGGTAGCTCGGCGAGGCGCGAGAGCTCGAGGAAGCCCTGGTCGATCACCTGACGCTGATCGAGCGTCGGGCCGCCGTTGCCGACGTTGTAGGAGATCGCGGCGTTCGGATCGCCGGTCTTCGAGAGGCGGATGAAGTAGCTCGGGGCGAACGGGCCGTTCGTCGTCACCGTCCATCCCTTGATCGAGCGCTGGAAGTCGTCGGCAGTGCCCCGCCAGATCGCACCCGACGCCGGGTCGTTGTTCGCGTCGGCGAGGTCGGCAGCCGAGATGAGGCCGGCGATCTCGGCCGCGATTGTGGACGGCGAGTAGCCGTCCTGCTCCTCCCAGCGCTCGACTCCGAACGCCGGGCCGTGCGCGGCGACGAAGTTCGCGGCCGGTTTGATGTGGTGCTCGTAGAGATCGTGGTCGGTGAGGTGCAGCTGATCCGCCATCAGCAGCGGATACGACGTCTCGTCGAGTTGCGTGTTGAACGAGTCGGGTGCGACCTTGCCGTTGACGAGGCTGTTGCGCGGCATCGACCCGTCGGGCTGCTGCTGGCGGTCGAAGAGAAACAACGTCGCGTCCTTCGCCGTCGCAGTGTCGCCGTCGGCCATGAGCCCCGTCCAGATCTCGTAGAGATCGCGCGCGAAGACCTCGCGGTACGAGCCGAAGTACGTGTTCTGTGGGTCACCTGCAGAGATCGCTTGGCCCCAGGGCGACGCGGGCGCCGCGACAAGCGCACCGGGGAAGGTCTTGTCCTCGACCGCCTTGAGGACGTTCGCCGAGGTGTAGTACTCGTCGCGGAGGTCGGCGACCCGCGGACCGGAGATGCCAGCCAGCTTGTTCGGCGGCCGGTTCAGGGCAGCGTCGTATGTCTGCCAGCCTTGCTTGAACGCATCGACGGCTCCCGGCCAGCCGTCGCCGAGGGCCGACTCCGCCGTGGAGACGGCATCCGACTGCGTCGACCCGAACCCGAGCGAGGCGTTGAACTGGATCGTCCGGTCACCGCCGGCGATCCGCCCCGTCTGAACGACGTTGCCGTTGTTCGCGGCTGCATACGACGTGGTGAGCGCATGCGCCGCGTCGAGCTCGACCAGGCCGTCGGACGCGCTACCGGCGAAGCCGTTCGTGTTCTCCGTCGTGAACGGTGCGTCGAGCGCCATGTAGACCGGCTGCGCATAGTCGCGATTTGCAGCGTTCGTCGTCGTGGCCGGATCGTCGGAGACGAGAACCGGGTGGCCGGTCGATGTGTCGGTCAGCGCAGAGTCCGCGCCACCGTTGCCGCTGCCACCACCGCCGTTGCCGTTCACCGTCGGGTCGATGCGCAGGTAGAGCCGGAGCCGGTTCGGCGCGTTCGCCTTGAACGACACCTTCATCAGCACCGCGTTTCGCGCCGGGTCGGTGATGTAGTCGGTGACGATCTGGTACTTGCCGCTCGTAGCAGTCGTGGTGACGCTGCAGCCCATCCCGCCGCTACCGGGGAGCGGCGTGACGGTGTAGGTCGTGTCGCGGCCCTGGACATCGGTGAACGTTGCGCCGTCGGTGACGACGTAGCGCAGGGTCTCGACGTTCGTGTTGTCGATCGTGGGGTAGTAGACGTCGCTGAGGACGCCGCCGGCGACCGTGTACCAGACCTTCGACGTCGTGTTCCGCGCGGTGCCGAAGCAATCCTTGCGCGCGAGATCGAAGTGCGACAGCGCACCGGGTGCGCCTTGGGGGTCAGCGACGGAGATCGTCAGGACGTGCGAGGTGGTGTTGTAACTGAAGGTGACCTTCGCGTTGTTGGTCGGCACGGAGAAGGGGATGTTGTCGCCGTTCGCGGCTCCGCCTGCGCCGTAGTTCTCTTCCCAGCTCTCGTTGACGGCGACCTTCGCCTGGTAGGAGCCGGCCGGTAGCGCCGTCGTCTCAAAGGTGGCGATGCCGTTCCCGTCCGGATCTTCGAGCCACGAGCGCAGGCAGTCGGGCTGCCAGTCGCCGGGACAGCCGAGCTCCGACTGGAAGTCCCCGGCCGCGACCGGAATCGGCGTGCTGTGGTTGTCGGTGATCCAGTGGGTCTTGTCGTCGAAGTAGAACTTGACGTTCGCGGCCTGCGGCAGGGTGAGCGGGATGTTGTCGCCGCCCTGGACGGCATGGAGACCGTAGTTTTCGTCCCAGGCGTCGTTGAGCGCAGCCTTGTACTGGTCGTTCCCCGCGGGAAGCGCGAACGTCCCCTGCCAGACGTCGTCAGAGGCGTCGTAGTTCAGGTGCGTCGCCGCGCACGCAGGGTCCCAATCGCTCGAGCAGCCGACTTCCGACTGCAGGTCACCGGCTACGGTCACCGATGTCGGACCAGGCGTCGATGAAGCCGAGGCGGGCAGCATCCCGAGCAGGCCCGCGACGACGATCAGCAGGAACAGACTGCGGCTGCGAATCATGCTCTCCCCCTCGTACTCGCTCGACGTCGAGTGTACGACGGCCGCCGCCGGAAGTCACCTCGGCCTTGAGCGTCTAACCGCACCACGCGCGCACGACGCGCACGACGACGTCGTGCAAGCGCTGGAGCGACGCGAGGTCGACCCACTCCACCTCGGCATGCGCGCCTTCGCCGATCGGACCGAAGAGCACGGTCGGTATGCCGGCTGCTGCGACCAGGGCCGCGTCCGTCCAGAAGCGTGCGCCGGCAGGCGCACCGACGCCGGCCTCGCGCTGCACGAGCTCCACGAACGATTCATCGATCGCAGCCTCGTACGGGTCGCGGCTTGCAACGACGCGGACATCCGACCCGCGCGCGATTTCGGCGAGCTCCCGCTCGACATCGCCGACGGTCTCGCCCGGCATCGTCCGCCGCTCCCCAAGGAGCACGCACGCGGCGGGGAAAGCTCGACATCTCCTGTCCGCCTGCGATGACGGACGCGTGGATCGAGCCGGTGCCGACGAGTGGGTGCGGGGCGCGAGCCTTCAGGCGCTCGTCGAGCTCGTCGAGGGCGACGAGGATCGGCCCCATCTTTGCGATTGCATCCTCGCCGAGGTCGGGACGCGATCCATGTGCGGCGATGCCGCTCGTCTCGATCTCGAAGCCGACGAAACCGCCGTGTGCGACAGCGACCTGCAACTCCGTCGGTTCGGCAACGATCGCCGCATCGGCGGTCACGTGCTCGAGCACCGTTTCGGTGCAGACGGACGCGAGCTCCTCGTCGGCGACCGCGGTGACAATCACGTCGCCGCGCTGCTCACCCGCGGTCAACGCCGCGACGAGCACCGCCGCCAGCGCGCCCTTCATGTCGTAGCTTCCACGCCCGTAGAGCCGGCCGTTGTCGACGCGGGGCTCGAACGGCGCTTCCATGCCGGCGACGCCGACCGTGTCGAGATGACCGTTCAGGAGGAGCGACCGGCCACCGCCGCTGCCTCTCCGGCGCGCGATCACACTCGGCCGCTCGTCGCCGAGGACCTCGACCTCGAAGCCGCGTCTGCGACACCACTCTGCAACGACGGTTGCTGCGTCGCCCTCCCCTGCGCCGCCTGAGACGAGCGCGGGGTTCACGGAATTGGTTGCGACCAGGCGGGACGCAAGCTCGACGATCTCGTTCACGGCTCGATTCTCACGACTTGGGCCGCCGAGCGCCGAAAAGAAGGAGGCGGCACAGGTTGCCGAAGTCGCGGGCGCGGGAAGGGGGATTCCGCGGACCTCGGTCCGCGTGTTGGCCAACGACAGGAGGGATCATGGGCAGGAGAAGGACAGGTTTCGCGCTTGCGATTGCAATGGCGCTCGCGCTGGGCGCGACATCGATCGCCTACGCGGCGAGCCATCATCACGCGAAGCCCGTGGACAGCAATGCGCGAGTGTTCACCGCGCATCTCAACGGGTACAACGAGGTTCCCGCAGACAACTCGCCCGCCTCGGGGAACCTGACGCTCACGGTCGGGAACGGTCAGCTGACTTGGTCGCTTACCTACCGGGAATTCGCGACGAACAACCAGCCCGTCGTCGCGCACGTGCACGTTGGGCAGCGGGGTGTCTCCGGCGGCGTCTCGTTCTTCTTCTGCGGCGGATCGAAGCCCGCGTGCCCGAGCAGCCAGAACGGACCGGTCACGATCACGGGCACGACCCTGCCGGCCGACATTCTGGGCCCGACTGCACAGGAGTTCGCGGCCGGTGACCTGAACTCGATCATCAAGGCCATGGAGGCCGGACTCACGTACGCAAACATGCACACTCCGACGCTGCCGGCCGGCGAGATTCGCGGCCAACTCGTCCGCGGCCACGGCCACGACGATCAGGGCGGCGACCACTAGTTAACGCTCGCGCGACGGCCGGGGTGGTCGATCCACCCGGCCGCCGCGGCAGCCCGGCGTAGACTCGCGCGATGCGCGTGGTGATCGCCGGGGCCGGGTTTGGTGGCTTGGAGCTTGCGACTCTCCTCTCTGAGGGCGCGCCTGACCAGGTCGACGTCGTCCTGATCGACAAGGCCGATTCGTTCGTCTTCGGCTACTCGAAGCTCGATGTGATGTTCGGTCGCACCACCCTCGACGAGGTGTGGCTGCCGTATGCGGCGATCGACAAGCCCGGCGTTCGATTCGTTCAGGAGACGGTGACGTCGATCGATCCGCAGGCATGTCGTCTCACCACCGACGCCGGCGAGCACGAGGGCGACGTGCTCGTGGTTGCGCTCGGTGCCGATTACGATCTCTCCGCAACGCCGGGCCTCGCGGAGCACGGCGACGAGTTCTATTCGGTCGCCGGTGCGGAGCGGCTCGCCGCGGCGGTCGCATCCTTCTCGGCCGGCCGCATTGTCATCGGTGTATGCAAGGCGCCGTACAAGTGCCCGCCCGCGCCGAGCGAGACGGCGCTGCTCCTGCACGACGCGCTGAGTGCGCGCGGCGTCCGCCGCGACTGCGAGATCGAGATCGTCATGCCGCTCCCGGCACCGGTGCCGCCGTCACCCGACACCTCGGCCGCGCTGCTCGCCGCCTTCGCAGAGCGCGAGATCCGCTTCACGCCCGGCCGTGCCGTGACGTCGCTGCGCAAGGGGGTCGCGGTACTCGACGACGGCGGCGAGCGCCCGTTCGAGCTCTTCCTCGGCGTCCCGGTGCATCGCGCGCCGGACGTCGTGATCGAGAGCGGGATGACAACCGACGGCTATATCCCTGTAAGCTCGCAGACCCTCGAGACAGCGTGGCCTCGCGTCTACGCGTTCGGCGACGTGGCGACCGTCGGCGTCCCGAAAGCCGGGACGTTCGCCGAGGGCGCAGCGCGGGTCGTCGCGGCGTCACTCCTCGCGACCCTTCGCGGCGGCGACCAGCCGCCACCGTACGACGGTCGGGCGTCGTGTTGGATCGAGTTCGGCGGCGGCCACGTCGGCCGCGTCGACATCGACTTCCTCTCCGGCCCGTCGAAGACCGGGACGCTGCGCGAGCCGTCTGCCGCGCTCGTCATCGAGAAGGCGCACTTCGGCTCGAGCCGACGCACACGCTGGTTCGGTCTCTAAACCGGATGGTGACGGCCGAGGAGATCGGTCAGGTCGCAGTGTTCGCAGACCTCGAGCCGGCCGAACGCGACCGGCTCTCCCGGGTCGTGGCGGACATCACGCTCGCGCCGGGCGAGTTCGCTGTGCACGAGGGTGACGAACGGGCGCTCTTCGGAGTCCTCCAGGGTCGGCTGGAGGTGCTCAGGGTTGTCGACGGCGTGGCGAGCGTGATCGGCGAGCGGAAGCCGGGTGACGTCTTCGGTGAGATGGCGATTGCATTCGGAATGATCCACGCCGGCGGGTTCCGTGCAGCGGAGGCGTCGCGTGTCTTTCGGATCGACCTGCACGACTACTACGAGCTCACCGCCGTCGCGCCCGAGATCGGGGAGCGGGTGGGCGTCCTCGCGAACAACCGGCTCGGGGGCCCGAAAGGTCTGCAATCCCGAGCGTCCGCACCGGCAGCTTTCAGGGCGATCGTCCTCGGGCATCGTCGGGATGCTGCATGTGCGGAGCTGAGGCTATTCCTCGATCGCAACCAGATCCGGTTCAGATGGCTCCAGCCCGACGTGCCTGCCGATGCAACGGCATGGTCCGGGGCGTTGCCCGCGGAGGGCGATTACCCGGCGATCCGCGTCGTCAACGGCAAGACCGTCGTGCGGCCGGAGCTCCGGCGCGTGGCGGAGCTGCTCGACATCGCGACCGAGCCGGCGGCTGCGGCGTACGACACGGTGATCGTGGGTGCCGGGCCCGCGGGGCTGGCAGCCGCCGTCTACGGCGCCTCCGAGGGACTCCGTACGATCGCGATCGAGCGTGAGGCACCGGGCGGCCAGGCGGGCACCTCCTCCCGAATCGAGAACTACCTCGGCTTCCCCTCGGGCGTCTCCGGCGAGGCGCTCTCGAACCGTGCGCTCCAGCAGGCGCGCAGGCTCGGCGCCGAGATCCTCGTCACGAGGTCGATCACTCGAATAGACCCGGCGACCCATCAGGTGCACCTCGACGGCGGCGACGTGCTTCAGGCGCCGACGATCATCCTCGCCTGCGGGGTCACCTGGCGGCGGCTGGCGGTCAAGGGCTTCGACCGCCTCGCGGGCAAGGGGATCTTCTACGGCGCGGCGCGCAGCGAGGCGGCGAACACACACGGCCTGGACATCCACATCATCGGTGCCGGCAACTCAGCCGGCCAGGCGGCCATGTTCTTTTCGTCGCACGCACGGACCGTCACCATCCTTTACCGCGGCGAAAGCCTCGAGAAGAGCATGTCGCGCTATCTCGTCGACCAACTCGCCACCCGGGCGAACATCCACACGCTCTATTGGACCGAGGTGGTCGCCGCGCACGGCTACACCTCGCTCGAGGCGATCGATGTCCGCGACGGGCGGACCGGCGAGACAACCCGGCTTGAGTCGGGCGGGCTGTTCATCTTCATCGGTGCGGATGCCGAGACGGCGTGGCTTCCACCGGAGATCGCGATCGACCCGAGGGGCTACGTGCTGACCGGCTCCGACCTGCGCGCTGCAGGACGGTGGCAACTCGAGCGGGACCCCTACCTTCTCGAGACAAGCGTCCCAGGCATCTTCGCCTGCGGCGACGTCCGCTTCAGCCCTGTGAAGCGCGTCGCCTCGGCAGTCGGCGAAGGCAGCATGGCGATCGCCTTCGTGCATCAGTACCTCCGGGAGCACGCTTGAACCGATGGATGGATGGCGGCACGGGGAATCGAACCCGTGCACGCTTTCAATCGACCGCGTTCGCTAGTGGTCCTCGTCGATCGGCATCACCCGTTCAGCCTATGCCGCATGTGATCGGCCGCCGCTACGTTTGAGGCTTGACCACGCCCGCCGAAGTCCTATCCGACCGCTTTGGCTACGCGACGTTCCGCCCCGGCCAGGAGCAGGTCGTCGACTCCCTCCTCGCCGGCCGCTCCGCCCTCGCCGTCTTCCCGACGGGTGCCGGCAAGAGCCTCTGCTATCAGCTGCCTGCGCTGATGCTGGACGGCGTCACGGTCGTCGTCTCGCCGCTGATCGCGCTGATGAAGGATCAGATCGACCTGCTCGCCCGGCAGGGCGTCGACGCGGCGCGGCTCGACTCGAGCCTCGATGCAGACGAGGTGCGTGCCGTCTCGGACCGCCTGCGCAATGACAGCCTGAAGCTGCTTTACGTCGCTCCGGAGCGCTTCAACAACGAGCGCTTCCTCGCGCAGCTCGGCCAGACGAAGATCGCGCTGTTCGCCGTCGACGAGGCCCACTGCATCTCCGAATGGGGGCACAACTTCCGGCCCGACTATCTGAAGCTCGCGGCACGAGCGCGCGAGTTGGGCGCGGAGCGCGTGCTTGCGTTGACTGCGACTGCAACGCCCGCGGTCGTTCACGACATCTGCGCGGGCTTCGGGATCGAGGAGCGCGACTCGGTCGTCACCGGCTTCTACCGCCCGAACCTCACGCTGCTCATGACGCCCGCCAGCGCGGACGAGCGCGATCAGACACTGATCGATCGTCTGCGCGAGCGCGCGCCGGGCTCGACGATCGTCTACGTGACGTTGCAGCGCACCGCTGAGCGCGTCGCCGCCCTGCTCGCAGCCGCAGGGCTGCCGGCGCGCGCATACCACGCGGGGATGAACCCGGACGAACGCGTCGAGGTGCAGGAGTGGTGGACGCACTCGGACGCGAACATCGTCGTCGCGACGATCGCGTTCGGCATGGGGATCGACAAGGCCGACGTACGCTACGTCTACCACTTGAATCTTCCGAAGGGGCTCGAGTCGTATTCGCAGGAGATCGGCCGCGCCGGCCGCGACGGAGAACCGTCGATCTGCGAGCTATTCGCGTGCCGCGACGACGTCCCGACGCTCGAGAACTTCGCGTTCGGTGACACACCGACACCCGAGGCGATCGCCGGCCTACTCAACGACGTGTTCGCACATTCGGAGGGCGAGCAGTTCGCGGTATCGGAGTACGAGCTGTCGGTGCGCCACGACGTGCGGCCGCTCGTGCTCAAGACGATCCTCACCTACCTCGAGCTCGACGGCTTCCTCGCGCAGGGAACGCCGTTTTACGCGGGCTATAGCGTTCGACCGGTGAGCGGTGAGTGGGACGACGTCTACGCGACCTTCGACGCCAACCGCGCCGAGTTCTTATGCCGCGTGATCGCGAGCGGCAAAGAGGGGCGGGTCTGGACAAACATCGACCCGGAGGGCGTACCGGGTGAAGAGCGTGAACGGGTCGTCAAGGCGCTCGGCTACCTCGAGCAGCAAGGGCTTGTCGAGCTGAAGGTGGCCGACGTCCGCCAGCGCTTCTCCCTCCTGGGGCAGGCACCGTCCCGCGAGGAGTTGTGCGAGCGCCTCGCCGAGCGATTCAAACGACGCGAGCAGTCGGAGGCGGAGCGCATCGAACGGGTCGTTGCCCTGGTCGAGCACGACGGCTGCCAGGTGCAGGCGCTCGTCGGTTACTTCGGCGAAGCGCGCGACGAGCCCTGCGGCCACTGCTCCTATTGCCTGGCGGGATCGGCCCAGAGCCTTCCGGAACTTTCCGAGACGCCGAAGGTCGCCCTCGACCGAGCCATCCTCGACGAGCTGATCGTCGAGTATCCAACCGCCCTTGGCACCGCGCGCCAGCGCGCCCGCTTCCTCTGTGGCCTCTCGAGCCCAGCGACCACCAAGGCAAAGCTCTCTCGACATGCGCTCTTCGGCACGCTCGCCGAGCATCGCTTCGCGGACGTCCTCGCTCTGAGCTGACTCACGAAAACTCCCGATGCACGCCCTTCAGGCATTTTCGGGCTTGGCGATCTCGGTGTACAGGTCACCCTGTGCCGCACCGGAGCCGGCTTTGCCACCGCCGGGGCCGCGGAGCACGTAGGCAATTCCGACAGCAAGCGTCGCACCGACGAGCGGGCCGACGATGTAGACCCAGTAACTCGTGAAGTCGCGTCCGACGAGGTTGGGGCCGAACGTGCGGGCCGGGTTCATTGACGCGCCCGAGATCGGACTGCCCCAGAGGCCGGCGAGCGCGATGTAGGCGCCGACGCCGATCGCTCCGAAGATCCCGATGTTCTGCGCACCCGAGGCCGTGCCGAGGATGACGCTCACCAGCCCGAGGGTGAGGAGGGCCTCCATCAGAAAGGCCGTGCCGGCCGAGTACCCGCCGGCGGGATAGTTCGAGCCGTACTTCGCCGAGACGTTGATCACTTCGTGAAGGAACAGCGCGGCCAGCGTGGCTCCAAGCAGCTGCACGACGACGTAGCCCGGCACTCGTCGCCAGGGGAAGTCGCCGCGGAGCGAGAACGCGACGCTCACGGCCGGGTTGAGGTGCGCGCCCGACACCTTGCCCATGAACATGATGATCCCCATGACCATCAGCCCTGGCGCAACAACGGCAGCGGTGCGTGTGATCGTGTTCGGAAACGCCTGGCCCATCATGCCGCCGCCCGCGGCCACGATCACGAGCAGGAACGTCCCGTAGAGCTCCGAGACAAGGCGGCGCCATTCCTGCTTCGGATCCTGAAAGTCCGCCATCGAATCGAGGAACTCCGCGTCGATCCAACCGGCAACGGCATGTTCGGCCCGCTTGACCTGTGTGCTCATCGCAGCACTCCTCTCGTGGGGTGTCCTGGCTCGATACCTGCCGTCAGCCGCCGTGCTGGACAGTGATCCTGACCGAGGCCCGTCTGCTGCACCTTGACGGTGCCGTCCTTTGCGAGCTCCTTCTTCGTGACGCAACGCGCCCTCATCTCGGGGTCAGCGAAGCTCGCTTGGTAACGCCTGAGAAGCTCTCAAGCCACGGCGGTGCACGCCCCGCATTTCTCCGCGGGTAGCCGCCTGGTTGCTCCGGAGTGCGCCTGATGGTGCGGTACTCCTCTCGCCTTCGAAATCCCCCGCGATCGAATCAGGCGCGTAACCGCGATTCACCCTCCGATCTGGATGAGATTGCCCTCCCGCGCAGATCTGTCACGGCCCGGCTCCGGCCCCCTGGCGAAGCCGAAAGCCGAATCAGGAATTGCCCAGGCCGCTTGTGCGATTCGTTGTATAGCCGAAGCCCGGTCTGGTTACGTATAACCAGTTCCATGCCTTCCCCGAGCACTCAGGCCCTCCACGTAAAGACTGGTTTGGAGCGCCTGTTGGAGGAACTGACAGCCTTTGCGGACGTCATGGCCGAGTGGGATGGCGTCCACCCTCCGCCGAGCTATATGGCCGACAGAATCAGGGAAGTAGAGAGACGACTCAGCCGAGCGGAGAATCGGCTGCGGGAGCTTCGGTCCGATCCGGATGCAGCGTGTCAAGATGATCGATAATCGACGCCATCTCGACTTCGTGAAGGTCGTGCAACTCGTCCACAACGTCTTCGAGACGCGCCCAACAATCAGCCACTCTGCCCGCCAGTGCGGCGCGCACGGCGTCTAGGTGATCGCCAGTCTTGAAGTTGTTGCTGTGCCCCATGATCCTCGCGTAAGTGCCCGATGCTCGTTCGTTAAATACCACTCGCCGGACACAATCGCAGCACCAATCGTGCCGAATTTGGACGCATCGCCCGGTCCCCTGACGTCTCGCGGCTCGTGCCGGGTCGGGGACGGCCTCGGTCAGCCCTGCGACACCGCGCCGCACGGTGACTCACTAGCTCGGCGTAGGTAAGCCGCTACCGGCTTCCTTGTCCTAGCCAAGCCATTGAAAGCCGTTCTTCGGAAACGCCAACGTTCCGGTGTAACAGGCGCCTACTGCGGGCCTGCCCTTTGCGTCGTCCGTCGCCGAGCACTTGAACCCCCTCGGGCCTCCCGTGAGAACAGCCTTCACGTCAGGCTTTCCGCGATGCGCGAGGAACTTCACCAGGTATGGCTTTGCCTTCGAGCACGTCATGGTCCCGATGGCGCTCCACTCGATCTTCAGTCCCGAGGCAGAAAACGTCTTGCAGATCGCGGCCGTCCGTGCCGCGCCGGCCACGGTCGTCGTGCCGAAAGCCGCGGCTGAAACAGTCGCAATCACGGCAACAGTCACGCACATGCGGCGACCCATCACGGAAACCTCCCCGAGCAGTGGTTGACCTGTCGAGTTCTAAGCTCGACGGCCGAACGGGGAAAGGGGGAAAACCCTAGGGAATGACGCCCGCGGCTACAGGTACATGATCCAGCGGTTCGTCCGCCGGCAGGAGCAGTCCTCGTGGACGACGGTGCACGCGCGGCAGCGCCGGCGTGTCCCATCCGTTTGATGGAGGCGGCGGGAATCGAACCCGCGTCCGCAGCCGCACCGGCTGAGCGTCTACAAGCGTAGGCGGCACTTGAATCTCGCCCGCCGGCCGGAGTGCCACCGCCCTACCGACGGGCCAGCCATCCTTCAGTGTCGCGCCTCCGGCGATTGGCTTTCCTTCGGCGCCGAGCCCGTTCGTTAGCACCGCGTCAGGTCACGGGCCCAACCTGACTTGGTGTCGCTGGACTAAGTGAACTTAGGCAGCGAGTGCGAGATCACGAGGATTCGCATTTATTGGTTTGCCGGTGGATTAACGAGGCCAACCGGCGACCTCGGCTTGCAGCTCATCCGGATGAATCGACCACGTCGAAACCAGGTCGCCCCCGTATGTCGTGTTGCAGGAGAATTGTAGCGGTGAATCGGCGGGAGCTCCTGCGGCGAACGGCTCTGCTCGCACTTCCGGCGTGGACACGGTCCGTCGGGGCAGGCGACCCGGCCGTCACTGCGCTCGCGCACGCCCTCGACGGCGATGTCGTGCGCCCGGGCACCGCTCGCTACGCCGAGGCGCGCCAGCTCTGGGACTCCCGCTTCGACGCGCTCCACCCGCGCGCAATCGCGTACTGCGCGAACGCAACGGACGTGCAACGGACGATCCGCTGGGGAAGCCGATACGGCATCCGCGTGGTCCCGCGCTCGGGCGGCCACAGCTACGCCGGGTATTCGAGCGGCAACGGCGTCGTCGTGGCCGACGTCTCCCGACTCGACCGCATCGCAGCCACCGGCGGCACGGCCACGGTCGGGGCGGGCGCGAGGTTGATCGACGTCTACTCCGCGCTGTGGCAGAAGGGCAAAACGATTCCGGGTGGTTCGTGCCCGAGTGTCGGAATCGCCGGGCTCGCGCTCGGCGGCGGCATCGGTTACTCATCAAGGCTGCTCGGGACGACTGCAGACGCGCTCCGCCGCTTTCAGATCGTGACCGCGGACGGACGCCTCCTCACCTGCGACGCATCACACAACGCCGATCTCTTCTGGGCCTGCCGCGGTGGAGGAGGCGGAAACTTCGGCGTCGTCACGGAGCTGACGTTCGCGACGCATCCGGTCGCGATGGTCTCGCGCTACGAGATCGAGTGGCCGTGGGCTCAGGCAGAGCAGGCCGTCACAGCGTGGCAGGCGTTCGCCCCGCACGCGCCCGACGGGCTCTTCTCGGTGCTCGACCTGATCGCGACCGACCCGTCGGCTCCCGGCGCCCGTGCGCACGTCGTGTCCGGCGGCCAGTTCTTCGGCAGCGAGGCAGATCTGACGTCGCTGATCCAGCCGCTCGCGTCGACGGGCACGCCGATGCGCGTGCGGACGTTCACGCTCTCGTACTTCGACGCGGTGCTGCACTGGGCCGGCTGCCGCGACTCCGGCGCATGCACCGACCGCCGCATCGCCTTCAAAGCGAAGTCCGACTACGTGAACAATCCGCTGCCCGCAATCGGGATCAAACAGCTCGTCGCCGGCGTCGAGGCGCGCCAGGGAACGGGGCTCGGCGCGCTCTATCTTGACCCGTACGGAGGCGCGATCAACCGCGTGCCGAAGTCGCAGACGGCATTCGTGCACCGGGACGCGCTCTACTCGATCCAGTACACCGCGCAGTGGAGCGGCAGCGCGACACAGAGCCTCGCCTGGCTCGACGGGCTGTACGCCCAGATGCGGCCGTACGTATCCGGATTCGCCTACCAGAACTACATCGACCCGCAGCTACGCGACTGGCAGCACGCGTACTACGGCTCGAACCTCTCACGCTTGAAGGCGGTCAAGCGGAAGGTCGATCCGAAGAACGCCTTCCGCTTCCCGCAGAGCATCCCGCTCCGTTAGCGACCCACCGCCTCGTCGACCGCGCGCCGTACGAGCACCTGCACGAGATGGCGCCTGAACTCGGCGCTCCCGTTCGTGTCCGACGGCGGCTCGGTTCCCTCGGCGGCCGCCGCACCCGGATCGTCGCCGCCTGCCCAAGCCGCCTCGGAAGCCGCCGCGCGCAGGGGCACAGCCCCCATGCTGACGAGTGCGATCGCGGGCTGGGTGATCGCGCCATTCGCACGCGCAACCGCGGCGACACCGACCGTCGCCCAATCCTGCGCGCGTCGCCGGAACTTCAAATAGCTCCAGACGTGATCCCCCGAGAGCTTCGGCACGCGCACTTCCGTCACCATCTCCCCCGCTCCGACGGCCGTCTCGAACACGCCGCGGAAGAAGTCCGCCGCGGCGACCGTCCGCGTACCGCCGGCGCCCGCGACGTCGATCTCCGCGTCGAGCGCAAGCGCGACCGCGGGAAGATCGGACGCTGGATCACCGTGCGCCAGCGAACCGCCGATCGTTCCGCGATGCCGTACCTGCGGATCGCCGATCAACCCGGCGACATGGCAGACGAGCGGGTTGTGCTCCTGCAGAAGCGGCGCGGTCGCGACATCGTGGTGCCGCGTAAGCGCGCCGATCGCGATCGACGCGCCCGCGTCACGCACGTACGACAGCTCGCTGAGCCGTCCAACATCGACGAGCAGCGAGGGCCGCGAGAGCCGCAGCCGCATCGCCGGCAGCAACGAATGACCGCCGGCCAGGAGCTTCGCCTCCTCACGAGAGCCGAGCAGCTCGAGCGCCTGCTCGACCGAGTCGGCCCGCTCGTAGTCGAAGGCCGCGGGGATCATCGTTGCACCTCCTTCAGTGCACGCCAGACTCGCTCGGGCGTCGCCGGCATCGCGATTTCCGTGATGCCGTCCTCCGCCAGCGCATCGACAACTGCATTCATCACCGCTGCGGGCGACGCGATCGAGCCCGTCTCGCCGACGCCCTTCACGCCCAACGGGTTCGTCGGGCTCGGCGTCTCCGTTCGATACAGCTCCCAACGCGGGAACTCCGCGGCCGACCCGACGAGATAGGTGACCATGTTCGACGTGAGCAGGTTCGCGTCGTCGTCGTAGACCGCCTCCTCGTACAGGGCCTGCGCGACGCCCTGCGCGAGCCCGCCGTGGATCTGCCCGTCGACGATCGTCGGATTGATGACTGTGCCGACGTCGTCCACCGCGACATAGCGTCGTAGGTCGACTGCACCGGTCTCCGTGTCCACCTCGACGATCGCGACGTGCGCGCCCGCGGGCCACGAGAAGTTCGGCGGGTCGTACACGTACGACGCCTCGAGGCCCGGTTCCATCCCCTCGGGGAGGTTGTGGGCCGTCCAGGCCGCGAACGCGATCTCCTTGATCGTCATTGACGAGTCCAGCGCTTGGTAGACACCGCGCACGTGCTCGATCTGCTCTACGTCGACTTCGAGCATGTGCGCTGCGAGCTTCTTCGCCTTGTCGATGATCCGCTCCGCCGCGTAGTAGAGCGCGACGCCGCCGACCGCGAGCGAGCGGCTGCCGTAGGTATCCATCCCGAGCGGCACGACCGCCGTGTCGCCGTGCAGCACCTCGATCTCGTCGACGGCGTAGCCGAGCTGGTCGGCCGCGATCTGCGACCACGTCGTCTCGTGCCCCTGCCCGTGCGGCGAGGTGCCGGTCAGAACCTGCACCGTCCCGGTGGGCAAGCAACGGATCGTCGCCGTATCCCAGCCGCCGGCCGAGTACCGAATCGCGCCGAGAATCGCCGACGGAGCGAGCCCGCACATCTCGACGTACGTCGAGAGGCCGATACCAACGCGTTTCGAGTCGCCGGCCGCACGACGTTGCGCCTGCTCGGCGCGGACCGCGTCGTACTCGGACTCCTCGATCGCGACATCCAGGCACGCCCCGTAGTCGCCGGAGTCGATCGTGAGCCCGGATGCGAGCGTGGCCGGGAACTCGCGGATGAAGTTCCGTCTGCGGAGCTCCACCGGGTCGAGCTCGAGCTTCCGCGCAAGCGCATCGACCGCGCGCTCGATCGCGTACGTCGCTTCCGGGCGGCCGGCGCCGCGATACGCATCGGTCGGGACGGTGTGCGTGAAGACGCCGATGCATTCGAAGCTGTACGCCTCGATGTCGTACGAGCCGCCGTACAACCACGCGCCGAGCAGCGGGATCCCCGGCGTCACGAGTTGCAGGTACGCGCCCATCGCCGACACGAGCCGCACCCGAACCGCCGTGATTTTGCCCTCGGCCGTCGCCGCGAGCTCGATCTCCTGCACGACGTCGCGACCGTGGATCGTCGAGAGGTATCCCTCGCTCCGCGCCTCCGTCCATTTCGTCGGGCGACCGAGCCGACGCGCGACGACAAGCGCAAGCGCCTCCTCCGCGTAGACGTTGAGCTTCGAGCCGAAACCGCCGCCGACATCGGGCGCGATGACGCGCAGCTTCGCTTCGGGGATGCCGCAGACGCCGCTCAGCGTCACACGCGCGATGTGCGGCACCTGCGTCGTCGACCACATCGTGTACTCGCCGTTCGCCGGGATCGGCGACACGACGACCGCGCGCGGCTCGATCGCGTTCGGCACAAGCCGGTTCTGTCGATACCGCTCCGACACTGTGACCGCTGCCTCCGCGAACAGACCGTCGACCTCTCCCGTCTCGAGCGTCCAGGTGTAGCACTGGTTCGTCCCGAACTCGTCGTGGACGAGCGGGGCGCCGTCGGCGAGCGCAGCTTCGACGTCGGCGACCGCAGGGAGCGGCTCGTAGTCGACCTCGACGAGCTCGATCGCATCCTCGGCGGCCTCGCGGCTGTCCGTCACGACGACCGCGACCGCGTCGCCTGCGTACCGCACCTTGTCGATCGCGAGCGGCCTGTGTGTCGGGGCATTCGTCTCTTCCGTCGGCAGCCACGCGCACGGAAGCGATCCGTGCCAGTCCTCGTCGAGGTCCTCACCAGACCACGCGGCGATCACGCCCGCGTGCGCGAGCGCCGGCTGGACGTCGACGCTCACGATCCGCGCGTGCGCGTACGGCGAACGGACGATGCCGAGGAACACCATCCCCGGCAGCTTCATGTTGTCGACCCACTGCGCCTGCCCTTGAAGAAGCTTCTTGTCTTCCTTGCGCTCGACCGGCGTACCGATGATCCGGCCGACGACGACTTCGCTCGGTGCGCTCATCGGGCCACCGCCCCGATTGCGTCGACGATGTTCTGGTAACCGGTGCAACGGCAGAGGTTGCCTTCGAGAGCGTGCCGGATCTCACTCTCCGACGGTCGCGGGGTTTCTGCGAGCAGGCTGACCGCGGCGAGCACCATCCCGCTCGTGCAGTAGCCGCATTGCAACGCGTGGTGCTCGTGGAAACTCTGCTGGAGCTCGTGCAGCTCCCCGTTCTCCGACAGCCCTTCGATCGTCGTGATCTCGGCGCCGTCCGCCTGCACGCCGAGAACGGTGCACGACTTCACCGACTCGCCGTCGATCAGCACGGTGCACGCGCCGCACGACGAGGTATCGCAGCCGACGACGGTTCCCGTCAGGCCGAGTCGATCGCGCAGCACGTAGACCAGCAACTCGCGCGGCTCGAGCTCGAGCTCGTAGGGAACCTCGTTGACCGTGAGGGCCACACTCCTCACAACGGCCTCCTTTTGGGACCCTTGGCGGCACGGCGGCCGCCTCGCGGTCGAGCTTATCGCCTCGACTTGAGCTCGCGCTCGATCTGGCGGCGTGCGTCGCGATCGGCGACCGAGCGGCGCTTGTCGCGAAGCTCCTTGCCGCGCGCGAGCGCGATCTCCGCTTTTACGCGGCCGTCCTTGAAGTAGAGCCGCGTCGGCACGAGCGTGAAGCCCTTCTCGCGCACCTGGCCGTGCAGCCGCTCGATCTCGCGGCGGTGCAGGAGGAGCTTGCGCGGCCGGTCGGGCTGGTGGTTCTCGCGGTTGCCGTGCCCGTACTCGGGGATGTGGAGGCCGACGAGCCACGCTTCGCCGTCGCGCACCTCGGCGTACGCCTGTTGCAGCGTGGCCTTGCCGTCGCGCAGCGCCTTGACCTCCGTGCCGTCAAGGACGAGGCCGGCCTCGATGCGGTCACTCAGGTGGTACTCGTGCCGCGCGCGGCGGTTGTCCACGATCAGCTTCTCTCCGGTCGGCTTCGCCATCGACGCCGAAGTGTAGGGTCGAGCGGGTGGACCTCACCCTCGCCCAGCTGGCCGAGGCGGGCAGCAACCTCTTCCCCGGCCTCATCGGCGTCGAGATCGAATCCGTCGAAGACGGCCGCGTGCTCGGGCGGATGGCGCTCGACGACCGGCACATGGCGCCGAACGGCTACCTGCACGCGGCGGCCGTCATCGGGCTCGCGGACACGGCTTGCGGCTACGGCTGCATCCTCGGCCTGCCGGAGGGCGGAACCGGATTTACGACGATTGAGCTGAAGACGAACTTCCTGCGCAGCGCGAACGCCGGGACGATCGCGTGCGAGGCGACGCTTGTGCACGGCGGGCGGACGACGCAGGTCTGGGACGCGACCGTGAGGGATGAGCGGGAGCGAACGCTGGCATTGTTTCGCTGCACTCAGCTCGTGCTTCGCTGAAGAGCAGGTTCAACGAGCGCGATAGCCACGCGCCATGAAGCACCGCTCGCAGAGCTGCGACCACGGCGCCGTGCGCGCGCCGCATACGCGGCAGCGCCCGATCGTCGGATCGGCGATCTCGGCTCGCAGCTCCTCGACGACTCGGCGCGCGGCCGTCTCTTCCAGCGCCGCCGCCTTCTCGATCGTCACGCCCGCGACGCCCGGGTACTGCAGCGCGAACCAGCGCAGGAGCGAGGCCTCGCGCGCCGCCTGCTCCGCCTCGTCGAGATCGGCGCCGTGCAGCCGCTGCGGATCGAGCACCCAGCCGATCACGGTCTTCTGCGGCGTGTCGCCGGCGAGCGCGCACGCGAGCGAGCCGAGCAGATCGAGGCCCTCCTCGTCGGTCGGCGCCTGCATCAGCTTCCACACGTCGGCGAGCTCGAGCCGGCGGCGGCAGTGGTGCAACGCCTCGTTCACCGCATCGAGCCGCGCGAGCAGCGGCTGTACCGATTCGACGGAGAGCCAGCCCTCCTCGCTCCAGTAGCTCAGCGCAGCGCGGCGCCACGCGTGCAGCGCCGGTTCGATTTCCTCGACGCGCGACACATTGAGATCGCTTAGCTGTGGCCGCAACCGGCCGGTGTCGACGCGGCGGTAGCCGAGATGCCCGTCCTCGATCTCGACGTGCGGGACGAGCGACGTCTGCACGAGCCGCGGCTCCGGCCGCGCCCACGGCACGCCGGTCAGCACACCCACGTGGCCGCGCTCGTGGAAGCCGAACCGTCCGGCCCGGCCGGCGATCTGCGCGATCTCCCACGGCAGCAGGTCCCGCCGCTCCTGGCCGTCGAACTTCGTCGTCTCCGCGAACAGCAGCGTCTCGCACGGGAGGTTGACGCCGTGGCCGAGCACGTCGGTGGCCGCGCACACCTCGGCGGCGCCCGAGAGGAAGCGATCGATCTCCTCACGCCGCGACGCAAGCGGCATCGCGCCGTAGAGCGCGGCGACCTTCCCCGGATGCAGCAGGTTCAGCTCGCCCGCGAGCCCGATCACCGCGCGACGGCTGAATGCGACCACGACCGTCCCCGGCCCGAGCCCGACGATGCCGCGTCGCCCGATCCACTCGAGCGGCGCCTTCCGCTCGAAGAACCGCACGTCGACCTGCGGGAACGCGTGCCGCACGAGCGGCAGCGCCTCAACCGCGCCGAGCAGGAGAATGTGGCGGTAGTCGCCGCCGAGCATCAGGCGCGTCCAGGCCGACCCGCGCTCGTCGTCCTCCGCCCACTGCACTTCGTCCAGGACGAGCGTCTCGCCGCGCATGGGAGCCATCTCTGCGGTGCAGCAGATGATCGGCGCATCCGGATTGACGCGCTCCTCGCCCGTGACGAGCCCGACGCCGTTTCCGAGATCCGCCGACAGCCGTCGGTGCGCCTCCTGCGCGAGCATGCGCAGCGGCGCCGCATAAACCCCGCGACCCGTCTCGACGAGGAACTGGAGCGCGTCGTGCGTCTTCCCGGAATTCGTCGGGCCGAGGTGCGCGACGACCGACTCCGGCTCGCGCGTGCGCTCGGGCAGCCTGACGGACAAGTCCGCGGTGGACTTGCGCACCGGCTCGCGGCGGCGGTGCCGCTCGCTCCTGCTCGGGCGTTTCTGGCGTCTGTTCGACACGGCGCCTCACGGTAGCGATCGGACTACCGGTAGAAGTACGGGTCGAGTACCGCCACGTGCGTGATGCGGTCGACCGGCAGGTCGTTCCGCCGCGCCGACCGGCGGATCGCCTCCGGGCTCGGCGCGTCGTAGACGCAGAACGCCCTCGTCTTGTCATCGCTCACGTACGAGTGCACCCACGTGACGCCGTCATCGGTGTTGCGCTCGACGAGGTCGCGGCAGAACGCGGCGCCGTCGCCGTCGACGGAGATCAGCCAGCCGTCCGGAAACGAGCGCTCGACGACATACCGCGGCATGAGTCGACCCTAGAGGGAGTCGACTCATCGGCGCATCGGCGGGACCGCCCAAATTGGGTGAAGCACTACCGATCTTGCGCTGCGAGGCCGAGCCGGGCGGCCGCCCGCGTCTTGCGCACGAGCAGATCGATGCCCCCGGTGGTGGGGGCCGCCGCAACGAATGCCATGTTCCCTGGACGCTCCCGGCGGCCCGGATCTTCCGGGCCGCCGAGGCGCCTCTCCCCTAGCCCTGGTTGAACGCTGCGGCGAGCGGGTTGGTGCTCGCGAACAGCCCGGAGGGATTCGGATACCAGAGCCAGACGTGCAACGTGATCAGCAGCGGATGCCAGAAGTTGAACGCCGAGCCTGTCTGCGGGCTCGTCGTCGGGCAGGCGCTCTGCGCCGCGGCCGGGACGTACGTCCCGTCCTTGAAGTGACAGCCGGCGCCGAACGAGCCGTACTTCGCGCCCGGGATCGGCGGCGTGGCCGGCTTCGACGTGAACACCCACTCGAGCGCGCCGAGCTGGTAACCGCCGGCGGTGTGCTCGTACACGAGGATCGGCGGCTTCTTGATGTTGAAGCCCGCGATCTTCGGGTTCATGTAGTGGTAGCCCATGTTCGGGATCATCCGCGTGATGATCCCGTAGCCGTTTTCCTTGGCGAGGTTCAGATTGCTGACGTACTTCGCGGTCGCGATGCGCGCCGCAGCGAGCTGCGTCACGAGTGTCGACGACGACGCCT
The DNA here is from genome assembly GCA_036496545.1 of Gaiellaceae bacterium. GTDB lineage: Bacteria > Actinomycetota > Thermoleophilia > Gaiellales > Gaiellaceae > Palsa-739. The sequence continues at coordinate 74,132 of DASXKX010000013.1, read as the reverse complement.
TCGCGGCTGTTGTCCGCGGCGACGTCTGCGCCCCAGCGGCCGAGATCGATGCCGCAGCGACGATCGCGACGACTGCCACCCCTGCTGCTGCCCAACGTTTCGTGGTACTCATCGATGCTCCCTTCGAACGATTCGTCTGGTGCTACGACCGTATGAGGGAGCCGTCGCGACGGCATCGGAAGGGTTACCCAGGTTGCGCGGACTGCCTACCCATCTTGGAACAGACTGTGAAAAGGGGGGAGTGGATGATTACGCTCGATCACGTCGGGTTCGCCGTTGCCGACTACCAGCGAAGCAAGGCGTTCTACGAGAAGGCGCTCACGCCGCTCGGGATAACGCTTCTCATGGAGTTCTCCGGAGCGGCCGCCGGGTTCGGAAGGGACGATGGAGGAAGACCGTCGTTCTTCATCGAGGCGTACGGGGAGCCTGTGCGCGGTCGGCTCCACATCGCGTTGAGGGCCGAGAACCAAGCGCAAGTCGACGCCTTCCACGCCGCGGCCATCGAGGCAGGCGGGACCGACAACGGCGCGCCCGGCCCGCGACCGGTCTACCACGGCGACTACTACGGCGGGTACGTCCTCGACCCCGACGGCAACAACATCGAGGCCGTCTGCCACCAGCCCGGCTAGTACGCGAAGAGGCCGCTCGCGCGGCCTCTTCGGCTCCGGCGATGGTCGAGCGCTTACTCGATCGGGATCTCGAAGCGAGCGATGATGCCGGGGTCGCCGCCTCTCGCGAGTAGCTCAGGATCGGGATTGCGCGTCGCCACCCATGCATATCCGTGTTCGGGGTAGGCGACGACGTCCGGGAAGCTCCCGGCGCTGATCGCGAGGATCTGAGCGGGTTCTTCGGCGGGGTTGCGGAACGTGTGGAGTCCGGCACGTCCCTCGGGGCAGAAGACGAAGTCGCCCGGAGCTAGCTTCTCTTCGCCGTTGTTGTTCCGGAAGACTGGACGACCACTCAGGACGAAGAACATCTCTTCGGCTCCAAATGTGCATCCGCATCTCATCTGCGCCGGGGGGCAGTTCGTACAGCGTTGCGCCCATCCTGGCGTCGTCCGGCCGCCAGAAGATGCGATGCCGAGCCCCGGCTTCTTCGTCCTCCCCGTCCCACGTGTCGGAGAAGAGGTTCTGTCGATTCATTCGTGATACCTCCGAGTCGTAGCGGTCGCGCGCAGCCGCCTGAGCACCCGCAATGCAGGCCTCGGCAATCTGCGCCGGAACTGCGCGGCTGCTCGCCGCGCCACACCGCTACCTCGCCGCTGGATCCATGGCAGGAATGCCCCTAGCCGCCTGCTCCGAAGCCGTCGACGCGCTCGGGATGGATCTGGATGATCACGCGCCTCTCGCCCGGACCGAGGTAGGGATACTTGTCTTTGCCCAAGTACTTCTTCGCGAGCATGTTTATGTGCTCGAGCGCGCCCTCTTCGACGATCTTGGCCGAGCCGCTCACCATCACGTAGCCGCTCTGCTGGTCGGCGGCGGGCAGGACGGTGACGGTCGCTCGCGGATCGCGCTCGATGTTCTTGACCTTCGCCCTCCCGTACGCGCTGTTGACGAGCACGTTCTCGCCGTCGTAATCGATCCAGACGGGCGTGGCATGCGGTGATCCGTCCTCGCGGACGGTCGCGATCACACCCCAGTTGCGGTCGGTGAAGAGCGCCGCCTGCTTCTCGTTCAGCACGGCCGTCAATCTAGCGTTTCTCATGTCGCTACGATCGCGCCGCCCGACCGTCACCTTCATCGGATGAAGGCGAAGTTCGCCACATGCGCTTCGATGTGGCCAGCCTATGACTACGCGCAAGACCGCATCCGACGATTTCTACGAGACGCCGAGCTTCCAGAGGCATTCGAATTGGGTGATCGCTATCGTCGCGCTGCTCATTCTCGGCTTGCTGGTGCTTCCGTTCGTCTGGGCGTTCACCGCCTGGCTTTAGACCGAGACGGTGACGGGCTGCGTCGCGAGCCAGACGACGGCGCCGATGAAGATCGCGGCTCCGAGGCCGAGTAGGACCAGTTGCAGGCGCCGGGCGCGAAGCTTGGTGGTCATTCCTGCGAAGAAGAGGGCGACCGCAAACATGACGACGGCGAGGACGTAGTTCGTCGCTCGCTGGACGTCTGTTCTTCCCGCGGCGGAGTACGCGTCTGCCTCGGCCTGCAGCCGATCGGCCTCTGCTCTTGCTGCGAGCTTGTACTGCGGCATGGCAAACGGGGTGAGAGGGGCGGCGGGGTTGTGGAGTGGCCGGGTTGCAATCCAGGCTTCGACGGCGGGCTTGAACTCCGCTCGGAAGCGGTGGAAGTAGAAGTCGGCGAGCATCGTCTCTCTGAGTGCGTAGGCGTTTGCCCACTGCGTGAACGTCGCGACGTCGATCTGGCTCTGGGAGTCCGCGAGCCCGGACGCGCGCGTCGACTCGATCCGTGCCGTGTTGCTTCGGCTGAAGGCCTTCGCCTGCTCGCCGTTCCAGCGGCTCGCTTGGTAGGAGCTCCAGGCGGTCGCGACGGCGGCGAGTGCGAGGAGCGCGGTGGCGAGGATCTCGACCCAGTCGATTCTCGGAGCCGAGTCGCTCACAGCGTCTTGCCTTGCGCATCGCACGGGATCGTCACGTTCTTGCCGGTCGCGCCGAGCGCCTGGTCGACGATTCGCAGCGTTCGTTCCATCGCCACGGGACGTAGACCTCCGACGCCCTTGTGGAACGGACTGTTGAGGAAGACGACGAGAAGCAGCATGCCGACGACGACCGACGTGACCGCCCCCATCAGCAGCCCCTGGGTGACACGGCCTTCGCCGCTGTCGGCGAAGAAGAGCATGTAGACGAAGATCACGCCCGCGATGAAAAAGAGAACGATCCAGAGCGGCGAGGGGATCACCCCGACCGCCCCGTGGATGCGGTCCTGGCGCGCCTGCTCGCGCGTCGACGTCTGCTCGAGCCACTTGTCGTAGGCCGACTGCTCCGTTGCCGTCTGCGGCTTGACCTGCTCAAGCGTCTGAAAAAGCCGAACGCCCCAGGCATTGATCGTGTCTCCCTGGGTGCCGGCTTCCATCTTCGCCCACTCGCCGTGTATGACCGAGCGCCCGTAGCAGATCAGTTCGCCCGCCAGCACTCCTCGCGAGGTCGGCGGGAAGAACTGCGCCGTCTCGACCTGCTGCGAGACGGCGAGCGCCTCCGTCTCGGCGCCCGACCTCGATTGGTCGTAGCTCGTGAAGGTGAGGAAGATGACAAAGCCGAGGAGGATCGAGAACCCAGTGGCGAGCACGCCGAACACGCCCGAGGCGCGGTCCCCGTCCTTGAAGTAGCTGCCCTCCGGTGCCGAGCGACGCACGAGCAGCATCGCGGTCACCGCGACGGCCGTCGCACCCAAAGTGATCAGGATGCCCCAGACCAGATTCATCGGTGACTACGACTTTCGCATATGCGCGGCGCTGACCGAGGGGGCCGCCCCACCGCGCGGCAGGTCTGTGACGAGTCACGCCGACAAGGCGGACAATCTCCTGATCAAGCCAACAGCGGGCGCCACACCGGCGCCGCCGTGCACACCCGGACGATCATTCGTAAGGCACACACACGCGGCCTGACGCCAGAAGAGTCACAAACGCGCACGAACGACACAGGCTGGCAACGGCCCTGACGGACCGACCCAACGACTCTCACAGACGCCTGAGAGCGGCTGGCTGCTGTACTAGAAGCGTGGCAGAAGGAAACCTCTCCCCAGCGGCCGAGACCGCCGTCGCGGCTCTGCGCACTGCTCTTCCGCCACCGTGGACAATCACGCTGCGCGATGCGCCACCGGGTCGCGTCAGCGTTCAATGAACATCCGCTCACAACGCCACACGTCGTCAACTTCGCCGATGACCGTGGGGACAAGACGCGCTTCATTGAAGACGTCCTCGCGTACCGTGAAGTCAAAGTCCTCGCGGCCGCGCCGACTGAGACGCCGCATGCGCGGCTGATTCGGCGACTGCGCAACGTGGCAGTCGCGAACGGATGGTCAATGCAGATCGTGGAGGTACTAGCTGCGGTTCTCGCTGACGAAGGCGTTCTGACGGATGCGGAAGGCGAGTGGCTTGAAGCGACCGGACCGGACGCCTGGGGCGAGTAGCAAACACACCGTCGCCTGTGCGAGTGCTGACTGAAGAGAGCGTGGCCATCAGACGTCACCGTCGGGCGATGCTCTGGTTGACTCTCCGCGGAGGGAGATCTTCAAAGGACAGAGTGCGGCGTCGCTTAATCTCCGCGCCGCAGGGCATGCGCAACAGGTCGTGCAGTGCTCGGATCGTTGCTGAGCGCCGTGTACTTCCCCGGCACCGACGCGAACCACACGCCCGCATCGATTCCCTCGAGGTGGAGCGGATCGAGCCAGAATCCGAGCCCGTAGCGTTCGCCCGTGGTCATTCGCTCGAACCATTCGTGATGGACGAACCACTCCCAGAAACGGGCCATATCGGCCGCAGAGGTATAGATGCCGCCATCGCCGCTGCCGCGCACCGGCAAGTGAAAAACGTTCGTGCGTCCGTCGGAGAGGTAGCCAATCGCCGCGGTCCTCGGTAACGAGTCCGAGCGAAGAAACGCGGTGTCGCGCATCCCTGCTGGCCGACAGACGAACTCGTCCACGAGCTCGTAGAAAGAGCGTCCGCTCGCGCGCTCCGCAAGGACCGCCAGGAGCACGAAGCCGCTGTTCGAGTACGAGAATCGCTCGCCGGGCGTGAACTTCTGTCGGTGGCCGTCGAGCACCGTCAGGTAGGCCGACGTAGTGGTGAGCTCGTGCACTGGGACGGGCATCAAGTAGTTCTCCCAGTCGCTGTGGACGTCCTCGTCGAGGTAGTCGCCGATGCCCGACGTGTGGCGCAGCAGCTGCTCGACGGTGACACGGTCATCCACGAGCGGCAGATCCTCGCCGAGCAGCTCACGGACCCGGAGTGCGAGCGGCAGCGTGCTGACCGCGACGAGGGCGGTTAATCCCTTCACACCACTGGCGATTGCGAACTGCGTTTCGACCGTGTTCGGAATCTCGTGCGCGCGGTCGGCATACCCGAACGCCCACGCCTCGTCACCGATACGAACGACGCCGGAGAAGCCCTCCGGAGAAAAAGGCGGCGAACCCATCACCCGATCATCCCGAACCAGACCGCCGCACGGCGCCTCCTCAGTCCATCAACGTCGGACGAGGCCGAGTCAGGCTCGCTCGGCTGCGCGAGCATCCTCCCGCCCGAAACGGGCTAGGACGCCGGCCGCGCGAGGACACGCAACGACGCCGCAAGCGCCTCGTCCTGTTGCGTCCGCGGATCGTCCACCGCGTGGATCTGCGGCTGCACGCCGACGCCTGAGATGTCCGCGCCTGCAGGCGTCGTGTAGTGCGCGATCGTCAGCTCGAGCGCGGCGCCGTTTCGCAAGGGGTCGATCGACTGGACGAGCGCCTTCCCGTACGTCCGCTCGCCGACGATCGTCGCTCGATGGTTGTCACGCAGCGCCGCAGCGACGATCTCCGACGAGCTCGCGCTGTAGCGGTCAACGAGTACGACGACCGGCGCGCGGCTTGCGAGTCCCTTCGACGAGCGGTGCACGCGGCTCGGTTCGTGCGCGCCCGCAAGCGAGACCACGATGGCGTTATTGAGGAACAACGACGACACCGCGATCGCCTGGTCGAGCAGGCCGCCGGGGTTCTCGCGGAGGTCGAGCACGAACCCATCTGCGCCTTGATGCTGCAGCCGCTTTAGCTCGCGCCCGAGGACGACCGCCGCGCCGACCCGGAACGCCGACAACCGCAGCACCCCCCAGCGCTTTCCAGCATATGAGACGAGCCGCGCCTCGACGACCGGCGCATGCACGACCTCGCGGCGAACCCCGAAACGGAGCCGCACGGTGCCGCGCTCGACCGCGAGACGAACGAGCGTCCCCCGCGGCCCGAGGATGCTCGCAAGCCCTTGCGACATCGTGAGCTTCGACGCAGGCGTCCCGTCGATGCCGACGATCGTGTCGCCGACCCGCACGCCGGCGCGCTCCGCAGGTCCCGGCCGCAGCGAGACCACGAGGAACCCGCGCGTCGACGGCAACAAGCTCACGCCGATTCCCGAGTACGAGGACGCCGTCTCCTCCCGGACAAGCTTGTACGCCGGCGGTGCGAGGTACTCGGTATACGGATCGCCGAGCGCCGAGATCATCTCGTCGACCGAGCCCTTGTGCAGCACAGCGGCCGGAACCGCGCGGTAATACCGCGCTGCGAGCGCCTCACGGACCTCGTCGACGACGTTCGGGATCACAACCGGCGACGTCGCGCGATTCGTCGCGGACAGGCGATACCCAATAACGAAGGGGACGCCGAGGGCGAGGACGACCGACGAGAGAATCAGGAGTCGCCGCATCGAGACCGGGCGAGCATAAAGCCCGCGGGAGCCGGCCGCTACACCTGGAGGAACCGGCGAAGCGTGAGACCCGAGCCGACGGCACCGAGGAGCAGGCCGCCGACGATCAGCAGAACGGCATTCACCGCGAACGGCAGCGGATGAACGTCCGAGCCGCCGTGGAGGTGCGGGAGGATCGCAGGCAGCGCGACGGTCTTCCCGAGGATCAGCAAGACGACCGCGAACACCGCGCCGACAAGGCCCTGCAGGAGCCCCTCGAGCATGAACGGCCCGCGGACGAACCAGTTCGTGGCTCCGACGAGCTTCATCACCTCGATCTCGCGGCGGCGCGCAAAGATCGACAGCCGGATCGTGTTCGCGATCAGCAGTGTCGACGCGATCACGAGCAACACGATCGCGACGAGAAACGTGATCGAGACCCACTTCGCGACGGTGAGCACACGTTTCGTGGTCTCCTCACCCCAGCGGACGTCGTTCACGCCCGGGTATTTGCTCGAGCCCGCATTGACGTCATGCTGGATCTCGCGGCCGAGCGTCGGCGCGTCCTCCGCGTTCTTCAGCTTCACCTGCCACGAATCGGGCAGCGGATTCGACGGGACGTTGTTCGTCAAGTCGGGATACGCCTTCTGCTCGATCCTGAACGCCTGTGCCTTCGAGACGAAGACGACGCCGCCCTTCGCAACGCGCGGGTCGCGGCGTAGCACGAGACCGGTCTCGTATTCCTGCGGCTTCGTCGCAGTGCTCGCGAAGTAGACCTTTACGAGCACGCCCTTCTTCACATGGTTCGAGTACGAAAGCAGCCACGTGCCGAGCGCGATCAAGAGGCCGAGCAGGAACATCGAGATCAGCACCGTGATCACAGCCGCGAACGTCGTCGACACGTTCGCGGTGATCGACGACCAGGCTTCGGAGAAGAGCAGGCGGAGACGCGCGATCATTCGCTCGTGTATCCGCCCCGGCGCTCGTCACGGGACAGCTTGCCCTCCTCGAGCGCGATCACGCGCTTGCGCATCTTGTCGACCATCTCGCGGTCGTGTGTGACCATGAGGATCGTCGTACCGGCGCGGTTGATTCGGTAAAGCAGCTGCATGATCCCGACTGATGTGTCGGGGTCGAGATTCCCGGTCGGCTCGTCGCAAACGAGCAGCGGCGGGTGGTTGACGACGGCGCGCGCGATCGAGACGCGCTGCTGCTCGCCGCCGGAGAGCTCGTCCGGGAAGGAGCCCATCTTGTGCGCGAGGCCGACCATGTTCATCACCTCGGGCACTTTGCGACGGATCGACGCTCGGTTCTCGCCCTGCACCTTCAGCGCGTACGCGACGTTGTCCGCCGCAGTGCGGCTCGGCAGCAACTTGAAGTCCTGGAAGACGCAGCCGACATTGCGGCGCAGCTGCGGCACCTTGCTGTGCTTGAGACGCGTGAGATCGCGGCCGCCGATCATGATCCGCCCGCCGGTCGGCTCGATCTCCTTGAGCAGCAGCTTGATCAGCGTCGACTTGCCCGAGCCGGACGCGCCGACGATGAAGACGAACTCGCCCTTCTCGATCACGAACGTGACGCCGTCGAGCGCGGTGACGTCCGGCTCGTAGACCTTCGTCACGTTCTCGAACACGATCATCGAGCTTGCGCTCGGCGACGTGCGGATGGCCGTCTCTTGTTGAGGCTCTATCTGGAGTTCTGTCAAGTCGTCCTGTACCGGTGTCGCATCGTACGCGGGCTGAAGGCTGCCCGAGCCGGTGAGCAAGGCGGCGGAGGCCCCAGAGAATACCTGACCGTTCGGCGACCTAGCCGCCGTTTCCTGCCGCGTGCAGGAGATATGCGCGGATGAAGCCGTCGAGGTCGCCGTCGAGGACGCCCTGCGCGTTGCCCATCTCGAAGTCCGTCCGGTGGTCCTTCACGAGCTGGTACGGATGCAGCACGTAGCTGCGAACTGCGTTGCCGCCGAAGCCCATGTTCACTCCGCCACGTTCTCGTGCGAGCTCGGCCTCGCGTTCCTCCTCGGCCCGTTCGGCGAGGCGCGAACGCAGGATTTTCATGGCGGTGTCCTTGTTCGCGGACTGGCTGCGCTCGTTCTGCACGGAAACGACGATGTTCGTCGGAAGATGCGTGATGCGCACGGCGGAGTCGGTCTTGTTCACGTGCTGGCCGCCGGCGCCGGATGACCTAAATGTGTCAATTCGAATGTCGTCGTCGTCGACGACGATGTCCTCGGCCTCATCGAGCAGCGGTGCGACTATCACTTGCGCGAAGCTCGTGTGGCGGCGGTGCGCAGAGTCGAACGGGCTCAGGCGCACGAGGCGGTGCTTGCCGCGCTCGGCCTTCAGGATCCCGTATGCGTTCTCGCCGCGGACGATGAAGGTCGCGGACTTGATGCCGTACTCCTCGCCCGGGCTCGTCTCGAGGATCTCGGTCTGGAACCCGCGCTCCTCGGCCCACCGGAGATACATGCGCAGCATGATCTCGGCCCAGTCCTGTGCGTCGGTGCCGCCGGCATCGGACTGAATCGTGACGACGGCGTTGCCGCTGTCGTACTCACCGGAGAAGAGCGCATCCTCCTGCACGCGCTCGAGCTCGCTGCGGAGCGGTGCGATCGACTGGGCGACGTCGTGGGCGAGCGACTCGTCGAGGGCGAGCAGCTCCTTCGCGTCGTCGTACTCGCGCTTCAGGTGGTCGTAGCGCTCGAGGCGCTTCGAGAGCCGCGAGTGCTCCGCGCTGACTGCTGCGGCATGCTGCTGGTCGTCCCAGAATCCGGGTTGTCCGAGCTCCTGCTCGAGCTCGGCGACACGCGTCCTTAGCCGATCCGGGTCAAAGGTAACCACGGACCCAGTCGAGCTGGGCCCCGATCTCCTCGAGCTGCTCTTGGAGGCTTAGTTCGCGTTCGTCTGCCATACGGAGGCCGATGGTACCGGCGACGAACGGTCAGACCCCAGGAGCGCTTCGCCGCGGGTCGTGAGGATCACCGTCTTGCCGACGGAAGCGATGAGACCGGCGGTGAAGGCGTCGTCGAGCACCGGATGGCGCGGACAGCTGCTGCGCCACGCCTCCACGGTGTCGGCATAGCTTCGCGGGCGCGCGGCGACCCAGTCGAGGAACTCGCGGAGGAGGAGCGATTCCTCGATCATGCTCGGCCCGTGTCTTTGCGGTAGGCACGCACCGCAAGGCCCGCGAGTGCGGCCGTCCAGACGCCGTCGACGAGCCAGCCGCGGGCGCCCCAGCCGCTCCCGCCGAGACCGACATGGGCGGCCTGCACGAGCCAGTACGACGGCAGCGCCTGCGCGATGTCGTGCAGCGCGCCGCTCGTGATCGGGAACCACACGCCGCCGAGGAACGAGAAGAGCGCGGTGATGCCGCCCGTGGACGGGCCGACCGCTTCGACGCTCAGCGCATGGCCGAGCCAGATGCCGAGCGCCGCGAACGGCACGAGCCCGACGAGAATGAGCCCCGTCATGCGCACCCAATTGCCGGCGGCGAGATGTACGCCGAGCGTCGCGCCCGCGATGTACAGCAGCCCGAGCGTGCAGACGGCCATCGCGTAGCCGGTCAGCACCTTCGCCCGGAAGTACGCGCGTGGCGAGAGCGGCGTCAACCGCAGCTGGCGGTTCCAGCCGACCGACCGCTCGGCGGCGATGCGCGCGCCGGAACCGAGCACAGAGTTCATCGTTCCGAACGCCGCGAGCCCGACCATGAAGTAGAGCGGCGCCGATAGTCCCGTGTGCGCAAGGTCCGACTCGCTGCGGTTCGGCCCGGCGATGAGGAAGTACAGGACGAGCGGGAAGCCGAACGACAGGATCACGAACCGACGATTGCGGAAGGTGCGCAGCAGCTCGTACCGGACGTACGTCGTCATGCTGCTGCCGCCGTCGTCAGTTCGAGGAACGCCTCTTCGAGTCCTGCGCCCGTGATCTCGATGTCGCGCGCGTCGGGGAACGCGACGAGCAGCGCACGGATCGCCTCGTCCGAGTCGGAACAGCGCAGCATGACCGCTTCGCCGCGGCGCTCGGCGCCGATTACGCCGGGCAGCTGCTCGAGCCGCGCAAGCTCAACACCCGGCAGCGTCGCGCGGATCGTCCGCGTCCCGACCATCGCTTTGATCTCGGTCGTGGGACCGTCGGCGACGATCGAGCCTCGCGCCATCAGGATCGCGCGGTCCGCGTAGTCGTCTGCCTCCTCGAGGTAGTGCGTCGCGAAGAAGATCGTCTTGCCGCGCGACGCGAGTTCGCGCATCGTCGTCCAGAACGCGTGCCTGCTCTCGACGTCCATCGCAACCGTGGGCTCGTCGAGCACGAGCAGATCGGGGTTCGTCACGAGCGACAACGCGAAGCGGACGCGCTGCGTCTGGCCGCCGGAGAGCTTCTGCGTCAGCTGGTCGGCGATGTCCTCGAGGCCGACGAGCGCGAGCGTCTCGTCGACCGGCAGCGGCTCTGGATAGAGCGCCGCGAACATCGTCATCAGCTCCCGTACCTTCAGATCGCGGATCAGCGCTCCCGTCTGGAGCATCGCGCCGACGAGCCCGCTCGCCACCGCCTCATGCGGCGGAAGCCCGAACACGTCGACTGTGCCGCGATCCGGCTCGGACAGGCCGAGCATCATGTCGATCGTCGTCGACTTGCCCGCGCCGTTCGGGCCGAGCAGCGCGACCGTCTCGCCCGGCTGGACAGAGATGTCGACACCGCGTACGGCTTCGATCGGGCCCCACGACTTTGCAAGGTCGTGCAGCTCGACGCCGGCGCCTATGCGCCGTGACACTTCTTGAACTTCTTGCCGCTCCCGCACCAGCATGGATCGTTCCGGCCGAGTTTCTCATGCGGGGACGCCTGCACGACGCCCGTCGCCGAAGGAACCCCCGCCGCGACCGCCTGGCCGCCTCCCGCCTCCGCGATCGCCTGCGCACCCTGCGCCGTCTCGTGCTGGTACTGGATCGAGCCGTTCGTCGTCTGCGACTGCGCGAGCTGCTGATCGGGCACCGGCTCGAGCTCTGCGTGGAATAGATGCAGCACGACCTCGCCGCGGATTGCCGCGCCGAGCTCGTTGAACATGCGCTCGCCCTCGCGCGTGTACTCGACGAGCGGATCCTTCTGCGCCATCCCGCGGAGGTGCACGCCCTCGCGCAGGTAGTCCATGTTCTCGAGGTGCTCGCGCCAGCGCTGGTCGACGACCTGGAGGATCACGAAGCGCTCGAGCTCGCGCATCAGCTCCGGCCCGAGCTCAGCCTCTTTCGCGCCATAGACCTCCCGCGCCTCTTCCTGGAAGTCTTCGATCAGGGTCTCTCGCGTGATGTCGTTGATGTCCTCGCGCAGCTCGCCGGCCGTGATCGGCTCGTCCTTCGGTTGCTTGTACAGCGAGTCCATCGTGTTGACGAGACCGTCGAGATCCCACTCCTCCGAGTACGGCTCTTGCGTGAACTGGTGCACCGTCGCCTCGACGAGCTCGTCGATCCACAGGCGCACCTGATCCGACATGTCGTTGCCTTCGAGCACGTCGCGCCGCTGCTCGTAGATGCGCATACGGTGACGGTTCATCACGTCGTCGTACTTGAGGACGTTCTTGCGCATCACGAAGTTCTGCTCCTCGACCTTCTTCTGCGCGCCCTCGATCTGACGGGTCAGGAGCTTGTGCTCCATCGGCTGGTCCTCGGGGATCTTGAAGCGCTCCATGATCCCCTTGATCCGCTCGCCCGCAAAGAGACGAACCAGGTCGTCCTCGCCCGAGAGGTAGAAGCGTGTCGCGCCGGAATCGCCCTGGCGGCCCGAACGGCCGCGGAGCTGGTTGTCGATGCGCCGCGACTCGTGACGCTCCGTGCCGAGCACATAGAGGCCGCCGAGCTCGCGCACCTCGTCGTCGATCTTGATGTCGACGCCGCGGCCCGCCATGTTCGTCGCGATCGTGACGGAGCCCTTCTCGCCTGCGTCCTTGATGATCTCGGCCTCGCGCGCGTGCTCCTTCGCATTCAGGACGTTGTGCTTGACCCCCTGCCGCGTGAGCAGCTGCGAGAGGTACTCCGACGTCTCGACCGCGATCGTGCCGACGAGCACCGGCTGGCCTATGTCGTTGCGCTCCTTGATGTCGCGCGCGACCGCCTCGAACTTGCCTTCCTTCGTCTTGAAGACGAGATCCTGCTGGTCGTCGCGCGCCACGGGAACGTTCGTCGGGATCGGGACGACGGTCAGGTTGTAGATCTCGATGAACTCCTTCTCCTCGGTCTTTGCGGTGCCCGTCATGCCGGCGAGCTTCTCGTAGAGGCGGAAGTAGTTCTGCAGCGTGATCGTGGCGAGCGTCTGGTGCTCCTCCTGGATCCGGACGCCCTCCTTCGCCTCGACCGCCTGGTGGAGGCCCTCGCTCCAGCGGCGCCCCTCCATGATCCGGCCCGTGAACTCGTCGACGATCTTCACCTCGCCGTCCTGGATCACGTACTCGACATCGCGGTTGTAGAGCGACTGCGCCTTCAGCGACTGCACGAGGTGGTTGACGAGCTGCGAGTTCTGCGGCGCATACAGGTTCTCGATGCGGAGTGCGCGCTCGACCTTCGCAACACCCTGCTCGGTGACGGCGACTGTCTTGTGCTTCTCGTCGTACTCGTAGTCGGCGCCCGCCGCCTCGGCCGCGCCCTTCGGGTCGCCGACATGCGACTGGAAGGCGATCAGCTGCCCGGCGACCCGCGCGAAGTCGTAGTAGATCTGCGCAGCCGTTTCCGGCTCGCCCGAGATGATCAGCGGCGTCCGGGCCTCGTCGATGAGGATCGAGTCGACCTCGTCCACGATCGCGTACGCGTGGCCGCGCTGCACGACTCCGTCGAGCGATACCGACATGTTGTCTCGGAGGTAGTCGAAGCCGAACTCGGAGTTCGTCCCATACGTGACGTCGGCCTCGTACGCCTCCTTGCGCGGCTGGAACGGCATCATGTTCTCGATGTAGGCGGTGCGCATGCCGAGCATGTTGAAGACGGGCTCCGTCCATTTCTGGTCGCGCTGCGCGAGGTAGTCATTCGTCGTCACGAGGTGGACGCCGCGTTCTGCAAGTGCGTTGAGGTACATCGCCTGCGTCGCAACGAACGTCTTGCCTTCGCCGGTCTTCATCTCGGCGATGTCGCCCTCGTGGAGGACGATGCCGCCCATCAGCTGCACATCGAAGAGGCGGACGTCCATGGTCCGCTTGAACGCCTCCCGCACGGCGGCGAACGCCTCGAAGAGCAGCTCGTCGAGGGTCTCCCCGTTCGCAAGCCGCTCGCGGAACTCGACGGTCTTCGCGGCGAGCTCCTCGTCCGAGAGCGCCTCGAACTCGGGCTCGAGGGTCCCGATGTATTCCGCCTGCTGAAGAAGTCGTTTTCCCCGGCGCCCCTCTCCGAACCGGAGAAAGCGCTCGAATCCGCCGTAGTCGTTGGGCACAGAGCCAGGGTACCGGTCAGAGCGCGGCTGCCCGGACCTCCCAGAGGTCGCCGTCGAGCCGCTCGGCATGCACTGCGAAATCGCGGCCCTGCTGCTCTCCGAGCTCCTCGAGCGCCGGCATCGAACCGAAGATTCGCTGGCCGTCGACCGACGTCGTCGTCCCCTCGTCGGTGCGCGTCACCTCGATCGCGTCGCCCGCGGGCGCGTCCGGGAGCTCGACGACCTGGATCCGCTTCGCTTCGACCGCCCACATCGTCTCGCTTCTGCGCACGGCCCGCGCGCGGTACGGCGGGCGGAGCTCCTGCTCGACGGCCGCAGCAATTTGCTCGAGCGACGACTCAGGTCCGTCCTCGACGAGCAACGTCCCGTCCGGAAGCACGACGAACCGCGCCGAATCGCCCTCGATGTCCGGCGCGTCGGCCGTAACGACAACGTCGGCCTGCCGCGGGCGGGACAGGCCACTGATGCCGGGCTCGCCCCAGAGGGGACGCGGCGATGCCGCGGGCTTCTCGACCAGCCCGCCTTCGCGCGCCAGCCGCTCGTGCAACGGCTCGCGCCGCCCAAACAGACCCACTACGGGTTCTCGGGGACGCCCTGCGCGTCGAGCGCGTGCTTGTCGATCTTGCGCTTGCTCACCTTCTTGTCGCGCTCGTCGTGGATCTGCCGGATGAGCTTCTCGGCAAGCTCGTCGATCGACGCCTTCATGTCGCGCGTCGCCTCTCGCGCACGTAGCGTGTGCCCCTTGAGCCACACGGTCGCTTCGGCGATCTGGTTCGCCGCGACCGAGGGGTTCTTCTCAACCGCGAGCTCGACCTCGACGCGCGTCGTCGGGTACACCTGCTTGTCGAGCTTGGCCAGCTTCTTCTCTGCGTAGGCCCGGATCGAGTCACTGACCTCGAGGTTCTTGCCCTTGACATCGAGCTGCATCCCCGCCTCCTCTGCCCGCTGAGTTCTGGACTAACCCTACTCAGCCGAAGACGGGCGCTGCCAGCTTTCCATCACGAACTGCAAGCCTTCTCGGGGCGCGCTGCGCGAGCTCGGCATCGTGGGTGGCGACCACAATCGTGGCGCCGTGCTCGGCAGCGAGGCCGGCGAGCAGCTCGATCACGTCGGCGCCGGTCTTCGTGTCGAGGTTCCCCGTCGGCTCGTCGGCGAGGATGACGCGCGGCTCGACCGACAGGGCACGGGCGATCGCGACCCGCTGCTGCTCGCCGCCGGAGAGATGGGCAGGCAGATGGTCGGCTCGGTCGAGCAGGCCAACCTCCTCGAGCAGCGCGAGCGCACGCACGCGGAGGCCGGGATCCTTGCCGGCAACGGGTGCGAGCTTCGCCTCGACGTTCTCCACGGCCGTGAGCGTCGGAATCAGATTGAACTGCTGGAAGACGAAGCCGAACGAGCGCAGGCGCAGCTCCGCAAGACCGTTGTCGGAGATCGTCGCGAGGTCCGAGCCCTCGAACAGCACACGTCCGGAGCTCGGCCGGTCGAGCGCGCCGAGCAGCTGCAGGAGCGTCGTCTTGCCGCTCCCGCTCGGGCCTTCGAGCGCCACGAACTCGCCGGGCTCGATCTCGAGGTCGACGCCGTCGAGCGCACGGATCGTCGTCGGGCTGCGCTGGAAGAACTTCGAGACTCCTTCGAGCGTGTACAGGCTCATTCCATCTGCCTCAGGGCGTCGGCGGGGCGAAGGCGCGCCGCGCGGAGGGCACCGGCGGCACCGGCAATCACCCCGCCGAGGAGAGCGAGGCCGAAGCCGATCGCGACCGCGGCGATCCCGATCGGCGCGGAGAGCGAGACGGAGTTCGACGCGGTGCGCGCGGCGTCGGCGCCCGCACCGAAGAGCGAGAGGCTGCCGCCGGTCGCCGCGTTGGCGGTCAGATGCGGACCGAACGCGTCGATCACGAGGGCGATGGCGACGCCGAGGACGATCCCGAAGAGGCCGCCGAGCACGCCCTGGACGAGCGACTCGCCTGCGACCTGGCGGACGACCATTCGCTGCGTCCAGCCGAGCGCCTTCAGCGTGCCGAGCTCGCGGACGCGCTTGCCGACCGACGACACCGAGAGCAGCGCGGCGACAAGGAACGCCGCGGCCGCGGCCAGGATCGACAGCAGCAGGCCGAGGTCATGCGAGAGCTTCGACGCGTCGACGAGGGAGCCGCTGATCTTCGACGCGACCTGCTTCGAGCTCGCAACGCTCGCCTGCGGCAGCGCTCGCTTGATCTCAGACTCGACCGCGCCAACCTTCGAGCTCGACGTCGCACGGACGAGCACGACGTTGGCGAGGCCGGTCTCATGCGCGAGCGTCTGCAGCTGCTTGATCGGCAGGTAGACGTCTGCGCTCTGACCGCCGAGCGGTGGCTCGACAAGGCCGACGATCTTGAAGGTCGTCCCGTTCAGGTCGAGCGACGAGCCGACCTTGAGCTTCTCCTTCGCGGCGTAGCTCGTCGAGAGGACCGCCTCGTGGCCGCCGGCGGAGCC
Source organism: Gaiellaceae bacterium (assembly GCA_036496545.1). Classification (GTDB taxonomy): domain Bacteria; phylum Actinomycetota; class Thermoleophilia; order Gaiellales; family Gaiellaceae; genus Palsa-739. The sequence goes on along the minus strand of DASXKX010000013.1, from coordinate 57,921 downwards.
GAGGAAGCGGCCCTTTCTGACCTGCGAGGTCGTCACGATGCCCATCGACGAGCTCGAGGGATCGACGCCGCCGATCGTGTACGCGGCCGTCGAGATGTTCGTCTGCGGCGGGTTCAGCACCTGCTTGAGAGTCTGCTGCGGCGTCGTGAACTGCGTGCGCAGCTTGCGCAGGCTCGCGGGCAGGCACTTGGCGAATGCGCCGCGGCCCCCTCCGCCGAAGCCGCCGCCGCCGCGGTTGCCGAAGCCGTTCTGGCCATTGCCGCCGTTGTTGCTGCTGCCGCCCCCGTTCTTGGCGCGCAGCTTGTCGAAGCAGGCCTGCATCGCCTGGAACTGCGCCGCGGTCGGGCGCGGGATGTCGCGGTTGAACCGGAACGTCTGGCCGCCTGTTTTGAACTTCGCGACGATCTTCGGGACGATCCCCTGCTGGTGCTCCGCGATCAGCGTGAGCCCTGTCGTCACCTGGGCGACGTTCGCGAGCTTCGAGATCTGGCTCGCCGAGGTCTGCTTGAAGGGGAGCTGCGAGCCCGGCAGGAAGAAGTCGTGGGAGAAGTGCTGCCCCGGCTTGCCGAGCTTCGAGAGGTCGGTGATCACCGACTGGTTCGCGGCGATCAGATCGCGATTTCCGCCGCCGCCGCCTCCCCCGCCGAAGCCGAAGCCCGCCTGGCTCTGCTGCGGCTGGAGCGTGACGGTCAGGTCGGTGCCGATGTCCGCGAGCGGGTTGAGCGTCTTCTTCTGAGCGCGGTTGAGCCCGCTCGCCAGGCTGGCGAGGGCGATGACGAGCGCGACGCCGACACCGAACCCGACGAGCGTCACGATCGTGCGTGTGCGACGGCGGTAGAGCTCGTTGCGGAGGTACCGCACGTAAAACACCGTCAGAACAAACCAGCGAAACGTGAGCGATGGCTAAGAGCTGCGTGTGGCCCGCGCGAAGGTGACGACCTCGACCGCTGTCCGTAACGCCCTCGCCGCGGCGTGCGCGGTCGCGCCCGTCGTGTAGACGTCGTCGACGAGGACGACTCGGCGGCCGCCGGCGTCGCCGCTGAACGCGTGCGCGACGTTGCGCCGGCGCTCGGTGCGTGAGAGGCCACGCTGCCGGGCGCCGCCGGCGCGGGCGAGCAGGCTCTCGCACGGCAGCCCCCACGCCGACGCCACCGCGCGCGCGAGCTGCTCGGCCGGGTGATAGCCGCGCTCGAGCCGGCGGCCACGGTCGGGCGGGACGAATGTCACGACGTCGGCGTCCGGAGCCGGGACCCGCTCGACGATCACAAGCGCAGCGGCCGTGCCGAGCGAGCGCAGGCCGCGCTCCTTCCAGCTCCGCACGAGACGGCGAACCGAGGCGTCGTATTCGGTCGCCGAACGCGCCCGCGAGAACGCGAGCCGGCGCCCGGCGCACTCACGGCAGCGGGCGACCGGCCAGACGGTCGGCGCACCGCAGCACGCGCAGAGTGGAGGCGCCAGCCTTGAGAGGCCGTCGCGGCAGCCGTTGCAGAGCAGGGTGCGCGGCGCGCCGCAGACGACGCAGCGCCGCGGCAGCAGCAGGTCGAGCACACAGCCGACGCTACTGCGCGGCCTGTGCCGAAAGCGTCTCGGCTTCCTCGCGAAGCGCGTCCAGCTCTGCGAAGGCTTCGCGCCAGGTATCGGCCGACCGGAGGTCGAGTCCGAACGGTGCGACGAGCTCCGCCGGCGACGCGGAGCCACCGAAGCCAAGCAGCTCGAGATACTTCGGCGTGAACTCCTCGGGATCGCGGCGGTAGCGCCGGTACAACAACAACGCGACGAGCTGCGCGAACGAGTACGCGTACGTGTAGAAGCGAGTGTGGATGAAGTGCGGGATGTACGACCAGCCGAGCGCGTAGCCGTCGGGCAGCACAAGCGCATCGCCGTAGTAGCGCGCATTCTCCTCGACCCAGAGCTCGTTCAGGCGCTCCGTTGCTAGTGAGAGTCCCTCGGCTCGCGTCGCGTAGGCGCGCTGCTCGAAGCGCGCGAGGACGGTCTGCCGGTAAATCGCGGCGAACGAGTTCTCGAGGCGGTCGGCGGCGAGCGCGGCGCGCGTGCCGACGTCGGACTCGTTCTCGAGCAGATAGTCGTCGGCGAGCGACTGTGCGAACGTCGACGGGACCTCCGCCATCGGGATTCCGCAACGATGGGAGCGCCACGTCTGCCGGCGGAGCGAGAGCACGTTGTGCGTTGCGTGCCCGAACTCGTGCGCGAGCGTGCTCACGTCGCGCAGGCGGTTCGTGTAGTTCATCAGCACGTACGGCAGGATCGACTTCGAGACTGACGTGCAGTACGCGCCCGCCGCTTTCCCCGGTCGCGGCAGGACGTCTACGTGCCCTGCGTCGAGGCACGCGCGGAAGATCTCGGAGAGTTGCGGCGAGAACCGCGTGTACGCCGTGTCGACGATCTCGACCGCCTCGGGCCAGCTGAAGAGCCTCGCCTTTCCGATCGGCGCGTACTGGTCGGCGATCTCGAGCTTGTCGAGGCCGAGCAGTCGTGCCTTGGCCGCGAACCACTTGCGCGCGATCGGGTACGCCTCCTCGGTCGCGCTCATCATCGCCTCGACCGTCTCTCCGTCGAGCTCGTTGCCCATGTTCGTCGGCTGCATCGGATCCGTGAAGCCGCGCAGGCGGTCGATGCTCAGGCGGTCGCCGACGACTGCGTCGTAGGACGCCCCGAGCACGTCGGCGCGCGGCTCGAGGCCTTCGAACAGCGCAGTCACTGACCGCAGCCGGAGATCGCGGTCGGCGCGGTAGAGGTACGAGAGCAACCGGCTGATCGTGTGCGGCTCGTTCCCCTCCCCCACGTCGAATGGGATCTCGAGCGTCGAGATTTGACGGTCGTGCAGCGCCTGCCAGGCGGAGACCGTCGGGCGGCGCGCATTCAGCGCCTGTTCCTCCGACTCGCTCAGGACGTACGGCTTCTCCTCACGCTCGACCCGCAGCTTGTGCTCGTAGGGCGCGAGCTCGGGCGAGTCGAGCAGCCGCTCGGCGAGGTCGTCGTCGAGCGCGATCCACTCGAGGCCGAGGAAGACGAGCGCGTTCTCGATCTCGGCACCGCGGTCACGCGAGAACGTCGCGAGGTCGTTCGCCTCGACGTCGGTCGCAGCCATGCTGAGACGGAGGTACGAGTAGACCTGGAGGCGCGAGAGATCCTGTTCGAGGCCGTCGACCTCGTCGAGCAGCGCGCGCATAGCGGGCGCGTCGAGCTCGGCGATGCGGCCGCGGTAGCGTGTCGCGACGTCCTGGGCGCGGTCGACGAGCGCCGACCACTGCGCGCGGGCTTCATCCGCGTTCGCGCAGAGGTCGCTCAGGTTCCAGCGAATGTCCTCGGCTTGCAGCTCCGTGCCCGACACGAGCGGGGATCCTAGTCGAGCGAATACGCCGTCCGGGTTGGCAGCCCGGCGCGCTCTCGCAGCGCGTTGTCGGCTTCGAGCAGCTGGCTCGCGTCGCCGATGTCGCGCCAGTCGCCACGTGCGGTGAAGCCGTAGACCGGCGCACGTGGGACGAGCCAGCCGAGGAACAGGCCGGGCTGGTCGGCCGCGTTCGACTCCGCGAGATACGTGTGCAGCAGCGCGACGTGCGCGCGGTTGTAGATGTACGCAGCGGTGGCCGCGAGCGTCGAAGTCGGATGCTCTGGCTTCTCCCTGAAGCCGGTGAGCCGCTCGTGGCTGTCGACGTCGACACTGGAGTACTTCTTGACAAGCTCGAGGTCGCCGACGTCGTAGAGGACAACGGCGCTCGCGTCGTCCTTGCCGTGCCACCACGAGATGTAGTCGGCGAGGCTGTAGTCGAACAGGTTGTCGCCGGCGATGACGAGCAGGTCTTCGGCGTTGAGGTCAGCACGGTCGATGACGAACGCGATGTCGCCGATCGCGCCGAGTCGGTCGTCCTCGCTCGTCGTGCCGTCGTCGTGCACCGTCACGTCGGCGTGCGGCTCTGCCCAGTCGGTGAAGTCCTGCGCGAACTTCCGATTCGTGACGACGTGGATCGCGTCGATCTCGTCAACCTCGCGAATCGCGTCGAGGAGGTAGTCGAGCATCGGCCGGCCGCCGACGGGCAGCAGCGGCTTCGCAACGGTCTCCGTCAGTGGGTAGAGCCGCGTGGCGTATCCGGCTGCGAGGATGATCGCTTTCACGGTCTGCTTTCGGACATGTCAGTCATCGCCGCGTCACGGCTTCGTCACGACTTCTTGGACTCTGAGTCCAACCCAGGTCCCGTTCGGCCGGCAGGATCGCATGAGGGCTTGCGGTCATGCCCGGGACTCTGAGTCCGAGACATGACCGCCGCGGTATCGGCTCAGGTGCCCTCGTCCCAGGAGGCGAGGTACTTGGCCTGCTCCTCCGTCAGGACGTCGATCTCGACGTCCATCGTCTCCAGCTTGAGCCGGGCGATCTCCTTGTCGATCTCGGTCGGCACCGGATAGACCTTTCGCTCGAGCTCGCCCGCGTGCTGCGCGGCGTACTCGAGACCGAGCGCCTGGTTCGCGAAGGACATGTCCATCACGAGTGCCGGGTGGCCCTCCGCCGCCGCGAGATTGACAAGCCGGCCGTCGGCGACGAGATACAGGCGGCGGCCGTCGGCGAGCGTGAACTCCTCGACGAACTCGCGCGCCTTCCGGGTCTCGGTCGCCAGCGCGCGCAGCGCCGGAATCTCGATCTCGACGTTGAAGTGACCGGTGTTCGTGAGGATTGCGCCGTCCTTCATGAGCGTGAAGTGCTCACTCGCGATGACGTTCTTATCGCCGGTCGCGGTGCAGAACAGGTCGCCGACGACTGCGGCCTTCGCCATCGGCAGCACCTCGAAGCCGTCCATCGTGGCCTCGAGCGCCCGCATCGGATCGACCTCGGTCACAATCACGTGGGCGCCCATGCCGCGCGCACGCGACGCGACACCGCGGCCGACCCAGCCGTAGCCGGCGACGACGAAGTGCTTGCCGGCGAGCAGCACGTTCGTCGCGCGGATGATCCCGTCGACGGTCGACTGGCCCGTGCCGTAGCGGTTGTCGAACATGTGCTTCGTCAGCGCCTCGTTCACGGCGATGATCGGGAAGCCGAGCTTGCCCTCCGCCTCGAGCGCCTTGAGACGGATGACGCCGGTGGTCGTCTCCTCCGTTCCGGCGATGATGTCGCCGAGCTGCTCGCGGCGCGCGGAGTGCAGGACGCTGATCACGTCGGCTCCGTCGTCCATCGTGAAGTGCGGCTTGTGGTCGACCGCAGCCTCGATGTGCGAGTAGTACGTTTCGTGATCCTCGCCCTTGATCGCGAAGACAGAGATGTCGAAGTCCTCGACGAGCGACGCCGCGACGTCGTCCTGCGTCGAGAGCGGGTTGGACGCGCAGAGCACGACGTCGGCGCCGCCGGCCTTCAGCGTGCGCATGAGGTTCGCCGTCTCGGTCGTCACGTGCAGGCAGGCGGAGATGCGATAGCCGGTCAACGGCTGCTCACGCTCGAACCGCTCGCGGATCGCAGCGAGCACGGGCATCTGCCGGTCCGCCCACTCGATCCTGCGCTTGCCTTCGGAGGCGAGCGCGAGGTCCTTCACGTCGTAACGCTTCGTAGTTGCCATGGATCCTTTCGGTTAGGCGGCGAGTAGCCGCTCCTGCTTGCGCTGCTCCCATTCGACCCAGGCGAGGTCATCGGCGCCGGCGAGCCACGCGTCGACCGCCTTGCGGAGCTCGGGCTCGCGCCTGAGCCGCGCCGCGAAGACGAGGTCGGAGATCTCGATGTCGTGCCGCTGGCGCAGCTCGGCGAGCGACCGGAGCTGGTTCAGCTCCCGGAGCCCGTAGAGCCGGTAGCCGGCCGAGGTGCGGTGCGGCGAGACGAGGCCGAGATGCTCGAGATAGCGGAGCATCCGCGGGGACCAGCCCGTGTGGGTGCCCGCCTCGGAGACCTTCAGCCCGTCCATCGGGCAAAGGTTACCACGAGCGTGTCAGGGTTCGCTCGTACCTTCCCGTCCGTACGCGTCCTCGAGCCGGACGACGTCGTCGAGCTGCGGGGTCGAGACTTCGAGGATCGTCGTGTCCTCGAGCGCGGTGACGCGGTGGACCGTGCCCGGCACGAAGTGGAACGACGCGCCCTCGCCGATCACCTCATGGTTGAGCGCCCCCTGCCCCACCTCGCCGAGCTCGAGCTGTGCGCGGCCGGACTGGACGTACCAGCTCTCATCCTTCTCGTTGTGGAACTGGAGGCTGAGCGAGTGGCCGGCGCGGACGAAGAGGATCTTCCCGACGTACGCGTCGGCATGCGCCCAGATCAGCTCGTAGCCCCACGGCTTCTCGACGCGCTGCGGTTCGAACATCCAGCGGTCGAGCCCTTCGAAGTTCGGCGAGTCGATGCTCATGACGGTCGCCGCTTTGGCCTCCACTCGGGATGCTCCTCCATGAACTCGGCGGCACGGCGGAGGTCCTTCGGCGTGTTCACCGTGAGCCAGACACCGCCGTGACGGAAGCCTCGGAGCGTGCCCTCGCCGGCGAGCTCGGGAAACGTGCTCTGCTCGTGGTCGCCGCGATCGGGGAGGCGGTCGACAGCTTCGGGTGAGAGGGCATAGACGCCGGTGTTGACCCAGTCATCGAGGAGCGGCGCCTCTCGAAAGCCTGTCACGCGGCCGTCGTCCTCGAGCGCGACGACGCCGAAGGGCGAGCGCACCTGCGCAACAACGATTGTCGCGGCCGCCTGTGACTGTTCGTGCTCGGCGAGCAGCGCCGGGAAGTCGACGTCGAGCAGCTCGTCGCCGTTCAGCGCGAGCACGGTGCCGTTCTCCCGCCGCTTCGACGCTGCGAGCCTGAGACCACCGCCGCGGCCGAGCGGCTCCTCTTCGCCGACAGCCTCGATCTCGGCGCCGAACCCGGCGAGAGCGTTGACGAACGCCTCCTCCTGCCCGGCGCGGCAGGCGACGATCACGCGCGTGACGCCGGCTGCGATGAGCCGCCCGACGCTGTACTCGGCGAGCGGGAAGCCGGCGACAGGCACGAGCGGTTTCGGGAGTCCCTGCGCCGCTTCTCCGAGTCGTTCTGCCTTGCCGCCCGCGAGGAGCAGCGCCTCCATCAGAGGCTGAGCTCCGGGTCGGGCGCGGCCTGTGGCTCCGGCGGTGAGGCGTGTCGTGGGCGGCCGATGCCCTCGTAGATGAAACCTGCGGCGCGCGTCGCAACCGGGTCGAGCAGGTTGCGGCCGTCGACGATGACCGGACGCGCCATCACGTCGCGCATCTCAGATGATGCGATCGCTTTGAGCTCCGGCCACTCCGTGACGATCACTGCCGCGTCCGCGTCGCGCACCGCGTCGAGGATCGAGTCGGACAGCTCGATGCCGTGCAGGTCCTCCGGCCGCGCGACGGGATCCCACGCCCGCACCTCGGCGCCTTCGGAGAGCAAGCGGTAGGCGATCACGCGGCTCGGCGCCTCACGCATGTCGTCGGTGTTCGGCTTGAAGGCGAGGCCAAGGAGCGCAACCGTCTTGCCGCGCAGCGAGCCGAGATGCTTCTGCAGCTTCTGCACGACGCGGCGCTTCTGCAGCTCGTTCACTTCCCACACCGCGTGCAGGAGCATGAACTGGTAGCCGCTGTTGCCGGCGAGCTGTTTGAGGGACGTCACATCTTTCGGAAAACAACTTCCGCCGAATCCGAGACCCGCGCGCAAGAAATGTGGACCAAGCCGATGGTCGAGCCCGACGCCTTTCGCAACGTCGACGACGTCGGCGCCGACGAGGTCGCACACGTTCGCTATCTCGTTGATGAAGCTGATGCGCGTCGAGAGGAACGCGTTGGCTGCGAGCTTCACGAGCTCGGCGGACGAGACATCCGTGCGCACGACCTCGGTCTCGATTCCGGTATGCAGCCCGACGACGCGCTCCGCGTCCGCAGGCTCGAACGCGCCGACGACGATCCGGTCGGGGCTCATGAAATCGTCGATCGCGCTGCCTTCCGCCAGGAACTCCGGGTTCGAGACGTAGCCGACATTCGTCAGCCCGCGCGCGTCGAGGCGGGCGCGCACGTTGTCGCCGGTGCCGACGGGCACCGTGCTCTTCATGACAAGGATTGGGCGGCCCGGTAGATCCACCGGCAGCTCGTCGATCACCGACCACACTGCGCGGAGGTCGGCATCGCCGGACTCGAGTGGCGGCGTCCCGACCGCGACGTAGAGGAAGTCGGCGCCGTCGACCGCTTCGCGGACGTCGAGTGCAAACGAGACGCGCTCGGCGTTGCGCTCGATCACGGCGTCGAGCCCGGGTTCGTAGATCGGGATCTCCCCTGCACGCAGCCGCTCGATCCGCTCCGGGACGACGTCACGGATCACGACCTCGTGGCCGAGGTCGGCGAAGCACGTGCCCGTGACCAGGCCGACGTAACCCGCCCCGAACATGCAGATTCTCGCCACGGGGCTAGGTTACTTCCGAAGCAGGACGAGGCCCTTGGCGATCGCGAGCATCGTCTCGTTCGAGAGCTCGTCGCGGAGCGTGTTCACGACCCAGTAGGTCCCGTTGCCGCGCCGCAGGACGACCATGTGGATGTGGCCGCCGCTCGTGAAGAGCTGGTAACGCCGCCCCTTGATCCGGTACGTGCCCGTCTGGTGGCGAAGGATCGGCGCGTCCGACCAGTTCGTCTCGATCACCTGCCAGTAAACGTTACTGGCGCCGGTCACGAACGTCATTGCAACCTCACGCAATTCGGGATGGTCCCGCACCGGCTTGAAGACCCGGACGGGCTCGAGCGTTGAGAGTTGCGAGCTGCGCTCGATCACATTCGGAACCATCACGCGGAAATGTGGTTGGGCCTCCCGCAGCAACGACTCTGTTGCGCCGGGATCGTTCCTGACGTTCGGCGGCTGGTGCGGCGGCGGCTTCTGGATGTGCGTCTGCGGGTCGATGATCTTGCCGCTGAAGCTCGTCCCGAGCGCGACGACGACGAGCGGGTTGCCCGCCTGCTCCGCGAGTGGAGCGATCTGGGGCGGCAGCGCCTTGATCACGGTGCCGGCGCCGATCGCTACCTTCAGTTGCGACGCGGCGAGCTTTGCGTTCGCCTGCACCGGGTCGTAGTAGACGTTCGTCCGCGTGTAGTTCTGGACCGGCGTATTCGCCGAGATCGACGCCGGCAGCTGCACCGTGTGGAAGCCGGCGACGGCGAGCTCGTACGACGTGTTCGCCGCCAGGCCGCCCTCGGTCGTCCCGTTGAGGACGAGCGTCGAGATCTCGCTCGGCTTGAGAGCCTTTGTTCTCACGTGCTTCTGCTTGAGGCCGAGCGCTGCACGATCCGCGCGATTCGAGATCGTCGGATCGGGATGCATGAACGTGTCGACGGCGTTCGTAATGTCGCTCGGCTGCGCGCAGATCTCGGCATTGAACGCGCCGCAGGACTGCACATTGTCGATCGAGACGCGGAAGATGTTGCCCGGCGGAAGGTGATAACCAAGACCCGCGTAGGACTCGATCTCACCGAACGTGGGGGCCCCGGCGCCCGGTTTCACAACAACGACGCTCTGCTTCACCGCGCCGAGAATCTGCGGGATCTCGGTGAGCGAGAGGCTGCTCGCGAGCCGGTCCTTGAGCGCCTCGAGGAAGAGTTGCTGCCGCGCAAGGCGGTACAGGTCGGAGTCGGTGTGCCGGAACCGGACGAAGTCGAGCGCCTGTTGGCCGTTCAACTTCTGGTAGCCCGGCATCAGGTCGATCTTCGCGAACCCGCCGGGGCCGCCCACGGTGTTGATGTACCGGTGATCGACGTCGACGTAGACGCCGTGGAGCTTGTTGACGAGCAGCTTGAAGCCGTGGAAGTCGACCGTGATCAGGTAGTTGACGGGGATCCCGGTCAGATGCGCGACCGTGTCGAGCGTCCCGCGCTCACCGCAGGTCGTCCAGGCGGAGTTGATCCGGTCGGTCGTCCGCGGAAATTCCGAGCCGTTGCAGTAAATCGGCACGATCAGGTCGCGTGGGAACGAGAGCAGCGAGAGCGTGTTATTCGTCGGGTCCGCTCGGACGAGCATGATCGTGTCCGACCGGGACTCCGAGGCCGTGTCCTTGTCGGCGCCGGCACGCTGATCGAAGCCGACGATGAGCGCGGTCGCAGGCTCGGAGGGCGTCGCGACCGGATGCAGGTCTTTCGCCGACGCCTTCGCCTCGGGTGTCTTCGCGGCCAGCCCCTGGAGGGTCTCGTGGCCGTACAGGTAGAGCCCGCCGGCGAGGCCGGAGCCGATCACGAGCACCGCGAGCGCGATCCAGCCGAAAACCTTGCCGATCAGGCGGCCGGTCGAGCGCGGCGGCGGAGGGGGCGGCTGGTACCGGCGCATCGGCTCGGCCACCGTGGGCGGGAGCACCGCACGACCGTTGCCGTTGAGGGTCGCGGCGCGACCCATCCCTCTCTTCAGCGTCGTCCGCATGCGTCAGAAAAAGCGGCGCCGTCCAGGCGCCTCGCAGCACCTTACCCCAGTACGCGGCGGTACCGGTTAACTCCTTGTTGTGCCGCTCGTCGCTCCCGTTACAGGCTGCCGTCGCGCGTCAGGCGGTGACCGGAGCCGGGTCGCCGCCCGGCTCGTACGCGAGGTTAGGCCGGAGCCAGCGCTCGACCTCCGCGAACGGCTCTCCCTTGCGCGCGGCGTAGTCCTCGACCTGGTCGCGCCCGACGCGCCCGACGGAGAAGTAGCGCGCCTCCGGGTGCCCGAGGTAGATGCCGCTCACGCTTGCGCCCGGGATCATCGCGAACGACTCCGTGAGCGTGATGCCGGCGTCCTCGGCACCGAGCAGGTCGAAGAGCTTCCGCTTCTCGCTGTGGTCAGGGCAGGCGGGATACCCGAACGCCGGGCGGATGCCGCGAAAGCGCTCTGCGATCAATTGTTCGTTCGTGAGCTTGCCCCCGCGCTCGTACCACTCGCGTCTCGCGACCTCGTGCAGGTACTCGGCGAACGCCTCGGCCAGGCGGTCGGCGAGTGCCTTCGCGATGATCGAGCGGTAGTCGTCGTGCTCGGCCTCGAAACGGGCCGAGAGCTCCTCGAGGCCGATGCCGGCGGTGACCGCGAACGCGCCGATGTGGTCGCCTTCCGGCGCGACAAAGTCCGCGAGCGAACGGTTCGGCCGCGAGTCGCCGTAGGCCGACTGCTGGCGGAGGAAGCAGAAGCGCGTGGGTCCGTTGTCATGATGGACAACGATATCGTCGCCGTCGGACGACGCGGGCCAGAGCCCGTAGACGCCGCGTGCTGTCAGTAAGCCGTCCCGGATGATCTCGTCGAGCACGGCCGTGGCGTCGTCGTACAGCTCGCGCGCCTCCGGCCGGTCAAGAATCTCTGGGAACTTGCCCTTCAGCTCCCACGCGTAGAAGAAGAACTGCCAGTCGATGTAGTCGCGGAGCGCCTCGAGCGACGGCTCGACGAGCCGCAGGCCTTCGAAGGACGGCTGGGTGAGCGCCCCGCCGAAATCGAGATCCGGCCGGTTCTCCCGCGCCTCGGCCAGCGAGAGCAGGGGCTTGCGCTGCTTCTCCGCATGCTGCAGGCGGAGCTGCTCCTGTACCTCGCGGTTGCCGGCGTCGAGCTCCGCGCGCCGAACCGGATCGAGCAGCGCCGACACGACGGAAACGACGCGCGATGCGTCGAGCACGTGCACGACCGGCTGTGAGTACTCCGGCGCGATCTTCACCGCCGTGTGCTGGCGCGACGTCGTCGCGCCGCCGATCAGGAGCGGCAGGTCGAGCCTGCGGCGCTCCATTTCGTGCGCGGCATCGACCATCTGGTCGAGCGACGGCGTGATCAGTCCCGACAATCCCACGACGTCGGCGTCGACCTTCGCTGCCGTGTCGAGCACGACGTCCGCCGGAACCATCACGCCGAGGTCGTGCACCTCGTAGTTGTTGCAGCCGAGCACGACACCGACGATGTTCTTGCCGATGTCGTGGACGTCGCCCTTCACCGTCGCGAGCACGACACGCCCCTGCACGCGGCCCGCGCCGCTCTTCTCCTCCTCCATGTACGGCTCGAGGTAGGCGACCGCACGCTTCATCGCCCGCGCGCTCTTCACGACTTGCGGCAGGAACATCTTCCCTGCACCGAAGAGGTCGCCGACGATCGCCATGCCGGCCATCAACGGGCCCTCGATCACGTCGAGCGGCCGGTCGTACTGCTGTCGCGCCTCCTCTGCGTCCTCCTCGATGAAGTCGACGATCCCGTGCACGAGCGCATGCGAGAGGCGCGTTTCGACCGGAGCCTCCCGCCACGAGAGATCGAGCTCGCGCCGGGTTCCTTCCCCGCGCACTCGCTCGGCCAGCTCGACGAGACGCTCGGTGCCGTCAGGGCGACGGTTGAACACCACATCCTCGACGCGCTCCAGCAGCTCAGGCTCGATGTCCTGGTAGAGGACGAGCTGGCCGGCGTTGACGATGCCCATGTCGAGGCCTGCGCGGATCGCGTGGTAGAGGAACGCGGAATGCATCGCCTCCCGGACGACGTTGTTCCCGCGGAACGAGAACGACAGATTCGAGATGCCACCGCTTGTCTTCGAGCCCGGACAACGCTCCTTGATCAGCGGCAGCGCCTCGATGAACGCCTTCGCGAACTCGTCGTGCTCGGGGATCCCGGTCGCGACGGCGAGCACGTTCGGGTCGAAGACGATGTCCTCGGGCGGGAAGCCCTCGTTGACGAGCAACGCATATGCGCGCTCACAGATCTCGACCTTACGCGCGACCGTGTCGGCCTGGCCCTGCTCGTCGAACGCCATCACGACGACGCCGGCTCCGTACCGTCGCACGACGCGCGCCTGCTCGAGGAACGCCTCCTCGCCTTCCTTCAACGACAGCGAGTTGACGATGCCTTTGCCCTGCAGGCACTTCAGCCCTGCCTCGAGCACGGACCAGCGCGAGCTGTCGATCATGATCGGCACCCGCGCGACCTCGGGCTCGGTCGCGATCAGGTTCAAGAACGTCGTCATCGCCTGCTCGCCCTCGAGCAGGTCGGCGTCCATGTTCACGTCGACGAGGTTCGCACCGCCGCGCACCTGCTCGAATGCGACATCGAGCGCGGCCTGGAAGTCGTCGGCCTCGATCAGGCGGCGGAACCGCGCGGAACCGGTGACGTTCGTCCGCTCGCCAATCATCACGAAGTTCGTGTCCTCGGTGATCGCGAACGGCTCGAGCCCACTGAACCGTGTGACTCCGTCACCGCCCGGCAAGACGCGCGGCGCGGCACCTTCGACTGCGGCCACGATCGCACGGACGTGATCCGGCGTCGTGCCGCAGCAGCCGCCGACGATATTGACGAGACCTTCGCGTGCAAACTCCCCGAGCATGCGGCTCGTGTCGTGGGGCTGCTCGTCATGCAGCCCCATCTCGTTCGGCAGCCCCGCGTTGGGATAGCACGCGAGCCACGTCGTCGCGATACCCGCAATGTCCTCGACGAACGGACGCATCTCATTCGCGCCAAGCGAGCAATTGACGCCAACGATGAGCGGCTTCGCATGCGCGACGGAGACCCAGAACGCCTCGGCGGTCTGCCCGGAGAGATTCCGCCCGCTCTTGTCGATCGCCGTGAAGGACAGCCACAGCGGGATCTCGGGCGCGGTTTCCTGCGCCGCGACGATCGCCGCCTTCGCGTTCAGCGAGTCGAAGACCGTCTCGATGAGCAGCAAGTCAACGCCGCCGTCGCGCAGCGCGGCGATCTGATGCGCGTATGCATCACGCACGGAGTCGAACGTGACCGCGCGATACGCGGGATCCTCGACGCGCGGCGAGAGCGACAGCGTCACGTTCAGCGGGCCGACCGACCCGGCGACGAACCGCGGCCGGCCGGTGCGGGTCGTCCACTCGTCGGCGGCCCGCCGCGCAAGTCGCGCGCCCTCGACGTTCATCTCGCGGACGACGTCGGCGTCGAACGCGTAGTCGTGCTGGCCGATGGTCGTCGCGGTGAAGGTGTTCGTCGTCGCGATGTCCGCGCCGGCTTCGAAGTAGTCGTTGTGAATCCGCGAGACGACCTCGGGCCGGGTGATGTTCAGGAGGTCGGGGTCGCCCGCCACGTCGTGGGAGTGGTTCCGGAAGCGCTCGCCGCGGTACGCCTCCTCCCCGCGCAGCTCGCGCTGGATGAGCACGCCCCACGAGCCGTCGAGCACGGCGATCCGCTCGCGGAGAATCGATTCAAGCTCCATGCGCGCTTCCGTCACCTGCACATCGCTCCCGTCGACCCGGGAGCGCGGTCCGCGCCCTCGGGCTCTTTAGGCGTTTGTTAACCCGGTCGCCAAGCTGCCTGTCAAAGCTTTCCGGGTAAACGAAGGCTAGCAACGCCTCCATCGCTAGTGTCTGCCTGTCGTCCGGACAGTTCACGAACGTTCTTTCACCTATGAGCCACATCGACAACCCTGCGTCGCTCCGTGACGCGCTGCAGCGGATTGCCGAGAACCTCTGGTTCAGCTGGCTACCCGGCGCCCGCTCGCTCTTCGCAGAGCTCGACGCCGTCCGCTTCGCCGAGCTCGGCGACAACCCGACCGCGCTCCTCGCCGAGGTCGACGACGGTCGTCTGACGGACGCGCTCGGCGAGCCGGCGTTCCTCGAGCACGTCGGGCAGGTGCTCGCCGAGCTCGACGCCGAGGCGGCACGCAGCACGTGGTGGCAGGGAAGGCGCGAGGACGAACGCTTCTCGGTCGCGTACTTCTCGACCGAGTTCGGCCTGGACGAGAGCCTCCCGATCTACTCAGGCGGGCTCGGGATCCTCGCGGGCGACCACCTGAAGTCCGCCTCGGACCTCGGCGTCCCGCTCGTCGCCGTCGGCCTCTTCTACCGCGAGGGCTACTTTCGCCAGCAGCTCGACGAAAGCGACTGGCAGGGCGAGCGCTATCCCGAGAACGATCCGTCGTTGCTACCGATGAGCGCCGAGGAGGCACGTGCCACGGTCGACCTCGCCGACGATGACGGCGTACTTACGCCGGTGGAGGCCCGCGTCTGGCGCGTGCAGGTCGGCCGCATCCCGCTCTACCTGCTCGACACCGAGGTCGACGAGAACCCGGACTGGGCGCGCCGCATCACTGACCGCCTGTACGGCGGCGACCGGCGTCACCGGCTCCGCCAGGAGCTCGTCCTCGGCGTCGGCGGCGTTCGTGCACTGCGTTCGCTCGGGCTCGACCCTGCCGTCTTCCACATGAACGAAGGTCACTCGGCGTTCCTGCAGCTCGAGCGCCTCCGCGAGCTCGTCGAGGACGGCGGCCTCGCGCGCGACGCCGCGACCGACCGCCTGCGCGCCTCGACCGTCTTCACGACGCACACGCCGGTCCCGGCGGGCAACGAGATCTTCGACGCGTGGCTCGTCGAGCAGAACGTCGCCCCGCTCGTGCAGCGCTGCGGCTACACATGGGACGAGTTCGCCGCACTCGGCCGCACGGGCGTGTCCGAGGCTTTCGGCCTCACGCCGTTCGCACTGCGCACGTCGTCGTACGCGAACGGCGTCTCCGCGCTGCACGGCGAGGTGTCGCGCGAGATGTGGCACGGCCTGTGGCCCGACCGCTCGATCGACGGCGTGCCGATCGGCTCGATCACGAACGGCGTGCACGCGCGAACATGGATCGCGGACGAGCTCGACCGGCTGCTCGGAACCGAAGAAGACACTGCAACACCAGACTTCGCGCGAGCCTACGAGCTCACCGCCGACGAACTCTGGCGCGCACATACCGAGGCAAAGTCGCGCCTGCTCGCAGGGCTCGCGGCACGCGGGGGCGCCCACTTCGATCCGAACGTCCTGACGATCGGGTTCGCGCGGCGCTTCGCCACGTACAAACGCGCCGACCTGCTGTTCAGCGACGCCGACCGGCTTGCAAGGCTGCTGGGGGACGCGGAGCGGCCGATCCAGATCGTGCTTGCGGGCAAGGCACACCCGGCAGACGAGGGCGGCAAGGCGCTCATCCAGAAGCTCGCCCGGTTCGTCCACGATGCGCGCTCGTCTGGGCGCGTCGCATTCATCGAGGACTACGAGATCTCGATCGCGCGCCTGCTGGTGCAGGGCGTCGATGTCTGGCTCAACAACCCGCGCCGGCCGCTCGAAGCGTCGGGGACGTCCGGCATGAAGGCGGCGCTGAACGGCGTCGTCAACTGCTCGATCCTCGACGGCTGGTGGGTGGAGGGCTACTCGCCCGACACCGGCTTCGCAATCGGTGGCAACTGGATCGCCGCGGACGACGCGGCGCAAGATGCCGCCGACTCGTCCGCGCTCTACGACGTGCTCGAGCGCGAAGTCATCCCCGCCTACTACGACCGGTCGCGCTGGCTCGAGCTGATGCGCAACTCCATCGCGCAGCTCGGCGCGCGGTTCAACACGAACCGGATGGTGATCGAATATGTCGAGACGATGTACATCCCGGCGTTCCACGATCTCCTCAGCCGCCTGCAGACCGCCTGAGGCCGACGGTGCTCTACGCACCCGAGCTTCACGAGCCGCTGACGGAGACGACGTGGAGTGAGGCGCGTGCACGGGATGCCGTGCAGGCGCTGGTCGCGGATGCCGAGCGCGCGTACTCGCCCGATCTGCTGTGGCCGGCACATGAGTGGGACGGATACGGCGCGGCTCTGCCGCTCAAGAAGTTCTACGTTGGTGCCGCCGGGGTCGTTTGGACGCTGCAACGCCTGCGACTGCGCGGCTGCGGGTCGACGCTCGATCTGCAGGCTGCCGCGAAGCGGGCGCTCGAGCTGTTTCGGACCGCGCCGGACTACGTCGAGAGCGAAATCCTTCCGGAGCAGAAGCGCTCCGGGCTGCTCTGCGGGGAGACGGGCATCGCGCTCGTGGCCTGGCAGCTCGGTCCAACGGACACCCTCGAGGCCGAGCTTCTAGACCTTGTCCACGGCAACCTGGAGAACCCCGCGAACGAGCTGATGTGGGGCGCGCCCGGCACGCTGCTCGCAGCTCGGGCCATCCATGCGCGCACCGGCAGCGCCGCGTGGGCAGACGCTGTCGTCGAAAGCGAGGGCGCGCTGCGCGCACAGCGAGACGCCGACGGCCTTTGGACGCAGCACCTTTGGGGCGAGACGTGGCGCGGGCTCTCGCCGATCCATGGCCTCGTCGGCAACGTCGTCGCGCTCGGTGAGATCGGCAACGCGGCGGACATCCTCCGCGAGCGCGCGAACATCGAGGACGGCTACGCGAACTGGGGCGACCTCGGCAGGCTTCAGTGGTGCGTTGGCGCTCCCGGGATCGTCGCGCATGCCGCGTCGTATCTCGATGAGGATCTGCTTCTCGCCGCGGCACAGCTGGTCTTCGACGCCGGACCGGCCGGCGACGAGAAGGGCGCCGGGATCTGCCACGGCACCTCCGGCAACGGATTCGCCCTGCTCAAGACGTTCGAGCGCACCGGAGACGAACTCTGGCTCGAACGCGCACGCGCATTTGCAATGCACGCCCTCGAGCAGGCACAACGCCTCCCCGGCCGGTACTCGCTCTTCACCGGCTCGATCGGCGCGGCGCTCTTCGCATCCGACTGCGTCGACGGTCGCGCACAGTTTCCGGTGGTCGACTCGCTGGAGCCATGAAAAAGCTCGCTGCGGCGCTCATCGTGCTGATCGTCGCCGCGGCGGCCGCCGGGTACTACGTCTACAAGCATCGCATGGGCAGCGACGTCCGCGGCTCGACGACTGAGTTCAACACGACCGAGTCGATCCCGATCCCGCCGCCGCCGGCACCGAAGCAGCAGATCATCTGGCCGGAGTTCGGCTACGACTCGGAGCGCAGTCACGTCGGCCCGTCGGTCGACCTGCAGCCCCCGTTCAAGCGCATTTGGACCGCGGGCGGCGCGTCGCTGCTCGAGTTCCCGCCGGCGATCGCGTACGGCCGCCTCTACGTTGCCGACGGCGGCGGCCGCGTCCTTGCGGTCTCGACCAAGACGGGTGCGCGAGCCTGGTCGTACAGCACGCACCGCTGCCAGGCGGCGTCGCCGGCGGTCGGCGACTACAAGCACGGCACGGTCTACGAGGTCTTCCTCAACAAGATCCCGTGCACCAGGAAGAAGCCCGCGGACGGCGAGATCGTCGCGCTCGAGGTCGGTAACGGCCGCTTGCGATGGAAGACGCACATCGGTGCGAGCGAGACATCACCGGTGATCGTCGGCGACCGGCTCTACGTCGGCGACTGGCAGGGCAAGGTGTACGCGATCGACGCGCGGACAGGCCACATCGAATGGACGGCGCACACGGGCGGTGCCGTGAAGGGCGGCGTCGCCGTGAGCGGAAGCCGGCTCTACGTCGGTTCGTACGACGGACACGTGTACGCGTTCAGCGCGCGCAACGGCCACCGGCTCTGGCGCGCGTCGGGCGACTCGCGCCTCTTCGGGCATGGGCGGTTCTACTCGACGCCGTCGGCAGCGTACGGCCGCGTCTACATCGGGTCGACGGACGGCAAGGTGTATTCGTTCGGAGCGACGAGCGGCAAGCGGCGCTGGTCGCACAGCACCGGCGGCTTCGTCTACGGGTCGCCCGCGATCTGGAACCAGCTCGTCCTCATCGGCTCCTACAGCCATACCTTCTACGCGTTCGACGCCGAGACCGGCGACACGAAGTGGAGCTTCAAGGCGGACGGCCCGATCTCCGGGTCGGGAACGGTGATCAACGGCGTCGTCTACTTCGCGACGCTCTCGAAGTCGGCCAAGCGGGGTCGAACATACGCGCTGGACGCACGCAACGGGGAGCTCCTCTGGACCTTCCCCGACGGGAAGTACACGCCGGTCGTCGCCGACAAGCGCCACCTGTACGTCGTCGGCTACGCGAAGCTGTACGGCTTCGCGCCGAAGCGCTAGCCCGAGTGCCCTGAGACGCGGAGCATGTTCTCCGCGTGCGCGATCCGCTGCTCGAGCTGCCAGCGGTCGGCGTCCGACTCGCCGCGGTCGACCTTTTCGAGCTCTGTCTGCGCCTCCTCGAGCCGGCGCTGGACGCGTTCGTCGTCGATGTCGTCCGCCTTCATCGCGTCGTCGACGAGAGCGATCGCGCGGTCCTCGAGCACCTGGAAGAACCCGTAGCCGGTCGCGAATTCCTGGACGCTGCCGTCGCCAAGATGGACGCGCGTCGAGCCCGCCTTCAGCAGCGCCACAAGCGGCGCGTGGCGCGCGAGCACGCCGATCTCTCCGGCCGCGCCGGGAACGATGATCATCTCGGCGTCGCCCTCGAACGCGGCGCCTTCCGGCGTCACGACCGAGACGCTGAAGAGCGGATGGTCGGCCATTTACGCCGCCGCGTCGGTCTCGAGGTCCTCCACGGCCTCGCCCTGCTCCTCGGCTTCGCGCTTCGCTGCGTCGTCGGGCTCCTCGCCTGCCAGCGCCTTGCCGCGCTCGACGGCCTCCTCGATCGGGCCGACCATGTAGAACGCCTGCTCCGGCAGGTCGTCGTGCTTGCCGTCGAGGATCTCGGTGAAGCCGCGGATCGTGTCCTCGAGCTTCACGTACTGGCCGGGCGTGCCGGTGAACACCTCGGCGACGTGGAACGGCTGCGAGAGGTAGCGCTCGATCTTGCGCGCACGCTGCACGACGAGCTTGTCCTCGTCGGAGAGCTCGTCGATCCCGAGGATCGCGATGATGTCCTGCAGGTCGCGGTACCGCTGCAGCGTCTCCTGGACGCGCGTCGCGGTGCGGTAGTGCTCGTCGGACACGATGCCCGGCTGCAACGCACGCGAGGTTGAGTCGAGCGGGTCGACCGCGGGATAGATGCCCTTCTCGACGATCGCGCGCGAGAGCACGGTCGTCGAGTCGAGATGCGCGAACGTGTTCGCAGGCGCCGGGTCGGTCAGGTCATCGGCGGGGACATAGATCGCCTGCACCGACGTCACCGAGCCGGTACGCGTCGACGTGATTCGCTCCTGCAACTGCCCCATCTCGGTCGCGAGCGTCGGCTGGTAGCCGACCGCGCTCGGCATGCGACCGAGCAGTGCCGACACTTCGGAGCCCGCCTGCACGAAGCGAAAGATGTTGTCGATGAAGAGCAGGACGTCCTGGCCCTGGTCGCGGAAGTACTCAGCCATCGTGAGGCCCGAGAGACCGACGCGCAGCCGCGCGCCCGGCGGCTCGTTCATCTGGCCGTACACGAGTGCGACCTTGTCGATGACCCCCGACTCCGTCATCTCGATGATGAGGTCGTTGCCCTCACGCGTGCGCTCGCCGACGCCGGTGAAGACCGAGACGCCGCCGTGCTGCTTCGCGATGTTGTTGATCAGCTCCTGGATCAGCACCGTCTTGCCGACGCCGGCGCCGCCGAAGAGACCGATCTTGCCGCCGCGCACGTACGGGGCGATCAGATCGATGACCTTGATGCCCGACTCGAAGATCTCGATCTTCGGCGAGAGGTCGCCGAACGCCGGAGGATCGCGATGGATCGGCCAGCGCTCGCCGGTCGCGGGCGCCTTGCCGTCGACCGGGTCGCCGATGACATTCCAGATGCGCCCCAGCGTCTCGTCACCGACCGGGACCGAGATGGACGTGCCGGTATCGACTACGGCGGTGCCGCGCGCGAGGCCGTCGGTCGTGTCCATCGCAACGGCGCGAACACGGTCGTCACCGAGATGCTGCTGGACTTCTGCGATCAGTTCGCCGTGGTCGGTTTGGATGCTGAGCGCGCCGTAGATGTCAGGCAGCTTGTCCGGGAAGACGGCGTCGAGCACGACTCCCTTGATCTCGACGATCCTGCCGGTGTTCTTGCCGTTGCGGTTCTGGTCGGCCATGAGTCTCCTGAAGCGAAAGGATGGGGCGCAGCAAAAGAAGCGCCTGCCGGGCGCGGGGAGTGTATCCGCGTCAGACCGGCGTCCGCAGCGGTAGCTGCGAGCCGGGAACGCTCGGCGGCGGTGAGCCGCCGTGCGTCAGCGAGCTAGTGGTGAGGGAGCCGGCCAAGCTGCCGAGGCCTGCCGCTAGTGCGACAACGGCCGCGACGAGCCCGAGCTGGAGCCTGCGCGCACCGGGCCTGCGGCGGCGTGCCGGCGCGCGTCCGCGCGGGCGCTGGAGAGGCGCCGAGCGGAGCTCCTGCGTCAACCCGTCGAGATCGCGAGCATAGGCCGCACATCCCGTGCAGCGCTCGACGTGCGCGCGCAGATGCGCCCGCTCGACCTGCGACAGCTCACCGTCGAGCGCGAGCGACGCCCGTGCACGGGCGTATTCGCACTCCATGGAGAGGACGGCTCCCATGTTGAGTACGACGCCGGCACATCGGGTCAGTTAGCGAACAGGATTTCTAGGTGTCTGACACCAGGAATCCCGGTGTCTGACACCGCTGAACGCTATTGCGTCAGCGCGTCAGCCCCGGCGACGATCTCGAGGATTTCCTGCGTGATCTGCGCCTGGCGCGCGCGGTTCATCTGCAATGTGTAGCGATCGATCAGCTCGCCGGCGTTCTTCGACGCATTGCGCATCGCGGTCATTTGCGACGCGAGGAACGCCGCGGCCGACTCGAGCAGCGCGCGATAGATCTCCGTCTCGAGATACACCGGCAGCAGCCGCTCCAGGATCTCTTCCGGATCCGGCTCGTAGATGAAGTCGCCGCGCAGCGCCTCCTCACGCGGCGTCAGGTCATCGCCGCCTTGCAGCACGTGCTCGGGGATCGGCAACAGATCGGTCGTTGTGACGCGTTGCACGAGCGCCGACTCGAACCGGTTGTAGACGAGCACGACCCGATCGACATCGCCGTCGACGTACAGCTCCGCGAGCTTGTGCGCGACCGCCTGCGCGTCCGCATATGTCGGCTTGTCGACGAAGCCGGCCCACTGTCCTGCCAGCTCGTAACGCCGGAAGCGCAACGTCGATGCACCCTTGCGTCCGACGACCGTCCACGCAACGTCGTGTCCCCGCGCACGCTCCTGCCGCTCGAGCTCGAATGCACGTCGCAGCACCTGCCCGTTGAACGGCCCGGCGAGCCCGCGGTCGCCGGTGAACACGAGCAGCGCGACGCGGTTCACTTCTCGACGCTGTAGAAGCGGCAGATTGCGGAACGACGCCGCGGCCTGCGCGGTGCCGACCATCAGCTCCATCATCCGGTCCGCGTACGGGCGCATCTCTTCGATCCGCGTCTGCGCTCGCCGCAGCCGTGCACCGGCGACGAGCTCGAGCGCCTTCGTGATCTTGCGCGTGTTGCGGACCGACGTGATGCGCCGGCGGATGTCCTGCAGCGAAGCCATTAGACGCTGGCGGACTCTTCCTGGACGTTGAAGCCGTGCTTGAACTTCTCGATCTCGGCGTTCAGCTTTTCGGCGAGGTCGTCCGGCAGCTCCCCCGTCTCACGGATCTGCTTGTAGACCGAGCCCTCGCTCCGCATGTGCTCCCGCAGCTCGTCCTGGAACCGCTGCACCTGCGGCGTCGGGATGTCGTCGAGGTAGCCGTTGATGCCGGTGTAGATCGCGACGACCTGTTCCTCCGTCGGCCACGGGTCGTACTGCGGCTGGTTCAGCGTCGCGACCATCTTCTCGCCGCGCGTCAGCGCCTGCTGTGTCGCGCGATCGAGGTCGGAGCCGAACTGCGCAAACGCCTCCAGCTCGCGGTACTGCGCGAGATCGAGCCGCAAGCGCCCGGCGACCTTCCTCATCGCCTTCGTCTGGGCCGACGAGCCGACGCGCGACACCGACGTCCCGACGTTCACCGCCGGGCGGACACCGGAGTAGAAGAGCTCCGCATTCAGGAAGATCTGTCCGTCGGTGATCGAGATGACGTTCGTCGGGATGTACGCCGCGATGTCGCCGGCCTGCGTCTCGATCACGGGCAGCGCCGTCATCGAGCCGCCGCCCTCCTCGTCCGAGAGCTTGCACGCGCGCTCGAGCAGCCGTGAGTGCAGGTAGAAGACGTCGCCCGGGAAGGCCTCGCGGCCCGGGGGGCGGCGAAGCAACAGCGACAGCTGGCGGTACGCGTCCGCGTGCTTCGAGAGGTCGTCGTACATGACGAGCGAGTGCTTGCCGTTGAAGAGGTAGTACTCGCCCATCGCGGCTCCGGCAAACGGCGCCATCCACTTGATCGGTGCGGCCTCGGAGGCCGCCGCGGTGACGATCGTCGTGTACTCCATCGCACCGGCGTCCCGCAACCGCTCGTAGACCTGCGCCACGGTCGACTCCTTCTGTCCGATCGCGACATAGATGCAATGCATGTCTGAGTCGCGCTGGTTCAGGATCGTGTCGATCAGGATCGCCGTCTTGCCCGTGGAGCGGTCGCCGATGATCAGCTCACGCTGGCCGCGGCCGATGTTCGTCATCGAGTCGATCGACTTGATGCCGGTCTGGAGCGGCTCCTTCACCGGCTGCCGCGCGATCACGCCGGGCGCCTTGAACTCGAGCGGCCTGCGCTCCTCCGTCTCGATCGGCCCGCGGCCGTCAAGCGGGTTGCCGAGCGGGTCGACGACACGCCCGAGCAGCGCCTCACCGACAGGGACGTCCGCGACGCGCCCTGTGCGGCGGACCGGCTGGCCCTCCTTGATCTGCTCCCACTCGCCGAAGAGCGCCGCACCGACGTCGTCCTCCTCGAGGTTGAACGCGAGACCGGTGACGCCGTGCTCGAGCTCGAGCAGCTCCAAAGCCACGCAGTTCTCGAGCCCGTAGATGCGGGCGATCCCGTCGCCGATCTGCAGGACGGTGCCGACCTCGGCGAGATCCGTCTCGACGTCGTACTGCTCGATCCGCTGACGCAGGATCGAGGTGATCTCTTCAGGGCGCAGCTTCACGTCTCTCTCAGCTCCTCACGAGTGTCTGTCGCAACCGTTCCAACCGTCCGCGCACGCTCGCGTCGACCCGGTATGACCCCGCCGACAGCACGATGCCGCCGACGAGCTCGGGGTCGACGCTGCGCGTCGCGTCAACCTTGCGTCCCGCCGCCTTCTCGATCTGGTCGATGATCGCCCGCGCCTCGGCGTCGGTCAGCTCGCGCGCCGTCGTGAGCTCGACGCTGAGGCGGCGCTCCTCGCGTGCCATCAGCCGCTCGAACTCCTTTGCGATCTCCTCGAGCTCGCCGATGCGTCCCTTGTCGTTCACGACGAGCAGGAAGTTCCGGAAGAGCGGATCGTCGTCGCCGGCGAGGTCTTCGAGGATCCGCGCCTTCGCCGACGTCTCGAGCTGCGGGTTGCGCAGGACCGCGCGCAGCTCCGGCGTCTGCTTGATCGCCGACGCGAAGTCCGTGATCGCCTCGTTCACCTGCGCGAGACTGCCGTTCTCCTTCGCCGCCGAGAACAGCGCCTCGGCGTAAATGCGGTGGGCGACCGCTATGTCGCATCCTCCAACCGCGAGAAGTCGAGCGAGCCGATCGCCTCGGAAATCAACTCGCGGTCGCGGTCGGCGTCGAGCTTCTTGCCGACGACAATCGACGTCGCCTCGAGCGTGAGGTCGGCGACCTCGGAGCGGATCTGCTCGAGCGCGCGCTGCGTCTCGGCCGCGATCTCGCGGCGCGTCTCTTCGAGGCGGCGTTGCCGCTCGGCTTCGGTGTCCTCGCGCATGCGCTGCTCCATCGACTCGCGCGTCTTGCGCGCCTCCGCGAGGATGCCCTCCGCGTCGCTCCGTGCCTGGCCGATCAGCGCCCGATGCTCCTCGAGCAGCTGCCGCGCCTCGTCGCGCGCGTTGTCGGCCTCTTCGATCGACTGGCGAATGTGCTCGCGGCGCTCGTCGAGGATCTTCTGGATCGGTCCGAACGCATAGCGCTTGAGCACGAAGAGCGTGATCAGGAAGGCGACGATCGTCCAGATCATCAGACCCGGAGTGACCTGGATAAGGGCGTTACTCGCGAGCATCAAACGAGCACGTATGCGAGCAGGCCGCCGATGAGGCCGTAGAAGACGACAGCTTCAGTTAGCGCGAAGCCGAGCCACTGGATGCCCTGCAGCTCGCCGCGCAGCTCGGGCTGCCGCGCGACCGACTGGATCATCGACGCGAAGATGTTGCCGATGCCGATGCCCGCGCCGAGCGAGCCGAGGCCGATACCAAGGGCGAGCGCGATCGCCTTGCCGGCCTTGGTCACGTCGCCCGTCGTGGCGGCGATGACGGTGTAAAGCATGCGGTTACTCCTCCTAGTGTTCCGGCTCGATCGCCGAGCCGATGTAGATGGCGGACAGGGCAGCAAAGATGAACGCCTGGATCGAGACGACGATGACAACCTCGAACAGGTAGAAGAGCGCAGCGACGCCCACAACCGGAATCAGCGCGAGGCTCTGCAACACGAAGATCAGGCCGATGAAGGTGAGGATCAGCATGTGGCCCGCGAGCATGTTCGCGTAGAGACGGACGGAGAGCGAGACGAGGCGCATGAACTGGCCGAGAATCTCGAGCGGCACGATCAGCGGCAAGATCGCCTTGGGCACCTCGGGGATCCAGCTCTTGAAGTACTTGACCGGCCCGTTCCAGCGGATGCCTTCGTAGTGCGTGAAGAGAAATGTCAGGAGTGCGAGCGCGAGCGTCACGGAGAGCGACGACGTCGCCGCGTAGATGCCCCAGACCGGTATGTGATGCCACGTCTCGCCGGTGAGCGGCAGCGGGATGAACCCGAGCATGTTCACCGTCCAGATGAAGAGCATCAGGGTCGCGACATACGGGAACCAGCGGCCGATCGCCTTCGTCGGCAACCCCTGTTCCGCCACCTGCGTCTGCGCGATCTCGTAGATCAGCTCGCCGGCCGCCTGGCGGCGGCCCGGCATGCGGACGCGCATGAACCCGACGCCGAGCAGCATCGTGAGCACCGCGCCGATCAGGAGGTATACGACCGCCTTCGTGATCGAGAGATCGAGCGGGCCAAGGTGGATCGAGACCCACGTGTGCTGCTCGAACTCCTTCGACGGGTCGAACGTCCCGCGTGCGAAGGCGGCCTGCGGCGCGACGAGCGCGAGCGCGAGGACGACACCGAGGCGCTTGATCATCGTGCGGCTCCGAAGTACGCAGCGAGCGAGAGCCCGAGCTCGAACGTGTAGGCGAGCGCGTACGTGAGCGCAGCACCGACCGCGAGCGCCGGGCTCGCGACGACGGCCGCGATCAGGACCACGAGGAATCCGATCGATTTGAAGAACAGTCCAAAAGCTTGCACGCCAGCGGCGCCGAGGTTACCCGTCTCCGCGCGCGTCCTGCGGAGCAACAGATCGATCGCGTGCACGGCGATCCACAACACCGCCGCGAGCGCCCAACCGCCGAGCCGCCACCCCGCGAGCAGGAATACCGGCAGCGCGAGCAGCACGATCATTCCGCCTGCGAGCGCAGGAAGGAAATGCCCCGGCTCGGGCCGAGGCGTCGAAAACAGGGCTGTGCGCATCAGAACGCTCCCCGATACCTGTGATAGACGGCGCCGATGCCCGCGAGTATCCCCAGAACTGCGCCGACGAGTGCGCCGATACCGGCGGAGCCCGCCGCCCACCCGATCAGCACGCCGATGCCGATGCAGACGAGGAGCGCGGCAAGGAGAACGCCGCCGGCCCCTGCCGGGTCGAACGAAGACGGAGAGGCGGCCTGCATCTGCCGGGCGAGAATACCAGAGGAAACCCCCGAGCTTGTAACACTTCGGATCGCTTCAACCATGCGGTTTTGCTCCGAGTTCGTGTCACCCATAGGATAGCTCGATGGGCCGCCCTCGCGTCGTCCTCGTTCACGGCAGCGTGGTCAACGGGGACGCAACCTGGGGCGCGCAACGGGCGCTCGCGGAGCACTTCGAGCTCGTGATCCCGAACCGCCGTGGCTTTCCACCGGGCGGTGACGTCCAGCACGTCGACTTCGAGGACGAGGCGGAATGGCTCGAACCGCTCGTCGAGCCGGGAACGCATCTCGTCGGGCATTCATACGGCGGCGTGATCTCGCTCTTCGCGGCGGCGCGATACGCCGACAGGCTGCGGTCGCTCACCGTCGTCGAGCCGCCGGCGTTCGGCCTCGCGCGTGGAAACGCGGCGGCGGATGCGTTCACTGCGGGCGGCGTCGAGCTGTGGGAGCGAGGCCCGCGGGACCCGGCTGCGTTCGTCGAGCAGTTCCTCCGGTTCGTCGGGAGCGCGATCCCGCCAGGGGAGTTCTCCGACACGTTGCTGCAGGGCGCGCGCACGCTGATGGTCGAACGTGGCCCGTGGGAAGCAGAGCCCCCTCTCGACGAGCTCGCGGCGGCGCCCTGGCCGAAGCTCGTCGTCTCGGGCGCGCACAGCGAGGCGTTCGATGCAGTGTGCGACGTTCTCGAGGAGCGGCTCGGCGCAGAGCGCGCTGTCCTGCCCGGCGCCGGGCATTCCGTCCCGCGCCTCGGCGAGCCGTTCAACGTGCTGCTCGAGTCGTTCGTCTATCGAGCGGAACGGGGCGCGGAGCCTCTCTCGTTTTAAAGCGGGGAGTATCCCCGGAACGCCAGGCTCGCAGCTTCGAAAATTCTTCGCGCCGTAGAACAAACGGCCGCTCGGCCGCGTTACAAGGGCCGTGGCGAGTGTTGCGACTACCGCGGACGAGCGGCGGACCGACGTGCGCGCGCTCGGCGCAGCGCTCGCGACCGTGGTGCTCTGGGCGTCTGCGTTTGTCGGCATCCGCTCCGCGGGGCACACGTTCTCCCCGGGCGCACTTTCGCTCGGGCGGCTGCTCGTCGCCGGCGTCGCGCTCGGCGCGATCGGGCTTTCGCGCGGTGAGCGCCTGCCGAGCCGGGCGCAGCTGCGGCAGGCCGGCTTACCGCTCCTCTTCGCAGGCCTCCTCTGGTTCGGTGCGTACAACCTGGCACTGAACGCGGGAGAGCGCCGCGTCGACGCCGGCACCGCAGCGATGCTCGTGAACATCGGGCCGGTGCTGATCGCGATCCTCGCAGGGTGGTTGCTCGGCGAGGGCTTCCCCCGCTCGCTCTTCATCGGCTGCGCGATTGCATTCGCGGGCGTCGTCGTGATCGCGCTTGCGACCGCGAATCGCGGCGCGACCACGACCGGCGTCCTGCTCTGCGTCGCGGCCGCCGTCGCGTACGCAGGAGGCGCCGTCGCGCAGAAGGTCGTCCTCCGCACGCTGACCGGAACACAGACGATTTTCCTCTGCTGCGTCATCGGCGCAGCGGTCTGCCTGCCGTTCGCGGGGAGCCTCGTGAAGCAGCTCGGAAGCGCGCCCGGCGGCTCGATCGGCTGGCTCTTCTACCTCGGCCTCGCACCCACCGCACTCGGGTTCAGCACGTGGGCGTACGCGCTCCGTCGCACCGACGCCGGACGGCTCGCAGCGACGACGTATCTCGTGCCGCCGCTCTCGATCCTGCTCGGCTGGCTCTGGCTCGGCGAGAGCCCGGCGAGCCTCGCGTATCTCGGCGGCGCGCTCTGCCTCGCCGGCGTCGCAGTCAGTCGCCGCCGCTGAGAGACTGCTGCCATGGAGATCTTCAACATCTTTTCCGGCGCAACCGACGTCGGCCCCGACGGCACCGAGCCTCCCGGCTACGAGAAGACGCGTGCCGTGCGGATCGGGCAGAAGATCGGGGCGACGCGGATCGGCATGAGCATCTACGAGCTCGACCCCGGCCAGGCGATCTGCCCGTACCACTTCGAATGGACCGACGAGGAGTGGCTGATCGTGCTCGACGGCCGGCCGACGCTCCGCACGCCGGAGGGCGAACGCATTGTCGAGCCCGGGGACACCGTCTGCTTCCCCGAGGGCCCGGACGGCGCACATCACATCCGGAACGACACCGACGAGCTCGTGCGCGTCGCGCTGCTGTCGACTAAGAGTGCGGTCGGCATCGCCGAGTATCCCGACAGCGACAAGGTCGGCGTCTGGCCCGGGGGCGACACGCACTACATGCTCCGCCGCTCGGAGCACCTCGAGTACTGGGACGGGGAGCGCTAAGCGCTCTTGCGCAGAGGATCGCCCGGCGAGCGCCGCCGCGAGATCGGGTTCCCGATCTTCACGATCTCGAGGATGTAGACGACATAGATCGAGAACGCGAGCGCCGCAAAGCCGATCGCGCCGGCGGCGACCGTCGGCCAGAGATGCCAGACGCCGCCCTTGCGGAACGGAATGAACCGCGTCGCGAGCGCGGCCACTGCGAGCGACAAGCACCAGCCCCAGATCGTGAACGCGGCGCGCTTCTCCGAGAAGCCACGGCGCAGGAAGCGGTGGTGCAGATGCGCCTGGTCGGCCTCGAAGACGCGCTCGCGATGCTTCAACCGGCGCGCGACGACGAACGTGGTGTCGACGATCGGCACGGCGAGCACGAGCAGCGGGAAGAACAGGGCGACGGTCGCCGCGGTCTTCAACAGGCCCTGCACCGAGATCGCGGCGAGCACGAAGCCGAGCAGGAGCGCACCCGAGTCACCCATGAAGATCCGCGCCGGGTAGAAGTTGTGGCGCAGGAAGCCGACGCACGCCCCGAACACGATCGCGGACAGGATCGCCGCGGTCGGCTTCGACAGCGACAGCGCGATCACGGCGAACGTGAGCCCCGCGATCGCCGAGACGCCCGCCGCGAGCCCGTCGAGCCCGTCGAGGAAGTTGACCATGTTCATGATCGCGACGATCCAGATGATCGTCAGCGGCACGCCCGCCCCCGCCGGCAGCTGATGGACGCCGAGGAACGGGAACGTGAAGCGGTCGACCCAGACGCCGAACCACGTCGGAACGGCGGCGGCGAGGACCTGCCCGCTGAGCTTCTCCCACCAGCGCAGCCCACGGAAGTCGTCGACCGCGCCGACCGTCACCGCGACGGCCGCGCCGAGCAACAGTCCGCGCGTGTCACGGCCGAACGGCAGGAACGCGAGCGCCGGGACGAAGATCCCGAGGAAGAGCGCGAGTCCGCCGAGCCGAGGCACCGGCGACCGGTTCAGGCGCCTGCCGCCGGGCGGGTCGACGACGCCGAGCATCCGCGCCATCCCGCCCACTGCGGGCGTGAGCAGCACAACAACGACGAACGCGACGAGTGCACCCCAGACGACCTGGAGGTGGTCGCCGAGAACGCGCACGACGCTGTATTGCGCCGCACCGAGCATCTGCGGAACCTTAGCGCTCTCTCCGGGGATTCCTACTTCGTGCCATAGAGTCGGTCGCCCGCGTCGCCGAGCCCGGGCACGATGAAGCCGCGCTCGTTCAGGCCGCGGTCGACCGCCGCGCACACGATGTGGACGTCCGGATGATGCTCGTGGATGTACGCGATGCCGGGCGGCGCAGCGACGATGCAGACGAGGGTGAGCGACTGCGCGCCTGCCTCCTTGACCGCCTCGATCGCGGCCGCGCTGGAGTGCCCGGTCGCGAGCATCGGGTCGAGCACGATCGCGTCGCGGTCGCTCAGATCGGCGGGCAGCTTCGAGTAGTACTGCACAGGCTGCAGCGTCTCCTCGTCGCGATACATGCCGATGAAGCCGACACGCGCGCTCGACACGAGCGAGAGCACGCCGTCGAGCATTCCGACGCCGGCGCGCAGAACGGGGCACACGGCAACCTTTTTCCCCGAGATCCGCTGCGCCGTCATCGTCTCGAGCGGCGTCTCGATCTCGCAGTCCTCCGTCGGCATGTCCTTCGTCGCCTCGTAGGTGAGGAGAAGCGTGATCTCGTTCGCGAGCTTGCGGAAATGAACCGTCGGCGTCTCGATGTCGCGTAGGTAGCTCAGCTTGTGCTGGACGAGCGGATGCTCGACGACGGTCAACCGCTTCGTCTGAACCGTCACGACACGTACGTCGTGTAGCCGCGGAACCCCGGGTACAACGGACGCTTCGCACACAGCGCGTCGACGCGCCCACGCAGCGCGGAGAGATCCGGCGCGTTCGTGAGCGCTTCGCAGATGATGCCGCCGGTCTCACGGAAGTCGTCCTCGTCGAAGCCGCGCATCGTCATCGCAGGCGTGCCGATCCGAACGCCGGAGGCCACCGTCGGCGGCCGCTCGTCGAACGGGACCGTGTTGCGGTTTACCGTGATCCGCACGTCGTGGAGACGCGTCTCCGCGTCCTTGCCCGTCCACTCGGAGTTGCGCAGGTCGACCTGCATCAGGTGCGTGTCCGTGCCGCCGGTGACGAGCTCGAGACCGCCGTCCTGCAGCGTCGCAGCGAGCGTGTCGGCGTTGGCGCGGACCTGCTGCTGGTACTCACGGAACGCCTCCGACATCGCGATCTTGAAGCACGTCGCCTTCGCGGCGATCGTGTGCTCGAGTGGACCGCCCTGCATACCGGGGAAGACCGCGCGGTCGACGGCCTGCGCGTGCTCCTCCCGGCACAGGATGAACCCGGCACGCGGTCCTGCGAGCGTCTTGTGCGTCGTCGACGTGACGAAGTCGCAGTGCTCGACCGGATTCGGGTGCAGGCCGGCGGCGACGAGGCCCGCGAAGTGTGCCATGTCGCAGAGAAGGAGCGCGCCGACTTCGTCCGCGATCGCACGGAACTTGTCGGCCTCGACAGTGCGTGGATACGCGGAGCCGCCGCAGACGATCAGCTTCGGCCGCACCTCCTTCGCCTGCGCGAGCACCTCGTCGTAGTCGACCGTCATCGTCTCGCGCGAGACCCCGTAGCCGGCGATCGTGTAGAGGCGGCCGCTGAAGTTGACCTTGAGGCCGTGCGTGAGGTGGCCGCCGTGGTCGAGCCGGAGCGAAAGGATCGTGTCGCCCGGCTGCAGCGCCGCCATGTAGACCGCCATGTTCGTCGCGGCCCCGGCATGCGGCTGCACGTTTGCGTGCTCCGCCCCGAAGAGCTCTTTGGCACGGTCGATCGCGAGCTGCTCGATCTCATCGACGACTTCGCAGCCGCCGTAGTAGCGCTTGCCGGGATAGCCCTCTGCATATTTGTTCGTCGGCACGGAGCCGACGGCTTCGAGCACGGACGGCCACGTGAAGTTCTCTGAAGCGATCAGCTCGATCTGGCCGCGCTCGCGCTCGAGCTCCGCCGCGAGGAGGCCGGCGATGTCCGGGTCGACTTCGTCCAGTCCGGATGTGACGAGATGGTGAAACGTTTGTTGCGCGACGGACACGATCGGCTCCTCTCCCTGGGGAGAGGGATGGTAATAGCGGCCGCGGCCGATAGCCTCCAGGCACCCGGGTCGTCTGGAACCAGTGAAAGTCCTCCTCGCCGCAGCGGTCGTGTTCGCGCTCGCCACGTCGGCCGCTCTCGCCGGCCGGCCGATCGGCGTCGGGGCGGTCGAGGACGCCGCGATCTGGCAGAACCCGGAGGCGCAGATGGACCTCGCTAAGCTCGCGGGCTTCAACACCATTCGGATGACCGCGCAATGGTCGAACGGCATGACGATCCTGCCGCCCGGCCAGGTGACCCGGCTGCAGCGGGCGGCGATCTTCGCCTCGATGCGCGGGATCACGCCGATCGTCTCGATCTACAACGTCAACGCCGCGTCCGCGCCGAACGACCTGTCGGCTCGCGCGCAGTTCGTCGAGTTTGCGAAGTCGACCGTGCGCGAGCTGCCGTGGGTCACGACGTTCATCGTCGGCAATGAGCCGAACTCGAGCTTCTACTGGCAGCCCCAGTTCGACGCCGCGGGTAATGACGTCGCCGCCGCGTCGTACGAGCAGCTGCTCGCTGCAACCTACGACGGCATCAAGCAGACGCTACCGAGCGCGACGGTCGTCGGCGGCGCGCTCGACTCGCATGGCAACGACGACCCGAGCTCGCATCCGCCGTCGCATTCACCGACAGCGTTCATCCAGGACCTCGGAGCGGCGTACCGCGCGAGCGGGCGGACGGCACCGATCATGGACGTCTTCGACGAGCACATCTACGGCGATACGTCGGCCTCTCCCCCGAGCATGCAGCACACGAGCTCGACCCTTACCGAAGGCGACTATCCAAGACTCGTCGCGCTGCTCGGCAAGGCCTTCGGCGGCACCGCTCAGAAAGGCTCGACGCTTCCGATCCTCTACGGCGAGTACGGCGTCGAGTCGGCAACCCCACCGTCGAAGGCGTCTGAGTACACCGGCAAGGAGACCTCGGTCACGGTGGACGAGGCGACACAGGGCGCCTACTACGCGCAGGCCCTCCGGCTCGCGCAATGCCAGCCGAATGTGATCGGTCTCGTGATCTTCCACGTCGTCGACGAAAGCGCGCTCGGCGCCTGGCAGTCCGGCCCGTTCTATGCCGACGGGGCGCCGAAATCGTCCCTGCAGACGATCCACGACGCAGCCGTCGCGGCGGAGAGCGGCGCCGCCGCGACGTGCCCTGACCGCACGCCTCCGTCCGTCTCGCTCTCGACGGCGAACGGCAAGCTGTCCGCCGTCGCAAGCGACAACATCGGTGTCGGCAAGGTCAGCCTCTTCGTGAACGGCGTGCTCTCCGGCGTCGACTACGCGGCGCCGTACGCGTTCACCTGGCAGCCGTCACATCCGGGGCGGTACACGCTCGTCGTGCGCGCCGCCGACGCGTCCGGCAACATCGGCCGGACCGTGGTGAAGATCGCTGCGACACACGCGCGGCGCGGCGACGCGGTGCATCCGAGCACCTGGCAGTTCAGGCGAGTGCGCTGAGCGCTTTGGCCACCGAGCCCGCGCCCTTGCGCAGCACGCGCGGCTCAGGCCCGGTGAAGTCGATCACCGTCGACGACCGTCCGGGCAGCTCTCCCGCGTCGACGACCGCGCCCGCGGCGTCGCGAAACTCGCGCGGGATGTCCTCGACGCGGCGCGGTTCGGGCTCACCGGGGCGGTTGGCACTGGTCGCGACGACGGCGCCGATCTGCGCAAGCACCGGCGCGGCTGCGTCGGGCAGGTTCGCGACGCGCACGCCGATCGCGTCGGGAATCGAGCCGGTAAGCCACGGGAAGCGGCGCGCAGGATTCGGGAGGATCAGCGTGTACGCCCCCGGCAAGAGCGCGCGCGCGATCCGCTCGCCGCGGCCGTGCAGCTCCGGCACGCACTCGAACAGCGTGTCGAGGTCGGCGGCGAGTAGTGCCGACGGCTGCGAAGGATCGCGGCCCTTGAGGCAGTACAGCCGCTCGGTCGGCCCTGGCAGATGCGCGGCGGCGCAGAGCCCGTAGACCGTGTCGGTCGGGAGGATGACCGGCTCGCCTGCGCGGAGCGCTGCCGCTGCGTCGGTCACCTGCGGCCCTCGACGACGCGGTCGACACCGGCGAGATCCGGGGTGATCGCGACGTCCTCGTAGCCGGCGGCGCGCAGCGCCCGCGCGACCTCGTCGGCCTGCCCGTCGCCGACTTCGAGCACGAGAAAGCGCGTGCGCGCGACGCGCGCGATCGTCTCGTGGAAGCCCTCACCGATCAGGGCGTTCTCCGGCTCGTGCAGAAGCTCGGGCTGCAGGCCCTCGAGCGACGAGACGTACGGCGGGTTCGAGACGACGAGATCCCAGTCCTCGGCGGCCGCGCCGACGCCGCCCTCGCGGAGCTCGACGTCGAGGCCGAGCCGTTCCGCGTTCTCGCGCGACAGCGCGAGTGCGTCCGGCGACACATCGACGCCGACGACCTGCGCATCGCTCCGCTCGTCCTTCAGCGCGAGCGCGATCGCGCCGGAGCCGACCCCGATGTCGAGCACGCGCGGCGACGCCGTGCCTGCAAGCAGCGCGAGTGCTCGGTCGACGACGACCTCCGTCTCCGGACGCGGCACAAGCCCGCGTGGGTCGGTGCGCAGCGTCAGGCGGCGGAAGCCCCATTCGCCGAGCACATATGCGAGGGGCTCGCGCTGCTCGCGCCGGGCGAGCAGCGGCTCGAGCGCGCCGTCGACCTCCGCGTCGAGCCGCGCATACACGCCGCTGCGGCTCGTTCCGAGCACATGCGCGACGAGTAGCTCGGCGTCGACGCGCGGCGTCTCGACGCCGGCGGCCTCGAGACGTCGTTCCGCCTCGCCAAGTGCCTCGCGCGCGTTCACTCGCCGAGCGCGCGCCGGCGATCCTCGGTGGAGAGCGCCGCGGTGAACTCGTCGAGCTCGCCCTGCAGGATCCGGTCGAGCTGATGCGCCGTCAGCTTGATGCGATGGTCGGTGAGCCGGTTCTCGGGGAAGTTGTACGTGCGGATCTTCTCCGCACGCTCGCCCGTGCCGATCTGCGAGCGCCGCGTCGCATCGAGCTCCGCGCGCCGGCGCTCGAGCTCGCGCTCGTAGAGGCGCGCGCGCAGCACGCGCATCGCCTTGTCCTTGTTCTGGAGCTGCGACTTCTCGTCCTGCATCGAGACGACGACGCCCGTCGGCAGATGCGTGATCCGCACGGCGGAGTCCGTCGTGTTCACCGACTGCCCACCCGGGCCGGTGGAGCGGTAGACGTCGATCTTCAGGTCGTTCGGGTCGATGTCGACCTCGACCTCTTCCGCCTCCGGCATGACGGCGACGGTCGCCGTCGACGTGTGGATGCGCCCCTGCGACTCCGTCTCCGGGACGCGCTGTACGCGATGCGTGCCGCCTTCCCACTTGAAGACCGAGTACGCGCCGTCGCCCTTCACCGCGAACGTGACGTCCTTGTAGCCGCCGCCGTCGTTCGGGCTCGCCCCCAGCTCCTCGACCTTGAAGCCGCGCCGCTCGGCGTACCGGGCGAGCATGCGGTAGACGTCGCCGGCCCACAGCGCCGCCTCGTCCCCTCCGACGCCCTGCCGCACCTCGAGGATGACGTCCTTCGAGTCGGCCGGATCGGTCGGCGCCATCGCGAGCCGCAACTCGGACTCGAGCAGCGCGGTCCGCTCCTCGAGCTCCGGCACGAGCTCGCGGAGGTCGCCATCCTCGCGTGCTGCGGCGAGGTCGTCGCGGGCCGAACGCCACTCCTGCGCGAGCTTGTACGGGCCTTCGAGCTCCTTGAGCCTCCGGCCCACCTCCGCGGCCTCGCGGTGGTCGTTGTAGACCGACGGGTCGGACATGCGCTCCTGCACGTCGCGGTAGGAGCGCTCCAACTCGTCGATCAGGTTGTCGAAATCGGCGGCCATGCCGCCGGTCAGCGTAGCTTCGCCTCCAATGTGATCTCGGGAACGCCGGCGAGTGCCTTCGAGACGGGACAGTTCTCCTTGGCCGTCTGCGCGGCCTCGCGGAAGCCGTCCTCGCCGAGCCCGGGGACACTCCCCTCGACCGCCAGCGCGACCTTCGTGATGCCCTCGCCCGGCTGGAACGTGACGGTCGCAGAGGTCTGCAGCTCGTCCGGCGGCGTGCCGGCTTTGGCGAGCCCGGACGAGAGCGCCATCGAGAAGCACGCGGCGTGCGCCGCCGCGATCAGCTCCTCCGGGCTCGTCTTGCCGCCGGTCGCGTCCTCGGAGCGCGCCGCCCAGCTGACGGGTTGTTCCCCGATCGCACCGCTCGTCGTCCTCGTGATCGTGCCGTTGCCGTCGATCAGGCTGCCCTGCCACGTGACGTCTGCCCGGCGGTCCGTTGCCATGTCGCTCCCCCTTCGCTCGAGTGGAGCGGTCAACGTACCGCCGGGCAGTCTTTCGACGCGTCAGGCGACTGCCGGCACCGCTGTGCGGCGAGGCTCGCCCCGCAGAAGCGCGATGCAGGTTCCCACGACCCAGATCAGTGCGAGCATCGTGCTCATCTCGCCGAGATCGGTCGGGCTGACCGCCACGCCGACGAGCGTCTCGACGGCGACTGCGACGGCGCTCCAGCCGACAATCCGCCGTCCCTGCGCGAGGGCGAGCGGTGCAACGGCAAGCAGGAAGAACGCCGTGAGGAACCACGTAGTGATGAACGTCGCGCCGTTCAGCGTGACGAGCATGCGTGCGGTCGATACCGGCAGCGCGTGGCCGGCGAGATACGCCTCGGTGTCGAGGAGCGCGAGCGACACCATGCTCACCGCCGTGTTCGCGACAACCATCCCGCTGGCGATCGAGCCGAAGAGCCCGCCGCCCAGCTTCGCGCAAAGCCAGATCGCGAACACGAGGAACAGGCCCATGCTCACGACCTCGAGGTAGGCGCCGACCCAGACCATGGTCGTCGCGTGGTGCGAGAACACCCTCGCGATCGACGACGTGCTGCTCGACCACGTGAGGCTGTGCGTGTCGTGCTTTCCCATCTGCACGAACGTGCCGACGAGCTCGATCACAACGGACGCGATGCCGCAAAGGGCGAACCAACGATCTTTCATGACGACTCCTTCGGGTTGGTGACTTCGCCGACGCTAGGAGCCGCCGCCGCCGGTGTCGTCGGTCCCGAGGCCGATCTTCGGATCAGCCGACCGGCTGATGACACGCGCTGCGACACGGTCTAGGTTGGCGACATGCGGAACCGCTTCCGACCGGATCCCGTGTCCGTCGACCGGGTGCTTGCGGTCGGGCTCTTCGTGTGGGCCCAGCTCCAGATCTGGCTCACGCACGGGGCGGGGCGTCACCGACTGATCGTGGCGCTCCTCGCGCTCGCACTTTGCACCGGGCTCGCGGTTCGCCGCCGCTATCCCGCCGCTGCCGGAATCGGCGGCAACCTGGCGGTCGCGGCCGGCTTCTGGGCGGGGCTCAACACGCAGATCTTCGGAACGACGATCGCGTGGTTCTGCGTTGTCTACGCGCTGACCGTGTGGACGAGCACGCGCTGGTTCGTGATCGGGCTTGTCAGCGTCGCGCTCTCCGATCTGGCACCGCTCACCGTGTCGTCACGCAACGCTTCGAACAGCTTCCTCTTCGGCGTCATCACGCTCGGCGTCATGTTGCTGATCCGCCGCGTGCTCGGCGACCGCGAGCGCCGTCTCGAGCTCGCCGAGCGCGAGCGGGACGTCGCGGCGCGCGAAGCGGTCGTCGCCGAGCGCGCTCGCATCGCACGCGAGCTCCATGACGCGATCGCGCACAACGTGTCGATGATGGTGGTGCAGGCGGGCGCAGAACGTCGGGTGCTCGACGATGAGCAATCGTCGACGCGCGAGGTGCTCCACACGGTCGAGGAGATCGGGCGCGGCGCGCTGACGGAGATGCGCAGGCTCGTCGGGATGCTCCGGAGCGACGAGAACGACCCGCTGACGCCGCAGCCCGGGCTCGGCGATCTGCCGATGCTCGTCACGCAAGTGCGCGAGGCGGGGCTGCCGGTCGAGCTCTCGATCGAGGGCGAGCGCCGCGCGCTGCCGGTCGGGCTCGAGCTGTCGGCGTTCCGGATCGTGCAAGAGGCCCTGACGAACGCGTTGAAACACGCGGGCGATGCGCGCGCGACCGTGCGGGTGCGCTACGGGCCGGACTCGCTCGAGCTCGAGATCGTCGACGACGGCGCGGGCGCGGAGCCGCGGGCGGACGGCGGCGGCCACGGGCTCGTCGGCATGCGCGAGCGCGTCGCGCTCTACGGCGGCCGCTTCGAGGCTGACCGCCGAGCTGCCGGCGGCTTCACCGTCCGCGCGCTGCTGCCGATCCGATGACGAGCGTCCTGATCGCCGACGACCAGGCGATGATCCGCACCGGCCTGCGGAAGATCCTCGAGGCGGAATCCGACCTGGATGTCGTCGCGGAGGCGCCCGACGGCTCGGCGGCGGTCGCGGAGACAGTGCGCTTGCGGCCCGACGTGGTGCTGATGGACATCCGCATGCCGGTGCTCGACGGAATCGAGGCGACGCGGCGCATCTCACGCACCGTGCCCTCGACCCGCGTCCTGATCCTGACGACGTTCGGGCTCGACACCTACGTCTTCGACTCGCTCCGCGCGGGTGCGAGCGGTTTCATGCTAAAGGACGCGCCGCCCGAGGAGCTCGTCGCAGCTGTCCGGATCGTGGCTGCAGGAGATGCGCTGCTCGCGCCGGCGGTGACGCGGAGTGTCGTGGAGGAGTTCGTCCGCGCGCCGGCCGCGCGACCCGCCGAGCCGCCGTCGCTCGGAGAGCTGACGCCCCGCGAGCGCGAGGTGTTGGATCTGCTGGCGCGGGGGTTGTCAAACCCGGAGATCTGTCGCGAGCTCGTGATCAGCGAGGCGACCGCGAAGACGCACGTCGCGCGGATCCTGCAGAAGCTCGACCTCCGAGACCGCGTGCAGGCCGTGATCTACGCGTACGAGAGCGGGCTCGTCCGGCCTGGAACGTCCGCCACCTGAGTCATCCTCAGCCCATGGCAGGCAAAGCGGCCCTCGTCGCCGTCGGACTCTCACTCGTCGTCGCAGGCTGCGGTGGCGGCGGGTCGAAGTACACGTACAACTTCGCCTCGAGCGACACCAGCTCGTTCTCGCAGGGCGTCTACATCAAGCTCATCTCTCCGGTGAAGATTGATGCGTCCGCGTTCAAAGGCGACAAGATGGTCGACCACGTCTCCGGCCCAAAGGCATGCAGCATCACGCAGACCGTCAAGAACCCGCCGGCAAAGTACGCGAAGCTCGACGGCAAGAAGGTGACGATCGAGATCTACGGAACGAATCCGCTCGTCAAGCTCGTCTGCAGCCTTGCGAAGAAGGGCGCGTCGCAGTTGTTCAAGCCGTAGGCGGAACCCGGGGCCGGGCCGGTTGTTTCGCTAAGCCATTACTTCGACGCGCTGCTCGCCGGCGACCCGCGACTCCTCGAGATGCAGCACCTCACGGAGTGCGCGGATGGAGACCTCGAGCTGGTCGAGCGAGGGCTCGCGCGTCGTCAGCCGCTGGAGCCACATGCCGGGCGCGAGCAGCGTCATCAGGATTCTGTTGTCGCTGTGCTTGCCGGCGAAGCGGATCAGCTCGTACGCGATGCCGGCGATGAACGGGAGCAGCAGGATGCGCTCGGCGACCAGCCAGTACCAGTGCGGCCGGCCGAAGAACGCGAACACGAACACCGCGATCACCATCACCCACAGCAAGAACGCGGTACCGCAGCGCGGGTGGATGAGCGAATAGCGCTGCACGACCTCGGGCTCGAGCTCCTCCCCCGCCTCGTACGCGTTGATCGCCTTGTGCTCCGCAGCGTGGTACTGGAAGACGCGCCGCAGATCCGGTAGCAGCGAGATGAGCGAGAGATACGCGATGAAGATCGAGACGCGGATCAGCCCCTCGACGATCACGAACCAGCCCGTGCTCTTGATCGGCAACAGCTCCGTCAACAATCCCGGAGTCACCTTGAAGAGCATCACCGCGAATCCGATCGCAACCGCGAACGCGAAGATCAAAGCTCCGCGCGAGA
This sequence comes from Gaiellaceae bacterium, assembly GCA_036496545.1. Taxonomy (GTDB): domain Bacteria; phylum Actinomycetota; class Thermoleophilia; order Gaiellales; family Gaiellaceae; genus Palsa-739. Next base: position 18,145 of record DASXKX010000013.1, on the reverse strand, counting down.
GCTCGGTCTGCACCTCCTCACTTTCTTCGCCCTCTTCCTGGGCCGCGTAGCTCGCAGAGATGGCGAGCGCGCGGAACCCGATCGCGAGCGACTCGCCGAGTGCGATCACGCCGCGGACGATGGGCAGCCGGAAGACCCGATGACGGGCCATCGCCGAGTCGATCGGCTTCGAGACCTGTGCGATCTCCCCCGACGGCGTGCGGACAGCGACGGCCCAGTTTCCTGGGCCGCGCATCATCACGCCCTCGAGGACGGCTTGCCCTCCGACCGTCGATGCCATCGAGCTAGCGCGAGCCGGAGCCGGCCGCGCGCTTTGCACGCTCGGCGCGCTCGAGCCGCTTCTGGAAGCGCTCGAGGCGGCCGCCCGTGTCGACGAGCTTCTGCTTGCCCGTATAGAACGGGTGGCAGTTCGAGCAGATCTCGACGTGCAGCTCGGGCTTGGTCGACCGCGTCTGGAAGGTGTTTCCGCATGAGCATGTCACCGTTGAGATGACGTACTCGGGATGAATGTCAGTCTTCATGATCTCAGGATAGCAGCGGCCTCTTTCGCGGCTATGTTGCCTCCCGAGACGACGGCGACCACCGTCTGGCCCGGCTCGACGCTCACCTTTCCGGCCAGCAGTGCGGCCACTCCGGCGACGCCGCCGAGCTCGGCGGCGAGCTTCGTGCGCCCGTAGACCCAGCGGAAGGCGTCGAAGAGGTCGTCCTCGGTGACGAGCACCGACTCGACGCCGAGTCGAAGGCCGATCTCGACAGCGTTCTGGCCGGCGAACGGGCCGCTGAGCGCATCCGCAGCGCTCTTCGGCGTCACCGGCACCGAATGACCCGCCGCGAGCGCGTCATGGAGCGCGGTCGAGAGCTCCGGCTCGACGCCGATGACGCGCGCATCGGGACGGCGCGCCTTGACCGCGGTCACGATGCCGCTGACGAGACCGCCGCCGCCGACGGGGACGACGACGACATCAGGTGCGGCGTTGTCGTCGAGGATCTCGAGCGCGACGGTGCCCTGTCCCGCGATCACGGCCTCGTCGTTGAACGGATGCACGAGCGTGCGGCCGGTCTCCGCGTGGAGCTCCTCGAGCCGCGCGAACGCGGAGCCGGGACCGTCCGCCTCCTGGTCGACGCGCGCCCCGTAGCCCTTCGTCGCGGCGACCTTCAGCGCGTCGGCGCCCTGCCACATAACGACGAGCGCGTCGAGTCCCTGCTCGCGCGAAGCCCATGCGACCGCCTGCGCGTGATTGCCGGCGGAGATCGTGATCACGCCGCGCGCACGCTCCTCGTCGGAGAGCTCGGCGAGCCGGTTCAGTGCGCCGCGCACCTTGAACGAGCCCGTGCGCTGGAAGAGCTCCGCCTTCAGAAATGCCTTCGCTCCGATCCGCTCCGAGAGCGACGCAGAGCCGAGCAGCGGCGTGCGGTGAACGCGCCCCGCAATCGTCCGCGCGGCGCGCTCGACGTCGTCGAGCGAGATCACCTGCGGGAGGCTACGCGGAGCGGCTGTCCGAGGCGGATGGTGAACGTCGTCTTGCGTCCCGGCTCGCTCTCGACCGAGACCGTCCCGCCCATCGCCTCGGTGAGCTCCTTCACGATCGCGAGCCCAAGACCGGTGCCGACCGGCCGCTCGCGGCCGTACCGCTCGTGCAGGTAGAAGCGCTCGAACGCATGCGCGCGGTCGTCGTCCTCGAGGCCGGGGCCGGTGTCCTCGACGCGTAACTCGCCCGGCGCCGTGATCACGCGTACGGCGCCGCCGCGCGGCGTCAACCGCAATGCGTTCTCGACGAGGTTCGAGACGACCTGCAGCACGCGGTCGGCGTCGGCGATCGCCGGCGCCTCGCCATCGGTTACGGCGCTCAGCTCGACGCCGAAGTCCGCCGCCTGCGCCTCGTATCGGCGGACGGCGTCGTCGGCGACGTCGGTGAGATCGATCTCGCTCTGATGCACGCTGAAGTCGGTCTTGTTCATCCGCGCGAGATCGAGCAGATCGTGGACGAGCCGCTCCAAGCGAGCCGCCTCCTGCGCGACGGTGACCGCGGCCTCGCGCGGCTCGATCGCGCCGTCCTGCACCGCCTCGGCGTAGCCGCGAATCGCAGTCAGCGGCGTCTTCAGCTCGTGGCTGACCGAGAGCAGGAAGGATCGTTCGGCCTCTCGTGCGCGCGCGAGCTGCTGCGCAAGGTCGTTGAACGCGGTGGCGAGTGTTGCGAGCTCGGTTGCGCCTTCGACCGGCACCGGCGCGGGATGCTCGCCTCGCGCGAGTGCGCCGCTCGCCTGAGCGACGCGACGAACGGGCCGGGCGATACGACGCGCGAGCAGGAACGCCATGAGCGCCGCGAGCACACCGCCGACCGCGGCAGCGACGAGGAGGCTGTAGACGTACGGCGTCCAACGGTCGCTTGTGGCGCTCTTCGGGCGCAGCAACACGAGCAGCGCCTTCGAGCCTGCGATCTTGCGCCCGGCATAGAAGTACTGAACGCCGCCGATCGAGACGCTCCCGTTGACCGCCTTGCCGCGTCGCAGCTCAGCCCGCTGCTCCGGCGGCAGTGGTTCCGCGGTCTGGATGAACGTCTCGTCCTGCCGGTCGAGGTACGGCCGCAGCGCCTCCGGATGCGGCGTGACCGACGCGCCGATGCCCTGGCTGCCCGCGATCAGATCCGCCTGGTGCGAGAGGTCGCGCAGCGCGCCCCGGTCGACCGCGCGGCGCGTCAGCGCGAGGCCGACGGCGACCGTAAGGCCGACACACAAGACCACGACAAGCACGATCGCCTGGAAGAGACGACCGCGCAGCGACGTCATGCTGCCTGCAGCTTGTATCCCGCGCCGCGCACGGTGCGGATCGACTCCGGATCCCCGAGCTTGCGTCGCAGCTGCGCGACGTGCACGTCCACCGTGCGCGTCCCGCCGGGATACGTCATGCCCCACACGAGATCGAGCAGCTTCTCGCGCGACAGCACGATGCCCGGATGCTCGAGGAAGCACGCGAGCAGGTCGAACTCCTTGCTCGTCAGCTCGATCTCGCCGCCGGCAACGGTGACATCGCGCGAGTCGCGCCGCAGCACGATCTCTCGCGCCGTCAGCACTTCATCGTCGCTCCGCTGCTCGACGCGACGCAGGATCGCCTTGATGCGCGCGGACAGCTCGCGGGGCGAGAACGGCTTGGCGACGTAGTCGTCGGCCCCGAGCTCCAGCCCGGCGACGCGGTCAGGCTCCTCGTCGCGCGCGGTGAGCATGACGATCGGGACCTTCGAGTGCGCGCGCATCTGCCGGCAGACCTCGAAGCCGTCGATCCCCGGCAGGCCGATGTCGAGGACGACGAGCCGCACGGGATGGCGCCGCAGCTCGGCGACCGCCTCCTCGCCGTTCCGGAGCCAGACGACCATCCAGCCGTCCTGCTGCTCGAGATACGCCTTCACGAGACGGCCGATCGCGTCGTCGTCTTCGACGAGCAGTAGGACGCCCCCGGTCGCTGCGCGTGCCATGTCTCTGTGTATTTAGCCGATCAGGGCCCGACGCCTTCTACCTGCACGGTCGTCGCGGGCTGATCGGCCTGCCGGTAGACGACGATGCGCAGGCGCTTCCGCAGCTGGCCGACGCTGGTGAAGCGCGCGGGGCCTTGGACGCGGGCGTTCGGATCGAGCTGAAGCGTCACGATTGTTCCGTCCTTCTCTCGGAGCGTGACGCTCGTGCCCGAGATCGTGGTGATGACCCCGCGGTCGATCCGCCAGTCCTGAACACCGCCGCCCGAGGCGACGATCACCTCGGCCCGAACCATGTTTCCGCCGAAGAACTGGTTGATGATTGCCTTGGGGAGCGCGAAACCGCTCTGCGCCAGCCAGAAGAAGCTGTTCAGCGCGACGAGCGTGACTGCGAGAAGGAGAAACCGGCTCCGCTTCATGGTCATATTTTCGTCTCCTTCTGCACGAATTCGCGTAAGGCCTCTGTAAAAACGGAGCCGCCCGGGCCTCCCCCGGACGGCTCCGCTCTTCAGATTGCTATTTGGCGGTCGCCGGCTCCCGGTCGCCGACGTGGTTCGCGGGGGTCGACTCGACCTGCGAGAGCGACGAGCCCGCCTTGGCGCGGATCCGGACGACGATCTTGTCGCCGACGACGAGCTTCGTCGAGTCGATCACGGTCGGGACCTTGCCTTGCCAGAGCAGGAAGATCGTGTCGCCGTCAAACGCGAAGGACTGGTCCGCCGAGCTGCCGATCAGCGTGCGCAGCGCGCGGCGGTTGCCGCCCAGGACGTGGACGCTGACGCTCGAGGTGCCGACGGAAGAGAGCGTGCCGCGGAAGAGGTAGAGCGGCATGTTCGGCTTGAAGAGCGTGGTGCCGTGGTCGCCGACGATCCCTGCGGCCTTCTGCTCGATCGTCGCGAGATCGGCGCCGCGCTGGGTGCGGACGTTCACACGGACGAAATCGCCGGCCGCGAGGTCGCCGGGCTGGACGACGGTCGGCTTGCCGGCCGACCACTTCAGGAACTCGGTCGTCGAGTCGTACGCGAACGTCTGCGTGACGGGCGCGCCGAGCATCGCGCGAAGCGCGGCGTGGTTGCCGCCTTCAACGTTGATCGACACGCCGCCGTTCGACGGCGTCGTCGTCAACTGGCCGACGAATGTGTAGAGAAAGCGGCCCTTGCCGTTGCCGGCCGTCGCGGCGCCGACGCAGGCAAGCGCCGCCACGAGCGAGAGAGCGAGCATCTTCAGGCGCATCGGATGACCTCCAGTGAAGAGAGAAAAGCTGATGCGCAGACCATCCCCGGCTGCGGTTCGGCGCGCGTACGGCGTCCGTAAAACGGACGTAAGCCCTATGTGTTTGTGTATTCCGGGCCCGAGCCGCCCTCGGGCGGCGTCAAGCGGCCACCTTTGGCGGTGATCGCGCCGCACTGCACGCAGTTCGACGGCGCGACGTTGACGGTCACCGTCCCGTCGCCGCCTTCGGTGCCGACCTCGTAGACCTGCGCCGGGCACATGTTCACCCAGAGATCCGCGACCTCCTTCGGCACGCGTCGCTCGATGCGGATGTGGCTCGGCTGGTCGTCGCGCGTCTTGTTCCCGGAGAGGAACACCGACGAGAGCTTGTCGAACGTGAGCTTCCCGTCCGGCGTCGGATACTGGGCAGCGCGGTTCGTGCGGATGAGCGGCTGTTCTGCGTCCGGCTCCGCCGCGAGCTTCCCGAGATCGAGGCGACCCTTCGACACCGTCATCGCGCTTGCGAGCGCGCCGCCGACGAAGAAGCCGCGACCGAACACCTGCCGCATGTCGCGCACCTCGTGGAGATCGGACTGGATGAAGCTCGCACGCACCGCGTCGTCGTACGCCGAGAGCGCGGTCGCCGGCGTCGCGCCGCGTCGCAACGAGGCGAACGCCGATTCCGCGGCGAGCCGGCCCGACTCGATTGCGTAGTGGATCCCCTTCAGCCGAGCGATGTTCACCATGCCCGCACCGTCGCCGCAAAAGAGGATGCCCGGCGCATGCAGCTGCCGCGGCAACGCGTAATAGCCGCCGCTCGGGATCGTCTTCGCTCCCCACGCGATGCGCTCGCCGCCCTCGAGCAGCTTCGAGATCTTCGGGTGGGTCTTCAGCTCCTGCAGCAGATCGTGCGCCGACAGCTCCACGTCGCGGTAGTCGAGCCCGACGACCATCCCGATCGTGAGCATGTCTTCGCCCATCGGATAGATGAACGAGCCGCCGAACTCGCGATAGCGCGCGCCGGTACGAAGCGGCCAGCCCATCGTGTGCACGATCGAGCGCAGCGGCTTCGGCACACGCCAGACCTCCTTGACGCCGAGCTCCCAGACCTGCGGCTGCTCGCCGCGAAGCCCGAAGTGGTCGAGCGCGACGCCGGTGAGATGGCCCTGCGTGCCCTCGGCGAGCACCGTCACCTTCGCGACGAGGTCGCAGCCCGGCTCGAAGTTGGCCGCCGGCTCTCCTTCTTTATTGCGCCCCTTGTCGCCCGTGCGGATGCCGGCGACCCGGCCGTGCGACACGAGCAGCTTCTCGGCCGCGGTCTCCGGGAGGATCATCGCGCCGCCCTCCTCTGCGCGGTCGGCGAGCCAGCGACCGAGCTGCGAGAGCGAGAAGATCCAGTTGCCGTGGTTCCGCATCGTCGGCGGCGGCGGAATGCGCAGCGAGCCGCGCTTCGTCAGCACGTAGACGGCTTCGCCGTGCACCTCGCCGTACGACGGCAGGTCTTCGAGGCGGAAGCGATCCTTGAAGAGCCGCCGCAGCGCGCGGGGGTTGACGACTGCGCCGGAGAGCAGGTGCGAGCCGGGCTGCTTCCCCTTCTCGACGACCGCGACCGGAACCTCGCCGAGCCGCTCGGCGACGTCGGGATTCTCCTCGAGCAGCTGCCCGAGCCGGACGGCGCAGGCGAGTCCCGCAGGGCCGGCACCGACGATCAGCACGCCGACCTCGATGCGCTCGTCGGCGGGATCGGTCGGCTCGCCGACGTAGTCACGAGCCTTGAACGGCGGCGGGTAGTCCGACGGGCGGACGGTCATGTCTTGCGCTGCTGGATGAGCTCGGTGAGCTTCGGAACGATCTCGTGGACGTCGCCGACGACGCCGAGGTCGGAGAACTCGAAGATCGGCGCGTTCGGGTCCTTGTTGATCGCGACGATCACGTTCGAGCTCTGCATGCCCACCTTGTGCTGAATCGCGCCGGAGATGCCGAGCGCGACGTAGAGCTTGGGGGAGACGACCTTCCCGGTCTGGCCGATCTGGGCGGAGTACGGGTACCAGCCCGCGTCGACGACCGCGCGCGTCGCGCCGACCGCGCCGCCGAGCGCCTTCGCGAGCTCCTCGGCGAGCGTGAAGTTCTCCGGCGCGCCGAGGCCGCGGCCGCCGGCGACGATCACGTCGGCGTCCTCGATCGACGGGCCGCTCGACTGCTCCGCCTCCTGCGAGACGACCTTTGCCCCGCGCGAATGCTCCTCGAAGTCGACGCTCACGTCCTCGATCGCGGGCTCGCCACCGCCGGACTCGGCGGGATCAAACGATCCTGCGCGAAAGAGCGCCAGGCGCGGCGTCGAGCGCCAGCCGACGTCGACGAGCACCGAGTCCTGCAGTGCCGGCCGCTTACCGACGAAGTCGCTGGACAGGTCGACGAGATCCCAGTTGAGGCCGGCGTCGAGGCGCGCCGCGAGGCCGGCTGCGACGTCGGCCGCGAGCACGGAGTTGCCGAAGAGAACGGCGTCGAAGCCCTTGTCCTGCACGAGCGTCGCGAGCACATCGACGCGCGGCTGCGGCGTCGGCGGCTCGAGCGAGTCGTCCTCGAGCACATAGACGGTCTTAGCGCCGTACTTGCCCGCTTCGGCTGCGAGCGAGCGGACATCGCCGCCGGCGAGCACGGCCGAGACGTCATCGCCGAGCGTCGCCGCCTTGCCGAGGACGCCGAGCGATCCCTTTTGCAGCTCGCCGCCATGATGCTCGAGGAAGACGAGGACGCTCATACGAGCCGCTTCTCCGCGAGGAAGTCGACGATCTCCTGCGCGGCGTTGCCCCCGTCTTCGATCTTGCGCGCGTCGCCGCGTGACGGCGGTTCGCCGAGCGCGAGCACTTCGGTCTTCGAGCCTGCGTCGCCGGCCTGCGCGGCATCGACGCCGACGTCCCCGAGCGAGAGCGTCTCGAAGGGCTTCTTCTTTGCGCCCATGATCCCCTTGAGCGACGGATACCGCGGCTCGTTGATCGCGTCGCTCACCGCGACGACCGCCGGCAGCGGCGCCTCGATCACGTCGTAGCCGAACTCCGTCTGCCGCTTCACGCGCAGCGAGCCGTCGGTCAGCGTCAGCTCGGCCGCCTGCGAGACGACGGGGCGGTGAAGGCGCTCGGCGACAGCCGCCCAGAGCACGGCGCCGTCCGCGTCCGATGCCTGCTGCCCGAAGAGGACGAGGTCGGCGTTCTCGCGCTCGAGCGCCTTCGCGAGGATCGCGCTCGTCGCGACAAGGTCGGAGCCCGCAGCCGCGTCGTCGGAGACGAGAACGGCACGGTCGGCGCCCATCGCGAGTGCCTTGCGGAGCGAGTCGGCGGCCCGTTCGGGCCCGAGCGAGACCACGACGACCTCGGAGTCGGAATCGCCCTTGAGGCGAAGCGCCTCCTCGACCGCGTTCGCGTCGAAGTGGTTCAGCGCTCCCTCCCCCGTCCGGTCGAGCCGCTTCGAGGTGGGGTCCAGGCGGGCATGGCCTTCGGGGACGTGCTTGACGCAGACGGCGATTTTCACCGCGGGCGATGCTATCGACAGGGGCGCCTCGAAGGCGCGCCTGTCGATGGTGTCTGACTCGGCGCAGCGGTGTCTGACACCGCTGTTCGAACCGCCGCTACATGCGCGATTTAAGTGCGAGCACGTCCGCGACGAAGACCTTGCTGACCTTGTAGGGGCCGCGGGCCTTCACCGAGCGCTCGCCCTGGTACCACGCCGCGAGCGCGAGGTGCTCGTTGCCGTGGAAGGCGTTGAGCAGATGGTTCAGATAGGCGAGGCCGACGTGCACATTGCCGTCGGCGCCGTGGTCGATCTTCTGCTTGATGAGAACGGACTCGACGTAGTCCCACGTCGACGGCAGCAGTTGCATAACGCCCTGCGCGCCGACCGACGAGACGACGCTGTTGTTGTAGCCCGACTCCATCCACGCGAGCGCGCGGGCAAGGCTCGGGTCGATGCCGTAGTGCGCGGCCCAGCGGTCGAGGGAGTCGCGCACGGTGCTCGCGTTCGTCACGGACACCGACGTCGGCGCCGCAGCACTCGCCGGGATGCGCAGTTTCACGCCGATCAGCAGCGGTCGTGCCGGATTGACCTTGTTGAGCTGCACGATCTTCGACAGCGTCGTGTGGTGCGAGCGCGCAATCGCCGTCAGCGAATCGCCAGGCTTCACGATGTAGCGCTTCAGCGTCGTCGCATGCACCGTGCGCACGGGCACGTGCGACTGCAGGCCGAGCGCGGCGAAGGTCGCCGGCCCTGCGATGCCGTCGGCCCGCAGGTGCATCAGCTTCTGATAGCGCTTGACCCCCGCGACGGTTGGCCCGTCCATGTATGCGTTCACGGGCACCGAGATGTTGTGCCGGTTCAGGAGGAACTGCAGGACGGCGACGTCCCAGCCGAACTTGCGCTTCGAGAGCGTCCGCGTGCCGAAGAGAGGCGTCCCGAGTGGGCCGAGCTGGCGCCGGGTGCGCACGTCCGCGATCCCGGTCATGCGCAGGTGGTGCGTGCGCTGGAACGCGCGGACGGCTGCGACCGTCTTCGGCCCGATGATCGCGTCGATCGGACCGAGGTAGAGCCCCTGCGCGCGCAGCGCGACCTGCAGCCCCGCGTGCTGGGGATTGACGACGGCGCCGGCCGTTCCGGCTGCCATGAGAGCAGCGCAAACTGCCCCCACCAATGCGATCCGCAGACGCATGAGCCTGAGGAATACGCCGCAAAATCCGGAAACCCTGCTAGCGTCCCACCCTTCGCGCGCCGCACCGGAGCCTTGAATGGGACGCCACCGGACGACAGCCCGAGGAGCCTGCCTCCTGCTTGCCCTGTTCGGCCTCGCCGGCGCGGCGGCCGCTGCCACCCCGAAAGGCGCCGTCCCGACGCTCATCTTCCCGGTCGCGGGGGCAACCACGTACACGGACGACTTCGGCCAGGCGCGGGCGGGTGGGCCGCATCAGGGCAATGACATCCTCGCGACGAAGAAGACGCCGGTCGTCGCGGTCGAGGCGGGGAAGATCGAGACCTGGACGACGTCTGCGGGCGCCGGCTGCATGCTCTACCTGTACGGCGTCAGCGGGACGATGTACGAGTGCATCCACCTGAACAACGACGTCACGATGCGGAACGACAACCGCGGCAAGTGCGTCGCCGGCACCGCGTACGCCCCGGCCCTGAAGAACGGCGCAAAGGTGACGGCAGGACAGATGATCGGGTACGTCGGCGATTCCGGCGATGCGAACGGGCTCCACGCGCATCTGCACTTCGAGGTGCATCCCGGCGGCGGCAAGGCCGTGTCGCCGTATCCATACCTGCAGAGCGCACAACATCTCCTCTTCTTCGCGAAGGTCGGCACGCCGTACACGCTCGCGCTCACCGGGACGGTCGTCTCGGCGACCGACACATCGCTCCAGCTCAAGGTCTCGACGCTGCAAGCGTTCCCGATGAACGTGACGCTGAAGAGGCTGTCGCAGCAGCTCACGATCACCGTGCCTGACAACGCCGTCGTACAGCCTGCCGCGGACCGCCTGCTGGCCGCCTACGCGGGCGAGGCCGTGACCGTCTGGACGCAGCCTGCGGAGGCGACGCTGAAGGCGATGCTCGGAGCGGACGGCGCGCTCAGCGCCGCGCTGGTGCAGCTCGGCTCATAGTTGGCGCAAGTGCCGAATCCGCTAGCGCGGATTGCGGCACGCGCCGAAGACCCCTAAAGAACGGCCGCTGCCGCGGCCGTTGAGGCTTGATGTTTCACATCCTCTAGTTGCCGTGGAACTCGGGCTTCCGCTTCTCGACGAACGCGGTCAGCCCCTCTTTCGTATCCGCGCTCGCGAACAGGCCGCCGAACTCCTCCGCCTCCGCACCGAGCGCGCCGGGCGCACGGTTGATCAGGCTCTTCGCCGCCGCGAGCGCAAGCGGCGCCTTCTCGGCGAGCTCGCGCGCGGTCTCGAGCGCTGCGTCGAGGACGGGATCGGCGATCGCGCTCACGAGCCCGACACGCAGCGCCTCCTCGGCGTCGATCGTGCGACCCGTGTAGATCAAGTCCTTCGCCACGGCGATGCCGCACACGCGCGCGAGCCGCTGTGTGCCGCCCCACCCCGGCACGATCCCGAGGTTGATCTCAGGCTGTCCGAGCTTCGCGCGGCTCGACGCGTAGCGGAGATCGCACGCGAGCGCGAGCTCGCAGCCGCCGCCGAGCGCGAAGCCGTTGATGGCGGCGATTGTCGGCTTCGGCATCGTCTCGAGCAGGCTCGCGGCCTCATGTCCGAGCGCGCCCCACGCGTTCGCCTCGTCCGGCCCGAGTGAGCTCATGTACTTGATGTCCGCGCCCGCGACGAACGCCTTGTCGCCGGCGCCGGTGAGCACGACCGCGCGCACGCCGGCGTCGCCCTCGAGCTCGCGCAGGCGGTCACGCAGCTCCGTGAGCGTCTCGACGTTGAGCGCGTTCAGCGCGTCTTGCCGGTCGATCGTGACTGTGCTTACACCGCAGTCCGTCGAGACGTGGATCAAGCCGCGACCGCGCCTTTGAGGAAATCGACGATCTCGCCGGTCGGCGCGCCCGGCCCGAACACCGCAGCCACGCCCTTTTGCTTCAGCGCCTCTGCGTCGTCGGCCGGGATCGTCCCGCCGACGACGACGACCACGTCCTCGGCGCCGTTCTCGCGCAGCAGCTCGAGGATGCGCGGCACGAGCGTCATATGCGCGCCTGAGAGGATCGAGATGCCGACGGCGTCGGCGTCCTCCTGGATCGCCGTTTCGACGATCTGCTCCGGCGTCTGGTGGAGGCCCGTGTAGATGACCTCCATGCCGGCATCGCGCAACGCGCGCGCGATGATCTTCGCGCCGCGGTCGTGGCCGTCCAGGCCGGGCTTCGCAACGACAACTCTGATCTTTCCCACCATGACGCGCGCAGTGTAGAGGCTCAATGTGCATCGGCGACGCGTCCGGCTGGTGGCTGAGACGCTGCGCATCTCGCCCACGTCGGGCTTGCGCGTAGCACCGCTACGCGCCGCGCCCGCCGCGTGCGAGCTGCTTGGTCTCAGCCATCCCCGCACGCACCGAGATACACATCGAACCTCTAGAAGACCGGCGTCTCGCGCCAGATGCCCCACACGTCGCGGAGCGCTTCGCACATCTCGCCCATCGTCGTGAAGGCGCGTGACGCGGCCATGATCGGCTCCATCAGGTTCGCGTCGCCTTCAGCCGCGCGCTTGAGCCCGGCGAGCGCGGCCTCGACGGCTGCGGAGTCGCGCCGTGCACGGACGGCACGTACGCGTTCGATCTGCTTCTGCTCGAGCGCGGGATCGATGCGGAGGATCTCGAGCGGCCGCTCGTCGTCTTGCTGGTAGCGGTTGACGCCGACGATCACGCGTTGCTCGGCCTCGACCTCGGACTGGTAGCGGAACGACGCCTCGGCGATCTCGCGCTGGAAGAAGTTCTCCTCGATCGCGGGAATGACGCCCCCGAGCTGCTCGATCCGGTCGAAGTACTCGTTCGCCTGGCGCTCGAGCTCGCTCGTGAGGTGCTCGAGGTAATACGAGCCGCCGAGCGGGTCGGCCGTGTTGACGACGCCGGTCTCGTGCGCGATCACCTGCTGCGTCCGCAGCGCGAGCCGGACCGCGTGCTCGGTCGGCAGCGCAAGCGCCTCGTCGAAGCTGTTCGTGTGCAGCGACTGCGTCCCGCCAAGCACTGCCGCGAGCGCCTCGATCGCCGTGCGGATCAGGTTGACCTCCGGCTGCTGCGCCGTCAGGGACACACCGGCGGTCTGCGTGTGGAAGCGCATCAACCACGAGCGCGGGTTCTTCGCGCCGTAGTGCTCGCGCAGCCGCGTCGCCCAGATCCTCCGCGCGGCGCGGTACTTCGCGATCTCCTCGAAGAAGTCGAGGTGCGCGTTGAAAAAGAACGAGAGCCGCGGCGCGAAATCGTCGACGTCGAGGCCGCGCTCGACGCACGCGTCGACGTACGCGAAGCCGTCGGCAAGGGTGAATGCAAGCTCCTGCGCCGCCGTTGAGCCCGCCTCGCGGATGTGGTAGCCGCTGATCGAGACCGGGTGCATCAGCGGCATCTCCCGCGAGCACCACTCGATCATGTCGACGACGAGCCGCATCGACGGCTTGGGCGGGAAGATCCATTCCTTCTGCGCGATGTACTCCTTGAGGATGTCGGTCTGCACCGTCCCGCGTAGCGCCGTCAGCGGGACGCCTTGCTCCTCGCCGACGCAGGCGTAGAACGCGAGCAGCATCGCCGCGGGCGCGTTGATCGTCATCGACGTCGACACGGAGTCGAGCGGGATCCCCCCGAACAGCGTCTCCATGTCGGCGAGCGAGTCGATCGCGACGCCCTCGCGCCCGACCTCGCCCAGCGAGCGCGGATGATCCGAGTCGTAGCCCATCAACGTCGGCATGTCGAACGCGGTCGAGAGCCCGGTCTGCCCGTGCTCGAGCAGATAGCGGAACCGCTCGTTCGTCTCCGCCGCCGTCCCGAACCCCGCAAACTGGCGCATCGTCCAGAGCCGGCCGCGGTACATCGACGGATACACCCCGCGCGTGAACGGATACGCCCCCGGATAGCCGAGCGCCTCGTCGTAGTCCACGGACGCGTTCTCGGCGGTGTAGAGCGGCTCGTTCTCGACGCCGGACATCGTCGAGAAGAGCTCGCCCTGGCGCTCCGGCGTCGCGTCGTATCTCTCGCGACGCCACTCGTCCAGGTCGCCGACGGCCTGCGGGTCCTCGGTCGTCGCCATTAGGCGAAGTGTAGGCCGGGGTCGTTCCGACCGGATTCATACGGCACGGCCACGGATTTCCGCCACGCGGCGCGTTCGATGCGACGCGGACGACCAGCGGACCCGAACGAACGACTCTCAATGTCAACTAGAGACTTAGATTGGACAACCCGGCTGCTCCTGGCGCTCGGCCTCCTCGGGCGCATCCGATTCGTGCCGGTTTACGCAGAAAAACCCTCAGCTTTCGCCCTGAAACAGCCGATACGAACCCTACGGTCCAGCGAGCGCCGGCAAGGGCGCGGATAGGGCGGTAATGGCGAGCGAACTGAGTGTGCGGGTATGCGGACTTCGACGTCCCCTGGGTGGCGGCGCGCGTCCGCATCTCTGCGGGGTTCAGCTCCGGTGAGCCTCCGGCACCGGACGCTCGCGGCTGCCCTCGCCGCCTTCGTCGCGCTCGTCGCGGGTGCGGCGCTGACCATGCATTTGCACGGCGCCGGCGCGCATTCCGCGCTCGGGCTCCCCCGCTCTGCACCGCCCCGGCCGACGACCGGCGGCGGCGTTCGCGCACACGTCGACGGCGGCCGCGGGACCGCGATCGGGCCGAACGGCTCGGCGTCGCTCGAGCCGGCCGGAACGAGCGGCGGCGCGTGGCAGAACTACGAGCACGGCTCGTCCCGCACGACCTCCTTCGGCCGCGAGCTCGTCCAGCTCTCCGCCGGCGGCTTCGAGGAGCTCACAACGGTCGAGCGGCACCAGGGCATCCGTACCTGGTCGTGGGATCTCAAGAGTCTCAACCTCAGCCCGAAGGTTATGCCTGACGGATCGGTCGCCCTGCTCGCCGGCGACCGGCCGAGCGGGCTCTCGATCGCGCCGGTCTCGATCCTCGACCAGACCGGCCGCGACGTCACGCCGGCCGGCGCGCGCTGGACGCTTGCCCGCGGCGCACGCGGCAACGAGCTCAAGCTGAAGCTCGATGACCGCTCCCTCCCGCTCCCCTACACCATCGACCCGGGTGTCGGCGGTGTGACCTTCTCCGGCAACCCGCAGTCGGCGGGCTTCGCGTCCACATGGACGGTCGGCTTCACCACCGGCAACCCGGCCAACTCCGCGCTCGCCGCCGGCGACACGATCACGGTCGTCTTCAACGCGGCCTTCGCGGTGCCGGCGACACCGACTGTCGTGCTCCAGACCGGCTTCACGAACTGCTCGGGCGCAGGGGCGACGGTCGGCACCACGGTGACGATCACGCTCGCGAACAGCGGCGGCACGTGCGCGCTCCCGAAGAGCACGGCGGCGACCCTGCAGCTCTCGTCGATCACGAATCCGGCGGCCGGCTCGTACACCGCAACGACGTTCAGCGTCGCGACGAGCAAGGACACGGCGGGCAACCCTTCGTCGGCCGTCGTGATCTCGGCGCCGTCATCTGTCTCTGCCCCGGCGTTCACCGGCACGCCGCAGTCGGGTGGCGCACGGTCGAGCTGGGCCGTCGCGTTCAACTCGAGTGCGTCCGGCGCGCTCTCGGCCGGCAGCACGATCAGCGTCGTCTTCCCGGGCACGTTCAGCGTCCCGGCCAGCCCGACGATCACGCTCACGGGCAGCTACACGAACTGCTCCGCCGCCGGCGTCGGCTCCGGCACGACGGTCACGATCACGCTCTCGAACAACGGCGGTGCGTGTACGCACGCCGCTTCGAGCTCCGGGAATCTCTCGATCAAGTTCCTGACGAACCCCGGCGCCGGCTCGATCGCCGCGTCCAACTGGAGCGTCGCGACAAGCACCGACGCGACGCCCGCAAACCCATCCGGGGCGGTCACGATCGCTGCAGCGACGTCGACGACGGCGCCGACATTCACCGGCTCGCCCCAGACCGGCGGTGCGCGCTCCACCTGGACGGTCGGCTTCACGTCGAGCGCGACGGGCGCGCTGACGACCGGCGACACGATCACGGTCGTCTTCCCGGCGACGTTCACGGTTCCGGCCAGCCCAACGATCACGCTCACCGGCAGCTATACGAACTGCTCCGCTACCGGCGTCGGCTCCGGCACGACCGTCACGATCACGCTCTCTGACAACGCCGGCACCTGTACGCATGCGAACTCGACGTCCGGCAGCCTGACAATCAAGTTCCTGACGAACCCCGGCGCCGGCTCGATCTCGGCGACGAGCTGGAGCGTCAAGACGAGCACCGACACGGTCGCGGTGAACCCCGCGAGCTCGGTCACGATCAACGCGGCGACCGCGCCGAGCGCAGTCTCATTCAGCGGCGCGCCGCAGACCGGCGCCGCACACTCGACGTGGACGGTCGGCTTCACGACCAGCGCGAGCGGCGCGCTCGCGGCCGGCGACACGATCACGGCGGTCTTCAACTCGGGATTCACCGTCCCGGCCTCGCCGACGGTGACGCTGACGAGCGGCTTCACGAACTGCTCGGCGGTGGCCAGCGGAAGCGGGCAGACCGCGACGATCACCCTCTCCGACAACGCAGGCACGTGCTCGGTCTCGAACTCGGCGGCCGCCACGCTGAAGCTCGCGGTACTGACGAATCCGGCTGCCGGCTCGCTCCTCAACACGACGTTTACGGTTGCCACGTCGAGAGACACGGCAACCGCGAGCCCGGCATCGAACGTCGTGATCGCTGCCGCGACAAGCGTGACCGGCGCAGCGTTCTCGGCGACGACCCGCGCGGCGAGCACGTCTGCGAACTGGTCGGTCGACTTCACGACCTCGGCGACGGGCGCGCTCGCGGCCGGCGACACGCTCACCGTGGTGTTCCCGGCCGGGTTCACCGTGCCGGCGACGCCGACGATCACGCTTCCGGTCGGCTTCGCAAACTGCACCGGCGCGGGTTCCGGGTCGGGGACGACCGTCACGATCACGTTGTCGAACAATGCGGGTACCTGCGCGCTCGCGGCGAGCGCCGCAGGCGAGGTCACGATCGCGGGACTTACGAACCCGAGTGCAGGCACATACGTGGCATCGGGCTTCAGTGTCAAGACGGCGACCGACGCGTCAGCGGCGAACCCGGCGTCGAGCATCGACATCTTCGGCTCTGCCACCCAGGTCGTGTTCACGACACAGCCGGGCGGCGGCACCGCCGGAACGAGCTGGTCGACGCAGCCCGTGCTGACCGTCGAGGACTCCGGCAGCCGTAAGGTCGCGAACTACGGCTCGAACGTGACCGTCGCCATCAAGGCAGGTACCGGCGCTGCCGGCGCGGCGCTGTCCGGCACGACGACCGTTGCTGCGACGAACGGCGTCGCGACGTTCTCCGGCCTGTCGATCGACAAGGCGTCGACGACGTACCAGCTGCACGCGACGTCAGGCGCACTGACGGCGGCCGACAGCTCCACGTTCACGATCTCCGCGGCCTCCGCACAGACGATCGCACTCAACGGCGGCAACGCGCAGTCGGCGACGGTGAACACGAACGTCGCGACGGCGCCCTCAGTGCTCGTGACAGACGCGTACGGGAACCCGGTGTCGGGCGTCTCCGTGACGTTCGCCGTGACGGGCGGCGGCGGCTCGGTTACCGGCGGCTCGCAGTCGACGAACAGCAGCGGCATCGCGACCGTCGGATCGTGGAAGCTTGGCACGACCTCAGGCTCGAGCAACAACACGCTTTCGGCGAGCTCAACGGGCCTCACGGGCAGTCCGGTCGGCTTTACCGCGAGCGCGACGCCCGGCTCCGCTTCGACGCTCACGGTCAGCGCACCGGCCGGTGCGACCGCCGGCACGGCGTTCGGCGTCACCGTCACCGCGCTCGACGCGTACGGCAACACGGCATCGGGCTATACGGGCACCGTCCACTTCACGGGCGGCGGCACAGGCGCCACGCTCCTGTCCGACTACGCCTTCGTGGGCGGTGACAACGGTGTCCACACGTTCACGAACGGCGTCTCGCTCACACAGGCGGGCAGCCGGACCGTCACCGCGACTGACACCGTCACCGGGACGATCACAGGCACGAGCGGGACGATCGCTGTTGCAGCTGCAGGCGTCGCGTCGCTCAGCGTCAGCGCGCCCGCGAGCGCCACGGCCGGTAGCGCGTTCAGCGTGACCGTCACCGCGCTCGACAGCTACGGCAACACAGCGACGACCTACACCGGCACCGTCCACTTCACCGGCGGCGGCACAGGCGCTGCCCTGCCGACCGACTACACGTTCACGGGTGGCGACACCGGCACGCACACGTTCAGCAACGCCGTCACGCTCACACAGGCGGGCAGCCGGACAGTCACCGCGACGGACACCGTCTCGGGCTCCATCACGGGGACGAGCTCCGCGATCTCAGTGTCCGCTGCCGGCGCGTCGACGCTGTCGGTGAGCGCACCGGCGAGCGCGACCGCAGGCACGGCGTTCTCGGTGTCGGTCACAGCGATCGACGCCTACGGCAACACCGCGACCGGCTACACCGGCACCGTCCACTTCACCGGCGGCGGCACGAGCCCGACGCTCCCGTCCAACTACACGTTCACGGGTGGCGACAGCGGCACGCATACGTTCACCAACGGCGTCACCTTCACGCAGGCAGGTAGCCGCACCGTCACCTCGACCGACACGGTTACCGGCTCGATCACGGGAACGAGCTCGAGCGTCTCGGTGTCGCCTGCCGGCGCCTCGACGCTGTCTGTCGCGGCGCCCGCGAGTGCGACAGCGGGCGCGGCGTTCTCCGTCACGGTCACCGCGCTCGACGCCTACGGCAACACGGCGACCGGGTACGCCGGGACAGTCCACTTCACCGGCGGCGGCACGAGCC
>DASXKX010000012.1:0-107260 GCA_036496545.1 Gaiellaceae bacterium | reverse complement strand
CGTCGCTCCTGCTCCTGACTCCATACCAGAAGGCGCAGCTGCTCGTCGTGACGACGGTGCGGCCGGGCATCTTCTCCGGTGCGGCACACATCACGTTCGCAGACCAGGAGGGCGGCCTCGTCCGCGCCGTGACCGCGGCTCCGTCAGCGTCGGCGGCGTCGTACCGAGCGGTCGCGCGTGCACGTGCCGCGGGTCGCGCGACCGCGCTGGCGTTGCGCCGAGCCGGAGTCGACGTCGACTTCGCGCCGGTATTCGACACGCCAGACGGGCCGCTCGGCTCGCGTCAGTTTGCCCGACCCGAGCTCGCAGTCGCGTTTGCGCGAGGGCTCGGCCGAAGGGCGTGCGCAAAGCACTTCCCCGGCCTGGGCTCTGCGGCCATCTCGACCGATGAGCGGCCCCACGTCGACGCGCGAATCCGGCCACGCGACCTGGCGCCATACCGCACCGCAGTTCGAGCCGGCCTTGAATGCGTGATGGTGAGCAACGCCTTTTATGGAGGAGCCCGGTACCGCGCGACGCTCGAGCCCGCGACGTACCGGCTCCTGCGGAGCCTCGGCTTCGACGGGATCGCGGTCACGGACTCGCTCTCGATCGTGCGCTCCGCGCCGGTCGAGCGGTGGGCGCCGCAGGCGATCCGCGCCGGCGCGGACATCGTTCTCTTCACGAGCCCCGCATTTGCGCGACGCGCCGTGCGCGCGCTGCTGCCGCTCGCCCGCCGCGGCGATTTGGACGAGCACGTCGCGCGGGTCCTCCGCTTTCGAGCGGGTGGCTAGTCGGCGAAGTTGACGAGGATCAGCCACGCGTTCACGACGCCGCCGACCCCCGTCCATCCGCTCATCTGGAGCTAGCCCTTCAAGGCGCCGCCGAGGCCCGACCCGCGTAAGAAGGAGCGCTGGAAGAGAACGAAGCCGAAGATCGGCACGAGGCAGGCGATGAACATCGCCGCAAGGAAGACGCCGAGCTCGGTCTGAGACTGAATCGACGGCAACCGCACCGACAACGGCTGGATGTCGGGATTCGCGAGCACGAGGAGCGGCCAGAGGAAGTCCTTCCACGACGCGAGCACCGCGAACACGGAGACGACGCCGAGGATCGGCTTCGACATCGGGAGCACGATCCTCCAGAAAAGCATGAACGGGCCTGCGCCGTCGACGCGCGCGGCTTCGAAGATCTCGCGGGGCAGGTTGTCGAAGAAGCGCGTGACGAGGATGACGTTGAATGCACTCGCGCCCGCGGGCAGCCAGACGGCCCAGTAGCTGTTGATCAGCGAGTGATGAACAATCGGGAGGCGGACGATCTCGACGTACAGCGGGACGAGCAACACAACGGCGGGAACGAAGAGCGTCGCGAGGAGCAAGCCCTTGACGAACCGCGCGTACTTCGGCCGCAGCACCGCCAGGACATAGCCGCCCGTCGTTGCGACGACCAGCTGCGTCAGCCACGAGCCGAACGCGATGAAGACGGTGTTCCAGAAGTAGCGCGCGACATCGACGTTCGACCACGCCTCATGGAGGTTGCTCCACGCGAAGCCGTGCGGGAAGAGCGCGATCGGGTGGGTGATCGTGTCGTTCGTCGGCGTGACGGCCGACTTCGCAAGCCAGAGGATCGGCCCGAGCCCGAAGACGAGAAGACCCACCAGGAGCAGGAGCTGCAGAGAGCGCACGCCGTAGCGCACCGACGGCGTCGACCACTCAGCCTGCGAGATGATCCTGGCCGGGTTGTCGTTGACGCTGCTCATTCCGTGCTCCATGAACGCGTCGCGCGCAGGTAGATCCATGAGAACAGCGCGAGGAACAGGGCGAGCATGAGGCTGAGCGCCGTCGCCTTCCCGTAGTCACCGCCGAGCGAGTTGCCGAACGCGTAGTTGTAGATCAGGAGCAGAACCGTCAGCGTCGAGTTCGCCGGCCCGCCGGACGTGAAGAGATAGGGCTCGAGGAATACCTGCGCGGTCCCGATGATCTGCAGGATCATCGTGACGAGGAGGACGCCGCGTAGCTGCGGCAGCGTGACGTGCCAGATCTTCCGCAGAATGCCGGCGCCGTCGACGGCCGCCGCCTCGTACAGCTCGCTGTTCACGCTCGTCAGCGCGGCGAGATAGATGATCATCGTTGCGCCGGCGTTGGCCCACGTCGACTCGAGGACGAGTGAAGGCATGGCCGTGCTCTGCGACTGGAGCCACGGCTGCGGTGCGATGTGCACCCACCCGAGAATCGTGTTGAAGACGCCGGTTGAGCTCGCGTCGTAGAACGTCTTCCAGAGCAGCACCGCGACGACCGGCGGGATCACGACAGGTAAGTAGGCAAGCGCCGAGTAGATTCCGCGCCGCTTGCGCACCTCGCTCATCAGCACGGCCGCGATGAGCGGGATCGGGTAGCCGAAGACGAGCGCGAGTCCCGCGAAGTAGGCGGTGTTCTTGACGGCGGTCGGAAAGAGCGGGTCGTGAATCACGGCCCTGAAGTTCTGCAGCCCGACCCATGTCGCCGGCTGTACGAGGTTCGTGTGCTGCAGCGACATGACGACGGTTCGCACGATCGGGTACCACGAGAAGGCGCCGAAGACGAACAGGAGCGGCAGCAGGAAGACCAACGTCGAAAGCCCGCCGTTCCGGACCCACGTGAGCGGTGTCCGACGCGGGAGGCGGCGCTCCGAGCCGCGGGTCGCTGCAGGTGTCGCTTCGACGAGCCCCAATCGACCTCCCGGACTGCGGGCGACGCCGCTTGCGCGCGCCGCCCGCAGCCGTCGTTCCTTACGCGCCGCTCGAGATGGCGCTCTGCGCGACGCTGTTCGCCTGCTCCAGCAGCGACTCCACGTCTGCATTCTTGTCGGTCAGAACGGCCTGCACGACGGGATCGAGCGCGTGATACACGCTCTGCGTCGAGACGGCCGGCTCGGGAATGAGCTTCTGCTTGAAGACGCCGGTGGTGAACGGCTTCATCTGGCCAAGCGGCACGTTGATGTACGGCTTGATCCAGGTGTTCGCGAGGGTGTACTGCTTCAGGTTGAAGATCGGCAGCGCGGGGACGCCGACGGGCTGCTTGTTCGCCACGAGCGTCTGCGCGTTCCGGACCGCCTGCGGCTTGCTCACGAGCGGCTGCTCGTAGAAGAAGTCGATCCACTTCACTGCCGCCGCCTTCTGCGCGGCGTTCGCGTTCGGCTTC
Source organism: Gaiellaceae bacterium (assembly GCA_036496545.1). Lineage (GTDB taxonomy): Bacteria > Actinomycetota > Thermoleophilia > Gaiellales > Gaiellaceae > Palsa-739. The sequence continues at coordinate 104,102 of DASXKX010000012.1, read as the reverse complement.
ACGGAGACGAGCGTACCGCCGCCGAGCACGCCCGCGTTCTTGCTCTTCGAGAGCGGGATCGGCGCGAGACCGTAGATGCTCGGGTCGATGCTCGAAGCCTGCACAAGGTTGGTGTAGACGTCCGAGCCGCTGACGTACATGCCGATGTTGCCCGCGGCGAACTGCTGGTTGATGTCACTCCACCCCATGTCGAAGTTCGAGCCCATCGAGTTGTCGCCCCACCGCATCTTCTTCAGCATGTTGAGCGCCTGGACGGTGAGAGGATTCGACAGCGTCGCCTTCGCTTTCGCTCCGCTGCCTGTCTCCATGCGGCCGCCGAGCGAGTAGACGACGGTCGTCAGGATCCACCCGGCCGTGTTGTCGCTCTTCGCCATCTCGGCGTAGCCGGTCTTCCCGGTCTTCTGCGAGATGATCTTCGCGTCCGTGATCACCTGGCCCCACGTCGTCGGCGGCTTGTTCGGGTTGAGCCCGGCCTGCTGGAACAGCTTGCGGTTGTAGTGCAGCGCCTGCGCATAGGCGCCTTTGGGAAGGGCGACGATCTTGCCCTTCGACGTCGTTCCTTCCGCAAGCACCGCAGGGTTGTACTTCGAGTAGTACGGCAGCTTCTTCACAAAGCTCGTGAGGTTTGCGAGCTGGCCGTTCTCACCGAGTGTTCTCGCATCCGTGAACGGCACCTCAAACACGGTCGGAAGCGTCCCGGCGGCGAGCTTCGCGGCGAACGTCGGCGCGGTCCACTGGTACTCGACCGGCTGAACCTTGATGTTGGGATTCGCCTTCTCGAACTGCGCGACCTGCTGGTTGAACTGCTGGACCGCGGCGGCGGAGCTGCCGGGGATCAGCGATGCGACGCTGATCGTCACGGCCTTCGCGCTTGATGTCGCGCCCGCGGCGGTCGCGCACACGATCAGCAGGCACCCGACGGCCACGGCGACGCACGTGGTTCTGCGCGTGGACTTCATCGTCCTCGTTCCTTTCCGTTGACCTGATCCGAATATTGCGCTTGGCGGAGCCAAACCGTGGTGTCCTGAGGCACCGCACCTCCTTCGAGCTCGTGACTTGCGATGAGCACGTCGTGGCCCGGCAGCAGCGGAATCGGCTCCGGGCCGAAGTTGACGACACAGACGAAGCGCTCTCCACGCCTGAACGCGAGAGCGGAATCGGTTGAGGGAAGCCAGGAGATCTCTGTCGACGTTCCCCACGGCGCCTCGCGGCGAAGACGCAATCCCGAGCGGTACAGCGCGAGCATCGAATCGGGCTCGTGTGCCTGCGCCTCGACCGTCAGCCGGCCCCAGTTCGTCGGCTGCTCGAGCCAGCTCGGCGCTGATGCCGTTGGGCTGAAGCCGTACGGCGGCGTCTGGCCGTTCCACGGAAGCGGGACCCTGCAGCCGTCCCGGCCGGGGTCGACACCGTTCGAGCGATGCCACATCGGGTCACGGCGCGACGCGTGGGGGATGTCCTCGACTTCCGGGAGGCCGAGCTCCTCACCTTGATAGACGTAGAACGAACCGGGGAGCGCCATCGCGAGCAGCGCGGCGGCCCGGGCACGCCGCGTCCCGCGGACGAGATCCGTCGGGACTCCCTCGCGCTTCGCCGCGAACGAGAACGAGGTGTCCTCGCGCCCGTACCGCGTGACGGGACGCGTCACATCGTGATTCGAGAGCACCCAGGTCGCCGGAGCGTCGACCGGTGCGTGCGTGGCGAGCGCCGAATCGATCGACTCGCGGAGCTTCTCGCGGTCCCAGGGACAGGAGAGAAAGTCGAAGTTGAACGCCGTGTGCAGCTCGTCGGGCCTGAGGTAGCGAGCGAGCCGATCTGAATCCTCGAGCCACACCTCGCCGACCAGCACGCGTGGCTCGTCATATGCGTCGGCGATGGTGCGCCACCGGCGATAGACCTCGTGGAGCGCGTCGCGATCGATGAACGGGTGCGGAGCGCCGTCGCGAAGCTCGCCGAGCTCCGGATCCTTGTCGAGCAGGGCAGCCGAGTCGATCCGGAACCCGGAGACGCCGCGGTCGAACCAGAAGCGCAGCACGTCCTCGTGCTCGGCCAAGACCTCCGGGTGCGCCCAGTTGAGGTCCGGCTGCTCCGGTGCGAAGAGGTGCAGGTACCACTCGCCGTCCGGCACGCGCGTCCAAGCTGAGCCGCCGAAGATCGATTGCCACTCGTTCGGCGGCAGCTCGCCGTACGTCCCGCGGCCCGGTCGGAACCAGAATCGCTCACGCTCGGGCGAGCCGGGTCCCGCGAGGAGGGCTTCGCGGAACCACGGATGCTCGCTCGAGACGTGGTTCGGCACGATGTCGACGATCGTGCGGATGCCGAGCGAATGCGCTTCGGCGATGAGCTGCTCGGCCTCGGCAAGCGTCCCGAAGTCCGGCTCGATCGCTCGGTAATCCGAGATGTCGTACCCGGTGTCGGCTTGGGGCGAGGGGTACCACGGGTTGAACCACAGCGCGTCGACGCCGAGCTCGCCAAGGTACGGGAGCTGCGCCCGGACGCCGGCGAGATCACCGATGCCGTCTCCGCTCGCGTCGCAGAAACTGCGGACGTAGACCTGGTAGACGACGGCGCCTCGCCACCAGCGCGCGTCGGCGTCAGGCGGGCTCTTTGCGGGATGGGCTTCGGTGACGGTCACCGGACCGCCACGATTGCATACCCGACAAATCAATGCAAGACTCGGACGGAATTCGCAAAATTTCGTACTTCTTGCAGATTATCGTCGTGCCGACGCCGACGCGGTTGAGCCACGGGCGATGATCTCGGGCTCGAAGAAGAGCTCCTCGGCAGCGACCTGCGCCCCCTCGATCTGTCCGGTCAGCAACTCGACCGCTGCGCGGCCCAGCGCGTCGATCGGCTGGCGAACGGTCGTGAGCGGAGGGTCGGTGCAGCTCATGAACACCGAGTCGTCGTAGCCGACGATGGACACGTCGGCCGGCACGGACATGCCGGCGCGGCGCACGGCGCGGATCGCACCTAGCGCAAGCGGGTCGCTCGCGCAGATGATCGCTGTCACGCCCCGCGCGAGCAGCCGGGCGGCGCCGGCGTGGCCGCCCTCGAGGGAGAACCGCGTCCTCTCGACGAGATCGGGCGAGGGTGCCAACCGCTCAAACGCCTCGAGCTTGCGGAGCGAAGGCACGTGGTCGTGCGGGCCGAGGATCAGGCCGATCCGCTCGTGCCCGAGGTAGGCGAGATGCGCATGTGCCTGTTCCATCGCGACGGCGTCGTCGGTCGAGACGCGGGGAAAATCAAGATGCTCGGCCGCGGCGTTCACGAGCACGACAGGCAGGCGCAGCCGGAGGAGGCGCGCGTAATGCTCGTGCGGGGCGTCGGCCTCTGCGTACTGCCCGCCGGCAAAGACCATGCCCGACACCTGTCGCTCGAGCAGCATGTCGACGTATTCCGCTTCGGACATGCTGCCGGTGCGGGTGCAGAGGACCGCGTTGAAGCCGCGCTGCGCAAGTGCGCCAGCAACCACCTCGGCGAAGGCCGGGAAGATCGGGTTCTGCAGCTCGGGCACGATGAGCCCGATCATGCGCGGCGTCCGTCCGCGCAGATGGGTCGGGCGCTCGTAGCCGATCACGTCGAGCGCGGTCAGGACCGCCGCCCGCGTCGCGTCGGAGATCCCTTGCTTCCCGTTCAGGACACGGCTGACGGTGGCCTCACTGACGCCCGCCTGCTTGGCGACGTCTGCGAGCTTGCCGGCCATAACGCAAGATTACTGCAAAATCTTGCAAGACCATGCGGTACGCCGAATGTGCGCTCTCCGCAACCGTTCAGCGGCACTTCCGATGCGACCCGGCAGGCCGGGAGCCGAGGGATCCCAAGCTCGGCAGCGCCGCGATCGCGGTCTCAGCGGACGACGGCAAGATCGCCCGCCCTCGAGCCGCTGTCCGACCGCGAGCGCGACGTCCTCCACCTACCCGCGCTCGCACATCAGGCGCGCCGCGCTAGGAAGCACGGGGCTAGGCACCATGTCGGCTTCGGCATCCTCGCCCCGTAAGAAGCAACGTGTCAGCGCCCTCGAGCCCATTGCTCTCACCCTCGCAACTCGCTTCTCTCGCCGAGATCGGCGAGGAGCGCTCGGCGCCCGCCGGTGAGCTGCTGTACCAGATCGGCGATCGGACCTATCCGTTCGTAGCGATCATCGAAGGAGAAGTCGCGATCATCGACGCGGCTGGAAACGAGCTCGTCCGGCACGGCCCGTCGGGCTTCCTCGGCGAGCTGAACCTCCTGTCGGGGCAGACGGTGTTCGTCAACGCCCTCGTGACCGAGCCGCTTCGCTATATCGCCGTCGAGCGCAGCGCCCTGCGGTTGGTCCTCGACGAGGACGGCCCGCTCAGCGATCTCGTGCTCTCGACGTTCATCGCGCGGCGCGAGGCGCTGCAGAGCGTTGCGGGAATCGGTTTGGAGATCGTCGGCCCGCGCGCATCCGAATCGACGATGCGAATACTCGAGTTCGCGCGAGCGAACCGGCTGCCGTACACCTGGCAGGACGCCGTCCCGCCGAACGGCGGCGGCGAATTGCCGCTTGTTCGGCTGCCCGGCGGTGCAGAGTTGCACGGTCCAACAGCCGGCCAATTGCTTCGTACTCTCGGGATCGGGCTCGAGCTCGCACCTCGCGAGGAGGTCGACCTGCTGATCGTCGGCGGCGGCCCAGCCGGCCTCGCGTCCGCGGTCTACGGCGCGTCCGAAGGGCTTGACACATTGGTGATCGAGGGGACCGCCCTCGGCGGCCAGGCAGGGTCGTCCCGCAGGATCGAGAACTACCTCGGGTTCCCTGCGGGCATCAGCGGCACCGAGCTCACGAGCCGCGCAGTGACGCAGGCGCGCAAGTTCAGCGCGCGCACCGCAACGCCCTACCGCGCACTCTCCCTCGAACCGGGGAACGGCCGGCATCTCGTCCGGCTCGAGGACGATCGGGAGATTGCCGCGCGTGCCGTCCTGCTCGCGACAGGCGCTCAGTACCGTCGGCTTCCGGTCGACCGTCTGGCGGAGTTCGAGGGACTGACGGTCTACTACGCCGCCGGGCCGCCCGAGGCCCAGCTCTGCGGTGGGTCACGCGCCGCGGTTGTCGGCGGCGGCAACTCCGCCGGCCAGGCAGCTGTTTGGCTCGCGCGGGGCGGCGCGCTCGTGACGCTCCTCCATCGCCGCGCCGACCTGCGCGAGACGATGTCGGACTACCTCATCCACGAGCTCGAGCGCTACGGGGTCACGGTCCGCGACCGGAGCGAGATCGCGGAGCTCCACGGCGAGGCCGGGCGCCTCGACGCCGTGACACTGAAGAGCGGCGAACGTCTTCCGTTCTCTTTCCTCTTCCTGTTTCTCGGCGCGCTGCCGTGCACGGAGTGGCTCGACGACACCGTGGCCCGCGACCGCGACGGCTTCATTCTCACCGGCGCGGCAGCGAACACGGACAACCTCCTCGAGACCGACATCCCCGGCGTGTTCGCCGCCGGTGACGTCCGCTCCGGATCGACCAAACGCTGTGCTACCGCCGTCGGCGAAGGAGCGATGGCAGTTCAGTTCGTCCACGCCCACCTGGCCGGCACCGCCACCGTCGAAGGAGCGCGATGAGCAACGACGTCTGTACCCACCTGGACGAGATCACTGTCACCGAGCTGCCTGCGTCCGTCGACGGCTGCGAGGATTGCCTGCGGACGGGCGACAAGTGGCTGCACCTTCGGATCTGCCTCATGTGCGGGCATGTCGCCTGCTGCGACGATTCACCCAACCGGCACGCGACAGCGCACGCCCACGCTGAGTCGCATCCGATCATTCGCTCGCTCGAGCCCAGCGAAGAGTGGAGCTGGTGTTACGTCGACAAGGTTGCGTTCGTCGTGGACGGGATCCGCGGCACGACGCGCATCCCCCCGTCGCCGCTGCTGCAGTACTAGACCAACCCGCGCTGGTGCGCCTCGATCACGGCTTCGAGACGGGAGTGCACGCCAAGGCGGCGGAGGATCGCACGCACGTGGTTCCGGATCGTGTCCTGCGCGAGACCGAGCTGGTCGGCCATCTGGTCCGTCGAGCAGCCACGTGCGAGCAGGTGCAGAACCTGCGCTTGACGTGGCGTCAGCGAGACCTCGCTGTCGGCCGCACGCTGCGGCGGAGCCTCCTCGTCGATTGTCGCAAGGCCGAAGACGCCGGCAATGCTCTGGTCGCCGCGGATAGGGACGCTGCTGATCTCGGCGCGTACGAGCGTACCGTCGCGCTTGCGCACCGTCACCTTGTATTCGGTGGACGCGACGCTGCCCACGATCTTCTGGGCGAAGGCCTGGTTCGCCACCGGTATAGAACCGGGCTCGAGTACATCCGTGAACCGCTCGCCCTCACGTTCGCCGATGAGCTCGCGTGACGCGCGGTTGAGCCAGCGGATCGTCATGTTTCGATCGATGGCGAAGATCGGGACCGGGAGCCGTTCAAGGGCTTCGAAGATGTCGCCCAGCTCGCTGAGAGAGCCCGTTCGAGTGCCGTTCGCCTGACCGTCGATCGTCAAAGCATCCCACTCGAGCAAGGGCTCCACATAGTCTCGGCGGCTAGGGGAGCAGGAGGCCCGGGGGTAGGCGGGCCCCCTGCTGGGAGCAGTGGGACGGGTTCAGCCGTCCGACCACTGGGTGGCCGGCCGCCACGACGGTGGCTCGGCGGCGCGACTTCTGGGAATCTGCCCGCAACCGCCGCCGCACGTCTATGACGCGCCTGGGTCAATTTTCGGCCTACGACGGACCGATCAACCCGTTTGCGAGTGCGTAAGCACCAGCTCGCCTCGTGTTTGGAGGCCGAGCTTGCGCATGATGTGCGCGGTGCGTGTCGACGGTGCGTACGGAGATGTAGAGCTGATCGGCTGCTTCCTGCGCTCATCCACGGGCAATCGGCGATCTCGCCGACCCGCCGGTGGCTCAGGCGATCCAAAGTAACGTCGTCGCTCCCAGCCGTCGCGCATACCTCCGAGAGCTAGCTGATTGGGCGCGGAGTGTCTGCATGTCCTACTCGTCGGTTGTCGCGGCGATCTCGCCTGCCGCGACTGCGCGCTCGAGCGTCTTGTGATCCTGTTCGTTCAGGTCAGCGTAGGCGGAGGAGAAGGAGGCGAGCGCACGGTCGAAGCGATCGCCGGTGCCGAGGTAGCCGGCGATCGCGATGCGGTCTCCACCGCGGGCGTGCGCGCGCGCGAGCGTCCAGCCGCACGCTCGGGCGTAATACGTGAGCCCGTCAGGCCCGGTCGCCTCGAGGTCGAGCGAGGCTTTCCAGTCGCGTAGTTGACGGATATAGAAATCGCGCGGAATTCCGTCGACAGCCGTTGCCCTCCCCCACCCGAGGAAGATGTCGCTTGCCGCCTGCATCAACCGTTGGCCTTCAACCACTCGCCGGCCCTGGTTGCCGGCCACGGCGCTGCCGAGCACGGGCTGTTCAGCCTCCTTTATCTGGAGAAACAACGGATCGTTTTCGTCGCGGCCCGCGAGCAGGACGACCCAGCAGCGCGTACCGACGCTGCCGATGCCGACGACCTTGCGCGCGACATCGATGCGGTTGAACCAGTCGAGTAGCGCGCGCCGGTCCGGCGCGAGCGAGCGCCGGTAGCCGCCTTGGATCTCCCTGATTGCGACCTCAACGCGTTCGGCCGCTTCGAGCGCGAGCTCGGACAGGGGCACGAGCAACGGCGGCTCGAAGACGATGCGAGGGTGGCCGTCGACACTGCGGGTGAGCGTTGCAAGCGCTCTGCGGCCGTCGTTTCGTCGCGCCTTGTCGATGACGCGCGTCAGCTGTTTCGCAAGACGTGCGTCGTGCGCGCGCTGAAGCACATCGACCATCATCGAGGCGTCGAGGTGCGAATACCACACGTCGAGATCGCGCATGCCGGCGAACTCGCTCATCGCTTCGCGATACGCCGCCACGCCGGCAAGCACGTGGCCCCGAGGGTCGTCGAAGCCACGCGTGCGACCGGCGATCTCGATGCTCGTCGCAAGCCGCTTCAGATCCCATTCGAACGGGCCGGGGCACGTCTCGTCGAAGTCGTTGAGGTCGAAGACGAGGTCGCGCTCCGGCGAACCGAACCCCCCGAAGTTCGCGAGATGGGCATCGCCGCAAAGCTGCGTGCGAAGGCCGGTCGCCGGCAACGGCGCGAGATCCTGTGCCATCACGGCGGCGGCGCCGCGGAAGAACGCAAACGGCGAGGCGAGCATCCGGCCGTAGCGGAGCGGAACAAGCTCAGGGACGCGCGTCGCGTCTTGCGCAGTCAGCACGGAGAGCGGATCGCGCGTGGGCGCGCGCTCGAGCGAGGCATGGCCTGAACGCGGGCTCGCCGTCCGCGCCGCCCTGCCCCGGGCGGCGCGCTCTTCTGGAGTCGGGGCGCCGGCTGCCATCAGCCGATTCTCGTCCTGTCGAGTGCCGCTGTCACCGGTGCGCCGCAAGGCCGAATACCCTCGTGACCGCGAGGCTCCGATGGTGATCAGCCGACACCGCGTAGTGCAGCTCGCGCGCTACCTTTCGAAACGGCGCGCAGCATGAACATCCTCGACCGTTTCCGGCGCTTCTGGGGTTCGGCTCCGAGCCCCGACCACCCGCTCAGCGAGCAAGAGCGCGACGAGGACCGCGTCGAGACCGCCTACGATGAACGCGCCGACACGATCGAGCGTTTCGTCGATAGCGGTCCCAACCGCGACGACTAGTGTTCTTCCGCAGGCGGGACGATCAACACCGGCCTTCCGGCGTGCATCGCCACGTCGTGGGAGACGCTGCCGTTGAAGAGCTCGCGGGCACCGCTCTGCCCACGCGAACCGATCACGATCACCGCGGCGCCGATCTCGTCGGCGACCGTCACAATGCCCTCCCACGGCGGTGCAGCGATCTCGCTCCTCGCTCTGGCATCAAAACCGGCACGGATCGCATGCTCGGCGCCCGTCTGGGCGCGGGTCAGGGCGTCCTCCTGGTTGAGATCTTCGAACGCCTGGCCCGGAACGACCGAGGCAATGGACGCAAGACTCTGCGTCGGCGTGATCGGCACGCCGACGTCCAGCACGACCGCGGGGCGCGGTCCGAGCAGAGCGGCTGCGACCTCGATGGCCCGGTCGGCCCCGGTCGTGCCGTCGTAGCAGATCAGGATGCGTGTGTTGTCCATTGCGCACATCGTGCCAGCCCGCGCAGAGGGAGGCATCGGCAGATCCGCGCTGTTTGCGCAGATCGCGCAGCCGCTCGAGAAGTACACCGATGCCCGTCGCGTGGATACAGATCCCCGGCGCGGCGTATCAGACGGGCTGGACCGGGCTCGTGGCGCTCCTGCTGACCAGCACGACGGCGCTACGCGGCCCGGCGCGGTAGACGCCCGCGTCGCCGACGACGGGCTCGCCGCCGACAGGGGATGCGTCGCTCGGCGACGGCAGCGCAGTGTCGAACGCGCGCCGCCAACCCTCGTCCTTCGGCGCCGGCAGCTCGAAGTCGAGCGCCTGATCGTCCATGTTGAGGATCACGTGGGTGTCGTCGTCACCGTGCACGGTGAACGACAGCACGCGTGACGCTCCGTCGTTCCAGCCGGGCGCGCCGAGCAGGCAGCCGTGCCAGTCGACATCCGCCGGGCCGTAGAACGCGGTGCGCCGCAGCGCGGAATGACGCTTGCGAAAGTCGATGAGCAGCTTCCAGAAGCGCCGCAACGGTTCGTTATGCGCAGCGAGCTCCCAGTCGAGCCACGAGACCTCATTCGCCTGGCACCACGCGTTGTTGTTTCCGCGCTGCGTCCGGCCGACCTCGTCGCCGGCGAGGAGCATCGGGATGCCCTGGGAGAGAAGCAAGATCACGGCGAAGTTGCGCACCTGGCGCGCCCTCAGCGCCCCGATCGCGTTGTCGCTCGTCTCTCCCTCGACGCCGCAGTTCCAGCTCAGGTTGTCGTTCGAGCCGTCGCGGTTCTGCTCGCCGTTGGCCTCGTTGTGCTTCGCGTTGTACGAAACGAGGTCGCGAAGCGTGAAGCCGTCGTGGCACGTGATGAAGTTGACGCTCGCCTGTGGGGGACGCCGCGACCATGCATACAGGTCGGAGCTGCCGCTCACACGGGTCGCGACCGCGCCGACGAGTCCCGGGTCGCCGCGCACGAACCGCCGGATGTCGTCGCGGAACCTGCCGTTCCACTCCGACCACCGGCGGCCGGGGAACGAGCCGAGCTGGTAGAGGCCGGCGGCATCCCACGCCTCCGCGATCAGCTTCGTGTCGGCCAGTGCGTCCCCGAGCTCGGCGAGCGAGACGATCGGCGGATACTGCATCACTCCACCGTCCGGGCCGCGCGTCAGCACGGACGCGAGGTCGAAACGGAAGCCGTCGACGTGCAGCGCCTCCACCCAGTAGCAAAGCGATTCGAAGACGAGCTTGGCCGTGATCGGATCGTTGACGTCGAGTGTGTTCCCGCAGCCGGTGAAGTCGAGCAGGACGCTCGGATCCGTCGGCGAGATCAGGTAGTAGGCCTCGTTGCCGAGACCGCGAAGGCTGATCGTCGGTCCGCCGGAGCCCGCCTCGCCGGTGTGGTTGAAGACGACGTCTAGGATGACTTCGAGGCCGGCGCGGTGCAGCGCCTTGACGAGGTCGCGGAACTCATCCGTGGTTCCGTACGCGTCGTGAGGCGCGAAGTATGCGATCGGGTTGTAGCCCCAAAAGTCGCCGTCGGTCGGATCGAACTGGAACACCGGCAGCAGCTCGACTGCGGTCACGCCGAGATCGACGAGGTACGGGATCTTCTCCTGCAGCCCGGCGAACGTCCCCGGATGGGCAACGCCGGATGTCGGCGAGCCGGTGAAGCCGCCGACGTGGAGCTCGTAGATGATCGTCTCGTCGAGCGGCCGCGCAAGCGGGCGATCGTCTTCCCAGTCGTATGCGGCCGAGCCGACGACACGAGCACGGAGCGACGTCGCGACGTTGTCTCCCGGCGCCGCCGCGGCTGCTCGGCTCCAGAGCGTTGTGTCAACGTGCCGGGCGTACGGGTCGAGCAATGCTTTCGCACCGTCGAAGCGAAACGGCGGCCGCGCCGGACCGGTCGCCCGGAACGCGTACGCCGCGCCGGCCTCGAGCCCAGGAACGAAGACGTGCCAGAACTCGAAGTCGCGCTCGAGCGGCACCACTCGCGCCGGCTGCGGATCGTGCGGGTGCTCGAAGAGCAGGAGCTCGACGGAATCCGCGTTGTCCGAGAAGACAGAGAAGTTGACGCCGCCGCCGACGACGTGCGCGCCGACCGGATGCGTCCTCCCCGTCTCAGCCACCATTGCGAGCCTCGCGTCTCACCGACGAGACCAGCACGACTGCTACCGCGGGCGGGAGCAGCCAGGTGAGGAACGGCGCCACCGCTAGGCCGGCGGCGACACGACGGTCATCGCCGACGATGAAGTCCCACCAGAACCGGAAGAACGTGCGAACGTACCTCATGTGGCCGCGGCCGCAGGATCGAAACGCAATTCAACTGGTTTCTCGCGCACACGCTCGAGCGGCCCGCCGATCGCGAGGCCGACGACCCCACCCAGCGCGACGGCCGCGGTGTTCACAACTACCGCTGGCGGCTCGGACTTGCCGACGGCGAAGCGGTATACGCGGATCTCGAGATGCAGCTCGGCGAGGGGCCGGTCATCGCCGTGCCGACGATCACGCTCGAGGGCGATGCCAACGGCGCGCCGCATCCCGACCCCGCCGCCTATGCCGCGAAGTTCTCCGGGACGTATTCGCACGCACGATCGAAGGCGGTATCGGCCACAATCTTCCCCAGGAGGCCCCGACAGCGTTCGCCGCGGCCGTCCTCGAAGTCGGTGCTGCGCAATGAGAATGGCGTGTGCATTCGCGATCGCCCTCTCGGTCGTTGTGTTCTCGCCGACGCACGATCGATGACCGCGAAGCGCGGAAGGTGCGGTGGACGTATGGTTTCGCAGAAGTGGGGATGCCAGCGAAGGTGATCGCGACCTCGTGAACGGCCTCGACGCCGAACATCGCAACACGGTCGAGCAGATCTTCAGCCGGCCTTCGAGCAGCAACGTCGAATGGCGCCGGGTACGGTCGTTGCTCGAGGCTGTCGCGACCGTGGACGAGCGACATGACGGCAAGCTCGAGGTTTCCCTCGGCGGCGAGACGGAGGTGCTCGACCCGCCTCACGGCAAGGACGTCGACGTGCAGATGCTCGTCGACCTGCGGCGCATGCTGACTCGCGCCGGTCTAGCGCCGTAGCTTCGACGCGGATTCCGCGCATCCGGGAATGAACCAGGGTGCTCTACGGGTGCGAGGGCTGCAGCAGCAAGCGACACTTCACCACAAGCAAAGAGATCAGTCGATGTGTCCGTACAAAGCGTGGATACGGCCGCCGCGATCCACCCATTCACCGTCAGCGTTTCAGACGTTGACCTGACCGAGCTGGGCAACCGCATTCGCGCGAGCCGCTGGCCCGAGAAGGAAACCGTCAACGATCAGACGCAGGGCGTGCAGCTCGCGACGATTCAGGCGTTCGCGCGCTACTGGGCAGCGACGACTACGACTTGCGGCGGTTCGAGACGAGATAGAACGCCGTCCCCCAGTTCATGACCGAGATCGACGGCCTCGGCATCCACTTCATCCATGTGCGCTCGCAGCACGACAACGAGTTGCCGTTGATCATCACGCACGGCTGGCCGGGCTCAGTCATCGAGATGCTGAACGTCGTCGGTCCGCTCACCGACCCGACCGCACACGGCGGCAGCGAGGATGACGCCTTCGATCTGGTGCTTCCGTCGATGCCCGGATACGCATACTCCGCGAGGCCGGCTGCAACCGGCTGGGACGCGCGTTCGAGCAGCTGAACGCCGTCTTCAGGAAGGGCCTCGGCTACTCGACCGAGATGAATCTGCGGCCGCAGACGCTGTAGGGGCTCGCCGACTCGCCGGTGACGCTCGCGGGCTGGATGATCGACCACGATGCGCAGAGCTACGACGACATCGCGGCCGCCTTCGACGGCCGCCCGGTCGGCAACCTCACGCCGGACGAGGTCCTCGACAACATCACGATGACGTGGGTGACGAACACCGGCATCTCCTCGGGGCGTCTCTACTGGGAGAACGGTGTTCCCGCGCGAGCTCTATCAGGCACCGCGAAGCTGGTCCGAGAAGGCGTATCCCAATCTCGTCGACTTCAACGAAGTCGACAGGGGCAACCACTTCGCCGCCCGGCAGGAGCCCGACCTCTTCACGAGCGAGGTTCGGGCCGCATTCAAATCGCTTGGCTGATGCGCGTATTCACGCCGATGAGAGTGCATCAGGCACTCTCACCGGCAGCGCTCGGCGAATCGTATGCTCGCGGGATGGCATGGCGGTCGGCATTGCGGGTGCGCGATCCTGGGCTCTCGCTACTCCGAAGCGCGGTCCGTGCCGCGATCGTCATGCCCGCGGTCTTCGCGTTCGCGGACAAAGTCATCGGGGACCCGCAGCTGGCGACCTTTGCGGCGTTCGGCTCCTTCGCGGTGCTCGTGCTGGTCGAGTTCGGTGGCCCGATGCGCAGCCGCGTGATCGCATACGCGTCACTTGCGTGCGCGGGCGCCGCGAACATCACGATCGGAACACTCTGCTCGCGCAACGCCTGGCTTGCGGCAGGAGCGATGGCCGTGGTCGGGTTCGTCATTCTCTTTTCGGGCCTCATCAACGGCTACTTCGCCGCCGCTTCGACCTCGGCACTCCTGACGTTCATCCTCGCGGCGATGGTGGCGGCGCCGAACTCGGCCCTGCCGGCGCGGATCGAGGGCTGGGCGCTCGCCGCGGGAGTTGGAATCGCCGCTCAACTCTTGATCTGGCCGGTTCCGTTGCGGGCGACGTTGCTCGGAGAGGCCGCGCGCGCCGCAAAGACGCTTGCTGAGCTCGCCGCAACGGAGCTCGAGCGCGACACGCGCGTGATTGCCGACCGTGTGCACGACGCCGGCGCCGCGCTTCGCACCCTTCGCATGCGCTTTCTCGCGATCCCGCACAGGCCGACCGGAGCGACTCGCCCGCAGGCCGCATTCGGTTCGCTCGTCGACGAGCTGGACTGGGTGTTCGCGCTCCTTGCCCCACCGGCCCAGATCCCCGTGCTCAACATCTGCTCAGCAGAGAATGCTGACGCACTCGATGCGGCCGTCGAGGCTCTCGGGGCAACCGCCGGCACCCTGGAAGGAAACGACACGCACCCGGATCTCGACCGCCTGCACAAGACAAGGGTGGCGCTCGCGCACGCGCTCGCACGACACATCGCCACGCTCCACGAGGGCGAGGACGGAGACGGGCTTACGGCGAGCCTCGAATCCGCATTCCGAATTCGAGCACTCTCGGTCTCAGCGGAGCAGGCTGCGCTGTATGCGCTCATGGTTCGGGGGGACAGCACCCCTGACCTCGAAGAGGAACGGCCGGTTCGAAGCGCACTGCAGGCGACCGAGCGGGCAACAGCCGAGCATACGAACTCTCGCGACATCTGGTTCCGCAACAGCCTCCGAGGCGCTGTCGGGCTCGCAATCGCCGTCTTTATCGCACAGCGCTCCGGGGTCCAGCATGGGTTTTGGGTTGTCCTCGGGACGCTCTCCGTGCTGCGCTCGAATGCACTCGGCACGGGCTGGTCGATCGTATCCGCCCTCGGAGGAACCGCGGTCGGCCTCGTCATCGGCTCGGCGCTCGTCATCGGCATCGGCTCACACGAGAACGTGCTCTGGATCGTCCTGCCGTTCGCCGTTCTCCTCGCCTCGTATGCACCGCGCGCCATTTCGTTCGCGGCCGGACAAGCCGGCTTCACGGTGGTCCTCTTCATCCTCTTCAACATCATCCAGCCGGTCGGTTGGCGAGTGGGCGTCGTGCGCATCGAGGACGTGGCGATCGGCTTCGCGATCAGCCTCGTCGTCGGTCTCTTGTTCTGGCCGCGCGGCGCTGCCGCACTGCTCCGCGAGAACCTCGCTACCTCGTACGCCCTCAACGCTGACTACGTCCTGGCCGCCGAGCGTGAGCTCGTTGCCGGCGAGGGCGGTGCCGCACCGGCTGCGGCGGCTGCCGCAGCAGCGGCTCACCGGCTGGACGGCGCATACAGGCAATCGCTCACGGAGCGCACGGCGGGCGATGACGATGATTCGAACGTCGCTCCGCTTGTCGCCGGCGCCGCGCGTCTTCGCCGGATCGCACAATCGCTCTCGGCACTTGCGCAGATGAGCGACGGTCATGGGCGTTTAACTGCATGCGCCGCGAACCTCGACGCCGACGTTCACGCGTTACGCGCCTGGTACGTCACGCTCGGCGACGCACTCGTGCGCGGCACGACCGTCCCACCGCCCCACGCCCGCGACGCCGACGGCCGGCGGCACCTCGTCGCATGCGTGCGCGAAGCACTCAGAAGCGGCGACAAGTCAAAGGCGCGACCGGCGCTCGACCTGATCTGGGCCAGCCAGCACCTCGACGTGCTCTGGCAGCTCGAGGAGCACCTCAGCCGTCACGTGGCGGACGCGCGCGCCCCGCTGAGCTCGGCTTCAGTGCCGGGCAACGAGCGCGGCTAGGCTCGGGAAGTCAGGCCGGGGGATCGACCAGTGCCTCCGACGGGCGCGACGGATGGCCGGGTCCGGCGACGATGACAGCGCAATCGACGGAAGGTGGCCACTGATGTCGTTCGTTTCGCGAGGGTTCCACGGTAAGCGGCGAGAGGACGCGGATCCGGCGCGCGTCCCACCCGGGCAGTACGTCACCGCCGACTTCCCGGTCCTCTCCGCCGGCCCGACCCCCCACCGGTCGCTCGACGTGTGGAACTTCTCGATCGACGGCGAGGTCGACGAGCCGCGCGGCTGGACGTGGCAGGAGTTCCGCGCCCTCCCGAGTGAGGAGGTCACCGTCGACATCCACTGCGTGACGAAGTGGTCGAAGCTCGACACGATGTGGCGAGGCGTCTCCGTCGACACGCTGCTCGACGGCATCGACACCTCGGCCGAGTTCGTCGTCGAGTACTCTGACGGCGGCTACACGACCAACCTGCCGCTCGAGGACGTGACCGGCGGCAAGGCGTGGGTCGTCTACGAGTACGGCGGCGAGCAGCTCGAGCCCGAGCACGGCGGCCCCGCACGTATGCTCGTCCCCCATCTCTACTTCTGGAAGAGTGCCAAGTGGGTGCGCGGGCTCCGGCTTTCGGCGACCGACGAGCCCGGCTTCTGGGAAACGAACGGCTACCACAATTACGGCGACCCATGGAAGGAACAGCGCTACTGGGGCGACTGACCTGGCAACACGCTGAGGTCGTCGAGAGCACGGTTGAGACCGCACGCGTGAAGACCGTCGCCTTCGACGTTCCCGACTGGCCCGGCCATCGCGCCGGGCAGCACGTCGACATTCGCCTGACCGCCGACGACGGCTACCAGGCAGAGCGCAGCTACTCGATCGGCTCGGCCCCCGCCGGCACGCGCGTCGAGCTCACGATCGAACGGCTCGACGACGGCGAGGTCTCGCCGTACCTGACCGACGAGCTCCGCCCCAGGGACACGATCGAGCTGCGCGGGCCGATCGGCGGGTACTTCGTCTGGGAGCCGGCGCAGGGCGGTCCGCTCTTCCTCGTCGCGGGCGGATCGGGTGTCGTTCCGCTGATGGCGATGATTCGCGTCCGCGCCTCCGCCGGCAGCGACGCCGAGACCCGGCTCCTGTTCTCCTCGCGCAGCTGGGACGACGTCATCTACCGCGACGAGCTCGAGCGGTTGCAGGACGACCACCTCTCCGTCGTTCACACACTGACGCGCGCACAGCCGCCCGGCTGGACGGGGTACAGCCGGCGTGTCGACGCCGACATGCTGACGGAGCTCGCGCCGAGCGTGGCCGAGCGGCCGCACGTCTATGTCTGCGGCCCGACGCCGTTCGTCGAAGCCGTCGCAGAGGCACTCGTGCAGCTCGGGCACGAGCCGAAGATGATCAAGACGGAACGGTTCGGAGCGACGGGAGGCTGAGATGGACGCATACATGGTCGACGGCAACGCGATCGCCGGTCTCCTGCAGGAGGTGTTTGCGGTCGAGATGACAACCGCCGTGGGGACATGCAGCAACTGCGGGCAAACCAACGCGATCGGGGCCGTGCATGTCTATCGCGGCGCCGGCACCGTTCTTCGTTGCCCGCATTGCGCCAGCGTGCTCGGGAAGATCGTCAAGGACGGCGAGCGAATCTGGATCGACATGCCGGGCATACGAGGCCTGCAGATCTCAACTCGCTGAGCTCGAACGCAGCAATCCTCGCTCAACGACGAGCGGCACGAGCAGGTCGCGATAACCGTGCTCGTCGAAGAGCACCGTCAACTGGTCGCCGTCGTAGCGCTGGACGGTGCCTTCCCCCCATCGCTCACTGACGACTCGGGTGCCGACGGCGAACGGCTCGCTCGCCGGCGCTGCCGCACCGGCCGCTGTGTCGTTGTCGCACGTGCCACACGGGCCGGGGTAGCTCTGCCCGAAATACGACAGCAGGAACGAACGGCGGCAGCCGGTGTGCTCGGCATAGCGCCTCATCATCTCGAGCCGCGAGCGCTCGACTTCGTTCTCGCGCTCCGTCTCGGCCTCCGACTCCGCGACTGCCGCCGGAAGGGTGAGCGCTCCGGTCCAGCGCACCGAGCCCTCGGCTTCCCACACCGCGGCACCGAGATCGACGAGGCGGACAAGGGCGGCAGTCGTGCCACGCGTCTCCGGCACGTCGCCGCCCGACGCAAGCAGCGCGGCCACACGTGCAACCGAGGCTCGCGAGACCCCGCGCGACGTCAGGTGGACAGCGGTGCCGAAGTCCTCCGGGCGATAGAGGAGCCGGACGTGCGCCGGCTCATCGTCGCGTCCCGCACGGCCGATCTCCTGGTAGTACGCGTCGAGCGACGCCGGCGGGTCGACGTGCACGACCCACCGAACGTCCGGCTTGTCGATGCCCATCCCGAAGGCAACCGTCGCCGCGACGATGCGCGCGGAGCCGTCGAGAAACGACGTCATCGCGTCACGGCGGGCTCGCGGAGAGAGGCCCGCGTGGTACAGCGTTACGCTCTCGCCCGCCGCCTCGAGTGCGTCGCGTGCGGCCTCGGCAGCAGCATGCGTCGCGGCGTAGACGATGCCCGCTCCACCGAGCTCTGCAGCTGCTGACGTCAGCTCGAGGTGCTTCTCGTTCTCCGTTCGAACGCGCCGCGCCGCAAACGTGATGTGCGGCCGGTCGAAGTCTCCGATCACGACCTCGGGATCGCGAAGACCCAGCCGCCGCACGATCTCGTCGCGGACCGGTTGCGCCGCCGTCGCGGTCAAGGCGACGCGCACCGGAACATCCAGCGCGTCGGCCTGCGCGCCAAGCCGCATGTAGTCCGTGCGGAAGTCGTGCCCCCATTGGCTGATCAGATGCGCTTCGTCGACAACAAAGAGGCCCGGCCGCGCGCGCTGCAGCACCTCACGCGTCTTGGTGTTGCTGAGCTGTTCGGGCGAGAGAAAGACGAACTCATCAGGGCCGCAAGAAGCGGCGAGAGCGGCCACGTGCTCGCGTGCCGACTGATGCGAGTTGAGCACGATCGCCGTGAGCCCGGCTGCGCGGAGGTGCGCGAGCTGGTCGTCCTGCAGCGCGATCAGCGGCGAGACGACGACGGTCGGCCCTTCGCGGAGCATCCCGGCGAGCTCGTAGATTGCGGACTTCCCGCCTCCGGTCGGCAGGACTGCGAGCACGTCCCTCCCGGCGACGGCCGCGGCGACCGCCTGCTGCTGCCCCGGCCGCAGCCGATCGAAGCCCCGCCTCTCCCGCGCAAGCTGCTCGATCGTCTCGGTAGCTGTCACCACGTCATGACGGTACCGAGACCTGTACGACTACTCGGGCTTCCCGCTTTCGACCCAGCGCTGAAACAGCTCGACCCGCTCGCTCGGCCAGGCTCCATCGCACGGCATCACGCCGTCGCGGAGTGCGGCCAGGATCTGGTCGGCGTTCTCACTCACGTCGTCGTACGACCACAGGTCGAACATGAAGGTCATGGCGCCGCGGTCGCGTTCGCGAAACAGCGGCTTGATGTCCTGGTCGAAGCTCATCGGTCGTTGCTGAAGATCTGGAGGAACAGGAGGAAGACGTTGAGCACGTCCAGGAAGATAGACGCTGCGAGCAACGGCGCGGTTCGGATGTCCTGGCTGCGGCGCAGCCGCTGAAAGTCGAAGAGCGTCAAGCCGGCGAAGATGACGAGTCCGGCGATTGCGTAGATGAGCGATCCGTGCGGGATCTGGACAAAGATGAGCACGATCCCGAACACGATCAGCCCGATCAGCGCCCAGAAGAAACCGCGCGCGAGCCCCGACAGAACCCGGCGCGTCGCATACCCGGCGGCGCCGAAGCCCGCGATGAACAGCGCGGTCGCTCCGCCGGCCTGCCACAAGGCCTGCGGTGTCCATCCGCCCGACGTATTGCGGCCGAGATAGGCCCCGAGCGCGAAGAAACCCGCCGTGCAAGCGACGAGCCCCATCGTCTGCCCAAGGAGGCTGCCCGCCTCGTCGTGCGTGAGCGGTTGGGAGGGCGCCGTGCCGATCGAGGACATCGTCATTCGCTTCTCCTTTGAATCGCGAAGCATTCTGTCCGACCAAGCGTCCCGCCGCGGTGCTTCGGTCGCCTCCGTCGGAGGCCCTGGTCGACCTACTGGTGGCGAGACCAGGGATTCCTACAGGCGCCAATGTGCGCCGAGTGGGCCAGGCTGTACCACATCAGCCAGCGAAAGGAGATCCGATGACCTCCTCGTCCACTCCAACAAGCGGTACCTAGAGCGATGGCCCTCTTCGAACGTCTTCACATGCCCTCGCTCGGCGGGGCGACCACGTGGCTCAACTCAGACCCACTCGGCCCCGCCGAGTTACGCGGCCACGTCGTGCTCTTCGACTTCTGGACGCTGACGTGCATCAACTGGCTGCGTACCGAGCCGTACATCCGTGCCTGGTCGCGTGCCTACCGCGACGACGGGCTGATCGTGATCGGCGTGCACACGCCCGAGTTCTCGTTCGAGCACGAGATCGAGCGTGTGCGACTGGCGATCGAACAGATGGACATCGACTACCCGGTCGCAGTCGACAACGACTACGGCGTCTGGAACGCCTTCGCCAATCACTACTGGCCGGCGCTCTACCTCGTCGACAGAGACGGCATCATCCGCGACCACCACTTCGGCGAGGGCCGCTATGAGCAATCCGAGCGCGAGATCCAGAAGCTGCTCGGCATCGACCGCGAGCTGATCCACGTGGAAGGCGAGGGCGTCGAGGCGGAGGCGGACTGGGACAACCTACTCACGCCCGAGACGTACCTCGGCTACGAGCGCAGCGAACAGCGCGGCTCACCGGACGTCGCGCAGCTGCGCCTCAACCAATGGGTGCTCGCGGGCGAATGGACGACCAGGGGCGAGAACGTCGTGCTCGACGAAGCCGGAGGAAGCATCGCGTTCCGCTTTCACGCGCGCGATGCGCATCTCGTTCTCGCTCAGCGAGCACAGGACGCGATTCCGTTCCGCGTTCTCCTCGACGGTGAAGCGCCGGGCCACTCGCACGGCTTGGACGTGGACGAAGGCGGGAACGGCGCGCTGCGGGAAGGCCGCCTCTACCAGCTCATCCGCCAGCGCGACGCGATCCGCGACCGTACGCTCGAGATCACGTTCCTCGAGCCCGGCGCCGAGGCGTACGTGTTCACGTTCGGGTAGCCGAGGAGCGGAGCCGACGCATCAGCCATCGGCAAAGCACGAGCAACACGACGACGACGATAATCGCGAGAGCGGCGTAGAGGCCGTACCGGCTGATCGCGTTGGCGAGCGCCTTGCCGCCGAAATACGCCAGAAGCCCGACCGCAGTCGCCCAGACGATCCCGCCGAAGGCGTTCCAGAACAGAAACCGTCGCCACGGCATCCGGGCAAGGCCCGCGACCCACGCAACCGTTTCGCGCAGGACGGAGACGAAGCGGCCGAAGAACACCGCCCGGCCGCCGTAGCGCTCGATGAACGCCTCCGTACGTGGGAGCGAGCGCTGCGTTCGGCGCTCGAGCCAAGGCCACCGGGCAAGCAGCGCCCGTCCGCCTCGGCGGCCGATGATCCAGTAGCCGAGGTTGTCGCCGATGATCGCGCCCGCGGCTGCAACCGCGATCACGACCTCGATCGAGTAATGACCTTGCGAGGCGAGAACGCCGAAGGCGATCAGCGCCGTCTCGCCCGGAACCGGAATCCCGAACGACTCGATCGCCACGGCCGCGAACAACAGCGGAAGCCCGTGGTCTGTGAAGAACGACGTCATCGTGCGCCGCCGCGCGCGAACCTACGTCGTCGTTGTGCGGGCCGCCTTGGCGAACGCCTCGGCCGACGGCTCCGGAGGAGGTGAAACGCCCGCGGCGGCATAGGCGTCGTCTTCGTCGAGCGTCTCGTGCTCGAGCAGCGCCTGCGCGAGATGGTCGAGCCGCTCCCGGTTTTCCTCGAGAAGCGTGACGACCTGCTCGTGGGCCTCCACGACGACACGGCGCATCTCGTCGTCGATGAGCTTCTGCGTGTCTTGCGACAGCTCCGGGCCGCCGCCGAACGGGCCTCCGGCCCCGTCGCGCGGGAGGAGGACGAGCGGACCGATGGCGGAGCTCATCCCCCAGCGGCCGACCATCCTCCGTGCAAGCTCGGTGAGCTGCTCGAGATCCGATTCGGCCCCCGTGCTGATCTCGCCGAAGACGACCTCTTCGGCTGAGCGGCCGCCGAGCGAGACCTTGATCTTCGCGATCACCTCCGGCAGGAGGTAGTTGTAGCGGTCGCTGTCCGGCGCGGAGAACGTGACGCCGAGCGCGAGCCCACGCGGGATGATCGAGACCTTGCGAACCGGGTCTGCGCCCGGTGTGAGCATTCCGACGATGGCATGACCGGCCTCGTGGTAGGCGGTTCGCCGCCGGTCCTCCTCGCCGATCATCACCTGCCGCTCGGCTCCGAGGATGATTCGCTCGAGCGCGTCCGTGAAGTCCGCCTCCTCGACGACGTCGTGACGGCGACGGGCCGCGAGCAGCGCGGCTTCGTTCACCAGGTTGGCGAGGTCGGCGCCGACCATCCCGGGCGTTGTCGACGCGATACGGCCGAGGTCGACGTCAGGCCCGAGCGGCACGTCGCGCGCGTGGACGCGCAGGATCGCCTCGCGACCCGTTCGGTCCGGCGGCGACACGGCGACCCGACGGTCGAAACGCCCCGGGCGAAGCAATGCCTGGTCGAGCACGTCGGGGCGGTTCGTGGCGCCGATGACGATCACGCTCGTCGACGAGTCGAACCCGTCCATCTCCGTCAGGATTTGGTTCAGGGTCTGTTCGCGCTCGTCGTTGCCGCCGCTGAAACCGCCGACGCCCGACGTGCGCGAACGGCCGACCGCATCGAGCTCGTCGATGAACACGATCGACGGCGCAGACTCCTTCGCCTGCTTGAAGAGATCGCGCACGCGCGAGGCGCCGACGCCGACGATCGCCTCGACGAACTCCGACGCAGCCATCGAGAAGAACGGCACGTCGGCTTCCCCGGCCACCGCGCGTGCCAGCAGCGTCTTACCGGTCCCGGGCTGCCCGGAGAGCAGCACGCCGTGCGGGATGCGGCCGCCCAGCTTGCGGTATCGCTCGGGGTGGCGCAGGAAGTCGACGACCTCGGACAACTCATCCTTCGCCTCGTCGATCCCAGCCACGTCCGCGAACGTGACCTTGTCGCCTGACGGCTGATAGCGCTTCGCGCTCGAGCGGCCGAACGCGCCGAGCACGTTCTGAACGTTGCCCGCGCGGCGCATAAGCCAGAACAAGAGGAAGACGAAGAGAATCGTCGGGCCGAAGCCGAGCAGCGCGTTCTCCCACCACGGCGCACCGTTGTCGAGCGGCTTGGCGTTCACGGTCACCTTGTGATCCTGGAGGAGGTTCGAAAGCCTCGTCGTGTTCGCGAATGCCGGGATCTCGGTCGAGAACTGCTTCGTCTTCTTCGAGCCGTTGTAGCTCAGCGGCTTCGTGAACGTTCCCTGGACAGCGGTGCCCTTGGACGTGATCGAGTCCACCTGCCCCGCCGCGACCTGGTTGAGGAAGAACGGCGTATAGGGCACGCGAACCCGCGACGCCGCCTTCGTGGCGTTCATCGTCACGAGGAGATTCAGCGCGAGGAGGCCGATGAAGAAGATGACCCAGCCCGCTCCCGGACGGTGCCACTGGCGCTGAGGCGTCGTCGGCGGCGAGCCTTTCGGCGCCGGAGGCGGCGTCGGTGCACCTTTCTGCTGGCCGAGAGGCGGCATACCCCTTCGATTATCCCTGTCTCGCTCCATGCTCGGTCGACAGCACCGCCGCAGCCGATTGAGCGTCCGTTTCGTCGACGAGGAGGCGGGCACCGCCCGAGAGGTCGAAGGGGTAGGCGCCGCCGGCATCGTCGGACTCGACAACCGACGCGATGCCGGCCGCCGCAAGCGCTGACTGAGCGATCTCCGCGTCGCTTCGGGTCGGATAGACGCCGACTTCGATCATGTCTACGCGCCCACCAGCTGCTGGCCGCCGTCGACGTCATACGTCGCTCCGGTGACGGCGGTGTTCACCATCAGAAAGACCGCGACATCGAAAGCGCGATGCTCGCACCAAGCTCGAGGCCCGGAACTGCCGCCGATCACGATCACTGTCTGCCCGGCAAGTTGCGGTTCACCGCTGACACGCTGGCGTTGTCCTACGGCGGTCGCGCTCACAACATCAGCCTGTCGCCGCGGCCGTTGCCTCGCGCCCGTGGGACTCACTGGTCGTTGCCCTGGCGCCCGTGCTGCGACAACTAAGCGAAAACCGTGCCGCCACAATCCCCACTCCGGCGGTACGATTTTCTCTCGGGGTCGCGCCCAGGGAGCCGCCGGTGAAGCAAGGCCCGCCGCAACGACGGTATTCGCAATGACCGACAATCACGGGCTCGTCGGCCGGTGTGCCGAATGCGGCGCGCTCGACCGGCTCGTTGCCGAAACCCGGGCAGGGCATAGTCAGGTTGTCGTCCTGCGGGGCGACCCGGGTGCAGGCAAGAGCGCGCTGCTTCGGTACCTGTCGGGACGCGTCGACGGCTGGCGCGTCGCAACCGCAATCGGTGTCGAGTCGGAGATGGAGCTCGCGTACAGCGGCCTCCATCAACTGTGCGCATCGATGCTCGATCACCTTGGTCGGCTGCCGGTCCCGCAACGGCAAGCACTTGAAACGGTGTTCGGCCTGAGTGACGGGCCTGCGCCTGACCCCTTCTTCGTCGGCCTCGCAACGCTGACGCTCTGGGCCGACATCGGTGAAGAGCGCCCCCTGCTCTGCATCGTCGACGATGCACATTGGCTGGACCAGGCGTCCGCGCAGATCATCGGCTTCGTCGGCCGGCGCTTGCTTGCAGAACGGATTGCGATCGTCTGCGCCGCGCCAACCGGTGCCGGAGATTCTGTTCTTGCCGGCTTCCCCACTGTCCCGATCCCGGGGCTGAGCACGAGCGACGCCCGAGCGTTGTTGTTGGGCAATGTCTACGGCCCACTCGATGCAGCCGTATCGGATCAGATCATCGCCGAGAGCCACGGCAACCCGCTTGCGCTGCTCGAGCTGCCGCGAACGTGGCGGGCGGCTGATCTCGCGGGCGGCTTTGCGCTGCCCGACAGGCACGCGGTCGGCAGCAGAATCGAGCGCAGCTTTGCCGAGCGCCTCGTTCAGCTGCCCGCCGACTCGCGGCTGCTCGTCCTCACGGCGGCCGCGGAGCCGCTGGGAGACCCGGTCCTGCTCCAACGCGCGGCTACGTCGCTCGGGATCGGACCGGCCGCCGCACACGCCGCCGAAGACTCAGGCCTGCTTCAGGTCGCAGGCCGAGTGGAGTTCGCGCACCCACTCGTTCGCTCCGCCGCGTATCGCTCGGCCGGTGCCGAGGATCGCCACCGGGTGCACCGCGCGCTCGCGGCGGCGACCGACATCAGGACAGATCCCGATCGACATGCTTGGCATCGCGCCCGGGCGACTGCGGCGCCGGACGAGGGCGTTGCAACAGAGCTCGAGCGGTCCGCCGGCCGGGCGCAGGCAACCGGCGGCATCGCCGCTGCTGCAGCGTTCCTCGAACGTTCGTCCGAGCTGACGCTCGATCCCGGGGTCCGCGCTCGGCGCGGGCTTGCAGCGGCCGAGGCGAAGCACCAGGCAGGAGCTCCGGAAACCGCGCTCAGGCTGCTTGCAGGGGTCGATGCAGATGCGCTCGACGAGCTCCAGCGCGCACGCGTGGATCTCCTCCGCGGACGAATCGCGTTCGGTTCGACTCACGGCCGGGATGCTCCCCCGCTGCTGCTCGCGGCCGCGCAACGGCTGGAGCCTCACGACTCGGCGCTCGCGCGTGATACGTACCTGGAGGCGATCGTGGCAGCGCTCTTTGTCGGCCGTCTGGCCGGCGACGTCAGCGTCGTGGAGGTCGCCGAAGCCGCACGGAGCGCACGCAGGCCGGCGAGCCGACCGTCGGAGCTGCTCCTCCAGGGCTTCGCGGCGGTGATCACCGAAGGCTACGAAGCCGGCGCCCCGGTGCTACAGCGAGCGGTACGCGCGTTCCGCAGTGACGACCTTGACCCGGTCGATGCAATCCGCTGGCTGTGGCACGCGACGCACGCAGCCCACGATCTCTGGGACGACGAAAGCTGGGAAGTGCTCTGCACGCGTCACATCGACCTCGCACGGCAGGTCGGCGCACTGGCTCTCCTGCCGCTCGCGCTGAGCGCCAGAATCGGTTTGCATCTCTTCGCCGGTGAGCTCTCGATCGCAAGCTCACTCGTCGAGGAAACCGCGGCGGTTACCGAAGCGACGGGGATCAGCCTTCCGCCGTACGGCGCCTTGGCGCTCGCCGCGTGGCGAGGCCGTGAGACCGAGGCGGCTGAATTGATCCGTGCCGCGCACACCGAGCTCGGCCCGCGCGGCGAAGGCATGGGCCTGACACTCGTCGAGCATGCGACTGCGGTCCTGTACAACGGGCTCGGCCGCTACGGGGAGGCGTGCGAGGCAGCGCAACGCGGCGCGGCATACCCGGCCGAGCTTGCGTTCTCGAACTGGTCATTGGTGCAACTCGTCGAGGCGGCGGCGCGGTCCGACCGGCCAGAGCTCGCCCGCGAGGCGCTGCAGCGCCTCGTCAAGACCACCGGCCCGAGCGGCACGCATTGGGCGCGAGGAGTCGAGGCGCGGTCACGTGCGCTCGTCGGCGACGACGACACCGCGGAGGGTCTCTATCGCGAGGCGATCGAGCACCTCGGCCGCACACGCGTCCCAATGGAGCTGGCCCGCGCCCATCTGCTCTACGGCGAATGGCTGCGTCGCAAGGGACGACGCCTTGACGCGCGCGAGCAGCTTCGCATCGCACTGGAGATGTTCACTGCGATGGGCACGGAAGCGTTCGCGGGCCGCGCCGAGCGGGAACTGGTCGCGACCGGTGAGCACGCGCGCAGGCGCGTCGTCGAGACGCGTGAAGACCTGACGCCTCAGGAAGCGCAGATCGCCCGTCTCGCCGCCGAGGGCCTTTCGAATCCCGAAATCGGCGCGCGGCTCTTCATCAGTGCGCGCACGGTCGAGTGGCATCTGCGCAAGGTCTTCACCAAGCTGGGCATCAGCTCTCGCAGGCAACTTCGGGATGTCGTACCCGACACACGCCGGGCCGTCGCACGCGTCTAGGCCGCCGCGAACGCGCTAGATTCGAGCCAATGAGCGACGGCTTCATGAAGATCAAGAGCTTGTTCCGGCGCGCAGCCACGTCGGTCGAGGAAGTTGCCAAGGGCGAAGAGCCGGCCTCGACACCGGCGGCGTTTTCGGAAGGCGACCCAGATCGCGAGACCTCGACGAACGAGCAGGTGGAAGGCGCGGCCGGCCAGCCCTGGAGCGACGACACCTAAGCGCCGGTTACGTCACGCGGAGAAACGGCGCGCACGCCGGCGCGCTGCGGTTGCCTGCCGGATCTGAGGCGACGACGCAGAAGCGCAGCTTGCGGCTTGGCAGCCGCTTGGGCACGGGCCAGCTCACGCCCGCACGGCGCGTGCCGATCTGGAATCGCATCTGCGAGGGGAGTGTTGCGACGAGCCGGCCGTTGTCGTAGACGCGGACGAAGGCGCTGCTTCGACCGCTGTCGTCGAAGACGTCAAAGTGCAGCGCGGCCGGCTTCCCCCGTCGTGCCGACGCGGGATATGCCGTGACGAGCGGGGCTCTGATGTCCGCGGAGTCGAGAGCCGACGCGGCCGCGAGGTGCTGCACCGCGGTCGTCGCGCTTCGCGCCAGGCCGTCCGGGCTCGTCGCGTCGACGTGAAGCGAATGCAGTACGCCGTCCTCCGCTGTGGTCGAGCGCCCACCGTCGTAGATGCCGAATCCCGCGGGCATCACGACGAGCAACGGGCCGATGTACCAAAGGCCGAGCTCGATTCCTAGAAAGTGCGCGTAGTCGGCCGGCCGGCCGAAGAGCGAGGGAATCGCGCCGAGATCACTCTGGTTGTAGATCAGTGCGACCTTGACGCGATCGCCGTGCGCATAGACGCCGTCGACGGCTTGGTGGAGCGCCGCTTCCGCGCTCTGCGAGGGCGCGCCGTACGGGAGGTAGACGCTCTGCTCAAGCAGGGTGTCGCTCGCGGGGTCGCCGTCGGCCCGCGAAACAGGAGTGAGCATCGTGGCGACGGCGGCGGCGACGACAAGCACGATCGCGTGCCGTAAGCGCGGCCCGCGGAGAGCTCTCCGCGGGCCGCTTCCTTCCCCACCCCGGATCACTTGCTGCAGGTCGGCGGTTGCACCTTGTCGATCCGCAGTGCAGTGGTCGGCGTGCCACCGGGGACGATGAACGTCACGGTGTCGCTTGCGTCAGCCTTCGTCTCGTTCTTGATGATGAACGTGTTCGTGCCCGTCTCGGTCCACGATTGCCCGGCGCCGAACGACTGCGATGAGCAGTCGGTGTTGTAGCGGGTCAGCGTTCCCGACAGCACCGTCGAGACAAGGAACCCCGGATGGGTATGCCAACCCGAGTACGCGCCCGCGGGGAACTTGACGGTCTGGGTGACGATCTCCGGCGAGTGCAGCACGCTGATCGGCACCAGCCCGAACTTCGCCGACACGGACGGATGCAGATTGAGCCAGTCGCCGAGGCTCGTCACGCCCTCCGCCCGGCGCGCCATGAGGAACTCCGGCAGCTGGTCGGCGGTGTAGTGCTTCGTGCCCCAGGTCATGCCGTCGCCCGTGACTGTCAGCCCCGTGTTGAACGCCACGTCGCCGTTCAACGAGCCGATCGAGTTGATCGTGCTCTGCTGCCCCAGCCCCGGCGTTGCGAGAGCGACGGACGCCCAGACGGCCGCGCCGCCAAGGGCGACCAGAATAAGGAGTCGTTTCATCGTTGCCTCCGATCTCCGTCGAGGGATCGACCCGTCCGATCCCGCCGCTGTCGACGCTAGGAGGAGGCGGCGCGGGCGCCTACGGTGCTCGCAGGCCAATCACGGGGGGCTGGCACGCTGACTGAGTGGGCGCTTGCCCCCTGACTTAGACGGACGAGATTTCGAGCTGGGCCGCGAGGCCGAGGACGAGATCGTCGCGACCGGGTGGGCCAACGAGCTGAACGCCGACCGGGACGCCGTCGGAGGTCTCGTGCAGCGGCAGTGTGATCGCAGGCTGGCCCGTCACGTTCCACAGGCGAACGAACGCGCTGAAGCGAGCCGCGTCGTCGGTGACACCCGCCCTGGAGTCGAGCGTCGCGACCGGCGCCGGGAGCCGCGTCAGCGTCGGCGTAATAAGAACTGTGTCCTGCGGCCACGAGCGGAGGACGCGGCGCGAGAAGGCGACCAGCTGTTCCTTCGCCTCGAGGTAGTCCAGGAGCGCGACCGGCGGGCTGTCGATCACCCACGCGCGCGTGGCAGGCTCGAGGAGGTCCGGATCGACCTGCATGCCGTGCAGCCGTTCGACGACACGCACCATGTGCTGCGCTGTTCCTGTGACGAACGTCGACCAGGCCGCGGGAAACGAAGGGTCATCCCAGGCAGGCGCCTGTTCAGTGACGTCATGACCAAGGTCCGCGCACATGAGCGCCGCTTTCTCGGCTGCTGCCACCGGCTCCGGGTCGACGGGGACAGCGAGCGGTGCCGCGACCGTGACCATGATCGTCATGCGCTCGGGCGGCTCGCTCGTTGCCTGGACGTACGTCCGCACAGGTGCGGCGAGCCAGTGATGGTCGCCCGGCTCGTAGCCGGCAATGGCATCGAGCGCGAGCGCCGCATCGTGGACCGTGCGTGTGATCGGACCGTCCGTTGCGGCGCCCCCGCCGAGGTCGCCGAAGTCCGGCCCGATCGAGACGCGGCCGCGGCTCGGCTTGAAGCCGACGACGCCGCAGCAGGCGGCGGGGATGCGGATCGAGCCGCCAAGGTCGCTTCCCTCTGCGAGACCAACCATGGCAGCGGCGACGGCCGCGGCGCTGCCGCCGGACGAGCCCCCGGCTGCAAGGTCGAGGTTCCGGGGGTTGCGCGTGATGCCGAACCGCGCCGACTCTGTCACAGGACGAAGTCCGAGCTCGGGCGTCGTGGTCTTGCCGACGACGATCGCGCCTGCATCACGGAGACGCCGGACGTGCGCCGTGTCGTGGTCGGCGACCCAGTCGCCGAAAGCCGACGTTCCGTGCGTCGACGGAAGCCCCTCGGTCGCGCCGAGCAGATCCTTGACTGCGAGCGGCACGCCGCAGAGCGGGCGCAGGTCGCCCGTTCGCACGCGATCCGCCTCCTCGAGCGCTCTCTCCGGACAGACGAACGCGAACGCGTTGACCGATTGATCGAGTCGTTCGATCGCGTCGAGCGACGCCTCGACGAGCTCACGAGCCGAGAGCTCGCCCGCGCGCACGAGCTCGGCTTGCTGCGCCGCGCTCGCGCGCAGGACGTCGCTGCTCCGCGACGGAGGGCTCACGGCGACAGCGCCTCGACGCGGTCGCCGGCTGCGAACGCGGCATGGACGGGGAAGCCGTCAACGCGCTTCGGCTCCGGCAGGCCGTGGAGCTCGCGCAACATTCGAAACAGCCCGTCGGCAAATGCCTCGAACGCCTCCCGCGACGGACAGGTGTCGACGATGACGATCCCGTCGTCGGCCTGCAGGCAGAGATGCAGACGCATGTTGGCCCGCGGAATGTCGGCGAGCATCGCGTCGTACCTGCCGGCAAGTTCGCCGGGATCGCCCTCGAGCCACCAGATTGACGCGTACATCACGCCTCCTTAGTAGACGTAGCGACTAGACACTGTGTCTACGACACTAACACGATCGGAACGATCTGTCTAGACTGTGTGTCTATGCCGACGTCACGCGCCTACCGGGCCCGGCAGCGGACGAACCGATCGATGGAGACGCGCGCTCGGATCACGGCCGCCGTCCGAGAGCTGCTGGCCGAAGGCTCATTCCACGAGACAGCTGTGGAACAGGTCGCCGAACGCGCCGGCGTCTCGCGCGCGACGCTCTATCAGCACTTCCGCTCCCGCCTCGACCTGATCGACGCGATCTGCGAGACCTTTGACGCCAACCCGGTGCTGCAACGGCTTAGGCAGACGGTCGTGCTTCCCGATCCCGACGCAGCCGTGCACGAAACGATCGGGCTCTCCATGCAGTTCTGGGCGATCGAGGACGCCGTGCTCGCCCCGCTGTACGGCGTCGAGGCAATCGACCCTGCCGCGCACGACCTCGTCCAGCGCCAGCGCGCCGACCGGCGCAGCGAGATGCAGCGCCTCGCGCATCACCTCCATGCAAAGAAGCGCCTGCGCCCCGGCATGTCGGAACGCCGTGCCCTCGACTTGCTCATGCTCTTCACGAGCTACGAGACGTTCCGTGAGCTCCGCTTCTCCGGCCTCACCGACGCGCAACTGACGAAGACGCTCCAAGAGAGCGCACGGACACTGCTCCTCCGCTGAAGAAACGCGGAGGCGGCAGGATCGCCCGAGCGCTCCTGCCGCCTCCGGCCTACTTGCTCTTCCCGACCTCGAGGATCGGCGCGTTCAAGACGATGTGCGCGTCGGTCATCGTCAGCTTCCCCTCTTTCACGAGCGACTTGATCTGGTCGTCCTGGCCGAGCAGCACCGGTTTGACACCGGGTTTCCACGACACCCAGATCTCTTCCCACAACGGGTTGTAGTCAGACTTGCCGGGCTCCGACCCGAAGATGGTTAGCTGGCCGGTGGCCGCGCGGCCCTTGACGAAGTACTGGTCGGGCAATCCTTTGACGGTTTTGAGCCCGGCCGAGTAGTTGATGTGCATCGCCTTTGCCTGCGATTTCGCCGACACGTCCGTGAGGAGGTACGTGTCGACGTGATGGTCGTAGAAGCCCTTGTAGACGGGCTGCGCGGTCATCGAAGGCGTGCCGATGTTCGGCAGCCCTCCGGTTGCCGCGACCGCGGTTGTCGCAGCGATTGCCGCGACTGTGAGTGCAAGAAGCACGGGTAGACGCACGATTCCCCTCCTTTGCGTGTGCTAGGGAGGTCTACGGTGGAGATGGAGATCCGGATTGAGCTGCGACACGGCCTCGAAGTCGACGATCCGCTGCGGGTCGTGCTCGACTTCGTGGATGCCGGCTATGCGTACGACCTGAGCACGGCTGCCGGACCGTCGACGTTCGGCGAGTCGGACCTGAGACTCGCGAATCGCGGCGGCGCGCGGATCTCAGCGGCCGAGATCGCCGCGATCCTCGAGCGGCGGCGCGTGATCGAGCGGGCGTTGCGAATGATTCCCGCTGATGCGTCGCTGGCCGGACGCGCGGGCTTGGTGCCGTGGCCGGCGATGCGACAGCTCTTCGATGCGTTTGCGGAGATCCGAGGCGTCGGCTTCGCAAAGATGACGAAGGCGCTGCACAAGAAGCGGCCGGCGTTGGTCCCGATGCTCGACAGCGTCGTCCAGCGGTACCTCGTCGACGACGATCTCGGCGACGACGCTCCGTTCGGCGAACGCGCACTTGGACTCGTCCGCGGCTACAAACGCGACCTCGACCGCAACCGTGCCGCGATCCGCGCGCTTCGGCGGGAGCTCATGAAGCGCAACCACTCGGTCACCGAGGTGCGCCTCCTCGATGCGCTCATCTGGTCAGCCGCTGTCGATTTCAGGTCATCTCGTTCGTCGTCTTGATGACGGTCGGACTCGCCGGCCGCAAACGACGAGAGGACGAGAGATGGCTCACCCCGTTGTTCACGCAGAGATCAGGTCGACGGACCCGGATGCGACGCGCGCGTTCTTCTCCGGGTTGTTCGACTGGACGTACTCGGACGGTGCGTACCCCGGCTACACATTCGTCGACACGGGCGTCGAGGGCGCACTACCGACGGCAATCAGCCCGCTGCAGGGCGCGTCGGATGCAGTGTTGTTCTTCATCGGCGTCGACGATGTCGAGGCGACGCTCGAGCAGGCGGAAGCCCTTGGGGGTCGTACCGTTCAGCCTGCACAGAACGTCCCCGGCGTGACCTTCGGCGTGCTCGCCGATCCGCAGGGGCATCTCGTCGGAGTCGCGGCGACAACCTGAGAACACCGTCGGCGCCGAGAGTCCTTCGACGCCCCGAGCCCGCCGTATCGGTGATCGGGCCCACACCGATACGGGAATCCTCGGATTCGTCTCGGTCCCGCGCGGCGGATCTGACGACCTGAACGCCGAAGCAGGAGGCTGGATGGACGGGCCAAATCTGTCGGGCAGAGCCGGCCGGTGGAGCGCAAGGCACTGGAAGCTCGCGGTCTTCGGCTGGCTCGGATTCGCGATAGTCGCGGTGGCCGTCGGGAGCGCCATCGGCCACGTCCAGATGAAGGACTCCGACTACGCGTCGGGCGAGGCGGCGACGGCGCTGCGCATGCTCTCGAGCGGCGGGCTCGTCCAGCCTGCGACCGAGAACGTCCTCATCCAGAGCCGGCGCTACACGGCCGACGACCCGGAGTTCGCCGCGCTGATCGCGGAGACCGCCGCAACGGTCGCGCCGCAGCCGAACGTGACCAACCTGCAGGACCCGATGTTCAAACAGGGCAACGGCGGCCGCGTCTCGCCTGACGGCCATTCGGCGCTGATCACGTTCGACATCAAGGGGGATCCCAACGACGCCAAGGACAAGGTCGAGCCGATCCTCCAGGCCGTCGCCGCGCTCGATGCAGCGCACCGTCCTGCATTCACCATTCGCGAGGTCGGTAACGCCAGCGCGAACTACGAGATCGGGAAGTCGTTCAGCCGGGACTTCAAGAACGCCGAACGGCTCACGATCCCGCTTACCCTGCTGATCCTGCTCGGCGCCTTCGGCGCGCTCGTCGCGGCGGGCATCCCGGTCGTGCTTGCGTTCTCGGCGGTGCTCGCGTCGCTCGGCCTGTTCTCCCTCGTCACGCACCTGTCGAGTGCCGACTACCAGTCCACCTCCGCCGTGATCCTCCTCGTGGGCATGGCCGTCGGCATCGACTATTCGTTGTTCTATCTTCGGCGCGAACGGGAAGAGCGCGCGGCGGGCGAGCAGCCGCTTCCCGCGCTGCTGACCGCGGCGGCGACCTCCGGGCAGGCGGTGCTGATCTCCGGTGTGACCGTGCTCATCGCGATGGCGGGCATGTTCCTCTCCGGCAACAAGATTTTTACGGGCATGGCCCTCGGGACGATGCTCGTCGTGCTCTGCGCGATCATCGGATCGCTGACGGTGCTGCCTGCGATCCTCGCGAAGCTCGGCGACCGCGTCGACCGGGGACGGATCCCGGTCGTCGGGAAACGGAAGCACGCAGCCGGCGAGTCTCGCTTCTGGGGATTTGTGCTCGATCGCGTCCTCCGACGCCCGGTCGCCTCGATGGTGCTCGCCGGAGGGCTGCTCGTTCTCGCAGCGACGCCGGTTCTACACATGCACACGAAGCTCCCGAGCTTCACCGACATGCCGAATGGCCTGGCGATCGTCCAGACCTACAAGGATCTCCTCGGCGCCTTCCCCGGCGCTCCGACTCCTGCGGACGTCGTCGTCCGGGCTCCGAGCGTCCACTCCACGCCCGTTGCCGACGCGATCGTCGCCCTGAAGCAGCGAGCGGTCGCGACGCACGAGATGTTCCAACCGATCCTGACGGTGGTCAGCAAGGACGGCACGACCGCCGACATCCGGATTCCGCTCGCAGGCAACGGTGACGACGCGGCGTCGCTTGCGGCACTCGCGGCGCTGCGGAACACGGTGCTGCCGAGCACCCTCGGCAACGTTCCGGCACTGTCGTACGCCGTCACCGGCGAGACGGCGGGCACGCATGACTTCAACGAGCGGATGAAGGCGAGGATGCCATGGGTCTTCGCGTTCGTCCTCGGACTCGCGTTCCTGCTGCTCCTTGCGACGTTCCGCTCCGTCGTCATCCCCTTGACCGCGATTGCGCTGAACCTGCTGTCGGTCGGGGCCGCCTACGGCCTGCTCGTTCTGATCTTCCAGGGGACCTGGGCCGAGGGGTTGCTCGACTTCACGTCGAACCGCTCGATCACCTCCTGGCTGCCGATGTTCCTGTTCGTCGTGCTGTTCGGTCTGTCGATGGACTACCACGTCTTCATCCTCAGCCGGATCAAGGAGCTCCACGACTCCGGTCTTTCAACCGAGGAGGCCGTCGCGCGCGGGATCCGGCGCACGGCCGGCACCGTGACGAGCGCGGCACTCATCATGGTCGCCGTCTTCTCTGTGTTCGCGACGCTGCAAATCATCCAGATGAAGCAGCTCGGCATCGGCCTGGGACTCGCTGTCCTGATCGACGCGACGGTCATCCGCGGTGTGCTCCTCCCGGCGACGATGAAGATCCTGGGCGACCGGAACTGGTACATGCCGCGCTGGCTCGAATGGGTGCCGACGCTGGCGCCGGAAGCCGAGAAGCCTCGCCGGCGACGCAGCCCGCTCGTTCCCGGCTAGGCGCGGGAAAACCGCGAGGCCGATGTGGCCGACGCGGATGAAAACTGTGACAATTGTGGGAACACTATGGGCATGTACGCGCGGCAGGTTGAGGAGCAGTCGACCGAGCTGCACGAGCTGAAGCGCGATGAGCTCGAGCTGAGCGGCCTGACGGTGCTTTGCTTCGGGCTCGCCCTCGCAGCGCACGGGAAGCCGACCATCGCCCTGCCCCTTATGACCGCGGGGCTCGCAGGCGCTGCCCTGGCCGTCCGCGCCTTCTGGCGCCGCTGGGATCTCGTCGACCGCCTGCTCCTGGAGCGCGACGCATATGAGATCGCCGAGGTTCGGACACGGGCCGAGCAGATGGCGCTGCTCGAGAACCGGCGGTCGCTCGCATGCTCGATCCGCTGGCGGCTCGAGCATGCGAGTGCGTTCACCGAGCCGGACGGCCGGCTCCTCCGCGTCGTCCCCGAGCTCGCGGCCCTCGCGGACGAGCTCGCCGACGAGACGCTCGAGCTGGATCTACTGCGGGCGGTCGAATGCGAGCGCCTCCTCACGGATGGGCTCACGAGCCCGCTCGTCGATCCGACGGCTTCCCTCGACGACCTGTACGCCTGGATCTGCCGGATCCGCGCGGGCTTTGCGCCCCGCGGCGTTGCCTCGAACTACTGACTCGAGGTCAGCAGTTTTGGCAGCGGGTCTGCGGCCCGGGGCGGATGCTGGAGTTGCGGCGCTGGACGACGATGGGCTCCAACGACGAGCCCTCGCACAGTCAAAGGAGTCACTGCCATGAAGCGCTCACTCGCAATCCTGTCCCTCCTTGCCGCCTCCCTCCTCGTGGTCGCAGCCGGCCAGGCCTCCGCCGCGCGGACGCACCATGCGGCGCTCACGCCGGTCACCGTGGTCATGCACGATCCCGGCTGCCACTGGTTCTCGGTGAACGGCGCCTTCAAGAGGACGCTCACCGTCAAGGGTCCCGCGCAGCTCACGAACTTCGACGAGGCGACGCTGAAGATCGCCGGCGCCGGCAGCACGCATCTCGCGCGCGTCGGCAAGAAGATCGTTCTGAAGACCGGCGCCTACCGGATCACGATGATCGGGCAGGCTCCTGACGACAACACGCTAAGGCTCGTCGTCAAGTAGGCCGGGTACGGGGCGTCGCGGCCGCTCGGCCGCGGCGCCCCGTTTCACTGCGCTCGACGCTCAGCGCCAACACCGGGCACGCAGCGACGGCGCGCCGCGCATATGCCTCGAGGGAGCCCGGCAGCGGCCCGGGCTCGAGCATCGGATAGCCCCACTCGTCCAGCTCGATCGCTTCCGGGAAGAGCTCGGCGCAGAGCCCGTGGCCGTCGCAGAGGATCGGGTTCACGCGCAGAACGAACTCCTTCACGGCAATCCCACCACCGGTCGCGAACTGCCCGTGCAGGGGTGCCCCTGCAGATGGCGTTCGAGCTCACGCGGAAAGACGCGGAGGGCGCTCGCGACGAGCCCGACTGCACCGTCGGGATGGCGGCAGGCGCCTCGGCCGGAGACCTGTGCCAGCCGGCGCCGCAGAAGCCCG
The DNA here is from genome assembly GCA_036496545.1 of Gaiellaceae bacterium. Taxonomy (GTDB): domain Bacteria; phylum Actinomycetota; class Thermoleophilia; order Gaiellales; family Gaiellaceae; genus Palsa-739. The sequence goes on along the minus strand of DASXKX010000012.1, from coordinate 67,787 downwards.
TAATCGGGTGTGCGGCGGCCGCGGTGGACGAGTTGGTCGAGGCTGTCGGCAATGTCCGCGAGACCGTGCACGCACGGGCCGCATTGACCTGCGCTTTGCTCGGCGAGGTAGCGGGCGATCCGGGCGGTCTCAACAACGCCACACCTCTCGCGCGGCAGGACGACGATCGCGCGCGCACCGAGCGATGCGCCGAGCCGGCCGAGGTCGGCGTTCGAGAGCCGTGCGCCTCGCCCATCCTCGGCGCTGACCCAGGTGCCGAAGAGGCCGCCGATGAGATAGGCCTGCGCGCCCGGATCCGCCTGTGCCTGCTGCAGCAAGTCGGACAGCCGGCTGCCGAGCTCAACCTCGTAGACACCGGGCTCCTGCACCGCGCCGGAAACCGTCACGAGCGCAGTGCCGGGCTCGTCCGCCGTACCGCTACGACGGAACCAGCCTCCTCCGTACCGTCCGATGAGAGCAAGATGCGCGAGCGTCTCGACGTTGAGCACGACGGTCGGGGCGCCGCCGACTCCTCGCTCGTACGGCCGCGGCGGCACAAACATCGGCAGCGCCGGCCCTCCGCTGAGGGCGTTGACCAGCGCAGTCTCCTCGCCGGCGACGAACGTGTCCGGGATGACCGCCGACTGCACGTCGACACCCGCGCCGTCGCGCCGCTCGGCCAACGCCTGTCGGACTCGCGCATGCATTGCCGATGTCGTCGCGACGATCGCGCGCTTTGCGCCGACGGCGCGCGCGGCAATCACGGCGCCGTCGAGGACGAGGTGCGGCGCGTAGCCAAGCAGCACCTTGTCCTTGCCAGACGGCGGCTCGCCCTCGGCGCCGTTCGCAACGACGACGGCGCGATTCCTTGAACGAGCGACTGCGTCAAGCTTGACGGCGGTTGGAAACGCAGCGCCGCCGCGGCCCTTGAGACCGGACGCCGCGATTCGTTCGCGTAGCTCGAGTGCGGTCAACTCGAGTGGAAGCTCGCCGTAACGACTGCAATGCTCGGCGTACGACAATGGTCTTCCGTCACCGCGCAGACCGTCGAGCAGTCCGACAGACGGCACCTCCATTCGCGCGACGACACTCATCAGAGCCCTCGAACGTGGCCGTGAACGGTGCCCGTCGCAATCCCCGACTCGCCGATGCGCAGGTCGACGAGCAGCGACAGGTCGCCGGAGTGTCCGGAGAGCGACAGCAGAATCTGCGGGCCGTTGAGCGCGACGATCTTGCCGATGTACGCGTCGGGGAAACCGGGCGGCCCATAGGTCGCGCCGCTCGCCGTCATCGAGACGCCGCCTCCGTCGACCGGCTCGCCCTGCAGGCGGATCCACAGCCGACCCTTTGCGGTCCCGCTCGTCGTTCCCGAGATGTCCACGAGCACGCGACCGGACGCGTCTTGGCCTGACTCGTGGACACGGCCGGTGAAGCGGCTGGTGAACCGCCCCTTCGGCAGCGTTGCGACCGGCGTGGACACCGTCTGGCGCACCCGCGTCGCGGGTCGTGGAAGCAGCGACGCGGGCGTCCCGGCCCGCGCTGCCCAGCCCGACTGATCCGGTCCCCAGAGATAGAAGACGCCGATTGCGAGCGGGACCGCGATCACACTCGCCGCGCCGGCGAACCGCAGCGACGGGCGTGCGCGATCCCCGGCGACGCGCCAGAGCACCGCAGCGGCGACCGCCGCGACGCAGACAGCCGCAACGAGTTGCAGCCACGACATCCGCGCGTCACTCCCGGTACCGAGTGCGTGGACGAGCGCAATCGGCCAAGACGCGTAAGCGAACCAGTGCAAGGCGCGCCAGGTGCGATAGCCGATCCGCATGCGCAAGAGGCTCGTGACCGTCAGCGCGAGGAGAAGGTCGAACGCGATCGCACCGAGACCAAGCCAGAGCGGCCGATACGGAGAGGTAAACGGCAAGACGGCGCTTACGAAGGAGATCGGCGCGTAGCCGTCCGTGACGGTGGTGATCACGTGGATCGCGATGAGGGCGAGCGCGAGCAACGTGAGATTCCGGTGCAGCCCGGCGACCACGAAGCGCGGCCAGCGCGCGTTTCGCCAGCGCGTCGCGCCGGCGACGCCGAGCACGACAACTGCGGTCAGCAGAAGCAGGGAGACGATGCCCGCGCCGCGCGTGACGAACCAGAGGACATGCGCGCTCACGTTGGGTCCTCCGGCCAGCCGGCGACGCATGCACGCTCCCCTGCGATGCTGACGAGCCGCGACGGCAGCGCGCGGGCCGCGAGCCACGCCGGTGCATCGTCGATGAGGAAGGACGCTGAGCTCGCGAGGTTCGCGTCGACGCAGCTGGCGGCGGCGACGCTCACCGTCCTCCAAGGCGAGCGCGCCGGCCGACCGGTGCGCGGATCGATCAGGTGATGCAGCTCCTCAGTCCGGCTGCGCCAGCGGCGGACCGTGGTCGACGACGTGGCGAGGCCACCGCCGGCGAGTGCGACGGTCGGGCCCGGTGAATCGAGCGAGGCGGCGTGATCCTCGGCGATTCGAACAGGCCAGCCGCCGTCCGGAGCCTCGCCCACGACGGCGACGTCGCCGCCGAGTGCGACCAGCGCGCAGCCAACGGCGGCTGTTGCGGCTGCAGCTGCACGGTCGCAGGCAAACGCTTTGGCGGTCGCGCCAAGATCGAGCTCGACGGCGGCGGGCACGCGCACGGTGCCTGTCGCCTCGTCAAGCTCGACGACGCGCCAACCGGGGACGAGGCTGAAGCGCGCCTCGAACGCCGCGCCGTCGCGTGCCCTGACGCGCGCAAACGTGCGGTCGTACCCGGCGGTTCGGAGCGCGCGCCCGACGGTCGGGTCGACGAGACCGCCCGTGGTCTCCGCGGCCGAGAGCGCAACGCGCAGGGCTGCGACGAGGAGCGGGCTGACCCGCACGCGTTCCCCGCGCGCGCCGTTGACGCGCGCAAGCTCGCTGTCCGGCCGAAAGCGGCTGCAGGCGAGATCGACCGCATGCAGCTCCCGCTCGACCGCCGCAACCGCGTCGCCGTCATGCTCGCGGTTCGCCGTGGCGACAACGGCGGTCGTCCCAAGTGCGCGAAATGCAACCGTCACGAGCCACCCGACGCGACAACGGGCGGGGCCGACGTCGGCGTCGGCGGCGCCGTGGGGGGTGACGGCGCCGCCTGGCTCTCGACAGGCACGAGCGGGGGCGGCGTTGCCTGACGTTGAGCGACGCTGACGGGAGCATTCGACGTGTGCACAGCGTGGTGCCCCGGAAACGCCTTCGCCGCAAGACCCGCGAAGACGCCGACGAGCGCGCCGGCGGCCACTCCCGCGACGGTGGACGTGCGACGCAGCCGTCGAAGTGCGCGATCGCGATCGAATTCGATTCTCGGCACGCCGCCAGTGCAGCAGCGCCGAATGAAGCTCAGATGAGAACTTCAGCAGGCTTTTCCGCGCGCGTCCGCGGAAGGGAAAGCCAGACGTCGGCACCGCTCTCAGGTCTGTTGACCGCGGCGGCAGAGCCGCCGTGCGCCTGCGCTATCAACCCGACGATCGAGAGCCCGAGCCCGCTGCCGCCACCGGTTCTTGACTCGTCGGCTCGTGTGAACCGGTCGAAAGCGCGGTCGAGGAAGCCCGGCGGGAAACCCGGTCCGGAGTCGACAACGTGCAACTCGACGACATCGTCGCGCTCGAGGGAGTAGACATCGACCGCTCCGTGTCCGTATGTCAGCGCGTTCTCAACGAGGTTTGCGAGTGCTTGCTCCACGCGCATGCGGTCACCCACAACCGCAGCGCCGGTCGGCCGGATCTCGATGGTTCGGCCGTCATCCTCCGCGAGGCGTGTGAAGCGCGCCGCGACGGCACCGAACAGCTCCTCCACAGGGAGTCGCTCCGCGCGAATCGGCAACGCCCCTTGATCGACGCGGGCGATGAGCAGTAGATCCTCCGCGAGCTGGGACAGCCTGTTCGTCTCATGCGCCGCCGATCGCAGCGCCTCTTCAAGCTCGGCCTGCGTGCGCGGCCGTCGCAGAGCGAGGTCGAGCTCGGTACGCAGCATCGCGAGCGGCGTTCGCAGCTCGTGACTCGCGTTCGACACAAATTGCCGTTCATGCTCGAACGCAGCCTCGAGCCGGCCGAGCATGTCGTTCAACGTCGTCGCCAGCCGCGAGATCTCATCGCCGCCGGCCGGCACAGGGAGGCGGCCGGGAGTATGCGCCGAGACGTCCTCAGCACGGCGCCGCATCGCTTCGACTGGACGAAGCGCCGCAGCGGCGAGGCCGTACCCGGCGAACGACGCGAGGATCAGCGCGAGCGGACCGGCGAGCAGCAGTTCCCTCAAGAGGCGGTGCAGCGACTCCTCGCGTCCCTCGAGTGAGCGCGCGACGACAACCGCCCCACCCTCGCCCGGCACAGCGAGATAGCGCCAGTCTCCGGCGGGTCGCCTGAGCGTGACGGCGCCTCGCACGGCAGAGCCGGCCCGGAGCTTGGCGAGATCCTTCGCCGGGATCAGCAGCGGCAGCTTTGCGGGGTCCGAGCCGCTGACGACCCCATCCTCCCTCACGACCTCCGCCAGCGTTGCACCTCCGTCGACGTCGGAGTCGAGCAAGCTCCGCCCCTCGCGCGCGTGGCGCGACGCCTCGCTCGCCTGTGAGGTCAGCGCCTGGTCGATCGACGCGCCGAGCGCCTTGCCGACGCGCGCGTACACGAAGAAGCCCATTCCCGAGAGCACGAGCGCCATCACCGCTGCGAACGCAAGCGTGAGCCGAAGACGGATCGGGAGGGACCTCACGCGGGTCCCCTCAGCCTGTAGCCGACGCCGCGCACGGTCTCGATCGACTCGGTTCCAAACGGCCGGTCGATCTTCTCGCGGAGATTGCGAATGTAGACGTCGACGATGTTCGAACGTCGTTCGTACGCCATGTCCCAGGCGCCTTCGAGGAGTTGGCTCCGGGTGAGCACGCTGCCGTGGTTACGCAAGAGCAACTCGAGCACCGAGAACTCCTTCGCCGACAGCGCGACTTCAGTCCCGTTCCGCCACACGCGATGCGCCGCGGGGTCGAGCCGCAGGTCGCCGAGCTCGACGACGACTGGTCGCTCGGCCGGCGCTCGTCTTGTCAACGCGCGCAGCCGAGCAAGGAGCTCATCGAACGCGAACGGCTTCGTCAGGTAATCGTCTGCACCGCTGTCGAGCCCACGCACGCGGTCATCGATGCCGTCACGGGCCGTCAGCATCAGCACGGGCGACCAGACACCGTGGCGCCGAAGCTCGCGGCACGTCTCGATCCCGTCGATGCCGGGCAGCATGATGTCGAGCACGATCACGTCGTAGGGAGCGGCGCCGGCCATCCAGAGCGCATCCTCGCCGCGACCGGCAACGTCCGCGGCGTGGCCTTCCTCGCGCAGCCCGCGCGCTAGGAGCGCGGCGAGCTTCGGCTGGTCTTCGACGATCAGGACGCGCATCAGATCAAGTGTGCTCGCGGTTCCTGAGCCGACGATGAAACGGCGGGCGACCAGGGCCTAGTGGCCACTCGCCGGGTTGCGGCGAAATGCAGGCACGAGCGCGACGAGGAGAGCCAGTTGGGTTGCGATCATCATGGTGTCGAGGTCGACGCCTTCGTCGAAGCTGTCCGAAGCAAGCCTGAGCCCGAAGGTGCCGCCGTTCGCGAGCTCGAAGTTTGCGAGCATCAGGATGCCGGCGATCAGAGCCGTAACCGCGAGGCGCTGGAGGCGCCTGCGGGCGCGCGGGGTGATCCGAGCGCCGGCGGCGAGCTCGGCGACGGCGACCCCGACGAGCACGAAGCCCGCGGCGAGCTCTGTGAGCTCGATCAGATAGCCGAAGGCGAGCGCATGAGGGACGACTGCCGACCTCAGGAGGCTTCCGTACCACGGTGAAGCGTGGCTCGCAAGCTCGCTCAGCTGGGAGGCAAGGCGGGGAGCAAAGTCGCCGTTGGCGACCTTCGAGAGGCCGGACACGAGCCACTCGTAGCCCACAGCGAGTTGCACGAGTGAAAGCGCGGTAACGGCTCCGGAGCGGCGTTCGTAAGCGCTCGACCGCGCGAACGTTGAGTCCATCGTTGCCATTCGCTGCACGGTACGTGGGTGTCCGCCGAATGCCGTCGGCGAAGCTCCGCAGTTCGTGTGCGGCTTTCCACTGAGCGTCCGTCGGGCTCGCCAATCAGTAGTAGCCCACAGAAATCGACGAGCCGGGCATCTACCCCTTTGTGTCGCACAGCTTCGCGAGCGTCAACATGGGCGAGGTCGGGCTGCTCAAGGTCGGCCACGTCGCGGGCACGATGAGCCACTAATTACGAAGCTGACTCCCGCCGCGAGTCAGCGACGAGCCGCACGACAGCGAGACCGGCGAGACCGACCAGGGCGACGTCGGTCGTCAGGCACCAGAGGCACGTCGCGCCGAGCGAGACCAGCTGGACGCCCACGAGATAGACGGCGACGGTCCCGCCGGCAAGCGCGAGACCTATCTGGAGCACGCGGACGCGCGACCCTCGAGCGAGTGTGAGCGCCCCGATGGCCAAGAAGAGCAGGACGCCGAAGAGGGACAAGGGCACCCCGTGCGGCGTTGCATAGAAGCTTTGCTGCACGCGCTCGCAGCCGGACGTCGGGCAGGCGACCCGCACGCCGGCGTAATGGACGTAGGTCAGATAGCCGGAGGCGGCAAGGCCGAGACCGGAGAGGCCGAGGGAAGCTTTCCGATCAACGTCGCTCACTGCGCCGCCCCGTCCACGATGCGGGCGATCGCGGGCGCTACCGCGGCGGCGTCGAGCCGCGCGAGCTCGACGTGACGAGGACGGCCGCCATTCGGCCCGAGCTCGATCCAGGGCGTGCTCACGACGCCGTCGCGTGCCGCCTTCTGCTGGTCTGCCCGCATGGTCGTTTCGACCGCGATCGTCTGGCGGTTGTCGAGGAGCCGCTGAGGATCGGCACCCCGGATCGAGTACGCAAGCGATCGCAAGTAGCCGTCTGTGACCCAGCCGGTGTTCTCCTCACCCTGGCTCGAGTAGAGAAGGCCGGCAGCCTGGAAGAACCGATTTTGAAGCGCGGCGGCGTCGAGCAGCCTGAGCGCACGCTCGGAGTCGGGACCGACGAAATGGAGTCCCCGCACCACGATTCTCAGGGTGCCGCTCTTGACATAGCGGGCCACGAGCTCAGGCATGGCCACCCGCTCCCACTCGCCGCAGTAGGGGCACTGCGGGTCGACATAGACGATCATCGTCACCGGCGCGGTCGACCGTCCGAGGGTCTTGCCACGTTGTGGAATGCCCGCATACGTCCGCTCGACGTCGGAGCGGTGCGCGAGGGACGCGGCCGGAGCTGTGGGCCGCGCGCTCTGGATGAAACCGATCGCCGAAGCGGCGAGAACGATCGCAAGTCCCACCGCTGACGCCCATGACGGCAACGTGGGCGAACGCGATTCGTGCCGCGTCGGTGGCCTCAACGCCGCGCGTTCGCGCTTGATACGGGCGGCCTTGCCCATTGCTCAATAGGTACTCGCGCAGGCGCGAACGTGCATCCGTAGCGGTCCCGCACGGACGTGCGTAGTTTCCCGCAGCGTCACGTTCGCACGGTCGACGATGAGCTACGCGGCGACGGGCTCGTCCGTCGCCTCGGAATCCTCGACGCGAACGACGAGCACCGGGCACTTCGCGTGGTGAAGGACGCCGGTCGAGACGCTGCCGAAGACGAGGCGCTTGAACGCGCCCCAGCCGCGGGCGCCCATGATGACGAGCCCGGCGCCGAGCTCCTCGGCTGCCTCGCAGATCTCGTCGGCGGCGTAGCCCTTGCGGATGCTCGACGTCACCGTGACGCCGGCCTTCGCCGCCGACTCGACCGCCTTGTCCACGGCCTCGGCCGCGTGCTCTTCCTCCGCCTCGCAGAGCTCGTGCACGGGGACGTAGGCAGCGGGTGCATAGCCATAGCCTGGGACCCACGGCAGATCCCACACGGTGAGGACATGGAGAGGCCAGCCTGTGGCCTTGGCCAGCTCGATCGCCTCGGTCGTTGCGACGCGCGCCGAAGCGGAGCCATCAGTAGCGAGCAGGATTGTGTTCACGATGACTCCCTTCGTCGCATCGAGCATCGCCCGGAATGAGCCGAACCGCATCGGTGCCGGGCACGATCGGAGATCAGTAGTTCGTGCGGAGTAAGGTGTCGGCGTGGATACGCCAGAAGGCGAAGAGGCGGGCCGCCGCCTTCCGGTCGCACACCCCTTCGACATCGAAGGGGTCAAGGAGCGGCTCCGCGAGCGCGGCGGCTACGAGATCGTCCACGAGTCCGCGGGCCTCGAGATCGGCGTCTATGTCCTCGTCGCACCGGAGCCCGACCGGCAGCAGCCTCACGCGGACGACGAGGTTTACGTCGTTCTCGAGGGCAGCGGCACGCTCGACGTCGCCGGCGAGCCGGTGGAGATGCGCGAAGGGCATGCCGCCTTCGTCCCAGCTGGGACGGAGCACGGGTTTTCGGGTTACGAACAGCTGACCGTGCTCGTGATCTTCGAGCGCGCCGGCTGACCGAAGACAGCGACCTACACGATGGCGGCAACCGGAACGAGCACGCGCTCGGCGAGCTCGACGAGCCGTGTCGAGTAGCCCCACTCGTTGTCGTACCACGCGACGACTTTCACCTGTGTCCCGTCGAGGACAGCCGTCAGCGGCGCGTCGAAGATCGACGAGTACGGCGACTTGACGATGTCCGACGAGACGAGCGGAGCCTCGCTGTAGGCGAGCACGTCGCTCGCACGTTCGCGGAAGAGGGCGTTGATCGCGTCGACCGACGTCTCGCGCTTCGTCTCGACCGTCAGGTCGACGAGCGAGCCGGTCGGGATCGGCACGCGCACCGCGAAGCCGTGCAACTTGCCGGCGAGCTCGGGAATGACGAGCCCGATCGCCTTTGCCGCCCCGGTCGACGTGGGGATGAGGTTCGCGGCAGCCGCGCGCGCGCGACGCGCATCCTTGTGCGGCGTGTCGACGAGCCGCTGGTCGCCGGTGTACGCGTGCACGGTCGTCATCAGGCCGTGCCTGATGCCGACGGTCTCGTTCAGCACCTTCGCGACCGGCGCAAGGCAGTTCGTGGTGCACGATGCGTTCGAGATCACTGCGTGGCGCTCCGGGTCATAGGCGTCGGGGAAGTTCACGCCGAGGACGACGGTCACGTCGGCATCCTTCATCGGTGCCGATACGATCACCTTCCGCGCGCCGGCGTCGAGATGCTCGCCGGCCTCATTGCGAGAGCGGAAGCGGCCGGTGCACTCGAGGACGACGTCGACGCCGAGCTCGGCCCACGGCAGGGCCGCGGGATCGGTCTCCGCCAACACCGGGATGTCGACCCCCTCGACGCAGAGTCCGGCCGGCGTCGCCTCGACGAGGCCGGGGAACGCGCCGTAGACCGAATCGTGCGCGAGCACGTTCGCCAGCGCCTCGGCGCCGTACAGATCGTTGATCGCGACGACCTCGATGTCCGCGCCCGACTCGTACGCCGAGCGGAGCGCCGCGCGCCCGACCCGGCCGAAGCCGTTGATTGCCACACGTGTCGACATGGTTACTCCTCTCTATTCACACTTCACGAGCAACTCGTCCCACTCCGTGCGAACGCGCTCCTCGATCTCGCGCAGGACGGGAATGCCTTCCGCCTTGAAGAGATGCGCGAAGCGCTTCTGCGGCTTCAGCCATCGCTCGACCGGGACGATCGTCTCGGGTCGATACGTGAGCCGGTACGCGCCGTCGACGACCTCGTAGAGCGGCCAGTAGCAGCTGTCGACCGCAGCGTTCAGGATCTCGATCGCCTGGCGCGGCTCATGGCCCCATCCCACCGGGCAGTTCGTGAGGACGTTCAGGAACGCGGGGCCGCCGGCATGAGCGGCGCGCTCGACCTTCTCGCTCAGATCCTGCCAGTGCGAAGCTGCGGCCTGTGCGACATACGGGATGTGATGTGCGACCGCGATCGCCGTCATGTCCTTGCGCTGCTGCGCCTTGCCGAGCGCAGCCGTGCCGGCCGGGGTCGTCGTCGTGCTCGCGCCGAACGGCGTTGCGCCGGAGCGCTGCACGCCGGTGTTCATGTACGCCTCGTTGTCGTAACAGACGAAGATGAATCGGTGGCCGCGCTCGAGCGCGCCCGACAGCGCCTGGAGGCCGATGTCGTACGTGCCGCCGTCGCCTGCGAGTGCAAGGAACGTGACGGGCCCCTCCTGCGGCAGATTGTTCCGGCGTGCGAGCGCGCGGTACGCGCTCTCGACGCCGCTCACGACGGCGGCGGTGTTCTCGAACGCAACGTGGAGCCACGGCACGTTCCATGCCGTCGTCGGGAAGCGCGTTGTCGCAACCTCGAGGCACCCTGTCGCGTTGACGACGACGACCGGTGTGTCGATCGTGTCGATGATCGTCCGCACGACCATCGGGATGCCGCAGCCCTGGCAGAGCGCATGCCCGCCGCGAAGCGGGGCCACGCCGTGCTCGTTGCGGATGAGTGTCTTCAGACGGGACACGGTTCACCCCTCAGTCCGAGATAGGCGTGCGTGCGCTCCTCGCTCTCGAAGAGCGCACGCACGTCTTCGGGATGAAGGTCGCGTCCACCGAGGCCGTAGACGAAGCTGCGGAGCTCGACCGGCATTCCCTGGACTGCGGCCGCGACATCGGCGAAGAGCGGCGCTGCACCGCCCGGTGAGTCCGCGCGGTCGAGCACGGACACACGGGCACGGGTCCCGAGCGTCGCGCGCACGTCCGCTCGGGGGAACGGCCGGAACGAACGAATCTGCACCAGCCCGACCGCCTCGCCGTCGGCGCGGGCCGCGTCCACGACGTCCTTCACGGTTCCTCCCGTCGAGCCGAGACTGACGATGACGTGCTCGGCCCCGCCGACGCCGTAGAGCTCGACGGCGTGGTAGCGGCGGCCCGACAGCACCGCGTACTCCCAGGCGATGTGGTCGAACGCGTCGAGTGCCGCCTGCATCGCCCCGAGCTGCTGGTGCCGGAGCTCGAAGTAGTAGTCCGGCATCGCGAACGGGCCTTGCGTGGTCGGGTGGGCCAGGTCGAGCAGCGCATTCGGAATGTGGTAGTCGCCGACGAACGTCTTCGCGGCCGCGTCGTCGATGAGTCGCACGATCTCGGCGGAGTGCGTGATCGTGAAGCCGTCCTGGCAGACGAGCACCGGCAGCAGCACGTCCGGGTGCTCGGCGAGGCGCGTCGCGATGAACATGAGGTCGTACGCCTCCTGCGCGTTCTCGGCGAAGAGCTGCACGACGCCGGAGTCGCGGACGAGCATCGAGTCGGAGTGATCGCAGTGAATGTTGATCGGGCCGGACAGCGCGCGGTTGCCGACTGCCATCACGATCGGCGCGCGCATCGACGCCGCGATGTAGACGACCTCCGCCATCAATGCGAGACCCTGCGACGACGTAGCCGTGATCGTGCGGGCGCCGGCGAGCGCCGACCCGATCGCCGCGCTCATCGCACTGTGCTCCGACTCGACGTCGACGAGCTCGCCGTGCGCACGCCCCTGCGCGACGAACGACGCGAAGCCCTGGATGATCGGCGTCTGCGGCGTGATCGGATACACGGGCACGACGTCCGGGTCGATCTGCCGCATCGCCTCCGCGACCGCCTGGCCGCCGGTGAGGATGCAAGGCTCAGTCCGCATCGTCCGCCACCATCGTGATCGCACCTGCGGGACAAACGACCGAGCAGAGCTCGCAGCCTTTGCAGACGTCGTAGTCGAAGCCGGCGAATGCGGTTCCGTCGAGACGGATCGCCGAGTCCGGGCAGTAGAACCAGCAGAGCAGGCAGTCGACGCAGCGGTCGAGCTCGACCGCGGGCTTGACTCCGGTGCGCCACCCACCCGTCCGAAGCCGTTCAGCCTGGTCAGGCCGGAGCGCGCCGCCGAGGGGGAGCTCTCGCCACGTCATCGGGCCTGGCATCCGTATCCCTCCTCGACGGCGCGCCGGATTTCCTCCGGTGCAACCTTGGCTCCGAGCACGTCGACGGCCGCGGCGACGACCTTCTCGAGCGGATCGCCGAGCGCCGCGGCAAGCGCACCGACAAGCACGAGGTTGACGAACTTCGAGTCGCCGGCGAGCCTCGCTGCCGGCACGCAGCGCACGTCGACACACTCGAGGCTCTCCGGCGCGTGCTCGGCGTTCAGCAGGACGAATCCGTCCGGCGCAAGTCCTTCGGCGACGTCGACCTCGTTCACGAGGGACGGCTCGAGCACGACGGCGACGTCCGGATGCGCGATCGAGTCGTGCCGGCGGATCGGCACGTCATCGACGCGGGTAAACGCACGCAGCGGGGCGCCGCGCCGCTCGGGCCCGTACTCGGGGAACGCCTGGGCCTCCCGTCCGGAGCGCATCGCGGCGCTCGCGTACAGCTGCGCCGCGGTCTTGGCGCCCTGGCCGGCGCGCGCGTGCCAGCGAATCTCTTTCATGCCCAGCCTCGGTCGAGCCACTCGTGGATGCCGCGCGCCGCAAGCTTCCCCGCGCGCACCGCCTCGACGACCGTTGGGCCGCCGTTGCAGGCATCGCCGGCGGCGAAGTACCGCGGATTGCCGGTCTGACCGGTAGCCGGATCGACCGCGATGCGCCCGTCGTCGAGCTCGAGCCCGTCGATCCACGACAGGAACTCGGCGCGCGGCCGCTGGCCGATCGCTTTGACGACTGCGTCCACCGGCAGCGTGAACTCTGAGCCGGCAATCTCGTGCGGACGCCGGCGGCCGTCGGCGTCCGGCGCGCCGAGCTCGGCGCGCCGGCACTCGATCCCCTGCACGCGGTCTCCGCCGACGAACCGCACCGGCACTGTCAGGAATATGATCTCGACGCCCTCCGCCTCGGCCTCATGGATCTCGAAGGGATACGCGGGCATCTCGGTGCGCGTCCGGCGGTAGAGCATCAGCACGCGCGAAGCGCCGAGGCGCCGCGCCTCGCGAGCGACGTCGACCGCCGTGTTGCCGCCGCCGATCACCGCGACGGTCTCGCCGACATACGGGGGGATGCCGAGCTTCAGCGCTTCGATGAACGGCAACGACTCCCAGACTCCGGGCAACTCGTCACCCGGGTAGCACACATCCGCGTCGGCTCCCATGCCGACCGCAAGCACAACCGCATCGGCGTCCTCGACGACGCTCTCGAGCGCTTCTCGCGTGTCGATGTCGATGCCGAGCTCGAAGTGCACACCGAGCTCTGCGAGCACGCGCGCCTCCTGCGGGAGAGGCTCGCGATTCAGCCGGTACGGCGCAATCGCGTAACGAGCCAGACCGCCCGGCTCGAGCCGCTCGTCGTAGACGGTGACGTCGTAGCCGAGCGCCGCGAGCTCGCCGGCACACGTCAGCCCTGCGGGGCCTGCGCCGATCACGGCGACGCGCAGCCAGTTGTACGGCGCGCGTTCGCGCAGCGCGATCCCCGAGTTGAGCGCGTGGTCGGTTGCGAACCGCTGCAGGCGGGCAACGTCGACGGGCTTCTGCCCTTCGTGGAGCAGGACGCAGGCGCCCTGGCAGAGGAGCTCCACGGGACAGACGCGCGAGCACGTCCCGCCGAGCAGGTTCTCGGCGAAGATGATGCGTGCGGCCTCGTCCGGGTTATCGCGCGCGACCTCGGCAATGAACCGCGGAACGTCGACGCCGGCGGGGCAAGCAACGACGCACGGCGCCTCCGCGTGGAAGCCGCCGCACTCGAGGCAGCGGTCGGCATCGGCAAGGGCGGAAGCCCGGTCGAGCGGTAGCTTCAGCTCGGCGAAGCGGGCGGGCTCGGTCGACGGGACGGCGGCCATGCACCGAGTCTCGGTCGCGCCCGTCGAAGTCGCATCGGGGGGGCCGCTGAGCCCTGCTGCGGGAAAGGCGCAACACGGATCTGCGAGATGCGCGGCTCAGCGCGGGAAGAACTCGACGATGCTGCGCCGGCTCACGTCGTCGCGCTGCCGGACCTTGAGCTCGGTGGTCACGCCGATGACGCCCGGAACGCTGCGCACGAGATGCTCTGTGACCCGTGCGTCGCTCTCGGTGTCGACGGTGCCCGCTACTGTCACGACCCCGTCGTCGACCTTCAGGTCGAGCGCTTCCGGGCCGAGCCACAGGGCACGCACGAAGACCTCGTCGCGGATCTGGTCGGCAATCTCGCCGTCGTTGCGGTGAAACGCCTGCACGAGGTCGGCGCGAGTCACGATGCCAACGAGCCTTCCTTCGACGGCGACGGGGAGGCGGTTGATCCGATGCTCCACCATCAGGCGTGCCGCTTTCGAAACCGGCTCAAACGGCCTGACCGTCAATGCCGGCGATGTCATCGCTTCGCGGACGGTGTATGCCTCGACCTTGTCGAGCTCGCGGTCGAAGACTCGCGCGAACCAGCGCATCACTCCGTGCACGTCGGGCGCGAGACCCTGCTCTTTCCGGATGATGTCGGCTTCCGAGATCACGCCGAGCACCACGCCGTCCGGGTCGCAGACGGGCACGCCGGAGATCCTCATCTTGCTGAGCAGCGCCGCGACCTGCTTGAGCGGCAACTCAGGGCTGACCGTTACGACGTCCTTTGTCATGAGGGCTTCGATGTTCATGGTGCGACCATGGCGCGCGACCGTCGGTCCGGCATCGGGGGCGGTACCGATCTAAGGAGCGGCGAAGTACGGAGCGACAATCGGAGAGGGCCCGCGGCGCCACCGCGGGCCCTCTCGTCGTTCACTGAACGACCAACGCTTCTTCGAGCTCCGCGAGCGGTGCGACGACGGGCTCGGCAGTCAGAACGACCTTGAGCGCCTGCGTCTCCGCCGCGTTCGCGAAGACATCGTACGCCTCCTCCGCGTCGGAGAGGGCGAGGCGATGCGTCGCGAACGGCGTGGGGTCGAGCCGGCCGCCTTCGATCAACCTCAGGAGCATCGGCGTCGTGACGGCATCGACGAGACCAGTCGTGATCGTGATGTCGCGGATCCAGAGCGACTCGAGGTGCAGCACTGCGGGCGACCCGTGCACACCAACGTTTGCAACGTGACCGCCGGCTCGAACGAGCGCTGCGCAGAGCTCGAAGGTCGACGGAACGCCGACGGCCTCGACGGCGACGTCGACGCCCTCACCCTTCGTCAGCTCCATCACCGCTGCGATTGCATCCTCCCTCCCGTTGTTGATCGTCACGTCGGCGCCGAACTCGCGGGCTCGTTCGAGCCGCGTGTCTGCGAGGTCGATCGCGATGATCGTCGCCGGCGTGAACAGTTGAGCGGTCAGGATCGCCGCAAGCCCGATCGGGCCGGCGCCGACGATCGCCACCGTGTCGCCGGGCTGCACGCGGCCGTTCAGCACGCCAACCTCGAACGCCGTCGGCAGGATGTCGGCGAGGAACAGCACCTGCTCGTCGGTGAGCGTCTCCGGCACCTTGTACACCGAGGTGTCCGCGAACGGCACGCGGGCGAACTCCGCCTGGAGCCCGTCGATCAGGTGACCGAAGATCCAACCGCCGCCACCGGTGCATTGGCCGGGATGCCCTTCCTTGCAGAACCGGCAGGTGCCGCACGACGTGATGCACGAGACGAGCACGCGGTCGCCTGGCTTCACGGTCGTCACGGCAGAGCCGACCTCAACGATCGTCCCGACCGCCTCGTGGCCGAGGATCGTCCCCGGCATCACCTCAGGCACATCGCCCTTGAGGATGTGCAAGTCCGTGCCGCAGATGGTCGAGGTGTCGATCCGAACGATCGCGTCCGTCGGCTCCTGGATCACCCGGTCAGGCACGTCCTCCCAGGTGCGGACACCCGGTCCGCCGTAGACGAGACCTTTCATGGTTACCTCCTTGTCGCTTGACCGACGTTCCCGCGCGGTGGGCGCGCACGAATCAGTGGGAGCGCGGATTCGTACGCGGCGAACTACGCAGCAGCGAGGAGACGCCGGTCGAGAAGCTCCGTAAGGGATGAGACGACCCGTTCTGCGCCGAACCCTCTCAGCCGTTCGCGGACCACCTCGTCGAGCCCGACGCCGATCACCGAAATCCCCGCCGCGTGGCCGGCCGCAACGCCGTCCGGGTTGTGCACGAAGCAGGTCGCAGCGGCAGGCTCGACTCGGAGGCGGCGGCATGCTGCGAGCAGCAGGTCCGGCGCTGGGCGCGCGCGCAGCTGTTCGGCTCGAGTGCACTCGGCATCGACGCGGACGTCAACGAGTGTGGCGAGCTCCGCGAGCTCGAGCATCGGGAGCACCGTCTGGCTCCCGGAGATGACCGCCCGACCGAGCCCGGCGCGACCTGCCGACTCGAGAAAGCGTCGCGCTTCTGGAAGTGCGCTCACGCCTCGCCCCCGCATGACGCGCTCGAGCGCCTCGCTCTTGTGCTTGGCGAGGCCGTAGGCGCTGTCGACATCGGCGCGATCTTCCATCCGCCCTTCAGGGAGTCGGATTCCGCGGCTGCCGAGGAACGTGCTGATCCCCTCGAGCCTCGGCCGTCCGTCTAGATAGGCGCGATAGTCGCGATCGCGGTCGAACGGGATGAACCGGCACTCGGTGCGCGCCGCGAAGCGGAGCAGGAAGTCGTCGAAGACCTCTGCCCACGCGGCGGCATGGACGACACCGCTGTCGGTCAGGACACCGTCCAGATCGAGGATGCAGGCGGCAACGCCGTCGGCGAGGCCGAGCGACGAGGGATGCACAGGCACAGGTGAAAGCCACGGAACGTTGTGCACGCCCGTCGTGTGCGCGAGACGCTCGAGGAGCCCGGCGGTCTCGGCGCGCTCCTGCGCGAGCGAGCGGCGGAGACGGCCACGCTCCTCCGCCGTGTACGCGCGGTCGGCAGCATTGATCGCCTCCACGGCGCCGTCGAGCGCGAGCTGCCAGTCGTCCGCGACCGTATCGAGCTCGAGTGCCATCTCACTGCGAGCTTCGCCTCCGGTGCGGGCAGCCGCATCCGAGCCTGCGCTGACCAGGCTGCGGGTTTTCGCCGATGTACGGAGGGACGCCTCGGGCGATCCTTAGTCGATTGTGAGCCGACATGAGGTGATCGGGGCGGAACAGGTCTCCGCGCACGACCGGATCGTGGTCGCGACAAGTGGGCATTCCGGCGGCATGCCGGACTGCCCGGTCGAGGTGATTCGCGTCACCGGTGCCGGTAGGCCGGTTCTGTGGATCCGCCTGCCGGACGGGCGAACGTCGGTGTACGTCCCCGGCCGGACCGTGTACCGCATCGCAGAGACCGATGGGTAGCGTCAAGATCGACGGGCATGAAGGTGCTCACGGTCAACGCAGGCTCGACGAGCCTGAAGCTGCTGCTCGTCCACGAAGGCGAGGCCGAGCCGGTCGACGACTTCGTCCCCGCGGACGCCGTCGGCCACCGCGTCGTCCACGGCGGCGCGACTCTCGTTGAGCCGTGTCTCATCACCGACGAGGTCGAGTGCGAGCTCGAGCGGCTGACGGCGCTCGCACCCTTGCACAACACACCCGCGCTCGATGGGATCCGCCGTGCACGGGGAGCGCTCCCCGGCGTGCCGCAGGTCGCCGTCTTCGACACCGGCTTCCACGCGACGATGCCGGCCGAGGCGGCGACCTACGCGCTGCCGGCCCGATGGCGCGAGGAGTTGGGGATCCGTCGCTACGGCTTCCACGGGATCAACGTCCAATGGGTTGCCGAACAGGTCCGGGTGCCGCGGCTCGTCGTCTGCCATCTCGGCGGCGGCTGCTCGGTCACGGCCGTGCGCGACGAACGGTCGATCGACACGACGATGGGCTTCACGCCGCTCGAGGGCGTGCCGATGGCGACGCGCTCCGGCAGCGTCGATCCCGGTGCGCTCCTCTTCCTGCTGCGCACCGGCGGGCTTGACGCCGACGCGATCGAACACGGGCTCGAGCACGAGTCGGGGATCGCCGGGCTTTCCGGCGGCGGCTCCGGCGACATCCGCGAGGCCTCCCCGCTCGCGCTCGACGTGTTCATCTATCGAGTCGCGACCGCGATCGGCGCGATGGCGGTCGCCTGCCGGGGCATCGACGTGCTTGCGTTCACAGGCGGGATCGGCGAGCACGCGGACGACGTGCGTGCACGCATCGTCGAGCGCGTTGCATTCTTCGGCGACTTCGACGTCCGCGTCGTGCCTGCGCGAGAGGAACTCGTGATCGCAGCCGCGACCGAGCGCGTACTGAACACGTGAGCTGGGCAGGGCTCATCGCGCGAAACCTGCGGCGGCGCACCGCGCGCACCGTCTTCACTGCGGTGGGAGTCGGGCTAGGCGTCGGCCTCATCGTCGCGCTACTCGCAATTACGAACGGGGTCCACCGCACCGCAGGCGATCTGATCCACGTCGGCCGGGCCGACTTCGGGTTGTACCAGTCGGGTGTGTCGGACTTCACGCGTTCGCTGCTCCCGGAGTCGCTGAGCACCGAGGTTGCGCGCCAGCCGGGAGTGCAGACCGCGGCAAAGGTGAAGCTGCTCGTCGTGGACGGCTCGCTCGTGTTCGGCCTCGACCCAAACGAGTTCCCCTACAAGCGTCTCGTCGTCGTACAGGGACGCCGGTCCGCGGTGATGGCCGGCGACCACTCAGGCAAGCACGTCGGCCGGGCCGTGCAGCTCGGCGCGCGGACCTTCACAGTCGGCGGCCTCTATCACTCGGGCGACCGGTTCGAGGATCTCGGCCTTGTTCTGCCGCTGCACGTTGTCGAGGCGCTCGCCCGGCGGCCGAGGGAGGTGACGTCGATCGGCGTCACCGTCAAGCCCGGGTACAACGTCCGCACCGTCGCGGCGCAACTCGAGCGGCGGTATCCGGGTCTCGCCACGGTCACCGAGCCGGGACAGGCGATCAAGGTCGATACGTCGAGCCGGCTGATCTTGACGACGGGCTGGATCGTGTCCGTGCTCGCCCTCATCGTCGGCGGCATCGTGGTGACGAACACGATGGCGATGTCGGTATTCGAGCGCACGCGTGAGATCGGGATCCTGCGCGCCATCGGCTGGCCCGCGACTCGAGTCGGAGCGTTGATCGTCTCGGAGGCGCTCGCGATCTGCCTGTTCGCGCTCGCAGCCGGCTGCGGCCTCGGCGTCATCGCTGCGAACGTCTTTGTAGGTCACACCGACCTGTCGGGCCTCATCTCCCCCGCCTACACCGTCGGCACGTTCGCCTGGGGACTTGCATTCGCACTCGGCGTCAGCGTCATCGGTGCGCTGTACCCGACGTGGCGCGCGGTCAGCCTCGAACCTGTGGCCGCTCTTCGGCATGAATGAGGCCGTCACGGAGACGCAGGACACGGTCCGCGTAAGCGGCGACATCGTCGTCGTTCGTCACGAGCAGGATCGTGGTGCCGCGCGCCGCGCGCACGTCGTCGAGCAGCTCGAGCACGCTCGCCCCGGTTGCGGAATCGAGCGAGCCGGTCGGTTCGTCGGCGAGGAGCAGTCGCGGCTCGTTTGCGAGGGAACGCGCGATCGCGACCCGCTGGCGCTCGCCGCCCGAAAGCACACCCGGAAGCGCGTCGGCTCGATGCTCCAGGCCGACCTCGCGAAGGAGCACGTGCGAGCGCGCGACCCGCTCCGCGCGCGGCCGTAGCCCGATCATTGCGACCTGCACATTCTCTGCTGCGGAGAGCGTCGGCAGGAGGTTGTGCGCCTGAAAGACGAAGCCGACGAGCGACGCGCGAAACTCGGCGGGCCGCTCGAGCTCGTCAAGACGCTGATCGCCGACGGTGACCGAACCTGCGTCGCACGTGTCGAGCGCTCCGATCATGTTCAGGAGCGTGCTCTTGCCTGAGCCCGAGGCGCCGACGAGCGCAACGAGCTCGCCGGGCTCGACGCCGAACGAAACGCCGCGCAATGCCTGCACGCGGCCGCCTTCGAACGACTTGCGAACACCGTCGACGACGATCGGAACGCCGGTCACGCGTGCGGCGTGATCTTGTAATTCACGACGCGCTTCGCCTGCCCGATGACGACGGTGATTCGCCACGTCACTGGGATGCCGCGCGTGCTCTTCGGCCAGACGATGAAATCGCGGAACACGCCCTTGAAGGGCCAGTTCTTGATGATCTTCTTGGTGGTTCCGTACTGCACTGGGTGCGTTCCGCCGATCGGATCGACGATCACCTCCGTGATCAGCCCCTTGACCTGCCGGCCGCCGATCGTCGCAGCGACCGAGTAGTTCCAGCGCACGCCGACCGGCGGCGCGTGGCCGGGCGCCGTCACGGTGATCTTCACCGGTGCGGCGGTGAGAAGCGCGGCGGCAGCGAAGGCAGCGAGCACGGCTTCATTGTGACACCGGGTCGGGGCAGGCCACGACGCACGGTCGCGATCAGGAATTTCGCGGATTCGCCTGACCCTGCGCTCGAACTCGCCCGATCGACGCTTCAGCCGCGCTCGCATCGAGATAGGCACCGCTGACGCCGAAGCGTGGGTCGACCCCGCGCCGTGGCCGTGCGCCCTCGTCGAGCTCGTACAGCAGCGGCACCCCGGTCGGGAGATTCAGCTTGACAATCGCCTCATCGGAGATCCCATCGAGGTGCTTGACGAGCGCGCGCAGGGAGTTGCCGTGGGCGACAACGAGTACACAGCAGCCGGCGCGGAGGTCGGGAACGATCGCGTCGTACCAATACGGAAGCACCCGCGCGAGTACATCCTTGAGGCACTCCGTTGCCGGCAAGGCATCCAGCGGAAGCGAGCGATACCGCGGATCGCGCGCAGCCGCAAGCTCGGAATCGCCGTCGAGCGCCGGCGGCGGCACGTCGTAGGACCGTCGCCAGAGCATGTATTGCTCGTCGCCGAACTCGAGGCGTGTCTCCTCCTTGTTCTTCCCCTGGAGCGCGCCGTAGTGGCGTTCGTTCAGACGCCATGAACGGCGTACGGGAACCCAGGAGCACTGTGCCGCGCCCAGCGCGAGCTCGGCCGTGCGGATAGAGCGGACGAGCACGGACGTATGGACGACATCGGGCAGCAAATCACGTGCAGCAAGCAGCTCGCCGGCATGCAGCGCCTCGAGCGCGCCGCGCTCGGTGAGATCGACGTCGACCCAACCGGTGAAGCGGCCTTCTTCGTTCCACGTGCTTTCGCCGTGGCGGAGGAGGATGAGTTGGAGTTCGGCCATCGTGCCGGATAACGACCATACCCGGCAGGACGCGTGTCTACGTAGTTCCGCGCAGTGGTCTGCCCGCGAATCCGGATGACGCTCCGAGAGGCCGGAACTACCGTCGTGCTCGAGGTCAACGCATGTCTCATCCCGACGACCGGACTCTGCTGCAGCGTGCTCAGCATGGCGACCGCGGAGCACGCGAACGGCTCGTTGTTCGTCATCTCGACGAGGTGCGGTCGATTGCGCGCCGCTACCGGAACCTCGGGCTCTCGGTGGACGATCTCGAGCAAGAGGGAGCTCTCGGATTGCTCGATTCGATCGACCACTACGACGCCTCGCGCGGGCCGGAGTTCGACGCGTACGCGCGGTTCCGGGTCCGGCGCGCGATCCGAAACGCGTTGACCGACAAGTCGCGTGTCATTCGCCTGCCGAAGCAGATCGTGGAACGCCGGCGGGCGCTCGACCGCGCCGACGCACGTCTGACGGACGTCAACGGCACGCATCCGTCGGCTGCCCAGCTTGCTGAGGTCACCGGTCTCGCGCCCGAGGCCGTCACAGAGACACGCGACCTCGTGCCCGTCGTGGTCTCGCTCGACCAGGTCGCGCTGCCCGACGGCTCAACCCTCGAAGCGCTCGTCGCAGACGCGGCCTCGCCGGACCCGGAGGCCGATGCGACCACGCGCGAGGAGACGGAGCTCGTCGACCGCGCGGTCGCGGAGCTCCCCGCGCGTCAGCGCGAGATTGTCACGCGCCACTACGGGTTCGGGCGCGAGCCCGAGGAAATCGCCGACGTGGCGGCCGAGCTCCGCCTCTCGCAACAGCGTGCGAGAACGATCGAGCGCGATGCGCTGATTGCGCTGCGCGATCGGCTCGAACGCCAGCTCCTACGGCGTCGCTGATCCGTACTTCGCCGCGCCGGAATCGGCGGCCGCCCGGATGCCTGAGGCCGCGAAGGAGCGGAAGCTCGTCACGAATGAGAACGGCTGCCTGCCAGCCGAGGAAGGAGTCAGCGATGACCACCATCGTGATCGCCACGGATGGATCGCCTCAGGCACGCGAAGCAGTCGAGTATGGACTGGAGCTCGCAGAGGCCGAAGAGGCGAATGCCGTCCTCTTGCAAGTGATGCCGCCGACGGACTGGACGCGGCTCGATCGCGGCGGGCTGCTCCGGCCCCTCGTGGCAGAGCTGCGCCTACGCGACGCGCCCGCCCTGGCCGAAGCGTCCGAGCTGGCCGCCGACCGGGGCGTGCCCTGCACCGCCGAGATCGTCGCGGGACGGCCGGCCGACGAGATCGTCGCCTACGCCGACTCGATCGGAGCCGATCTGATCGTCATGGGCTCGCGCGGACGCGGTGCGGTGACCGGTGCGCTCCTCGGCAGCGTCTCCCGCGACGTGCTGCACGAGTCGAGAACGCCCGTCGTCGTTGTTCCGAGCGCGGCTCGGATGACCGTTTGAGAGGAGATCGCCATGACAACACCAGTTCTCGTCACCTATGCGAGCGAGCACGGATCGACTCGCGAGGTGGCCGCGGCGATCGCCGCCCGCCTGCGCGAGACAGGGCTTGACTGCGAGCTTCAGCCCGCGATCGAGGTCACGGACCTGGGCCCGTACTGCGGCGTCATCCTCGGCGGCGCAATCTACGTCGGCCGGTTGCACCCGGAGGCCGTCGGCTTCCTGCACCGTCACCATGCCGCGCTTGCTGTCCTCCCGATCGCGGTCTTCGCGCTCGGCCCTAGGACGCTCGAGCCGCTGGATCTCGCGTCATCACGGAAGCAGCTCCAGCGAGCACTTGAAAAGGCGCCGGACATCGATCCCTACGAGATCGCCGTCTTCGGAGGCGTGATCGACCCGACGACGCTCCGCTTCCCACTTAACCACCTGCACGCCTCGGACG
Source organism: Gaiellaceae bacterium (assembly GCA_036496545.1). Classification (GTDB taxonomy): domain Bacteria; phylum Actinomycetota; class Thermoleophilia; order Gaiellales; family Gaiellaceae; genus Palsa-739. The sequence continues at coordinate 44,953 of DASXKX010000012.1, read as the reverse complement.
CACGCGATTGGGACGACATTGACGCGTTCGCGCTCCGCTGCGCGCAGGCCTATGACTACGGAAAAGCCGCAGCCGAACTGGGTGATCCCCGCACTGAGGTTCCGCAGACGCACCGATGAGACTCGCGACCCCCGAAGTGATGCTGAGCCACAACAAAGGTCACAGCTCAGCAACGGGCCGCGGCCGCGACAGAAGGAGTGGCAAGATGCGCAAGTATTTTGAGATCGGAGGCGTCGTCGCCGCGGCAATCCTCATCGGATTCGGGATCGCGGCGGTTGTGATGGGCGTCAACGGTCGGAGCACCGTCCAGAACAGCTTGAAGCTGGAGCAGATCGTCGGCTCGCCCGACATGACGCCGACGGCGATCAAGGCCGAGGCCCAGAAGGCCGGGCTGAACTTCAGCCAGATCACGTTCCCGACGCTCGCTGTGGCCGGGAAGTCGATCAACACCGGTGACCGCGCCCGCGCGTTCGCCATGTACATGCGTGTCCATACGCTCGAGGCAACGGGCGGCCTGACCTACGCTCAGATGGGTCGCTTCCTCGCCAAGCCCGGCACCGCCGCGAAGTTCACGGACGGGCACGGCGGCACGAGCATCGACACCTACGCCGTCATCGATCCGAAGACGAAGCAGCCGGTCGACAACGGTGCACGCAACCTCTGGGTGACCGAGACCGCGCTGACGACGGCGCTCAACACGAGCTACATGGCGGAGCAGCTCTCGCTCTTCGGCCTCGTGGTCGGCATCGCGCTGCTGCTCGCAGGCATCGGGTTCGGGATCCTCGCGATCGGCGGGGCGCTCCGCAACCCGGAGACCGCGTTCAAGTTCGCCGGCAAGCGGTTCCACAAGACTGCACCGGCAGCGTAAGCGCAATCACTGTCCCCTCCTTGACGGGCCGCCTTGAGCGGCCCGTCGAGGTTAAGGCTCCATCAGCCCTTGCTCGAGCGCGTAGCGCACGAGCTCGGCGCGGCTCGAGAGCCGCAGCTTCTGCATGATGTGCGCGCGGTGCGTCTCGGCCGTGCGCACCGAGATGTAGAGCTGTGTCGAGATCTCCTGGTTCGTGTGCCCGAGCGCGAGCAGGCGGAGCACTTCGCGCTCCCGCTCGGAGAGCGGATCCTCTTCCGCGCGCCGCGCCTCGGCTGTCTCCGCTTCGACGAGGCGCGCGCCCAGAGCCGGGTGCACGTAGCGGCCGCCGCCTGCGACTTCGCGGATCGCCGCTACGACCTCGGCGTCGGCAGCTTCCTTGAGGACGTAGCCCCTCGCGCCGGCGCCGAAGGCTTCGCGCACATAGCGCGGGTCGTCCTGCATCGAGAGAACGAGGATCTTCGTGTCCGGATGCTCGTGCAGGAGCGTTGGGATCGCCTCGAGCCCGCTCTGATCGGGCATCACCACGTCGAGGAGGATGACGTCGGGATTGGCGGTGCGCGCCTCGAAGACGGCCTCGCGCGCGCTCCCCGCTTCCCCGACGACTTCGAGATCGCTCTCCGCATCGAGCAGGAGCCGTAGCCCGGAGCGCACGACCGCGTGGTCGTCGACGATCAGGACACGAATGCTCACCGAAGCGGTACTTCCGCGGCGATCGTCGTACCGCCGCCGGCTCGAGACTCGACCCGAAGGCGCCCGTCGAGCAACGCGATGCGCTCACGCATTCCCTCGACGCCGAACCCGTCGGGCCGGGTGCTCTTCGGATCGAATCCCTGGCCGTCGTCGTCTACGACTGCAACCGCCGAGTCGGCGGTCCTGCTGAGAACGACACTCACGCTGTGAGCCTGCGCGTGCTTGACCACGTTGGTGAGGGCCTCTTGCACGATTCGGTAGAGCGCCGTCTCAACGTCCTCGGGTAGCCGCACGTCGCCGAGATTACTCTCGAACTGCACCGGCATCCCGGTCTGCTCGCCGAATGCCGTCGTGAGCCGCTCGAGCGCCGCGTCGAGGCCGAAGTCGTCGAGGACCGGCGGTCGCAGCTCGACGGCGAGACGGCGCACGTCCTGGAGGGTGTCGACGACGAGCTGGCGCAGCTCACCGACCGCACGCTCTTCGGCGCTCTCCTCGAGCGCCTTGAGGCCGAGGAGGATCGACGTCAGCGCCTGCCCGGTCTCGTCGTGCAACTCGCGCGCGAGCCGGCGACGCTCGGTCTCTTGCGCGTCGACGACGCGGCGAAGCGCGTCGCGGGCGATCCGCTGGGAGAGGTCGACCGCGACGGCCGCCCGCGCGGCGAACGTCTCGGCAAGCCGCTGGTCGACGTCGGAGAACCGCGGCTCAGGGCCGAGCTTGTCATGCACCTCGATCACGCCGATCGGCCGGCCGTGCACGAGCAGCGGGACCCAGAGCCCCGTCCGGGCGCCGACGATGCGCGAAACCGCGCGATCGATCTCCGCGTCGTCGATGACCGAGTCGACCCGCTCGCTACGGCCCCGTTCGAGCACGCGGCCGCTTTTCGACGCGGCGCGCGAGATCGTATGACCCTGTAGCTCCTCCGCGCGCCCGCCGGCGACCGCCGTAAAGCGAAGGTCGTCGGAGCCGGCAGGCAGGAGCACCGCGACAATCCGCGCCCCAAGAAGCTCTCGCAGGCGGCGCGCGATGAGGTCGAGCAGGCGCTCGAGATCCGTCTCGGTGACCATGGCGTCACCGACCTCGTTCAGCGACTCGAGCTGCCTCGACCACCGAGCAGTCGCCTCGTACAGCCGCGCGTTCTCGATCGCGACCGCCGCCTGAGCCGCGAGGAGCGTCACGAGCTCCTCGTCCTCGTCGGTGAAGTCGCCGCCGCCCTCCTTCTCTGTGAGGTACAGATTTCCGTACGCCGTGCCGCGCAGCAGGATCGGAACCCCGAGGAACGTCCGCATCGGCGGATGGTTCGGCGGGAAGCCGACCGATCGTGGATCCTCCCTCAGATCGTGCAGGCGCAGGGTGCGCGCATCTCGGATCAGGACGCCGAGGATCCCGCGGCCGCGTGGGAGATCCCCGATCGCCGCGTGGGTCTCGGGGTCGATGCCGGTCGTCAGGAAGCGTTCGAGCTCCTGCCCGGTCCGGTCGATGACGCCCAACGCCGCGTATCGGGCAGACGTGAGCTCCGCCGCTGCCTCGACGAGGCGCTGCAGGACCGCCTCGAGCGAAAGCTCCGAGGTCAGTGCGAGGCCGGCGTCGAGAAGCGCCCTCAGCCGGTCGTGACTGGCCGATCGAGCTTCCACCAACGCGAGCGTACATCCGTCCAACCCTGTGGAAAAGCCGCGATCTCGCTTCGGCCGTCCCCCGATGCGTCGAGACCGCCCCGACCGCACAATGGACGCGATACGAAGGGAGGACGTCATGTTCAAGACGATCCTGTGGGCAACGGACGGCTCGGCGAACGCCGACCGCGCGTTGCCGGTCGCAAAGGAACTCGCAGAGACGAAGGGCGGGAAGCTCGTCGTTGCGCATTGCCGGGAGCTGCTCCCCGGCCGCGCGGCGGGCGCGCCCGTCAACGCCGACGAGGATGAGCTGCTCGCAAAGATCCGCAAGCAGGCAGCCGAGCTCGAGTCGGCCGGCATCGATATCCGAGTCGAGGTCGTAACCTCGACCGGCACGAACGCGGCGCGCGTCACCGCTGATCTCGCACGGGAACACGAGGCCGACGTGATCGTCATCGGGACGCGTGGGCACTCCCCGCTCGTCGGAGCCCTACTGGGCAGCGTGACACAGCGCCTGCTGCACATCGCTCCGTGCCCCGTTCTCGCGGTTCCGTCGGGCGAGCACGTGGGGAGCGAAGAGCCGGCCCTCACGACGACGGCGGCAGCCGGCTAGTGGCCGTCGCTTCCGGTCGAAACACCGAAGCCGTCGCGGCGGATGTGATCCTCCGCGACGGCTCGACCTTGCGGCTGCGCACGCCCGGCCCAAGCGACGAGGCTGCGCTCGTCGACTTCTTCGAGTCGCTCTCGGACCGCAGCCGGTATCTCAGATTTCACGGCATCCGCCGCGTTGACCACGACCTCGTGGAGCGCTACTTCGCGCCCGATTGGGAGACGCGCGGTGTACTTGTCGGCACGCTCGTCGACGCGGACGGCGTCGAGCGCATCGTCGCACTCGCGGAATACGCGCGACTGCGCGATCCGGCAGTGGCTGAGGTCGCGTTCACGGTTGCCGATGACCTACAGGGACGCGGCGTCGCGACGCGACTGCTCGAGCAACTCGCCCGGCACGCCGCACAGGCCGGCGTCGAGCGCTTCGTCGCCGAGGTTCTCGCGGAGAACTCCGCCATGCTGGCCGTCTTCTGCGACGCCGGCTTCGAGCTGGCGCGCACGCTCGAGGGCGGCGCGATGGAGGTCACGTTCCCGATCGAGGCGACCGAGGAGTTTCGCTCGCGCGTCGACAAGCGCGATCACGTCGCCGTAGCCGCGTCGCTTCACGCATTCTTCGCCCCATCGACCGTCGCGGTCGTCGGCGCGACAAGGCGGCGCGGCTCGATCGGCGGCGAGCTCTTCCGCAACATCATCGCCGCCGACTTCGCCGGCGCCGTCTTCCCGGTGAACCGAAACGCCGACGCAGTCGCCGGCGTCCGCGGGTGCGCGTCGATTGCAGAGATCTCCGACAGCATCGAGCTCGCCGTGATCTGCGTGCCCGGCGAGCACGTGCTCACCGCTGCGGACGAGGCGTTGCGCGCCGGCGTGCGCGCGCTCTGCGTGATCTCGGCCGGCTTCGCCGAGATCGGGCGCGAGGGCCGCGTACGGCAGGACGAGCTCGTCGCGCTCGTCCGCGCGCACGGCGCGCGGCTCGTTGGCCCGAACTGCCTCGGCGTCGCGGTGCCGCCGCTCGGGCTGAACGCGACCTTCGCTCCGCGGGCGCTGCCGGCCGGCCGAATCGCGGTGTCGTCGCAGAGCGGTGCGCTCGGGCTCGCGCTGCTCGAGCGCGCCGAAGAGCGCGGGCTCGGCTTTTCGTCGTTCATCTCCGTCGGCAACAAGGCCGACGTCTCGTCGAACGACCTGCTCGAGTGGTGGGAGGACGACGACGCGAGCGACGTCGTCGTGCTCTACCTCGAGTCGTTCGGGAACCCGAGGAAGTTCAGTCGCGTCGCCGCGCGCGTCGCGCGCAAGAAGCCGATCCTCGCGCTGAAGGCAGGCAGCACACGCGCAGGCGCGAAGGCTGCGAGCTCGCACACCGCCGCGCTCGCCGGCTCCGAGACAGCGGTCGATGCGCTCTTCCGCCAGGCCGGCGTACTCCGGGCGCGCTCGCTCGAGCAGCTGATCGACACGGCGGCGCTGCTCTCTCACGGACGCCTGCCCGCCGGCCGGCGCGTCGCGGTCGTGACGAACGCCGGTGGGCTCGGAATCCTCTGCGCCGACGCGTGCGACGCCGCCGGGCTCGAGCTTCCTGAGCTCGGCGAAGAGACGAAGGTCGCGCTTCGCGCGGTGCTCCCAGCCGAGTCGAGCGTCGGCAACCCGATCGACCTGCTCGGATCGGCAACGGCGAAGGCGTATCTGAACGCGCTGCCGCTCGTCTTGCGCGATCCCGGCGTCGACGCCGTCATAGCGCTCTTTGTGCCTCCCGTCGTCGCCGGCGCGGACGAGGTCGGCGAGGCGCTGCGGGCAGTCGCCGACAACGATGCGGGCGCGAAGCCGCTGCTCGCCGTCGTCGTCAGCGCGGAGGGCATTCCGGCGAGCTTGCGCGACGTGCAGAGCCCGGTCGCGGCGTTCCCGTACCCCGAGTCGGCGGCGCGGGCATTCGGCCTTGCCGCCGAACGGGCCGAGTGGCTGCGACGCGCCGCCGGGACACCGTCGCGACTCGATGACGACGTCGCCGCCGCGCGGGCCGTCGTCGAGGCGGCGCTGAGCGAGCACGACGACTCCTGGCTCGAGCCGGGCGGGGCCCGCGCGCTGCTCGAGGCGTATCGCGTCCCGCTCGTCCAGGAGCGGGTCGTGCCGGACGCCGACGCGGCGGTCGCCGCCGCCGGCGAGCTCGGCTACCCGGTCGTGCTGAAGACCGCGGCGGCCGGCGCCCACAAGACTGAGCTGGGTGGAGTCGCACTCGACCTTGCCGAGGCAGAGGCTGTGCGCGAAGCCGCGCGCCGGATCGGTGGCCCGCTTCTCGTGCAGCCGATGGTCAAGAACGGCGTCGAGCTGCTCGCCGGCGTCGTTCAGGATCCAGTGTTCGGCCCGCTCGTCGCATTCGGCCCGGGAGGCGTCAACGCCGAGCTGATCGGCGGCACGTCGTTCGCGCTGGCGCCCCTGACGGACGTCGACGCGCACGATCTCGTGCTGAGCGGCAAGGCGGGCCTGCTCGTGGGGGGCTATCGGGGAGCCGAGCCCGCCGACGACGCCGCACTCTCTGCGCTCGTTCGACGGCTGGCCCAGCTTGCCGAGGACTTCCCGGAGGTCGCCGAGCTCGACCTGAATCCGGTGCTGGCAAGCGCGAGCGGCTGCGTCGCGGTCGACGCCCGCGTCCGCGTCCGCGTTTCACCGGCGAGCTCAGGGCCGAAGACCTGGTAAGAGAGGATGATCGAAACCACCGAGACGACCATCCGCGACAGCGAGCTGCAGGCGATCGACGCCTGGTGGCGCGCTGCCAACTATCTCTCCATCGGCCAGATCTACCTCCTCGACAACCCCCTGCTACGCGAGCCGCTTCGGCCCGAGCACATCAAGCCCCGCCTGCTCGGCCATTTCGGCACCACTCCCGGGCTCAATCTCATCTACGTGCACATGAACCGGGCCATCCGCGCACGCGACCTCAGCGCGATCTACATCACCGGACCGGGTCACGGCGGCCCCGGCATCGTCGCGAACGCGTTCCTCGAAGGGACCTACAGCGAGATCTATCCGCACATCTCGGACGACGAGGCCGGCCTTCGCGAGCTGTTCCGCCAGTTCTCGTTCCCCGGCGGCATCCCGAGCCACGTCGCGCCGGAGACGCCCGGCTCGATCCACGAAGGGGGCGAGCTCGGCTACTCGCTCGCGCACGCTTTCGGCGCCGTCTTCGACAACCCCGATCTGTTGGCGCTTTGCGTTGTCGGCGACGGCGAGGCGGAGACCGGGCCGCTCGCCGGGAGCTGGCATTCGAACAAATTCCTGAACCCGCGCACCGACGGAGCCGTGCTCCCGGTCCTGCACCTGAACGGGTACAAGATCGCGAACCCGACCGTGCTCGCGCGGATTCCCGAGCACGAGCTGCTCGCGCTGCTCGAGGGGTACGGGTGGCGTCCGGTCGTCGTCGCCGGCAGCGACCCGGAGACGGTGCACAGGCTGTTCGCGGCCGCGCTCGACGAGGTGCTCGACGAGATCGCGGCGATCCAGTCCGCAGCGCGTGAAGGCGGCGACACCGAGCGGCCACGCTGGCCGATGCTGGTCCTCCGCACGCCGAAGGGCTGGACCGGACCGAAGGAGGTCGACGGCCTGCCGGTGGAAGGGACGTGGCGCGCCCACCAGGTGCCGGTCACCGGTGTGCGCGAGAACCCTGCCCATCTCGCGATCCTCGAGGACTGGCTGCGGAGCTACGGTCCGGATGAGCTCTTCGACGAGCGCGGCGCCGTCGTCGCGGAGCTTCGACGCCTCGCCCCGCACGGCGAGCGCCGCATGAGCGCGAACCCGCACGCGAACGGCGGCCTGCTGCTCCACGAGCTCACACTGCCGTCATTCCGCGACTACGCCGTGGAGGTCGAACGGCCGGGGACGACGTCGAGCGAAGCGACGCGCGTGCTCGGCCGGTTCCTGCGCGACGTCATCCGCGCGAACCCGGCGCGCTTCCGGCTCTTCGGACCGGACGAGACTGCGTCGAACCGCCTCGACGACGTCTTCGAGGCAACCTCACGCGTCTGGGAGGCCGAGACGAAGCCGACCGACGACCATCTCGGCCGCGAGGGGCAGGTCATGGAAGTCCTGTCCGAGCATCTCTGCCAGGGCTGGCTCGAGGGCTATCTCTTGACGGGCAGGCACGGCCTCTTCAACTGCTACGAGGCGTTCATCCACATCGTGGACTCGATGTTCAACCAGCACGCAAAGTGGTTGAAGGTGACGCGCAACATCCCGTGGCGGCGCCCCATCGCCTCGTTGACGTATCTCCTCAGCTCCCACGTCTGGCGGCAGGACCACAACGGCTTCTCGCACCAGGATCCAGGCTTCATCGATCACGTCGTCAACAAGAAAGCCGAGGTCGTTCGCGTCTACCTCCCGCCCGACGCGAATACGCTCCTCTCGGTTGCGGATCACTGCCTGCGCAGCCGGAACTACGTCAACGTGATCGTCGCGGGCAAGCAGCCGGCGCTCGACTATCTTTCGATCGACGACGCGATCGTGCATTGCACGCGCGGGATCGGCATCTGGGACTGGGCCTCGAGCGACGCCGGCGCCGAGCCCGATGTCGTGCTCGGCTGCTGCGGCGACATCCCGACACTCGAGACGCTCGCCGCAACCGCAATCCTGCGCGACGGCCTACCGGACCTGAGGGTGCGCGTCGTCAACGTCGTCGACCTCATGCGGTTGCAGCCGTCGACCGAGCATCCGCACGGCCTCACACCGATCGAGTTCGACGCGCTCTTCACGACAAGCCGTCCGGTCGTGTTTGCGTACCACGGCTACCCGTTGCTGATCCACCGACTGACGTACCGCCACACGAACCACGTGAACTTCCACGTGCGCGGCTACAAGGAAGAAGGAACGACGACGACGCCGTTCGACATGGTGATGCTGAACGATCTCGACCGGTTTCACCTCGTGATCGACGTCATCGACCGTGTGCCGAGGCTCGCGGAGCACGCGGCGCATCTACGCCAGCGGATGCTTGATGCCCGCATCGAGGCGCGCCTCTGGACGCGCGAGCACGGCGAGGATCTCCCGGAGATCAGCGCCTGGACGTGGCCCTACTGAGCCGCGTGCAAGCCAGGCGGCAGGAGTGACTCGTCGAGCGACGCGGGACGCGTCCACGTGTACGCGGACTCGGCCAGCCGCGGCGGGCCGGCTGCAAGCTCGGTCCAGGCCGCGGCGACGTCCCAGACCCCGGGCTGGGCGAGGATCGACTCGAACGTCGCATCGCCGCGCCACTCGAAGACGAACACAACCTCGTCGCCGGTGACGTAGACGGTGTGGCGCTCGAGCCCGAGCGCATCGGGGTCGAACGGCGGACCGTCGCGGAGCAGCCGCGCGGCGACGTCGCTCGACCCCTGGAACAGCGGCAAAACGACCGCAGCGCGATGGCTCGCATTCGACCGCCGCAGTGCGGTGATGCGATCGGTCAACTCGCCGATCACGCCCGGCTCCGTGATGCTCGTGAAGGAGATTGCTTCTTGACCGGGACGCTCGAGCACGAGGCTCGGACGGCCGTGAATGCGCTCGTCGGCGCGGCGGCCGACGCGGACGCCTTCAAGATCCTCGTACCGGATCTCCTCCGTGACGACATCGCGGCCGTCGGTGCCGATAAGGCGGAGCGCCGAGCCTTCGAGCTCGAGCCGGCCCCGCGCGACCGGGGTCGGTCCCCGGCGCCAGACAACGCCGTACGTCTGCTTCATTGCTGCAGCTTGGAGGCGGCAGGCCATACCAGCGTCGGGCTTAGCCCCGTTTGGCACTGCGGAAAAGCCGCAGACCGATGAGCGCCGTCGAGGTCAGGCGCCTCGACGTCGTGCGCGGCGGCGCTCCAGTGCTCCGCGGCCTGAGCTGCATCGTGCCGCAGGGGGCCGTGACCGGGCTCCTCGGGCCGAGCGGCAGTGGCAAGACAACTCTGATCCGCTCGATCGTCGGCGTGCAACGCGTTGCCGGAGGTGAGGTATGGGTGCTGGGCGAGCCGGCGGGAGCGCGGTCGCTCCGCGACCGGGTGGGCTACATGACGCAGGCGCCGTCTGTGTACGGCGATTTGACGGTGCTCGAGAACCTGCGGTTCTTTGCCCGCGTTGTGCGGGCTCCGGCGGCGGCGATCGACTCCGTGGTCGCGTCGGTATCGCTCGAGTCGGAGGCTCGTCGCGTCGTTTCGCGCCTGTCGGGCGGTCAACGTGCGCGCGTGTCGCTCGCGGTCGCACTGCTCGGCGATCCCGACCTGCTCGTCCTCGACGAGCCGACGGTCGGTCTCGATCCCGTCTTGCGCCGGGATCTCTGGCAGCTCTTCCACGAGCTCGCCGACCGCGGCAAGACGTTGCTGGTCTCGAGCCACGTCATGGACGAAGCCGACCGCTGCGACCGCTTGCTTCTCCTGCGCGGCGGAGCGCTGCTCGCCGAAGGCACGCCCGCGGAGCTGCGGTCGACGACCGGCGCGGACGACCTCGACGAGGCCTTCCTCCGCCTCGTGGAACGGGAGAAACTGTGAGCGCGCGGGTCACGGGCGCCGTCGCGCAACGTGTGCTCGCGCAGCTGCGGCGCGATCCGCGCACGCTCGTGCTCATCATCGGCGTGCCCTGCCTGCTCGAGACGCTCCTCAAGGAGCTGTTCGCCGGGCAACCGGACGTCTTTCAGCACATCGGCGCACCGTTGCTCGGTCTCTTCCCGTTCGTGACGATGTTCCTCGTCACGTCGATCACCATGCTGCGCGAGCGCACGACGGGGACACTCGAGCGGTTGATGACACTGCCCCTCGCGAAACTCGACCTGCTCGCGGGCTACGGCATCGCGTTCGCGGTGCTCGCCGCGATTCAGGCCGCACTCGTCTCGGCTCTTGCGTTTGGGCTGCTCGGGCTCGACGTGCAAGGCCCCCGCTGGGTCGTGGCCGCGCTGGCAGTCGGCAATGCTGTCCTCGGCAGCGCGCTCGGCCTCTTCTTCAGCGCGTTCGCGCAAACGGAGTTTCAGGCGGTGCAGTTCATGCCTGCGGTCGTGCTCCCGCAGATCTTGCTGTGCGGGCTCTTCGTCGCACCCGAATCGATGGCGACATGGCTGCGCTGGATCTCGTACGCATTGCCGTTGACGTATGCATACAGCGCACTCGCGCACACGGCTGCGGACACCTTCGATGCGCGGTTCGCCGTGGATGTCGCGGTGATCGCCGGATCCGTCGTCGCCGCGCTCGCACTCGGGGCGGCGACGCTGCGGCGCCGGACGGACTGAACCTCACTTCACAGGAGATTCTCGGCACTCCCTTATCTCCCGCTGCTTTGCTGAATGCAGCCAGATAGGAGGTGTCAAATGGTTCGCATGCGCTACCTCGTTGCCGCTCTGTCGATCGCCGCAGGCATCGGCGCAGGGGCCGCGTGGGCTGCGGGCGGCGGCACGACCACCTCGCCGGGATCGACCACACCGAGCACGGCAACCTCGACGACTCCCAGCACGACGCCGAGCGCGCCGCATACGGGTCACTGTCCGCACATGGGCACCGGCTCGGGGTCGTCGAACTCGAACGGGGCCTACGTGCCGTCGGCGGCCAACCTCTGAACTGCACCGGGGCGGTGTCGTACCCGGCGCCGCCCCGCTACAGCAGCCGGTCGAGCCCGCGCGTGAGCCCAACCCGGCCCGGGACAGCGCGGATCGCCAGCAGCGTCCCGGCAACGTACGGTGCCGGCGTCTCCCCCGCGTCGTGGCGGATCGACAGCCGTTCGCCGTCCGCGGCGAAGACGACCTCGCTCGAGACGACGAAGCTCGGGAGCCGCAGCGAATGCACCTGTGTGCCGGCAATGTCCGCGCCACGCGCTTCGGGATGACCCTCGATGTCGGCGACCTCGACGCGAAGCGTCGGCCGGCGGACTTCGCTGAGCCGCTCCGCGAGCTCGCGCGACGTTCCGCTCGGCGCGTCCGGCTTGCCGGCGCTCGCGTAGTCGATGACCTCCCACGCATCGAGGTGCCGCGCCGCCTCGACCGCCGCTCGCAGCATGAGCGCAGCCGTCATCGAGAAGTTGCCCGCAGCGATGACGCCGACGTTCTGTGCGCGGGCGCGTGCGTCGATCTCCTCGAAGTCGGCAGCCGAGACGCCGCTCGAGCCCACCACGACGCCGACGCCGCGCTCGAGGGCGGCCTGCACGTTCTCCTTGACTGCGCTCGCGCTCGTGTAGTCGACGAGCACGTCGGTCGGGACCTGGTCGAGCGCCTCGGCAACGGTCGAGAACTGCGCCGCATCGGAGCGCGAGACGCCCGCGACGAGCTCGAGGTCGTCTGCCTGGTCGACCGCATCCGCGACCGGACGTCCTGTCCAGCCGGTGATGCCTGCGATGCAAACGCGGATCACAGGCGAGAACGCTACCCGTGTTTGACGATTCCGTCGTTCGTTCAGGCTTCGGGGTGATGAAGTGGTTTCTCGTGGCCGTCGCCATGCTGACGCTCGCCCTGCCGGCCGGTGCGCAGACGCGTGCAACCGGCACGATCGTCGTCCAGGTCGTCGCCGACCCGCCCTCGCCGGGCGTCAACTGGACGTACAGCGGCGCCGGCCCGCTGTTCAAGCTGGGTGCGACTGCGACGATGCGGACCGCGGCGGGCCTCAAGGCGGGAACACACCGCCTCGTCGAGACGACACCCGCAGGCAGCCCGGTAACGCTGACCGCGCTGACGTGCGCTGACCCCACGCATGACTCGAAGGTCGAGCGGTCGAAGGCAACTGCCGTCGTCGCGCTCGCCGTGGACGAGACCGTGACCTGCACATTCACGCACCGGGCGCTCGGACCGCTGCCCTCTGCAGCTGCGGTCGCGACGGCCGAGCAGTACGCACCGGTGCTTCACCTCGCCGCCGCCGAGCACTACAAGCCGCTTGCAATGGAGGACTACGTCGCGCAGGCGTCGCTGCGCAGCGGCACACCGCCGCGCGGCAAGCTCGCGCAGGCGTCGCCGACGCTCTTCTCGCTGCCGATCGGCCCGGGCGCGAGCTATCTCGACGTCCGCAACGCCGAGCCGTACCTGCGCGCGTCGCGGTACCCGACGATCGAGCAACAACTCGAGCAGTCGCACCCGCGGCCGACCGTCTACTGGCGCATCGCGCGCCAGCCGTCCACCGGCACGACCGCGATCGAGTACTGGTTCCTTTATCTCTACAACGACTTCGCCGACAAGCACGAGGCCGACTGGGAAGGCGTCACCGTGTTCGTCAAGGAGGGCAGCCCGATCGGCAGCGCGTACTCGCAGCATCAGGGGCGTTCGTGGACGCCGTGGCCGGCGTCGGCGACCGACGATCATCCCGCGGTATACGTCGCCGCCGGCTCGCACGCGAACTACGCGTCGCCGGGCAGCTACCGCGTGAAGGTCTGCTTCACGGTCACGATCAAGCGCTGCACGACGGCGAGCCAGCGCGACAACGCGAGCGGCAACGGCGCGACGCTGACGTCATCCGACTACGACCTCGTGCAGCTCGGCGGCACCGGCTTTACCGGCGGCTGGGGCTCGGGGAACTACGTTCTCGGGGTCGGGCTCACGCGCGACCGCATCGTCGATCCGCGGCGGCGCAGCGACTACTCGAATCCGTTCGCAGCAGTTCCCTGACCCTTACTTCACGCGGTAGTCGATGAACGTCGCGAACGGCGATTGCCGTACGCCGAGGTGCTCGAGCGCGAACTGCCTCGAGAAGCCCTCGAACAAGTGCTTGCCACCGCCCAGCACGACCGGCGCGACGATGATCGTCAGCTCGTCGACGAGCCCCGCGTCGAGCGCCTGCCGGATGATGTCGGCGCCGCCCATCACGTGGACGTCCTTGTCGCCGGCCGCCGCCTTCGCCTGCTCGATCGCCGCATCGACGCCGGAGACGAACGTGAACGCGCCGCCCGGCGGCTCCTCCTCGGGCCGGTGCGTGACGATGAAGAACGGGAGGCCCCACGGGTTCTTGTCGCCCCAGTGCTCGGACGTCTCGTACGTCCAGCGCCCGCCGACGACGGCGCCGATGCGCGCCATGACCTCGCTCAGCCAGGCGGCGTCCTCCCCGGTCGGCTCCCCCAGCGACTCGCTCCCGTACGACCAGGGCCCACCGAAGACCCAGTAGTGGAGCTGCTCGCCGCCCTCGCCGAGCCCCTTGCCTGGAACGTCGTGCGGCCCAGCGATGTATCCGTCGACGGATGTCGTGATTCCTGCGATCACCTTCGTCATGGTTGCCACCTCGTATCGAGAGAAACGGTTCACAAGTGCAGACCGGCGGGCATCCGAAAACTCATCGCCGGTCGAGCTCGTGTACGCGATCAGCCGAACGTGAAGCTGTACGCGCGTACGCCAGGCGTGAAGTGGAACCGCAGGACGCCGTCGCGCGTCGTCGCCGACGTCAGCACGGTGTAGAGCCGCGAGCTGTTTACGTCGAGCGTGCTGACCCGGCGCGCGCCGAGCATGGCCGTAACCTTCCCGTGCCCCGTGAGCACGATGTAGACCTTCTTCGCATGGAAGTGCAGCGCGAGCGTCGCGCCGAGGCCGGCCGTCGCCGTCTGGCCCGAGAGCGTCCATTCGCCACCGTAGGTGATGAAGTTCTGCGGAACGGCCGTCGCCTCGACATAGTCGGCCTGTTTGCCGGCGACGGGCTTCGAGCCGACGTAGCGAGTCTGGTCGAGGCGCTGCGCACCAAGGTACGTCTCCGGGGTCATCGCCTCGTTCGGCTCTGTGTCCTGTACCGACGTCAGCGAGCCGCCACCGACGCCGAGCAGCGCGCGGATCTGATTCTCGGTCGTCATGTAGTCGCCCTCGCCGAAGTGGACTGCACGCACGTCGCCCTTCCGGTCGACGAGATAGTCGGCGGGCCAGTACTGGTTCGAGTACTCGCTCCAGGTCGTGTACGCGTTGTCGAGGGCGACCGGCCACGTGACGTCGAGCCTGTGCACGGCCGAGCGCACGTTGCCGTAGACATGCTCGAACGCGAACTCCGGCGTGTGCACGCCGACGACGACGAGGCCGTCCTGCTTATACGCGTCGTACCACGCTCGCAGCTGCGGCAATGTGCGCAGACAGTTGATGCACGAGTACGTCCAGAAGTCGACGAGCACGACCTTCCCTCGCAGCTGCGAGATCGAGAGCGAGCGTCCGCCCGGCGTGTTGATCCAGTGCGAGATGCCGGCGAAGTTCGGCGCCGGGCCGAAGTTGCGCAGGCCGACCGTCGAGGTTGTCGGCGCGGACTTCTTGACGCCGCGCAGCGAGTTCAGGTGCTTGTTCGCGTAGCTCGACTCCTCGGTGTGGCGCTGGAGCGCGTTCGTATACGAGCCGAGGTGGGTCTGTAGCGTCTGGTCGACGTTGAAGACGACGCCGAACGCTGCCGCGGCGATGATCGCTCCGAGGGCCGGTCGCCACCAGCGCCGTGTCGTGCGCAGGCGGCGTGAGACGCGCTGACCGCCGAGCGCGATCAGGAGAAGCACGAGGCCGGCGCCCGCCGCGTAGAACAGCGTCAGGAAGACAACCGCCGCGCCGAAGCGGTGTTGCGCCGAGAGCACCGTCACCGTCGCGAGCACCGGCCCAGCGCACGGCACGAAGACGAGGCCGAGGCTCGCACCGAGCAGGAACCCGCCGCCGAGGTCGCCCGAAGGGCGTCGGCTGAGCCGCGCGAGCGGCGTCTCGAGAAGCGTCCCGAAGCGTGGCACGAAGAGCGTCGCCGCCACGACGAAGAGCAGCGCGATCGCGATGTTGCGCAGGAGATCCTGCGGCAAGCCGAGCGCCGAGAGGATCGCAGAGGCGGTGAGCGTGAAGAGCGTGAAGCTCGCGACGAGGCCGGCGATGATCGCGTACGGCCTCCGCCGGCCGCCCGACGCACCACCGGCGAGCACGATCGGGAGCACGGGCAGGACGCACGGCGAGACAGCCGTGATCACGCCGGCGACGAACCCGATCAGGAGCAGGAAGATCACGCGCTTCGCCCTTCGCTTGACACTACGGTCTTGGTCTAAGGACGGGTTTAGAGCGTTACAGCGCCTGCTCGAACGCCGCGAGGTGGCCGTCGCTGAAGAGGACGAAGCGGACGAGCTCGAGCGGCGGCGCGGCCGCCTCGCGGACGGCGGCGAGCGCGACAGGCGCCGCGAGCTCGACCGGGTAGCCGTAGATCCCGGTCGAGACCGCCGGGAACGCCACGCTCCGGCAGCCCAGCTCGGCAGCTACCTCGAGCGAGCGGCGGTAGCACGAGGCGAGCAGCTCCTCTTCCCCTCGCTCCCCGCCGTGCCAGACCGGCCCGACCGTGTGGATGACGTGCCGCGCGGCGAGGCGGCCGGCGCCGGTCGCCTTCGCGTCGCCCGTCTCGCAGCCACCGAGGAGGCGGCACTCTGCGAGCAGCTCGGGGCCGGCGGCGCTGTGGATCGCGCCGTCGACGCCGCCTCCGCCGAGCAGACTCGAGTTCGCCGCGTTCACGATCGCGTCGACGGCCTGCTCGGTGATGTCGCCGCGTACCGCCTCGATCTGCACGAGACGAAGGGTAGGGTCTCGCATCTACTCGACGCGCCTCCAGACGCGGTGGCCCGACTTCGACGGGCTCGGCCACCTGAACCACGCCGCCTACCACGTCTTCCTCGACGAGGCGCGAGACGACGTGCTGCGGCGAACGGTCGGCGACTTCTCCGTCTGGCCGAACGTCGTCGTCCACGCATCGATCGACTACCGCGCCGAGGTCACGGTCGGCACGCGTGAGGTGGTCGTCGAGAGCGAGATCGCGTCCGTCGGGCGGTCGAGTGTCCGCTTCAAGCAACGCGTCGTGCTTGCCGACGGGACGGTCGCCGCGGAGGCCGAGGCGGTGCTCGTCGCGTGGGACCGCGAGGCGCGGAGATCGCGCGCGATCAGCGCCGATGAACGCGCCGCGCTGACGCGCTAGCGCGCAAGAACAGACGCTCGGCGCCGCGCCCGCGAGGGTGAACGTCGCCTTAGGCGGGGTCAGACACCCACCCCGCTGCGCGGGGAGTCAGACCCAGGCCGTACCGCAAGAACAGATGCTCGGCGCCGCGCCGAACCGACCGCAGCGTGGCCCCGACGCGCGTGTCCGGGAGCAGCGCGGTCTCCTCGATCAGGCCGAATCGCCGTCCGGCGGCACTCCGTCCCGCGAGCACCGGCGACACCGTCAGGAACAACTCGTCGACGAGCCCGGCTGCGACGAGCTCGCCGAACGTCATCGGGCCCGCCTCGGCCAGGATCTGCGCATTGCCCTGCGCACGTAGCCAGGCGACAGCCGCCCGCAGGTCGACCCACCCGCCCTCGTTCACCACGACGATGTTCGGGACCGAATCCCCGAGCAGCGCCGCGCCCGCGTCGGTCGTCAGCACCACAGCGTCGGCGAGCACGGGATGCGACACATCGAGCGAGACGCCGGTCGTCACCACAGCGACCGTCGCTCGCTCAGCCTTCCCGAGTTGCGCCCGCAACTCCGCGAACGCGTCCTTCTCCGCAGGGTAGACGCCCTCCGGCCGCCAGCGCCCCTTTGGCGACGCGCGCAGCGTGTGGCTGCCGATCAACACGGCATCGGCGAACGCGCGCAGCAGCCCCATCAGGTGCTTGTCGTCGTCGCTGCCGTCAGCGACGAGCGCGTTCGACCGCTCGATGTCAGGGATCGCGACGACGCCGTCGAGCGTCTCGACGAAGTTCGCATACACGCACTCGCGCGTAAACCCGAGGTTGCCCGCGTAGAACGCACGCAGAGACTCCGGCAACGCGACCGCGGGCAGGCCGTCCTGCTCCCACAGGACTTCGAGGCTCACCGGTGCCGGTGGGCGCGCACCTCGTCGAGAAACTCGCGCCGCAGCTCCGCCTGCTCGTCGTAGAGCCCACGCCAGAACGTCGTCACCGTCCGCGAGCCCTCTTCCTCGACACCGCGCATCTGCGTGCAGAGGTGCGACGCCTCGATGTGCACGGCGACGCCGCGCGGCTGGACGAGATCGACCAGCGCGTCTGCAATTTGCTCTCCGAGACGCTCCTGCACGGTGAAGCGACGAGCATAGAGCCGCACGAGCCGTGTCAGCTTCGAGATCCCGAGGATCTCGTTGCCGGCGATGTACGCGATGTGCGCCGCGCCGTGGAACGGAAGCGCATGGTGCTCGCACAGCGAGAAGAACGCGATCGGCCCTTCGACAATCTGGCTCGACACGCCCTCCACACCCGCAGGACGCTCGGACGGGAACGCCGTCCGCAGCTTCGGATCGCCGTCGTACCCGGCGGTCGAGTCGAACATCGCGCGCAGGAACCGCTGCGGCGTTTCGCGTGTGCCGGGCGTGTCGAGGTCCATGCCGAACGCCTCGAGGATCTCGGCGATGTTGTGCTCGTACCGAGCCCACTCCTCGGGCGAGATCACCCGCCCTTCGTCCCACTCGGGACGTGACGGAAGCTCAACGATGGTCAAGTGATACCCCCCTGGTCGAAGAAGTCAGACTGCAGAGCGCCGCCACGCTGCCAAGCTCCGCGAGCGCGACCCAGGCGAACGCGGCCGGGTCGCCCGCGGCGATGCAGATGCCGAACGCGAGCAGCTGCGACGACATGCCGAGCTGCGCGAGCGCGCCGACGGTGACGAGCTCCGGGCGCTCCGGAAGAAGTCGCTCGAGCAGCCGGTCCTGCCAGCCGTAGAGCAGCCCGTATGCGCGGCCGAGCACGCTCGAGTCCCAGCCGGCCGCGGCACCGCGTGCAAGCCGCTCGACATTGAAGTTGATGCTGAGCACCGCAGTGAGCGCAACGAAGCCGGCGGCTGCAAGCCATGGGCGCTGCGTCGCCCAGCCGACGGCGGCGAAGAGCCCGGCGTTCACAAGCAGGTCGCACTCGGAATCCAGATAGCGGCCGAATGCCGTGACGCGGCCGGTGAGCCGGGCGAGCTGGCCGTCGGCATTGTCGAGGAGCGTCTTCGCCTGCACGAGGAGCGCGGCGACGATCAGATGCCCGCGCGCGAGCTCGACCGCAGCGGCAAGGCCGCATGCGGTCGACGCGAGCACGACGGCGGGCGGCGGCACGCCGAGGCGCGCGAGCGGCATGACGACGAGGTGAGCGAGCGGCCGAAAGACCGTCTCGCATACCCACTCCTGCCGCAACCGCGCCTTGCGCGAGCGGGCAAGGTCAGACAAGCGCCCCCTCGCCGACCGGCTCGCCGGCGCGAATCAGCTCGCGCGCCGCATCCACCTTGTCCCAGACATTCCACATCAGGAAGCCGCGCGGCCGCCCGTCGTCGTCGACGTACGCGATCGTCCCCTTACGGTTCGGCTCGTGCCACGTCTCGACCGTCGCGAGCCGCGGGTCGGTGTCGCCGACGGCTTCGTAGCCGAGGTCGAACATGTCGGAGTAGAAGAACGGGATGTGGTCGTAGGGCTGATTCGCTCCCGCCATGTTCGCGCCCACGACCTCGCCGTGCGTGTTCGCGTGGTCCTCGTGCTCGACGCGCACGGAGTGCCCGAGCGCCCGGCTCGGAAAATTCGCGACGTCCCCGGCCGCGAAGACGTCATTCTCGGCGCGACCGTACTCGTCGACGATGATGCCGTTGTCGACCATCAGGCCTGCGGACTCCGCCAGCTCGACGTTCGGCACGATGCCGAGCCCGAGCACGACCGCGTCGGCGTCGATGTCGTCGGTGGACTTGATGGACTCGCCGGTCTTCACGATCACGCCCTTGTCGCGGTAGTAGCTCGTGACGAAGGCCGAAAGATCGGCGGGGAGGATCCGTGCCGCGATCCCATCCTCGGGGAAGAGCATCGTGACCTTCGCGCCGACGCCGGTGAGCGACGCGGCGAGCTCGGAGCCGATGAACCCGCCGCCGATGACCGTGATCTGCGTGCCGTCGCCGGCGATGGCGTGCAAGCCGTGAAAGTCGTCGAGCGTCCGGTAGTAGAAGATGCGGTCGGTTTCGGCGCCGGGCAGCCGCCGCGGCGTGCCGCCGGTCGCGATCAGCACCTTGTCGAAGGCGTATGCGTCGCCTGCGTCGTCGGTCGCGCGCTTCGCCGTCGGGTCGAGCGAGACGATCCGCCGCCCGAGGACGAGCTCTGCGCCCTTTTCCTCGGTTCCTTTCCAGATCTTCGACTCGTCGCCGCCGCTCCAGAGGCCTTTCGTCAGGGGGGGCCGCTTGTACGGCGCGTGCGACTCGGCTCCGACCAGCACGATCCGGCCGTCGGCGTCATGCTGCCGTATGCCCTTCACTGCGGCGTCGGCCGTCATGCCGCCGCCGATGATCAGGTAGTTAGCATCCATGGTTTGGCCTCGAAATCCTAGGAGAAGGGATACTTCGGACTACTATGGGAAACGGCGTAGATTGGATTGAAGCGAACGGCGCGCTCGAGCGGACGTTTGAACTGCCGTCGTTCCGCGAGGCGATCGCGTTCGTGGGCCGGGTGGCAGATCTGGCCGAGGAGGCGAACCATCACCCGGACATCGCGATCTCATACCGGAAGGTAACGCTCCGCTGGACCACGCATTCCGCGGGCGGGATCACCGAGCGGGACCACGAGCTGGCGGCCCGGTCGGCCGAGCTCGCCTGACTCCGGCAGATCGGCCCGCCGGGCGTCCTACACGGGCGCGCTCGAGTGCGTGTCGACCGCGACGTTGATCGCGATGTCGCCTTCGCGCGGCTCGCCGTGGCTGGTCGATAGTCCAAGATGCTCAGCGAGGAACGGGCTGAGGTAGCGGCCCACAAGTTTCGCCGGCGGCCACCAGAGCGGTTGGCTCGTGATCTCGCTGGTCTGCCCAGGCTCGCTGCGGAGAAACTGGGGAACCGTGCCCGTCAGGAGCAGGCCGCGCAGGATCGGGCGCACCGGCGTCGGCTTCACGGGCGCACCCAGCTCGGCGGCGATCGCACTTGCGACCGCGTCGGCTTCTTGCGCGGCAATGCCGCCCTGCTTGATCGAGGTCCGCGTGAGATCGCCGGCGGCATAGACGTCGGTGAGGCCTTCGACACGGCCGAACTCGTCGGTGGCGACAAATCCACGCTCGTCCTGGGGCAACCCTTCGACCAGATGACCGCGCTGCCTCGGCAAGGCCACGACCGCGTCCGCTGCAAGCTCACCGCCGTCGGTGAGGTGAAGCACCCCATCCTCATAGACATGCGGACTCCGACCGGCCTCGATGCGGATTTCCCGGTTGCCCAACAGCCGCGCGATCGCATCGCTCGCCCGGTCGCCGAACAACGCGAGCGGCCGCTCCTCCGCGGTCAGGAGAACAAGCTCGATATTCCGGGTGCAGTGCTGCGCCAGATGCTCGCTCGTCAGAAAAGCGAGCTCGTACAAGGGAAGCGGCCACGAAACACCTGCCGGGATTGCGAAGACGAGTTGCCGGAGCGCGCCGGTGTTCGCACGTTCCAGCAGGTCGGACATTGCGGCTTTGTCTTCGGCGCCGCGGAAGGTCAGTGCTCCCGGCACTGCCTCCGTCGGCCGCGCGCCGACCGCGACTACGAGCATCCCGTACTCGAGCGTGTCCCCGGAATTGAGACGAACAGACTTCTGTTCTTCGTCGAGCGCGACAAGGAGGTCGTGCCGGAACCGGGCGCCTGCCGCAGCGACCAGCCGGTCGAGGGGGAAGCGCCGCACCACCCCCTTCGCAAACGGCTCGGCGACCGCCGCCGGCCGATAGACGAACAACGGCTCGGGCGCGATCACCTCGACCTCGACGAGGTCGCCTGCCAGGGCCCGCAGCGCCAGTGCCGCCTCCAGGCCGGCGACCCCTGCCCCAGCCACCACGACTCGCTGCGCAGCCATGCTGCTCACCTCACTCTCGACCGGGATGGTTGCACTTCAGCGCGCTGCGGCCATCCGGACCAACTACCGATTTCGTGAGACGGACCTCTGGCGCTCGCCCACCCGGGCCGGACCGTGAGCCGGCGGCCCGGTCGGCCGAGCTCGCCTAGCTCAGTTCAGCGGTCCTTTACGGGTGCTTGCGCAGGTCGAGCTTGTGCGCGCTCCAGCTGCCGCCGCCTTGCGGGCTCTTGTAGCTCCCCGACATCGACTTGCCCGACACGGTACCCGTGTACGTTGCGCCCGCACCGACGACGCCGAACTGAATTCCGCCGTTGCGACCCACTTTGCCCGCGAGCCCGTACTTCCCGGGCGGGTTCGAAAGGTGGATCGACCCGCTCAGCTTCGATCCCGACTGCGTCCACGTGAACCTGAACGTGCCCGAGAATGCGCCGCTGTAGCTTCCGGCCCACGTCCCGGCGAGGCTGGTCCGTGTCGGCAGCGTCGCGGTCGCGGTGGCGGTGCAGCAGACGGCGAGTAGAGCGGCCACCGACAGAACGAGCGCGCGGGGGGTTCTGCGACCGAGATGAGTGTGCATGCTGGCTTCCTCTCTTTGCTCGGGGGTGAGCAAGGAGCGTGCGCCGCGCACGGCCCGCCGCGAAAGGGGGAAAACCCTACGAAAGCTGGGCGAGCCCGTCGGTGATCCAGGCCCGGATCTCGTCCGAGCGGACGAACGGCGCGTCGTCCGCCTCGGCGCGAGCCAGCACGTCGTCGGCCGAAGCGCCGGCCTGAAGCCCGGCGTAGAGATAGATCAGCGCGGCAGAACGCGGCCCGGTCCGGCACGTCACGAGTGTCGGTCGCGGAAGGCCCTCTAGCGCCGCGATCTGCCGCCGCGCAAGGTCGACGTCGAGCGGCATTGGCGGGTCGGAGACGACGTTCGCCGACTCGGGCACCGCTCGCCGGACGTCGTCATACGACATGCCGCCCTCCATCGAAGCGAACTCCTCGCCGCAGAGATAGAGCCATGAGGCCGCGCCGCGTTCCTTTGCAAACGCCTCGGGGTCGGCGATCAAGCCCCGGTTGTGCATCAGATCGGTGGGCGCCTCGAAGCCGGCCACGCGCCGATGCTACTCCTCCCTATCCCCGGCGGGTGACGAAAACGGCTTCGAGCGCCGAGCGCAATCCGGTCGCGAGCGCACCCATCAGAACCGCGTTCTCGCCGAGGCTCGAGATCTCCACCCGCGGCGGGTATGGCAGCCACTTCGCGAGCAGCGGTCGCACGTCGCTCAGCAGCTCGGAGTTCGTTCCGATGCCGCCGCCCAGCACGACGAGCTCGACGTCGGTGACGGCGGCAATCGGCGCGATGTGCAGCGCGATCCGCCGCGCCTCCTCGCGCACGACATCCCGCGCAAGCGCGTCGCCTGCGCGAGCCGCTGCAAAGACCGACCGCGGGTCATACGGTGCGGCGAGCGTCGTCGAGGCGCCGTCACGCTCGACGGCACCTGCTGCGAACGCCGCGAGCGCGGCCGCGCACGGGTCGATGTCCTGTCCGAGCCCGGCGGCGACGTAGTCGAGCTCGCCGGCGGCGCCGTTGTACCCGCGCTGCAGCTCGCCGCGCAGCACGAGCCCGGCGCCGAGCCCGGTGCCGACGGAGAGGAACATGAAGTCGTCGACGCCACGGGCGATGCCGTGCCGCCGCTCGCCGAGCGCGGCGAGGTTGACGTCGTTCTCGAGCGTCACGCGATGTGCGAGCCGCTCTTCGAGGTCCGCCTTGTATGGCCGCCCGTCCAGACCGGGGATGTTCATCGCCAGCTCGACGGTCCCCGCGCCCGGGACGACGACGCCGGGTATCCCGACGACGACCTCGTCGATCAGGTCGGCGTCAAGCCCGGCGGCGTGCACAAGCGAGTCGCGCAACTGCCCGATCGCCTCGAGCGCACGCTCCGCATCCGCACCCGGAAGCTCGACGTCCTGGCGCGCACGCACGAGCCCGGTGAGGTCGCTCAGCGCACCGCGTAAGAAGCGCGCGCCGAGGTCGATGCCGAGCACGAGCGCCGCCTCCGCAACCGGCTCGAAATACACGGCGCCGTATGACGGCCCCGACGGGCCGTCGGCCGCCTCTCGAACAAGACCAGCGCCGAGCAACGCGCGCAGCGCGAGCGAGACGGTCGGCTTCGAGATGCCCGCGCGCCGCGCGATCTCGGCGCGCGAGATCGGGGCGCCGCTTCGGATCGTGTCGAGCACGGTCTCCTCGTTCAGGCGCTTCAGGAGCGGCGGGGTGGCCACTCCGCCATTGTCGTCAAGATCCCTTACCGAAACAAGTCAGAAGCGCATGTTGACACGGATTTACGGGTGGCATAGGGTCGATTTCGTAAGGGTCTCTAACGACACCTGATCTGGAGGGAGGTTGGGATGAAACGCGTGGTCATCGTCGCCGCGCTGGCCGTCACCGTCGGGCTCGCCGCCGCGACCGCCGCGATCGGCGCACGCCACGCCGGCCCCACGAAGCTCACAGTCTGGGTCGGCTGGAGCGCCGGCAAGGAGCTCATCACCTTCAAGAAAGTCGCCGCCGAATACGACAAGGCGCACCCCGACGTCACGCTCGACGTCGTCGGCGGCATCACGGACCAGAAGATCACGGCTGCGATCCGTGCCGGCAACCCGCCGGACGTCGTCAGCTCGTTCAATTCCTACGACGTCGGCATCTACTGCGGCACGGGCGCCTGGCTCGATCTCAAGCCGTTCATGGCGCGCTCGCACATCAGCACGTCCATCTTCCCGAAGGCGACGATGTACTACACGCAGTACAACGGCACGCGCTGCGCGCTGCCGCTGCTCGCCGACACGTACGGCCTGTATTACAACACGGCGCTGTTTGCGAAAGCGCACATCACGCACGCGCCGCGGACGATCTCGGAGCTGACGGCGGATGCGAAGAAGCTCACGCAGCGGAATCCCGACGGCTCGCTGAAGGTCGTCGGACTCGACCCGTTCATCGGCTTCTACGAGAACGTGCCGGAGCGCTGGGCGCAGGCCTACGGCGCGAAGTACATCAACGCGAAGGGCCAATCGATCCTGGGCGATCAGGCGTCGTGGCAGAAGATGATGAAGTGGCAGAAGTCGCTCATCGACTGGTACGGCTACAAGAACCTCGTCAAGTTCCAGGCCGGGCTCGGTGACGAGTTCTCTGCGTCAAACGGCTTCGAGACCGGAAAGCTCGCGATGAACATGGACGGCGAGTGGCGCGTCGCGTTCATCGCGAATGAGGCGAAGTCGCTGCAGTACGGTACGGCGCCGCTGCCCGTCGACGATGCCCAGCCGGACCTGTACGGCTCGGGCTACATCAACGGCACAATCATCGGCCTGCCGAAGGGCGGTCACAACGTCGACAAGGCGTGGCAGCTCGTCGATTATCTGACGACGAATGTGCATGCGCTTGCAGTGCTGACGAACGGCCTCAAGAACGTGCCGTCGACGTCGGCCTCGGCAAAGTCCAAGGAGATCGTCCCCGACGCGCATTTCCAGACGTTCATCAAGGTCTTCAACAACCCGCACTCGGGCACGTCGCCGATCATGGCTTCGGGTCAGTCGTACACGAACCTCGTGCAGACGTTCTGGCAGAACTACCAGGCGAAGGGCTCGAAGAACCTCGGTGCCGATCTGAAGAAGCTCGATTCACAGCTCGACGCACAGGTGAAGCAAGCGGGCGGCGGCAACGGCGGAGGCGGAGTCCCGTAGCCGCAGCTGCCCCAGCCGTTCCCTCGCCGGAGCGCCGGCGAGCCGGGAATCGCGCCCAGTGGAGGAGGCGCCGCCGCGTGCTCCTCGTCCTCAGCCCCTGGCTCGTCGGCTTCTCCGTCTTCTTCGGCTATCCGATCGTGATGGCCGTCTACCTATCGCTGAACCATTACGACCTGCTGTCGCCGCCGCGCTGGGTCGGCCTCGCGAACTACCGCTACCTCTTCACGATCGACCCGCAGGTCGGGACGGCCGTGAAGAACACACTGTGGCTCGTCGCGGTACTCGTGCCGGCGCAGGTGCTCTTCGCGCTCGGCATCGCGCTCATGCTCGCGCGAGCGCGGAGCGGCGTCGGGATCTTCCGCACGATCTTCTACCTGCCGGCGCTCGCGCCGCCGGTCGCTGCGACGCTCGGCTTCGTGTACATCCTGAACCCCGCGACGGGGCCCGTGAACGCGTTCCTCGGGCACCTCGGGATCAGCGGGCCGCTGTGGTTCCAGGACCCCGCGTGGGCGAAGCCGTCGCTCGTGGCCCTCGGGCTGTGGGGCGTCGGCAACACGATGGTGATCTTCCTCGCGGCGGTGCTCGACGTGCCGCGCCATTTGTACGAATCGGCCGAGATCGACGGGGCGAATTGGTGGCAACGGCTGCGCTGGGTGACCTTCCCATCGATCAGCCCGGTGATCCTCTTTGCGGTCGTGCTCGGCGTCATTCAAGCGCTGCAGTACTTCACGCAGGCCTACGTCGCCGCAAACATCGCGTCGGGGCAGGCCTCGCAGGCCGCGGACGTCACCGCCGCAAGCCTCGGCTACCCGCAGGACTCGACGCTCTTCTATCCAGTGCTGCTCTACCAGCACGGCTTCGCCGACTACCAGATGGGCTACGCGTCCGCGCTTTCGGTCGTGCTGCTCGTCGTGTCGTTCGCCGTCACGCTCGTGATCGTCGCCAACTCGCGGCGTTGGGTGCATCACACGGGAGCGATCCGATGAGTGCGATCGGCGTCAGTTCACCGATCGTGAGACGCAGGGCGCCGGCGAGCGTCCGTCGGAAGCGGTTCCTCCTCGCAGTCGCGAATCACAGCTTCCTGATCGCAGGCGCGATTGCATTCCTTGCACCGTTCATCTTCATCACGTTGACGGCGCTGATGACGAACGAGCAGGCGCTGTCGTCGCGGTATTGGCCGCATCCGTTCGCCTGGCACAACTTCATCGACGTCTTCCGCACCGCGCCGCTGGGACGCTGGACGTTCAACACGCTCACGTACTCGGTGCTTGCGACGGTCGGCCTGCTCATCTCGAGCATCCCGGTCGCGTACGCGCTCGCGCGGTTCCGGTTCCGTGGGCGGAACGTGATGTTCGCGATCGTGCTCGTCGCCTTGATGCTCCCGCCGCAGGTATCGGTGGTTCCGCTTTACGTGATGTGGGCGAAGCTGCACCTCGTCGGAACCTTGTGGCCGGTGATCCTGCCGAACTGGTTCGGCGACGCGTTCTCGATCTTCCTGCTGCGCCAGTTCTTCATGACGATCCCCGAGGAGTACCTCGACGCAGCCCGCGTGGACGGCCTCGGCGAGCTGCGCGTTCTGAGCACCGTGGTCGTCCGCTTGGCGAAGCCGGCGATCGCCGCGGTCGCGCTCTTCTCGTTCCTCTATACGTTCAACGACTTCTTCCTGCCGCTTCTCTACACGGGCGAGAACCCCCACAACTGGCCGTTGCAGATCGGGCTCGCGCAGTTCCGCTCGCTCCACCAGGTGCAGTGGAACCTGACGATGGCTGCGACGCTCCTGGTGATGGCACCGGTGATCGTGATCTTCTTCCTTGCGCAGAAGGCGTTCGTCGAAGGCGTGACGCTGACCGGGGTGAAGGGATGAAGCTCGCAGTCATCGGCGCCGGCTCGACGTACACGCCCGAGCTTGTGTCGCACCTCTCACAGCTCGATGTGGACGAGGTTGCACTGCACGACATCGACGCGGAACGCCTCGAGGTCGTCGGAGGCCTCGCGGAACGGATGCTCGCCCGCGTGGACTACGGCGGCGCACTCGTGCGGACAGGCGATCTCGACGCGGCGATCGACGGCGCGTCCTTCGTGCTGTTCCAGATCCGCGTCGGCGGGCAAGCGGCCCGCCTGCAGGACGAGACGATCCCGTTGCGGTGCAGCTGCATCGGGCAGGAGACGACCGGCGCGGGCGGTTTCGCGAAGGCGATGCGCACGGTGCCGGTGATCCTCGACCTTGCTGAGCGCGTTGCCGGGCGGGCGCCTGGAGCGTGGATCGTCGATTTCACGAACCCGGTCGGAATCGTCACGCGTGCGCTCCTCGATGCCGGGCATCGCGCGGTCGGGCTTTGCAACGTGGCAATCACGTTCCAGCGCGACTGCGCACGCCTGCTCGGAGTCGAGCCGGAGCGCGTGCTCGTGGACCAGGTCGGGCTCAACCACCTCACGTGGATCCGCGCGGTGCGGCTCGACGGCAGCGACGTCCTGCCGCAGCTGCTCGAGGAGCATGGCGACGAGCTCGCGGACTCGATCGAGCTGCCGCGCAGCGTGCTCGACGATCTCGGCGTGCTTCCCTCCTATTACCTGCACTACTTCTACGGCCACGCTCGCGTGCTCGAGGAACAGCGGCACGGGACGCCGCGCGCCCAGACGGTTGCCGAGATCGAGCGTGAGCTGCTCGAGCTGTACCGCGACCCGAGCCTCAACGAGAAGCCCGCGCTCCTCGAGCAGCGCGGCGGCGCGTTCTACAGCGAGGCGGCCGTCGGGCTCGTGCGCTCGCTCGCGACCGGCGACGGCGCCGTCCACGTCGTCGACGTGCGCAACAACGGGACGCTCGAGGGGCTCGCCGACGACGATGTCGTAGAGGTGCCTGCGCGGGTCGACACCGACGGCCCGGTCCCGCTTTCGCAGGAGCCGCTTGCGCCGGAGCTGCTCGGGCTCGTGCAGCACGTCGCGGCGTACGAGCGGCTCGCCGCCGAAGCCTCCGTCACGCGCGACCACGTCACGGCGCGAAAGGCGCTCCTCGCGCATCCGCTGATCGGGCAGGTGGAGATGGTCGATGCGCTCGTCGACTCTCTCGTTGCCGAGGCAGTGGGATGAGCGGGCTCCTACTTGCCGTCGACGGCGGCAATGCCAAGACGGATGTTGCGCTGCTCGATCTTGACGGCCGCGTCCTCGCACTGGTGCGCGGACCCGGCAGCTCGCCGCACGAGCACGGCGTCGAGGGAGCGCTCGATCGCATCGAGGCGCTCGTGATCGAAGCCGGTGCCGAGGGTCCGGTCGACCACGCGGAGCTGCTCCTCGCCGGCGTCGACTTCCCGTCCGAGGTGAGCGCGTTCCGCGCGCGCGCGCAAGACCGCGGCTGGGCAGCGCGCATCGAGGTCGCGAACGATACGTTTGCCGTACTGCGGGCCGGGACGGACCGCGGCTGGGGCGTCGCCGTCGTGTGCGGTGCAGGCATCAACTGCCTCGGGCTCGGGCCGGACGGACGCGAGGCACGTTTCCCAGCGCTCGGGGACATAACCGGCGACTGGGGCGGCGGTCAGGACGTCGGCGCGGCGGCGGTGACCGCGGCCGCGCGGTCGGAGGACGGTCGCGGGCCGAGGACGTCGCTCGAGCAGCTCGTTCCCTCGCACTTCGGCTTCGAGACGCCGTTGCAGCTGGCCGAGGCGGTGCACCTCGGCTCGGTCGCGCGCCGCCGGTTCGTCGAGCTTGCGCCGCTCGTCTTCGCCGAGGCGGCAAGCGATGCCGTCGCCGAGGAGATCGTCCTACGGCTCGCAGATGAGATCGTCTCGCTCGCGCGGGTGGCCCTCGACCGAATCGGCCCGATCGACGAGCCCGCCGACGTCGTGCTCGGCGGCGGCCTGCTTCGGGCTCGGAATGGGCGGCTGCTCGACGCGATCGAGACGGCGCTTGCCGACTTCGGCGTCCCGCACACGCTCATCGTCGTCGACGCGCCGCCCGTCGTCGGCGCGGCGCTGCGCGCGCTCGATGCACTCGGTGCCGAACCGTCCGCGCACGCGCGGCTCCGAAACGACGAGCTGCTTGCGGAGGTCGTCGCCGGTGGCTGAGGTCCGGTACGTCGGCGCGTCGCGCGTCTATCCCGGAACGGAGGCGCCGGCGGTGAACGGGCTCGACCTCGCGATCGCCGACGGGGAGTTCATGGTGCTCGTCGGCCCTTCCGGTTCCGGCAAGACAACCGCTCTTCGCATGCTCGCCGGCCTCGAAGAGGTCGATGCCGGCGCGATCTTCATCGGCGACCGCGACGTCACCGACATCGCGCCCAAGGACCGCGACATCTCGATGGTCTTCCAGAACTACGCGCTATATCCCTATCTCACGGTTGAGGAGAACATCGGCTTCCCGCTGAAGATTGCGCGCGTGAAGAAGCCGGTGCGCGCGGCGCGCGTGCGCGAGGTCGCGAAGATGCTCGGCCTCGAGGAGTACCTGGGCCGAAAGCCGGGCCAGCTCTCCGGCGGGCAGCGGCAGCGCGTCGCGATGGGCCGCGCGATCGTGCGGTTGCCGAAGGTGTTTCTCATGGATGAGCCCCTGTCGAACCTCGACGCGAAGCTGCGCGTGCAGATGCGGGCTGACATCGCCGCGCTGCAGTCGGACTTCGGCGTGACGACGGTGTACGTCACGCACGACCAATCGGAGGCGATGACGCTCGGAAACCGCGTGGCGGTTCTGTCGGACGGGCTGCTGCAGCAGTGCGCGGCGCCGCGTGAGCTCTACGAGCTTCCCGCGAACACGTTCGTCGCGGGGTTCATCGGCTCGCCGTCGATGAACCTCCTGTCGGTGCCGCTCGGGTCGAACGGGTCGGTGTCGCTCGGCGGCGTCTCTGTGCCCGTTCCCGACCGTGCGCGCTCAGCCGCGTCGGCGGGCGGCTGGAGCGAGCTCGTCGTCGGCGTGCGGCCCGAGTCGCTCGAGTTGGCGGCGGACGGGATCCCGGCCGAGGTGCAGGTCGTCGAGGAGCTCGGGGCGGATGCGTTCGTCTTCTGCACCGCGGAGCTCGGCGGCGTCGAGACGAAGCTCGTCGCCCGGTCGGGGGCAAAGCACGCCCCCGAGCGAGGCGCACGCGTCAGCCTGAGGCCCGTGGCGGACGAGGCGCACCTGTTCGACCCGGTCGACGGCGGTCGGCTGGGCTGAGCCGAACAGCCGTGTCAGACACCCGCTTCGCGGGAGTCAGACACCAGGACGCTCGTCGTGATGTGGGACGAGGTTGAGCGGCGCGCGCTGGCGGAACGGGCGCGGCGGCGGTGAAAGGCCCCCACGTTTCACCGGCTGGCAACCGTGAGGCGATCCGACGTGACGGACTGCGGGCGCAGGATCCGGCACGCGCGGATGAGCCGATGCTCGGCCTCGTCGACGACGGCGTTCGCGCGGGCTACTTGGGGACCGATGCTGCGGCGGCGCACAGGGCGCAGGTGATCGGCGTCGACCTTGACCTCTGGCAGGCCGACCTCGAGGGACTGGCGATCGAGCTCGATCCGAGCGCACGAAACTCGGTGCGCGTTCGGGAGGACGTCGCACCGGAGCGGCTGCGGCTGCTCGTCGAGTCCGAGTCCGACCGGATGGCGAACGCGCTAATGAAGTCGCTCGGCTGTTATTAGGAGGGATTGGTGAAACGGCTAGCTAGCCGCTCGATCTCCCGTTTTGTTCGCGCGACCATTCGTTCTAGGTCGGTGACGAGGTCGGCATCGACGGGACTCCCCCCAACGCGAAAGGCGTCTAACGCAGCCGCAGAAGCCCCGTAGAGAATTCGGAGCATGGCCAGCTGTTGGTGCGGTTCTTGCTCGATGCGGGCGGGTGCCCGGTTATGCCGTAACTGAAACGGTGCCACGTTAGGCCCGGGGCGAGTGTTAGCCGATCAAGAATCACTTTCTATGTCGCGCTGCGTGGATCAGTCTCGACGGCGTCTTCGGCGGCTTCGCCCTGTTTTTCGACGACGAAGAAGCGTTCCGTCGAGTACGCCACGCGCTCGACGCTCGGATCCTCGTGACCCGGAACAACGATGAAGTGAGTGGGCACCGCGCGCACCGCCTCATACTGGGCCCGCGTTACGTTGATCTTCTCGTGACAGTCCTCGCGGTCACACTCGCAGAGAAACTCCATCTGCCGATCGTCGCGGTCAACCGATGCGCTCAGATCGTCGATCCGCTCGTTGACCTTCCGGAACAGCTCCTCGTTCTTGGCGAGGCCTCGGTTCGCCATCACCGCCCATCCGCCCGCGGATCAGTGCGCTGCACAATCTCCGCCTCCTCACCTTGCTTCTCAACCACCCTGTAGCCAGAGAAGTCCTCGACGACAACCTCGCCCGCGGTCAGATCCTCGTGCCCCGGAACCACGAGGAACCTCGCTGGATCTGCTCGCACTGCCTCATACCCATCGTGGCTGATCGGGACACGCTCAAAGCAGTCTCGATCGCCGCACTCGCAGAGGTAAGGCGCAACGCCGCTGTCGCCCACGACATTATTGATCAGCTCGTTCCCGGAACGAAAGATCGCTTCATTTGCCGCCAACCGCGCTGACCTCTCGCCCATTCGCCGGACAAGCCTTCCCGGCGGCACGCTTCTGAATCCTCCGCGCGCACGGAATGTAAATCCTGCCGGCGTAGTTGCCACTTTGCTCCCTTGTTAGATCCAATCGACTTGTTGCCTGTTTCGGAGACAGGCAAGACGAGAGGAGCCACATGGCACGGAAGTCCACCAACACCGCCGCACCGCTTCACAGGCGCCTGCTCGAGGGCTTCGACGTGAAGTCGCGCAAGGACGGCACCGTGCACACGATCCGCGCCGGAAAGACCGTCGTCGCAGAAGTTTGTGTCGGGAAGCGCGCCACGCGTCTCAACGTCCGAGCCGAGCGCAAGACGCCGAAGGGCATCACCCTGTCGGGAGAGTCGAAGTCCTGGCCCTCCGGTGGCGTCGTCGTCACCGAGGCGAACCTCGCGGACGCACGCGCGCTGCTCACGTCGATTGCGTCCGCACCGCAGCCCGTGCCCGCGACGCCCGCGCCCCGCAAGGCCAACGCACCGAAAACGACGGCACGCAAGGCCGCGACCACGACGCGCACGCATAGCACGCGCAAGACGACCGCCGCGTAGCTCGCGGTCCTACCCCCTGCACGCACGGAGGCGCCGGAAGGCGCCTCTCGTGCATCTGCGCGGGCCGCAGACGCGACCCTTCCTAAACGCTACTTCAGTGTGACGGGGATGTGCTGGCGACGCCGCCTGCTCTGTGCAGCGACCGAGAGCGCGATCCCGATTGCGATCAGCGGGATTGCGATCGCTGCGCTGACCATGTCAGCAAGCATCAGGGCCGCACCGCCAAGCATTAACACGACCGCCACGGCAAGCACGAGAAACCCAGTCCGAGGCGTGTGCTCCACGAGGTCTCACCTCCTGGGTCCAGATTCTCCGCAGCTCACCGCGGGACGCATCAGTGAGGCCACGGAAACTTCCTCCGCGCTTCCTACCTATCTACGATGAAGCTCCAGCCTTCGAAAGTGGCATCGGTGGCCTGTGCCAGCGTCCCTTACGCCTGACGAGGGAGGTCATCTAGGGCCGGCTAGGAGCGCGACCGAAGGGCGCATGGAGTCGGCCACGCATCGAGCTCGCCGACCCCAGCGTGCCCCCTGCTGATCGCGTAAGTGGGTGCGTGCGCCAGATTCACGGCCGACCCAATGGGGGCGAGCCCATAGAAGGCGGGCCGGACGTGCACCCCGGTTCTAGAGACCTTTCCGTTCGTACTAGTTAACGCGGAAGGTGATCAACTGCCCATCGCCCCGTAGTCGACCGTCCTTTTCATTCCGCAGCCTGTTCCGCGCCTGGGGGGCGGACGTTTCCGGCCGCCCCCGCATGAGCCGGATCAGGATCCGGGGAACGCGTAGACGTCGGTTGCGTTGTTGTCTGTCGGTGTCACGTCGGTGGGGCTGATGACCGATGTGAGCGCGCGGCAACTTGGTTGAGTTCCGTTGCCGCCGTCGTCGCAGTTTCCGAGCACGTTGAAGGGGATGAACCCGTCCGAATTGGCGGTCAGCCCTTCGTAGTCGCCGAGGAAGTAGCCGGTCTCGGAGTACGGGGGTGCGAGCCCGTTGAACTCACTCGAAACGGCCGTTCTCGTCCCGAAGGTTGGTGCCGCGCTGCTGCTTCCCGCGCTCGTGCTCTTCTGGATGTAGAGCACGGTTGGCTCGGCGCCGCTTGTGGTCGGCTTGTCCCACTGGTAGTAGGTGACGCCGATTGTCCCGTCCGGTGCAATGGCGATCGCCGGCGTGTACGCGGGAGCACTGGTGTAGGCGCTGTTCACGATCGAAGGCGTACTCCAGCTCGCGCCGCCGTCGCTGGACGTGGTGATGAACGCCTGGTTGGTGCCCGTCGCGCTGTCGAGGTCCTCCCAGACGACGTACAGCTGCCCGCTCGCGCTGATCGCAGGCTGAGGCAGCCCGTCCGCGGTACGCAGCGGCGCCGGAGCGGTGTTCGTGGTCGGATCGACGTTGTTTTGGTCGGTGACGACCGGCCCGTTGTCGGCAGCGATTGTCTGTCGCGGCCCCCAGGTGAGGCCGTGGTCGGTCGACTTGACGAAGCCGATGCTCGCACCACGGTTGCCGCCATTACGTGAGATGTTCTGGATATAGACGAAGAAGTCGTACAGGTCGCCTGTCTTTGGATCGACGGCGATCACGTTGCCGATCGTCTGGTCGATCGAGGGCGTCGTCACAATCTGCTGCGGCGCGCTCCACGTCTTGCCGTAGTCGGTCGTCCGCGAAATGAACGTCGGCCCCTTGTACGCGAGCTCACGGAAGAAGCCCGGAAAGGACGCCGGCGGAGCCACAAGCCGATCCCAGACCACATACGCAGACCCAGGCTGGGTCGGATCTGCGGTGACCGCCTCCTTGTCGTTGAGCACGAACGACTTCGGGTTGTTGCACACGTAGCCCGGCGTCGGAACGCCCGAGCACGGGTCCGCGACCAGCGTCTGGGTGTTCGTGTACGTCGCCCCACCGTCATAGGAGACCGACGCCGCCACCGCCGTCCGCCGCGTCGTCTCATCGAACGGGATCGCGACCTGGTAGACCGTGCTGCAGTCCTTCGCCGTAGGCGCACAGTTGAAGCTCGACGGCTTCCCCGGCCCGATCGAAACCCACGGATCCGACGCCCGCTGATAATCCAGCGAGCTCCCATAGCCGGAGGCGCTGTAGCAGGCCGTAAACGGCAACGGCACGACACCGCTCCATGAGCTCCCGCCGGTTGTGCTGTACGCCGAAACCAAACCGCTGGACCCGCCGTCGTTCCAGCGGTCCTGCTGCCACGCCCCAACCAGATGGCTGCCGTCAGTCGGATCAACCGCGACCCACGGCTCCTCCTCCGAATTCAGATAGTTCAAAGTCGATGAAACAACCGACGTCTGCGCGCTGCGAACAGCCGCACACCCCGAGGTCGCAAACGGACTCGGATTCCCCGACACAACCACCCCGCTCGACGCTGCAGCCACCGCCACCAGGGCGCCCGCAACGATCACCCCGCCGAGAAGCACGCCGGGCCGCCGAACTCGCCATAAGGCTCGCATTCTCCTCCCCCTATCCGCCCGCCTTGGACAGTAGGCGCGATTATCCCAGCCAGTCCCGGCGCATGCGGCATCGACAGTCGCAAAAGCTGCGCGTGTATTCGGTAAGCGCGAGCACATAGCAGGCGCTAACCGGCGGTAAAATTCCGGTTGCGGATCCGGTTATGGGAACGGATCGCGCCGCGAGTGTAGGCCGGGCGGCCTGATTGGGACTCGGAACGACCTCGTAAGTCCATCCCGATCAAGGACGTACCGAAATGAGCTTCCCGCTCGACACCGCAACCCTTTTCTTTCGCAACGCCGAGGCCCGCTACAGCGACCTGCTCGCGGAACGCCGAGACGCGCATGACCGCGCTCGGAGACAACGCCACCGCGCAGGCGCTCGACGCGCTCAACGCGGAGATCAAGCCTTACTTCCGCGACCTCTTCAATGCCGCGCACCGTTCCCGCGAGGCAACCACACGGCTGAGGAGGCGCTGTCGGGCCGGAAGTCGTGACGTCCGGCGCTCGTTCACGGTGACCTCGCCGGTGGGGACCAGAGGCGAGGCGGCGCGAGCGTCCACGATTGTTTGGAGCTGGGCGACGCGGGCCTTGGCGTTGCGTACCTCGGTCTCGGCGGCATCGAGTCCTAGAGCGCCACAACGCCGAAGCCATCTCCGTCGCAGAGAAGCGCGGCGTTCCCTTCCGTGACGCGGAGGGTCGCGCGCTGAACTCGACCACGAGTACAGGAGGAGATTTCTTACCTCCTATCTTCGACTCCGCCGACCAGGTGCTCGTGCCGCGCGCCAAGCGCCGGGCGCGGCCGATTGATACACAAGACTAAAGAGCATTGCCGCTTTGCGCGTGGCTACTCGTTTGCGTGATCTCGCTCGCAAAAATCCGGGCAGCAGCACTCGGCGGTCTCGGCCGTACAGGGCTGCTCCGGGGCGGCTCCGTCGGCGCGAGCACGATCGCGTCGGCGGGCGTCAGCTCGAGTGTCTCCACCTGAACCTCCCGTTGGGTTGTAACTCCTAAACGACCTGTCAGAAGTTGGGGCAGATGCACTCGGCCAACTCTGCGGTGCAGGGGTCTGCGGGGAGCGGTCGGTCCTCGAGGGGCTCGGCCGGCGGACGCTCGACGATGATCTCCATTCTCGGATCCTAAATGCGCCACCGGACGCTGTAAAGCTCGAATTACGGCCGTTATCGGATCCAGAGGATTGCCGAATTGACCCATTTGAGGGACGACGCGGCCCTCCGGGCCACGTCACAATTCGGCTCCCGACGACAGCCGGCCGCCTTGTGAGCGGCCGCCTCCCTGCCGAAGGGCCTCGCTATGACGCACATCCGCCGCCTCCTTTCGCTGCTTGCCGTCATGAGCGCGCTCGTCTACGCCCTCGTGAAGCCGCTCCCGGGCCGCGCTGCCGGCGTGGCGCGCAAGGCAACTCCAACGCGTACGACCCAGGCTCGCTCGATGTTCGGCGTACGGATCGTCGCGTACGCGAAGCGCTTCCGCGGCATCCGCTATGTCTACGGTGGGGCCTCACCACGCTCGGGCTTCGACTGCTCAGGCTTCGTGCGGTTCGTGTACGCGCACTTCGGCATCGCGCTCCCGCACTCGTCGTACGGCGACTTCGATCGAGGCCGGCGCATCGCGCGCTCGTCGCTCCGCCCGGGCGACCTTGTCTTCTTCGACGCCGTAGGCCACGTCGGGATCTACATCGGCAACGGACATTTCATCCACGCGCCACATACCGGCACGCGCGTTCGGATCGAGCAGCTCGCCGGCTGGTACAGCTCACGCTTCGTCGGTGCCCGCCGGATCAGCCGCGCCTAGCGCGATACGCCTTCGTCTTCGTCCGGTTCCCGCACACGGACATCTGGCACCACACGGCCGACCTGTTGCGCGAACGGTCGTAGAAGAGCCAGTGGCAGACGTCGCGACGGCAAGCCTTGAGCCGAGTCCAGGAGCCGTCGGCCATCGCGGTGTAGACGATCCCCACGAGGTCGGCGAAGGCGCCGTCGACGCCGCGCTCGACCGGCTCGAGCACCCCGTCCCGGTCGTCGACGCGAACGGTGAGCGTCGCCTCGAGCGCAGCATCCGTCGCCACCCCGTTGTTCGCCAACGCCAGGTGTCGCAGCGTGTCCCGCAGCTCATGCGCGCGCTCGAGATCCGTTCCCGTCACGCGGGTGCCCTGGTCGATCAGGCCGAGCTCGAGCAGGAGCTTCCGCAGCTGGACCGGCGAATGGAGCGCCTCGCGGCCGTGCTCGACGTCGAGCGTGTTCGCGAACCGCCGCACGAGCTCGAGCCGGCCCGGCGCCTCGGCGTCTAAGAGATAGTCGATCGAGTCGACGGGCTCCACGCGCAGACACTACCGTTCGGGGAACGGTGGTGACAGGATTCGAGCTACTTGAGCTTGTCCGCCATCGCCGTCAGGAGCTTCCACGCGATCGTGGAGTTGCTCTCGACGAGCGGGCGGAAGTCCCAGGGCGTCATGCCCCAGCAAACCATGTCGGTCTTGGCCGTGATCGTGGCCGTCCGGTCGGATCCAGTCAGGAGCGCGATCTCGCCGAAGTAGTCGCCCGCAGTGATCGTGCCGCGCGGCTGGCCGTCAACCGAGACGTCGGCCTCGCCGGACTCGACGATGAAGAACCCGGCCCCGCCGGCCCCCTCCTCGGTCACCTTGTCCCCCGCGCCGAAGCGGCGCTCGCGCATCGTCGCGGCAATCTGCTCGAGCTCGCGCTGGTCCAACCCAGCGAAAAGGGGCACCTGTTTCAGGATGTCGGAAGATGCCCTGGCCACGGCGGAGTTATACACCGTGTGCTCGTCCGGGAGAAATCGGCAGGATACGCCGGATGCAGCTCACGGTAATCGGGTGCTCCCCGGCCTGGCCGAATGCCGGCAGCGCCCAGTCGGGGTATCTCGTCGAGGGCGAGGGACGGCTGCTCCTCGATTGCGGGCCGGGCGTCCTCGCCCGGATGCGCGAGCGCGACGGCGGCTGGCCGCACGTTGACGCGGTCGCGATCACGCATTTCCATCTCGACCACTGGGGCGATCTCGTGCCGTGGGTCTTCGGCGCCGCGTTCGGGCCCGGACGCAACGTCGCACGGCCCGAGCTCTGGCTGCCGCCCGACGGGACGGAGCGCCTGCGCAGCTACGGGAAGCAGATGGCGTTCGCCGACCAGATCGACCGCGTGTTCGACGTGCGCGAGTACACCGAGGCGACGCCGTTCAGCGCCGGCGGCTTCGATCTCGTTGCGCTGCGGCTCGATCACTACTCCGAGCTGACGTTCGGCCTACGCGTCTCGAACCATGCGAGCACGCTCGCCTACTCGGGGGACACGGGGCCGAGCGCCAACCTCGCCGAGCTCGCGCGGAACGCCGACGTCTTCCTCTGTGAGGCGACGCTCAGGGAGCCGGAGCCGGCGGAGCGCGGGCATCTCAGCGAGGACGAGGCAGTCGCGGCGTACGAGGCCT
Organism: Gaiellaceae bacterium; assembly: GCA_036496545.1. Classification (GTDB taxonomy): domain Bacteria; phylum Actinomycetota; class Thermoleophilia; order Gaiellales; family Gaiellaceae; genus Palsa-739. The sequence goes on along the minus strand of DASXKX010000012.1, from coordinate 6,780 downwards.
CTGGTGCCAAGCGGCTGATCGTGATCCACCGTCCCGACGAGCTGCCGCTCGACCCTTCGGTCGAGCGCGCAGCCGACGGCGACGTTCTGACGTTTTAAGCGCGTCTAGAATCATCTCCGGCCAAACAGGAGGGCTGTCCGATCGCCGTCGCATCCGACGTCCTTGCGTCTTTCGACCGCTTCTTCCACCGCTTCCCATACGGTGTGATCGGTTTTGGCGCCGATGGGCGCGTGCAGTTCGGCAACCTGCGCGCGCAGGAGCTCGTTGGCTTCGAGCGTGGCGCTCCGCTCGCATCGGACGCGCTCGGCGAGTTTGCTGCCCGTGTTCTGGCGGCGCCTGACGACACGCACACCGCGCGGATCGAGCTCGCCGACGGGCACGTGCTGCGGACGTCCGGCCTCGGCCCTCGCGGCGCCGAGCCGGCCTTGTTGATCCTCGAGGATGTGACGGCGCAGGAACGGCATGACCAGATCATGCGCGAGTTCGTCCGCAACGCCGCGCATCAGCTGCGGACACCGCTGACCGCGATCGCGAGCGCCGTCCAAGTGCTGCAGGCGGGCGCGAAGGAGATTCCGGCCGAGCGCGACCGTTTCCTCGAGCACATCGAGGTGCACTCCGAGCGCCTGATCAGGATCGCGCGTGGCTTGCTCGTGCTGGCGCGAGCGCAGTCGGGTGAGCCCTTGCAGCTCCAACCCCTGGAGCTGCGGCCGCTGCTCGACGAGCTCGCGGCTGCGGCGCAACCTCGCCGCGGTGTCGAGATCTCTGTCGACTGCGAGCATTCGCGCACCGCGCTCGCAGCCCCCGATCTCCTCCAGGAGGCGCTCGCGGCGCTCGTAGAGAACGCCGTCGAGTACACCGAGACCGGAGCGATCCGGCTGTCGGCGCATCAAGAAGACGGCCGCGAGGTCGTCTCCGTCACGGACACCGGCACGGGGGTGCCGCCCGAGCAACGGGAGCGGATCTTCGAGCCCTTCTATCGATCGGCCGCAGAGGGCCGTGGCTTCGGCCTCGGTCTGACAATCGCAGCCGAGGCGGTGCGCGCGATGAACGGTGAGCTAGTTGTCGACGACGCAGACGACGGTGCACGCTTCACGATCCGGCTTCCGGCGGCGGAGCGAGCCGCATGAGCCGCATCCTGCTTGTCGAGGACGAGCCGGCGATCGCGGAAGCCGTGACCTATGCGTTGCGCAACGCCGGCTACGACGTCGACCACACCGAGAACGGCACCGAGGCGCTCGCTGCCGCACGCGACGAGCACTACGACCTCATGGTGCTCGACCTGCTCCTGCCTGGGCTACCCGGCCTCGATGTGTGCAGGACGCTTCGCGCCGAAAGCGACCTTCCGATTGTCATGCTGACAGCGAGCGACACCGAAGACGAGCGAGTCACAGGGCTGGACGCCGGTGCCGACGACTACGTCACGAAGCCGTTCTCGGTCTCGGAGCTCGTGAGCCGCGTGCGCGCACTGCTACGCCGCCGCGATCTCAATCGTGCGAGCAGCGCGAATCTCGTCCGGGTCGGCGGGCTGCACCTCGACATCGCACGGCATTCGGCGACCGTCGACGGTACGTTGCTGCGGCTGACGATGTCGGAGTTCCGCCTCATTCAGCTCCTCGCGTCGGACCCAGGTGAAGTCTTCACGCGGGACGAACTGGTCAAGCACCTGTGGGAGAGCGAGTTCGTCGGCGACCGGCGCGCGATCGACGTGCACATCTCGAATCTGCGCCGAAAGCTCGAAATCGATCCGCGCAAGCCTCGGCGGTTGCTCACCGTGCGCGGCGTGGGCTACAAGCTCGTCCGGGTTTAGAAGGGGCGGAAGGCCTGCTCACCGAGGAGGCGGTGGCCCTCGACCGACGGGTGGTTCCCGTCGTCCGTCCACGTGTCCGGCATGCGGTCAGGCCGATCGGGATCGACGAGCGTGTCGTGAAACGGGAACAGCGGCAGCTGGAGGCCGCACGCAAGCCCGAACACAAGCGCGTTCAGGCGAACGATCTCCTGTGCGGCACGCCCGTCGCCGTTGTTCCACGGCAGGACGTCGACGATCGCCACGCGGAGCCCAAGCCGCAATGCCTTCATCGCCATGCCGCTGAGATTCTGCGCCGCGGTCTCGATCGGGCGGCGCTGAACGATGTCGTTGATGCCGCCCTCGATGACGATTGCATCCACACCTTCGACCGCCGCGTCGAAGCGCAGCGCGATCTCCTCGGTGCGCTCGCCGTTCACGCCGTGGTTGCGGAACTCGAAGCCGGGATGCGCTCGAGCCGCCCACCAATGCCACTGGCTCCGTTCGTCGGGGTCGTCGATCGTCGCTCGGACGGCGGGATTCGGGTCCCACAGCGGCGAGCCGGCGGTGATCGAGTCGCCGAGGCAAGCGACGATCACGAGGCGATCAGCGCGGGATGAGGTCGACGACGAGCTCGCAGTCGAGCGCCTCGGCGATCCGCAGCAGCGTGTCGATCCGTGGCGGCCGTCCGCCGCGCTCGAGCCGCGCGATCGCGGACTGCGTCGTGCCGCAGAGCTCGGCGAGCTCCCGCTGCGAAAGCTTCATCTCGATGCGCCGTGCAGCGACCTTGTCCGCGATGTTCGCGAAGAACCAGCCGCGGTCGCCGGCGACTATGCGCTCGTGGATCCGCTCCAGTGGTCGCTTTTCGGTGGTCTTGGCGCGTGCCGCCATGCGTGGTTAGTATAGCACTTCTGCTATGAGCCGGTCCTGGAGCGGCTCGACGGGGTCGCCTACACGCACGCGCCCCGGAACGGCGACGCTGCCGTAGACGCCGAACGGCAAGTCCTCGTTGCGGCCCTCGCGCCGGTAGCGGGCGAGCGTCCCGAGCGTGTCGAAGTCGGTGACGCCGCGGTCGGGGTCATGCGACGTGACGACACAGCGACCGACGTCGCCGTTCAGCTGGATCGTCGTGTCGCCGATCCGCACCTGTGTGTCGAGCCACTCGTCCTCCGCGTGCGGCTCGATGCCGTCGATCTCGAAGAGCATTCGGAAGCGGCGGCCGTCGACCGGGCCGGGTGCTTCGCCTTCGCGGCCGAGCTGCTCGAGCGAGCTGCGCGAAACGAGCGAAATCGTGCCGCCGCGGTAGCCGCGGTCCACTGCATGCGTCTCGGCCCAGAGGAGCGCGAGCGGCTCGCCGACAAAGTCCGAGATCGCCGCTTCCCAGGGCCCGACCACGCGGCGCGATGGATGCGGGTGGCGGTACATCACCGCGTCGACTGTCTCACCGAGCTCGACCGTTCCTTCGACCCGTGCGCCTCCTGGGAACGTGAGCGCCAGAACGCGCGACTCCTCGTCCCACTTGGGCGCGATCTGCACCATCGTTCCCTCGCGCTTGCCGTTGTAGAGGCGGCCGGTCGAATCGACGAGCCAGAAGCGCCGGTTGCCGCGCACGCCGTAGTCCTCGAGCTCGATCTCCTCCGGGTGCACGAGGCCGAGCGACTTGACCGGTGCGACCGAGAGGCGGGCGACTGTGGCCGTCACGCTTCCAGCTTACGTGTCAGGCAGGACCGTCCACGCGCGCCTCGCTGCGGCCGCGTGCACCCTCGAGCTCGACGACCCAGAAGTCTCGTCCCGTCACGTGGACGGCGACGTTGTAGACCGGGATCTTCCCGATGCGGCCCTCGAACGAGCCCGCATGCGCGTGGCCGTGCAGCACCATGTCGGCGCCGTACTCCGCGATCGGGGTCGCGAGCCGATCCGAGCCGAGCATGACGTAAATGCCCTCCGGCTCGCCCTCGATCGTGGCTTTGATCGGCGCGTAATGCAGGAGGACGATACGGAGGTCGCAGTGCACGATCTCCTGCAGGCCGCGCGCGATCGCCTCCGCCTCGCGCGTCGTCTCCGCATACACCTCGCGCAGCAACGGCTCGCCGAAGTCGGGCAGCACGGAACCCGGGAAGCCGCCGACGAAGCCCTTCGTCCCGACGACGCCGAGCTCGAGCTCGCCGATTTCGCAGGTGCAGGACGAGCGGTCGAGCACATGCACGCCCGCCTCGGCGATCACGGCTGCAACCTCGCCTGCGAACCCGGTATGAAAGTCGTGGTTGCCAAGCACGGCGAACACCGGCACATCGATGTCACGGCACGCGTCGGCGACAACCTGCGCCTGCTCCGGCTCGCCTGTTGTCGTGAGATCTCCTGCGAGCAAGATGACGTCGCACTCCGCCGCAACATGCTCGAATGCACGCTCGACGCGCGCGCGCGTCGCCTCGGATGCGTGCAGGTCGCCGGCTGCTGCGATGCGGATCACACAACGCGATGTTGCACGTCGAGGCAAAACGGAAACTACGGCTTCGAATGCCCGAGTCATCATTCGAGGAGCTGATCGAGGCGATGAAAGCCGGCGCAGGGATCCTCCAGGAGGCCGGTGTGCCGTTCGTGCTCGGCGGCGGCCTCTCCGCGTGGGCACGCGGCGGACCGCGAAGCGAGCACGATGTCGACTTCCTGCTCAGGCCGGAGGACGCCGAGTCCGCGCGCGCCGCGTTCGAGGCGGCGGGCTGGGAGACCGAGAAGCCTCCCGAGGGCTGGCTCTACAAGGTGTGGCATGAGAACGGCGCGCTCGTCGACTTGATCTTCAACCCGGCGAGCGGCCCGGTCACCGACGAGCTGATCGATCGGTCGCCCGAGGCGGAGGTGATGGCCCTCCGCGTCCATGTGTCGACGCTCGAGGATGTGATGGTCGCGAAGCTGTTCGCGATCACAGAGCAGGAGCCCGACTTCAGCGCTGCGCTCGAGTGGACGCGCGCGCTGCGCGAGCAGATCGACTGGGACGACGTCCGCGCGCGCACGGAGGCGTCCCCGTTTGCGCGGGCGTTCTTCACGCTCGTCGAGGCGCTCGGGATCGTCGACCCGGTCGCAGCCGGCTAGGGATAATGCCAGGTTGCGCTGCCGTGAGCGCGCGTGCCGATCGTGAAGCGCGTGATCATGCCTTGCGCGAGATGGCCGCCGTTCAGCACGGTGCACGCGATCACGTACACGCCCGGGACGAGCTTGACCGTCAAGCGTTTCGTGTGACCGGGGTCGACGTCGCCGCTCGCGAACTTCACCGGCCCGTAGATCGCCGTGAAGTTGTGCGGGAAGACACCGCGGTTGCGCAAGATGAAGGTCGTTCGTCCCGGCTTCAGCTTCAGCGGCATGATGATCGCGTACTCGCGCAGCGTCACCGGGACCGACTGCGTTATCGCGGGAGTCGCCAGTAGCATTGCCGTCCACTACGGCGGCTCCCTCGCGGCGGATTCAGAAGTAGAAGTCCGACCAGGCCTGCCACCAGTCGTCGCCGCGGGCGACGATCGTGCGCGGACCAGTCACTTCGACGTTCTTGCGGTTGCGGTACTCCTCGAGGCGGTCGGGCGAGGTGAACTCGACCTCGAGCTCGCACGGCTTGCCGGGGTCGTACGGCTTGACCGCCGAGAGATCCTTCAACGACTGCTTCGCGCCCTCCTCGATCAGCTCGCGCGCCCGCACGGGGGGAATGTTCCGCGCGCTGTAGCGCCCGAGCCCGACCTTCACCTCAACGGTCGTCAGGCCCTCGCCGAGCAACTCGCGGCCCTCACGGCAGACCGCGCGGTCGCCGGTGACAAGTACGACCGGACAGCCCCAGTGGCCGCAAAGCGCCGCGTTGATCCCCGTCTCGCCGACGAGCGTGCCGTTGAAGCGCAGGTTCTGCCACGCCTGGCCCGAGACGGTGTGCGACATCACGCCGTCCGGCGTCCCCGCCATCGCGTGCATGCCCACAAGGAGCGCGGCGTCGCAACCCTCTTCGAGGAACTCGGTGTACTCCGTCCACTCGCTCTGGATCACGAACTCGCAATCGGGATCGAGATCGGCGGGCAGCAGCGAGTTGAACGTGTAGTCGCCGCCGCCGCCGTGGCAGTCCATAACGACGATCTCGGTCGCGCCGGCGGCCTTCGCGCCCCGCACCGACGCGTTGATCTCCTCGGTGTAGAGCTTCCGCGCCTCGTGGTAGAGCGGCCCGTCGCCGCCGGTCTGCCCCCACTTGACGAGCGCGGCGACGCCCTCGATGTCGCTGATGATGTGCACGCGCACGCGCGGAGACTAACCTCCCGGCGTGGAGACCGGGCTGGCAGGCAAGGGCGTCGTCGTCACCGGCGGCGCGGGCGGAATCGGCTCGGCGTGCGTGCGCGCGTTCGCGGCCGAAGGTGCGCGCGTCGTCGTCCACTACAACACGAGTCGTGAGCTCGCCGAGTCGCTCGCCTCTGAGCTCGACGGCGCGGTCGCGCTCGGCGCGGACCTCACCGACGAGCGACAGGTGGACGAGTTGTTCGAGCGCGCGCGGGCTGAGCTCGGATCGGTGGATGTCTGCGCCGCCGTCGCGGGAGCGTGGCCGCGTGCGGACGAGCCCGTGTGGAAGCTGTCGCTCGAGCGCTGGGAGCAGACGATCGCTTCGAATCTCACCGTGACGTTCCTCACCGCGCGCGGGTTCTTGCGCGAGGTGGAGCGCACCGGACACGGCAATCTCGTCCTCGTCGGCTCGACAGCGGGTCGGTTCGGCGAAGCGGGCCATGCCGACTACGCAGCGGCGAAGTCCGCGATCCAGGTCGGCCTCCTGCTCAGCCTGAAGAACGAGATCGTCCGCATCGCACCGCTCGGCCGCGTGAACGCCGTTGCGCCCGGCTGGACGTTGTCGCCGATGACGCGCGGGTCGCTCGACCCGGACGTCGTCGAGCGCGTTACGCGGACGATGCCACTGCGGAAGGTCGCAGACGCCGACGACATCGCGCGCGCCGTCATCGTGCTGGCGTCCGACGAGCTCTCGG